>CAVQCL010000022.1:0-143751 GCA_963710935.1 uncultured Alphaproteobacteria bacterium | reverse complement strand
ACCGCGACGGCTCGAAGCGGATGGCCGAAATCGAAGAGTTGCGATGAACTCCTTGTGATCGCCAAATGCCCCAAGATTACGCATATTTAACGTGTGCGGGCGCTCCACAATTGTCATAAAGTCGCGGTAGGGACGCTGAGGCGGGTTTAGCTTTCGCTGCTGGCATTGTGTGTGGCCAGCAAGGCGGCCTTGTCCTGGACAAACCGGAGTTTCGATGGCGGCCTGGAAGCAGCTCATTCTGGCCTTGGTGATTCTCGCGGCGGCAGCCGTGGGATGGGCCTTCTTCTTTCCTGGCGCGCCACAGATCCTTGCCCGTTGGGGTATCGATTGGGCGCAAGCCTCGACCCAACAGCCGCAGAAGCAGGCAGCCGGTGAGAATCGCCGCGAAGGCGGGCGCCGCGGCGGCGATGACCAGACCCTCGTGGTCGTGCTCCCGGCCACCACTGCAACGATCAATGACCGTTTGCAGGCCATCGGCACCGGCCGCGCCAAGGCATCGGTGACGGTCAATCCCTACGCGACCGGCAGGCTGATCGCGATCACCGCCGCATCCGGCAGCCATGTTACCGCCGGCCAGGAGATCGCCCGCCTCGATTCCGATACCGAGGAAATCGCGGTCGACCGCGCCAAGGTGGCGCGTGCAGGACACGCAATCGAAATATGACCGCTCCAAATCGCTGCGCGCCAGCAACACCACCAGCGCGGTCGCTTTGGCCGACGCCGAGGTGGCGCTGAGCAATGCAAAGCTGGAATTGCGCGACGCCGAACTTGCTTTGCAACGCCGGTCAATCGTCGCTCCGATCGACGGCATCATCGGCATCGTGCCGGTCGAGGTCGGCAACTACGTCAACGCCCAAACCACGATCGCCATGATCGACGATCGCTCGAGCATTCTGGTCGACTTCTGGGTGCCTGAGCGTTTTGCCGAAGCGGTCAAGGTCGGCAACGACGTCTCCGCGACGCCGGTTGCGAACATCAAGCAAGCGCTGAAAGGCACGGTGTCGGCCGTCGACAACCGCATCGACGACAAAAGCCGCACCATGTGGGTGCAGGCCTCGATCCCCAACCCGAACGATGCCTTGCGCGCCGGCATGTCGTTCAAAGTGGAGATGGCTTTCCCCGGAGATACCTATCCGGCCGTGAGCCCGCTCGCCATTCAATGGGGCGCCGACGGCGCCTTCATCTGGGCGGTCGACAATGGCAAGGCAAAGCGCGTTCCAGTCCGTATCATCCAGCGCAACACCGAAAACGTGCTGGTCGACGCCGATATTCCGACTGGCATGCTGGTCGTGACCGAGGGCGTGCAGAGCGTGCGCGAGGGCGACAACGTGCGGATCGCCGGCGTCCCTCAGCAGCAGGCCAACGCAGGCGGCTCGCAATGAGACCGGCCGCATGACGGACTCTTCCAAAAGCAGCGAAACCGGCTTCACCGCACTCTTCATCCGCCGGCCCGTGCTGGCATTCGTGCTGAATACGCTGATCGCCGTCGCCGGCCTTGCCGCCTTCTACGGCGTCGAGGTGCGCGAATTGCCGGATGTCGACCGCGCGGTCGTCACCGTCACGACGACTTTCGAGGGCGCAGCCGGCGAAACGATCGACCGCGAATTGACTGGCGTGATCGAAGGCGCGGTGGCGCGTGTTTCGGGCGTCAAATCGATCTCGTCATCCTCGTCGTTCGGCAACAGCCGGGTCACCATCGAATTCAACGACGGCGTCGACCTGAATGTCGCGGCCTCGGATGTGCGCGATGCGGTTGGCCGCGTGTCGAACCAGCTTCCCGAAGAGGCGGACCCGCCGCGCATCGTCAAGGCCGACGCCAATTCCGATGCCGTGATGCGGCTCGCCGTCACCTCAGACACCATGACCGTCGAAGACATGACGCTGATCGTCGAGGACCAGATCGTAGACGAGCTGGCGGCGGTCTCCGGCGTCGCCGACGTGCAGGTCTATGGCGACCGGGAGAAGATTTTCCGCATCGATGTCGACCAGGCAAAGCTGGCGAGCCTCGGCTTTACCGTCGCCGACCTGCGCACCGCGCTGGCTTCCGTCGCCTTCGATTCGCCCTCCGGCTCGATCATGACGACCAACCAGTCGCTGATCGTGCGCACCACGGCCGACGTGACCACACCCGAACAGTTCGAGGCCATCATCATCGGCGGCAACACCTATGTGCGCGATGTCGCCTCGGTGACGCTGGGGCCGGATATCGGCCTGACCTCGCTGCGTTCCGATGGCAAGACGGGCATTGGTCTCGGCATCATCCGCGCCGCCGAATCCAACACGCTCGACATCTCCGACGGCATCGAAGCTGCGGTCGAAAACATCCAGAAGACGCTGCCGCAGGGCATGTCGATCAAGGTGACCAGCGACGACGCCGTGTTCGTGCGCGGCGCGGTTCACGAGGTGGAAATCGCGCTGGCGCTGTCCGTCTCGATCGTCCTGATCGTCATCTTCCTGTTCCTGCTCGATTGGCGCGCGACGCTGATCCCCGCCCTGTCGATGCCGGTCGCCATGATCGGCACGATCGCGGCGATCTATCTGGCGGGTTTCTCGGTCAATATCCTGACCCTGCTGGCGCTCGTGCTGGCGACCGGCCTCGTCGTCGACGATGCGATCGTGGTGCTGGAAAACATCGTGCGCCGCCGCAATGAAGGCATCGGCCCGCGCGCCGCGGCTGTGCTCGGCACCGACGAAGTGTTCTTCGCGGTCATCGCCACGACCGCGACGCTGGTTGCGGTCTTCGTGCCGATCTCCTTCCTGCCCGGCCAGACCGGCGGGCTGTTCCGCGAATTCGGCTTCGTGCTGGCGATCTCGGTGACGCTGTCCTGCGTGGTCGCCTTGACGCTGTGCCCGATGCTGGCATCCCGCATGCTGTCGGACAAATCGCTGCATCATGACGGCCCAGGCGGCATCGGTGCGCGCATCGGCGGCGGCCTGGCGCGGCTTTATGCCCGCTGCCTGCGCGCCTGCCTCAACGCGCCATTCATCGTCCTGCTTGTCGCGGTGCTGTTTGCCGGCGTCGCCTTTTCGCTGTTCACGACCATCCGCCAGGAACTGACGCCGCAGGAAGACCGTTCGGCCGTGCTTTTGCGCATCAACGCGCCGCAAGGCGTCAGCCTCGACTATACCACCACGCAGATGCGCAAGATCGAGGAACTGATCCAGCCGCTGCGCGATTCCGGCGAGATCCTGAGCACCTTCGAGAATGCCGGCCAGAACGGCGCCACCAACAACGGCTTCATGGTGATGACGCTGGCGCCGTGGGACCAGCGCACCCGCACGCAGCAGCAGATCACGTCCGAGATCACCCAGCTCGCGCGCCAGGTGCCGTCGGTGCGCGTTTTCCCGCTGCAGCCCAACAGCCTCGGCATTCGCGGCGCCGGCAACGGCTTGCAATTCGCGCTGATCGGCAACGACCGGCAGGAACTGAGCACGACGGCGCTGAAGATCATCGACGCGATGCAGCAGGACCCGCGCTTCCAGCAATCGCGCCTCTCCGTCGACCCGACGCAGCCGCAGCTCGCCGTCCAGCTCGACCGCGCCCGCGCATCCGACCTCGGCATCGATATCAACGGACTGGCCAACACGCTGCAGGCGATGCTCGACGGCAACAACATCGGCGACGTCTACATCGGCGACCGCAGCTTTGGCGTGAAGCTGGTTTCCACGACCAACCCGATCAACGATCCGACCGATCTTGAGAACGTTTTCCTGAAAACCGGCGATGGCCGTTTCGTGCCGATGTCGACCATCGCAACGCTGGTCGAGCGCGCCGTGCCGCCGTCGCTGACGCGCGAGCAACAGCAGCCTTCGGTCGCCATCACCACCGGCTTGCGCGACGACTTCGCGCTTGGCGACGCGCTTCGTTGAGGCGCAGGAAATCGCCCGGCCGCTGCTGCCACCGGGCGTGCGCATCATCCCGCTGGCGGAAGCCGCCACACTTGGCGAAACCAACAGCGCCATGCTGACGATCTTCGGCTTTGCGCTGGTGATCATCCTGCTGGTGCTGGCGGCGCAGTTCGAGAGTTTCGTCTCGGCGGTCATCATCATGGCGACGGTGCCGTTGGGTCTCGCCTGCGCGCTGTTCGCGCTGATCCTCACCGGCACCAGCCTGAACGCCTACAGCCAGATCGGCCTCGTGCTGCTGGTCGGCGTGATGGCGAAGAACGGCATCCTGATCGTCGAATTCGCCAACCAGTTGCGCGACCGCGGCTATGCGCTGCGGCAAGCGATCGAAGAGGCAGCGACGATCCGCCTGCGGCCGGTCGTGATGACGATGATCTGCACCGTGCTTGGCGGCGTGCCGCTGGTGCTGGCCTCCGGCGCCGGCGCGGAAGCGCGCATTGCGCTGGGCTGGGTGATCGTCGGCGGCCTTGGCCTGGCGGCCGTATCGACGCTGTTCCTGACGCCGGTGGCCTATCTGCTGCTCGGCCGCTTCATCACGCCGAAGGTCGAGGAAGAGGCACGGCTGAAGCGCGAGCTGGAAGAAGCCGCGTATACGAATATGGAGCCGGCGGAGTAGCGTCCTAGTTGGTCGGTCGCCCGGTTGCGCCTCGCACATGAATGTGCGAGATATCATCCAGGCCAAGGCGATTTATGAAACGCGACGCATTTATCCGGGAACTCCGAGACCTTGCTCGTAAACAAGGCAAGTCATTCGAAGTTTTCACTGGCAAGGGTAAGGGATCGCATTATCGCGTCACATTCGGGAGTCAAATCAGCACAGTTCAGTCGGGCGAACTGACGCCTCTCATGATGCGAACGATCAAGAAGCAACTGGGCATCGAGGAACGGTGATGGATTACGTTTATCAAGCCAAGTTCGAGGCCGACCCCGATGGTGGGCTGTTGGTCACATTCCCAGACGTACCAGAGGCAATTACTGCCGGCGATGATGAAGCCAGTGCCTATGCCAACGCCGTAGAAGCGCTCGGTCTTGCTCTACGCGGGATCGCGGCACAGGGCCGCCCACTTCCTAAGCCGCGCCGGCATCAAGACCTGCGTTCGGTCTTCGTTTCACCTGAAGAAGCTTTGAAATTGGCATTGGTCGAGGCATTCCGGCTAAGCGGCATTTCGAAGAGCGAGTTGGCGCGGCGCATCGGCCGGTCGGAGAATGAAGCACGCAGGATTCTGGATCCCGATCATGCGACCGGCCTGCCTCTCATGAAGGCAGCGCTGAGCGCCTTGGGAAAAGCTGTCATCGTATCGGTCCGCGACGCCGCTTAGGGCTTCAAGAGTCCTTCGACGCCTCACGTCACCCAACTCATCAAAATCACCATCGGCAACGACACGACCGAGGCAATGCAGGTGACCATCGTCAGTGTTTTCAGCGCGCCTTTCGTCGACAGGCCGAGCAGTCCTTTGAACATCCAGAAGAAGTTGCTGTTGACCTGAACCGCGAAGAGCGCGCCCGAGGCGATCGCAAAACCCATCACCACCGGCGAGACCGACAGTTGGGGAACGATCGGCCCGATGATGCCGGCAGCCGTCAGTGCGGCAACGGAGACGGAACCGATAGCCAGATGCAGCACGGCGGCGATAAACCAGGCGAGCAGAATGCTGAGCAGAATAGGCGCGCCGGCATCCGCCGCGAACAGCTTGCCGAGTTCGGCACCCATGCCCGATGCCTCGATCACCGCCCCCAGCGAGCCGCCGACGCCGGTGATCAGCAGGATCTCGCCGCTGGTGCGAAAACCCTCGGAGAGCGCATCCGCGGTGCGGTCTTCGCCGACCAGACGGCGCGCCAGAAGATAGGCGATCAGCAGGCCGGCAAACAGCGCCAGATTGGCGTTGCCGATAAAGTCGATGATGCTGTTGGAGACGCCGGCCAGCTTCGAGAACGCCCCGAAGGCGATCATCACCAGCGGAACGACGATCGGCGCGGCGGAGAGAAGCAAGCCGGGTCCCTCGTGTCCCTTTTCCTTGTCGTGAGCTTCCATCTCCAGCATGGCCTCGTCCGGCTCTTCGTCGGTCTCGGGCTTCCAGTAGTTGGTACGCAGCAACATCTGGAACAGGAAGACGGTGAGCAGCGCCGTGGTCAGGCCGATGAGCAGGCCGCCGATCAGCCACGCGCCGAGGCTGACATTCACCTGCCCGGCGATCAGGATCACGGCCAGGCCCGGCACCACGAAAACATAGCCGGAAAAGATGCCGGTGCCGATCGCGCCCGCCAGCAGCGCCAGACCGTTCTTGCCGACATGCGGCGCGGCGGAGCGCGCCACGGGTGCGGCGAGCACCACCTGCACGTCGACATAGATGGAGGGGAAGATCGTCGACATCGCGCCGGCCATCGCATAGGGCAAGCGCTTCGGGCCGACCGCCGCGACAAGCGCCGAGACCATGCGCTTGAACGCGCCGGTGGCATGCAGCAGCGATCCGATGACCACGCCGAAACCGATCAGCAGGCCGACCTTGGCCATGATCTCGCCGAACCCGCTGGTGATGGCCGCGAGCGTCTCGACGCCGCCGACGCCGCTCGCCAGGCCGAGATAGAGCGAACCCAGAATGAGCGAGATCACCGGATCGACACGGAATCGGATGATCAGCCCGATCACCAGAATGATGGCGATCGCCGTATGCAGAACGACCATGTCTCCTCCTCGAGCGCTGGCGCTGGAGGACGACGATAGACGGAAGAGCCTTATGGCTTCAAGAAAACCTTTCCGTTCGGCTTGGCCAATTCGGCCGGCACGCGCGCCATCGCCTCGGACAGCGGGATCACCGCGGTGACGTCCGTCTGCCACCGCCCGTCGGCAAATCGTTTCTGTGCATCAAGCACCGCCGCCGCGCGGCGCTCCTTCGATTCCCGCATCCACTCGACCAGCCAAAAACCCTCGATCTTCTTGTGCTGGAAGATCAATTGCCCGGGCTCCGGGATCGGCGTCGTTTCCATGTCGAGCCGGCCGTAAACGATCCAACGCGAGCGCGCCGGCATCGCAAAGAATATCTTGGCGGCGACCGGCCCGGTCTGCGCATCGAGAAAGACGCGCGGCATCTCGGCCTTCATGACCTCCTTCAATCGGTCGTTGAAATCGGTCGCCGTGTAATTGAGCACATGCGCCGCGCCTGCCGCAATCAGCGGCGCGATCTGGTCGTCGCGTCGTACCGTAACGATCGGATGGTAGCCCTCTTCCTTGGCCAGTCCGATGATCAACTTGGACAGCTGGCTTGCGCCGGCAGTCATCACGAAAGCCTTGTGCGCCTCCTCCTTGACGATGCCGAACATGGCGATCGCCGTCAGCGGATTGACGATCATCGCCGCCGCATCCTCGTCGCGGATCTCCGTCGATCAGCGGAATGCAGGCGCCGGCCTCGGCGATGGCGTATTCGGCCCATGCGCCCCAGTTTGAAAGGCCGGTCGCGAAGGCGATGCGCTTGCCCATGAACCATTTGGCCATCGGATCTTCGCCTGTGCCGACCACCGTGCCGACACCCTCGAACCCGGCCGGCTGGCCCTTGACGCGCGGCTGGCCGTACTGACCTTTGACGAACATCACATCGGACGGATTGATCGCCGCGAGTGAGACCTTGATCAGCACCTGCCGGTTGACCGGCGTCGGCACGCCGATGCGGCCGGGCACGACATAGGGCTCCATCGCCTCGAGCTCGCTCGGCGTCGGTTTGCGCTCATAGCCGTCGCCCAGAAGCAGCAACGCATTCATGTCGGTCGCCATTGTCATAGTTCCCTCCCTATGGCTTCAGGATCAGCTTGCCCGCCGCGCCGCGATCGAGCAAGCGGCGCAAAACTTTCGCAGCGTCAGCAAGCGGATATGTGCCTTCGATCACCGGCTTGACCTTGCCGGCCTGATACCAGCCGAACAGCTCGCGCACATTGTCGGCATAGACCGCCGGCTCCTTGTCGATGAACGCGCCCCAGTAGACGCCAACGACCGAAAATCCCTTCACCAGCGCCAGATTGACCGGAAGCTTCGGAATTGTGCCGGAGGTGAAGCCGATGACCAGCAGCCGGCCCTTCCAGGCCATCGAGCGCGCCAGCGCGTCGAACGTCTCGCCGCCGACCGGATCGAAGGCGACGTCGACGCCATTGCCGCCGGTCAGTTCCTTCAGCCGGTCTTTGAGATTGTCGTAGCCGATCACGATATCCGCGCCGGCCTTTGTTGCGATCTCCCGCTTCTCAGGCGACGAGGCGACGCCGATCACTTTTGCGCCCATCGCCTTGCCGATCTGCACGGCGGCGAGCCCGGTCGCGCCGGCAGCACCGAGCACGCACAGTGTTTCGCCCGGCTTCAACTCGCCACGCTGCTTCAGCGCATAGTGCGAGGTGCCGTAACCGCACAGCAGCGCGCAGGCATCCCCCGCATCCATCTCCGCCGGCAGCGGCATGACGGTTGCTTCGGGCGCGACGACCTTTTCCGCATAGGCGCCGGCGGTGAGGATCGCCGCGACACGGTCGCCGACTTTGCGCGATTTCACGTTGGGGCCAACGGCGCTGATCCGTACCGACCACTTCCATGCCGGGAATGAAAGGCGTCGGCGGCTTGACCTGATAGAGGCCCTGCACGAGCAGGCCGTCGGGATAGTTCACGCCGATCGCCTCCGCGTCGATGACGACGTTGGCGCCGGTGGCTTCCGGGTCTGGCCAGTCGGCATAATCGAGTTTGTCGAGCGGCGCGAAATCGCGGGCAATGATGGCTTTCATGGTCGATCCTCTTACCAGCCCCCTCCACCGCCTTCGGCGGTCCCCCTCCCCCGCTTCGCAGGGGAGGATCCTAGGCGTGCGGCCGGCCGCTGACGCTGATCCTCCCCCGTTCACGGGGGAGGGGGACCGCCGAAGGCGGTGGAGGGGGCGTCACAATCACACCCGCTCCTGCGTGTATTTCCGCAACTCGTCGCGCGCGACTTGCCGCCGGTGCACGGCATCCGGCCCATCTGCCAACCGCAACGTCCGCAAATGCGTCCACTGCCTTGCCAGCGGCGTGTCCTGCGAAATGCCCTGCGCGCCGAACATCTGCACCGCCTCGTCTGTCACCTTCAGCGCGACGCGCGGTGCGACGACCTTGATCTGGCTGATCCAGGGCGCGGCCGCGCGCGCATCGCCCTGATCCATCATCCAGGCCGCCTTGAGACAGAGCAGCCGCGCCTGCTCGATCTCCATGCGGCATTCCGCGATGATGTCGAAATTCGCGCCCGAGCTTCGCCAGTGGCTGGCCGAAAGCTTCGCGGCGGATCGAGCGGCGGCACATCATCTCCAGCGCCTTTTCCGCCTGGCCGATGGCGCGCATGCAGTGATGGATGCGCCCTGGCCCCAGCCGCCCCTGCGCGATCTCAAAGCCCCTGCCCTCGCCCAAGATCATGTTAGACGCCGGCACGCGGACATTCTCGAAACCGATGTGGAAATGGCCGTGCGGCGCGTCGTCGTCGCCATAGACCTGCATCGGCCGGATCTTGGTCACGCCCTTCGTATCGGACGGCACCAGGATCATCGAATGCTGGCGGTGCTTGTCCTCGCCGCCGGTCTTCACCATCACGATGTAGATGGCGCAGCGCGGATCGCCAGCGCCCGACGCCCACCATTTTTCGCCGTTCAGTACATAGTCGTCGCCGTCGCGCTCGCAGCGCAGCGAGATGTTGGTGGCGTCCGAGGAAGCGACATCCGGCTCGGTCATCAGATAGGCCGAGCGGATTTTTCCGTCGAGCAGCGGCTCCAGCCACTGTTTCTTCTGCTCGGGCGAGCCATAACGCTCCAGCACTTCCATGTTGCCGGTATCGGGCGCCGAGCAGTTGAACGTTTCGGCGCCGAGATGCGCCTTGCCCATCTCTTCGGCCAGATAGGCATATTCGACCGTCGTCAGGCCGTAGCCGGACTTGGAGCCGGTGAGCCAGAAATTCCACAGGCCGCGTTCGCGCGCCTTGGCCTTGAGGCTGTCCAATATCTCGCGTCTGGCGCGGCGTGAAGGCCCAGCGGTCGCCGGCGCGGCCGACCTCGCCAAGAAATTCCGCGTCGAGCGGCTCGATCTCGTCGCGCACCATGCGCGCAACCTTTTCGTGCAGCGGTTTCAGCCGCTCGGTGATGCCGAGATTCATGTCGGTCATTGGCAAAACTTCCTCTTTCGCGCCCAGGCCACGCATGGCGAAGGTCACGATCTGCGAGACAAGTTTGTCGATATCGGCTTCGGTCTCGCCGGGCCGCGGCGTGTACCAGAAGATCGGCGAGTTCAGCGTCACGAACATCAGGGCGACGGAGAGGCTGAGATTTTCGACAGGCCAGATCGCCATCGGCCTGCGCACCGGCGACCACCTCGCGAAAAATGCGCTCATAGGCGTTGCGATAATCGTTCAGCCGTTCGAGTTCGGCGCGCAGTTCCGGTGTCGTCGCCCCGCGCAGGAGAAGCTGTACCCCTTGCCAGACGACGCGTTGAAATGGCCGCGACAGGATCATCTGCTTGCAATGCGCCGCCGCCATAAGCGCGCAGTCGCTCGACGGCAGTCCCTGGCGCGCGGCGAGACGGCCCGATCGCCGCATAGTCCAGATCCATGCCGGCGCGGAAGATCGCGGCGAACAGGTCGGCCTTGGAGGCGAAGTGGTGGTAGATGCGGCCCTTGGTGGCGCCGAGCCGCCGCGCCACGTCGTCGATCGACGTTTCCGTGTAGCCGCGCTCCATGAAGCAAATCGCCGCCGCCTCGAGGATCTCGGCGCGTGAATTGTCCTGAGCAGTTTCGGCCACGCAGCGGCTGCATGAAGCGGAGTTTCTCCGCTAGACACTTGCAACTCCGGAGGAAACATACTACCGAGTATGTTGTCAATGAGGATTGGCGGTTTAAGCAGCGGCTGCTCCAGGAAATGCGGAGGCGACATGAGCTATCTGGACGACCTGTTTTCCGTCTCCGGCAAGACCGCGCTGGTGACCGGCGGGGCGACCGGCATCGGCCGCATGATCGCGACGGGGCTCGTCAAGGCGGGCGCCACCGTTCTCATCTCCTCGCGCAAGGGCGCCGACTGTGAGCGCGTCGCCGCCGAACTCAACGCGCTTGGCGCAGGCAAGGCGGAAGGGTTTGCCGGCGACGTCGTCCAGCGAAGCGGGCATCGCTGCGCTTGGTCGAGGACGGTGAAGGCGCGGACCGACACGCTGCACATCCTGGTGAACAATGCCGGCGCAGCCTGGGGCGAGCCGATGAAGAGCTTCCCCTACAAGGCCTGGAGCAAGGTGCTCGACGTCAACGTCACCGCAGTCTTCCACCTGACGCGTGAACTCTTGCCGCTTCTGAAGAAGGCAGCGACGCCAGCCGATCCCGCTCGGGTGATCAACCTAGGCTCGGTGATGGGCACGCAGCCGATCGGCCAGGGTAATTATTCGTACACGGCTTCGAAGGCCGCGGTGCATCACCTCACGCGGACGCTGGCGCTGGAGTTGGCGCCGCGCCACATCACCGTCAACGCTTTTGCGCCCGGCCCCTTCCAGAGCCGCATGATGGACTTTGCCGTCGGCACCGACGAGAAGGCGGCAGCGGTCGGCCAAAAGGTGCCGCTCGGCCGCATCGGCGCGCCGGATGACATTGCGGGTGCAACGATCTATCTGTGCAGCCGCGCCGGCAGCAACGTCACCGGCGCGATCCTGCCGCTGGATGGCGGCCAGCACGTGCAGCATGGCGTCGTCCTGTTCGAGTGAATTTGCATGACCAACAAGCGTCTTGATCCGATCTCCATCGACGCCGTCAAGGCCGCAGATCGGCCACGAACTGGTGTCGCCCTGGCGAACGGTGACTCAAGCAATGATCGACCAGTTCGCCGACGCGACGGACGATCATCAGTTCATCCATTGCGACCCTGAACGTGCGGCAAAGGAAGCGCCGTTCGGCGGCACGATCGCGCATGGCTTCCTGACGCTGTCGCTGCTCTCGGCAATGACCTTCGAGACAGTGCCGCCGATCGAAGGCACGACGATGGGCGTCAACAACGGCTTCGACACCTTGCGCTTCCTGGCGCCGGTCAAGACCGGCTCGCGCATCCGCACCAAATTCGTGCTGGCCGCGATAAAGGCGCGGCCGTCGGGCTGGATCGAGACGGCGCATGACATCACCGTCGAGATCGAAGACGCGCCGAAGCCGGCGCTCACCGCGCGCTGGCTGACGCTAAGTTTTGTGCCGCCGAGGGAAGGCGCTTGATGGCCGATCCGAACGTTCTGGATGAAGCACTTCTAGCGCCTTACCTGCAACGCGAGGTTGCAGGCTTTAAGGGATTCATCGAGACTCACGAAATTCGGCTCCGGCCAGTCCAACCCGACCTATCTCGTCACCGCCGAAAGCGGGCGCTATGTACTGCGCGCCAAGCCGCCCGGCCAGTTGCTGAAATCGGCGCACCAGGTCGACCGCGAATATCGCGTAATGAATGCGCTGAACGGCTCAGATGTGCCCGTGCCGGCCATGCTGCACCTGTCGGACGAAGCCTCGCCGATCGGCCGCATGTTCTATGTGATGGCCTATGTCGAGGGCCGAATCTTCTGGGACCCGGCGCTGCCGGAAGCCGCGTCGAACGATGAGCGCGCGGCGATCTACGACGCGATGAACGCGACGCTGGCGGCCCTTCACTCTGTCGATATCGAGGCCGTGGGCCTGGCCGATTTCGGCAAGCCGGGCAGCTATTTCGAACGCCAGCTCGCACGCTGGACCAGCCAGTACCGCGCCTCGGAAACCGAAGCCGTCGCGGACATGGACCGGCTGATCGCCTGGCTGGAAAAGCACCTGCCGGCGGACGATGGCGTGGTCACACTCGTCCATGGCGACTATCGGCTCGACAATATGATCTTCGCGCCGGACCGGCCTGAGGTCGTCGCGGTGCTTGACTGGGAGCTTTCGACGCTCGGCCACCCCTATGCCGACATCGCCTACCAGTGCATGCAGTGGCGGCTGCCGCATCAGTCCGGTTTTCGCGGGCTTGGCGGCATCGATCGCGCCGCGCTCGGACTGCCCAGCGAAGAGGCTTATGTCGCAGCCTATTGCCGCCGGCGCGGCATCGACAGCATTGGCAACTGGAATTTTTATCTCGCCTTTTCCTTCTTCCGGCTCGCCGCGATCTGCCAAGGCGTCTACAAGCGCGCGCTCGACGGCAACGCGTCCAATCCGGAAAAAGCAAAGACCTACCGCGAGGCCGTGCGCCTGCTGGCGCATCTGGCCGGCAAGACCATCGAGGTTGCATGAAACGATTTGACGGAATGACCGTGCTGGTGACCGGCGCGACGGGCGGTTTCGGCCGCCGCGCAGCCGAACGGTTTGCCGAGGAAGGCGCACGGCTGGTGCTGTCGGACATCGACGCCGAGCGCCTGACCGCCTTTGCCGCCGGCATCGACGGCGAGAGTGCGACGCTTGCCGGCGACATCGCGGATGAGGCGCTGTCGGAGGATCTCGTTCGGCTGGCCCTCAAACGCTTTGGCAGGCTGGATGTCGCGCTCAACAATGCCGGCATCGTGCACAGCTTCGTGCGGCTGGCCAATCTGCCCTCAGACGAGGCGCGGCGTGTAATTGACGTCGACCTGATGGGCGTCTTCTACGCGATGAAACATCAGCTTCCGGCGATGGAGCGGCAGTTCCGCGAAACGAAGCGCCGCGCGGCGATCGTCAACATCGGCTCGGCAGCCGGCATGCAGGGCGCGCCGAAAATGGCGATGTATGCCGCCGCCAAGCATGGGGTGCTGGGGCTGACCAAGACGGCTGCCGTCGAATATGCCAGCAAGGGCATTCGCGTGAACGCCGTCTGCCCATCCTATGCGCGCACCGCGATGGCCGAGTCGTTCCTGAAGCTTATGCAGGCGCCCGAGGATGTCGCCTACGCGGAGCTTACACGCGGCGTGCCGATGAAACGGCTGGCCGAAGTCGACGAGGTCGTCGAGGCGATCCTGTTCGCCGCCGACCCGAAGAATTCCTTCATGACCGGCCATTCGCTGGCCGTCGACGGCGGCATCTCTGCCATTTGACGCGCTTATCGTTTTCGGCCCAATGAGAGCGCGGCGGGATTCGAGGTCCAAGGAGTGAGCCTGTGCCTGAAATGACCATCATCGTCGAGTTCGAGACGCTTGAAGGCGCCGAGCCGGAATTCGTCCGCATCATCTCGGACCATGCGATGCGCACTTTGAACGAGGAGCCGGGCTGCCTGCGTTTCGACGTCATCAAACCGCTCGGCGAAGACGGCCAGCCGCTGCCCAACAAGGTGATGGTCAACGAACTCTACGCCGATCAGGCAGCAGTCGACGCCCACAACGGCAATCCTCGCCTGGCGCCGCTGCGCGCCTCCACTGGACCGCTGCTCAAATCGCGCCGACTGATCTTGGCGAGATCATTGGCCGAGCGCACTGCGGAGCAAGGCATTCCGCCGTCGGAGCTGAATGCAGCCAACGACGACTGAGGGGCCTCTTTTCTGCCACTCAGAAATGTTCAGCACATAGAGCGTGCTGGCATAGTATCGACCGACCCCTCTCTGGCGAGCGTAGCGAGCCGGAGAGGGGTGATGGAACGATGCCCGGCGAAATAGCGAAACGGCGGCTACTTGCCCGCCTTTTTCGCCGGCTTGCCCGCAGTCGTGCTGGATGTGGGCGACACCGGGTCGCTGGCCGGAAACGTATCCTTCAGCCCCTTTTCGAGTTCCTGCTCGGGCGTAAGGGCGGTCTGCTTCTTCTGCTCCTCGTCGCAGGGAACGAACCGCCGGCGAGTCCGTCTTCGCGCCCTTGGGCTGCTGCGTGCTGTGATTGGACATCGGACCCTCCATGTCGTCACAAAACCCGCGAGGCAAGACCCGGTTCCATTCAGTCGCGCGTTTCGCCAGCGTAGGCGGTCGCCTGCATGGAGGGTCGGGCGGAAACCCGTCAAGCCAAAGCCCCAAGTCCGGAAACTCGCTCCCGAAAGCCGGGCAGCCCCCGAAATTCTATCCAGTCCAGCGCTGTCGCCAGGGCGATCCGCCCAATGTCGAGCGATGAATTGGGGCCGAGCCGGGGCAGCTCCTCCCGGTCCAGGAACGCGTAGGCCTCGATCAGCTTGGCTGTCTGGCCCTCGCGCATCGCCGGATAGCGATACTGCGCTGGCCGGCGCACCGTGTCGTGCCGCACGGCGATGCCGGCCTCGCAAATGCCCTGTGCGATCGCCTGCAACCGCAAGGCAAGCAGCCGTTCTTTACCGGCAGCGGGAATAAGCCTGCGCCCGCCGTGCAGTGTGTCGAGGTAATCGCAGATGACGGATGAATCGAAGAGTGCAAAACCGTCGTCGAGGATCAGCACCGGCACCTTGCCAAGCGGGTTGGCGGCAAAGACCTCGGCGTTGCGCTGTGTCGGGCTGGTTTCGTGGTGAACGACATCGAGCTGGCCGGCGAGGCCAAGCTCGTGCGCCATGACCAGTACCTTTCCGGGCATAGGGCGAATGGGTCTGGTAGAGCAGTTTCATCGGCAGAACGCGACCGCTGTTTCGGCGAGTATGTCCGCCAGCCTGTCAACCGATTCGACCGTCGTCCACTCGCTTGCCGCATGCGCGCCGGCGCCGTCGGCGCCGAACATGACGCAGGGAATACCGGCGCTCTGCAAGATCGCACAATCGGTCCAGAACGGCTCTCCGCGACGCGTTGGCGAGCGCCCCAGATGCCGCGACGCGACGGAAGCAAGCGCCTGCACGACCGGCTCTGTCTCGGCGACTTCAAAGGGCGGCCGTTCGAGTCCCGCCGTCAAAACTGCCTTGAAGTCGGGATCGGCTGCGGCGATCTCGTCGATAATCGCCTGCAATTCGACGGCGACTGTGGCGCTTGTTTCACCTGGAATGGTGCGACGCTCCAGCGAGATCTTGCAGGATGCCGGGTAGCTGGAAATCTCCTCGCCGCCTGAAATCACGGACGCGTGGACAGAACCGGATTTCAGCAGAGCGTGTTTGGGGCTGGCGCGCAGGCGTTTGTCATAAGCCTCCAGCTCGACCAGAAACTTTCCGGCCTTGGCGATGGCGTCGATGCCGAGTTCCGGTCGCGATCCATGCGCCGCCCTGCCTTCGACCACGACGTCGAACCACGCGAAACCGCGATGCGCTACGGTCAGTTCCAGATGGCTGGGTTCGGTGACGATCGCAGCGTCTACCTTGAAGGCCTTGGCCACATCCTCGGTGCCGAAGGAGGCATATTCCTCGTCGGCCACGCAGGCGACCAGAATATCGCCGCGCAGCCCTTGCGCCTTGGCTCGCGCTGCCGCGACCATCATTGCCGCAACGCCGCCCTTCATGTCGAAGGAGCCGCGGCCGAACAGTTTTCCGTCGCCTACGGCCGGGTCGAGTGCATCGCCGTCATAAGTGGCGATGGAGACCGTATCGATATGGCCATTGAACATCAGCGATTTGCCGCCGCCCGACCCACGCGCGATGCCGACGATGGACGGCCGGCCGGGACGGCTCTCAAGTCGGTGGACCTCGAACCCGCGCGCTGTGAGCCAAGCTGCACAGAAGTCGGCGATCGCCGCCTCGCCAGCACCGCCCGAGACAAGGTCAGGATTAACGGAATTGATGGCGACCAGCTGCTTGAGGAGTTCGATCGGATCGTCGTTCATGCCAAAACCTCTTCCGGCGCGCGGCCGACTATCTCTTTGTAAATTGCCGGATCAGTCGCGCCTTCGCTGATAAAGACGAGAATGCGGGAACGCGCACCAAGGCCGAGATGAGCCTTGGCTACCGGGTCGACGTTGCAGGCGAGGAAGCCGGCTAGCCCAGTGCCGCCGCTTTCGCCGGCGGCGATGGGTCGATCATCGTTTTCCGGCTTTGCCAGCAGGCGCATGACATCGCTCGCCTCGTGCTCATCGAGCGTGACGTAGCCGTCGGCGAGATGGCTGAGCACCTCCCAGCCAAGCGGCGACGGCGTCGCGCATTCGAGCATGGCCATGACGGTAGGTTCGTTGTGCGGGATCGTCACCAGCTTGCCGGCTTTGGCGCTTTCGAACAGGCAGGCCGCACGGGATGGCTCGACGATCATGATTTTCGGTGCATCCTTGCCGAGTCGCTGCGTCGCATAGGCGGCAACCGCCGCCGCCATGCCGCCGACGCCGGCCTGCAGGAAGATGTGCGTCGGCGGTTCGGGAAGCGCATCCAGTGCCTCGCCGATCATCAGCGTGTAGCCCTGCATGACGATGAGCGGAATGTCTTCATAACCTGGCCAGGCCGTGTCGGAGACGACGGTCCAGCCATTCTTCCGCGCCATTTCGGCAGCCAGGGCGACCGAGTCGTCATAAGAACCATCGATGCGGTTGATGTTGGCGCCATAGGCGGCCATCGCGTCCGCCCTGCCCTGCGACACGCCGGCATGGATGAAAATCTCGCAGCGCGCCCCGGCCAACTGTGCACCCCAGGCGACGGAGCGACCATGATTACCGTCGGTGGCGGCGGCGAAGGTCATCGTTTCGGCGATGGCGCGAACGTCGGGCGCTGCGAGGTCGGTCGGCCGGACATCGCGGCCAAGCTGTCGGCCTGCTTCGGCGAGCACCAGCGACACGACAGCATAGGCGCCGCCGAGCGCCTTGAAGCTCTTGAGGCCAAAGCGCTGGCCTTCATCCTTGACGTGGATTGACGCGACGCCTTGCCGTGCCGCGAGATCGGGCAAGGCGATCAGCGGCGTCGGTGCGTAGTTCGGCAAAGAGCACAACACTGCCTCAGCCTGGGCGCGGCCGCCCTCGCCAAGCGCCGTCATGACATGCGCACGGGGCTGCGCGCCTTTTGCCTTCATCGCGAGAAACATCGGAAGCTTCCTCCTGAACCCTAGACGCGAAAATATGCCACCCAGCATAGGAAAGGCTCCTGATCTTTGCCCTGGCCACGGGACAAATTCGCGATTGTGGTCTATCTCTCCGTCAAAATTCGCGGCACGACCATGACCCTCGACGACCACGACCGGAAGATCCTGCGGCTCTTGCAGCGAGAACAATCGTCTGTCGCAACGCGATATCGGCGAGGCGGTGAACCTGTCGCTCTCGGCGGTCAACCGCCGCATCGCGGCCATGGAAGCCGCCGGCGTGATCCAGGCAAACATTGCGGTGGTCGACCCGACCAAGGTCGGCCAGCCGATCACGATTATCGTCGAGGTGACGGTAGAGAACGAGCGGCTCGACCTGCTCGACGCCGTCAAGCGCCGCATCGTCGCCTGCCCCCAAGTGCAACAGGTCTACTACGTCACTGGCGAGGTGGATTTCGTGGTGATCCTGACGGTGGGCGACATGGAGGAATATGTCGCCCTGACGCGCGAAGTCTTCTTCGCCGAGGGCAATGTGAAGAGTTTCCGCACGCTGGTGGCCATGGAGCGCGCGAAGATCGGGCTGGGTGTGACGGTTTAGGCCAGCGCGCGATTTTCCTGTCGCGTCAGGATGGCTTGGCGCGCTTTTTTTTAGGTCGGCCGGGAATAGCGCTGGATGTTGCGGATACTGGATCGCTTGCCGGAAAACTCTATTCCAGCCCTTCCTCCAGTTCATCGTCGAGTTGCTGCTTCGCGGAGCCCTTCTTCTTTTCGCCCTCTTGCTCGCGTTTCAGCGAATTCCACGGCTGGAGATTTCGAAAACCTGATCATGACAGCGGCTCCTTCAGCCCGGATCAGTAGGCTGGAACGTGCCGCAGCTCAAGCCGCCGCATCTTTTGCCGCGTCGGCCAGGAAAGCAAAGACGTAGTCGGAGAACGACCGCCAGCATTCGACGCGGAATGCGTCTTGCCGCCGTCCGCAACAGCACGATCTCGGACTTGCCCAGAATGGTGCGCGAGCAGGCGCCGACAGGAAAGGCCACAAGCGACAGGTCCTGTGGGCAGCCGGAGCTGATCGTGGCTTCGCAGTTCGGACCGGTAACGGCCATAGCCACGTTGCGATGCGAAATGCCAACGGCCGAATGTAGCTCCTTGACCTTCGCGCAATCGGCCAGTGGGTCTTTGCCGTCCTCGTCGATGACCAGCCATTCGTCCGGGCCGAGCCAGAGCATGGTGCGGCCGCCGCTGGTTGCCGAGGTTTTCGGCTTGGTCGGCAGCTTCGCGCCGAGCGCCTTTGACAGGGCGGCGACGGAGCCGGCCGGCGCGCGCAGCGATATACGTTCAGCGGGCGGCAGAACGGAAACGCGCACACCCTGGCCGGATGCCTCGCGACCATCATGGGCCGGGCGACGTTGGACGCCGGGCTGACCCTCCCCCTTGTGGGGAGGGTCGGTCCGCGAGCTTTGCGAAGGGGATCGGGGTGGGGGTGTTTTCTTGTCAGGTGAAGTGTTTCGCTCACCCCCACCCCGGGCTGGCTTCGCCATCCGACCCTCCCCACAAGGGGGAGGGTGAAGCGGCGCTCTTTCCGGTAAAGTCTGCCGCGCGCGAAATCGCGACCGCCTTGGCGATTTCCTGCTTCTTCATGACATCGCGCATCAGCGCGTCAGTCGATGCCGCCGCGTCAGCCGTTCGTTTGGGGGTCTTTGCCGGCACTGAAGAAGGCTTTGATATCTTAGCCATTGAGCCGCTCTCCCTTCTCGTCGAAGAACACCATGCCGCAGATTTCCGCTTCGATCACACCATTCGGCATCGGCACGTAGATCGTCTCGCCCATGCGGTCGCGCCCGCCGGCGACCAGCGCCAGCGCGATCGACCGGCCGCAATTTTCCGACCAGTAGCTCGACGAGACATGGCCGATCATCTTCATCGGGATTGGCTGGTTCGGGTCGTCGACGATCTGCGCGCCCTCTTCGAGCACGATCTTCGGATCCTTCGTCTTGAGGCCGACCAGCTGCTTGCGGCCGGGCGCAACAAGGTCCGGGCCGCTTCATGCCGCGAATGCCGACGAAGTCGGCCTTCTTCTTGCCGACCGCCCAGTCGAGCCCGGCATCATTGGGCGTCACCGTGCCGTCCGTATCCTGGCCGACGATGATGTAACCTTTTTCGGCGCGCAGAACGTGCATGGCCTCGGTGCCGTAGGCGCAGGCGCCATGCTTCTGGCCTTCGGCCCACAGCGCTTCCCAGACAGCCTGGCCATAGTCGGCCGGCACGTTGACCTCAAAACCGCGCTCGCCGGTGAAGGACATGCGGAACAGCCGGGTCGGCACGCCGCAGATCTTTCCTTCGCGCACCGACATATGCGGCATCGCGGCATCCGACATGTCGATGCCTTCGACCAGCGGCTCGATGATCTTGCGCGCGTTCGGTCCCTGCACCGCGATGACCGCCCATTGCTCGGTGATCGAGGTCAGCCAGACGTTGAGATGCGGGAACTCGGTCTGGAGATAGTCCTCCATCATGTTCATGACACGCGGCGCGCCGCCGGTCGTCGTCGTGACGTGGAAGCGGTCGGCGGCCAGGCGACCGACGACGCCGTCGTCATAGATAAAGCCGTCCTCGCGCAGCATGATGCCATAGCGGCAGCGGCCGGGCTCCAGCTTCTCCCACGGGTTGGTGTAGAGCAGCTCCATGAACTTTGCGGCGTCTGGCCCGACAACCTCGATCTTGCCCAGCGTCGACGCGTCGAACAGGCCGGCCGCCTGTCGCACCGTCACGCATTCGCGGTTGACGGCGGCATGCATGTCCTCGCCGGCCTTCGGAAAATACCAGGCGCGTTTCCAGTTGCCGACATCCTCGAACACCGCGCCATTGCGCTTCCGCCCAGGGGTGGGTCGGCGTCTTGCGGGTCGGGTCGAACAGCGGTCCGCGCGCATGGTTGACGATCGCGCCGAAGGTGACCGGCGTGTAGGGCGCGCGGAAGGTGGTGAGGCCGACCTGCGGGATCGGCTTGTTCAACGTCTCGGCCGCAATGGCGAGGCCATGCATGTTCGACGTCTTGCCCTGGTCGGTCGCCATGCCGTTGGTGGTGAAACGCTTGACGTGCTCGATGGAGCGCATGCCTTCATGCACCGCCTGGCGGATGTCTTTCGCGGTGACGTCGTTCTGGAAATCGACGAAGGCTTTGACCGTCGTGCCGGCGCCCGCGCCCGGTCCGGAGCCCAGCATGCCGCCGGCCCAGTTTTCCTTCGCCTCGACGGCGAACTTGGCGCTCTTGCCACCCTTGCCGCCGGCCTCCTTGCCAGCCTTCTCGCCGGCCGCGAGCGCCTCGGCGATGGTCGCTTCAAGACCGTCTGTGCCGTTGCATGCGCCGACCGAAACGCAGTCCTGCGCATAGGCGCCTGGCAGGAAACGCTGGCTCGGCCTCGTCGAAGGCGACCTTGCCGCGCGACTGCGAGAACATGATGCACCGACGGCGTCCAGCCGGCGGACATCAGCAGCGCATCGACCGGGATGGTGCGCTCCGATGCCGCCGTTCTTCGGCCTGCACGGTCATCGAGCGGATGCGCAGCCGCCCGTCGGTGCGCACCACCGCCCGGCCCGGGTTCAGCTCGATGCCGGCCTCGCGCGCGGCATCAACGGCCGGCCCGTTCGGATTGTCGCGGATGTCGACGATCGCCGCGACGTCGACGCCGGCCTTCTTCAAGTCGATCGCCGCCCAATAGGCGCTGTCGTTGGATGTGTAGATGCCGACATTGCGGCCGACCGCCACGCCGTAATGGTTGAGATAGGTGCGCGCGGCCGACGCCAGCATGACGCCCGGCCGGTCGTTGCCGGAAAACACCATGTGCCGCTCGATGCCGCCGGTGGCGATGATCACGCGCTTGGCGCGCACTTGCCACAGCCGCTCGCGCGCCGCTTCCTTGCCGGGATTGGCGAGATGATCGGTGACGCGTTCAACCAGGCCGACAAGGTTCTGCGCGTAATAGCCGAAGGCGGTCGTGCGGGTGAGGATGCGCACATTCTTCATCGCCTTGAGCTGGTCGGCCGCGAACTTCGCCCAGTCCCAGGCGTCCATGTAGGAGATGGTCGCGCCCTTCTCGTAGCGCAGCGCGCCGCCAAGCTCGGCCTGCTCGTCGCACAGGATGACCCGCGCGCCGGTTTCGGCCGCGGTAATCGCGGCGGCAAGACCCGCAGCGCCGCCGCCGATGACCAGCACCTCGCAATGGGCGAAGCGCGAGGAATAGTGATCGGGGTCGGGCTGGTCGGGCGAAACGCCGAGGCCGGCGGCGGAGCGGATCTTCGGCTCATAGAGCTTTTCCCACGCCACCTTCGGCCACATGAAGGTCTTGTAGTAGAAGCCGGCGGAAAACATCGGCGAGGCGACGTCGTTCATCGCGCCGACGTCGAAGGCGAGCGAGGGCCAGCGGTTCTGCGAACTCGGCTTTCAGCCCGTCGTAGAGTTCCTGCACCGTGGCGCGGACGTTCGGCGTCTTGCGCGCCGCGTCGCGCTCGATATTGACCAGTGCGTTCGGCTCTTCCGCACCGGCCGACAGGATGCCGCGCGGGCGGTGGTATTTGAACGAGCGGCCGACGAGATGCACGCCGTTGGCGAGCAATGCCGACGCCAGCGTGTCGCCGTCAAGGCCGGTATAGGACTGGCCGTCGAAGGTGAAGCGCGCGGTCTTTGCCGGTGTCAGGCGGCCGGCGCCGGAAATGCGGAAATCGCCAGCCATTTATGCGGTCTCCACTGTGAAGGAGCAAAATCTCAGACGACCCCCCTCTGTCCTGCCGGACATCTCCCCCTCAAGGGGGGAGATCAGCCGGCCGCAGGGGTTTCGCCAATCATCCAAACTGCCAATCTCCCCCCTTGAGGGGGAGATGTCCGGCAGGACAGAGGGGGGTCGGTGAAGATTGATCACGTCGCTTTCCCCTTCTTCGCGGCCTTCGCCGGCTTGTCCACATTCAGCGCCGCGGGCTCCGGTTGGCCCAAGCCGCCGGGCCGCTGTCGGTCGCGACAATATCCGGCTTCGGCTCGCCAGCCTTGTAGGTGATCACGAACTTGTCGCTGACGGTGTCGCGCGCCGCGTTGAAGAACCGCGCGCAGCCGTGAATGTGCCGCCAGCGCTCGAAGATCAGCCCCTTCGGGTTCGAGCGGATGAAGAAGAACTTTTCGAAATCCTCGTCCGAAATCTCGGCGATGTTCGCCGAGCGGGCGATATGCGCCTCGCCGGCGTTGCGGAACTCGAGTTCCGGTCGCTCTTCCTCGCAATAGGGGCAGCGGATCAACAGCATCGTTCAGTTCTCTTTCTTCGCCTTGGCGTCGAGGCAGAGTTTCGTGCCCATCGCCTCATAGGGCGCCAGGCGCTTGATGAGCGTCTCGAGGTCCTTGAACGGCGCATAGAGCGCGCGATCCTCGAACGACGCGAAATAGGTCAACGGATTGGTCGAGACGACGACAGTGCGGCGGTCGACGATCCCGGCCAGATCGTCAGTGGCCGGCTTCTCCGAAAAGAAGACAAACCGCTGGCTTCCCATGTCGATGCAGGAGAGATCCCCGCGATCGACGGAGAAGGGCCATTCCGTCTGGGCGCTGGCTCTGTCGATCTCGATCTCCGGAAAGAACGAGGGCATCTCCGCGCGGGCTGGAAGCGGCATCGCGAAAGAAGCAATCGCTGCCAAACCGCCCGCAGCTGCGCGACCGTCATCCTCGGGCTTGTCCCGAGAACTGCCCACCGGCCTAGCCGCCATCGCCCTCTCGAGCCCGCATCCCCATCGAGGAGACGGCGACGAGGCTCTTCAAGCGTTCGCCAACCTCTTCCCTCTCGATGAGCGAGGTGGTCCGAAGGACCGGAGGGGGTGGTAAGCAGCCATCATAGCTCTGCCGGCCCGATCGCCGAACCCGGCGGCTGGTCACACAACCTCAGCGCAATTGTCACGAACGGCGCCACCTGCTGGATACGTTGCTCGATGGTCTGACCGGGTGCGAACAGTTCGCGATGCTCCATGTTCGTGAAGACCAGGTCAAATGGATTGGTCGTCAGGATCAGGAAGACGAGGGGCGGCGCTCGGCATCATTTGCCTTCTCGCCGAGATCCTCGACGAAATAGGTCAGCCGCTGGCCAAGCCCCCAGACGCAGGCCAGCAGGCCGTGGTCGATGGAGAACGGCCATTCGGATTCGCGATCCGTCCGGGCGATCTTCTGGACGCGGACCTCATACTCGTCCGGCAGGTTGAAAAAATCCTTCTCGCCGGCAAGCATCACCGGCGCGGCGACAGCTATGGCGGCGAGCAGGCTCATTCAGATCGCCACCTTCCGGGCAGCGGTCGCCGGATCGCCGGTGTTGGGCGTGCCGGCCGGCTCGATCAACATCACATGCGTCTCTTCATCGGCCCTCGGACAATGCTCGACGCCTTTCGGCACGATGTACATCTCGCCCGGTCCGAGCACGACATCACCGTCGCGCAGCTGGATGGTGAGCCTGCCCTTCAGCACGAGAAAGAAGTCGTCGGTGTCCGGGTGCGAATGCCAGTTGAACTCGCCCTGCACCTTGGCGACCATCACCTCGTTGCCATTGTATTCGGCGACGATTTTCGGCGACCAGTGCTCGGAAAAGCTGGCGAGCTTTTCGGCGAGGTTGATTGGACTGTTGGTCATGCCAAGGCATCCCCACGCCGCGCCAACCCAGCGCCAGATTCCGTCATTCCGGGGCCGCGCAGCGGAACCCGAATCCAGAGTTGGAACCTTGCCTGGTGTAACTCTCGTTTCGATATCCTCTTTCGCGCAGCATTGATCGCTCTGGATTCCGGGTTCCGCTGCGACGGCCCCGGAATGACGGAGCCACATGTTGTCGCGGTCTGCGGTGATCAAAAACGAAGAGCTGCATCGCCGCCCTCAATGCGCCACGGCCGCCGCGGCGGCTTCGTCGATCAGCCGGCCGGTGCGGAAGCGCTCCAGCGTGAACGGCGCGTTGATCGCGTGCGGCTCGTCGCGCGCGATGGTGTGCGCGAAGACGTGGCCTGACCCCGGCGTCGCCTTGAAGCCGCCGGTGCCCCAGCCGCAATTGACGTAAAGGCCCTTCACCGGCGTCTTGGCCAGGATCGGCGAGCGGTCGGGCGTGACGTCGACGATGCCGCCCCAGGAGCGCAGCATCTTCATGCGCGAGAAGATCGGGAACATCTCGCAGATCGCATCGAGCGTGTGGTTGAGGATGTGCAGGCCGCCGGTCTGCGAATAGGAGGTGTACTGGTCGGTGCCGGCGCCGATGACCAGCTCGCCCTTGTCCGACTGCGAGATATAGGCGTGCACGGTGTTGGACATCACCACGCAGGGGAACATCGGCTTGACCGGCTCCGACACCAGCGCCTGCAGCGGATAGCTTTCCAGCGGCATGCGCACGCCGGCCATCTGCATGATGACCGAGGAATGGCCGGCCGCAACGACGCCGACCTTCTTCGCGCCGATAAAGCCCTTGGTCGTCTCGACGCCGAGCACATGGCCTTCCGGCGCGCGTTTGATGCCGGTCACCTCGCAATTCTGGATGATGTCGACGCCGCGATCGTTGGCGCCGCGCGCATAACCCCAGGCGACCGCATCGTGACGCGCCGTGCCGCCGCGCCGCTGCAACGTCGCGCCGACCACGGGATAGCGCGCATTGCGCGAAATGTTCAGCGGCGGGCAGAATTCCTTCGCCTGCTCCGGCGTCAGCCATTCATTCTCGACGCCGTTCAGCCGGTTGGCATGGATATGGCGCTTCAGCACCTGGATGTCGTGCACGTTGTGCGCCAGCATCATGACGCCGCGCGGCGAATACATGACGTTGTAGTTCAGCTCCTGGCTGAGATTGTCCCACAGCTTCAGCGCGTGGTTATAGATGCCGGCGGATTCGTCGTAGAGATAGTTGGAGCGGATGATGGTGGTGTTGCGGCCGGTATTGCCGCCGCCGAGCCAGCCCTTCTCCACCACGGCGACATTGGTGATGCCGTGCTCCTTGGCCAGATAATAGGCGGTGCCGAGGCCATGCCCGCCGGCGCCGACGATGACGACGTCGTATTCCTTCTTGGGCTCGGGCGAGCGCCACTGCTCCTCCCACCCCTTGTGGCCGCGCAAAGCCTCGCGGGCGATGGCGAAAACGGAATATTTGCGCATGCGTCTTGGACCTCGGTCTGGCCGGCGAGGAGTACCACTACAGAAAGCGCGATGTCACCCTTGCGCTGTTTGCGACATGAGCTTGGCGATTTGGGGAGTAATCGAGCCCATAGCGTCTAATCGGCACTGACAATATGACAATCTTTGCCATATATGTTGCAAATCTCTGTCATTCCGATAGGTTGTCAATTCAAGGAGAATTCAGATGGCGACGATGAACGTTTCCCTACCCGACGCCATCGAAGGAGTGGGTGGATCGCAAAACCAAAGACGGCGAATACGGCAACGCAAGCGATTATGTTCGTGACCTGATCCGGCGGGACCGACGACGCCAGGAAGCAATTGCGGTGTTGCAGGCTGCGATCACTGAAGGCATCGAAAGCGGGAAGGCCGAGCCGTTCGACACTGAGGCTTTTTTGCTGCGTATGCATGAGCGCCATGTCGTCCGATAGGGAGCTGCCATACGGCCTTGCGCCGCAAGCTCGGGCTGACTTGGAAAACATCTGGCGTTACACCGCGGAAACCTGGTCGATCAAACAAGCCGACAAATATATCCGCGAGCTGACAAGCGTGTTCAGGCTAATCGGCTCCATGCCGATGATGGCGCGGGAGCGGAAGTTTCACCGCCCGTGCGCATTCATGTCCATGACAGGCATCTGATCGTCTATGTGATTGACGATCGCAGGATCGAAGTTGTCCGCGTCCTCGGCGGCCGGCAGGACTGGGTGTCAATCTTGAACGACGCTGAACCCTGATCACCTCCCTGTGAGTTTCCGAACTTCGCCGGTCGCGACTCAGTCGGTCGCCTGCTAGACCCGCCTCACCATGAAAGTCGAAATCGATATGGGAGCGGCGGGTTCGGCCAGGCCCGCCATGCTCGACCTGGAGGAATTGCTTGCCACGCGCCTGTTGGTGCAGGGCAATTCCGGCTCGGGCAAATCGCACCTGCTGCGCCGGCTGCTGGAGCAGAGCGCGCCCTGGGTGCAGCAATGCGTCATCGACCCGGAAGGCGATTTCGTCACGCTGGCCGACAAGTTCGGCCATGTGGTGGTCGACGCCGAGCGCAGCGAAGCGGAACTGACCCGCATCGCCGGACGCATTCGCGAGCATCGCGTCTCGGTGGTGCTCAATCTCGAGGGGCTCGATGTCGAGCAGCAGATGCGCGCGGCGGCGGCTTTTCTCGGCGGCATGTTCGATGCCGACCGCGACCATTGGTATCCGGTGCTGGTGGTGGTCGACGAGGCCCAACTGTTTGCGCCAGCGGCGGCCGGCGAGGTGTCGGACGAAGCGCGCAAGGTGTCGCTCGGCGCGATGACCAATCTGATGTGCCGCGGCCGAAAGCGCGGCCTGGCCGGCGTTATCGCCACGCAGCGGCTGGCCAAGCTGGCGAAGAATGTCGCGGCGGAAGCGTCGAACTTCCTGATGGGCCGCACCTTTCTCGACATCGACATGGCGCGCGCGGCCGACCTGCTCGGCATGGAGCGCCGGCAGGCCGAAATGTTCCGCGACCTCGCGCGCGGGCATTTCGTCGCGCTAGGCCCGGCTCTCGCAAGGCGACCGCTGCCGATCACCATCGGCGCGGTGGAAACCTCGGCGCGCTCGACCAGTCCGAAACTGACGCCCCTGCCCGACGCGCAGGGTGACGCGAAAACCCTGATCTTCACGCCGGGGCCGGACGAAGCGCGCCGGCCGTTGCGGCCACCGCCGCCGCCTGCACCCGTGCCGACCGACGATCTGCTGCTGCAGGTTTCGAAGCCGAAACTTGCAGCCGGCGCCGCCGCCAGAACCGGTGTTCGCCGTCATCGACGAGGCGGAGCGCGAGACGGGCATCGAGGCGGTGCTGCGCGAGATACTCGAAGACCCCGACGCGGGATTTCGGTCGGACGCGGTGCTGTTCCAGGATTTTCTGGTGCGCTGCCGCATCCGCCGCGTGCCGGGCGAACAGCTCACCTTGCCGGCCTTCCGCCGCCGCTTCGCGGTGGCCCGCGCCGGCGTCGACGGCAAGAACGAGGCCGGCGAGGCCTGGGCGACAGCGCTCAGCCTCTCCGAAGGTCTGCCCGACGATTTGCAAGGCGTCTTCCTGGTGCTCGCCAAGGCCGCGCTCGACAAGGCGCCCTGCCCTTCGGATGCCGCGCTGGCGCGCGCCTATGGCAGCCACTCGCCGCGCCGCGCCCGGCGCTTGCTGGAATATTTCGAGGAGCGCGGCCTGCTGGTGGTGCGCACCGATCTGCGCGGCCGCCGCGCGCTCGCCTTTCCCGACCTTGGCGCCGAGACGGCAGCCGGTGATCCGAATGGACCTGATTTGGCGCAGCAAACGGCAGCCGAATAGCTATTTGGCCAAGCGTTTGGAGATCGGCTCGAACTCGGCCGTCGGGCTACGCTTCACAGGGTCAGGCGCGCCGTTTTCAATCGCTTCCCAATATTTCCAGTTCACCTTGTCGCTGCCGAGCTCATAGTCCATGCCGTCCCAGCTATCCTCGCGAAAGCTGTAGAACGCCCAATGCGCGTTGTGGCTATCGAGAGCCGACAGCACATCCTCCAGATAGGTCTTGCAGAATGCCATGCGGCGCATGCAGCCGAACTCGCCGGCAACCACACGGTTTGCGGGAATACCTTTCGCTGCCGCCCAGTCGAAAGGCTGCCCGAGATAGCGGGCCACACGCGCAGCGTCCCAGGGTTCGTTTGCCTCGCCATAGGGAACAACGCCCGGATACTGGAACGGCTTGTCCCGCTTGAAGTTGGGAGCACCGATCGCCGCGTAGGGCTCGTACATATGAAATGCGTAGAGCACGCGGTCGTCGGCGAGCGGGCCCGGCCAGTAGGAAAAACTGTCGGCGGCGGCATACCAGCCGGCGTCCACCATGATGGGCGTCAACGGATCGACCTCGCGGATCGCGGCGATGACGGTTTCATAGAAGGCCGGCAGGTCCGCGGCGCTATCTTTTGGGTCTCATACCAGGCCTGCATCGCCTCGGCGTCGGCATGCTCGGCAAGGCCGTTTTCCTTCTCCGGCGCCGGCTCGTTGACGATGTTGTAGGCGGCGACCGCCGGATGATCCTTGAGTTCGCCGCGCAACATCACGCCAGAAAGCAGCGGCCTGACCCCAGTACGCCTTATCCTTCCACAGCCGGCCGTCAAATTTCTGGCCGTTGTTCTGTGCCCAACGCATGCCGGGCAATGACAGTGGAGCGATCACGACCTTCAGCCCGGCCTTTTCGGCGCGATCGAGCGTCGCCTTGAGCTTCGCCAAGTCCTCCTTCTTCAGCCCCTCATAGCGGTCGGCGTCGCCCAGCAGAAAATCCCGGTCTTCGGCTTCCCACTTGTCATAGGAGAGGCGCACCCAAGTCGCTCCATAGCCGCGCAGCGCGTCAAAATAGCCCTGATCCGGCGGCAATCGATTGAAGCTGTTGCCGCCATGCTGCGGGCTGTCCCAGAAACGGATCAGGTCTGCCGCGCTCGCCTGGGCAGCGAAGAGCTGTGCCGCGATTACAAATGCCAGTTGTCGATACAAATCATGACCTTTCGGAAGCTGTTTTCGGGCTGCATCGACACCAACTGGTCCGGAATTGGGTCCAAATCCGGCATTCCGTGTGCACGGCATCTCATTGATGCGGCGATGCCTGATAGCGGTGGACATGCAAACCCGATTCTGCTATCAGCCGACAAAATTCGCGCTGGAAGCCCAACGCGGGGGCGAAACTTATTGTTTTCGCCCGATATGAGATTCGAACCCGAAAGACAGGATTGCCAGTGCAGGTACTCGTCCGCGACAACAATGTTGACCAGGCGCTCCGCGCTCTCAAGAAGAAAATGCAGCGCGAAGGCATCTTCCGCGAAATGAAGATGCGCGGACATTACGAGAAGCCTTCCGAAAAGCGCGCCCGCGAAAAGGCCGAGGCCGTTCGCCGCGCCCGCAAGCTGGCTCGCAAGCGCGCCCAGCGCGAAGGCCTGCTGCCAGGCGCAGCGCCCCGCCCTGCTCCGGGAGCAGCCGGCGCTGCGCGCGCGTCCGGCACGCTGAAGCGTCACCTTTTCGTCCCTTTCGGGCGTTAATGCGTAAGGCGGGGCGAGGCTCCGCCTTTTTTGCCATGTGGCGATGAGAGAGGTTGCGCGGTGCGTGGACATCGCGACGGTTTCTGGTTGTAAGGGGACTTGTTGAATGACGGCTGATCGACGCGAGCGCGGCTTCTTCTCGCGATACGTCCCTGCGACGGCCGCCCTGCTCGACAGCCCTTGCCGTTTCCGCTTGCTCCACCACTGGCGGCCCGGTCGGCGAATTGAGCACGGTCGACACCGCCCAGGGCTCCAGCGAAAACATCGCCTCCCTGTCCGCCGTGATCGACCGCAACCCCCGCGATCCCGATGCTTTCAACGTGCGCGGCTCGGCCTACGGCCGTGGCGGGCGCTATCGCGAGGCGCTGAGCGACTTCAACATGGCGATCCAGTTGAAGCCGGATTTCTACCAGGCCTATTCCAACCGCGCGCTGATCCAGCGTTATCTCGGCAACCAGCAGGCAGCGCTCGCCGACTACAATCAGGCGATCCAGCTCAACGCCAGCTATGACGCCGCCTATATCGGCCGCGGCAATCTTTACCGAAAGGCCGGCCGCACGCAGGACGCCTTCAACGATTTCCAGAAGGCGATCCAGCTCGATACGACCGACCCGCGCGCCTACCACAACCGCGGCCTGCTTTATCAGGCACAGGGCCAACACGCACAGGCCATCGAGGATTTCTCGACCGCGATTTCGCTGTCGAGCGATTCGCCGGAGCCGTATAATGGCCGGGCGCTCTCCTATGTCGCGACCAACGATCTCGACAACGCCTTCGCCGACATCAACGTCGCCATCAAGCTGAACCCGAAGCTGGCCGAGAGCTGGGCCAACCAGGGGCTCGTCTACGAAAAGAGGGGCGAGATGGCCAAGGCCGCCAAGTCCTACAAGGAAGCCAAGCGGCTCGACCCCAACTACAAGCCGGCCGTCGACGGCCTGGCGCGTACCGGCGGCGCAGCCTGATACCGACGGACGACAACGAGCATGCGCTGCCTTCTCGTCCATGTTCACCCGCTGCCGAAGAGCCTGACGCGACACTTCTGTGACGCCGCACTGAAAACGTTGGCGGAGCGCGGCCACACGGTCACGTTTCTCGATCTTTACCAGGCCGGCTTCGATCCCGCGCCTGCGGGCGGACGAGCGCGCGACCCATTATACGCCGCCCCACAATGTCAGCCACGTCGAGCAGGAGGTCGCCCAACTGCGCGATGCCGAAATGCTGGTGCTGGTTTTTCCAACCTGGTGGTTTGGCCTGCCGGCTATGCTCAAGGGCTGGATCGACCGGACATTCCTGCCTGGAGTTGCGTTCGAGCAGGCCCCGGATTTCGGCCCGCTAAAGCCTCTGCTGGCCAATCTGCGTCATGTCGTGGCGATCACGACGCTCGGCTCGCCCTGGTGGGTCGATTGGCTGGTGTTGTGGCGGCCGGTCCGACAACAGCTCAAATGGGCCGTGTTCAAGACGTGCGCCCCATCGGCCCGGTTCGAAATGCTGTCCTTCTACGGAGCAGACAATCCCAAGGCCGAGCGCGTGGAGGCTTTCAGGCATAAAGTTAACAAGCGTCTCCTCAGCATCTGATTGCAACACGCTGAAACACAGCGTCATCCAGCCATTGGAACTATCTCCGCCAGCTGCGCATTTTTGCTGCGATCCGATCAAAAAGGATTGAAGGAGAGTACCATGAAGACAATTTTGGCAACGCTGGCGGCCGTAGCGGCCCTCTCGATCGCACCGATCTCGGGCGCGCAGGCGCGCGGCCTGGAAATCGGCTGGCTCGACTGCGTGATCCAGAAGGACGGACGCATCCTCTCGATCAAGACCAATCATGAGGTCGAATGCCGCTACACGCCGAAGGGCGCTGGCACATCGACCGAAGGTTATGTCGGCACGATCGAAAAATTCGGCCTCGACATCGGCGGCACCGGCTACAAGATCATGCAGTGGCGCGTGCTGGCAGTCGGCAACAACGCCTATGAGCCGGGTTCGCTGTCCGGCCGCTATCTCGGCGTCAGCGCCGAGGCGACGGTTGCGATGGGCGCCGGCGCCAATGTGCTGGGCGGCGGTTCCAATGAGAGCTTCCTGCTGCAGCCCGTCAGCGTGCAGGAACAGGCCGGTCTCAACGCGGCAGTCGGCGTGACGCGCTTCACGCTGGCATCGAACTGATTTCTTCGGCACTATCGCAAGCAAGGTTGACGCCGGCCATTGGCCGGCGTCAGTCGTCAATAAGACAAGATCGACCGCCAAATGGGTCGGCCAAGGGGAACATCCATGAAGAACATCGCACTCGCGGCATTGACCGCCACTATCCTGACCGGTCCCGCCGCGGGGCAGGATGCCGGCATCGAGTTCGGCGTGCTGGACTGCGCGATCGAAGGCGGCACCGGCTTCATCTTCGGCTCGACCAAGGATCTGCGCTGCACCTTTACCCCGGCCGACCAGAATTTTGAGCCCGAAAGCTATTTCGGCATGGTGAGCAAATATGGCCTCGACATCGGCTCGACCAAGGAAACGCTGATGCGCTGGCGTGTGCTGGGCGCCAGCGCGAACATCTACGCGCCGGGCGCGCTGGCCGGCGACTATGTCGGCGCGAGCGCCGAGGTGACGGCCGGCGTAGGCGCCGGCGCCAACCTGCTCGTTGGCGGCTCGGGCTCGACCTTCACGCTGCAGCCGGTGAGCCTTCAGACCCAGACCGGGCTGAACCTTGCGCTCGGCGTCAGCCAGTTCCAGTTGCGGTCGGTCGACCAATAGTCGCCGAGAAAGGACCCGCGGACGGCCACTCATTCTGCTGGCAGACAGAAGCTGCCACGGATCGGCAATGGTTCTGATGCTGATGATGATTCTGCGGGGCAGCGGGTTGTTCTTGTTCGCCGCAATCTCATCGCCGCAGTTCTTACACGATATATCCTGAGTTGTGACACCGTCCCGGGGTGTTCGCGTCGTAGCTCGTGTCACTCTTGTGAGATGTCGCCGTGTTTGCAGCCATAATTCACCTAAGATATTAAGTTGAAATTTCTTAAAATCAAAAATTGCAACGGCCTGACAATGCGGTTGCCAGCTCATCCCAGCAAATGCGCGACTGAGTTGGCGTAGTAGCGCAACAACAGTCGCTCGCGGGGATTGGCGCGGCAGCGGCCGACGCATCGGCCTCGACCAGATGGCGCAGCGCAAGCAGGGCGAGGCCCTCTCCAACCGCCGCATGGCGTTCATCTTCCGGGATGTCGACGTGGCCGCCTTCAGCCTCGACCTGGCGCATCAAGCCGAGCACAGCGGCGATCAATTCCGCCTCGCTGACCCAATCGTCGCCGTGTTCAAGCAAGGCGTGACACAGAACCGACACCGGCAGCGCCGGCACGATCTTGCCGACTGCCGCCATCAGATCGCGCCCCAGAACCTCGACGGACGCGAACAACTCCTCCTTGTCGAGCTTGCGAAAACGCGTGCCGTGCGACTGTTCCCACGCGGCGAGTGAAACGGGTTCGCCAAAACTGACGCTGGCAGTGCCGAAGCGGCGCAGGCGACCCTTGATGCGCAGCCAGAACAGATGGTTGAGAAAGCCCAGGAAGGACAGCGGGCCGACACGAAAATCGCGGCCGGTGGCCTCGTGTTCGGCCTTGGCGGTCAGGATGCGGTCTTCCAGCACGCGGTCATAGTTCAGGCCGACCGGTACGAAGACGATGTCGCGCTTGGCGTATCGAAATCGCCGACCATGTAGCCGAGCAGGCCAAGTTTCGGCGGGTTGAGCAAGCCGTCGCGCGTCAGCCCGCCTTCGGGAAAGAAGGCCTGGGTCACGCCTTCGCGCGTGGCCATGGCGACGTAGCGCGACAGCACCTTGCGATAGAGCTCGTTGTCGGAGTTGCGGCGGATGAAATAGGCGCCCATTGAGCGGATGACGCTTTCCAAAAGCCAGATCCGCGCCCATTCGCCCACCGCGTAGGACAGGGACGCGCGGCGCGAGGCCATGTAGGTGACCAGCACATAGTCCATGTTGGACCGGTGGTTGATGACGAAGATGACTGTGGCGTCCGGGTCGATCGCTTGAAGCGACCTGTCCGCGGCATGGCCGAGGCGCACGTCGTAGATCAGCTCCGAGAGCCATTTGGCCACGCGCGTGCCGACGCCGAAATAGGTGAACAGCGACAGCGACGGCACGATCTCGCGCGCGTAGCCTTCCGCACGGCGAAGCACGACGGAACGCGGCGTGTCGGTGGCCCGCGCTTCGGCCTCGACCGCTTCCAGCACTTTTGGGTCGAACATCAAGCGTTCGACCTGCGCTTGCCGTTCGGTCAGGCGAAAGGGCTGGATGCGGGTGTCGAGCCGCTGATTGAGTTCGTCGATGGCGAGGTTCAGGCGACGGCGCACAAACCAGCGCGCCGACGGCCGGAAAATGCGGTCGAACAGGCCGATGAGGGCGAAGATGACGAGAAGGACCACCAGCCAGAAGGGAAGCGATACGGGCGCGTTCATCCAGCCTCCCCTTTCCTCGGCGATTCCAAAGCAAGGTTTGTCCAATGGCAGCCGGATTGCAATCCCGGCCAAGGCACGGCGACGCTGACGTTGCAATGCCCCTCACCCTTACCCTCTCCCCGTGAAAGACGGGGCGAGGGAGGCGCAGGCGTGTGAGCTCGATCCTTCTCCCCGTCATTCCACGGGGAGAAGGTGCCGGCAGGCGGATGAGGGGCAGGCTTGACGTCACGACGTGTCAGGCTTTTCCTCCTGCGCCCAGAAGGCCAGCCCGTGCAACTCATCCAGTACGCGGTGCACTTCATGGGCGCGCCGGGAGCCGGGCTTGCGCCAACCGGGCGGGCGGCCAGGGCGCATCGGTGTCACACGGGCAAAAGCGCCGCGCGCCCTGGCGCGCTCGCGCAGCGCCCGCCAACGGGCAAGCCGTTTCGCTTGCGCCGGCAGGTTGTCGAGCACGTGGGCGATCGCCGCGAGCCGGCGCTGCAGAGAGGATGCGTCGAGCGGGTCATTGGCCGACGGCGGAGGCGGCGGAATAAAGCGTGGCGCGTAACTGGAGCCGGAAATGCGCGGCACGCTGGTTGCAACGACATATCGACGGCGCGGCAGGCCACGTAATGTGTCTGTCAACGGCAAAACAGGCGGGCGGGCGGGGTCGCGCGGCTTGCGGACCGGCGGCGGCGCGACATTGGCCAAGCCAAGCTGGTGCAACGAAATGCCGGTGTCGACAATGCCGGTGCCGACGATACGCAAAGGCAGACGCACAGGATGGGCCTGCGCGACGGAGCAAGCTGGACCGTGAGCCCACGCGCGGCGACGACGATCAGCCGCCGTGCGGCGGCTTCGGCCGGGCGCAGCAGGCGAAGGATGGCGCGATGGAGATGGCGGGGAAGGAAGCGCTGGGGACAGTTTACTTTCTTTCCGCCAGAGCCAGGCATTGAAGTCACGTCGCTTATCTGCGGAAAAAAGTAAACTGTCCCCGGGAGTTTCCCCTCGGCCAGCCCGGCCATGGCGACGAGCATGGCAAGCACGCGCTTCAGTGCCTGCTTGTGTTTCTCGATCGCGAAATTCCAGTCCATCGCCTGCTCCTTGAAAAGGCGCTGCGATTATTAGGCAGATGAAAAGGAGGTGGACGAAATTTTTGAGATTTTTCTTGGGCGGGTTGGACAGAGCCCCAGCGGTTGTTAGCCGATCTCACGGCTACCATGTTTTGGAGGCCGCCCAAGCAGCCAGGTCATGGCTCCGAGTGCGACGAATGCGCCAAGCAGCTCGGCCGCGACGAACCCCGGAAGATCGACGGGGCGGATACCGGAAAAGCTGTTCGTGAGGGAGCGGGCAACAGCGACAGCCGGATTGGCGAACGAAGTGGATGCCGTGAACCAGTATGCAGCGGTGATGTAGAGGCCGACCAGCCAGGCGACGGCCGTTCGCTCGAACCGCAGGCTCGCCAGGATCACCGCAACCAGGCCGAAGGTGGCCACCCCTTCGGAGAGCCATTGTGCCGCGCCGGTTCGTATTTGCTCGGACGGTTCGAGCAGAATGCGATCGAACATCCCATGCGCGAGGACCGTTCCGAGCAGGCCGCCCACGACCTGCGCGGTAACATAAAGCATAGCCATCGGCACCGGAATCTGCCGGAGCGCGGCGAACACCAGCGTAACAGCCGGATTGAAATGTGCGCCGGAGATCGGCCCCAGGACCGTGATGAGCACTACCAAGATCGCGCCTGTCGGCAGCGTGTTTCCGAGCAGAGCGACTGCCCGGTCTGTCGTCATCGTCTCCGCCATGATGCCGGAGCCGACGACCGTAGCGACGAGCAGAGCCGTCCCCAGCGCCTCCGCCACCGCCCGGCGCAGCGCATCATATTCAGGCATCAGCTGGCCTTGTCTTGCGGCGCGGTCGCGCCTTCCATGCTGCCGATGCTGCGGAGCTTCGTGCCAAGCGCCATGCGGTCGATGGATTCAAGCGGCAGGCTGAGGAACGCGCCTATGCGGCTTTTCATGTAACGGGCAGCAGTCGAAAACGCTCGCTCCTTCTCGATGTCGGTCCCCTCGACGGCAGCTGGGTCTTCGATGCCCCAATGCGCCGTCATCGGCTGCCCTGGCCAGACCGGGCAGGCCTCACCAGCGGCGCTGTCGCAAACCGTGAACACGAAATCCATGACAGGCGCGCCCGGCACCGCAAATTCGTCCCAGGGCTTTGAACGAAAGCCTTCGGAGGGATAATCCATCGCCTTCAGCACCTTCAACGCAAACGGGTTCACCGCGCCCTTTGGCTGGCTTCCGGCCGAGAAGGCGTGGAAGCGGCCGGCGCCTTCTTTCTGCAGGATGCTTTCGGCCAGAATCGAGCGAGCCGAATTGCCGGTGCAGAGAAACAGGACGTTGTAGACACGATCGACCATGAAAGTTCCTTAGATCGGTTGCGCTATGAGCGCGGCAGTTGACGGAAATAGTCTCAGCCTCATTGCACGGTCTCTTTCGAGCCAGGAACGCAACAGACCGGGTTGAGCGCCGGCGTGCAAATTTCCGGCCGGCCGGAGCAGCAATCCTCCATCAGGAAGCGGATCAGGCCGGAGAGCGCGTCATATTCGGCGCTGTAGACGATCGAGCGCGAATCCCGCCGGGTCGCGACCAGGCCGGCTCGCTCCAGCTCTTTCAGGTGAAAGCTGACATTCGAGGGCGACACTTCAACCTGTTCGGCCAGGATGCCGGCGGCAATCCCATCTCGCCCGGCAACGACGAGCAGCCGGAGCAGCTTGAGCCGTGTTTCTTGCGACAGCGCGCCAAAGGCTATCAGGGCTTGACGTTCATCCATATTTCAATAATCCTTGAAATATTGAAATGAGGATTACCGCACATGCTCGCGTCTGACAACAGGGAATTTGAAACCACTACGGTTTTGGACCCGGCCGACGTCACCATCGGCGGTCTGCTCGGCTTCCTGGCAGCCCACAAAGACAAGCCGCTGGTCTTCTTCTATGACGGCCGCCCGGTGCAGCCCGGCTATCATGTGACGGAAGTGAAGGCCGGCCAGTTCGCCGCGCTGGATTGCGGCGCCAACCCGGAATCCTGGACGGAGATTTTCGTGCAGCTCTGGGACGTCAACGAGGATCGCACGCCACATGCCGGCGGGCAAGTTTTCCGCGATCATCGGAAAGGTCACGGAGCATCTTGAGCTCGACCACGCCGCCAAGCTGACATTCGAGGTCAGCGACGGCGTTCGACCGATGCAACTTTATCGGGCCGCGCTGCCCAAGATCATTGGCGGCGAAGTGCATGTTGAGCTGTCGCCGCGTGCCGCGAGCTGCAAGCCACGCGATCGCTGGCTGGAAGAGCAAAAGCAGACGTCATGCTGTGGAGGGTCAAGCCAGGTGCAGCCCTGTTGCGGGTGACAAGCAGCAAAGAGCGGCAGGCATTGGCGGGAGGCTTGCTGTGCGACTGCCTCCCAGCAAGGTATCCACCAAGCAGATTGCTCCACCTCTCGGACAGCTTGCCGCGTCAAGTCTAATGCTTGACGATGGCGGCTCGTGCGGCGGCTTGCGCAAACGTCAAGTATTTGCGCCGGCAATCTGGAGACCTGGCTATGACTGCGCTTTTCGATGACGGCGAAAGAACGCTCAACCTTACCCGGCGCAGATTGCTGGAGGCCTCGCTCGCCGGGCTTTTGCCGGCTGCGGCCTATGGCGGTGCGGCCCAAGCCGCATCAGAATTCCCCACCATGGCGTCGGACGAGGATGTGGACCGGGTGCTTCCCTCGCTGACCAACTGGGGACGATGGGGCAAGGACGATCAGTTGGGGACGCTCAACTTCATCACGCCGCAAACGCGACTTCGCGCCGCAACCCTCATCCGGACCGGCGAGGCAATCCCCCTTGGCCGCGAAATCACGCTGGGCAAGACGCCCAACCTGCGCGATGTGAGCTACACCATGAAGCACTATCTCGACCCCCAACCGGAGGAGTCGGGCAGCCTCGATCATGTTGGCATGATCTGGCATGGCTTTGGTGTCACCCATATGGACGCGCTCTGCCACATGTTCACGCCCGAAGGCAAAGACGGCATGTACAACGGTTTTCCGGTATCGGCTGTGACCGATGAGGGCGCGGGCCTGCTCGGCATCGAGAACGCCGGCGCCTTCGGCATCGTCGGGCGAGGCGTGCTTCTCGATATCGCCGCGCTGAAAGGCGGTGCGCTGAAGCCGGGAACGACGATTACGCGCGACGATCTGATCGCCGCCGAACGCGCATCAGGCGTTTCGGTCGCTGAAGGCGATATCCTGTTCGTCCGCAACGGCGCCGGGCCTCAAAACACCTTCCAACTCGGCACGGGGTTGCATCCCGATTGCATGCCCTGGCTGCACGACAAGCGCATCGCTTTATTGAGCAGCGACTCCGACAGCGACGTCCACCCACCAGTCGAAGGCTTCCGGCGCTGGACTGAACCGGTGCACATGATCGGCATTCCCTATATGGGGCTGATGCTTGTCGATCAGGTCGACCTGGAGGCGCTTGCCCAAAAATGCGTGACCCTGCAGCGATGGGAATTTTTCGTCACCATTGCGCCGTGGCGCATCAAAGGGACTACGGCGTCGCCGGTAAACCCAATCGCCCTGTTCTAGCCGCTAATCGCCAAACCGTCGCCCGTCGATGCATTTGATAACCGGGCAGTTGTCGGTGTCGGCGGACGTTATGCGGTCGGCCGCCGCCATCAACCCCGACGCACAGAGCGAACCATCCTTCACATAGCGCTCGTAGAGTGTGACACCGGACTTTCCCGGTCGAAACAGGATGGCGACGCCGTCGCGTTCCAACGCTTCCTGCACCTCGGCGCAGGTCATACCTTGAACCATGTAGCGAACGATGGCTGATGCATCGAAGGAGATCATCGCGAAGAATGCGGCCAGGGCCAATCTGGTCATCCGTGCAACCCCTGCGTTTGACTACCCTAGCAAAGCATCGGCGCACAACCTCAGCAAGCCCCCACCTTGTTCGGGGGTTCATGCCTTGGTTTTGCTAAGCCGCTCAAGCGCGTCGACGATCAGGTCGCAGAATTTCGGATGGTCGAGCTTCATCGCCACGGTGTGGCGGAAGTCGGTCTGCGCGCTCGCCGTGCCACCGAAATGGCGCATGCCACCCATCTTCTCGAAATTGCAGACGGTCATGCCCTTCGTCCAGCGGCCGGCAGTCTCGACGCGGATGTCGGCCTTTTCGGTGGTGAAGACGGATGGATCGATCATGGCCGCGACGCAGCAGGCGTCATGGACGGCAGGATAGAGGATCTGCAACAGGCCGCCATGCGTCGTATCGATGAACTCCCAGATATCGAGGATGAATTTTGAGATAGGACCACCGACGGCGCGGACCCTGTCCTGCAGCTCCGGCGTGGCCAGCGCCTGGTGAGTGAGGTCGAGCCCAACCATGGTGACGTCCCAGCCGGCACGGAATACGACATCGGCGGCCTCCGCGTCGGCATAGATGTTGAACTCCGCCGCAGGCGTGATGTTGCCGCGCGTATAGGCGCCGCCCATGCAGATGACGCCCTTTGCCCGCTCGACGATGCGGGGGTCCTTGCGGGCGGCGAGCGCGATGTTGGTATAAGGACCGACCGGCACGAGCGTGACCGTCCTGGGCTCATGCGCCATGACGGTATCGATGATGAAATCAACGGCGTGCCGCTCGTCGAGCTCGAACGAGGCGGGCGGCAGCACCGGCCCGTCGAGGCCAGTTTCGCCGTGGATCTCGATGGCCAGGATTTGTTCGCTGATGATCGGAGCCGGCGATCCCTTCGCGACCGGCACATTGATGCCATAGGCGGTGCAGACGGCGAGCGCGTTGCGGGTGGTGTTCTCGACATTATGGTTGCCCGAAACCGTTGTGATGCCGAGGAGGTCGATGTTCGGATTGCCGGCCGCGAGCAGGATAGCGATCGCGTCGTCGTGCCCTGGATCGCAGTCCAGGATGATCTTTTGCATGATGCTGCCTTTGTCGCCGAGCCTGTCGCGATTACAGACTGCCGCGCGTGAGGCCGTCAAGGTTATCATTCTCAACGACGCCAGCTAACTCCGCACAACTGGCAGGCCGACCGGCCCTGGCGTCGCCAAGCAGTATCATGGCGCCGTCAATGCGTTGCTACCGCGCGGCTACTCGTAGCGATCGTGGCGGCGCACCCACTCCATGCCCTCGTCCTCATTGCGGCCTCTCGGCATAAGATCGAGCATCGCGTAGGCGCCCATCATCACCTCCACACCGCGGCCGAAGGTGGAATAGGTGTGGAAGACGTCGCCGGCCTCGTCCTTGAAGAAGGCGCTGACGCCCGGCCATTCCTCGCCGGTCTCTTTCCATTCGCCGAAATTGTAGTCGATATGCCCGCTGGCAACTTCTTCGGGCGTGAAACTGACGCGGAAATCGAAGTTGAACGGGCTGCCATTCGACGACACCCACCGGAACTGCCAGCCCATACGGCGGCGATAGCGCTCGATTTCGGCAAGCGGCGCGCGCGAGACGGCGACCATGGTGACGTCGTGATGGGCCAGGTGCAGGTTCATGCCGTCGGCGTGATCGGCCATGTAGGAGCAACTCGGGCAGCCCTCCTTCCAGCCCGGCGCGAACATGAAATGCTGCAACAGAAGCTGCGACCGGCCGTCGAAAAGCTCGGCCAGCGTGCGCGGTCCGTCGAGCGTGTCGAAAACGTATTCTTTGTCGATGCGCACCCATGGCAGCGCGAGGCGCTTTTCAGTGACCTGGTCGCGAAGATGGGTGACCTCCTTCTCCGCCTTTAGGAGGTCCCGGCGGGCAGTCAGCCAGTCTTCGCGTGAAACAACAGCATGGTGCATAATCAGTCTCCTTCAGTTTGGTAATGGCGACGCGGCGCGCGCCGGCCGCCAAAACCGACCGCCGGCCTGAACAACGCATTGTCGCTGCCGTGGTTGCAAGCCCCATAGGCTGTTCCGCTGGCCTATTGACCTCAACCGCGGTTGAGGTCGCATCTGGGCTGCGCAAGCGATTCTGCGCGGAGATTCCATGAGCGACACGACCGGACAACATGAGCGCATAGATTGGCGCGCCTTATGGAAAGCCGGCGATCTCGCCCGGTTCTGTTTCGTCTCGCTCGGCATCCTGCTGCATGCGACCAACGAAACGATGGTCGCCACCATCCTGCCGGAACTGGTGCGCGACCTTTCCGGGGTCGAACTGGCCGGCTGGGCGTTTGCGCTTTACGAACTCGGCGCCATCGTTGCGGGCGCCTCCGCGGGGCGCCTGGTTTCCTATATGCCGCTGCGCACCAACATGATGCTGGCAGCAGTGATCTTCGCCATCGGCGCGCTGGGCTGCGCGCTGGCGCCGACCATGCCGACCTTTCTAGCAGGCCGGCTCGTGCAGGGTATAGGCGGCGGCGCGCTGGTCTCGCTTGCCTTCGTTTCGATCGAACGGCTTTTCCCGCAGCGCATCTGGCCGCAGCTTTTCGCCATCATCTCGGTCGTCTGGGGCGTCGCCGCATTTGCCGGGCCTTTGGTGGGCGCAATGCTTGACCAGCTTCTTCGACTGGCGATGGGCGTTCGGCCTGTTCTCCATCAGCGCGTTGGCGATGGCGGCGATTTCATTTTCGGTGCTGTCGACGTCAAAAGCCGTGACCACGGCCACCGACCGGCCGCCGCCCTTTCCCTACGGCGCGTTGCTGGTGCTGACCGCGAGCGTCGTGCTGATCGCCAGCGCGGGCGTCAACATCCAGCCGTTGCGCTCAGGCCTCCTGCTGACCGCCGGGCTCGCCGGCCTGGCCATCTTCTTCTATCTCGATGGCAGGCGGCCCGCCTCGCGGCTTTTCCCCAGCCGGCCGTTCGACATCCGCACACGCCTTGGCTCCGGCATGATCATGGTCGCGGCGCTGTCCGTCTCGACCTGCTCGATCGTGGTCTACGGCCCGCTGCTGCTGACCACCCTGCATGGCATGTCGCTGCTCACTACCGGCTATCTGATCGCGGCTGAATCCATTTCCTGGTCGATCCTGTCGATCATCGTCGCCAATGCGAAACCCCAGCACGAACGGGGCATCATCCTGCTCGGCGTTTCGATGATCGCCATCGGTGTCGCCGGTTTCGCCTACGCGGTGCCGAGCGGATCCATCCCCCTGCTCCTGACCTGCGCGCTGCTGCAGGGTGGCGGCTTCGGCATCGCCTGGCCCTTCGTCACCCGGCTGATCGTTGCGTCCGCGCCCCCGGGCGAAAGCACGATTGCCTCCTCCGGTGTGCCAGCCATGCAGCGTATCGGCTACTCGGTCGGGGCGGCCAGTTGCGGCATCGTCGCCAACGCCGCCGGTTTCAGCGAGGGTCTGAGCCGGACAGCAGCAGAAACCGTCGCGGTCTGGGTCTTTCTGGCCTATGTCCCGCTGGCCTTGATCGGCGTTATGGCGGCAGCACGTCTCGTCTATGTCCGCCAGGCGTGACACCTGAAACAAAACGAATCGCTTGCCCGACGCCGAGAATGCGTATGCGGTAGAGCGAGATTGCTACGTCAGGTTGTCCAAAAGCTGATTGGACAGTCACCGCACCGCCTTGTCGAGCGCTTCACTCATTTTCACACGCCAGTCCTTCCCTTTTGCCTGGAAGCGCTCAAGCGTCACCGGGTCCAGCCGCAGCGTCACGGCCTTCTTGGCGTTGTCCAGTTTCGGCCGGCCGCGCGCGCGCCGGATACTTTCGGCAAAATCCGGAAAAACTTCAGCGAAAGGCCGTGCCTGAGCCAGTTGCTCGTCGGTGATTTCGGCGTCGTCGGGATCCTCGGCAATCTGCCGCTGAATCTCCGCCTCCTCCTCATCTGTGAGCGGTTGAACGTATTTCTTGGCATCCATTTACAAGTGCCCCCTTTCCTTGTGGCTCGCCCGACGAAAAGAAACGATAGAAATCGCCTCCGTCCCAAGCGCCTTGAAAATCACCGCGTGTGGAAGCCCATGATGGTACCCGATCGCCATCAGTCGGCCTTTTTTTGCCGGCAAAATCTTCGCCGACAGGAAAAACGCGCCGTCAACCAGATCGGCGAAATCCAGCCTGCGGTTCGCCAGGTTGGCCAGTCGCTTGGGTTCGTCCCAGACAATCTTCACGAATATGCGTACACGGAAATTGAGCCGCGGTCAATATTAAGTGTGTACGTTAAATAGCAACGGGCGCGGATGTCGTCTATCGACGCCCGGTTGTGGAGACCCGGCGATGGCTCAGTGATCCATCGCCTTGACGATTTCTTCGGTCATCTTCTTGGCGTCGCCGAGCAGCATCATGGTGCCGTCCTTGTAGAACAGCGTGTTGTCGATGCCGGCATAGCCGGAGCCCAGCGAACGCTTGACGAACAGGCATGTGCGCGCCTTGTCGACGTCGAGGATCGGCATGCCGTAGATCGGCGAGGCCTTGTCGTCGCGGGCCGACGGGTTGGTGACGTCGTTGGCGCCGATGACATAGGCGACGTCGGCCTGCGCGAACTCGGAGTTGATGTCCTCCAGTTCGAACACCTCGTCGTACGGCACGTTGGCTTCAGCCAGCAGCACGTTCATATGTTGCCTCGTCACTTATCGCACATGCCAACGGCTGGGGCAGCACTCCGGCGCTATAATCGACATGCAAACGCGCCGACGCGAAGGCGCTGTCGCACGGTCGGACTTATGGATTGTCGTCAAACGCATCGCCAGGATATCGCCAGCCTGGCTATACAGCGCACCGTCTCATCGCCTTCACCTGCGATGCTTGACAATATCGGCGCCCGGCACACGGCCCAGCCGGTGCGAGCCCGGCGATATCCACAACGCGCCATTATCCGCGTCGGTATCGTCGAGGTGCAGCCGAAGCGTGACCATGCGTGACAGAAGCCCGATCGGCGGTTCGACATGCGTGACGCCGCCCTTGACGTTCCAATGGTCGAAGCCGGGCGTTCGTGCCGTGCCGACACCGCGATAGTGCGGTCCTGATGCCAGGCACCGCCCAGTTGGCGTCCGGCGTCTTGTCGAACAGGACGATGCGCACCGGACGCATGATCTACATCTACCTGCCCGGCAAAACGCTGCGCCACCTGTCCCATGGCCCCGCCCGTGTCCACCAGTGACCGGATCGCCGGTTCGGCGGCTACCGACCGCGCACCCGGCCTGCCGCCCACTGTGCTGTCGAAGGCACCGGCAACCGCCTGCAAGCCGGAATCCAGAAACGGCGCCGGAGATGATCTCGGCGCCGTCCTTATCGAAGTTCAGTTCGGAAGCGTGCAAGTTCGCCTCAGTGATCCATCGCCTTGACGATTTCCTCGGTCATCTTCTTGGCGTCGCCGAGCAGCATCATGGTGCCGTCCTTGTAGAACAGCGTGTTGTCGATGCCGGCATAGCCGGAGCCGAGCGAGCGCTTGACGAACAGGCAGGTGCGCGCCTTGTCGACGTCGAGGATCGGCATGCCGTAGATCGGCGAGGTCTTGTCGTCGCGCGCCGACGGGTTGGTGACGTCGTTGGCGCCGATGACATAGGCGACGTCGGCCTGGGCGAACTCGGAGTTGATGTCCTCGAGCTCGAACACCTCGTCATAGGGCACGTTGGCTTCGGCGAGCAGCACGTTCATGTGGCCGGGCATGCGGCCGGCGACCGGATGGATCGCGTATTTCACCTCGACGCCCTTGGCCTTCAGCTTGTCGGCCATCTCGCGCAGCGCGTGCTGCGCCTGCGCCACCGCCATGCCGTAGCCCGGCACGATGATGACCTTCTGCGCATTGGCCATCAGATAGGCGGCGTCGTCGGCCGAGCCCTGCTTGACCGTGCGCTGCGATGCCGTCGTCGGCCGCCGCGGCCGTCTCGCCGCCGAAGCCGCCGAGGATGACCGAGATGAAGGAGCGGTTCATGCCCTTGCACATGATGTAGGACAGGATCGCGCCCGACGAGCCGACCAGCGCGCCGGTGATGATCAGCGCCAGATTGCCGAGCGTGAAGCCGAGCGCGGCCGCCGCCCAGCCCGAATAGGAGTTGAGCATCGACACGACGACCGGCATGTCGGCGCCGCCGATCGGGATGATCAGCAGCACGCCGAGCGCCAGCGACACCAGCGACGATCAGCCAGAAGATCGAGCTTGGCTCTCGGTGGTGACCAGAAGCACGATCAGCACGACCAGCGCGATGCCGAGCGCCGCGTTCACGACATGGCGCATCGGCAGCAGGATCGGCTTGCCGGACATGCGGCCGTCGAGCTTCAGGAAGGCGATGACCGAGCCGGTGAAGGTGATGGCGCCGATGGCGACGCCGAGCGCCATTTCGACCAGCGCCTGGCTGTGGATGTCGCCGACCGTGCCGATGCCGAAGCTCGTCGGCGCATAGATGCGCCGCAGCCGCGACCATGACGGCGGCCAGGCCGACCAGGCTAGTGGAAGGCGGCGACCAGCTGCGGCATCGAGGTCATGGCGATGCGCCGGGCGGTGACGGCGCCGACGCCGCCGCCGATGGCCAGGCCGAGCACGATCAGCACGAAGCCGCGCCAGCGACGGCGTCGCCAGCGCCAGCGTGGTGACGATGGCGATGCCCATGCCGATCATGCCGTAGGTGTTGCCCTGGCGGCTGGTCGTCGGATGCGACAGGCCGCGCAGCGCCAGGATGAACAGGATGCCGGAGACGAGGTAGAGGAAGGAAGCGAAGTTGGCGTTCACGTCACTTCTCCTTCTTCTTGTACATCGCCAGCATGCGCTGGGTGACCAGGAAGCCGCCGAAGATGTTGACCGAGGCGAGCACCAGCGCGACGAAGCCGAAGCCGGTGGCAAGGCCGGAGGCCGAGATGCCGACCGCCAGCAGCGCGCCGACCACGATGACCGAGGAGATCGCGTTGGTGACGGCCATCAGCGGCGTGTGCAGCGCCGGCGTCACCGACCAGACGACGTAGTAGCCGACGAAGATCGCCAGCACGAAGATGGCGAAGCGGAAGACGAACGGATCGATCGCGCCGCCCGACAGCGCGTGCGCGGCGTCGCCGGCGGCGTCGCACCGCATCGGGCGAATGGATCGTGTTGCTGAGCGCGATGCGCGACCGCCTGTCGAGCTTGTCCAAGAGCGTTCTGAAGCTGCGGTCTTGTCCATCACGCGTCTCCCCTTCGGTTCGCGGCTGCTTCGGCAGCCGGCGACTGTCTTCGGCGCGGCGTCGCTTCGGCGCGGCTTGCCGGCGCCGCCTTGACCACCGGTCGTCGCTGTCGATCGTCGACGGCTCGACATGCTGGCCGGCGCGGCCGCATTGGCGAAATTCGGATGCACGACCTTGCCGCCGTCGGTCAGCATGGTCGCCTTGACCAGTTCGTCGTCGCGGTTGATCGCCAAGCGTCTTCGTCGCCTTGTCGACCATCGTCTCGAGGAAGGCGATAGAGGTTCTTGGCGTAGAGCAGCGAGGCCGACGCCGCGATGCGGCCGGGCACGTTGAGATGGCCGACGATCTTGACGCCGTTGGCGGTGGTCGACGACCTTGCCGGGCACCGCGCCCTCGACATTGCCGCCGCGCTCGACCGCGAGATCGACGATCACCGAACCGGGCTTCATCGAGGCGACCATCGCCGCCGACACCAGCTTCGGCGCCGGGCGGCCGGGGATCAGCGCCGTGGTGATGACGATGTCCTGCTTGGCGATGTGCTCGGCGGTCAGCGCCGCCTGCTTGGCCTGGTATTCCTTCGACATTTCCTTGGCGTAGCCGCCGGCGGTCTCGGCCGCCTTGAACTCCTCGTCCTCGACCGCGAGGAATTTCGCGCCGAGCGAGGCGACCTGCTCCTTGGCGGCCGGGCGCACGTCGGTCGCGGTGACGACCGCGCCGAGGCGGCGCGCCGTGGCGATCGCCTGCAGGCCGGCGACGCCGACGCCCATGACGAAGACCTTCGCCGCCGGCACGGTGCCGGCCGCCGTCATCATCATCGGCAGCGCGCGGTCATATTCGGCGGCGCCGTCGATCACCGCCTGGTAGCCGGCGAGGTTGGCCTGGCGAGGACAGCACGTCCATCGACTGCGCGCGGGTGATGCGCGGCATGAATTCCATGGCGAAGGCGGTGACGCCGGCCTTGGCCATCGCCGCCAGCGCCGCGTCGTTGCCGTAGGGGTCCATGATGGCGAGCACCGCCGCGCCGGACTTGTAGCCCTTCAGCTCCGCCTCGGTCGGCCGCCGCACCTTCAGCACCACGTCGGCCTTGCCGGCGTCGGACGCCTTGCCGATCGTAGCGCCGGCGGCGGCGAAATCGGCGTCGACGATGCGCGAGGCAAGCCCCGCGCCCGCCTTCGACGACGACGTCGAAGCCAAGCGCCGTCGAGCCGCTTCACCGTGTCCGGCGAGGCCGCGACGCGCGCCTCGTTCGCGATCGATCTCCTTGGGAACGAAGACTGTCTGTCCCACCGCGCTATCCTTTCGGCTGGAACTTGCATGCCGACAGCGGCACGCCGCGGCCGGCATGCGTCGAAATGTCTCAGGTGATGTGCGTCGGCAATCAGCGCAGCACGATAGCCGCCGACCGCGCAGATCAGCGACGAACAGGATCGTCGCGGAGAAGAAGCCGGCGGTGGTGAAGAAGCCGAAAGCCATCGCAAGCAGCAGCGCCACGCAGAACAGCGAGCCGTATTTGGCCATGCCGAGGAACAGCTTGTAGGTCTTCTCGTGCTCGGAATAGTCCATCTCCGCGCCGGTTTCGACGGGTCCGCTCGGGGTGTGGTCAGCCATGGGAAATCCCCTCCATGAGTTCCGAAAGGCGCCTGAGGCAAGCCTTCCTGTGCCTTAACGAAAAGGGCGGACAAGGGCAATGGCGCGTTTGTCGCGGGATTGGTTGAAAGTGCTTCGGCGTAGATTCGGTCAGAGTCGCTACCCGGCCGACAGGACTACAAATGGAAGATGCAATGATGCGGCGACGTTCGCATCTTTCTATTCTTGATCGTTCAACGATCATTTCAATAACAGGCCGCAAGGCAGGCAAATCGAACTTCCGCGATTTCCCAGATGATATCCGGATCAACGCGCTGATACTCGTGGCGCAGCTTATTTCCAATATGTAATGATATTGCGCCAAGGAACGTCCGGTGATCTGGCCCGCTCTGCATCCGGAATGTGGCGCACCGCTTCCGACACGACGCACGTTCGACCGCCAGCCGCAGGATCGACATCCGTCTGAAAGATTCGGCTAATCGCGACTGGCGATACCGGTCCTCACAATGTCGATGCTCTGAAGGATGTCGAGCAGCCGTGGCCGGATCGAGCGAGGCGCCGTCATAGGACGCGGATCGCGCCTTGTTCGATTCTTTCGCTCAACGCTGGATGAAGGGCGGTGCGGGTCGGACAAATCGACGTCTGTTCCCAGAACGTCCCGCAGAAGAAATTCCAGTTCCGTCAATTCAATGAAACCACAGCCGATGAGATGGATCACGATCTATAAATATGTCAACGTCGAAGTATCGGCCCGCCAGAATCGCGGGCGATTGACCCATAGAGGTAAAGTCGCTCCGCGCCGAATGCCCGTATGGCGTCGGCGTTTGCCTGAATTCAGGGAAATAACCTCTTCGCGTCTCATTTTTCAGTCATAAGGCATTTGGCTAGTCTGCCTCAGAAGTCGATGCTCGGGACGCAAATAGGTCTTGGACCAATTGCTCCTACGAAAGCCACCGCTTCCTTCGCTTGTAGTGCTTCACGTCCTTGAAGTTCTTGCGCCCCTCGCCGCCGACGCCGAGGTAAAACTCCTTGACGTCTTCGTTTTCGCGCAGCGCCTTCGCCTCGCCGTCGAGCACGACGCGGCCTGACTCCAGGATATAGCCGTATTTGGCGAAACGCAGCGCGACATTGGTGTTCTGCTCGGCCAGCAGGAAGGAGACGCCCTGCTCCTCGTTGAGCTTCTTCACGATCTCGAAGATTTCCTCGACGAGCTGCGGCGCCAGGCCCATGGACGGCTCATCGAGCAGGATCATTTTCGGCCGCGACATCAGCGCCCGGCCGATCGCCGTCATCTGCTGTTCGCCGCCGGAGGTGTAGCCGGCCTGGCTGGTGCGCCGAACCTTCAGGCGCGGAAAATAGGTGTAGACCATCTCGAGGTCGGCATTGACCGCGCCCTTGCCGTCGCGGCGGGTGAAGGCGCCGGTCATCAGATTGTCCTCGACCGACAGATGGCCGAAGCAATGCCGGCCCTCCATCACCTGGATGCAGCCGCGCCGCACCAGCTCGTTGGGCGACAGCGACTGCACCTCCCCGCCCTCGAAGACGATGGTGCCCTTGGTTACCTCGCCGCGCTCGGCGTGGAGCAGGTTGGAAATGGCCTTCAGCGTGGTCGTCTTGCCGGCGCCGTTGGCGCCCAGCAGCGCCGTGATGCCGCCTTGCGGCACGGCCAGCGACACGCCTTTCAGGACCAGGATCACGTGATCGTAGATCACCTCGATGTTGTTGACCGAGAGGATGGCGCCCGTTCCCTCCCCCTTGAGGGGAGGGTGGCCAGCCACAGGCTGGCCGGGTGGGGTCGTTGATGCCGTGTGCGACATTGATTTCCAAACGGTGAGTGGTGGTGACCAAGGGGGTCGCCGCGCTTCAGCAGCGACCCCACCCGCCTCGCTTCGCGGCCACCCTCCCCTCAAGGGGGAGGGAGCCACGTACATCTCTGACAGGTCTGCGTCGGCCAGGGCTGGTTGGCGTCGGCATATTCCTTCGCCTTCACCGCCACCAACTCGTCGATCGACGCCCGGTCGGCCTGCAGCAGATCCGACGACCTTGACGAACTTCGCGCCGTCCCATTCCAGCATCCAGGCGCCGGAATGGCCGGTGTGGTTGGCGCAGCTTGTCGAGAACGGCGCGATCATGCCGTCAAGGCCGAGTTCCTTGATCTTGGCTTCGTCGAATTTGAGGTTTTCGAGGCCCCAGCGCAGCTGCTCCTTGTCGACGACCTTGGTGTTGAACTTCGCCTGCGCCGCCTTGACGCCTTCGGCGAGGAACACCGAGATCAGCACGCCGCGCTGGTAGAACACCCAGTCGAACTCGCCGGCATCCTTGTTGAGCTGCGACTTGCCGGCATCGACGACCATCTTCTTGATGTCCTGCATGACCGGCGCATCGTTGTTCGGCAGGCTCCACGACAGCGAGCGATAGCCCTTGCCCTTGTCGCCGACCAGTCTTCATGTCGCCGTCGAGGCCGGACCACCAGATGCCGACGAACTGGTTCATCGGATAGCCGGTCTTCACCGCCTCGGTGACGGCGCCGGCGTTCATCGCGCCCCAGCCCCACATGACGACGAAATCAGGCTTTTCGCGGCGGACCTGCAGCCACTGCGCCGACTGGTTCTGCATCTCCTTCAGGCCGACCGGGATCGGCAGCAGGGTGAAGCCGTGCTTGGCGGCATAGGTTTCCAGCAGCGGGATCGGCTCCTTGCCGTAGGGGTGGTCGAGATGCAGCAGCGCGATCTTCTTGCCCTTCAGGCTGTCGAGATTGCCGCCGGAAACGCCTTGCAGGATCATCGACGCGCCGTCCCAATAGGAGGCCGGCGGGTTGAAGGCCCACTGGAAGGTCTTGCCGTCCTGCATGGCCGAGAAGCCGTAGCCGGGCGCCAGGATCGGCATCTTGTCGACATTCGACTTCGGCAGCACCTGCAGCGTGATGCCGGTCGACCAGGGCTGGGTGACGATCGCGCCGTCCGCCTTGGTCTTCTCGTAGCACTCGACGCCCTTTTCGGTGTTGTAGCCGGTCTCGCACTCCTGGTAGTTCGAGCTTGACGCCGTTGGCGCCGCCGTCGCGCTCGTTGATCATCGCCATGTAGTCGGCCTGGCCGTTCATCAGCGGAATGCCGGTCACGGCGAACGGCCCGGTGCGGTAGCTGAGGTTCGGCAGCAGCACCGAATCCTGCGCGAAGGCGGGTGCGGCGAAGCCAGCGACGATCGTCGTCGCCAGCAGCGCGGTCTTGATCAAGTCTTCATGTCAGTTCCTCCACTTATTCTCTATGATCTCGGATTGACGCAGAGAGCCCCCGCGCCGTCCCTCCTCATCAATGCGGGAAAGGCCACATGATCAGCTTTTCCCGGATGATCTGCCAGAACCGCGCCAGCCCGTGCGGCTCGACGATCAGGAATAGGATGATCAGTCGCGCCGACGATCATCGCGTTCAGGTGTTCGACGGTCGCCGAGGCAAGCGGCAGGCCAAGTGCCGCCGGCAGCGAAGCCGAGGATGCACCGGCAGCGCCACGATCAGGATCGCGCCGAGATAGTTGCCGAGGATCGAGCCCAGCCCGCCGATGATGGCGATGAACAAGCACGCGGAACGACAGCGGAATGTCGAACAGGTTCGGCTCCGCCGCGCCGCGCCACAGGAAGACGAACAGCGCGCCCGGCGATGCCGACGATGTAGGACGAGACCGCGAAGGCCGAGAGCTTCGCCTTCATCAGATTGATGCCGACAAGCTCGGCCGCGATGTCCATGTCGCGCACCGATTTCCAGATGCGGCCGATGCGGCCGCGCGTGATGTTGATCGCAAGCCAGGTGACGACAGTCACCACGCACGAGCACGAAATAATATTTGGTCACCGGCGAAGCGCCCGGCCCGGCGACGGGATAGCCGAACATATTGATGTTCGGCACCTGGATCGCGCCCGAGGAGCTGTAGTTGTAGAGCCAGGCCCATTTCTCGAACAGCCAGACCAGGAAGAACTGCGCGGCGAGCGTCGCGATGGCGAGGTAAAAACCCTTGATGCGCAGCGACGGCAGGCCGAAGGCGACGCCGACCGCGGCCGAGAAGAAGCCCGACAGCGCGATCGGCGACGAGCGATGTTGAGCTCCGGGAAAGATGGTGATCAGCTTGTAGCAGGCATAGGCGCCGACACCCATGAAGGCGCCGGTGCCGAGCGAAAGCTGGCCGGCATAGCCGGTCAGGATGTTGAGGCCGAGCGCCGCCAGCGCATAGATCAGCACCGGCATGAGCAGCGCGTTGAAGCGTGAACTCGCTGGCCGTCAGCGGGAAACACGAATAGGCGAACAAGAGGATGACGATCGAGCAGCCACGCATCCTGCCTGACCGGAAACAGCGCGTGGTCGGCGTCGTAGGATGTCTTGAACTGGCCGGCGGTGCGGTAGAGCATTATTCAGCGCCTCCTGAGTCGGATCGCGGCGCAAACACGATCCCTGTCAAGCAGAGCGGCCGCGCGGCCGGGAATGTCGGCCGACTGCATGGCATCGACAGATTCGCGCCACGATGGCGCAACGTCCGCGCGCCGGCCGCATCTCGCCACCTTGCGGTAGGCGGTGACGATGATGATCGACGCGAAGATCGCGACCCCGAGCGGACACACCGTCAGCAACATCATCACGTAGCGCATCCTCACACCCGCTCGATGATCTTTTCGCCGAACAGGCCCTGCGGCCGGAACAGCAGCACGATCAGGGCGAAGACGAAGGCGAACCAGGTTTCGGTGTTGCCGCCGAGCAGCGGCTGGCCCCAGTAGATCTCGAACAGCTTTTCCAGGATGCCGATCGCCAGCCCGCCGATGATCGCGCCGGTGACCAATTCCAGCCCGCCCAGCATCAGCACCGGCAGCGCCTTGAAGGCGATGACCTCGAGCGCGAACGACACCCCTGCCCGCGCGCCCCAGACGATGCCGGTGGCGAGCGCGATGACGCCGGCGATGAACCAGACCAGCACCCAGATGGTCGACAGCGAAATGCCGACCGACAGCGCGGCCTGATGGTCGTCGCCGAGCGCGCGGATGGCGCGGCCCATCTTCGACTTGTTGAGGAAAAGCAGCAGCCCGACGACCAGCAGGACCGCGCCGACGACGGCGGTCAGGTCCTTCTGCTCGATCGAGACGAAACCGCCGAACGGCTCGAACGTGAAGCTGCCGGTCGGAATGCCGAGCTGTTCGGTGATCATCACCTTGTTCTCGCCGCCGAAGATGATCTCGCCGAAGCCGACGAGGAACAGCGTGATGCCGATGGTCGCCATGAACAGGATGATGTCGGGCTGGTTGACCAGCGGCCGCAGCACGACGCGTTCGATGGCGACGGCGAGCAGGAACATGACGACCAAGCGTCAGCGGCACCGCCAGCAAGCGCCGGCACGCCCTTTTCGTGCAGGCCGACCAGCGTCAGCGCCGCGAAGACGACCATGATGCCTTGCGCGAAATTGAAGATGCGCGAGGATTTGTAGATCAGCACGAAGCCGAGCGCGATCAGCGCGTAGAGCACGCCCGCGACCAGCCCTTCCCACAGCACCTGCAAGCAGGAAATCCGGCGCGCCGACCATGTCGGCGAACGGCTTGATCAGGATGGAGTTCAGGAATTCCATGCTGCTCCTTGGGACGGGCCAGCGCGCCGGTCAGGCCGTCAATTGCGGGAACAGGCCGAGCAGGCCGATGATGATCAGGTAGATGCGCGACGATGTAGTTCAGCAGCCGCGGCATGATCAGGATGAGGACGCCGGCGATCAGCGAGATCAGCGGCGTGAGCGGAAGGTCGAGATATCCATGTGGTTTCCTTTCAGTGAGCGACGCCGAGATAGGCGTCGATGACTGCTTGTTCGGACTTCACCGCTCGGGCGTGCCGTCGGCGATCTTCTTGCCGTAGTCGAGCACGACGACGCGGTCGGAAAGGTCCATCACCACGCCCATGTCGTGCTCGATCAGCGCGATCGTCGTGCCGCGCTGCCGGTTCACGTCGACGATGAAGCGGCTCATGTCCTCCTTTTCCTCGAGGTTCATGCCGGCCATCGGCTCGTCGAGCAGAAGCAGCGACGGCTCCATGGCGAGCGCGCGGCCAAGCTCGACGCGCTTCTGCAGGCCGTAGGGCAGCTTGCCGACCGGCGTGCGGCGGATGTGCTGGATTTCGAGGAAATCGATGATCTCCTCGACCTTCTCGCGGTGCTGCGATCTCTTCGCGCAGCGCCGGCCCGTGCCACAGCATCTGCCAGAACAGGTTGCGGTTCATGTGCACCGAACGGCCGGCCATGATGTTGTCGAGCGTCGACATGCCCTTGAACAGCGCGACGTTCTGGAAGGTGCGGGCGATGCCCTGGCGCACCGCGTGGTGCGGCTTCATCGCGCGCCGCTCGACGCCGCGAAAGACGATCGTGCCTTTCTGCGGCGTGTAGAAGCCGTTGATGACGTTGAGCATCGAGGTCTTGCCGGCGCCGTTCGGGCCGATGATGGCGCGGATTTCGCCCTTGCGTGACGTCGAAGGAAATGTCGGTGATCGCCTTGACGCCGCCGAAGCGCAGCGAGACGTTTTTCACGTCCATCAGCAGCTCGCCGGCCGGATGCCGTCGTCAGGCGCGACGATCGTCTCGACTTCGGCGCGCGCGTTCATTCCGCCGCCTCGCGATCAGCGTTCGGCGGCGCGGATAGGTCTTGGCGTCCTCGATCCTGACAGTCGCCCTGATGCGGCCCTTGCGGCCATCCTCATAGGTCATTTCGGTTTCGACGTATTTCTCCGTCGGAGCCGTCATAGAGCGCCTCGATCAGCGGCGCGTAGCGGTCGGCCACGAAGGCGCGGCGCACCTTCATCGTGCGGGTCAGTTCGCCGTCGTCGGCGTCGAGTTCCTTGTGCAGGACGAGGAAGCGCCTGATCTGCGCGCCGGCCATCATCGGCTCGGCTGCACAGCCGCTGGTTGGTTTCGTCGACATGGCCGGCGATGATCTTGTAGACCTCCGGGTGGCCGGCGAGTTCCTGATAGGACGCGTAGGCGATGTTGTTGCGCTCGGCCCAATTGCCGACCGCCTGCAGGTCGATGTTGATGAAGGCGGCGGCGAAATCGCTGGCCGTCGCCGAAGGCCACCGCCTCCTTGATGTTGGGAAAGAATTTCAGCATGTTCTCGATGTATTTCGGCGCGAACAGCGCGCCCGACTGTCAGCTTGCCGACATCCTTGGCGCGGTCGATGATCTTGAGCTGGCCGTCCGTCTCGAAGAAGCCGGCGTCGCCGGTCTTGACGTAGCCGTCCGGCGGTCATCGACTTCGGCGGTCTTGTCGTCCTGCCTGAAATAGCCGGAGAACATGCCGGGCGAACGGAACAACACCTCGCCGGAATCGGAGATGCGTGATGTCGACATTGGGCGCCGCCGGCCCGACCGTGTCGGAGCGCACCGCGCCGTCCTTCTGCAGGTCACGTAGAGGAACGCTTCGGTCTGGCCGTAGAGCTGCTTCAGATTGATGCCGAGCGAGCGGAAGAAGGAAAAAAGGTCCTGGCCGATCGCCTCGCCGGCCGTGTAGGCGACGCGGATGTTGGACAGGCCCAGCACGTTCTTCAGCGGGCCGTAGACGAAGCAGATTGCCGAGCGCATAGGCAACGCGGCCGCCGAGCGGCACCGGCCGGCCTTCCAGGATCGCCTCGCCGTGCTTCTGCGCGACGCCGATGAAATGGTCGAACAGCCAGCGCTTCAGCCAGCCGGCGTCCTCCATGCGGATGGTGACGCTGGTCAGCAGGTTTCGAAGATGCGCGGCGGCGCGAAATAGAAGGTCGGCCCGATCTCGCGCAGATCCTGCGATACCGTGTCGGGGCTTTCCGGGCAGTTCATGCAGAAGCCCGGACACATAGCCCTGCGCATAGTTCAGATAGTGGTCGCCGACCCAGGCGAGCGGCAGATAGGCCAGCACTCGATCGGTTTCGTTGAGCCTGTCGAATGTCGCCGTGTCGCGGGCCGCGTTGACCGCGTGCGACGCCTTGATCATGACGCCCTTCGAGCGGCCGGTCGTGCCGGACGTGTAGAGCATGACGGCGATGTCGTCGCCGCTGGCCGCGCGGACACCTTCCGCCCAGCGCTCGCCGAGCGCCGGGTCGGCCGCCAGCAATGCGCGCCCCCTGCTTCTGGACGTCGAGAAAATCGTGCAGCCCCTCGCGTCGATAGCCGCGCAGGCCGCGCGGTTCGTCGATAGATCAGATGCGGTCAGTTGCAGGAATGTCCTCGGCGAACGACTGGATCTTGTCGACCTGCTCCTGGTCCTGCACGACGGCGAAGCGCACGCCGGCATGGTCGAGCACATAGGCCAGTTCCTCGGCGACGGCGTCGGCATAGACCGGCACCGGGATAGCGCCGAGCGACTGCGACCGCGGCCAATGCCCAATAGAGCCGCGGCCGATTGGCGCCGATGATGGCGATCACGCTCGCCATGCTTCAGCCCGAGCTCCTGCAGGCCAAGCGCAAAGGTGCGCACCTCGTGCAGCTGCTCGGCCCAGGTCCAGCTTTGCCAGATGCCGTAGTCCTTGTGGCGCATGGCCGGGCGTCGCGCCAATGCGCTCGGCATTCGCGCAGCAGATATTTCGGGAAACGTGTCCAGCGTCATGCCGCCGGCCGCGCCGTCGCGCCCATGCAACTCACTCCTCCCGTTCCGCGTTGACCGCGGTTTTGTTGGCCATACTGCCACTTCACGCCCAAGGCGCAAATAGACACTTAGCTGTACAGGCCGATCGCCATCCACAATCGGCCGCCAATCCTCGGAAAGGAGATTAGCGTCTGGCCCAGCGGTTTCAATGCGCCCCTTGACAGACGGACCCCCTGTCTGTCAGGTGAGCTAGGCTTATCAGGTGCCCAGGCGTTCAATACGCCAGCTAATTGCCGTAGCTGCCCAGACCACCGACATCGAGAACATGCAGAGCGCCGTGCTCGACGGCGAGAAATCCCGCATCCTGCAAGGTCTGCAGGCCGCGGTTGACGATCGGGCGCGAGACGCCGGCGAGCAGAGCCAGCTCTTCCTGCGTGATCTCGATGCGACCCTGGACATGCGGGTTGAGGATCGGATTGCAAAGCCACGACAGATGCCGTGCGACCCGGGCTTCCGGCGCAAGCAGCCGATCATATTCGGTGACCGCGATGAACTGCGCCAGGCGCTCGTTGAGCTGCCGCACCAGGAAGCGGTTGAAGCCGACACTGTTGTCGTAGAGCCAATTGAAGGTTGGCCGGTTCATCAGCAACAGGTGCGTTTCGCGGATCGCGACAAGGTCGTATTTGCGCGCCTCGTTCTTCAGGATCGGTGCCTTCGCCGAACCAGCCTCCGGCGCCGATGCCTGCGTAGGTGATGGCCTTGCCGCTCCTGGCGATGGAGCTGACTTTCACCAAGACCGGTGACAATGCCGGTCCAATAGTCCAGCCGGTCGCCACGATGACAGATATAGGCGCCCTTCGCATACCGGCGCTCGGTCGATGCCGCGCACGGCGCGTTCAAGCGCGTCGGCGTCCAGTTCGCATGCCCAGACAGCCGTACGCGCGGCTCCGTCCTTCGCCATGCTCTCAGCGGTGGTTGGTCGTTGCGTCCATCGCCACCTTATGGCGGCTGCCCCTGCCCCAGGCAAGCAAAGCTTCGACTAGGTCAGGCTGCCTTGCGCACGTATTTTGCGGTCGGCAGGACCGTCAGCGGAACCCGATCTCCCGCCAATGATCCGAACAGCATGCGCTGTTCGATCGGCGACGAACGGAAAAATGGAAAACGATCGAGTGTCTCGGCCAGATTGTCGCCGCACGGGGCCTCGTAAAGATAACGCGGCACGATAAGGCCAGGGTAAGGCGCCGGTCCGCCAATCTCGAACGCATTGAAAATGCGCTTGTAGAAGGCCGCATGGTCCGGCTTGATGGCTGCCAGACACGCGGTCTGCTTGAAATAGCACGTGGCGACGGGCGCGAGCCGCAGCGTAATGAACGGCAGCACGCCAGGCGCCGGCGCCTTGTCCGGATCAGCGGCGAAACGCGTCAAATCGATGAATGTGTCGCCCCGTTCGACGCGCGGAACCATCACGTCGGGAAAAGTATCCATCGACGGCGCGTAAGGATGTTCGCGCGAAATATAGTTCAGCCGAACAGTACTCACCAGATCGCCGTCATAATAGACGCCAAAACGGTAGGAATTCGGCAAATCGTCCCACTGGTCATGCAACAATCTGCTCGAATTCGGCTCGAGCATACCCGCCTTGAGGAAGGACATATAGCGAAGCCGGTAGAGTCGCTTCGAGATCCTCGCCTCCGGTGACCAGACGATACTCGACATGTTCCAGCAGTTCGAGCATGGCCTCGTTGAAGGCGTCAGCCCGGCCCCTGAGGCGCGCAACTCTTTCCTGGGCCGCTGCTGATATTTCTCGCATGCAATACTCTCCGTCGCATGCTCAGGCTAACGGAGTTGGCACACCAGACAAGCCTTAAATAAGAGGCAAGTGATTTACTTTCATTAACCTTAACCGGTGGCCTGCGCCCGGATCGGCTTAATAAGGGAGGCTAGCGACGACGCGCGACGGTAGCGACCTTGCCGAAATCGGCCGCGAAAGGCCAAGCGGTCGTCGACATCGTTTCGATGCCCGACGCGGTCAGCGCCGAGCCGAACAGGAAGCCCTGGACAAGGTCCGGCTTTACATCCACCGACAGCATCTTGAGCTGTTCGAAGGTCTCGACGCCCTCCACAGTCACCTGCAAGCCGAGACGATGGGAGAGCTGGACGATGCCGGACAGAAGGCGAAGCGAGCGCTCGTCCTCCGATGACATCGGTCAGGAAGCTGCGGTCGATCTTGATCTTGTCGAGCGGCAGCTTGTGCAGATAGCTCAGGCTCGAATAGCCGGTGCCGAAATCGTCGAGCGCGATACGCACGCCGATCTGCCGCAACTCCTCGACGTAACGGCGGGCAGCGGATTTGTCGTCGAGCAGCGACGTTTCCGTTACCTCGATCTCAAGCCGTTCGGGCGCCAGATTGGTGTTCCGGAGCGCTGTCTCCACCTTTTCGATGATCGAGGCGTCGCGGAAATCCTTGGCCGAAAGATTGACCGACACGCTGAGCGGATAGGGCCATTTGATGCATTCGGCGCAGGCAGCCTCCAGCATGAATGTCGTGATCTCGGAAATGATTCCGGTCTCTTCCGCGAGCGGGATGAAGGTAGCCGGCGAGATCGGGCCGAGTTCCGGATGGTCCCAGCGGCACAGAGCCTCGCAGCTTGCGATCTTCATCGTATCGACCGAAACGATGGGCTGGTAGACGACGCGCAGGCCTTTCTGGTCAACCGCGGTGCGCAGATCGGCTTTCAGAAGTTGGCGGCTGCGGAACGCCTGCTCCATGGCGTCTTCGAAGAGGCACCAGCCATTCTTGCCACGCTCCTTGGCCTTGTAGAGGGCGAGATCGGCGCGGACGATCAGCGAATCGACATCGGCGTTGCGCGCACCCGCAAAAACAGCGCCGCCGCTCGACTGGACGCGCAGGCGATTGCCGGAAATTTCCAACGTGCCGCTCATCCGCCCAGACACGGTGTCGAGTTGATCTCTCAGAGCCGCCGCACTTTCGATATCGTCCCAATAGAATACGAACTCGTCGCCACCGAACCGCGACACGATCGTGTTCTTGGATGCGAAGGAGGCGATGCGCTCGCTGACGGCACGGATAAGTTCATCGCCGACCGGGTGACCCAACGAGATCATTGACGCCTTTGAAATCGTCGAGATCGAAGATCGCCAGCGCGCAGTTGCGGTCCGGATCACCGCGAGACCAGCCGCTCCGCGATAAGCTCGTGGAAGTAGGCCCGGTTTGGCAGCGAGGTCAGGCTGTCGAAACGGGCCATCGTGCTGATGCGATTTTCGGCGCGCACGCGCGTTGAGATGTCTTCAAACATGACGACGCCGATGTTTTGCTGGCCCTCGCGCGCTGACAGCTCGAACGACCGCCCATCGGTCAGGCTGATAACCAGCTTGCGGTCGAAGCCCTGTCGTAGCGCACCCGTCAACTGAAGCGCGGCATAGCGGTATTGATCCTTGTCGAGCAATCCGGCGGCGACGATGCGCAGCAAAAGCGCTGAAATGCTGCGCCCGAGCATGCTCTCCGGCGTTGGCATGTTCATCAGGAACGCCGCTTCGGCGTTGGCGACGATCACCTGGCCCTGTCTCGTTGAACATCAGCAGGCCCTGCGGCATCGTGTTCAGCGCACGATCGAAGCGCTCCGCCAGCTGTTTCGCGCGTTTGTGCCCGGTAACCGCCGAAAAGAGCACGTTCCTGAGCTGCGCCGAACTCAATATCGTGATGTACATCAACGGGAAGATGAGCAGCCCGAGGACGATATGCGGGACCTCCATGCGCAAGACCAGCGCCAAGGCGACCGGCCCGATAAACATCGCCGAGAGGATGCGCACCATGACCGGTGAGCCATAGTTGCGCGTCGCAACAGTCGGCACCGAGCTGATCGGCAAGCGCCACGGAAGCGACTTCGGCAAACGTGTTGGGATAGACGTAGATCGATACGAACGAAAAGGCGCCCACCGCAAGGCCCTGCAGGGAGCCTCTGATGATGTATCGCCGCTCCCACGATTTGGCCTGCTCGACGTCCTTCAGAACGCCACCGGAACGATGGAAATTCGCGTATGCCCAGATACCGCCAGGCATTGGCTGCGAAGAGGATGAAGGCGAAAGCGACGTAGACGTTGTTGGACGTATGGACGTAGACCATCATCGCTATGATGGCGTAGCAAATGCCGCCGATCAGCAGGATGCTGGCGCTGTCGAAGAGCGAACGGACGAACTGAATATAGACGTCGCCCGGTACTTCTTCCTGTTTTCGCTCGACCTTTGTGATGGCCATTGAATACGCCCGCTAAGCGTCTTCTAATGGCATGGCGGTATTAAAATTAAGTTTAGCGACACCTAAATTGGCTGGCGCTACTCCGCGGCTTGCAACCGGCCGCCGATTTCGCCGTCTTTTAGCCTTTCGAGCACCCGCGACCTCTCTCCCGCAGCGCGCTGCATCGACGCCTCTCTCACATGGCCAAAACCGCGTATCAGCGATGGGATGGCAGCCACCGCCACGGCAGCTTCATGGGTCGATGCATCGAGTTGCCGATCGATCAGATCGAGGTCAGCCTCGATACTCGGCCAGCAACTGGCGTTCGCGCTTGCGTTCGGCGGTTTTGCCGAAGAAATCAAAGGCCGTTCCACGCAAGCCCTTGAGTTTTGCCAGGACCCGGAACGCCGGTCATCATCCAGGGGCCGAAGCTCGATTTGCGCGGCTTGCCGTCAGCCCCGACACGCCCAAGAATTGGCGGGGCGAGGTGAAATTCCAGCCTCGCATGGCTTTCGAATTCGTTCGCCAACTGGCGTTGGAACGACCCGTCTGTGTAGAGCCGGGCAACCTCGTATTCGTCCTTGATCGCCATCAGCTTGAAGAGGTTGCGCGCCACGGTTTCCGTCAGCGCCGTCGACCCCGGCATGACCGCCGTCTCCTTGCGCCGGATGCGCTCGACGGCAGCCGCATAGCGGTTGGCATAAGCAGCGTCCTGATAGGCGGTGAGGAAGGTCGACCCGCCGCGCGATCACCTCGTCGAGGCTTTGCGCAATCGGCGCGGGCGCCACCTGGCCGGCGGCTTGTTTGCGAACAAATTCAGGATCGTGGGCCGCCGCGCCGCCCCCAGCGAAAGGCCGCGATGTTCATGGCGACGGCCTCGCCATTGAGTTCGATCGCCCGTTCGATCGTTGCCGGCGCAAGCGGCACGCCGCCCAACTGGCACGCCATGCCGAGCAACAGCATGTTGGCCCCGATGGCGTTGCCGAACAACACCTTGGCGGCGTTGGTTGCATCGAAAAAATGTGCTCGGTCAGCGCCGGCGGCAGATCGGATCGCCTTCTTCAGCCGCTCGACCGGCAGCGAAAAATCCGCCGAGCGGGCAAAATCGCCGGGCATGACCTCGGCTGTGTTGGCGACGAACAGCGTCTTGCCTTCGCGCACCGACGCCAGCACCTTCTTCGCGCCGGAGACGACGAGATCGCATCCGAGCACGATGTCGGCCTTGCCGGCCGAAACGCGGATGGCGCTGACTTCGTCCGGGGTGCGGGCGATGCGGACATGGCTGAACACGGCGCCGCCCTTTTGCGCCAGCCCGGCCATGTCGATCATGCCGCAACCCTTGCCTTCGAGATGCGCGGCCATGCCAAGAATGGCGCCGATAGTGACAACGCCGGTGCCTCCGACGCCGTCGACAACCGCCGCCCAACCATCACGCCCCAGTGCGAGTTCCGTCGGCTCCGGCACACCGTCGAGCGGATCAAAAGATGCGCTGCTGCCGGTCGACTTTCTGAGCTTGCCGCCATGCACGGTTACGAACGACGGACAAAAACCGTTGAGGCAGGAAAAATCCTTGTTGCAGCTCGATTGATCGATTCGCCTCTTGCGTCCAAATTCGGTCTCAACCGGTTGAATCGAAACGCAATTCGACTGCACGCCGCAGTCGCCGCAGCCTTCGCAGACCAGCTCGTTGATGATGACCCGCTTGTCGGGATCGGGAAACGTCCCGCGCTTGCGGCGTCGGCGCTTTTCGGCGGCGCAGGTCTGGTCGTAGAGCAGCACCGAAACGCCTTCGATCTCGCGCAGCTCGCGCTGCACCGCGTCGAGATCGTCGCGGTGATGGATCGTCGTTCCGGTGGGAAACGCAACACGATATTTGTCGGGCTCGTCGGTGACGACTGCAATGCGCTCCACCCCTTCGCCGCGAACCTGGTGGGCGATCATGTCGACCGTCAGGTTGCCTTCATGCGGTTGGCCGCCAGTCATTGCCACCGCGTCATTGTAGAGGATCTTGTAGGTGATGTTGGCGTTTGACGCATTGGCGAACCGGATCGCCAGCGAGCCGGAATGATTGTAGGTGCCGTCGCCGAGATTCTGGAAAATGTGCTCACGTTTGGAGAACGGCGCCTGGCCGACCCACTGAGCCCCCTCCCCGCCCATTGCGGTGAAACCGTGCGTCTGGCGATCCATCCAGATCGCCATGAAATGGCAGCCGATTCCCGCCGCCGCTATCGAGCCTTCCGGCACCTTGGTCGACGAATTGTGCGGGCAGCCCGAACAGAAATACGGCGTGCGGCTGCCGACATCGACCGTGTCGGCCAGCATGGCCTGGAATTGTTTCAGCCTGTCGACGCGGCCTGCGACCTCCTCCGACCGGCCGATGACCCGCAAGATGCGTTCGCCGAGCGCGATCGCGATTTCATTCGGATCGAGCGCGCCCTTGGCCGGGAAGAGCCAGGCGCCGCGCTCATCCTTCTTGCCGATCACAACCGGCTGGTTTGCGGTGCCGTAAAGGTTCTCGCGCACCTGCGTCTCGATCAGCGAGCGCTTTTCCTCGACGACGATGATCAGTTCGAGACCGGCGGCGAAACCCTTCAGGTGCTCGTAGTCGAGCGGCCAGGGACAACCCACCTTGAACAGGCGGATGCCGAGATCATTGGCGCGCTCTTCGCCGATGCCGAGGTCGTCCAGCGCCTGGCGCACATCGAGGAAGCTCTTGCCCGTCGTGATGATGCCTATCCGCGCCGCACTGCCGCCCGAATAGACGATGCGGTTCAGGCCGTTGGCGTGAATGAAGGCCGATGCGGCGGCGCGCTTGTATTCATGCAGCCGCGCCTCCTGCCCCATCTGGTCGAGTTCATGGCGGATGTTGAGCCCGCCCGGCGGCATATCGAACTCGGGAAGGACGATCTTGACGCGATCGAGGCCGGCCAGCACCGAAGCGGTCGAACTCGATGTTGTCCTTGACGCATTTGATCGCCGCCCAGGTGCCGGCGAAACGCGAGAGCGCGAAGCCGTAGAGGCCATAGTCGATGATCTCCTGCACACCCGCGGGATTGAGGATCGGGATCATCGTGTCGACGAACAGGAACTCCGTCGCATGCGCATTGGTCGACGACTCGGCGGTATGATCGTCGCCCATCAGGGCAAGCACGCCGCCATTCTTCGACGACCCGGCCAGATTGGCGTGACGGAAGACATCGCCCGAGCGGTCGACGCCCGGGCCCTTGCCGTACCAGACCGAGAACACGCCGTCATATTTGCCTTCGCCGAGCAACTCCGTCTGCTGCGACCCCCAGCATGCGGTCGCTGCAAGCTCCTCATTGAGCCCCGGCTGGAAGACGATGTCGGAGGCGGCGAGTTGTCTCTTCGCCTTCCAGAGCTGAAGGTCGAGCCCGCCGAGCGGCGAGCCGCGATAGCCGGAGACGAAACCCGCCGTGTTCAGCCCTGCTTGACGGTCGAATTCGCGCTGCATCATCAGCATGCGCACGACAGCCTGCGCGCCGGTCAGGAAAACCCGTTGCTTCGCCAGATCGAATTTGTCGTCCAGCGAGACGTCGTGAAGCGTCATTCTTCTTCCTCTGCGGGGCCACTCAAGGTTGCGGCCGGCGTCGAGTCTTTCGCCGCAGTCTTCCCGTGCGGCAGCGCCTAGGTCAAACGAAATCGATTGGGATAGAGCCAGTTCTGCCGAGTTAGCCCTTCGCGCATGTCTCCGCGCCCTGCCCTGGCAAATCGCCGCCTGGATGGCCGGCTACTTCCGGGTTGGGATCATAGAATGGGCCGGTGACGAGCGGTTTGTCCGGCAGCAGAGACTGGTCCTGCGACGACGTCACCGTGGTGTCGATCTGCTGCAGCAGCTCGCCGCTGGCGTCTTCGATGCGGATCGCCACCTTGTACGGCCGATCCTTGACGATGCACTGCAACGGGGGGCTGTGGATCGTGGTTTTCTGGGTGTTCGGCCAGATCTTTTCCCGCACGACCAACGGGTCGCCGCCGGCCGGATCCTCAAATGAAACGACAGCGGTCTCGCCTTCGCCAATCGCCCCGACCGGCTTGATGTTCACGAGATAGGTTGCCGTCGCGACGCGGTAGTTGAAAACAAAGAGTTTTCCGTCGAGGACGAAACGCTCGGCCTCCTTGCCGCTGTCACGACAGCCGGACGCTGTGCCCGCAGCCGCTGCCAGCACGACGAGCCCCAGGATTCGCAAGGATTGTCGGATTTCCATCATTTTGGTTCCTCCGCGCCAAGGCGTCGACGCTGGTAATGCCGCTTGGCCTTCTGCCGATTGCCGCAGACCGCCATGTCGCACCAGCGGCGGCTGCCATTCTTGCTTCGATCCAGAAACAGCCAGCGGCAGTTCTGGCAGATGCGGATACGGCGCGCCTCGGGCAGCAAGGATAGCGCCGACAAGGCCACCGCCGCCATAAGCCTTTGCTGGCCCGCCGGTGCAGCCTCGTTCCGGCGCGCCACGCAATCCGTCGGCGCAGGCGGCAAGAAAATCCGGCAAATCGGCTGTCGGAATTGTACCGGCCCGGGCACCGTTGCGAAACAGGCGGTCGATGGTCTCGCGCAGCGTTATCAGGCCCGGCTGTTCGTCAGCAGCGTAGGCGACCGTCAGTGTCTCGCCGTTCAACTCTGCTGCGCGGAAGCGGCTGGCCGCAGCGGCAAATCGCGGAAGCTCGATCGGATCGTCAAATCGGTCGAACGTCCGCTGCGGATCTCCGCGCAAGACCACCGTATTGGCGACATCCAGCGCCAACGCGCCGCCGGCAAAACGATGTTCGGTCCAATCCACGGTCATGCGTCGCAATCTAACCGACAAACCGAATTTGACAAGTTAGATGGCATTCAGCAAAGTTGGCTGGAAGAAGGTGTCATGCTCTATTTCCTGCAGCAGCTGCTGAACGGCCTGCATGCCGGCTCGCTCTATGCGTTGCTGGCCTTCGGTTACGTCATCACCAATGGCGTGCTGCACCGAACGAACCTCGCCTACGGACCGATCTTCGCCTTCTGCGGCCACGCCATGATCATGGCGACGCTGTTCGCCTATGACGGGCTGCGGATCATCCTGCCTTTGTCCCTTCTGCTTGGAGCCATTCTGGCGTTTGGATATGCGGCGATGGCGAGCAGCGTCCTGTCGCGTTTCGTCTTGCAACCGCTCGCCGGTCGGTCGCCTAACACTGTCGTCGCGGCGACGCTGGGCGTTGCGATCGTTCTCGCCGAATTGAGCCGCATCGCCGCCGACACCAAGGATATCTGGCTGCCGCCGATCCTCAGCATTCCGGTGGATCTCGCGCCGCCGGGCGCTTTCAGGGTCACATTGACACTCAACCAGTTGCTTGGCGCCGCGACTGTTTTTTGTGCAATCGGTTTTGGGACAGTCGCTCTGCGTATCTCCAGTTTCGGCCGGCGGTGGCGTGCGGTCTCGGACGATCCGCTGGCGGCCGCGATGTGCGGCGTCGACGTCACCCGAACCTTCCGGCAGTCCGTCCTGGCCGGGGCAATCGCGGCGGCCCTGACCGGCATTCTTGCCGCCCTCTACTACGGCAACATCAGCTTCGGCACCGGCATGATCTACGGCCTGAAGATCCTCTTCGTCACGGCCGCCGGCAGCTATTCCTCGCCGCTTCGCGCTGCCATCGGCGCCGCCTGCTACGGGATCGGCGAGGCGCTCTGGACCGGCTATTTTCCGGGCGAATGGCGCGATGGCTGGATGCTCGCCTTCCTGGTCGTCATCCTCGTCCTGCGCGAGCCCGAGGCCGACAACAAAGCACCGGCAGCCGCCTAGAACCTTCGGCGCACATGAAGCATCCGGCATATCTAGCGCATTGACGCGACCATACCCTGTGGGCATACAGGAATCATTGCGCGGTAAAAAAACGGGAACAGCCGTGCAAGCTTCTTGGGAGGTCCCCATTGTCGCTCGCTTTGTCCATCACGAGTGTGATTGACGAGATCAACAGACGTATCGGCATCATAGCCATCTATCTCGTCCTGTTCGCCTCGCTTGTCAGCGCCTTCAACGCACTCTTCCGCTACTCGACCAACGCTCTCATGTGGCTCGAAGCCAAGGTGGGTGGCGGAGCCTTCGGCTGGATGATCGACATCTACCGCCAGAACTCCAACACGCTATCCGAATCGCAATGGTACATGTTCGCCGGCATGGTCATGCTCGGCGGCGCCTGGACGCTGAAGGTCAACGAGCATGTGCGGGTCGACCTTCTCTACGGCTCGGTGAGCGAGCGCACCCGCACCTGGATCGACCTGCTCGGCGGCCTCTTCTTCCTGCTGCCGATGTGCATCCTGATGATCTATTTCACCTGGCCATGGTTCTGGGACTCCTGGGTCACCAACGAGGGGTCCAACCAGGCCGGCGGCCTTATCCGGTGGCCGGTGCAAGCTGGTCATTCCGATCGGCTTCGGCCTGATGGCGATGCAAGGCATCTCCGAGATCATCAAATGCGTGCTCGCCCTGACCACCAACTACGTACGTGAGTACGCCTACGAGAAACCGGTTCAATGATCGAATTTCTCACCCACTATCTGGCCCCGTTGATGTTCTTCGGGCTGATCTTCTTCATGGTGATCGGCTATCCGGCGGCTTTTTCGCTTGCCGCCGTCGGCCTGTTCTTCGGCTTTTTCGCGATCGAACTCGGGCTGATCGTGCCCAATTTCATGGGCAATTTGACCTACCAGCTCTTTTCGGTGCTCTCGAACGAGCTGCTGCTGGCAATTCCGTTCTTCACCTTCATGGGCGTCATCCTCGAGCGATGCGGCCTGGCCGAAGACCTGCTCGAAGGGTTCGGCCAACTGTTTGGCGGCGTGCGTGGCGGCCTTTCCTACGCGGTCATTCTGGTCGGAGCGGTGCTCGGCGCCATCACCGGCACGGTCGCGGCGTCGGTCATTGCCATGGGTCTCATCTCGCTGCCGATCATGCAGCGTTATGGCTACAACATTCGCCACGCGACGGGCGTGATTGCGGCTTCCGGCACGATCACCCAGCTCATCCCGCCATCGCTGGTGCTGATCGTGCTGGCCGACCAGCTCGGCAAGTCGCCGGGCGACATGTATATCGGCGCGACGGGCGCCAGCATCGTCCAGGTTCTGCTGTTCATGGGCTGGGTGCTGGTCCTGTCGATCATCAGGCCAGACTATGTACCGGCCTTGCCGCCGGAGGCGCGCACGCTGCGCGGCTGGCCGCTGATCTGGAAATGTATCCACGGCATGGTGCCGTCGCTCGCCCTGATCTTCATCGTTCTCGGCACCATTTTCATGGGCCTTGCCACGCCGACTGAAGCCGGCGCCATGGGTGTCGTCGGCGCCATGGTGCTGGCATGGCTGAACGGCCGCCTGAGCTGGACCCTCATCTATCAGGGCATGGATTCGACGATGCGCCTGACCGCGATGGTGGTCTGGATCCTGCTCGGCGCCCGCGTCTTCAGCCTGGTCTTCCAAGGCGTTGGCGGCGGTCACTGGATCGAGGAGATGCTGACCGGCCTGCCGGGCGGCGTCGTCGGCTTCCTGATCGTCGTCAACATCTTCATCTTCGTGCTGGCGTTCTTCCTCGATTTCTTCGAGATCGCCTTCATCGTGATCCCGCTGCTGGCGCCGGCCGCGAGCGCGCTGGGCATCGACCTGATCTGGTTCGGCGTGATGATCTGCGCCAACATGCAGACCAGCTTCATGCACCCGCCATTCGGCTTCGCCTTGTTCTACCTGCGCGGGATCGTGCCGCGCGACCAGGTCAAGACCAGCGATATCTATTGGGGTGCGATTCCCTGGCTTGGTCCTGCAATTGCTGCTGGTCGCGATCCTGATCGCCTTCCCGGGACTGGTGACCGCTTTCCTCGACCCGGCTTTCAGCGGCAATCTGGATGACATCAAGATCGAGGTGCCGGGCGGCCCGGGCTCAGCCCCGCCGGGCAGTGGAGGCCTGGACGCGCCGCCGAGCTTCGACCTGAACGCACCGCCATCATTCGATGCACCGGCCGCTCCGGCTCAACCGGCAGCGCCGCCGGCCGACCTGTCACAGCCGCCCGCCATGGCTCCGGCCGAACCAGCACCGCCAGCCTGCACCACCGGCCGGCAACGACCTGGCCAAGCCGCCGAGCTTCAATTGATTGAGATCGCCCCGGTCACCAAGTCCAGGGCCATAACTTAAAGGTCGTAAAGTCTCGACCACCCCCTCACCCGGCCTCCGCTTCGCTCGGCCACCCTCTCCCCGCTGGGGAGAGGAGGTTCGTCAGCGTCGCTTTCCGGCTTATGGAAGATAGGGCGTGAATGTCCGCGAACCTCCTCTCCCCAGCGGGGAGAGGGTGGCCGAGCGAAGCGGAGGCCGGGTGAGGGGGCGTTCGAGACTTTGCGATCCTGAATTCGCTGCTCTGTGAATTCCTGGCCACTTCGCCTCGGCGGCAGGTCCGCCGAGGCGAGAGCGATCCCGATCGCTCAGACCTTGCCGCTGCGCTGCTGCATCATCATGAACGTATCGAACGTGTATTCCGAGATTTGCGCCCAGATATAGGCGTCCTTCCGGAAGGCTACCTGGCTGTCGTAGACCTTCTTGAACTCGGGGTTCGACGCGGTGATTTCCGCGTATGTCGAGTTGGCTGCGTCGAAACAGGCTGACAGGATTTCCTGATTGAACGGCCGCAACTGCGCGCCGCCCGCGACCAGCCTGCGCAACGCCGCCGGGTTCTTGTAGTCATACGCCGCCATCATCGAGCCATTCGCGGCCTCGGTGGAAGCACGCAGGATCGCCTGATAGTTCTTCGGCAGTTCGTTCCACTTGGCGAGATTGACCAGCGCGTGCAGCGTCGGTCCGCCTTCCCACCAGCCCGGATAATAGTAGTACGGCGCAACCTTGGCGAAGCCGAGCTTGTCGTCGTCATAAGGGCCGACCCACTCGGCCGCGTCGATGGTGCCCTTCTCGAGCGCCTGGTAGATTTCGCCGCCGGCAATCTGCTGCGGGATGACGCCGAGCTTCTCGACAATCTTGCCGGCGAAACCGCCGATGCGCATTTTGACGCCCTTGAGGTCGGCGACCGAGTTGATCTCCTTGCGGAACCAGCCACCCATCTGCGCGCCCGTGTTGCCGCAGGGCAGCCCGAAGAGGCTCTGCGTCGCGAAGAACTCGTTCAAGAGGTCGTTGCCGCCGCCATAATAGAGCCAGCCATCCATCTGCCGGACGTTGAACATGAACGGCACGGCTGTGGCCAAAGCCCAGGTCGGGTTCTTGCCCCAGTAGTAGTAACAGGCGGTATGGCACATCTCGACCGTGCCGGCCGTCGCCGCATCAGCAGCCTGAAGACCGGGCACGATCTCACCAGCGGCGAAGACCTGGATGTCGAAGGCGCCGTCGGTCGATTCGCGGACGTAGTTGGCCATGGTCTGCGCGGCGCCGAAGATCGTGTCCAATGCCTTCGGAAATGAGGATGTGCAGCGCCAGGAAATCTTTGGCGACGATTGCGCTATTGCCGGCGCGGCCAGAACGCTTGCAGCGGCGACTCCCGCGCTGGCAGTGCCGGCGCGTTTCATGAATGAACGGCGATCCATCTCGTTATTTCTCCCTATGGATTTTTGCCCTCTTGCAACGCCGGCCTTCGTGCTCCTCCCGGCTGGACGTCGCTGAGGCAATCAATGCATGGCGCGCGCATCCTGTCCATGGGCATGCAAAAGCCCGGAACCATGCGGTTCCGGGCTTTGATCAACGAATGCAGTCAGGTGATCAGAGTGCGTTGCCGCGCTGCTGGACCATCATGAACGTGTCGTAGTTGTATTCCGCAATCTGCATGTTCAAATAGTAGTCCTTGCGGAAGCCCTTGATCGACTCCCAGATCTTCTTGAAATCGGGATTCGAGGCTTCCATTTCGGCATAAACCTCATTCGACGCCTTGAAGCACGCTGCCAGAATCTCCGGGCTGAACGGCCGCAACTGACCGCCGGTCGCCACGATCTTGCGGATCGCGCCGGGGTTCAGATAGTCGTATTTCTGCAGCATGTTGGCGTCGGCCGCCTGCGAGGCCGTGTGCAGCAGCGACTGATAGTTCTTCGGCAGTTCTTCGTACTTGGCCTTGTTGAAGAGGAAGTGCACGGTCGGGCCGCCTTCCCACCAGCCAGGATAGTAGTAGAACGGCGCAACCTTCTGGAAGCCGAGCTTCTCGTCGTCGTAGGGGCCAACCCATTCGGCGGCGTCGATCGTGCCCTTTTCCAGCGCCTGGTAGATTTCGCCGCCAGCGATCTGTTGCGGGATGACGCCGAGCTTCTCGATGATCTTGCCGGCGAAACCGCCGATGCGCATCTTGAGGCCCTGGAGATCGGCTACAGTGTTGATTTCCTTGCGGAACCAGCCGCCCATCTGGACCCCGGTATTGCCGCCCGGCAGGCCGTACAGACCCTGTTTGCCGAGAAACTCGTTGAACAGATCGATGCCGCCGCCATGGTAATGCCAGGCATTCATGCCACGCGCATTGAGCGCGAAGGGAACGGCAGAGCCAAGAGCCCAGGTCGGATCCTTGCCCCAGTAATAATATGCCACCGTGTGCGCCGCCTCGACGGTGCCGGCTGCCGCAGCGTCCGCAGCCTGCAGGCCGGGAACGATTTCGCCGGCAGCAAAAGGCTGGATGGTGAAATTGCCGTCGGTCGCTTCCGACAGCATTTTCGACAGCGTGTCGGCGCCGCCATAGATCGTGTCGAGCGACTTCGGAAATGACGACGTCATGCGCCAGGTGACCTTCGGGCTGGACTGCGCGATGGCCGGCGCCGCCAGCGTCGTGGCGGCCGCGGCGCCCGCACCGGCAAGACCGGCCTTGGTGATAAATGAACGACGATCCAACTGGACCTCCCATGTGTGATTGGATTGAGTTGACGCCTCAGGCAGAAGCCCGCCCTCGGCGGCGTCGCGCGAACAATACACGCCAAAGGTGGTGTGTCCAGCGCGCAAGCTGCGGGAATCCAAGTGGTTTTGCGAAAAATACGCGATCGTGAAGCGGCGTCAGACTTTCGTCTAACGCCATTGTTAAGCCGCCTTCTGGCGCAATGGCCAAACCACGCCGATCTCGCCTATTTTATAGGGATCAAATTTACCACTGCGAGAACACTTTGATCATGCAGCCGCTTGTCGCCGTTTCGACCGACGTACGCCAGTTCGACAACAACACCTGGCACGCCGCGCCGCGCCAATATCTGGACGCCGCGATCGCTGGCGCCGGCGTTTTCCCGGTCCTTGTTCCCTCGTTCGGCGACCGACTTGACCTCGATGAACTGCTGTCGCGTGTCGACGGCGTGATGATGACGGGATCGAAGTCGAACGTGCATCCTTCACACTACGGTCAGGAAGCGACCGAGGCGAATGGCCCCTACGACCCCGACCGCGACGCCACGACCCTGCCGCTTGATCCGCAAGGCGATCGAACGTGGCGTGCCGCTGCTCGCCATTTGCCGCGGCATCCAGGAGATGAACGTCGCGCTAGGCGGTTCGCTGGCGACCGAAATCCAGGAGCGGCGAGGTTCGCTCGATCATCGCGCGCCGGTGAGCGACCAGCAGGATGAACGTTTTGCCATCCGCCAGGCCGTCACGATCAAGCCGGGATCATGCCTGGCAGGCGTGTTCGGCGCCGGCGACATCCAGGTCAACTCCGTCCATCGCCAGGCCGTCGACCGGCTGGGTCCAAATCTGCAGGTCGAGGCGGTCGCCGAGGACGGCACGGTCGAGGCGGTGTCCGTGCGCAACTCCCGTGCCTTTGCGGTTGGCGTGCAGTGGCACCCGGAATATTGGGTGCACTCCGACAGCGCATCGCGCAAGGTTTTCGAAGCGTTCGGCGATGCGGTCAGGGCGCATGCCGTCGCCCGCACAGCCGGCAAGATCGCGGCGGAGTAGCTATTCCGTCGACAGCCGCAACAGCGGCGTGCGTGGCCTGAACGATTCGTAGGCCGTGCCATCGCCGATGGCGAAGGTCGCCAGAGCTTCCCCTGCCTCACCTGTAAAGTCGACGGAACCGTCCGGCTTCTCGCGCCAGTAGCGGACCCGGCTCATGCCTGGCAGGACGCGATCGCAAGCGGGATCGACGGTCAGAGGCGAACGGCCGGAGCGCTGGGCCTTGCCTTTGACGATCTCGCACGATGTGCTCGCTTCGATTGATGACAGCCGGAAGACTTCGCCGGACGGCCGCGAAATGCTGGCCGTTGTTTGGGTGTCGATGCCTGCGTTGTTCTGCGCCTTATGCAAGGCGTTGACGCCGATCGATGCCGTGGCCATTGCACCCGCAATCATCAACAACGCCAGACCCGTACGCATCGCCCGCTCCTGATGTTCCAATTAGGGCTTAGCAATGGCAATACGATTGAGTTTCTTAACCCTTTGTTAGACGAAGCCGGCTCGACCCGCAAATTTCGGCTGCGTCACTTTTGCCCGACATGTTCGGTCTCGGGCACCGGCGTCAGCGCGGCCCCTTTGCCGAACCACGCGATCAGATTGTCGACGACCAGATCGGCCATCGCGTCGCGCGTCGCGACCGAGGCCGAGCCGACATGCGGCAGCAGCGTCGCATTGGGCAGATCGATCAGCGCCTGCGGCACGTTCGGCTCATTGGCGAAGACGTCGAGCCCGGCAGCCAGGATCGTGCCGTCCTTGAGCGCCTTGATGAGCGCGTCTTCATCGACCGTGCTGCCGCGCCCGATATTGATGAAAATGCCGTTCGGCCCCAGTGCTTCGAACACCCTGGCATTGGTGATCTTTTCGGTCGCCGGCGTGCCGGGCGCGACGGAAATCAGGATGTCCACCGCGGAGGCCAGACCTTCCAGCGTCGAATGGTATTCGTAGCCGATGCCATCGACCTGACGGCGATTGTGGTAGGCCACCGGCAGCCCGAACGCTTCGAGCCGGCGCGCAACGGCAAGCCCGATGCGGCCCATGCCGAAAATGCCGGCTCGGCGGCCGCGCAGCGATGCGGTCAGCGGATAGGCGCCCTCCTTCGGCCAGCGCCCTTGCCGCAGATAAGCCTCGGTCTTCGACAGTTCGCGCACCGTGTTGAGCAGCAGTCCAAGCGTCGTGTCGGCGACCTCCTCGGTCAACACGTCCGGCGTGTTCGTGACCATGACATCGGTCTTGCCGGCATGGCGCGCATCGACGCCGTCATAGCCGACGCCGAAATTGGCGACGATTTCGAGGTTCGGCAGTGCATCCAGAAAGGCCGGGCTGACAAAATTCCCGCCAAGCGCCGGCGAAGCCGCGACGCCACGAATGCTCGCTTTCAACTCGTCGGTCAGCAAGGCCGGGTCGCACCGGTCGATGCGCACCAGGCGGAAATTCTCGTCGATCCGTGACACAGACCTTGCATGCAGCGGACCGGGAACAAGAATGGTGATCGAGGACAAATCGGCGGACATTCGAGAGCTCTCTTGGACGGATCGGACTTGTTGGAATTTGGCGGGAAGATCAGGCCCGTTCGACCGGGCGACCGGTGGACTGCCGCACATGCAGCTCCGGTTTGATCAGCTCTTGCGAGGATTTGAGCATGCCGCCGCCGAGCTTGTCGAGCAAGGCGCGGGCTGCCTGACGACCGACCTCGCGCTGGCCGTTCCAGACCGTCGTCAGAGCCGGCGTCGCGATTGCCGCCTCCTCAAGGTCGTCGTAGCCGGTCACCGACACGTCGACGCCCGGCGTCAAGACCGGCGCGCGCAATGCCGTTCATCAGCCCGATCGCGACCAGATCGTTCCAGCAGCAGGCGGCAGTCGGCTTGTCCTTCAGCGCCAGAAACTGCACCGCCGCCTCGAAGCCCGGCCTGTTTCGTGCGCGGCCCGGCGATACGCCAGGTCGGTTTGATCTCCAGCCCGGCTGCTTCCATGGCGTTGCTATAACCTTGGTAGCGGTCGCGTCCCGTCGATGTCTGGTCGGTGCCGCCGATCATCGCGATGCGCTTGTGGCCCATCGAGATGAGATGGTTGGTGGCCAATGCGGTGCCATAGGCGTCATCGCCACGGAAGACCGGCACGCCGGCCCCTTCGACATCGCGGGCAATCAGCACCGCCGGCAAGCCGTTCTGCTCGGCAATCAGAATGTCTTCCGGTGGCGTGCCGATGGCCGGAGACATGATGACCCCGTCAGCCCCGAGTTGCAGCAGCGTGTCGACAAATTTCCGCTGCTTTTCCAGGTCGTCGTAGTGGTTCGACAGGATAAAGGTCTGGCCGCTGCGGTCGAGTTCGCTTTCGATCGAGCGCAAAATCTCGGCGAAGAAGGGATTCATGATGTCGTGCACGACGACGCCGACAATGCCCGACCGCGAGGTTCTGAGGCTGGCGGCGCGCCGGTTGTAGATGTAGCCGATCGCCCGGGCGTGCTCCTTGATGCGGTCGCGGGTGCCGTCCGCCACCAGCGGGCTGTCGCGCAGCGCCAGGGAAACGGTGGCGGTCGATACGCCAAGCGCATCCGCTATCGTCGAGAGCTTTATCTTCTGCGCCAGCGTCCCCTCCCGGGCGGCAGCCAAATCGCATTTTAAAATATTTAAATGCGATTTAGCGCATGGCGGACGCTTGAATCAAAGCTTTTTTGCCAGCGCGCCATCTTCACTGTTCGGAGCGCTGCGATTTGCCAGCCGCAACCGGTGTTCGCGATGCAGGATATAGAGCCCGCTGGCAACGATGATCGCCGCGCCGGCTATCGTCCAGAGGTCGGGAAGCTGATCGAACACCAGATAGCCGAGCAGGATCATCCACACCATCTGGAGGTATGGGTACGGCGCCAAGCGCGGTCGTCGACGCCAGCCGATAGGCACGGATCAGCAGCCAGTGGCCGATGCCGCCGAAGAAGCCGAGCGACAAAAGCACCGCCCAGAGCAGCGGACTTTCAGGCCAGGACGCGGTGTAGGGCACCGCCGGCGACATGAACAAAGCCGGCGCAAGCGCCGAAAAGAAGATCAGGCTTTCCGGCGTTTCGGATGCCGCCATGCGGCGGGTCATCAGCACATAGAGGCTGTAGCTGATCGTCGCCGTCATGGCGTAGACATGCCCCAGCTCGAACTGGGCGAAGCCCGGCCGTGTGATCACCAGCACGCCTGACGAACGCCACAGCGATCGCCAGCCAACGCCGCCAGCCTGCCCATTCGCCGAGCAGCGGGCCGGCAAGGGCTGTGATCAGCATCGGCGCAAAGAAGAAGATCGACGTGGTTTCGGCAAGTTGCAGCGTCTTCAGCGCGAGAAAATTGAAGAAGGTCGAGCCGAACAGGAAAATCCCGCGCAAGATCTGCAACCAGAGGCTTTGCGCGCGATAGACCAGCGGATTTTGCCAGGCGCGCAGCAGGATCACGGCCAGGACGAAATGCTCGGCAAATCGCGCCCAGGCGACGAATTGCGCCGACATGCCGGACAGCACGAGATATTTGGCGCTGGTGTCCAGGCAGGAAAACAGTACGCCGGTCGCAAAAACCAGCAGGATTGCCATGGGCGGCGTCGGCGCTTCGGAAGGGGTATTGGCTTCGGCCACCGGGTCGCTCGGTCTGTTGAGGCCCCTGCATAAGGCGAGTTGGTTGTGCACCGCAACCCGATTGGTCACGGTTGGTCAGGGCAGCGGCGCGGCGAAGATTACTTCGAAACATTAATACCGACGCCACGGCACAATGCTGGCGCGAAACAGCCTTATTGTTCGATTTCACTTGCCATGGGCAGCAACGCCCGCGACGATGGCGCGGGCGCAAGATATTTGGGGTTGAATGAGACAGGGCTTCGGGGTGGCCGCCTTGACGTTTGGCGCGTTGACCGCGCTGACGCCGCTTGCCACGCAAGCCGAAACGCGCGCGCTTGTCGTCGGCGTGTCGGGCTATCCGGCGTTGGCGGAATTGATCCGTCTGACAGGTCCGAAGAACGATTTACGCGAATTCGCCAACACGATCGTTAGCCTCGGCGTCCCTGCGAAAAACGTAACCGTGCTGGCAGACGGGGTTTCCGGCCTGACCGAGGGCATAGCGGCGCCCGGCATCGGCACAAAAGCCGCGATCCTGGCGGGGCTGGACCGGCTGGCGGCGACCAGCAAGCCGGGCGATCTCGTGGTCTTCTATTTCTCCGGACATGGCACGCAGCAACCCGACCTCGACGGCGACGAACAGGGCGGCGCGGATGAGGTGTTCCTGCCCTACGACGTCGGCAAATGGGGCGCTGACGGCATCGAGAACGCCCTGCGCGATGATGAATTGCGGGAGCGCGTCGACAAAATCCTCGCTACCGGGGCGGACTTCTTCGGCGTGATCGACGCCTGCCATTCGGCCACCGGGTTCCGCGCCTTGCCCGGCGACGACGCCCGCTCACGCGAAGTGCCGCCGGCCGAACTGGGCGTGCCCGAATTCACCAATGCGCCGAAGCGGAACCTCCTTCCTCAGCGCACGACGAGTAGCGTCAAACGCGGCCGCGCGGCTTTCTTCTATGCCGCGCAAGAGAGCGAGGAGGCGCTGGAAAAGGTGCCCCCCAACGGCGAGGAAGGGCAGAATTTCGGGGTGTTTACCTACAATCTGGTGCGGCGGATGAACCAGAGCCCCCATCTGACCTACCGCACCCTGCATCAGGCGGTGATGTCGGACATCAAGCGCAACACCTTGATGACGACGCAGACGCCGGAAATCGAAGGTGAACTGATCGACGAACCGGTGCTTCAGCTCCAAGGCTGCGGCGGCACGCCGGCAGTGGCCGATCTTCAACGGCAAGCTGCAAGCGGGTGAACTGAGCGGCATTAGCGCCGGCAGCATTGTCGCGCTTTACGACGATGCGGCAGCCAGCGACGACAAGGCGCTGGCGCATGGCATGGTCGAACAAGCCGGCGCAAGCCGCGCGGTCGTAACGCCCATCGCCTATCCTTGCGCGGACAGCTGTTCGGCACCCGCCGATCCTGCTCCGTTCAAGAAGGCGCGGTTCGCGCGCCTTGTCGAACCCGGCGCCGACCTCGGCATAATTTTGTCGGAGCCGATCCGCCTCGATCCTGCCGATGGCTTCGACTATGCGCCGGCGATCGACGCACTGCGGAGCGCCATCGACAGCGAGGCCTTGAAGGCACGCGTCTCGACGCGCCTGACGGGATACGACATCGCCGTTGGTCTTGTGGATGGCAAGCTGGCGTTTGCGGCAACGGGCGGCGCGATCGACCAGCACGGTCCCGGGTCTTCGGCGCGGCTGACGCTCTCCAGCAACCCGAAGGCAGCCACGGCTGAGGTTTCCGCAAGCTTTGACCCGCATCGCCAAGGTGCTTGCGCTGCAACGGCTGGGCAATGGCGCGGCGGCCTCCGCCGGGCTTGAAACCGAAATCAGCGTGGCCAAGGCGCGCTCGACGGCCGTCGACGACGACGCATGCTCGGAGTCCGACGTCGACTACGAGCCGAAACAAGCCGTTGGAGATGACCCGTCCTTCTCCGATTGCGACATCGTTTCGGTCGTGATGGCCAACAACGGCAAGAAGCCGCTGGATGTGACCGTGTTGCTGGTCGGGGCCGATTTCTCGATCACGCCGGTCTGGCCGCAGAATGGCGCATCGAGCCGCATACTGGCGGCGGAATCGAAAACCGCGGACATTCTCCAGATGGCGCCAAATCCGCCGGCCGCCGCCGAAGAGCGTCTTATCTTTGTCGCTGTCCCCGGCGTAGGCAAGGCGAACGTCGTTTTCGACAATCTGGAGCAGGAAGGCCTGCGCGCCGCGCCCGACGATCCGCCCGAGATCGCGGCCATGCGCGAACTCGTTGCAACGGGCCTGACCGATATGAGCCGCGGCACCGCGGCAACGACCAAGGCAATCGACGAGGAACTCGTTATCGACGTCAAACCCTACCGGGTGGTCAAGCGAGCGCCGTGATTGTGTGAATTCCGGCGCTCTCGGGCGCCGAACAGAAATCCGTAGGCCGGGGTAGCTCCAGTGCGGGGGGCGCCGGATTTCGGATCGCCGGCCAGGCCGGCAACATAGGAAGCGTCCAACAGAGGAAATGAGATCATGAAGAAATTTTTGATTGCAGCTTTTATCGCCACCTCATGCCTGACCCCCAGCGCCGGCTTCGCGCAGGAAAAGCAGGACCTGACACCGGCACAGCAGATGGAAGGCCGCCTCGTGCTCGAGACGGCCCGCAATCTCGTCAGCTATGGCGAGACCAAGTCCGATCCGCTGGCGCTGGTAACCGCCGCCAAGATGATGGCGAGTGTTCCCGGCCGTGTGCTGGCCGACGGACAGGATGGTGCAGCAGGCGCCGACAAGGCGGCAGGCTTCGACATCGAAGGCGTGCTGAAGAAGGCCGAAGACATGGCGCAGGGCGACGAGCTGATCACCAAGGTCGCTGGCCAGGTGCGCGAGACGGCGGCCGCCAATTCCAAGGCCGTCTGCTACTGGGCCTATTCCTGCTACTACAATGGCTGGTGCGAATACGCCTACGCCTGCTGGTAAGCTTGGCGAACCGCTTCAAACAAAAACCCCGCGGCACTGTCGCGGGGTTCGTTTGCTGGTCCGTTGACCGGCTCTATTCCTCGAGTTCCAGCTCGTCCTCGATGTCGGCCACTTCCGCGCCGGACAGGTTGGATTCGATGCGCGCCAGCATCTTGGCCAGCGCCTTCTGTTCCTTCTTGTCGAAACCCCTGAACGCCTGCTTGTCGACCTTGCGCACCGATTTTTCGATGTTGCGGATCGTTTCCTTGCCGGCGTCGGTCAGGAACACATGCGCCTGGCGGGCATCATCCTGCGAGGGCTTCTTTTCCAGAACGCCCTGAACCTGGAGGCGGTTGATCGTCTTGGTGATCGTCGGCGGGCGCACGCCCAGCCGTATGGCGAGTTGGCCGGGCGTCTGGCCATCGTCATTGAACAGCGCCAGCATGATCTGATCTTGCCCGGCATAAAAGCCATGGCCATTGAGTTTGGCCGCGAGCGCGGTGCGCGACAGCCGGGCGGCTGATTGTAGCCGGTTCATGACGGCACTCTTTTTCGTCTTGCCCATCGATTGTCCCTCGTCCTCAAAAGCGGCAAAGCCGGCAAACGGCGGCGCGGCAACCCTCTGCCACAGTTACATATCAATTGTGTGACGGCTTACTATCTCGCGTTCGCGCACGGCCAGCCAGCCGGCGACGCAAGTCCAGTCTCATCTGGCTGCGCCAACGATTGGCAGGTGCAAAATGGCGCATGCGCGCCTATATGGGGCCAACAAACCATCCTGCCCGCCCAAGGACTTTGACATGAGCGAAGCTCAGACGCAGATCCCCGTGACCGTGCTGACCGGCTATCTCGGCTCGGGAAAAACCACCCTTTTGAACCGCATCCTCTCGGAAAACCATGGCAAGCGTTACGCCGTCATCGTCAACGAATTCGGCGAGATCGGCATCGACAATGACCTGATCGTGGAATCCGACGAGGAAATCTACGAGATGAACAATGGCTGCGTGTGCTGCACGGTGCGCGGCGACCTGATCCGCACCGTCGAGGGCCTGATGCGCCGGCCGGGCCGCTTCGATGCGATTCTGGTCGAGACGACGGGTCTCGCCGACCCGGCGCCGGTGGCGCAGACCTTTTTCATGGACGACGATGTGCGCTCGAAGACCAAGCTCGACGCGGTCGTGGCCCTGGTCGACGCCAAACACCTGCCGCTGCGGCTGAAGGACAGCCGCGAGGCCGAGGACCAGATCGCCTTCGCCGATGTCGTTCTGCTCAACAAGACCGATCTGGTGTCGCGCGAGGAGCTGCGCGATGTCGAAGGAACGATCCGCGCCATCAACCCGTCGGCCCATATCCACCGCACCGAGCGCGCCAGCATCGATTTGAGCAAGGTGCTCGACCGCGGCGCATTCGACCTGAAGCGGGCGTTGGAGAACGATCCGCATTTCCTCGACGCCGATGATCATGACCACGATCATGAATGCGGCCCGGATTGCGACCACGAGCATCATCACCACCATCACGACCATCATCATCACGCGCATGCCTCGCCGATCCATGACGTGACGGTGCAGTCGGTCTCGTTGCGCGGCGGCGAGATGGACGCGAAGAGGTTTTTCCCCTGGCTGGAAAAGATCACCCAGACCGAGGGTCCGAACATTTTGCGCCTGAAGGGCATCATCGCTCTCAAGGACGACCCGGACCGCTATGTCGTCCAGGGCGTCCACATGATCATGGAAGGCGACCACCAGCGCCCCTGGAAGGACGACGAGAAGCACGAAAGCCGGCTGGTGTTTATCGGCCGCAAGCTCGATCATGAGAAGCTGAAGCGCACCTTTGAGGCGTGTCAGGCTTATTTGGCGGCGTCTCATCTCCTTGCACCGACCCCCGTTGTCCGGCGAGAATCTCCCCCTCAAGGGGGGAGAGTCGGCAGCGTCAACCTTGACGACCGCTTAGTGCTGCCCCCCATCTGGGTGGGAGATCTTCCGGCGGGACAGGGGGGGACAGCAACGCTGTCGCGCCGACGCCCCGCTCAATAGCCCATGCCCACAGTCGCTCCGCTTGATCTCGACGGCCATTGCGTGGCCGCGGCCTTCATCTCCAACATTCCGCATTTCGCGCTTGGCGAGCGGCGAAATTCATCGCCTCGACCACGGCCAGAAATCGGTCGCCGCGCATGATGGCCTGCTCTGCGCCACCGTCTCGCAGGATGGCAAATCGCTGCTCTCCGGCGGCGAAGACGGCAAGGTCGTCGCCACCACTGCCGATGGCACGGTCACCCCTCTCGCCGATGCCGGCCGCAAATGGATCACGTCCATCGCCGCTGGTCCGCAAGGCGCACTTGCTTATGGCGTCAGCCGCAATGCTTACGTGCGATTTGCCGATGGCAAGGTGAAAGAACTGCAGCATCCGCGCTCGGTCGAGGGGCTGGCGTTTTCGCCGAAGGGTCTGCGGCTCGGCGTAGCGCGCTACAACGGCGCGACGCTGCATTTCCCGGCCACCGATGGGAAACCGGTGGAATTGCAATGGGATGGCGCACACACCGGAATCACTTTCTCACCCGACGCGGCTTTCCTGGTGACGACAATGCAGGAAAACGCCATGCATGGCTGGAAGCTCGCCGACGGCAAGCACATGCGCATGAGCGGCTATCCCGCGAAGGTGAAAAGCGTTTCCTGGTCCGCCAAGGGCAAATGGCTGGCCAGCTCCGGCGCGCCGGCGGCGGTCGTCTGGCCATTCCAGGCCAAGGACGGGCCGATGGGCAAGGCGCCGCTCGAACTCGGCACGCGCGGCAACATGATGGTGACCAGCGTCGCCTGCCATCCGGTCGATGACATCATGGCGATCGGCTATGCCGACGGCATGGTGCTGGCGGCGCGTTTCGCCGACGCCAAGGAGATTTTGCTGCGCCGCCCCGGCAAGGGCGCGATCACCTCGATGATGTGGGATGGCGAAGGCCGCCGCCTGGTGTTCGGCTCGGAAGCCGGCGACTGCGGCGTGATCGATATTTCGGCCTGAAGGTCGCTACTCTCCACCGAGCAGGTGACCTTGCCTTCCATCGTTGTGGTTCTTGCCCTCGCCGCCGCCGGTCATGTCGGACAGCGTGAGCGTGTAGGTGCCGTCATAGCCGATATCGTCGCCGACCGGCTTGGTGACGATCAAAAGCTCCACCGAGCCGAACTCACCGGCTCCGTTCCGCTCGCGGTAGAGCAGGAACTTCATTTCCTTGTCGTCCAGCCAGTATTGCGCGAGGTTCTCCTTGCCGAAACCGCCCTTCCTGAGGTCGTCGGCGGCGTCTGCTCTTGGCATCCACTGTCGCCGTCAGGCTGAACACCGGACTGCCCATGCCGCGCGTAATGCCGGCCGACAGTTCGATCGCGACATCCCCACCATCATTGGCGCAGGATGCTCCGCCTGACGCCAGAGCCGGAACCGCGCTGCCCAAAATCGCCATCGCACAAAGAAGACTGCGCATCGTTGCCCCTCGCCAAGCGCCACTGAGCGACGTTCCGCGAAACGCTAATATACGTCAAGGGGATGGATTGCTTTGCTGAATCAAATTCTTCGCCAGGTAACGCACCGTCTTCTTGCCGCCGTGGATCGCTGCACTGCCGACTTCGCTGAAACCCAGCGCCGCATGAAACGCGTCGGATCCCGGATTGGGCGGATCGGAATTCACCTCGCAGACGACGCTCTCGTGGCCGGCAAAGCGCGCCTTGGTGAACAGCGTCGAGATAAATCCGCGGGCATGCCCCCTGCCCCGCGCCTGCGGTGCGGTGATGATGCGATCGACATACACGAAGCGGGGATAGCGGTCCCGAAACCAGATGAAGTTTGGGCTGTCATAGTTGGCACGCTGGTCGAACGCGATGATAAACGCTTCAAGCTCGCCGATGCGCCCGGCCAGAAAGGCTTGGCCGATCATGTCATGCAGCTTTGCTGGCTCCAGCCAGGATGTCTCCGCCGCATGCGCATTGTTGAGAGCCAGCACTGCTGGCTCGTCGGCAGGCAGGATCGGTTCGATTGTCAATACATCGCCTGGCATTGCGGTTTACTCACGGCTTGGTCGCAACTCATCGGCGACCTTTCGCTGAAGCGCAATCTTGAAGCAATGATCCAGACCCTGACAGCAGGCTAAGCAATGATTGCCCATGAGCCTGCGGCGTGAGACAAGCGGCCAGTTCGTTCAGGCGCTTGCATCATGACTTCCCCTTCCGGCTCGACCCTCGAAGAAGCCCAAGAATTTCTTGCCCGCCATCCCGATATCGACGCCTTCGACCTCGTGCTGGTCGACGCCAACGGCATCGGTCGCGGCAAGATCATCCGACGCCATGAGTTGGAGGCGGTCTATAAGAGCTGGCCGCCCCTTCCCGACCTCGATCCTCGGCCTCGATATTGTCGGCGAGGACGTGCACGAAACCGGGCTGATCTGGGAAACCGGCGACGGCGATATGCGCGCCTGGCCGGTGCCGGGTGCGCTGGTTCCGCTGCACGGCACAACGCGTGGCCAGGTGCTGCTGTCCATGTATGGGCTGGACGGCCAGCCCGCGACCTCCGACCCGCGCCACGCGCTAGCCCGCCAGATCGAGAAGATGGCGGCGCGCGGCCTGCATCCAGCCGGCGCATTCGAGCTGGAATTTTTTCTGCTCGCCAATGAGCGTGACGCCGACGGCAAGGTGCGTCCGGCCGGAGCGGTGTTGGACGGCCGCGCGAGCGCCAAGACGGAAGTCTATTCGGTCGACCATCTGCACGGCATGGAGCCGCTTTTCGCCGACATCTATGCCGGTGCTGAAGCGCAGGGCATACCGGCCGAGACGGTGATTTCGGAATATGCGCCTGGCCAATATGAGCTGACGCTGCACTATCGCACCGACATCATGCGGGCGGCGGACGACCTGACCTTGCTGAAGCGGCTGATCCGCGCCCAGGCGCGGCGGCACGGCGTGACCGCCTGCTTCATGGCCAAGCCGTTCGAAAAATATGCCGGCTCCGGCATGCATATGCATGTGTCGCTGCCCGACGCCGACGGCCAGAACATCTTTTCCGAAACCACGCCCGGAACATGGAAGCCCGAGCTTTTGCATGCGCTGGGCGGGCTGCTCCAGACCATGGCGGAATCCATGCTGGTGTTTGCGCCGCATGCGAACTCCTGGCGGCGCTTCGTCGCGCAATCCTATGCACCGCTGGCGCCGACCTGGGGTGTCAACAACCGCTCGGTAGCACTGCGGGTGCCGGAAGGCGATGTGAAGGCGCGCCGCATCGAGCATCGGCCGGCCGGCGTCGACACCAACCCGCATCTGGTCGCGGCAACCGTGCTCGCCGGCATCCTGAAAGGTCTGGACGAGAAGCTCGACCCAGGGCCGGAAACCACCGGCAATGGCTACGAAACCGCGCCGAAGGCGAATGCCGATGCGCCGTCCGACTGGCGCTCGGCGATCGAGGCGGCGAAGGCGTCGGCGTTTCTGAAAGCGGCGCTCGGCGAAGACATGCACCGCACCTTCTGCGCCATCAAACAGGCGGAATATATGCGCGTGGCGCGAACGGTGAGCGAACTCGATTATCACCTGTATCTGCATGAGGTGTGACCGCGCCCGGGTGAGTCGAAAGGGGACGGACATGCCAAAACTGCATCGCGATATCTTTACGGAACCCGGCGACGTCGACCCTGACACGCTGGCCAATCTCGGCCCTTTGCGCCCGCTGGCCGGCGTCTGGCAGGCCGACAAGGGCGTCGACCTGAACCCGAAGGCCGATGGACCCGAGCGCAAAATCTTTCGTGAGCATGTGGACATGATTCCGATCGATCCGCAGACCAATGGCCCGCAGCTTTTCTACGGGCTCCGCTACCACATCCATATCAACACGCCCGAGGAGCAGATCACGTTTCATGACCAGGTCGGCTATTGGCTATGGGAGCCGGCGACGGGGCTGATCATGCAGACGATCGCCATTCCGCGTGGTCAAGTCGTGCTTGCCTCGGGTCAGGCGAAACCTGATGACAGAGCCTTTTCGGTTTCGGCCAGATTGGGCGAACCCACCTATGGCATCTGCTCGACGGCCTTTCTCGACCAGTCGTTTCGGACTGAAAGCTATCGACTGGAAGTCACCATCAACGATGACGACAGCTGGAGCTACGCCCAACATTCCGTTCTGATCGTCGAGGGCGAGAAAGACCCCTTCGATCACCACGATTCGAACACGCTGAAACGCATCGCCGGACCGGCGCTGAACCCACTAGCGCGTATCCTGAAGATCCGTGGGTCGGCGACCGGTAAATAGAGGCGCTACCTACCGTACGAGGATCGCCCGCAAATCGTTCACATTCGTGCCCGTCGGTCCGGGCACGAAGAGGTCGCCGACGGCATTGAAGGCCGTCCAGGCGTTGTTGCCCTGAAGCATCGCCTTTGCATCGACGCCGGCCCCGCGCATGCGGGAAACCGTCGAGCCATCACAGAACGCGCCGGCATTGTCTTCCGAGCCGTCGATGCCATCCGTATCGGCGGCCAGCGCGTGGATATCGTCGAAACCGTCGATGCCGATGGCGAAGGCGAGCAGGAACTCGCTGTTGCGGCCGCCCTTGCCCTTGGCGCGCAGGGTGACCGTGGTCTCGCCGCCGGACAGGATCAGCACCGGCTTCTTGAATGGCCGGTTGCGGGTGGCGACTTCGCGGGCAAGCGCTGCATGCACGCCGCCGACCTCGCGCGCCTCGCCCTCGATGGCGTCGGACAGGATGACGGCCTCGACGCCCTGCTCTTTTGGCTTCAGCGGCGGCGGCTTCGAGCGACACGGCGGCCGACGCGATGACATGCACTTCGTTGCTGGCAAATACGGCGTCATCCGGCATCGGGGCGGACGCAGCATCGCTCTCCAGATGCGCCATGACGGCAGCCGGCAGTTTCATGCCGTAGGTCTTGACGATGTTCAGCGCATCCTGCCGCGTCGTCGCGTCCGGCACGGTTGGGCCGGACGCCACCAGCGCCGGGTTGTCGCCGGGGATATCAGAGACGACCAGCGACACGACGCGCGCCGGATGCGCCAAGGCCGCCAGCCGGCCGCCCTTGATGGTCGAGACATGCTTGCGCACGCAGTTCATCGCCGAGATCGGCGCGCCGGAGGCGAGCAGCGCCTCGTTGACCGCCATCTCGTCGGCCAAGGTCAGCTCGCCGGCCGGCGCAGGCAGCAGCGCCGAACCACCACCGCAAACCAGCGCGATGACCAGATCGTCCGGCGTCAGGCCCGAAACCAGCTCCGTCAGCCGCTTGGCGGCCTTCAAGCCAGCCTCGTCGGGCACCGGATGCGAGGCCTCGAGCACTTCGATGTTCTTTGTCGGCGCGGCATAGCCGTAGCGGGTAACGACAACGCCCTCGTACGGCGCATCCCAAACCTGTTCGAAGGCCTGCGCCATTTGCGCGGCGCCCTTGCCGAAACCGATGACGACGGTGCGACCCTTCGGTTTGGGCGGCAGATGCTTCTCAATCGTGCGCAGCGGATCGGCGGCGGCGACAGCCGCTTTGAAGATCGATGTGAGAAAGGCTTTGGGGTCGAGGGTCATCCGGCGCCTCTACTCCACCGCCAGCGTCAGATCAGCCCGGCGCGATGCCCAGATGCTTGCACAACAGCTCTCGACAATGACACGCATGGTCCTCGCGCTCCGGCATGCCGGAAACGCCGATGCCGCCAACGACGCCCACACCCTTGACGCGGATCGGAAAGCCGCCGCCTGCCAGCACGTAGTTGGCGATGTCTAAGCCGGCGCCGGGCTTGAAGGTGCGGTCCGGCCGCTGCTCCTCGAGCACCATGCGGTAGGTCGATTTGTGGAACATCTTGACGACGTTGAGCTTGCGCCGCACCCACTCGGTATTGTTCGAGGTCGAGCCCGGCAGGGCGGCGTAGAACAGCAGCCGGTCCCAGAAACGGATTTCGATCACGATCGGCATGTTCTCGGCCAGTCCGCGCTCGCGGATAAGGCTGCCGATCTCGAAGGCACGCGCCTCATCGAAGCGATCGAAGACCAGCCGCTCTTCCTGTTCGGCGATGCTTGCGGATGTCGCTTCATGGCATTGGCGATGTCACCGACCAGCTCGGTCGTGCGCAATCAAACTCATCCGATTGCAAATCGCTCTTTGCCGGCTTGCCCGACACATAGACTTCCGCGACCGTCCGGTCGTCGCCGAGCGTTTGCAGGAGAAACAGCTCCTCCGCAAGGGTCTGGGCCGTCTCCATGCGCAGCTTCATCACCGGCGTGGCCGCCGCGTTCAGCACCACGATGTCGGCGTCGGTGCCCGCTTCCAGCGTGCCGATCCGCTCGACCAGAGACAATGCCTCGGCATTGCCGCGCGTGATCTGCCAGAATGAGGCGAACGGGTTCAGCTTCTCGCCCTGCAGCGCGATGATCTTGTAGGCCTCGTCCATGGTGCGCAGCATCGAATAGTTGGTGCCGCCGCCGACATCGGTGGCGGTGGCGATGCGCAGCGGCTTTGGCCGCTTGCGGTTCTGCTGGTAGGGGAACAGGCCCGAGCCGAGGAACAGGTTCGAGGTCGGGCAGAACACCCCGATCGAACCGCTGTCCGACAGCGCGTCGAGCTCGCGATCCGACAGATGGATCGAATGGCCGAACAGCGCGCGCGGCCCAAGCAGGCCGTATTGCGCGTAGACGTCGGTGTAGTCCTTCGCTTGCGGGTAAAGCTCGCAGGTGAAGGCGATCTCGGCGTGGTTTTCCGAGAGATGCGTCTGCATGTGCAGGTCGGGATGCTCGCGCATCAGGCTGCCTGCCATCTCCATCTGCTCCGGCGACGAGGTGATGGCGAAGCGCGGGGTGATCGCGATAGTGCTGGCGACCCTTGCCGTGCCATTCCGCGATCAATGCCTTGGTGTCGTCATAGCCGGATTGCGGCGTGTCGAGCACGCCTTGCGGCGCATTGCGGTCCATCATCACCTTGCCGGCGATGTTCAGCATGTCGCGCGAATGCGACTCGGAAAAAAAGGCTTCGGCGCGACGATTTGTGCACCGAGCAGTAAGCGACGACGCTGGTCGTGCCGTGGCGGATCAACTCGTCGAGAAAGATGCGCGCAATGCGCCGGCCGTGCTGGGTGTCGACGAACTTCGTCTCTTCCGGAAAAGTGTAGGTGTTCAGCCAGTCGAGCAGCTCGGCGCCGTAGGAGGCGATGATCTGCATCTGCGGATAATGCGCGTGGCAGTCGATGAAGCCGGGCAAAATCAGGTGCGGCCGATGGTCGATGATTTTCGCGCCGCTGGCAGCCTTTTTCGAGATCGAGGCGAAGTTGCCGGCAGCAATGATCTTGCCGCCCTCGATCAGGACGCCGCCGTCCTCCTCGTAGGCGATAGGCGGCGTGATCGTCCGGGCGTTCGGGATAGCGGTGGAAGCTGAGGGTTCGGCCGCGAAGAAGGGTCTGGGTCATGACTGGAATCCTGCGGGCTGGAACGCCCCCTCACCCGGCCTTCGCTTCGCTCGGCCACCCTCTCCCCGACGGGGAGAGGAGGTCATTAGCGTTGCCGCTCCGCTGGCGATGCCCGAACAATTGGCGCAAACGGGCGCGAACCTCCTCTCCCCGTCGGGGAGAGGGTGGCCGAGCGAAGCGGAGGCCGGATGGGGGGGCATGAATGGCGTTAGCACGACCTTACCGTCCCCATCCCCTCATACCACGCCACCAGCAGCGCCCGCTCCTCAGGCGTGATCTGGGTGACATTGCCGGGCGGCATGGCGTGGCTGCGGCCGGCGTTCAGATAGATTTCCTTGGCGTGCTCGGCGATTTCGGCGTCGTTCTCCAGCATCACGCCTTTCGGCGGATGTAGATGCCTTCATAGGACGGCTCGGCCGGCGTGGCACATGGAGCAACGGCCCAGCACCGTGTCGCGCACCTTGCCGGAAAATGCGGTCGACTGCGTGTCAGCGCCTGAGCGGTGCGCCGACATCTTCCTCCGGCTCGCCGGTCAGCACCTTCGGCATGGTCGACAGCCAGATGATGATGACGAACAGGATCGCCGCGACCAGCCAGGTCCAGTACGGTCTGCCTTGCCGGCATGCTCGGTGTTGAAGAAGTGCCGGATCAGCACGCCGATGAGGAAGACCAGCGAGGCGATGACCCAGTTGAACTCGGTGCGCGAACGCCAGCGGATAGTGGTTCGACAGCATCAGGAACACGACCGGCAGCGTCAGGTAGTTGTTGTGCGTCGAGCGCAGCTTGGCGATCTTGCCGTATTTCGGATCGGGCGTGCGGCCGGCCTTGAGGTCGGCGACGACGATCACGCTGGTTCGGCATGATGATGAAGAACACATTGGCCGTCATGATCGTCGCGGTGAAGGCGCCGAGATGCAGGAGGGCTGCGCGGCCGGAAAAATCTGCGTGTAGCCCCAGCTCATGCCGCGACGACGTCGCGTAGAGCAGCAGCATCAGCGTAGTCGGGCTGTTGCCGAGCGGCGAACTTGCAGAGCAGATCGTAGAGCAGCCAACCGATGCCAATCGAGGCAAGCGACATCAGGATCGCGGTGGTCGGCGGAAATGTCGAGCACGATTGCGGTCGACCAGCAACAGGTTGGCGCTGCCGTAATAGACGAGGCAAAGCAGGCGAAGCCTGACAGCCAGGTGAAGTAGGATTCCCATTTGAACCAGACGAGATGCTCGGGCATCGCCTCCGGCGCGACCAGATATTTCTGGATGTGATAGAAACCGCCGCCATGGACCTGCCATTCTTCGCCATGGCGCCGACGGGCAGGTTGGGCACCTTCTTCAGGCCGAGATCGAGCGCCACGAAATAGAAGGACGAGCCGATCCAGGCCATGGCTGTGATGATGTGCAGCCAGCGCACGGCGAACTGACGCCCAGTCCCAGAAAATCGCGAAATCGAGCATGCCCTTCTCCCATTCCGCCCGGTTTTGCACCTGTGGCAGCGTGAATGCGCCGGAGTTTACGTCCGGCCGAAAATTCCGGAAGATGTCCCGCGCCCGATGACTTTCAAAAAAATCAGAAAAATACTAGCCTGATTTGCTGACCGATCTGAGAGCCATTTCCAAACTCGCTGCGACGGTCAACTGACGGCGGTTTCTACGCTTCCGGTGCTCACGTACTCTAGTACGCTCCGCTCCGGATCTCGAAAACCTTCGCCATTTGACTCATCACAGTGAGTTTTCAAACGGCCTCTAAGGGAGAGCGGACGGATGGCCTATCTGGATAACATTGCCGTCTTTGTCCGCGTCGTTGAGCTGGGAAACCTCTCTGCGGCCGGGCGCGACATGCGCATTTCGCCGGCGGTGGCGTCCAACCGCATCAAGGAACTGGAAAAACACCTCGGCGTGCGGCTGTTCAACCGCACGACGCGGCAGCTCATGCCGACCGAGCATGGCAATGTGTTCTATGAAGGCGCGAAGAAGGTGCTGGAATCGGTGGTCGAGGCCGAGGCGGCCGTCTCGGCACTCTCCGGCAAGCCGAAAGGCTCGATCCGTGTCACCGCGCCGCTCGGCCTTGGCCGGCGTTTCCTCGCCTCCGGCATCCCGGAATTCCACGACAAATATCCGGATATCCAGGTGCGGCTGCGCCTGTCCGACCACAATGTCGATATCCTGAAGGAGGGCATCGACATCGCCTTCCGGCTCGGCCTGATCGAGGATTCCTCGCTGCGGATGCGCGGCATCATGGAATGCGAGCGGGTGCTGGCCGCAGCACCCGCCTATCTGGAAAAATTTGGCGAGCCGCAGCACCCGGACGAGCTGATCGGCAAGAAATTCGATTGCCTGATGCTGCGTTTTCCCGGCGCGCGCGAGCACTTCTGGACCCTGCGCACGGAGACCGGCCCGACAAAATTCGAAGTCAACGGTCCTTACGATTCCGACGATGGCGACGTCATCACCGAATGGGCGATGAGTGGCCACGGCATCATCAACAAGCCGCGTTTCGAAATGGAACCGCATCTGCGCGCCGGCAAGCTGCGGGTGATCCTGAAAGACTACCCGCCAATCCCGTTCCAGCTGGCGGCGCTCTACCCGCACAAGAACCTGCAGGATCCGAAGGTGCGGCTGTTGCTCGACTTCATGGCCGAGCGCTGCCAGCGGATGATCCGCGCGGCCCTGGCGCCGTAGCAGGCGCTCCGCAAACGCGGCTCCGGCCAATATTGCAAATACGAGGTCGCAAAAGAGCTAGCGGCAAGCGTTGCAGCGCAGGTTAGGTCGTTGACCCAGAAAGATGCGCCGCCGCGCCCACTGACCGGAGACTGAAGTTATGACGCCCGACCACTATGTGCTGAAGGTCGATTGCAAATCGGTGCGCGGCATCGTCGCCGCCATCTCCGGCTATCTGGCCGACAATGGCTGCTACATCGTCGATTCCTCGCAGTTCGACGACCTCGACACCGAAAAGTTCTTCATGCGCGTCAGCTTCATGTCGCAGGAGGGCAAGACCGAGGAGCAGATCCAGGAGGGTTTCAAGCCGGTCGCCGAGCGTTTCGGCATGACCTACGAACTCTTCCGCAGCACCGACAAGATGAAGGTGCTCTTGATGGTGTCGCGCTTCGGCCACTGCCTGAACGATTTGCTTTACCGCTGGCGCATCGGCGCGCTGCCGATCGACATCGTCGGTGTGGTGTCGAACCATTTCGACTACCAGAAGCTGGTGGCCAACCACGACATCCCGTTCCACCGCATCGCGGTGACCAAGGCCAACAAGCCGAAGGCCGAGGCGCAGATCATGGAAATCGTCGAGGAAAGCGGAACCCAGCTCGTCGTGCTGGCGCGCTACATGCAGATCCTGTCGGACGAGATGTGCCAGAAGATGTCGGGCAGGATCATCAACATCCACCACTCCTTCCTGCCGAGCTTCAAGGGCGCCAACCCTTATAAGCAGGCCTATGAGCGCGGCGTGAAGCTGATCGGCGCGACGGCGCACTATGTGACGGCCGATCTCGACGAAGGCCCGATCATCGAGCAGGACATCGCCCGCATCACCCACGCCCAGAGCGCCGAGGATTACGTCTCGATCGGCCGCGACGTCGAAAGCCAGGTGCTGGCCCGCGCCATCCATGCGCATATCCACCACCGCACCTTCATCAACGGCAACCGCACGGTGGTCTTCCCGGCCAGCCCCGGCAGCTATGTGTCGGAGCGGATGGGGTAAACCCCGCATTCCCAGAACGATTGCGACAACATTTCGGCAGAGTTGCCGCAATTGCGGCTGATCCGCCGCGTTTGCGGCAAGATCAAGCGGCTCTAAAATTATCTTTCTTTAATTTGAGGCCCTCTCGCGGCGGGCGTAGCGTCCGCCCCGAAGCTGGGAAACGCCGGCGGTTCGGACAAAAGGAACCGCGACGCGACGCAACCAGACAGCTTCGCTCTCGCGCCCATTTCTGATCCGGCGCATCTTTCCAAGGACTACTCACATGCGTGCATATCTTGTCCCGGTGGCGCTTGCCGCCTCGATCGCTGCTGCCCCGATGGCTTTCGCAGCCGCCGCACACAACTCGACCGGCGCCATCAAGGCTTATGACACCAAGGCGCACTCAATCACGCTGGCCGACGGCACGACCTACATGCTGCCGGCCAAGTTCAAGGCATCCGATTTGAAGGTCGGCGAAAAGGTTCAGGTATCGTGGGTGATGAAGGGCGATCAGCACGACGCCACCCAGGTCAAGATCCTGAAGTAGCTACCTTCAATGAAAGAGGCCGGCACCCCCGGGCCGGCCTCTGTCGTCATGCTCGGGCTAGTCCCGAGCATCTGCCAGCGTTGCGACCACTCCACGGTTTCCGTGACTGGACCACTCGGTAATCCTCAGGTTGCCCGGTGCGGCCGCCTGCCAGCTTGCCGAGCTTGAGAAATAGCGTTTCGCCCGAGGAATCATCGACGCCGTCATTGTCAGTTACGACGAAGAGATCGCCGGCGCTGTCAAAAGTCATGCCTTCGACCTTGTCGACAACATAGCCGTTTGCGGCTTTCAGGTCCGGAATGAGATCGCGCACGAGCGTCTTTTCGACCACCGGCAGTTCGCCGCCCAGCGCCGCCGGCTTGAAGCCAGCAAGATCGACCGCATAGATCGCCTTCAGTTTGGCGTCGGTTCCGATCAGATTGTCGCGCTCAATGACATAGAGTTTGCCGTCATATGCCACAATCTCCGACAGGCCGACCCAGCCGGCGCCAGCAGCTTCCAGCGGATATCGCACCGCCGACCATTCTTTCGACTTCGGCTTGTAGGCCAGCAGTTTCACCTGGCCTTTCGGGTCGTCCTTCCACTCGCGCTGGATCGCCATCACCAGCGTCGCGTCGTCACCCGAGCCCACCAAGGTGATGCCTTCCAGCGCCGAGCGGGTCTGCCCCGCCAGCAGTGCTTCCGGGAAGGCAACTTCTTCGGTGATCGCGCCCTTGGCGTCGACATGCAGAACGGCGTGCGGCACTTCCTTTTCCGGATCGCCTTCCGACGCCAGCCAGAAGCCGCCGGCGCCATCGGCGACAATGCCTTCGAGGTCGAGCTTTTCAGCGGCCGCGCCGTTGCGCGACACGACGGCCTTTTCGGTGATCAGCGCAGGCGTTTTGGTCGCGTCGATGGTGTAGATCGCCGGCTGGCCGTCATAGGCCGAGTCCGACACGGCATAGAGCTTGCCTGGCGCTGCCGGATCGGCGGTCAGGCCGGAGAGCGCGCCCCAGCCGAGCGGGACGCCGGCGGTGGTAAGCTCCGAGGTGATCTGCGGGTAGGCAGCCGTGCCTTCAGCGCGCTCGAAGATCATGACATGCGAACGGGCGAGATTGTCCTCGACGAGGTCGGTCTCGTTGGCGGTGACCAACAAGTTGCGCGAGGGGATCGCGACCAGGCCTTCCGGACCGATGCCGGACGGCAGAAGCTGCAGAAACTCAGGCTCGCCGCCGGTGTCCTTGTAGACGCCGATCACCGAGCCGCGCTCCGAGGCGACGAAGATCAGCTTGTCCTCACCGAAGGTGGCAACCTCGACACCTTCAGGCTCGATGCCCTTCTTGTTGCGCGCTTCCGGATAGTGGCCGGCCTTGGCGACCTCGTATTCGAAGCTTGCGCCGGACTCATAGGCGACCTTGCCGTCCTTGGTGAAAATCGTGAAGCCGCGCGAGCCGCCGTCGAGGTCGCCTTCGTTGGCGGTGACCAGACGGTCATTGTCCAGCCATTTCACGGCATCCGGTTCGCGCAGCACGTTTTCCTTCTTGCCGTCGAACTTGAACGCACCGTCCTTTTCGGTGTCGATCTTATCCAGCGTTACCGCTGCCCGCCGAAAAATGCGATAAGACCTTTGCGGTCGCCGCATCGACAATGGCGATGTGGTTGTTTTCCTGGAGGGTGACGGCGATCTGGCCGGCCTCGTTGAAGGCGACGAACTCCGGCTCCGGGTCTTCCGGTGCGATCTCAGCAAGGCCCGTGAGTTCGACGGTCTTGATGCCGGCGCAGTCCGGCACGCCGGCATTGATCGGCACGATCTTCAGATTACCGCCCGGCATTTGCGGGATTGCGCCGTCGTTCACCTCTTCGTCACGCTCGTTTTCGATCGCGATGGCCAGGAACTTTCCGTCTTTCGACAGAGCGACCGAGTCGGGCTGTCCGCCGAGATCGCAGGTCGTTTCGATCGCTTTTGACGCGATATCGATGGCAAGCAGCTTGCCGGACGGCTCGGCCTTGCTCTTCGAGGTGTTGACGCCGGCCAGCACCTTGCCGCCGGCGACCGTCACCGAGGTCGGCTCGCCATCGGCCTTGATCGAACCGCCGGCCTTGGGCGCTTTCGGATCGGTGATGTCGATGAAACCGACCGCGCCCAGCGGGCTGTCGGAATAGACGAGCGTGTTGCCGTCTTCACTCGCCGCAATGATCTCGGACGAGGTCGGCGTCTTGATGTCAGTGCCGGCCGGCAGGTTCGTCGCGACCGGGAAGGTCGCGATGCGATTGAAGACCTGATCGGCGTGGGCGGGGATGGCGGTCGAGGCGGCGAGCGTCGCGCCGAGCGCGAGGAGGCTGGCAAAGCGGGGCATCGGCTTCTCCTGGGAATGAAACACCGCTTCCTTGGGAGAGCGATGTTTCACGCCGATGACGGACCGATGACGCTTTGATGACGGTGAACAAACACAACGTTTGATCGATCATCGCAACCGTCAATTGCCGTCATAAGCTTTCTGCAACGCGGCAGCGTCGAACTTGCTCATTTTCAGCATCGCTTGCATGGCGCGGCCGGCTTTTTCCTTGTCATCGTCGGTCAGCATCTCGATCAGCGGGCTCCAGTTGACCTGCCACGAGAGACCGAATTTGTCTTTCAGCCAGCCGCAGGGACCGGGCTCGCCGCCATCGGCCAACAAGGCGCTCCAATATCGATCGATTTCAGCCTGATCCTTGCAGTCGATCTCGAAGGAAACGGATTCGTTGAACTTGAACTGCGGACCGCCGTTGATGGCGACGAAATGCTGGCCGTCGAGTTGGAATTCGATGACCATGATTTCGCCTTCGGGACCCGGCGAATCCTTCAGATAATGCGCGATCTTCAGGATCTTCGAATTGTCGAAGATCGAGATGTAGAAATCGATCGCTTCCTTGCCGTTGAAATCGAACCAGAGGTTCGGAGTGATCTTCTGGCGCATAGCCATGCTGGTCTCCCTTTTCGCGTTTCCGGCTCCAGGACGTTCCGGAACGGCGTGGACCGACAGCGGCTGAAAAAATCGCCGACTCAGTTCTCCCCTGCCTCGCGCTTCTCGCGACGCGCCTGCTTTTCCTCGCGCTGACGCTGGATCGCATCGCTGAAAGCGGCGGCGAGAATGCCGGTCGGCATGGCGATCAGGCCGATGCCGGTGATGGCGGTGAAGCCGGCCAGCACTTTGCCGAGAGGCGTCACCGGGAACGCGTCGCCATAGCCGACCGTGGTCAACGTCGCGATAGACCACCACATGGCGCGCGGAATCGAGCCGAAATCCTCCGGCTGGATGTCGCCCTCGACCATGAACAGCAGCGTTGACGAGATCAGCAGCAGAAAGCCAGCGATGGTAAGGCTTGCGCCGAGTTCATAGCGGCGCGAGTTGATGGCATTGCCGATGGCGCGCAGCGCCGTCGAATAGCGTCCGAGCCGCGCCAGCATGAAGATGCGGGCGAGCCGGAAGAGGCGCAGAAAGGCGCCTTCGCTGCCGAAGAAGGTCAAGAACAGCGTCGATAGCGCGATCAGGTCGATGAGCGCCGGCGTCGACAGCGCGTAACGCAGCCGTGCCGCTCCAGCCTCCGCCAAGTTCGGGATTTTCCGGCGCAATCCAAATGACGCGCCAGATATTCGATCAGGAAAACGACCGCGAAACCCATTTCCAGCAACCGGAAAGTGCGTTCATTGCCGTTGAAAATCGTGGGTTCGGTCTCGAGGATGCCCGCGGCGACAGCCGCAATGATCAGAACCGCGATGATCCGGTTGATCGGCGAAATGCCCTGCTTGCGCCAGGCAGCAGTGTGCAGATTGCGGTAGGCCCATTGCCGCCAAGTCATTGTCAGTTCCCCGATCGGCGCCCTTCTGAGTGACGCAGGACGCAGGCGATACCACGCTTCGACATCAACATTTACCACGGTCGCTTCCTCGCTACTGACCACGCGCCGGCTCGATACAAGTTCTTCACGGCAAGGGCGGCGGCGATGATCAAGATCAGACCTGCGCGGGCGGACGACGTCGCCGCGCTCATTGAATTGATGCGTGGAGAGCCGTTGCGACCTTTCGACCGCAAATGGCAAAACTTCGTCGTCGCTGAAGACACACGCGGCCTTGTCGGCGCGGTCCAGATTCGCGTCCATCGAGACGGCTCGCGCGAGATCGGGTCGCTGGTTGTCGCACCTGACTATCGCGGCCGGGGGCTTGCGTCGCGCCTGATGGAAAGTCGGCTTGCCGATGCGTCTGATGCGGTCTTCGCCATTACCGGGGCGAAGTATGGCGCGCACTATGCGCAATGGGGCTTCCGCGAGATACCGCTTCTCCAGGCTCCCATCTGGATCGCCATCAATCTGCTCCTGGGTCAAGCGGCCGGCTGGCTGTTCGCACGGTTCGAGAAGCGTCAAGCGAAACGCCTGGCGGTGCTGGTCCGCATGCCACCGGAAACGGTGACCACCGGCCAGATCACACAAACGGCCGCCCCGTCTCATATTTGCGCGGAATGAGCCGGTCGAAATAGATCACGCCGGCCCTGGCCAACCCCGTGCCTTCCTTGTTGAGGAAATTGTCCGGCATGTGCCGCGTCTTCGCCGCCACGTTGCCGAGCGGCACCGGCGTGAACACGGTCTTGCCGCCCTCATATTTGATCGCGATCGAGGCGCCGCCTTTTTCCGACACCTTCACCGCAAGAGCGCCCGCCTTGAAAGCCTCCTTGGCGTCGGTCTTGTTGATCGCGCCGATATAGCCACGCGGCATATAGCCCAGCGCGTCGACGCGCGCCCGCTTGCCCGGCAGACCTTCCGAGAGAGCATGCTCGAAGGCGCGATTCAAATCGGAGCCGGACAGCTTGACGTTGCCATGCGCATCGCGCTCGACCTTGTCGGAGCCGACGATGGACTCGACCAGCGACTTGCCATCCGCTGTCGATACGCCTTCCGACACCGCCACGATGCAGCGCTTGTGTTTGTCCATCGTGCGCTTGACGTCGTCGATGAATTGTTTGGTCGAGAACGGACGCTCCGGCACGTAGACCAGATGCGGGCCATCATCCTTGTCGTCGCGCCAGGCTGCCGATGCAGCGGTGAGAAACCCGGCATGACGGCCCATGACGATGCCGACATAGATGCCGGGCAATGAGCGGAAATCGAGATCGACGGACTTGAACGCGCCTGCCACGAATTCACCGGCCGAGATGAAGCCCGGCGTGTGGTCGTTTTCCATCAGGTCGTTGTCGATGGTTTTCGGCGCATGCATGAAAACCATGTCACCGCCGGCGGCGTCGGTCAGGATCTGCTGTGTGCCGGAGGTGTCGTTGCCGCCGATGTTGACGAAGACGTCCGCCTTCACCTTCTTCAGCCCCTCAAGCACCTTGGCTGTGTAGGCAGCGTCCGGCTTGTCGCGCGTCGAGCCGAGCGCTGCGCTCGGCGTGTTGGCGATCTTCAGAAGGTCCTTTTCCGAAACCTTGTGCAGATCAACATAGATGCCGTCGCGGATGCCGCGCACACCGTGGATCGCGCCAAGCACCCTTGCCTTCGGGTGGCGCTTCCGCACCTCAAGGGCCGCGCCGACCATGGTCTGGTTGATGACGGCGGTCGGACCACCGCCCTGGGCGATCACGAATGTCTTTGGCATGGATGTCCCTCTCGCTGTTTGCCCTTCTTCTAGCGCAATCCGCCCGGAGGAAAAGCGGACAAATCGCCGGACAGGGTTTTTCATCGCCACGCCCGGAGGCGCAAATCTCCCCTAGTCCACGAGCCCCGCCTTGCGCAGGCCATCGACGATCTGCTCGAAATCGGCAGGGTCCCTGTACGGAAGCACCTTGCGCCGATGCTCCAGTGAATAGTCGGGATTGACCCTGAAAGCTTCTTGCCACTGCTCGCGGGCTTCGGGAAAGCGGCCCATATGGCCATAGGAGGCCGCGAGCAAGACCCGCGAGATGTCGGTCTCGGCATTGCGGGCGATGCGCCGCGTCAGCGATGACGCCGCCTCCTCATATCGACCGAGCTGGAATAGGGCCTGCGCCTGAAAATGCAGGTAGATGTCGGGAAAATATGGATTGAGCGCCATGGCGCGCTCGACGCAAATAAGGCCCTCTTCCGACCTGCCCGCATAGTGAAGTGCCGTAGCCCAGCCCCTCAAGGCCGACAGCCAGATTGGGAGAGAGCGCCATCGCCTGCTCGAAGGCGCGGATCGCGGCATCGTGCTGTCTCAGATAGATCTTGGTGATGCCGGAAGCCCAATGTGCGTAAGGGTACTGGTCGTCCAGATCCAAGGCCCGGTTGGCGGCCTCTTCGGCATTCGCAAGTGACTGTTCTGGCGATGCACTCCAGCCGTTTGAGTAGTTTATGGCGTGGACACAAGCCAGCAGGGTATGGGGCGGAACGTATTTCGGATCGAGTTCCACGGCACGATCGAACAGTTCGTGGGCCAGGGCCACCGAACTTTTGCTGAACCGCCACAGATGATCACGACCGCGCAGGAAGCAGTCATACGCCTCGATGCTGTCGGTATGCTCCGCCGCCAACGGTTTCTGATCCCGATCCGACAGGTTCAAGGCGAGCGCCTCGACGATATGCTGGGTGACGTCGTCCTGTACGGCGAAGATGTCCGTCAATTCGCGGTCGTATCTTTCGGCCCAGAGATGGCCCCCCGTCGTTGCGTCGATAAGCTGGCCGGTCACGCGCACCCGGTTGCCCGACTTGCGGACGCTACCTTCCAGCACATAGCCAACGCCCAGGCTCTTGCCGACTTCCTGAACGTTGACGTTCTTGCCTTTGAACGTGAAGGACGAATTGCGGGCGATAACGAAAAGCTGCGACAGCTTCGACAGCGCCGTGATGATGTCCTCCGAGATCCCGTCCGCGAAATAATCCTGTTCTGCGTCGCCGCTCATGTTGGCGAAAGGCAGGACGGCGATCGACAGCTTCTTCGGCGTGGACGAGATCGATTGGAGCGGAACGATCGACCCGGGGCCGCTGGCTCCAGAAACGACGCAAAAGACCTGGATCGGCCGGGCGATGTTCTTGACCGCGAATTCGCCACGATCCTCGATGCTGAACGACAGCCTGTCGCGCACCTGATCGGCGGCAGTGCGCGAAATAAAAATGCCGCCGGGCTCCGCCAAGCCTTCGAGCCGGGCAGCGATATTGACGCCATCGCCATAGATGTCGTCGCCATCGACGATGATGTCGCCGACATTGATGCCGACGCGAAACCAGATCTGCTTTTCCCGGCTTTGCGAACCGTTGTGTTCCTGCACGCGCTTCTGGACATCGACCGCGCAGGAAACAGCATCGACCGCACTGGCAAATTCGATCAGAACACCGTCGCCCATCAGCTTGACGATGCGGCCGGCATGATCGGCGACCGACGGGTTGAGCACCTCCGCTCGCAGCAGCTTGAGCTGCGCAAGGGTACCTGCCTCGTCAGTCTCCATAAGCCGCGAATAGCCGACGACATCCGCGGCAAGTATGGCGGCCAGTCGACGTTGTTGCCGGCCTTCGGCCATTGATGTCCTCTTGTCGAGACGCCTCGAGAGACAGTCTCGGGCTACCTTATACCGCTGGGCAGCTTATGGCGACATTGTCATGGCGTGCACCTCTGCCGAGATCGGATGCAGGAATTGCAAGGTTGCGCAAACGCGCTGGCGACCCATCGTCAGCCCAAATACCTGTTTCGCCAACCGTTCATCAGCCCTCGCCGCACACGGCAACTCTCAATCACCTCAATATGAGCGAATACAATTTTAGATTGACTTAATATTCGTTAAGGATCAGTGTCCTCGACCGCGGTGGAATGCCTAACAAGCCTTCTGGGCTGGGGGTTTCAGCATGTCTGCGGTGCGTCAGTTTTTGGCGGCGTCTGTCGCTGGCGTTCTCATATCGCTGGCCCCGGCTACCGGCGCTGAACGAGTGGGTGAAGCGGTTGTCGTCAAGACTTCTGTTACGGGCGGAGGCGGCCCGATTGAGGTTAAATCTCCGATACATCGCAACGAGCGGATCAGGACTTCCAACTCGGGCCTTGGTCAATTTGTGTTCCGCGACGGCACCAAACTGGCCGTCGGCTGGGGATCGTCGGTCGTCATCGACAAGTTCGTCTTCGACGATTCCAACACTGCCAAGAAGCTGACGATCCGGGCGACCAAAGGCACGTTCCGCTGGATCAGCGGCGGTTCGAAGTCCACCGCTTACGAAATTATTACCCCGGCGGGAACGCTCGGCGTACGCGGCACCGCCTTCGACTTCTTCGTCGGCGCCAATGGCGTGACGGGGGTTGTGCTCTACAGCGGTTCGGCGACGTTCTGCGGGTCTAACGGATGTCGAACGCTCAACCGACGTTGCGATGCGATCGTGGCCAGACCGCGGCAGTGGCGTCAGCCAACCCGAGCGCATGCGCGCCAATTTTGTGAATTCGCTAGGATCGGCGCGCGCGCTGCCATTCCTGACTGGCAACCAGGCAACTGACACGGTCGTTCAGTGTATCGGGCGGCTGCATGCAGAGGGCTTCGCTCGAACCGCCGCGCGCTGAAACGCGTAGAGAGCCGACTGTGCAGGCCACCTGACGACAGCCGCCCACGGGCCACCTGGCGATGACGCCGCAACCTCCGGGCAATCCCGATCGGCCCACCAGAGCGAACAGTACCGACAGACCGGACAGGCCAACGCTCCCGCAGGATAGGCCAGACAGGCCGGACAAGCCTGACAAGCCGATAAGCCGGACAAACACCCTATCCGCCTGACCCACCTGACCCCCCGATGAGGGATACTGCCCACCGGGGCATGACCACGGGAAGACACGGGCAAGGCGGTCGCATGCGAATTCCGGTGGTCACAATCGGTGAGCAGCGGCTGTTGCTGGATGATTGAACCGGTTCGGATGCTCGCCAATGCCGTCGCAGAATTCGCCCAGCATGGGCTCGCAGGCGACGAAGGCTGCGCGAGCTTTTGCCTGGACCTGCGACAGGTCCTCGACGCCCGCCCCAATCGCTTCCATGAAGCGCTGCGTGCGCCGACGCTGATGCAGCGAACAACGCCGACTGCTTTGTCGCCTGATCGCCGACGGCGGCGAACACGTGCATGCGCGAGCGCTTTCCTTTGAGCGACAGTGCTCCGGCGTCGAGAAACGCGAAATCGGGACAACGCGCCGCCGTGGCGCCGGAAGCAAGGATATCGAACTGCACCGACTTGCAGCTCGATTCGATGCGCGAGGCGACATTCACAGCGTCGCCGACGGCGGAGTAGTTGAACCGCGCTTCCGCGCCCATGTTGCCGACGCAAGCCAGGCCGGTATGAATGCCGACGCCGATGCTGACGGGGTTGTCCGGCCCGAAGCCGAACGCATCCGTTTCGTTCAGCCGCTTCAGCGTCTCGCGCATCTCAAGCGCGGCACGGACAGCCTTTTCCGGGTGATTTTTCACGTCGAGCGGCGCGTTCCAGAACGCCATGATCGAATCGCCGATGAACTTGTCGAGCGTTCCTTCGTTGCCGATGACGCAGCGGCTCAAGCGCGTCGAGCAGCGTATTGAGGAACTTGATCACCTCGCTCGGCGTGAGGGTTTCGCTGATCGACGTGAAATTGCGTACGTCGACAAACATCATCGTCAGTTCGCGCTCGTCGCCGCCGAGTTTCAGCGCGCCCTGCATCGTCTCGATGCGATGCAGCAGCGACGGCGACATATACTGTCCAAAGGCGTGCCGGATCTGCCGGCGCTGCTTGTCCGTCACCAGGAAACGATAGGCGGTGGCGGCGAAATGCGTGGTCGAGCCAGCTACGACCGGCGCCAGCGGATCGATCAGAAGACCCAGCCTGGCAAAAGCAAGCCAGGAGGCGGCGAATGAGAAGGCCGTGATCAACAGGCCGACGACAAGAGCGATAGTCGGGCTGAAGAAGATCGTCAGCAGGACGAGCAGAAGCCCGAGCAGAAAGATCGATGCAATCTCCAACCCGTCGGACCAGTCGGGTCTTGAGAGAAATCGACCGGACATGATCTGTTCGACGGTCTGGGCATGCAACGAGACGCCCGGAACGTTTTCGCCGAGCGCCGTCGTACGGATGTCCTGCAATCCGGGCGCCGATGTTCCGACGAAGACGATGTTGCCCTCGATGGCCTGCCGGACGGCTTGTGTCGGTTCGGCATCGGTCAGCAGATCTTTCACCGAAACATAGCGCGCCTTCGTATCCGGCGAGACGTAAAGCCATAACTCGCCGGTTGCCGTCAAAGGAACCAGCGCGTCGCCATTCCTGACCGCCGTCAGAGTATTCGCGCCATCCTCGCTGCCGATGAGCAGGTAGGTGCTGGCGCCTTGCGCAACGCGCAACGCCTCGAGCGCCAGGCCTGGATAGAGTTGCTCGCCGTCGGTGAGAAACAGCGGCACCTTGCGAACCACCGCCGAAGCGGCTCGAGGATTGAGGCTGATATGGCCGATGCCGGACGCGTTCTCGGCAAGACCCGGGCGCAGCGGCGTGGCAGCGGCAAAACGTGGCGGAGCATCGACGATCGGCTCGCCGGTATAGGCGAAGCCGGCTTTGACCGGCGGTTTGTAGTCGCCATGGTTGGTGATGCCGAAACCCAGCACCACCGGCCGGTCCTTGATCGCTTCGGCGAAGAGCTCATCATTGTCGGGCAGGCTGGCAACGACATCCGGTGCGAGATTGGGGAGTGCGGACACGATGTTGCGCGGCGAAAGCCGGTCGGGCTCCGAAAACAGGACGTCGAAGGCGACGGCCGCCGCACCGAGATCGCCCAGCCGCTCCACCAACCGGGCAATACGATCCCTCGGCCAGGGCCATTGGCCGATCTCTTCCAGCGAGGCTTCGTCAATGTCGACAACCCGTACTGGAAGAGGCTCGTACGGCCGTGGCGCAAGCTTTTGATATTGGTCGAACACGAGTTCGCGCGCCAGCTTGATTGGATCAGGGTCGAGCGCTCGAACTGCGGTGAGGCATGCCACAAGGGCCGTACCCAGCAGCACGCCGAAGAGTTGGGCGCGGGTCATCGTCGCCTGCCAGTACGATCGGCCGCGCAGTTAGTCGCAACAGTCGCGCACGACCTCGACATGGCAGGAACTCCGCCGGCAGGTGCAGCATGACGCTGCAAACAGCCGATCCCCATCCCAACATTAGTGGGCCATGATGCACACTACAGCGATGGTAGTCGAGGCCAATCCCCACCCAGGGTTGCTCGCCGCAAAGCGGTCACATGCCTTCGATGCGGCACTGATAACAATTGTTGCGGGCTGAGCGAACGTGAAGATAGGCGACATCTTCGCGGTTCAGCAGCGTGGCCGCACGGTCGGGAATGTCGGCAGTTGGGACAACCGCACCAGTGCCGTAAACGATCCGGTCGTCGGCGCTGTAACCGCGAACGATATAGTCTGGCGAGCCGAGCAGGATTTCGGGAAGCACACCCGCATCAGCCGCCCGCTCGCATGGCTCGGCATGCAGGAAGATCGGACCCGTTTCGGCATAGGGCTGCAGCGATGGAAACGGCCGGTAGGCGAGCACCAGATAGCGCTCGCCGGCGCCAACCTGCCGCAAACAATGCCGGCAAGGGACACCGTCTCCGTCAGATATTTTGACTTCGGGCGTCGCTCCATAGGCGTCGCCGCCGCCGGCTTGCAGCGCCCTGACGTCATCGGTTGGCAAAGCCTTGAAGAGTAGCGGCATCGTCGTGCTCCTTGCGAGGAACACCTGAATTACGCGTGCGCGGACTACTGAGCCACCCGATTCCTGCTTGGCACAGGGGACAGTTTACTTTCTTTCCGCTTGCACCCGCCCTTGAGGCCAAAGCGCAAATTTGCGGAAAAAAGTAAACTGTCCCCAGAGCGCTTCCGTCCTCGGCCTCACGCCACCACGATCGGCACCTTGTTGGTGGATGCTCTAACGCGATTGTAGAGATCGACGATGTCCTGGTTCATCAGGCGGATACAGCCGGAAGAAGCCTGCGTGCCGATGGTCCACCATTCCGGCGAGCCATGGACACGGAAACCGGTGTCCTGATCGTCGCGGAAGATGTAGAGGGCGCGTGCGCCGAGCGGATTGTCGAGGCCGCCTGGTTGGCCATTCGCCCATTTCGCGACTTCCGGCTTGCGCGCGATCATTTCCTTCGGCGGCGTCCAGGTCGGCCACTTCTTCGTGTACTGGATGACGGCGCGGCCGCTCCATTCGAAGCCCGCCTTGCCGACGCCAACGCCGTAGCGGATGGCATCGCCGCCCTCCTGCACCCAATAGAGATGGCGTTCGTTGACCCGCACCACGATCGTGCCGGGCGCCTCGCCGGTCGGGTCGACGACCACCTGACGACGCCATTGCGGCTTGACCTTCTTGTAGGGGATAGCCGGCAGGACGATGCCATCATCGTCGGGCAACGAGGCATACATGATGTCCGGATTGGTGACGTTTTTGTCGACACTGATCTGCGGCCGGATCGCGCCGGTTGGGGCCATGTCGAGGCCGACGGTAGAGCCGGCCTCCTCGAAGCCGTTGGTCGAGCAGCCCGCGGCCAGCAGCGCTGAGCCGAGACCAATCAGCGCCGTGCGGCGCGACATGTCAGTTTCAAAAATGGGGGAAGGCTTGAGCGACTGGGACAAGGGTACACATCCACGCTGAACTAGAACCGAGCCGCCAGACAAGCGGCTTTGAATCGCATTTTCACGGTTCATGGTTGAGAAATGGTGAAAGCGTTTGGCGCCAACACGTTAGAGCGAACGCGGCAAACAGATGAGGCGGCGACCCGCACGTGACCGACGAGAGCGTCACGGCTTTTCCTCGCTTCGGTCACAAAGCTGGCACGAGCCACCCCTACCCCTTGGGTCCGAATCGAAACGCCGCTGCGAAAGGAGGCGAAGCAATGAGACCGGACCTCACCCTGCGCGCGGCATCGAAGCGCTGCTCCTACCCGCTGGCGCTGTTCCTGCGCGGCGAGGATGTTCCCTCGCCCGCCGAATCCTGGCCGCCGCACCGCAACGGCGGCAAACGGCGTGACGAGCGCCAGCGCTAACCCTCCACAGACACGCATCTTGACGCCTGTGCCCTGGGCTCAATATCTCGGGTTGACAATAGCCGCCTCATTATATAACAAATTCTTTATATAAACGACTGGCTATCGAGATGAACCTAGACAACGCCTTTTCCGCGCTTGCCGACCCGACCCGCCGCGCCATCCTCGCGCGCCTCGCACTGGGCGAGACGACGGTGATGGAACTGGCAAGACCGTTCGAGATGACGCAGCCGGCAGTTTCACGGCATCTGAAGGTTCTGGAAGAAGCCGGGCTGATCAAACGCCGTGTCGAGGGCACCAAACGTCCCTGCCGGCTGGCGCCGGACGCTGTTGCCGAAATCGACCGATGGCTCGACATGCTCCGCAAGGCGCTGGAAGCGAATTACGACCGGCTCGACCGGTTGTTGGCAACGATGAACAAGCCACAAGGTAGGAGTGACCATGAGTAAGCTGACCCTCAAGACTGAAGGCGATACGCACGTTGTCGTGACACGACGTTTTGCCGCGTCACCGGAAGCCATCTATCGCGCCCACACGGAGCCCAGCCTGGTAAAGCAGTGGCTGCTTGGGCCGGAAGGCTGGACCATGCCGGTCTGCATCAACGAAGCGAAGCCGGGCGGAAAAATCCGCTATGAGTGGAGTGACGGCCAGGGCGGAGGGTTCTCGCTGACCGGCGAGTTCATCGAACTCACGCCATTCAGCCGCATCGTCCATGTCGAGCGCATGCACCTGCCGGATCCGACGCCGGACAACCATGTCGAGACGCGTTTCGAGCCGGATGGCGACGGCACCTTGATGACCATGCGCATGACGCTGCCAGACGCCGCGACGCGCGAAGCGATGCTTGCCACCGGCATGGATCAGGGCATGGAAGCCAGCTACCAGCGGCTGGAAACGATCCTGTAGCAAAAATCAGGCGGGCCGCGGCCCGCCTGACATACGCCTGGTGCGACTTTCAGGCCGCGGTCTAAAGCCGCCGACTGGTCACCGTCGGTTTCACTGCAGGCCCAACAGCTTGGAGTCGCGCTCAATAGCTAGCAGGCGCTCCCTCTCGTCGGCTTCACCGGCCTGCTCGCTGAGGTGTTCACGCTTCTGGTGGATCCGATCAGCGCTCGCCTCTATGCGCTCGCATAGCCGATCGTAGACCTGACGGATCTTGGCAAATATGCTCATTAGCCCAACTCCTTGTCCTCTACCTTGCGCAGCCGGTCGTTCATCCTGGAGATCTGGGAATGGACGCTCCTCACCTCGGTCAGCAGGTTGCCGTGGCTGTTGTCGAGGCGCTGCAGGATCGCCGCCAGTCGTCGCGCAGGCTGGCAACCTCGGTGGTCAGCCGCTCCAGATGCATTCCGATGAATGCGAGGGTCACATTCTCTTCGGCCATGGCTCAGATATAGCACCGATTTTGACATTCCGCACGAATCGGCGTGCGCTTCTATCGGCGTGGTCTCGGCGTGAAGGGAAACCCTTGGCTAAAGGGTTATCTCCACTCGACCTTGGTGGTCAGTATGAGTGGTCGGCAAGTGGTTGATGATATCTCATAAACCATTGATTTCATTGGGAATTATTTCCACCGACCAAAGTTCGCGGCGTATTCTTCCGGGCACTCGCCCTTCGGGCAGTCTTCCTCGCCATGCTGAAAACGCCCGAGCACAAACGCCGAAACCAGGCCGGCAAGTGCGGCGACGACCGCACAGATGATGTTCACCATCTGGAAGGCGGCGGCATAGGCGCTGCGCGCTTCAGCAATCAGCAGATCGCCTGCCGAGCCTCCGACCGTCGTTGCCTCCGTGATCGCGCCGCCGATCGTCTCGCGCGCTGCCTGGGCAGCCGTTCCAGTCAGGCCATTCAAGTCGATGCCTGCCATCGTGCTGGCGTAGAGCGCGGTGACCACACTGCCGAGCACGGCAATGCCAAGCGCGCCGCCGAACTCCGAGCTGGTTTCGGCGAGGCCTGACGCAATGCCGGCACGCTCCGGCGGCACCGAGCCGACGATCAGGTCGGTCGAGAGCGTGAAGATCGGCGCCAGGCCGAACGACATCACGAAATAGCCGGCCACCAGCAGCCAGAGCGAGCCGATCGACGCCGAATAGGCCAGCATCAGGAAGCTGATCGCCGCGATGCCATAACCAGCCGCCATGACGTGGGCCGGCCGCATCTTGCCGGCCAATGCCGGCGTCAGCATCGAGCCGGCAATGAAACCGACCGCCGACGGCATCGTCCACAGGCCAGCCGTCAGAGGATCGAGGCCAAGCACGAGCTGCATATATTGCGCGGTCAGCATGAAGGTGCCGAACGCGGCAAAAACGCCCAGAATGTAGATGACGAGCGCGGTGGTGAAGGCGTGCGAGGAAAAGAGGTTCAGATCGATGAGCGGCTCATCCAGCTTCTGCTGGCGCATGACGAAGGCCGCGCCAACGAGAATGCCCGCCACGATCGAAGCCAGCGCCTGCCAATCCGCTCCCGCCACGGCGATGTGTTTGATGCCGTAGATCGTCGCCAGCACGGCCACCAGCGACAGCGCAGCGCTTGCGAGATCGATGCGGCCGGCCTTCTCATCGCGATATTCGGGCAGCAGGTACGGTCCGACGGCGAGCAGCAGGATCATCACCGGCACGGCGATGAGGAAACACCGATCCCCACCAGAACCAGGTGAGCAGCACGCCGCCGATCAGCGGGCCGATCGCGCCGCCGGCGGAGAAGGACGAAATCCAGACGCCGATCGCGAAGGTGCGCTCCTTCGGATCGGGAAACATGTTGCTGATCAGGGAAAGCGTCGAGGGGGCGAGTGTCGCGGCGGAAAGACCGAGCAGAGCGCGCGCCACGATCAGCATTTCCGCCGATGTGGCGAAAGCAGCCAGGATCGATGTGAGGCCGAACGCGACCGCGCCGATCAGCAGCAGCTTGCGGCGGCCGATGCGGTCGCCCAGCGTGCCCATGGTGATCAACGCGCCGGCGATGACGAAACCGTAGATGTCGACGATCCAGAGCAGTTGTGTCGCCGAAGGTTTCAGGTCCGCGGTGATGTGCGGCACGGCCAGGTTAAGGACGGTCAGGTCCATCGAATAGAGCAGACAAGGCAGCGCGATGACGGCGAGGCCGATCCACTCGCGCCGGCCGGCCTTGCGCGGGCCTGACGTTTCGCCGCCTGACGCGGAGATGAATTCGGTCATGGCATTTCTCCTGCTCGGCGCCCCATGCTTCAAGGACGTCTGCACGAGCGTCATACCGACGCGCCGACGCGAATTCTTGAAGATTTGTTCGCTGTTGTGCACGCACCACCATCGAGTTGGCGGCGACACGCCAACGGCTCAAAACGACCGTTGAAGGAGACAATAGCGCAGCGCCCCTGACAGCTTTCTGTCAGGAGCCCCGCGATCAGATTGTCAGGAGGCGGTAGGCCAGCGCGACGATCAGGCGGCGTCGCGCCGGTCGGTGGTGTCGATCATGGTGCGCATGGTGTCGGCCAGCCGGCTTTCGAGCCGCTTGCTGACTGCGCGCTGCCATTGGCCCGACGGCGCGATCTCGTCGTTCAACATAGGCAGCGCAAGCAGCCGGTCGACGATCGATGTCGTCTCAGCCAGCGACAGCAGCGCCTCGATCTCGGGCGCTGTCGCTGTGTCGTTCAGGTGATTTGTCTGTTCCTGTACCATGCGCGGAATTTAGCGCATGGGTGATGACAGTTTGAAGGCAAGAGCGGGGCGATTGAGGGGCGATAGCGAGCAAATTCGCCACCGCCTTTGATTGCTTTGGGGAATTTCCTTCGCCGCGCTCAGTCGTCAAACATACCGGTTGACGACGTTCTCCAGCGCCTCTTGCCGGCCCGATCTGGGCTGCGGCTCGATCGTTTTCTTGACGACCCGCTCGGCGATCTCTTCCAGCGTGCGCTTGCCGGACAGCATCGCCTTGCCTTCGGCAGACTTCCACCCGGCATAACGCTCGTCCAACGGCCCGGACAGCGCCTTGTCCTCCAACATGCGCGCCGCCGCCTTGAGCCCGCGGGCACAGCAATCCATCGCGCCGATATGGCCGATGAGCAGATCTTCCGGGTCGAGCGACTGGCGGCGCAGTTTGGCATCGAAGTTCGTGCCGCCGGTCTTGAAGCCGCCGCCGGCGAGCACGTGATAATAGGCCAAGGCCATTTCCGGCACATTGTTGGGAAACTGGTCGGTGTCCCAGCCGGACTGGTAGTCATTGCGGTTCATGTCGATGGAACCGAAGATGCCGAGCGCATTCGCCAGCGCAAGCTCGTGTTCGAAGGAATGGCCGGCCAGGATCGCGTGGCCCTGCTCGATGTTGACCTTGACCTCCTTCTCCAGCCCAAAATCCTTGAGGAAGCCGTAGACCGTCGCGACATCGTAGTCGTACTGGTGCTTGGTCGGCTCCTGCGGCTTCGGCTCGATCAGGATCGTGCCCTTGAAGCCGATCTTTTTCGCGTAGTCGACGACCAGCGACAGAAAGCGCCCAGCCTGCTGGCGCTCGCGCTTCAGATCGGTGTTGAGCAGCGTCTCATAGCCCTCGCGGCCTCCCCACAGCACATAGTTCTCACCCTTGAGCTGCTTGGTGACGTCGATGCATTTCTTCACCGTCGCGGCAGCATAGGCGAAGACGTCGGGGTCGGGATTGGTGGCCGCACCCGCCATGAAACGGCGATGCGAGAAGAGGTTTGCCGTACCCCACAGCAGCTTGACGCCGGTCTGTTTCTGCTTCCTGGCGAATATGTCGGCGATCTCGTCGAGCCGGGCCGCGCTCTCGGCAAAAGTCTTGCCCTCGGGGCGCACGTCGGCATCGTGGAAGCAATAGTAGGGAACGCCGAGCAGGGTGAACATCTCGAAGGCGACGTCGGCCTTCAGCTTGGCGTGTTCCATCGTGTCGCCGAACCACGGCCGTTCAAAGGTCTGGCCGCCGAAGGGATCGCCGCCCGGCCAGGCGAAGGAGTGCCAATAGGCGACGGCAAAACGCAGATGGTCTTCGAGGCGCTTGCCGAGCGACGACTTCGTCGGGATTGTAGAAGCGGTAGGCGAGCGGGTTCGTCGAATCCGGCCCCTCATATTTCACCGGCTTGATGTCGCCGAAAAACCCCGTGCTCATGCTGTCGCTCCCTTGATGGCTGGATAGAGCGCGCGGTAGCGCGCGTAAGCTGCTTCATAGTCGGCGGCCAGACGCCGCTCCGGCTCGATGCTTTCGGCGGTGGCCGGCGCGCTGCAGACGGAAAACGGGTCGGCGTTTTCGGCCGCGATGAGACCGAGGCGGGCCGCGCCGAACGCAGCGCCGAAATCGCCATCGGCGGGCACATCGACGGGAATGCCAAGCGCGGTGGCGATCGATTTCAGCCAGTAGCGCGAGCGCGAGCCGCCGCCGATGGCGGTGACGCGGGTAAGTTCCGTGCCCGCTGCGCGCAAAGCTTCAAGACTGTCGCGAAAGGCAAAGGCGACGCCTTCGAGCACCGCCTGCGTCAACACCTTGCGGTCGGACTGATGCGCCAGACCGGCGAACACACCGCGGATCGCGGCATCGTTGTGCGGCGTGCGTTCGCCGGAGAGATAAGGCAGGAACGTCACCGGCGTCGGCGCGTGCAGCGTGTCGCCAAGCTCGGCCGTCAGGTCGGCCTGGCCTTTGCCGGTGATGCCAGCCAGCCAGGTGAGCGAATCCGACGCCGACAGGATGACGCCCATCTGGTGCCAGGTGTTCGGCAGAGCGTGGCAGAAGGTATGCACCGCGCTTTCGGGATTGGGCAGATAGCTGCCGTTGGCCGCGAATAGCACGCCGGATGTGCCGAGCGAGACGAAAGCCTGCCCCGGCTGCACCGTGCCCATGCCGGCGGCAGACGCCGCATTGTCTCCAGCGCCGCCGGCGATGACCACCGACCCGGCCATGCCCCACTTTGAGGCAAGTTCGGCGCGCAGCGTGCCGGCTCTGTCGGTACCCTCGACCAGCCCCGGCATCTGCTTTTCATCGAGATCGGTCGCGGCGAGCAGATCGCGAGCGACCATTTCCGCGCGCCGACATCCAGCCAGGACGTGCCGGCCGAATCCGACATTTCAGAAAGGTACTCGCCCGACAGCCAGAGCCGCAGATAGTCCTTCGGCAGCAGCACCTTTGCGACCCTGGCAAAAATCGCCGGCTCGTGCTTTTTCACCCAAGCGAGCTTCGGCGCGGTGAAACCCGGAAACACGATGTTGCCGGTGATCTTGCGAAAACGCGGATCGGCATCCAGCGCGGCAGCTTCGGCATGGCTGCGCGTATCGTTCCAGAGGATGCAGGGCCGCAGGACCTTGTCTGCGGCGTCGATCAGCGTCGCGCCATGCATCTGGCCGGAGAGGCCGATGCCCTTCACCGCCGCAAGCTCCTTCGGATGCGAGGCTTTCAGCTCGTCTACGGCTTCTTCGGTAGCCCTGATCCAGTCGGCGGGATCTTGCTCGGACCAGCCCGTGTGCGGCCGCGAGACGTCGAGCTTGCCATGGCCGGAGGCGACGGCTTTCTGATCTGCCGTCAATCAACAGCGCTTTCACGCCTGACGTTCCGAGATCGAGTCCGAGATACACTATGCTTCCTCCGGCGGGTCGTTGCCTTCAACTTGCCGCGCCCCGTTTAGCCTGCGCAACCGGGAAAGCAGCTAATAGCACAAACTTTGTTCGACGGAAGATCTGGTAGGACCAGATATCGGGAAGCTGACGAAGAAAATGCAATTCGCGTGTCGGGCACGCCACTCGCCGTCCGTCTTTAAGACAGTTCAAACCGAAAGGACCTTCAAATGCCCAGCACTGTACGTCTGCACCGCGTTTTCGCCACGAGCCCGAACAAGCTGTATCGCGCTTTTCTCGAGGCCGACGCCATGGCGAAATGGCTGCCGCCGAACGGCTTTACCTGCACGGTTCACGAGTTCGAGCCGAAGGTCGGCGGGACGTTCAAAATGTCGTTTCGCAACTTCACGACCGGCAACAGCCATTCCTTTGGCGGCGAATATGTCGAACTCGTTCCAGACGAGCGCCTGCGCTACACGGACCGGTTCGACGATCCCAATCTGCCCGGCGAGATGAAGGTTACGGTCGAGTTGAAAAAGGTTTCGGTCGGAACCGAAATCAACATCGAGCAGGCCGGCATTCCGGATCTGATCCCCGCCGAAGCCTGCTATCTCGGCTGGCAGGAATCCTTGCGGAACCTGGCAAAACTGGTCGAGCCCGAGATCAACGAGTAGCCGACGTATCGGAGGCTGCGAGGTTTGCCGGCGCGGCGCACGAAAAGCTGCGACAAGGGACTATCCGGGCGCGCCGCGGCGCGCTCGGCGGTGAGCGCCGAGGCAAGATGCGCATCGCCCGAGCGCATCGCCGCCTCGACCAGCGTCAGGTCGATCACATCGCGCTGGGCATGGCTGCCGCCGAAACGATGGGCGATTGCGCGCACCGGGCGGATCAGCTTGGCGGCCGAGGCATAGTTGCCGTCGCCGAACTCAAGGATGCCGCGCGAAATCGGGTGGCCGATGTCACGGGTGAAGGCCGCATTGTCCCCTGCCCGCTCGATCGCATGCGCGCTGCGCATCGAGCAGCGTTGCCGCCAGATCGGCACGGCCGGCGCCGACGAACGCCATCATGGCGTGGATGTCGTTGAACGCGTAGTTGCCGGCTGTTGCCTTCGGCGCCCAGTTGTCAGCCAGTTTCTGCCAGCGATCGCCGACATCGACGCCGCCGAGATGTAGCCGCCACAGGATCGCCGATGCATCGACGAGGTTCAGCGCCAGCGTCGAGCCGGCGCTGCGGATCGGCCCGTCATAGAGCGCCAGCACCTCGTCGGTCTCGCCAAGATCGTAATGGAACAGGGCCAGATGCCACCAATTGTGGATCTGGAGAAAACTCTCCTTTGTCCAGTTTTCCGGATTGGCGCGCATCCAGGCGATGCCGTCGCGCTGGCGGCATTGCATCTCCATGACATGCGCCACAGCATGCTGCGCCCAGCCGTCGCGCGGCTCGAGGTCGATGGCTGCGCGGCCGAGCTTTTCGGCCATCGCATAGTCGCCCATCTCCTCGAAGCCGAACGCCTGCATGCCGAGCATCGCGTGATAGCCGGGCATGGTGCGCTCCCAAGCCGGCATGGCGCGGCTCATGCGGTCGCGCAGCATACGGGCATTGCCGGTGAAGAAATCGATCTGATGGCCCGCCTGCAAAGCGACGCCATCGCGCGGATGCTCGATGGTCACGTCTTCGAGGATGCGCCCGGCCTCATGCCAGCCGCCACCCGCCAGCGCGCCAAGGGCGGCGACATGCGCCCCTTCGCGCTGGGTCGCGGACAGGCGGCGCGCCGTCTCGTGGCATTGTTTGGGCGACCGCCATCGCCTCGCGGTCGGTCGACAGGCCGTAGAGATAACCCTTGAAGACATGCGCCATGACGAAACCGGGATCGGCCGCGATCGCCGCATCGATCGAGCCGACGGGATCGCCGATGAAACACTGCAATTCGTGGACGGCGCGCAGATAGTGGTCGACGCCGGTTGTGCTGGCGCCGGTGAGAGGCAGGCCGAGAGGGTCGAGAACAACAGGCATGCCGTGCCTAAGCCGACCGTACCGCTGCGGCTGCGTCCGCGCCGATCAGCATCGTGCCGCCGGCGCGTTGATGCCATGGCAGCGTTGCGGCAGGGCCATCTCGTCCAGCCTATCGAGGCGGCGGCGATAACAGAACGCGTTCTCGAACAGGCACATTGATCGTCATCCGGGCCCTGCCGCATGAGACGCAGAGATGCCTTCGCCCGCGTGCTGATGCAGCAGGCAGGCGACAATGATGTGTACCAGCTGAGCGCTGACGAGGCAGGCGCGATCTCGCCGCAGCCGACGCGGAAATCGCCCAGGGCCAATTCGCGGACGATGCGCAGGTATCGCGCCGTCTTTGCGAAGTATCGTGCTTGAGGCCGAGGTACACAGCCAGGGCGCTTCGCCAGATCGAGCAGGCGCTCGACGTATGTTGCCGAGCGCTCCCCCAGAGGCGCCATCCGCATACAGTGCATCGTATTGCAGGCGACAATTGATCTTCTGACACGGCAGCCGTTGTGCCGGCCAGTTGACCAGTCGCGAAGGCGATTCGGCGCGTCATGCTGACACCTTATCCGTATTTGATCTTCTATCGCATTCGATCGGATGAAATCGTCATCAGTGCGAGGATTTCGTCATGCCGTTCGAAAGCCTCAGTATCGCGGCTGATCGCGAACTCAATTCAACGGAATGTCGTTGTCAGCCTTGCTGTCCTGATAGGTCGCCGACAGGTCGTCATATGCTCTGCGCGATGCCGGTCGACGCGCTGCTCCAACCGCTTACGGTCGGCTTCGGGCAGCGCGCGCACCAGTTTGCGGATGGAGAAGCTCTTCCAATAGGCGTTCTCGGCATTGTAGCCGCCGGGATCGAGGGTGAAGACCTCTTTCAGGATTTTCAGGTCGTGCGGGATGGCGAAGGCGTCGCGCGAATCCTCGTGGCTGAAGAGGTAGTAAAAATTGTCGAAGCCGGTCCAGGTGATGGCCGACAGGCAGAGCGAGCAAGGCTCGTGCGTGGCGATGAAGACGCAATCCTTCGTCTCCGGCCGGTCGGCCTTCGGCATCTCGTAGAAGCGCTTCAGGCAATGGATCTCGCCGTGCCAGAGCGGGTTTTCCGTTTCGTTGTTGGTTTCGGCCAGCACCAGCGAATTGTCCGCCTTGTTGAGGATCGCCGCGCCGAACAGCTTGTTGCCGTGCGACACGCCCTGCGGCGGTTTTCGGCACGATGTCGTGCTCGATCACGTCGAGCAGCCGCTCGACCATTTTGGCATCGTTTTGCATGTCAGTCCTCGACGGGAAGATGGATTTCGTAGGGTTCGGCGAAGAAATGCTCTTCGAGATTCTTCTCGTCGCCCGCGCGGTCGACGACCAGAAAATCCTGCGGCTCGCCGATCGGCGTCAGCACGCCGTGCCAGAGATTGCGCGGATAGTTCACGCCCTGGCCGGGATGGGTGATGAAGGCGTGCGGCTCGCCGGGACCGTTCGGCGTGTCGTGCGCAAACGACGACCAGAAACGGCCGTGGCGACAACGGCATGAACGCCTGGCTGCCGAAAGGATGACGCTCGACCATGGCGAGCTTCAGCGGGAAATCGTAGGGCGTGCCCTTGAAGATCGAGAGGATGACGCGGGCGTTCGTGCCAGCCGCCTCGGCGGTGGCGAGGTCGTGATAGCGCTCGCACTTGCCGTTGTTGATCGGGTAGTGGTTCGGCCAATCCTGGCGTCGAGCACCTGGCCGAAGGAGGCAAAATTTTCGCGGGTCAGCGGGCGGGCGGTGATGATGCGGGTCATGGGGCGTCGCGGTGCGCAGAAGCTCGCCCTCCCCCCTTGAGGCGGACGTCGGCCGCGAAGCGGCCGGGTGGGGTCAGCTGCCGGCAGTGTCGCCAATCCTGCAACGGCGTGCAGATTGCGGTGTGCCGTGGAGACGGCTCCATCTCCGCCCGCTTGGGGGGAGATGTCCCGCAGCAGAGGGGGGAGCGTAGAGCATAGACGCAGCGCCTTACCTCACCGCTTCCACAAGCTTCGGATGCCGGTTCACATCCTTGTAGAGCAAATACCGGAACGGCGTGTTGCCGCCGGCATAGCAGGCCTGCGGGCAGAAGGCGCGCAGCCACATGAAGTCGCCGGCCTCGACCTCCACCCAATCATTGTTCAGCCGGTAGACCGCCTTGCCTTCCAGCACGTAGAGCCCGTGCTCCATGACATGCGTTTCCGGGAACGGAATGATGCCGCCGGGCAGGAAGGTGACGACCGTCACATGCATGTCGTGGCGCAGATCGGCCGGATCGACGAAGCGGGTCGTCGCCCATTTGCCCTCGGTGTCGGGCATGGGTTCGGCTGGATGTCATTTTCGTTGAGGAACAGCGCGTCGGGCGCATCCAGCCCGTCGACATATTCATAGGCCTTGCGGACCCAGTGGAAGCGCGCGGTCTCGCTGCCCTTGTTGCGCAGCTGTCCAGCCGCTGGCCGGCGGCAGATAGGCGTAGCCGCCGGGCGTGAGCACATGCTCCTTGCCGCCGATGGTCACGGTGACCGACCCCTCGACCACGAAGAACACGCCCTGCGCGCCTTGGTCCGGCTCGGGGCGTTCGCTGCCGCCACCCGGCTGCACTTCCATGATGTATTGCGAAAAGGTCTCGGCGAAACCGGAGAGCGGCCGCGCGATGATCCAGCACCGGGTCTTGTCCCAATGCGGCAGGAAGCTGGTGACGATGTCCGAAAACTCGCGCTTCGGGATCACCGCATAGGCTTCGGTGAACACCGCGCGGTCGGTGATCAGGTCGGTTTGCGGCGGCAGGCCGCCTTTCGGGGCGTAATAGGAGCGCTTCGTCATTGTCGGTCCTGAGCGTACAGTCGTGTCCATGATGCCTATGCCGGAAGAATGTCGTTGAGGCGATGCCGGGCGATGCGTTCCACCTGCTTGCAGGCGGTGGCAAACTCGACGTCGCGGCTGTTCTTGATGCGCGTCTGAAAGGCCTTCAGAATGCGAGCCTTTGTGTTGTCACGCACGGCGATGATGAAGGGGAAGCCGAACTTCTTGACGTAGGCGTCATTGAGTTCGGTGAATTTCGTGCGCTCAGCGTCGGTGAGCGCATTGAGCCCGGCGCCTGCCTGTTCCGATGTCGATTCCTTCGTCAGCCGCTTGGCCTGCGCGAGCTTGCCGGCGAGATCGGGGTGGGCAGTCAGAACGCCGAGACGCTGCTTGTCGCTGGCCGAGCGGAACACGCGGCACAGCGCATTGTGCAGGCCGCCGGCGCTGTCATGCGCCGGCCCAAGCTCGAGCGCATAGGCGCCTTCGGCGATCCACGGCGAATGCTCGAAAATGCCGCCGAAGCTTTCGACGAAATCCGCTTTCGTCCATGCGCGAGGGCCTGCAGCGCCGGCGCCTGATAGGGATGGTTCTTGCGCCAGTGCTCGGCGATATCGATGCGGCGCGCGAGCCAAACCTTCTTGTGGCTCCTCACATAGTCGATGAATTTCTGCAGCCCGAGTGCGCGGCCTGGACGACCGATGAGCCGGCAATGCAGGCCGATATTCATCATGCGCGGCCGGCCAGCCTTGCCTTCGGCATAGAGCGTATCGAAGGCGTCCTTCAGATACTGGAAGAAGTGATCGCCGGTGTTGAAGCCCTGCGGCGTGGCGAAACGCATGTCGTTGGCGTCGAGCGTGTAGGGAATGATGAGCTGCGGGTCGATGGCGTTGCCGTGGCCGTCATGGTCGAGCCAGTAGGGCAGCTCGTCGTCATAGGTGTCGGAAATGTAGGCGAAGCCGCCCTCCTTGGCGACGAGACGCACCGTGTTCACCGACGTGCGCCCGGTGTACCAGCCGGTTGGGCGCTGGCCGGTCACCTCGGCATGCAGCCGGACGGCCTCGGTAAGGTCCTTCTCTTCGTCCGCAGCCTTGTATTCGCGGTAATCGATCCACTTCAGGCCATGCGAGGCGATTTCCCAGTTTGCCTGCTGCATCGCCTCGACCTGGTCGGGCGAGCGGGCGAGCGCGGAGGCGACGCCATAAACGGTGACCGGCACCTTGGCCTCGGTGAACATGCGGTGCAGCCGCCAGAAACCGGCGCGCGCGCCATATTCGTAGATCGATTCCATGTTCCAGTGGCGCAGGCCGGGCCAGGGTGCGGCGCCGACGATCTCGGACAGGAAGGCCTCCGACGCGGCATCGCCGTGCAGCACGCAGTTTTCGCCGCCTTCCTCGTAGTTGACGACGAACTGCACGCAGACATGCGCGCCGCCCGGCCATTTCGGGTCCGGCGGATTGGCGCCATAGCCGCGCATATCTCTGACGTATCGCATGATCCTCCCCACCCTTCGTCGAGGTGATATCTTTCAAACATAGCGCGGGTAACGTGAAAGATTGCCTCGAAAAATTTTGAAAATGCTTTTTGGCCGGCCCCGCTTCCCGCCTGTCGCCGCTTGGTCTTAAATCGGCAGACGTGTGGCCATCGAAAACGAAAACAACGCCCGATGGCAAAGGGAGATTTCATGTCGACTGATACCGGCGGACGCCTGACCACCCATGTGCTGGACACGGCAAGCGGCAAGCCTGCGCAAGGCCTCAAAATCGAGCTTTATCGCATCGAGGGCGATAGCCGTTCGTTGCTGAAGACCGTTTCCACCAATCACGACGGCCGTGTCGACTCGCCCCTGTTGGCGGGCAGCGAGTTCCAGACCGGCGAATACGAGCTGGTGTTTTTCGCCGGCGACTATCTGCGTGGGCAAGGGACCGAACTGCCCTCCCCGGCCTTCCTCGACATCGTGCCGCTGCGTTTTGGCATGGCGGCAAAGACGCACTATCATGTGCCATTATTGATTTCGCCCTACAGCTACTCGACCTATCGCGGCAGCTAAGACAATGGCCAAGGCAAAACCCAGGACCGAAATCCGCTTCCTGCTGAACGGCGAAACGGTGTCGCTGTCGGATGTCGCGCCGGATGAGACGCTGCTCGACTATCTGCGCCTGCGCCGCTCGCTGAAGGGCACCAAGGAAGGCTGCGCGGAAGGCGACTGCGGCGCCTGCTCGGTGCTCGTCGGCCGTCTTTACGGCGGCAAGCTCGTCTATGAGAGCGTCAACGCCTGTATCCGCTTCCTCGGCTCGCTCGACCGCACGCATGTCGTGACCATCGAGCATTTGCGGGGAACCGAAGGCGGCCTGCACCCGGTGCAGCAGGCGATGGTCGATTTCCACGGCTCGCAATGCGGCTTCTGCACGCCGGGCTTCGTGATGTCGCTCTATGGCCTGTGGATGCGCTCGCCCAACCCGAGCGATGCGGCAATCGAAAAATCGCTGCAAGGCAATCTCTGCCGCTGCACCGGCTATGAGGCGATCATGCGCGCCGCGCGCGCCATCTCCGACTACGGCAAGGCCGCCAAGGACCCGCTGCTGGCCGAGCGCAAGGCGGTGATCGCCAAGTTAAGCGCATTGCGCGACGGCGCGCGTGTCGAGATCGGCGAGGGCAAGAAGCGGCTGATCATTCCGGCCGACGCCGACGACTTCGCCAAGCTGCTGGAAGCCGAGCCGACCGCGACCGTGGTTGCCGGCTCGACCGATGTCGGGCTGTGGGTGACCAAGCAGCACCGGGACATCTCGCCCGCCATTTTCATTGCCGGCCTGGATGATCTGAAGACCATCTCGGAAGAGAAGGGCATCATCACCATCGGCGCTGGCGTCACCTACACCGAAGCCTTTGCGACGCTGTCGAAGCGCATCCCGGCGCTTGGCCCGCTGATCGACCGCATCGGCGGCGAACAGGTGCGCAATATGGGCACGATCGGCGGCAACGTTGCCAACGGTTCTCCGATCGGCGACACGCCGCCACCGCTGATTGCGCTGGGCGCAACGCTGACGTTGCGCAAAGGCAAGAAGCGCCGGACGATCCCGCTGGAAGACTTCTTCATCGCCTATGGCAAGCAGGACCGCAAACCCGGCGAGTTCGTCGAGGCCGTGCATGTGCCGGTGCCGGCGAAAGGCACGCATTTCGCGGTCTACAAGGTGACCAAGCGGCGCGACGAGGACATTACCGCGACGCTCGGCGCGTTCCATTTGACGCTCAAGAAGAACGGCACGGTCGACGACATCTGCATCGCCTATGGTGGCATGGCGGCAACGCCGAAACGGGCGCTCCACGTCGAGAACGCGCTGGTCGGCAAAGCCTGGAACGAAGACAACGTGACGGCCGCGCTTGTCGGCTTTCGCGTCGGACTTCACGCCGCTGACCGACATGCGCGCAACGCGCCGAATACCGGGCGCTGGCAGGTCGCAATCTGCTGGTGCGCTTCTACGCAGAGACCACCGGCACGAAAGAGCCGCTGCAGGTGTCGAGGGAGGCTGCCTGATGACCGCCCACCAACCCAACCTCAAGGCGCAAAAGATCGCAGGCGGCGTTCACTCCGATACCCTCCATGACTCTGCCCACAAGCATGTCACGGGCGACGCCGTCTATATCGACGACATGCCGGAGCCGGCAGGCACGCTGCACATCGGCATCGGCCAGTCGTCGGTGGCGCATGGCAAGATCACCAAGCTCGACCTTTCCGCCGTACGCAGCAGCGCCCGGCGTGGTCGATGTGCTGACAGCCAAGGACGTTCCGGGCGTGAACGATATTTCGCCGAGTGCCATGCATGACGACCCGATCTTCGCCGACGGCCTGGTGCAGTTTCACGGCCAACCGATCTTCGCCGTGCTGGCCGAAACCCGCGAGCAGGCGCGCGCGGCTGCGCGGCTTGCCAAGATCGAATACAAGGAACTGCCGGCGACGATCGAGATCTGGGACCTCGACGTCAAAACCCACAAGCAGGTGACGACACCGCTGACGCTCAAACGCGGCAACGCCGCCAAGGCCATCGCGGATGCGCCACGCCGCCTGAAGGGCCGTATGTGGCTTGGTGGTCAGGAGCATTTTTACCTGGAAGGACAGGTGTCGCTGGCGGTGCCCGGCGAGGACGAGGAGGTACATGTCTATTCCTCCACCCAGGGGCCGAGCGAGACCCAGCACCTCGTCGCGCATGCCTTGGGCGTGCCCAGCCATTCGGTTCAGGTCGAAGTGCGGCGCATGGGCGGCGCGTTCGGCGGCAAGGAAACGCAGGCCAATCAGGGCGCGGCAATTGCCGCCATCGCTGCGAAAAAGTGGAAGCGCGCGGCCAAGATGCGCATGGACCGCGACGAGGACATGACGGCCACCGGCAAGCGTCATGACTTTGCCATCGACTATGAGGTCGGCTTCGATGACGAGGGTCGCATCCTCGGCGTCGACTACATGTTCGCCTATCGCTGCGGTTTTTCGGCCGATCTTTCCGGACCGGTGGGCGACCGGGCGCTATTCCACTGCGACAACGCCTACTTTTACCCGCATGTGCACGCGGAATCGGCCCCGCTCTACACCAATACCGTTTCCAACACCGCGTTCCGCGGCTTTGGCGGCCCGCAAGGAATGGTCGGGGCCGAGCGTGTGATCGAGGAGGTCGCCTATGCTGTCGGCAAGGACCCGCTCGAAATCCGCAAGCTCAATTTTTATGACGCGATGGGCACGAATACCGGCCGCAACGTGACGCCGTATCACCAGACCGTGCAGGACTGCATCATCCAGAAAGTCGTCGCCGAACTCGAGGACAGCAGCAACTATCAGCGCCGGCGGCGCGAGATCCGGGCGTTCAACAAGAACAGCCGCTTCATCAAGCGCGGCATCGCACTGACGCCGGTGAAATTCGGCATCTCCTTTACAAAGACCGAGTCGAACCAGGCCGGCGCGCTGGTGCATGTCTACAATGACGGCTCGGTGCACATGAACCATGGCGGCACCGAGATGGGCCAAGGCCTGCACCTGAAAGTGGCGCAGGTAGTGGCCTCCGAATTTCAGATCGACCTCGACCGGGTGAAGATCACGGCGACGACAACCGCCAAGGTGCCGAATACCGCGCCGACGGCGGCTTCGTCCGGTGCGGACCTGAACGGCATGGCGGCGCTGGACGCCGCGCGGCAGATCCGGCAGCGGCTCGAGCAGTTTGCCGCCGACAAATACCAGGTGCCGCTGGAGCAGATCGAATTTCTGCCGAACCGTGTGCGGGTCGGCAACCAGGAAATCGCCTTCACCGAACTGGTCAACCAGGCGTTCAAGGCGCGCGTGCATCTGTCGGCATCGGGCCACTACAAGACGCCGAAAATCCACTGGAACCGGGCGGAAGGGCGTGGCCACGCCTTCTACTACTATGCCTATGGCGCGGCCTGCGCCGAGGTTTCGATCGACACGCTGACCGGTGAATATGTCATCGAGCGCGCAGACATCGTTCACGACACGGGCCGATCGCTCAACCGGGCGATCGATATCGGACAGATCGAGGGCGGTTTTGTGCAAGGAGCTGGGTGGCTGACGACCGAGGAATTGTGGTGGGACACCAAGGGCCGGCTGCGCACGCATGCGCCGTCGACCTACAAGATCCCGCTGGCTTCCGACCGCCCGAAAATCTTCAACACGACGCTGATCGACTGGTCGGAGGCTTATGAGCCGACGATCCATCGCTCGAAAGCCGTGGGCGAACCGCCGCTGCCGCTGGGTATAGCGGTGCTGCACGCCTTGTCGGATGCCGTTGCGAGTGTTGCCGACTACAAGGTCAGCCCTCAACTCGACGCCCCCGCGACGCCCGAGCGCGTGCTGATGGCGGTCGAGCGGTTGAAGCAGGCAAAGGTCTGAAAATCTGGTAGAATAGGCCATGACAACGCTTGCCAACAGCCTGTCAGACTTCCTCGCCGCGTATCCTCATGTGGCGCTGGTGAAGGTGTCGTCGGTCAAGGGGTCGACGCCGCGTGAAAAGGGCGCATGGATGCTGGTTACGCCGAAGCGCATCTTCGGCACGATCGGCGGCGGGCAGCTCGAATATATGGCGATCGACAAGGCGCGGCAGATGCTGCGCACGCCGACCTTCCGCAAGATGGGCACGGTTCTGCTCGACATTCCGCTTGGGCCGGAAATCGGCCAATGCTGCGGCGGGCGCGTCGGCTTGTCAGTACGAATGGTCGATCGCGTGCTGGCGCGCGATCTACTCGATAGCGCCGAAGCGCAGGACGCAGCGCAGCCCAATGTCTATGTCTTCGGTGGCGGACATGTCGGACGTGCGCTGGCCGCATCGCTTCGCCTGCTGCCACTGCGTCCGATCGTCGTCGAGACCCGCGCGGAAGAGTTAAAGGATTTGCCGGATGGCGTTGAGGCCATGCTGACGCCGGTGCCGGAAGAAATTGTGCGCGAAGCGCCGGCGGGCTCGGCGTTCCTGATCCTCACGCATGACCATGCGCTGGATTTCCTGATCGTCAGCGAGGCCCTGCGCCGCGATGATGCCGCCTATGTCGGCATGATCGGCTCCAAGTCGAAGAAGGCGACGTTCAAGAGCTGGTATCTAAAAAACGCTGATGGCACAGAAAGGGCCTTTTCGCGGCTGGTCTCACCGATCGGCGGCGACGGCCTACGCGACAAACGGCCAGAGGTAATTGCTGCACTGGCGGCGGCAGAGGTGATGACAGCGGTGGCACGCCATCGCGCCGATGTCACCCCGGCGTACTGCGTGAGCGTATCCGGACTTAGCGTAAGTTCAGCGGCTTACTCTTTCTCCTGCACATGCGCTTCCAGGAACCACAGAAGCTTGTCCAGCGCCCGCGAATAGTCGGTGAAGAGGTCGGCCGTGTCCATGTCGCCCGCCTCGTCGGCTTCATCAATGGCAGTGCGCGCCAGCTTGCCGGCGGCAGCGTAGCGCTCGATCAGAGCGGCCAGATGGTCCTTGGTCTTGTGAATATCAGTCGGGTACGGCTTCAGCGGCGAGGCTTTCGCGACATCCTGCAACGTGCCGTGTGATGTGCCGCCTAACTGGACGGCCCGCTCAGCGATCGTGTCGACGTGTTTTTCGATCTCCTCATAGTGTTTGTCCAGCATCTCATGCACGCCGATGAATGACGGTCCCTTGACGTTCCAATGTGCCTGCTTGGTCATAAGGCCGAGATCGATCGCCTCGGCTAGCCGCGCGTTGAGCAGATCGATCGATTTCTTCTTGGCATTGGATTTGAGGTCGTTGCGGGTTGTGATGTCCATGATGATTTTCCATCCTTCAGGGGGTCGGAACAATTCCGTGGAGATAATCGAAGCCTCGGCGTTTTGTTCCTTGTGCTGCTTGCGCAATCGCTGTTGAAAAGCGCTTGCCTTTCGGGACCAGACTGCAAGGAACTGAAAAGACCTATGGTCGCGTGCCGCACGAGCCAGGCAGGCCGCCTCACCGAGGAGAGTTTCGATGCCGCTGCGCTTCTGGTACCACCCGCTCGCTTCCTTCTGCCACAAGGTGCTGATCGCACTTTACGAGAAGGACATTGCCTTCGAGCCGGTGGTCGTCGATTTCGGCAATCCGGATTCGGTGGCCGCCTTCAAGAAGGTATGGCCGATGGCGAAGATGCCGGTGCTGGAGGACCAGGAGCGCGGCGAGACGATCGCCGAGACGACGATCATCCTCGAATATCTGGATCTGCATTGCGGCGGGCCGAAATTCCTGCCCGCCGATCCGGACGAAGCGCTGCAGGCGCGCTTCTGGGATCGGTTTTACGACCACTATGTCGAAGTGCCGATGCAGAAGATCGTCACGGACCGCTTGCGGCCCGAAGGCCAGAACGACGCTTTCGGCGTCGAACAGGCGCGCGGGCAGCTTCGCGAAGCCTATGGCGTGATCGAGGCGGCGATGAGCGGCAAGAGTTGGGCGATGGGCGAAACCTTCGGCATTGCCGACTGTGCTGCTGCTCCTGGCCTCTTCTACGCCAACACGGTCGAGCCGATCGGCGAGGCTTTTCCAAACACGGCCGCCTATGCGCGGCGGCTGATGCAGCGTCCCTCCTATGCCCGGGTCCTGCGGGAGGCGAAGCCCTATTTCGTCAATTTCCCGATGCCGGTGAAGCCGGACATATCGGCGATCGAGTGAATGAAGCTGTATGGCGACGGTGCCACTTCCTCGTTAGGCCGTCATACGAACGGCCGCGTTAGAGCATGAGATGGCGTCGCACCTCTGGATCGTCCAGGCCAGTCGGGTTGCCGCAATAGACGATCTCGCCGCGATCCATGATGGCGACACTGTCGGCAAGTTCGCGCGCGAAATCCAGATACTGCTCGACCAGAAGGATGGTCAGGCCCATCGTGTCGCGCAGGTACTGGATCGCACGGCCGATGTCCTTGATGATCGACGGCTGGATGCCCTCGGTCGGCTCGTCGAGCACCAGAAGCTTCGGACGGGTGACCAGCGCGCGACCAATCGCGAGCTGTTGCTGCTGACCACCGGACAGATCGCCGCCGCGTCGCGACAGCATCTGCTTCAGCACAGGAAAGAGCTCGAACACATAGTCCGGTATGGCGTACGCTCCGACCGCTTGAGTGGCGCAAAACCGGTCTCCAGGTTTTCCTTGACCGTCAGCAGCGGGAATATCTCCCGCCCTTGCGGTACGAATGCGATGCCCGACCGGGCCCGCTCGTATGGCGTGCTCCGGTCGAGCGCCTTCCCCTCGAAGGCTATCGATCCGCCGGACAGCCTGTGCTGTCCAACGATTGCTCTCATCAGCGACGTTTTGCCGACGCCGTTGCGACCCAACACGCAGGTGATCTTTTTCTCCTCGACGTCCAACGAGACACCGCGCAGAGCCTGGGCAGCACCATAGTGAAGTGTTGCGTCGGAAACGGTGAGCATCAGTCTTCGGCAACCAGGCTGACGGAGACCTGCCGCTCGTCGGGCTCCTCCTTCGATGCGTCTCGCGCGCGCTCCCAATCGCCATAATATTCGGCCAGAGGATGAAGCGCTGGCCGCCCTGCACGGCTTGCGGCTCGCCGAGCGTTTTCGGCTTCCATGAGGGCAAGGTTGATCCTTCTGAACATCACTATCTCCCGAGGTAGACTTCGATGACCCGTTGGTCGGCCGAGACATGGTCGAGTGTGCCTTCCGACAGCACCGACCCTTCGTGCAGGCAGGTGACCCTGACGCCGAGATTGCGCACGAAATGCATGTCGTGCTCGACCACCACCACCGAATGCGATTGCGCGATTTCCTTGAGCAGTCGCCCAGTCTCTTCCGTCTCGGCATCGGTCATGCCGGCGACCGGTTCGTCGACCAGCAGAAGCTTCGGATCCTGGGCCAGCAACATGCCGATCTCCAGCCACTGCTTCTGGCCATGTGAAGATCCGCCGCCTTCTCCGCGCGCCTGCCGTCGAGCCGAACGATCTCCAGGATTTCATCGATCCGGTCCTGCTCCTCGGTCGAGCGGATGTCGAACAGGGCGGCGAACACGCCGCGCTTGCCCTTGAGCGACAGTGCGATGTTGTCTTCGACCGTGTGCATCTCGAACACGGTAGGCTTCTGGAATTTCCGGCCGATGCCGAGATTGGCGATATCGGCTTCGTCCAGCTTGGTCAGGTCGTGCTCGCCGTCGAAATAGACCTCACCTGCATCGGGACGGGTCTTGCCGGTGATGATGTCCATCATCGTCGTCTTGCCGGCGCCGTTCGGGCCGATGATGGCGCGCATCTCGCCTTTGCCGAGCGTCAGCGAGAGGTTGTTGATCGCCTTGAAACCGTCGAAGGAAACGGACACGCCGTCGAGGTAGAGGATGGTGTGCTGCTTGGACATGGCTTCACTCCGCCGGCTGCGCCGCGGGCGCATCGAGTTGCGCGGCGCGCGCCTTGGCTGGGGCGGACAATCGGAACGTCGACGGGCGGCGGCTCAGCTGCAGTTTGAGCCTTCCGGTCGGCTCGACTGGCACGCCACTGGTCCCACATGCCGACAATGCCCTTGGGCAGGAACAACGTCACCGCGATGAACAGCGCACCGAGCGCGAAGAGCCACAATTCAGGCAGAGCGGCAGTGAACCAGCTCTTCGTCCAGTTGACGAGCACCGCGCCTATCACCGGGCCGACGATCGTTCCTCGCCCGCCGACAGCGGTCCAGATGACGACCTCGATCGAATTGGCAGGCGCGAATTCGCTCGGATTGATGATGCCGACCTGCGGCACGTAGAGCGCGCCTGCAACGCCCGCCATGATCGCCGACAGCGTGAAACCGAACAGTTTCACATGCTCCGGCCGCCAGCCGATGAAGCGCGTGCGGCTTTCGGCATCGCGCACGGCGACCATCAGCTTGCCGAGTTTCGACTTTACCACCGCTGCTGTGATGACGATGCCCAGCGCCAGGAATAGTGCAGACGCAGCGAAGAGCGCGCCTCGGGTGCCTGCCGCCTGCACGTTGAAGCCCAAGATATCCTTGAAGTCTGTCAGGCCATTGTTGCCGCCGAAACCCATGTCGTTGCGGAAAAAGGCGAGCAGCAGCGCATAGGTCATCGCCTGGGTGATGATGGAGAGATACACCCCGGTGACGCGGCTGCGGAAAGCGAGCCAGCCGAAGCAGAAGGCGAGCAGCCCGGGAACGACCAGCACCATCAGCGCGGCGAACCAGAACTGGTCGAACCCGTACCAGTACCAGGGCAATTCTTTCCAGTTGAGGAACACCATGAAGTCCGGCAGTTCGGGATTGGCATAGACGCCGCGCGCGCCGATCTGGCGCATGAGGTACATGCCCATCGCGTAGCCGCCGAGCGCGAAGAACGCGCCGTGGCCGAGCGAAAGGATGCCGCAGAATCCCCAGGCGAGATCGAGCGAGAGCGCGAGCAGCGCATAGCAGAGATATTTGCCGAACAGCGCCACGACGTGGGTCGGCACATGCAGCGGGTTGTCCGGCGGCAGCAACAGGTTCGACGCCGGCACGATGATCGCGATGGCAACCAGCAGGGCGAGGAAGATGGCGATGCGCCGGTCAAGCCCGTTGGCGAGGATGCGCGCGGTGATCATGCCTCGATGGCCCTTCCCTTGAGCGCGAAAAGACCACGCGGACGCTTCTGTATGAACAGGATGATGAGCACGAGCACGATGATCTTGCCGAGCACCGCGCCGGCATAGGGCTCAAGAAACTTGTTCGCGATGCCGAGCGAGAAGGCGCCGAGCAGCGTGCCCCACAGATTGCCGACGCCGCCAAAGACGACCACCATGAAAGATGTCGATGATGTAGCCTTGTCCGAGATTTGGTGAGACGTTGCCGATCTGGCTGAGCGCCACGCCCGCGATGCCGGCAATCCCCGAACCCAATCCGAAGGTGAAAGCGTCGACCCAAGGCGTGCGGATGCCCATCGAAGCCGCCATGCGTCGGTTTTGGGTGACAGCGCGCATCTGCAGGCCCCACGCCGTGCGATTGGAGATGAAAAGCAGCAGTGCGAAGACAGCGAGCGCGAAGACGACGATCCAAAGCCGGTTCCAGGTGATCGCGAGTTGTCCGATCTCGAAGCCGCCCGACATCCAGGACGGATTTCCGACCTCCTGGTTGGTAGGCCCGAAGATGGTGCGCACCGCCTGCTGGAGGATCAACGAAACGCCCCATGTCGCCAGCAGCGTTTCCAGCGGACGTCCGTAGAGGAACCGGATGATGCCGCGCTCGATCGCCACGCCCACGGCGAAAGTGATCAAGAAGGCACAGGGCATGGCGATCGCCAGCGACCAGTCGAACAGGCCAGGCGCGGCGGCACGGATTGCCTCCTGCACGACGAAGGTGGTGTAGGCGCCAAGCATCACCATCTCGCCATGCGCCATGTTGATGACGCCCATGACGCCGAAGGTGATGGCAAGCCCGATCGCCGCCAGGAGCAGCACCGAGCCCAGCGAAATGCCGTACCAGACATTCTGAGCCGCATCCCAGGCCGTCAATGTGCTGTTGATCGAACGGATGCCGGCAGCCGCTTCGGCCTTCAAGTCGCCGGTCGCGCCGGCCTCGAAACTGGTCAGAAGATTAAGCGCTTCGCGACTGCCTAAGCCTGCGATGAGCTTGATTGCAGCGCTCTTGTCCGCGTCTGGCAGATCCGAGGCGAGCACGGAAGCCGCACGCGCCTGCTCCATGCGTCGCTTGACCGTTGTGTCGCCTTCCTTGGCGATCGCGGCATCAAGCGCCTCGATGGCGCCAGGGTCAGGCTTCTGGAAAATGGCGTTGGCCGCGGCCAGCCGCGCGGCCGCGTCGTCTCCGCCCAACGTCAAGGAGCCGGAGGCTTCGCGAACAGCTCGGCGCACCGCATTGTTGACGCGGACCTTGGTCAGATCGCCCTTCGCAGCAGTTCCGGCGTCGGCTTCCGTGATGGGGTCGATCAGTGCGAACGCGTCGCCACTTTCGCGTGCGATGAAAACCATGCTGTCGGCTTTGCGGATGTAGAGATTGCCTTCGGCGAGCGCGGCCAGCGGCTTTGCCACCGCCGGGTCGCCGGTTGCGCCGAGTTCACGCACGACGGCTTCTATCTCCGCAAAACCTTTCGCCGTCGCGAATTTCGCCAGGCCCGAGCGCACCGCGGCCTCGTCGGCATGGACGGGCGAGAGGGCGATGAGGAACGCAAAAAGGATGGCGATCAAATGAATGGTCAGCGCAAATACTCGTTCGTTGCCTCTCTCTGTCCTGCCGGACATGAAAGGGAGAAAGATCAGCGGCCTCGCGGCCCGCTGATACTCCCACCTTGCGGGGGAGATGTCCGGCAGGACGGAGAGGAGCAACGGAGAGCATTTGGTGTCACTGGAGAACGTCCGGTGGATCGAAGGTTGCTTCCGGGCGGGGAGGAGGACGCCCGGAAGCCTGGCTCGTTGCGTGGGATGTTAGTTGGTGCCCTGCCCGCCGCACTTGCCGGTCGCTACATTGAAGTTGCCGCATGAGAGCGGCGCGCGCCAATCCGCGATGAGGCTCTTGGAATCGGGCAGATAGTCGGACCACTCGTCACCCACGACGAGGCCGGATGTCTGCCACACCGTCTCCATCTGGCCGTCGGCCTGGATCTCGCCGATCAGCACCGGTTTGGTGATGTGGTGGTTCGGCATCATGGTCGAATAGCCGCCGGAAAGGTTCGGCACCGAAACGCCGACGATCGAGTCGATCACGGCATCCGGCTCCGTCGAGCCAGCCTTCTCCACCGCCTTCAACCCACATGTTGAAGCCGATGTAATGCGCTTCCATCGGATCGTTGGTGACGCGCTTGTCGTTCTTGGTAAAGGCCTTCCAGGTCTTGATGAATTCGGCATTGGCCGGGTTGTCGACCGACTGGAAATAGTTCCAGGCGGTCAGGTGACCGACCAACGGGGCGGTGTCGAGGCCGGCCAGTTCTTCCTCGCCGACGGAGAACGCCACGACGGGGATATCTTCCGCCTTGATGCCCTGGTTGGCGAGTTCCTTGTAGAACGGCACGTTGGCGTCGCCGTTGATCGTCGAGACGACGGCGGTCTTCTTGCCGGTGGAGCCGAACTTCTTGATGTCCGACACGATCGTCTGCCAGTCGGAATGACCGAATGGCGTGTAATTGATCATGATGTCTTCCTTGGCCACGCCCTTGGATTCGAGGTAGGCCTGAAGGATCTTGTTGGTCGTCTGCGGATAGACGTAGTCGGTGCCGGCCAGCACCCAGCGCTCGACAGAGCCGCCATCCTCGCTCATCAGATAGTCGACGGCCGGAATGGCTTGCTGGTTCGGCGCAGCGCCCGTGTAGAAGACATTGCGCTGCGATTCCTCGCCCTCATATTGGACCGGGTAGAACAGCACGCCATTCAGTTCTTCGAACACCGGCAGCACCGATTTGCGGCTGACAGAAGTCCAGCAGCCGAACACCGCGGCAACCTTGTCCTTTGCCATCAGGTCGCGCGCCTTTTCGGCGAACAGCGGCCAGTCGGAAGCGGGATCGACGACGACCGCTTCCAGCTTCTTGCCGAGCACGCCGCCCTTCTTGTTCTGCTCGTCGATGAGCATCAGCATGGCGTCCTTGAGCGTCGTCTCGGAAATCGCCATCGTGCCCGACAGCGAATGCAGGATGCCGATCTTGATCGTGTCTTCGGCATTGGCTGTTGCGGTGAATGCGAGCGAACCGGCTATGATCGTCGCGCCGGCCAAGCAGCGCGCGTATTTTTTCATATTGAGCATTGGCGCCATCCCCTTTCGTTTTTTGTGCACCGCAATACGAAACGCAAGCCGCGTGCCAACATCTTGAACCTGGGATTTTTCGATAATTTCCAATGCTTTACCAATTCACGCTTTGTCGAGCATGTTCGCCGCGCTGCCTGCAAAATCGGCTTATAGGGAAATCATTGCCTACAAATTGATCGAGGAAGCAGCATGCCTAAAATTTAGACTCACGTAAGCTCCCGCGTTTTTATTCACAAAAATGTCTTGCCCAAATAAAAACAGGGAGTCATTGTCGTCCAAGACCCGTCGGAGAACATCACATTGCCGAAACTGCGCGGACTTGCGTGGGATCATCGCCGTTGCTGGGGCCCGCTCGATGCGAGCATCGCGTCCTGGCGCGACGCCAATCCGGGTCTCGACATCCAGTGGGACCGCCGCAGCCTCTATGAATTCGGCGAAGGCCGGCTCGAAGCCGTGCTGGACGAGTACGACCTGGTCATTTTCGATCATCCCTTCATCGGGCAGATTGCCGCCGGCGGCCTGATGGCGCCCTTCGACGACTATTTGTCCGAAACCCAGCAAGCCGCATTCGCGGCTGATAGCGTCGGCAAATCCTGGGAGTCCTACACACGCGACGGTTCGCAATGGGCGCTGCCCATCGACGCCGCCTGCCAGGTCGCGAGCTACCGTCCCGACCTCCTACGACCTTACGGCGAGGCGCCGGCTACGCATGCCGAGTTGACGAGCCCTGGCGGCGCGGCTGCGCAAGGACGGCAAGGCAATCGGCCTGCCGCTGGTTCCGACCGACGCCATGTGCCTGGTGCTGACCTTCTGCGCCCAACGCACCGGCGGTACGCGTTACGGTTTCACCGACCGCAAGGTGGTCGAGGATGCGGTCGCGGAACTGCGGCGCGTTGGCGGCATTGGCGCACCCCAAATCGTGGGAATGGAACCCGATCCGCTGTTACGACCACATGGCCGCGCATGACGATGTCGTCTACGTGCCCTACGCGTTCGGTTACGTGAATTATGCTTCCGCGGCGGAAGGCAAGCACCTGCGCTTTGCCGACATACCGGCGAAGGATCATGCGGGCGCCCTGCTCGGCGGCGCCGGCATCGGCGTCAGTGCCCGCTCGCCGAACCGCGATGCGGCGATGGCCTACGCCATCCACCTGTCGTCGCCGGACTATCAGCGCACGCGCCTATGTCGAAGCGGGCGGGCAGCCCGGTTCGCGCGCGGCCTGGACTGATGCAGGCGTCAACGCGGCGACGCGCAACTTCTTTCGCGACACGCTCGCCACCATCGAGGCGTCCTATCTGCGGCCGACCGATGACGGCTTCATCGATTTCTTCCGTGAAACGGCGCACCACGCTGCCGAAGCCATACGCGGGGCCGTCACGCCGGCCGAGTTCGCGGCAACCTTCGAAGCGATCTATGCCCGCAACACGGACCGAACGGCAAAGGCAGCGGAATGACGCAAAGCTGACGAAACGACTTTGCGCGACGAAACCGCGAAGGGCGAGTACCGGGTGCCGGCTGTCGAGAAGGCGCTCGACATCCTGGAATTCATGGCCAACCAACCGGATGGCCTGACCCAGACCGAGATCTCGGCCGGGCTCGGCCGGTCGATCCATGAGATTTACCGCATCCTGCTGCTGCTCGAAAAGCGCGGCTATGTGGTGCGCACCAAAGCCGACCGGCTGCGGCTGTCGCTGAAGCTGTTCGAACTTGCGCACAAGCACCCGCCAGTGAACCGGCTGATCGAGGCGCGCGCTGCCGATCATGCGCGACCTGGCCGCCAATTCCGACCAGAGCTGCCACCTGGTCGTGCTGGACGGGCTGAAGGTGCATGGTCGCGCTGCAGATCGATTCGCCCCTGCCGATGCGCTACTCGGTGGCGCTGGGCTCGCGTTTCCCGGCGCTGGAAACCAGCTCCGGCGCGGTGCTCATCGCCAACCAGCCCGAGGCCGAACGGCGCAAGCGTGATCGACCGCATCATCGCGGCGGGCGAGGCCTACGGCACGCGCGACGAGATGGAAGCCCGGCTCGAGGCGATCGGCGACCTTGGCTATGAGATGCGCGCCTCGCTCGTCGTCGACGCCTGCACCAATATTTCCGTGCCGGTGCGCGACCACATCGGCGCGGTCGTCGCCGCCCTGACTGTGCCCTTCATACCGCAGCGGCAGGCCCGCTTCGACCGCGCCGCGGTCTTGCACCAGACCCTTGCCGCCGGATCGAGAGTTTCCGCTGCTCTCGGCGCACCGGAACACACGGTGTAGCGCGCAAGTCTACCGGGACGGCGGTTCATCCGTCCAAAAGGATGCAGCCCAGCTGCAAAATGGGAGAAAACGATGAAACTGATAAAGACGCTGCTGCTGGCCTCAACCGCCGCTCTGCATGGCGGTTTCGGCACAGGCCCAGAACATGCCGAAGAAGATCGGCTACGTGACCAACTACGCCACGCATGAGTGGTACCAGAACGTCATCAAGGGCATGCAGGATCGCGCCAAGGAGCTCGGCATCGAGCTCGAGGTCCAGGACGCCAATCTCGACATCGCCAAGCAGGTCTGCCGCTGCCGAGGACTTCATGGCAAAGGGCGTCGACGTGCTGATCATCACGCCGGTCAACGAAGAAGGCGCGGTGCCGCTGCTGCGCCAGGCCAAGGCTGCCAACATTCCGGTCGTTCTGGAAGGCAATCCGGTCAAGGGCATGACGACGATGGTCGCGATCTGCGACTACGACACCGGCTATCACGCAGGCGTCGAGGCCGGCAAATACGCCAAGGAGAAGCTCGGCGGCGCCGCCAAGGTGATGAATGTCGGCCTGCCGCTGCTGTCCGCCACGGTGCTGCGCTCGCAGGGCTTCATGGACGGCATCAAGACGATCATCCCGGACGCCACGATGGTGCATGACCTCGACGGCGGCGGCAACCCGGACCGCGCGCTGGAGGTTTCGTCCGCCGCACTCGCCAAGAATGCCGACATCAACATCATCTACGGCATCAACGATTCCTCGTCGCTCGGCGGTCTGCAGGCCTGGAAGGCGGCCGGCAAGTCACAGGACGCCCTGCTCACCGTCGGCACCGGCGGCGAGGGCCTGGCCTTCATCAACGCCATCGAGAAGGAGCCGTCCTACCGCATCGAGGCGGCGATGTTCCCGGAAAAGAACGGCTTCACCGCGATCGATGCCGCCGTCAAGCTGTTCAACAACGAAGCCGTGCCGGAGCACATCGTCTCCCCCACCGCGCCGATGAACGGCGAGGACTGGAAGAAGTTCTACGACTATGACGGCACGTCCCGGAAGATCAAATGGGATGCGGTCAACGCGCTGCAGGCGCCGGATAAGTGCATGAAGACGGCGGCCGACCTGAAGCAGTAAGGTCGCGCAGCCACGGCCGCCAACGCGGCAATTGCGGCGCGGCGCAAATGTGCCGCGCCGGATGCTTTCCCGGGCATTCCGGAAGGCATCGTATGCGACAAAGAGGTTTCGATGACAGACGCAACCCGTCCTGCTCCAAGCGCGACACGGCTTCCGCTTGCCGCCATCGCGGGCAGCGGCCAGCTTGTGCTCGGCGTCATCCTGTTCGTGCTGTGCATCGCGATCTCGCTCGCTGCGCCGCAATTCTATTCGGAAGCCAACATCATCGCCATCCTGCGCCAATGCGCCCTGGTGCTGATCGTCGCCTCCGGCATGACGATGCTCATCATCACCGCGGAGGTGGACCTCTCGGTCGGCGCGTCGCTGGCCTTCGTCGGCTGCGTTGCCATGGCGGTGCTCAATTCGACCCAGAGCCTGATGCTCGGCATGCTGGCAGCGCTTGCCTTCGCGGGAGCGGTCGGGCTGGTCAACGGCCTTGTCGTGACGCGGCTCAAGGTCAATTCGCTGATCGGCACCATCGGCACGATGATGATGCTGCAGGGCGGCGTCTACCTGTTCACCCGGGAGGCCGTGCAGAACCATCATCAACTGCCGTCATTCACCGATCTCGGGGCGGGCTATGCCGGGCCGATCCCGATCCCTGTCATCATCGCGGCCGTCATCTTCGCCGTCGCCTATGTCACCTTGCGTTTCACGATCCTCGGTCGCTACCTCTATGCGGTTGGCGCGAATGAGAAGGCCGTGCGGCTGTCCGGCATCCGCTCGGAGCGTCTCAAGCTCTTCGCCTTCATCGCGACGGGACTCTGCGTTGGCGTCGCGGGTCTGATCCTGTCGTCGCTGATGAACGCCGGCCAGCCGACCGCCGGGCGCGGCTTCGAGTTGACCGTGATCGCGGCCGTCATCCTGGGCGGCACCAGCCTGCCGGCGGGCGCGGCTCGCTGATCGGCACCCTGCTCGGCGTGCTGGTGCTAAAGGTGATCGACAACGGCATCATCATTCTGGGCTGGAACCAGGACCTGCAGATGGTCGTGCCCGGCATCGTCATCGTGCTGGCCACCTATCTCGATCTGGTCAGGAGCAAGCGCAATGTCCGGTGACCTGCTCCACCCGCGAGAGGCGGGCGAAATCCAGATCGACCGCACCGTGCCGGCGCTGGAAATGCGCGGCATCGGCAAGCGCTTCCCCGGCGTGCTGGCGCTGGAGAATGTCGACCTGACGCTGGAGCCAGGCAAAGTGCACGCGCTGATGGGCGAAAACGGCGCTGGCAAATCGACGCTGATCAAGATCATGGCCGGCGTGTACCCCAAGGACGCGGGCACCATGCGCATTCGGGGTCGCGACGTCGAGTTGAAGTCGCCGCGCGACTCCTTGAAGGAAGGCATCAAGGTTGTCTTCCAGGAGATCGCGCTGATCGCGGAATTCACGGTTGCCGAGAACATTTTCCTCGAAGGCTATCCGAAGGCCAAAGGCGGCTCGATCGACTGGCGCAAGGTCAACAAGGACGCGGCCGCGCTATTCGACCGCATCGGTTTCAACGTCGACCCCGCAGCGCGAACAGGCTCGTTGCCGGTCAGCCAGCAGCAGATGGTCGAGATCGCACGCGCCCTGGCGCATGAAGCAAGCGTCGTCGTCATGGACGAGCCGACATCGTCGCTGACGCCGACCGAAGTGGAGCTGCTGTTCACGGTGATACGGCGGCTGACCAAACTCGGCATCGCCGTTGTCTATGTCAGCCACAAGCTGGACGAGGTGTTCGAGATCGCCGACACGGTGACCGTGCTGCGCGACGGCCGGCACATCTCGACAAAACCGATCGGCGAACACACCCATGCGACGCTGATCCAGGACATGATCGGCCGCCGCATCGACAACCTCTTCCCGCGCCAGCGCGGCGCGGCAAGTTCGAAGGTCGCGCTTTCGGTTGGTGGATTGTCGACGGCGCGCAAGCTGAAGGACATCAGCTTCGAGGCCCATGCCGGCGAAGTGCTCGGCTTCTTCGGGCTGATGGGCGCCGGCCGCACCGAGCTCGCCAAGGCGATCGTCGGCTACGATCCCATCACGGCCGGAACGATCATCGTCGACGGCCAGCCCCTTTCGCCGCACAACACCACGACCGGCGTGCGCCTCGGCATCGGCCTTCTCTCCGAGGATCGCAAGACGGAAGGGCTGATGGCCGAACTGCCGGTGTTGCAGAACGCCAGCCTGGCTTCGCTGAAGCGCTTCACCAGAAACGGCTTCGTCGACACGCGGCAGGAGCGCGCGGCCGTGCAGGAGTATGTCGATCGTTTCCGCGTGAAGACGCCGAGCCTGTTCCAGCAGATCAAGAACCTTTCCGGCGGCAACCAGCAGAAGGTGTTGATTTCGCGCTGGCTGATGCGCGGCCTCAAGGTGATCGTCGTCGATGAGCCGACGCGCGGCATCGATGTCGGCGCCAAGGCCGAGATCTTCGCGCTGATCGATCGTTTGGCCGGCGAGGGCCTCGCCGTCGTGATGATGACATCGGAAATGCCGGAATTGCTCGGCCTTTCCGACCGTATCTGCGTGATGTGCGAGGGGCGGCTGACAGCCACGCTGTCGCGCGAGGAGGCGACGCAGGAGCGCATCCTCGACGCGGCGATCGGCTCGAAGGCGAGGACGGCAGCATGACGACCGCAACCGCATCGGCCCATGCGGCACCGTCGGTCCTGGCCCGGCTGTTCCGCCACCAGGAGGTCGCGTTGCTGATCTGCCTGATCCTCGTGCTCGCCTTCTTTTCGGTGACGGCGGAGGGCTTCTTCTCGACGCGCAACTTCACCAACGTGCTGGGCCAGGCCTCGATCGCGCTGATCGCCGGCATCGGCTGCGCCATCGTCTTCATCTCCGGCGAGGTCGACATCTCGATCGGCTCGCTGCTCGCCGCCATCGCGCTGCCGCTGATCGTCATCATGAACGACACCAATTCGCTGGCGCTCGGCATCGCCGGCGCGCTGGCCGTCGGCCTGCTCATCGGCATGGTGAACGGCTATCTGACCGCCTATGCCGGCATCAATTCGCTGATCGTCACGCTGGGCATGATGTTCGTGCTGCGCGGCAGCGTCTATCTCTATACCGGCCAGCGCGCGATCCCGGACGACGCCATGCTCGACAGCTTCATTGCGCTTGTCGGACGGCCGGCTGTTCAACGTGCTTCCCTACTCCGCAGTCATCGCGATCGTGTCTGCTGCTTGCCTTCGGCTACATGATGCGGCATCGCCCCTTCGGCCGGCAGATCTATGCCGTCGGCGGCAACCCGGAAGTCGCCCGCCTTGCCGGCTTCGACGTGCGCCGGGTCAAGTTCATCTGCTTCCTCATCAGTTCGTTGCTGGCCACTATCGCCGGCATCATTCTCGCCGCGCGCGTCGGCTCGGCGCAGCATACGGCCGGCCTCAACTTCGAATTCCAGGTGGTGGCCGCCACGGTGCTCGGCGGGGTCAGCCTCGCCGGCGGCATCGGTAGCCTGACCGGCATGGCGCTGGGCGTGCTGATCCTGCAATTCCTGTCGAATGGCCTGCGCGGTCTCGGCCTGCCGACCGAATGGCAACTCGTCATCACCGGCATGATCATCATCGCCGCGGTCGGCTTCGACGAACTGAAGCGCCGCCGCGCGCTGGGAGAATGACGATGGGACGCCTTCAAGGGAAAACCGCAGTGATCACCGGCGCGGCCGACGGCATCGGCCACGCCATCGCCAAGGCGATGGCTGCGCGAAGGCGCGGTCGTTTTCATGGGCGACATCGCCGACGACAAGGGCGAGAAGGCTGCCGCAGCGCTGCGCGAAGCCGGCGGCAAGGCGACCTATTTGCATTGCGACGTGTCGCAGGACGCCGACATCGCCGGCCTGATCGACGCAGCCGGTGAAGGAAACCGGCCGTATCGACATTCTGGTCAACAACGCGGCCGTCGCGATCGGCGGCAAGCCGGTCTACGAGATGACCGACGACGAATGGCACCGGCTGATCGCGATCAACCTGACAAGTGTCTTCCGCGGCTGCAAATACGCCCTGCCCCACATGATCCGGCAGAAATCCGGCTCGATCATCAACATGGCGTCGGCGCAGGGGCATATCGGCCTCGATGGCTGGACTGCCTATGCCGGCGCCAAGGGCGCGGTGATGTCGATGAGCCGGCAGATGGCGGTCGAGTTCGGCCCGCACAATGTCCGCGTCAATTCGATCTCGCCCGGCACCATCAACACGCCGATGAACGCCCAGTTGGTCGCCCAGTTCGGCGACGGACTGTCGAAGTCCTGGGTGCGGCATGCACCCGATCGGCCGCATCGGCAAGCCGGAAGAAGTGGCGGAAGCCGCCGTCTATCTCGCCAGCGACGCCGCCGGCTTCACCACGGGCATCGACCTGCGCGTCGATGGCGGGTTGACCGCCATGCCCAAATTCATTCCGTCCGAATCCTGAAAGTCACGACCATGAACAAGGCCCTCGAAGGCGTCCGCATCCTCGATTTCAGCCACCTGCTGCAGGGCCCTTTCGCCACGCAGCTGCTGGGCGACATGGGCGCCGACGTGATCAAGATCGAGCGCGCCGGCGCGGGCGACATGTTCCGCGGCATGACCTTCTTCGCCAAATGGGTCGGCGGTTCCGAAAGCCCGAACTTCCTCGCCTGGAACCGCAACAAGCGCTCGATCGCGCTCAACCTCAAAAGCCCGAAAGTGCATGCGCATCATCATGGAGATGGCGAAGAACGCCGACGTCGTCGTGCAGAACTTCCGCCCCGGCGTGTTCGACAAGCTCGGCTACGGCTACGAGGACTTCAAGGCGGTCAACCCGCGCATCATCTATTGCTCGGGCTCGGGCTATGGCGAGGACGGCCCCTATGTCGACCGCCCCGGCCAGGACATGCTGATCCAGGGCCTTGCCGGCGTCGCCTCCACCACCGGCCGTGGCGACCAGCCGCCGGTGCCGGTCGGCTCCGGCTTCTCCGACCAGATCGGCGCGATGAACATGGTCTATGGCATCCTGTCGGCGCTCTACTATCGCGAGAAGACCGGCAAGGGCCAGAAGATCGAGGTCAATCTGCTGGCCGGCGTGCTGGCGCATCTCAACCAGGAATATGTTGCTGTGCTCAATCTCGGCGAGGATTTCGTCCGGCCGCTGTCCGGCATCGGCCATCCCGGCATGCAGGCGCCGTTCGGCATCTACCAGGCCTCCGACGGCGGCTATGTCTCCATCGCCATGAGCCCGTTCAAGACGCTCTACACGGTGCTCGAAGCACCGCATCTCGCCGTCTACGACGATCTGAAGACGCTGTTCGACAAGCGCGACGAGGTGTTTGAGAAGGTCAACGCCGAAACGCGGAAGTTCACCTCGCAGGAGCTGCTGGAGCGGCTGTTCTCGGCCGACATCTGGTGCGCGCCGGTGCAGGACATCCGCAGCGCCGCGCAGGACCCGCAGGTCACCCACATGGGCATGATCACCAGCTACGAGCATCCGCGCGGCGGCACGGTGAGGGTCGTGGCGCCGGCGGTGCGCATGAGCGAGACGCCGGCCACGATCGAGCGCCCTGCCCCGCTGGTCGGCCAGCACGGTCGCGAGATCCTGGCCGAATTCGGTTTCTCCAAGAACGAGATCGCGGCGCTCGAGGCGAGCGGCGACATGACAGTCGATGAGGCGGCTTGACGATGGATAGCTACAAGACATTCACCGTCGAGAAGCGCGGCCGCGTCGCGCTGATGACGTTCCGTCGCGGCGACCAGCTCAACGCCATGAACAAGCTCATGCAGAACGAGCTGACCATGGCCTTCAACGCATTGTCGGAAGACGACGAGGTTGGCGCTATCGTCGTCACCGGCGAAGGACGCGGCTTCATGGCGGGCGCCGACATCAAGGAATATGCGGCGCAGACGCATGACGAGTTCGTCGCCTTCCAGGCCGCCGGCGAGCGCATGTATGCCTCGATCGAGGACAATCGCAAACCGGTGATCGGCGCGGTGAACGGCTATGCGCTGGGTGGCGGCATGGAGCTGGTGCTGTGCTGCGACATCGTGCTGGCCAACCAGTTCGCCAAACTCGGCCTGCCGGAGATCAAGCTCGGCCTGATCCCGGGCGGCGGCGGCACGCAGCGCAGCGTGGCCAAGCTTGGCTATAACCGCGCCAGCTACCTCTTGATGACGGGCGCGATCGTGCCGGCCTCAGAATTCGTGACGAGCGGCCTGGTGCAGGAGATCGTCGACGCCGAGCAACTGCTGCCGCGCGCGCTCGCCCTGGCGGAGACGATCGCCGCCGAGCCGCCCTTCGCGATCGAGAGCCTGAAGCGGTTGGCGGCGCATGCCGTCACCGGCGATATGGCGACCGGCCAGGCGATGGAACGCGATGTGCTGGGCGAACTTTACCTCAGCGAAATCGGCCAGCGCCGCATCCACGAATTTGCTGAGCGCAGCAGCAAGCCGGCAAAAGCCAAGGCATGAGAGACGCCGAGCGCAGTCTTGCATGGGCGCATGGGACGCTGACCGTTCAGCGTCTGGGCGCCATGCTGGCGCCGGTCGAGTTCAGGCTGGCGGATGGCCGCAAGGTTGCACCGCTGCACGTCGCGCCTTGGGCCGATGAGCCCGGCGCAGAGACCCTGCCGGGCATCCTCCAGCGTCTGCGCGGCGAATGGCCATGCGTGCCGTTCGGCTATTCCGTGACAAGCGATGGGTGGCCGTCCGAGTGGGCGAATGTCATGGGTCCGGCGGCGGAGGGCGAAGAGGTCCACGGCCACTCATCCAATCACGAATGGGATTGGCAGGAGGACGACGGCCATAGTCTGCGCCTGGCGCTGGACTATCCGCAAAGCAGCCCGGTCGCGCGCGTCGAGCGCATCGATCGCGCCTGATCCTGATGCACCGGCCGTCGATCTGACCTTCCGCGTCATCGTGCGCCGGCCCTGCCGCCTGCCGATCGGACTGCACCCCGTTTTCCGGCTGCCGGCCGAGCCAGGCGGCGCGCATCTGGAGCTCGGCTCCTTCCGTGTCGGGCACACCTACCCGCATGACGTCGAGCCCGGAATGGCCGTGTTCGCCGCCAACCGCAGCTTCCGCGACCTCGCCGCCGTTCCGGGGCGGGCCGGCAGCAACATCGATGCCACGACGCTGCCGCTGGAAATGGAAACAGAAGAACTGCTGCAGATCGAAGGGCTCGATGGCCGCGTGGCGCTGAGCAACCTAGCCGAGCGTTACCGCGCCGAACTGACCTGGGATACGGCGGCATTTTCCCAGTCTGCTGTTGTGGATGTCCAATCGCGGACGCACGGCAGCGCCCTGGAATGGCCGCCACCTTGCCATCGGCATCGAGCCAATCTGCTCGCCCTTCGGGCTTGGCCCGGCGACGGCGCTGGCCGACAATCCGATCGCCCTGTCGGGCGTACCGACCGCGCAGGACTTCTGGCCCGACACGCCGTTTGAAACCCGTTACCGCATCGCCGCATCACCTATCTGACAGGAGGCCTGTCATGAAACCGCTCTTGCCGATTTCCGCCGCGCGCGTCTTCTTCGACGGAATTTTCAACGAGCCTCGCGTTGCGCATCCGGAAGGCGTGGCCGTGCATGCGGACGGCTCGATCTGGTGCGGCACCGAGACCGGCGACCTGCTGCGCATCGACGCCAAGGGCAAGACTGTCGAGCTGATGGCGACGACGGGCGGCTTCCTGCTCGGCATCGCCTTCGACCGAGAAGGCAATTGCTTCGTTTGCGATCTGAAGCATCAAGGCGATCTTCCGCTACGATGCCGCGACCGGCGCGATGAGCCGCTTCGCCGAGAGCGGCATCAAGGTCCCGAACTATCCGGTCCTCGACGAGGAGAGAGGCTGGCTCTATGTCTCCGACAGCGCGGGCGATCAGGGCGGCGTGTTCCGCTATGATTTGAACACCGGCGAAGGCGGGCCGTGGTGCCGCGACGCATTTTCCTTCGCCAACGGCATGGCCATGGCGCCAGACCGGTCGGGGCTATTCGTGGTTGAGAGCGACGCGCCCTGCATCAGCTTCGTGCCCATCGAGGCCGACGGCTCGGCCGGCTCGAAGCGCGTTGTCGATCGAAGGCGTGCACGAACGTTCCCGACGGGCTCGCCTTTGCGCCTGACGGCTCGCTGCTCATCTCCTGCTACGAGCCGAGCCGCATCTACCGCTGGCGGGCGGATCGCGGACTGGAACTGCTGATCGAGGACCCCCACGCAACCACGATAGCCCACCCGACCAATGTCGCGCTGAAAGGCGACAAGCTTTACACGGCCAATCTCGGGCGTTGGCACATCACCGAGATCGACCTTGCCGGGCTGGCGTGAAGCCGCCGGGCGGCGCGGACAGGGAGAAACGGCATGCACGACTTCGCGGGCAAGAGCATCATCGTCACCGGCGGCAGCCTCGGCATGGGTCTCGCCTGTGCCCAGCGCTTCGCCCAGGGCGGCGGGCAAGGTCGCGATCATCGCCAATGATCGGGCCTCGGTCGATGAGGCGGTCGCGGGATCGGCCCGGCGGCCTTCGGCTTTATCGCGGATGTGCGCAACGCAGTCCGCGATGCAGGCAGCGGTCGCACGAGGCCGCCAACCGCCATGGCGGCATCGACGTGCTGGTCTGCAGCGCCGGCATCCAGCGCTACGGCACGGTGGTGGATACGCCTGAGGACGTCTGGGACGACGTGCTGGACGTCAACCTGAAAGGCATCTTCCTCGCCTCGAAATACGCCATCCCTGAGATGAAAAAACGAGGCGGCGGCGCCATTGTCGCGATCTCATCGGTGCAATCCTACGCCTCGCAGGCGGGCGTCGCCGCCTATACCGCGAGCAAAGGCGCGATCAACGCTCTGGTGCGCGCCATGGCGCTGGATCATGCGCCGGACAACATCACCGTCAACGCTGTCTGCCCGGCGTCGATCGATACGCCGATGCTGCGCTGGGCGGCGGACAAATGGAAAGGCGACAACACCGCCGAGAAGACGCTTGAAACTGGGGCAAGGGCCATCCCTCGGCCGCGTCGGAAAGCCGGAAGAGGTCGCCGAACTGGTCGCCTTCCTCGCCGGCGACAAGGCGCGCTTCATCACCGGCGCCGACATGAAGATCG
>CAVQCL010000021.1:0-73709 GCA_963710935.1 uncultured Alphaproteobacteria bacterium | reverse complement strand
ATCAACAACCATATGACCGACACGACGCTGTGGACCTTGCGCACAGAGCGGCGGCTTTTGCATCGCGATGCGCCGAAGCGACCCGAAGGTCGCCGGAAAGGAACCACAAATCGGGACAATATGCACTGACGCACTCCAGATGAATGCCTGCTTTTTCGACAATCTCATTTATGATGAGACTGGAGGAACGCGCCGCTTACCGAGAGTGAGAGCCTGTCCATCGATTACTCGCAGCTCATTCATCCAATCGATGTCGGCGACAAATGCGTTGCTTGTCATATCGGTCAGAACCCTTTCATCGGCCATCCGCAAAAGAAGCTCGGACGCGCGCTCCAGGCGATGTACGATGGTGCACTGGCACCACCTGATGAATGGCGGTCTCAGATGTTCGCGTTTGTCGATTTCGGCGGCAATCTTTCTACGTGGCGCAACAAGCCGCCGCTGATCAAGAGCGGCCCGGAGGCCGCGTGTATGACGTGCCACCAGCTGCCTCAGGTGACGCAGAACTCCAGATTCTGCGCGAGCATCTCGAAATGGCGGCCAAGAACACTATGCCGCCCCACAGCGGCATTGCCGTTCCGGCGGGCTGGCCAGATGGCAAAGGCTGCTTTCCTCCGGCGGCTGCTCCCCTCAAGGGCTACTTTGCGAGTTTGAGAATGTTGCGCGCCATGTGTTCTGGCGAGAAACAGGCATTCTGCGATGACGACGGCTAACTGCACTCGCAGAGGTAGAGTGCAACCTTCATCAAACCCACCCGCGCGTGTAACGCCAGCGTCACGCCATCTAACTCACTTTGGTTCGGTCCTAACAAGAGGGATTACCAAGATGGGTACGACAAGAGTTGGTCAGATCGAATTTCTGTACAAGCTACATGAGCTGAAACGAGAGGCAGGGGATGACCCCGTCTTCGCATTCTGCGTCGATTGGCTTATCGAGAAAATCACGACATCTATGGGGACGGAAGAACCGTTACCCTCCGGCATAGCGGCGCTGCTGACACCAAACTACGGACCCAAGAAGGTGGTTGATCCAGCAGAGCGAGCGAAGCGTGTAATGCAACAGCTCGCCTCGCAGGGTACATGGAACGGAGCTGCAAGCTTCGAAGCAAATGCCGGCAACTCTCTTTAGGCTGCTTGCACTAGCAGTGCGTGCAAAACTGTTCGACCGAAAGTTTCCGGCTGATGGGTGCGGGGGCATTGCAACTGGCAAGGCGAGCACAAACAACGGCGCAATGGGCGTTCTATCAGGGGTGACCTCGATGACGCCTATCGCTGCGATACCATGCTCAAAAATACCGTCACGATCCTCGACCGATCTGACGGTATTTTGATTTTTGAGGAAACACGAACGAGGTGATCGCGAACCGGGCACGCTTCTGTGGCCGAACGACGTCCGTTCATAGACCTGGCGATATTGTCACGCATGGCGAGGTGCTCGAGATGCTGCGCGAAAGCACTGACCATCGTGAGCATGCGGCATGAAAGCCTATGCGGCGCTCTTCATACTGGCGCCTCCCTATCTCGACTGCTCAGCCAGCCCGTTGTCCCTTTCATGGCCCGATCTTCCCGTCGCGCTGGTACGGCTCGCAAGACTCTGTCACGGGATTGTGCCCGAGCCGCCGGCGGGGGCGTAGACCTCATCCAGCAGCACAACCTCTGAAACTTCATCCAAGACCTTGCCTTGAACACTCACTTTCGGTTGAGGCGGCCACCGGTCTGACGGGGAATGGTGATGGCGCATTCCGCTGCCCCACAGAACTTGGGTCAGTTGATTTTGAGACGAATTGGTGGATTCATAGCGCAACTCGTTTCAATTTTGGTGTTCCATGCCAAATCGGGAATTGGATGGCATCGATCGCAAGATCCTGTCGGCGATTCAGGAGAACGCCAAGATCAGCATCAACGATCTTGCGGATCGTGTGGGATTGTCGCCTTCGCCCTGTGCGCGCCGGGTCAAGATTCTGGAGGAAGCGGGCGTCATCAGACGCTACACCGCCATCATCGACCAGGAGAAGGTCGGCTTCCCGATCAATGCCTTCGCCTCCATCAAGCTCGAACGGCAAAGGCAAGACGATCTTGACCGCTTCGCCAAGAAGGTTTCGGGTTGGCCGGAGGTCGCCGACTGCTATCTGATGACCGGCCAGCGCGACTACCTCATGCGTATTGTCGTGCGAGACCTGCGGGCATATGAGCGATTCCTGATGGACAAGCTCACTCAACTGGACGGCATTGCATCGATAGAGACGAGCTTCGCCCTCGGCCAAGTGAAGCGTTCGGAGGTGCTGCCACCCGACTGAGCAAGTCTCGCGCAAGGGCGGGTAGCGGCCCTGGGCAATACGTGGCCGGCCAGGAAAGAGCCGAAACCGGCCAAGTCGAAACAGGGAGAGGAAAATGGGAGCAATGAACCTCGAGATCGATCTGCTGCGCTGCTTCGTCGCCGTGGCCGACACCGGCAGCTTCACGCTGGCGGGCGATATCGTGGGTCGCACGCAATCCGCGGTTAGCCAGAGAGTAAAGCGGCTGGAGGATTTGGTGCAGCGGCAGCTCTTTTTGCGAGACAGCAGGGCTTTGTCGCTGACGCGCGACGGCGAACTCATGTTGGGCCATGCGCGGCAGATGCTGACCTTCAATGACGCCACGGTCAGAGACTTCGCGCCGCGGGCGAACAGACCCGAGTTCGCCTCGGCATAGCGGACGACTTCATCCCCCATCACCTGGTTGCGCTCTTGGAAGAATTCCGTCGCAGGCATGCCGGCCTCGAGGTCGATGTGCAGACCGGAATGAGCTGCGGACTGAACCGTGCCTTCGATGCCGGCGAGATCGACTTGTCTTCGCCAAGAAGGACGGCGAGGCGCAGCGCGGCCGGGTCATCTGGCGCGAGCCACTGTGCTGGATCGCGTGCGACGGCTTCAACTATGACGCGGACGACCCCTGCCTTTGGTCCTTCTGCCGCCGCCATGCGTCTACCGCGCCGTCGCGATCGACACGCTCAACAAGAGTGGCCGTGCCTTCCGGATCACCTGCACGGCTGAAAGCATTATGGGTGTCCAGGCTGCCGTCGAATGCGGTCATGGGCGTTACCGTCCTCGGGCGTTCGTTCGCTCGATCCGGCCTGGTGTCGCTTTCCGCTCCCGGATACCTGCCGATCCTGCCTTACACCGAGATCACCATGCTCGGCGAGGAACGGGTGTCCACCCAGATCGTCCATACGCTGGTCGAATTCCTGCGCGAGGCTATGCAACGCAACAGCGCGCCGCCCAGCCGGTCGAAGCATGACCGTGGCCGCCGATTGAGGACGGCCGCTGCGTTTGGCGGCGGCTGGCGGCAGGCGAATGTCAAATCTTGCCGCCCTGCTGCTGCAGCATCATGAATGAGTGTCGAAGGTGTATTCCGCTATCTGCGCCCACAGATAGCCGTCCTTGCGGAACGCCGTCTGGCTGTCGAAGATCTTCTTGAAGCCGGGATTCGTGCGCCGATGTCGGCATAGGTTGCGTTGGCCGCGTCGAAGCAGGCGCTGACGGATATCGCTGGCTGAACGGCCGCAGTTCGCGCCGCCCGCCACCAGCCGGCGTAACGCCTGTCGGGTTCTTGCTGTCGTAGTTGGCCAGCATGTCGCCGTTTGCGGCCCGCAGGCCGACTTGAGGATGCCTGGTAGCTCTTCGGAAGCTCGTTGCCACTTTGCCAGGTTGAACAGAGCGTATGCAGTGTCGGACCGCCGTCCCACCAGCCGGGTAGTAGTAGTATTGCGCGACCTTGCAGAAGCCGAGCTTGTCGTCGTCATAGGGGCCGACCCACTCGGCTGCGTCGATCGTTCCCTTTTCGAGGGCCGGTAGATTTCTCCGGCGAGCGATCTGCTGCGGCATGACGCCGAGCTTTCCCGACGATCTTGCCGGCGAAGCCGCCGATCCGCATCTTCACGCCCTTCAGGTCCTCGAGCCGAATTGATTTCCTTCCGGAACCAACCGCCCATCTGGGCGCCCGTGTTGCCGCAAGCCACGCCGTGAAGTCCCTGGGTGGCGAAGAATTCGTTGATCAGCGTCGTTGCCGCCTCCGTGAAGCAGCCAGGCGTTCATCTGGCGGGCTGTTGAACATGAACGGGACGGCGGTCGCCAGCGCCCAGCTCGGATCCTTGCCCCAGTAGTAGTAGGAGGCGGTGTGGCAGGCCTCGACCGTGCCGGCAGCCGACCGCATCGGCTGCCTGCAGCGGCGGGATGAGCTCGCCGGCCGCGAACACCTGGATATCGAAATTGCCGTCGGTCGGCTTCGCGGACATAGTTGGCCATAGTCGTGGCGGCGCCGAAGATCGTGTCCAGCGTCTTGGGGAAGGACGAGGTCATGCGCCAGCTTATCTTGGGCGCCGACTGGGCAATCGCGGGCCTCGCCAGCGTTGCTGCCGCGGCAAGACCGGCGGCGGCGGTAAGCGTATTCTTGATCGCGGAACGGCGGTTCATTCCAGTCTCCATGAAGTCGGGATTTCGGCGCAACGTCGCCGCCCCGGCGCAACGCACCGGCGTAAACTGTCCGGATTTGGAAAAGCCCTGGGTCGCCGAGGCGACCCAGGGAGTGGGGCCTGAAGCCTAGCGGGAGAGATATCCGGGCGCGAGCGGCTTGAAGCGGTAGATCAGGTACGGCGTCTTGTTCTGGGCGGCGCCGTCATGGAACATCGCGGCGGCCGACACCTGCGAGGCCGAGACATACATGTATCCGTCGGGCGACGAGGTGATGCCGTCGGGCCATACCATCTCGGGATCGGTCGCGATGACGTGGTACTTCTTGTCGGTCGTGATGACGCCGACTTCCTTGGTCTCCACGGCCGTCAGGTAGAGATTGCCCTGATAGTCGATGGACAGGCCGCCATTGTTGGGCTTGTCGGCATACCGCTCGACCTTCTTGCTCAAGATCGGCGGCGGAGATCGACTCGTCGGCGAGATCGGCCGCCTTGATGCGATAGACGGCCCCACCGCTCAGCGGCGCGTAGTAGACCCACTCGGAGTTGACGTCCATGGTGATGCCGTCGCAGCCGACCTTGATGATGGCGGGCTTGCCGTCGCTGCCCGGGACCGTCAGATCCTTGCCGTCGACGGTGATCGGAACGTCCTCGGGAACCGTCGAGGCGTCGCCCTCGAGAACGCGGCGCGCGATCCCCGACTTCATGTCGATGACGATGATCGCGGCTTGCGAGCCGTCGCCGCCCGGGCCGATGTCCTCGTCGGCGATGTAGAACTTGCCGTGCTTGCGGTCGATGACGATGTCTTGCGGCTGCGAGCCGTCCCGCGTGGCGGGCTTCGGCATGTAGTAGATGCGCTCGAGGCTGTCGGTGCGGGTGTTCCAGCCGACCAGCTTCGGCGTGATGCCGGTGCGGAACCCCATGTCGATGATCCAGACCACACCGTCCTCGTCCGATCGCAGGCCGAGCACGTTGTCGAGATAGTGGTCGGTACCCTCGCGCGGCGTGTTCCACTCGGCGTTCGGGAACGGCTCGAATGTCGTCTCCGACGTGAGCTTTCCGACCCGGACATCCGGCGAGTAGAACGGGTGATGGCTGAAGATGAGCTGATTGTCAGGCGTGAAGGCGATGTTGCCGACCGAAAAAGGAAGCTTGGCGACAATTTCGGACTTCGATTGCGCAACTTCTTCGGCGGCGGCGATGCCGCAGAAGGCGATGCTGGCTGCAAGGCATGTGGCTAGTTTGGATATCATAATCTCTCCTCCCAGGAATGCGTGGGAGTTTGAGTCAGATGATCGGCGAAGTGAAATTCAAACCGCTACTGGCATCTATTAGCGAATGCGATGCTGTCGCCGCCACACCGTGGCCGAACGGGCGTGCCTGCCGCTGATGGTTTGCGTTCGTATTGCGGCCTATTCGATCGGCAGCGGCTGCGCGTGCTTCACCTGCCCCAGCGCGAAGCTCGATTCGATCGAGGCAACGCCTTCGAGCCGGGTTAGCGTGCGCTTCAGGAAGGCTTCGTAGGCTTCCAGGTCCTTCACGACGATCCGCAGCAGATAGTCGCGTTGGCCTGTCATCAGGTAGCATTCGACGATCTCCGGCCAACGCTGGACTGCGGTGGCGAACCGGTCGAGTTCCTCTTCCCGCTGGCGCTCCAGCTTGATCGACGCGAAGACGCTGATGGGCAGCCCGACCTTCACCTGGTCGACGACGGCCACGTAGCTCCTGATCACGCCCGTTGCCTCCAGATTGCGCACCCGGCGGGCGCAGGGAGAAGGAGACAAGCCCGACCTGCTTCGCTCAGCTGTTCGCTCGTCGCATGCGCGTCGGACTGCAGGATCGTCAGGATTTTCCGGTCGATACCGTCAATGACAGGTTTTGACATGCTTGGTCGTCATAGCAGCATATTCTTGGCTGAACCAGCCAATTCTGCTTCTCCTTGCAGCCCAAATTGAGCTGAAATCACTTCGGGCATTCGATTATGCTCATCAGAATTTGCGTGGGAGGCGCATCGTGGACAGAGATCGGTTGGAGCTGCTGGCGGCGTTGGAGAAGAAGGTGCTGTGGCTGGCCACCTGGACGATCCACAACGCCAACCACATCCGGCCCAATGAGGACGGGCTCAAGGTCGGCGGCCACCAGTCGTCGTCGGCCTCGCTGGCCACGATCATGACGGCGCTCTATTTCGCGATCCTGCGTCCCGAGGACAGGGTGGCGGTCAAGCCGCATGCGAGCCCGATCTTCCATGCGATCCAGTACCTGTTCGGCAATCAGAGCCGGGAGAAGCTGCAGAATTTTCGGGGCTACAAGGGCGCTCAATCATATCCGTCGCGCACCAAGGATATCGACGACGTCGATTTCTCGACCGGTTCTGTCGGCCTGGGTGTCGCCCAGACGCTGTTTTCCTCGCTCGTCCAGGACTACCTGCACACCAAGGGCATGGCCAAGCAACTGCCCGACGGCAAGATGATCGCGCTGATCGGCGACGCCGAGATGGACGAGGGCAACATCTTCGAGGCGCTTCTGGAAGGATGGAAGCACGGCCTGCGCAACACCTGGTGGATCGTGGACTACAACAGGCAAAGCCTCGACGCCGTCGTGCGCGAGGGCCTGTGGGAACGGTTCGAGTCGCTGTTCCGGAATTTCGGTTGGGACGTCGTCCTGGTCAAATACGGCCAATTGCTGGAAGCCGCCTTCGCCGAACCCGGCGGCGAGGCACTCAAGCAATGGATCGACCGCTGCCCCAACCAGCTCTATTCCGCCCTGACGTTCCAGGGTGGAGCGGCCTGGCGCAAACGCCTGCTCGACGACATCGGCGACCAGGGCGCCGTTTCCAGCTTGATCGAGAGCCGCAGCGACGAGGAACTGGCGCGGCTGATGACCAATCTCGGCGGCCATGACCTGCCAACGCTGATCGAGGCCTTCGAGCAGGCGCGCACGCATGATCGCCCGGTCTGCTTCATCGCCTACACCATCAAGGGGTTCGGCCTGCCGCTTGCCGGCCACAAGGACAACCATGCCGGACTCATGACCGCAGCGCAGATCGACGAGCTGCGCGCCGCCCACGGCGTGCGGACCGGGCCTTGAGTGGGAGCCTTTCGAAGGCCTCGCCCCGCCGGCGTCGCACCTGGCCGACTTTGTCCGCAAGGCGCCTTTCAACGCCAAGGGCAGGAGACGCTATGCATGCGACGCAGGTCGACGTACCCGAGGTGCTGGAAGCGCCGGCCCAGCCGCAGATGTCGACGCAGCAGGGTTTTGGCCTGCTCATGCACGAGATCGGCAAGCAGGACAGCGAATTCGCGCGGCGCATCGTCACCACCTCGCCGGACGTCACGGTGTCGACGAATCTCGGCGCCTGGGTCAACCGCCGCGGGTTGTTCGCGCGCAACGAGATGGCGGACCTTTTCCGCAAGGAACGCATCCCGTCGACCTTCAACTGGGAGTTCTCGCCCAAGGGCCAGCATATCGAACTCGGCATCGCCGAAATGAACCTGTTCATCATGCTGTCGGCGCTGGGTCTTTCGCATTCGATCTTCGGCGAGCGCCTGTTGCCGGTCGGAACCCTCTACGACCCGTTCATCGAACGCGGGCTCGATGCGCTGAACTACGCCTGCTACCAGGACGCCCGCTTCATCGTCGCCGCGACGCCCTCCGGCGTGACGCTCGCGCCGGAGGGCGGCGCCCACCAGTCGATAGCGACGCCGCTGATCGGCATGGCGCAGGACGGGCTGGCGACCTTCGAGCCCGCCTTCGTGGACGAGCTGGCGACCATATTGCGCTTCTCCTTCGATTACATTCAGCGCACGGGCGAGACCGATCCGAACGAGGTCACCTGGCTGAGGGATGCGGTCGGCGGTTCGGTCTATCTCAGGCTTTCCACACGCTCGATCGACCAGCTCAAGCGCGAGGTTCGAGCCCGAACTCTCCCAGGACATCGTCAACGGGGGCTACTGGATGCGCAAGCCCGGACCCAATGCCGAGGTGGTGGTCATCTACACCGGCGCCGTCGCGCCGGAAGCGATCGAGGCGGTCGGCCTGATGGGCGAGGACCGGCGAGATGTCGGCCTGCTGGCCGTTACGTCGGCCGACCGGCTCAATGCCGGCTGGACCGCCGCCCAACGAGCGCGCGAGCGTGGGCTGGTCCACGCCAGAAGCCATATCGAGCGCCTGCTCGAGCATGTGCCGCCCATTGCAGACTGGTGACGGTTGTCGATGGCCATCCGGCGACCTTGGCATGGATAGGATCGGTCTGCGGCCACCGCACCCGGTCGCTCGGCGTCGAGCATTTTGGGCAGACCGGCACCATCGCCGACCTCTACCGGCACTATGGCATCGACGCCCAGGGCATTGTCCTCGCGGCGGAGGCTATTTCCGCCGGCAGGCCGATCCGGCATCTCGGCGTCGTTGGCGCGTGACTGCCGTCGTAGAGCCTACACCAGCCGCCGCCGATCACCTGTGCACTGCACAATAATGCTGCTGCGGTGCAGCCAAATATCAAAAAAGTATCAGCTCCGGAGCCGTATTGTGGTGGCGCGCCCGTTTGCCGGTCGATAACCTGTCCCCAATGAGCCGCGAAATTGCGGCCGCAAGGGAGCGCAAGCGCCGCACAGGCGCGCAGGAGGAAACGGGTCATGGAGCCGGATCTGGAACTCGTCCAGATAAGACCAGGTGAATCGTTCGCGGCTTGGTCGCACGGTTATCCGTTCCGCACGGTACGTTGGCACTTTCATCCCGAATATGAACTTCACTATGTCGCGGCGACCACCGGTCGCTATTTCGTCGGCGATTTCATCGGCGAGTTCGAGCCCGGCAATCTGGTGCTGACAGGACCGAACCTGCCCCATAATTGGGTCAGCGATATCCCGCCGGGAACGTGCGTGCCGCTGCGCTGCCGCATCGTTCAGTTCACCGAACAATTCATCGCCGGTGTGCAGGGCGCACTGCCCGAACTCGCGGCCCTGCAGCCGCTACTCGAAAGTTCGCGCCGCGGCGTGCTGTTCTCCACCGAGACCAGCCGCCAGGTCGCCCCGCTGTTGCGCGAACTCATGGACGCGCAAGGCGTGCGCCGCATTGAGCTGTTTCTGCTGGTCTTCGGGCTGCTGAGCCGCGGTCAGGACTCCGGTCGCTGGCGAGCGCCAGCTATCTGCCCGACCCGTCGGGCTACATGTCGGCCGGCATCAACAAGGCGCTCGCCTTCATCCGCGAGAACCTGACGCAACCGTTCAGCGAGGCCGATCTCGCGGCGATCGCCGGCCAATCGACCAGCGCCTTTTCGCGCGCCTTCCGCAGGCACACCGGCATGTCGCTGGTGCAATATGTGAAGCGGCTGCGCATCAACCTTGCCTGCCAGATCCTGATGAGCGACGAGCAGGCGCCGATCACCGACATCTGCTTCGAGGTTGGATTCAACAACCTGTCGAACTTCAACCGGCAGTTCCTGGCGGAAAAGGGCATGACGCCCTCGCGCTTCCGCAGGTTGCTGACGGAGAACATCGAGGCTGCCAAGGCCGCCTGAGGCTCATCGAGGAGGAAAGCCAGCGCCAATAACGCGACGTTCGCCGGACGCGACTGGCGAACGAAGGGCAGAGCTTTGCCCGCAGCAGAAGCATCGCCGAGAGGCGGGAGGAAGACAGGCCGGGCCAAACGGGCCGGACTGATGAAGTGCAGCTCAACGGAGGAACTTGGACATGACGAAGAAACGCAATGCATGGCTGATGGCGGGCGCGATGTCGTTCGCCGTGCTGGGCGGCCAGCCCAGGCGCAGGAGGATGCGACGGTCGGCTTCCTGATGCCCGACCAGGGCTCCACCCGCTACGAGGAGCATGACTGCGCCAGGCTTCATCGCCGAGATGAAGAAGCTTTGCGCCGGCTGCAAGGTTATCTACCAGAACGCCGATGGCGATATCTCGCGTCAGCAGCAGCAGTTCAACTCGCTGATCACGCAGGGCGCCAAGGTCATCGTGCTCGATCCGGTCGACTCGGCGGCGGCGGCCTCTCTCGTCCAGCAGGCGCAAGCCCAAGGCGTGAAGGTCATCGCCTATGACCGTCCGATCCCCGACGCCAAGGCCGACTACTACGTGTCCTTCGACAATGAAGGCATCGGCAAGGCGATCGCTGATTCGCTGGTGGCGAAGCTGAAAGCCGACGGGGTCAAGGCGGCAGAAGGCACCGGCGTGCTGCAGATCAACGGCTCGCCGGTCGACGCCGCCGCTGGCCTCATCAAGAAGGGCATCCATGCCGGCCTCGACACCAGCGGCTTCCCGATCCTTGCCGAATACGACACGCCGGACTGGGCTCCGCCGAAGGCGCAGCAGTGGGCGTCGGGCCAGATCACCCGTTTCCCGGGCAAGATCCTCGGCGTAGTCGCCGCCAATGACGGCACAGGCGGCGGCGCCATCGCCGCCTTCAAGGCGGCGGGCGTCGATCCGGTGCCGCCAGTGACCGGCAACGACGCAACGATCGCGGCACTGCAACTGATCATCTCGGGCGACCAGTACAACACAATCTCGAAGCCGAGCGAGATCGTTGCGGCAGCGGCGGCGAACGTGGCCGTCAAGTTTCTCAAGGGAGAGACGCCCGAGCCGAAGACAACGCTCTATGACACGCCGTCTGAACTGTTCGTGCCGGCGGTTGTGACGCGCGAAAACCTCAAGGCCGAGATCATCGACAAGAAGATCCAGACCGCCGAAGAGCTCTGCACCGGCAGCTATGCTGAAGGCTGCAAGGAACTGGGCATCCAGTAGTCCGACTACAACTTTGCGAGGCTGGACACAGCCTCGCCCGGCGTCCGGCTGTCACTCCCGGGCCGGACGCCGAACGATATTCCGATGCGAGGAAATGCCATGGCCAATGCTACGCACAACAGTGAACGGCGTGAGCCCGTGCTCAGCCTGCGCAACATCTCCAAGCATTTCGGCGCCGTTCAGGCGCTGACCGACATCGAACTTGATATCTATCCGGCGAGGTCGTTGCGCTTGTCGGCGACAATGGCGCCGGCAAGTCGACGCTGGTCAAGATCCTGGCTGGCGTGCACCAGTCGAGCTCCGGCACGATGAGCTTCGAGGGCCGACAAGTGACACTGGACGGGCCGAGCGCGGCGCTCCGGCTTGGTATCGCGACGGTGTTCCAGGACCTCGCGCTCTGCGAGAATCTGGACGTCGTCGCCAACATCTATCTGGGCCAGGAATTGAGCCCGTTCGCTCTCGACGAAGTGTCGATGGAGATCAGGGCATGGACCCTGCTGCGAGAACTCTCCGCGCGTATTCCCAAGCGTGCGCGAGCCGATCGCTTCGCTTTCTGGCGGGCAGCGGCAGACTGTAGCGATTGCCCGCTCGCTGCTGCTCGACCCCAAGGTCATCCTGCTCGACGAGCCCACTGCTGCATTGGGCGTCGCTCAGACGGCCGAGGTGCTCAACCTGATCGAGCGCGTGCGCGATCGCGGCCTTGGGGTGGTGATGATCAGCCACAACATGGAGGATGTGCGCGCTGTCGCCGACAGAATCGTGGTGCTGCGGCTCGGCAAGAACAACGGCATCTTCTACCCCGACGCTTCCAACCAGGACCTGGTCAGCGCCATCACCGGTGCAACCGACAATTCGGTCTCACGGCGTGAGCAAAAACTTGCGGCGAGTGCCACCAATCCGCCAACGCAGGGAGCGCACCAATGACGGCCGACGCCAAGCAGACGGTCCCGAACACGCACGCTGATGGACCGTGCCGACGAGCGCTTGAAGGACGAAAGCGGCCTGGCTGGATCGGTCCGCGCCTTTATCGACCGGGTGCGATCGGGCGACCTTGGTTCGCTACCGGTGATCGTCGGGCTGATCGTCATTTCGATCATCTTCCAGTCGATCAATCCGGTCTTCCTGTCCGCCAACAATCTGGTCAACATCCTGTTCGACTGCTCGACAATCGGCGTCATCTCGCTTGGCATCGTCTGCATCCTGATGCTCGGCGAAATCGACCTGTCGGTCGGGTCCGTCAGTGGCTTTGCTTCGGCGCTGTTGGGCGTTCTGTGGGTCCAGCAGGGCTGGCCGCTGGCCGGCGCTATCCTGGCAGCGCTGGCGGTCGGCGCATTCATAGGCTCCGTCTACGCCTTCCTGTTACAACCGCTTCGGCATGCCGAGCTTCGTCTCGACCCTGGCGGGACTGCTCGCCGTGCTTGGACTGCAGCTCTACATTCTGGGAAACACCGGCTCGATCAACCTGCCTTTCGACTCTGCCCTGGTGCGGTTTCGGGCAGATCTTGGTGATGCCGAAATGGCTCTCCTATCTGCTGGTCGCGGTCATCGGCGCCGCGATCCTCTCGGCAAGGATGCGCACCGCAACCCGCCGAAAGGCTGCAGGACTTTCGGCACGGTCAACCGGCGCAGCGTTCTTTGAAGCCGGCGTCGTAACCGCGCGTGCTGGCAATGCTTGTCTTCTACCTGAACCAATCGCGAGGAGTGCCGTGGATGTTCGGGCTGTTCGTCGGGCTCGTCGCTCTGATGAACTACGCCTTCACGCGCACCCAATGGGGCCGCGCCATGACCGCCGTCGGCGGCAATCGCGAGGCAGCGCGGCGTGCCGGCATCAACGTTAGGCGCGTCTACACCACCGCCTTCGTTCTGTGCGCCACCTTCGCGGCAGCAGGCGGCATTCTCGCGGCGGCAAGGCTGGCGGCGTCGAGCCAGCAAGCCGGCACAGGCGACGTCAATCTGAACGCCATTGCGGCGGCGGTGATCGGCGGCACCAGCCTGTTTGGCGGCCGCGGTAGTGCCTATTCGGCGCTGCTTGGGATCATCGTCATTCAGGCGATCGCCAGTGGCCTGACGTTGCTCGATCTGTCGTCGTCGCTTCGGTACATGATCACCGGCGGTGTGCTTGCCATCGCGGTGATTGTCGACTCGCTGGCGCGGCGCTCGCGCGCCTCGCATGGCCGGGCTTGAGGGAACGCATCATGGCAAATGAACTGCAAGGCAAGGTCGCGGCCGTCACCGGCGCGGCGTCCGGAATTGGGCTGGAATGCGCGCGCGCCATGCTCGCGGCCGGCGCCAGGGTTGCATTGATCGACCGTGCAGAAGACAGGCTCGCGTCGATCTGCGAGGAACTCGGCGGCGACGCTTTCCCCGTCGTCGTCGATCTGCTTGACCCGACGAGCGTCGCCGGAATGCTTCCGCTATCCTCGACAAAGCCGGCCAGCTCGACATCTTCCACGCCAATGCAGGCGCCTATATCGGCGGCGACATACTGGAAGGCGATCCGAACGCGTGGGACCGCATGCTCAACCTCAACATCAATGCCGTGTTTCGGTGCGCCCATGCTGTGTTGCCGCACATGGCCGAGCGCAAGACCGGCGATCTGATTGTTACCAGCTCGGTTGCCGGCGTCGTGCCGGTTGTCTGGGAGCCGATCTACACCGCTTCCAAATTCGCCGTCCAAGCCTTCGTCCACACCGTGCGCCGGCAGGTGGCGAAACATGGCATCCGCGTTGGCGCCGTATTGCCTGGCCCGGTGGTGACCGCGCTGCTCAGCGATTGGCCAAAGGCCAAGATGGACGAAGCGTTGGCAAACGGCAGCCTGATGGAACCAAAGGAGGTCGCGGACGCGGTGATGTTCATGCTCACACGTCCTCGCAACGTCGTCATCCGCGACCTCGTCATCTTGCCCAACAGCGTGGATCTCTGAGGCAACCATGCCAGGTCACTTCATCGGGATCGACGTTGGCACCGGCAGTGCACGCGCCGGCATCTTTGATGCCACGGGCACGATGCTCGCCTCTGCCAAGACGGACATCCGCATGTGGCGCGAGCAGGGCGATGTCGTTGAGCAATCGAGCGAGGACATTTGGCGTGCGGTTTGCAAGAGCGTACGCGCCGCAATCGCCGAAGCGGGCGTCGCGCCGCAAACGGTCGCGGGCATCGGCTTTGATGCGACTTGCTCGCTGGTTGTGCTGGGCCCGGGTGGGACGCCTGCGATGGCTGGGCCATCGAGAGACCCACAGCGCAACATAATCGTCTGGATGGACCATCGCGCCACCGATCAGGCGCGCCGCATCAACGCCACCGGACAGGATGTGCTGCGCTATGTTGGCGGCTCGATCTCGCCCGAGATGGAGACACCGAAACTGCTGTGGCTGGCGGAAAAGATGCCTGAGGCGTTCGCCGCAGCTTGGCGTTTCTTCGACCTGACGGATTTTCTGACCTGGCGCGCCACGGGCAGCGAGGCGCGCTCGCTTTGTACCGTGACCTGCAAATGGACCTACCTCGCGCACGAGAACCGATGGGACGAGGCCTATTTCCGCGCTGTCGGATTGGGCGCCTTGGCCGACGAAGGTTTCGAGCGGATCGGAACGGAATTCGTGCCGGGCGGCACGCCGCTCGGCTCCGGATTGACGCCTCTCGCCGCCAGCGATCTAGGCCTACTCCCAGGGACGGCCGTCGCGGCCGGGCTGATCGACGCGCATGCCGGCGGCATCGGAACCGTCGGCGCGCGCGGCGGCCCGGGCACCGTGCTGACGCGGATGGCCTATGTCTTCGGCACCTCGGCCTGCACAATGACGACCACCGCGCAGCCTGCTTTCGTGGACGGAGTGTGGGGTCCATATTTCTCGGCCATGGTGCCGGGGCTGTGGCTGAATGAGGGCGGCCAGTCGGCCGCCGGCGCCGCGATCGATCACCTGGTCAGTATGCATCCGGCTCACGCCGAAGCCGCCGGTCTGCGCGGCGGCGCAAGGCCGTGGTGTCGGGGCATGGCTGGCGGAGCAGGCTGCATCGCGCGGCGGCAGTCCGGCGGTCGCCGCCCAGGTCGGCGACCTGCATGTCGTGCCGGAATTCCTCGGCAACCGAGCGCCCTTCGCCGATCCAGATGCGCGCGCACTGATCGCTGGCATCGGCATGGATACAAGCGTCGAGAGTCTCGTCGGTCTCTATCTGGCTGGGCTGTGCGGCCTGGGCTACGGCGCGCGGCAAATCATCCGGGCACAGCAAGCAGTCGGCATCCCGACGGACACCATCGTCGTCAGCGGCGGCGCCGGGCAGAGCAGTCTCGTGCGCCAGATTCTCGCGGATTCCACGGGCCTTGCGGTCGCGGCATCGACCTCGCCGGAGCCGGTGCTTCTGGGCTCTGCAATCTTGGCCGCGGTCGCGGCCGGAGAATATCCCGACACTGGCGCGGCGATGACGGCCATGTCGGAACTCGGTGACGTCCACCGGCCAGATCCAACCGTGACCCACTGGCACGACAAGCGCTTCGCTGCTTTCGAGACGCTCCAGCAGGCAGGGAGACAGATCAAAGCTTAGCGCTATCTAAGAGGACGCTGATCGAAGCCCATCTGCCGCGATATCGACCTGCAATAGCTACTTTACAACAACGGCCGGTCAGCCATTCCGACTGAAGGCGCTACAGCCAGGCGGCGGTTCAGTCTTGTCTGTGAAACTGAACCAACGGTCGATGAGAGGCGCGCTACGGCCAGTTCAGTGTTAGATAGTCATCAAGATAGAAAAGCGCTGATCTTGGTTGCCTCTACCGGCTTGCTGTATACGTAACCTTGGATTGCATCGCAATGTAGACTGCGGAGAATTTGGACTTGATGCTTGTTTTCGACACCCTCTGCAAGAACGGACATCTCCAGCTGATGTCCTAGCGAAATAATGGTTGCTGCGATTTTTCGGTCATCTCCATCATTCTCAATATTGCTAACAAATGACTGATCAATCTTCAGTTTGGAGACCGGAAGGTTCTTCAGAGCACTGAGGCTGGAGTAGCCCGTTCCAAAGTCGTCGATTGCAAAGCGAACGCCGTAGCTGCGCAGCTCATTCATTGTCTTGATGGCCTGGTCTATGTCGCGCATAAGCAGGTTTTCGGTAACCTCGAGTTCGAGGTACCGCGGATCAAGACCGGTCGACGAGAGCGCGGTTTTGACTTTGCCCACCCAATCCGCCTTCAGCAACTGTCGCGGCGAGACATTCACACTCAAGATGATAGGCTTGCCAATGTCACTCCAGACCTTGGCCTGCCCACAGGCTTGCAAAAGCGCCCAATCCCCGAGCGCACCGATTAGTCCAGTCTCTTCGGCTATCGGAATGAACTCGGCGGGAGTTACTGCTCCGCGTGTCGGATGGTCCCAGCGCAAGAGGGCTTCGACGCCAACGAGCTTTTCGCTGCCGAGATCCACTTGGGGTTGGAAGAGTAGGTAGAATTCCGATCGGCCAATGCCGAGTCTGATTGCTTCCTGTACGGCCAACCGCTCCTGAGCTTTTCGATTCAGTTCAGGGGTGTAGTAAGACACCGTATCGCGTCCAGACTCTTTCGCGCGGTACATCGCCGAATCCGCGTTCATGATCAGGGTGCCGGGATCACGTCCATCGTGTGGGAAAGTCGCCACGCCGATGCTCGCCGTTACGTGAACTATCTTGTCAGCAACGGTTATAGGTTGGGCTATTGCCAGTTTAAGGCGATCCAAAGCGGCCGAAATTTCCGCGTCGTTTGCATCGTTCGTGTCTAAGGTGATGACGAATTCGTCGCCCCCCAGCCTTATGACGGTGTCAGTCTGTCTGAGACATTTGGAAATGTGGTCAGCCACTGACTTGAGGACAAGATCGCCGGTTGCATGACCCAGACTGTCATTCACCGTCTTAAAATGGTCGATATCGACGAAGACGACCGAAACTGAAGTTCCATCGCTCGCTGATCGCAGGATGGATCGGTCGAGCCGGTCCAGAAGCACGGCTCTGTTCGGCAGCCCTGTCAAGGTGTCGTGACGCGCCAGATACTGAATTGTATCTTCGTGACGCTGGCTTTGGATCGCGATAGCGGCGAGCTTTGTGGCGGCTTCCGTCAGTGCCCGCTCGTGTTCCGACGGCGCCCGTGGCGTACTCGGATAAATTGCGAAGGTGCCGAACACGTGGCCGTCATGAGCTAGGATGGGTGTTGACCAGCACGCGCACAGGCCATGCCCCAATGCCAACGCCCGATAGTCTTCCCAAAGAGGATCGGTAGCTATGTCGATGACGATGACTGGTCGTTTCCGAAACGCCGCGGTACCGCAGGACCCAGCTTTTTCGCCGATCTTGGCGCCATCAACTGCCCTGCAATAATCTGGTGGAAGGCTTGGCGCGGAGCCATGTCTCAGTGTTCCGGTTGCTTCATCCAGCAGAAGGATTGAGACGGCGCCGTCTTCGAATTGTCCTTCGATCAGCTCAACGATCTGCTCCAGCACGTCCGAAAGGGACATGTTGGTCGCAATCATCTCGAGAACTGCAGCTTGCCCGCTCCGAAAACGCTCCGCTTCGGCGCGACTGGTAATATCGCGCGATATTCCCACGAGCCCGATGATTTTGCCACTCTCGTCTCGCAGTGGCACTTTTGTCGTCAGAAGGTGTCGCCGGCGACCGTGCTGGTCTTTGACGATTTCCTCCATGTCGAACCGGCTTCTACCCGATCTCATGATCGTTTGTTCGATCTTGCGAAATTTCTCCGCCATTCCCTCGTCATGCAGGTCTCGGTCAGTGAGCCCTTTCAAGGCTTCAATATCGTTGCGACCATGAATTGTAGCAACGGACTTGTTGGCAGTTACAAACCTGCCTTCAAGGTCTTTGACAAATAGGTAATCGGGAACTTGATCGACCATCGCGCGCAACAGTTTACGCTCGGCCTCTGATAGGCTTAGAGATTTGAGCGTTACCTCAAAGTCCGCACTTAGACGTTCGGCAGTCTGGAGAAGGCGCGTATGTGCTGACTTCTCCAAGCTATTGAGGTGTGAAGATGCCATTGGAGAAGGCGGCACGTTACGCTCCAGTTGCTGATGCTGATAGCATCGCTCTCAGACACATTAGGTAACCCTAAAATCTGCCTGAACTAGAATGCGTTCATGAAACTAGATTACGTTTGAGTTAAGAAGTGACTCAGCAACATGTTGCGTGCCAGACAGGACGTGTAGCCTAACACAAGCGACCTTTGCCTTGCCCTCACGCAGCCAACGCAACAGTTGCCTGCCAAGAACGCGGCACCCGCCCGAGCGCCCAAACCGACTGCGGTCACGCGTCCAATTCCGCCCCTGACCCATACAGGACACCGCCCAGCCATCGGATCGGAGTCCCTACTGCAAGAAGATCTTCATATTTTCAAAGTCGAAGGTCACTGCATAAGGCATGAAGAAATCGTGGCCGACCATGCCCGCGAGGTGGAAGCCAAAAAGGTTCTCCCAAGGGAATGGCCCATCGTAGAGGCCCGGGACGTTCTCTTCCTGCACCTCTCCGAAGGAGAGGCGATGCACGACGTAGGGCACGGTCTTCAGCGTCCCGCCGGCGCCCGCCCCTGAAGTAGCTTTGTCTTCCTCAAGCTTGATCCCGGCTTCCTTGATCACCGACTCCGCCAGCTTGACTCCCGCGCCAGCCAGCCCTGTGTCGACGAAGAGAAGCGTCGGTGGAAGCGTCTCCACGCGCCCCCGGGCGACCATGAAATGGTCGCTTGCAATCCAGAAAGGGACCGCGACGCTCTTGCCCGAGGCAGCCATGAACTCCTTGAGGTTTGCCGCGTTTTTCCGGCGCAGGACGAGCTCGCTGTTCGGAAAATCGAGGGTCGCAAGGAAATGGTAGAAGAACGTGGTGCCAATGACACCGTCGATCTGCTTGGCTTGAAGGCCTTCGGAGAGCTGGCGAAGCGGCAGCACCGCGACCGGTAGGTTCTTCACCGTCCAGTCGCCGATCGTCAGCGAGTTCGATCCGCCCTTGCTGAACCTCGGTGGTCTGGCCGCCGGAAAAAGTGCCTTGCACCGCTCCGAATAGTTGGACGCCAAGCTCCTTGGCGAAGTCCGTGTCGAGTGTAACCTCCGAGCCCCCGGTGTCGATGAAAAAAGTGACCTCGTCGCCCCCGTTTACGCGGACACTGACCAACGGCAGCGGATCTGTCCTCAGGAACTTGAGACGCATGACTTGCCCGTCGCCCTGCACCTCATAGGGTGTCTGGCCCTTGAAGCTCTGCAACTTCGCAACATTGAGTGTCGGATACTGATCGATGATCAACTGGTTGGTATCCACGTCGACGCCATTCAGCGCAGCCGCCGCCTTTTCGAAATCGTCGCGGCGATAGTAGGTCTCGGCAAGCATGACCTTTGGGTCGGCCTCGCCGGGCCTGAGGTCGATGGCCTTTTTCAGCCTACGCTCGGCATCATCAAGCCGGTTGGAAAGCAGCGCGATCCGACCCAACTGGAGCGTTGCCGAATAGTCGTCGGGGTGGTCGGCGATGATTTTGGCGTATTGTTCGCCGGCCTCAGCAAACTCCCCGGCCTTGAAGAGCTGGTCGGCCGAATTGATCGGCGATGGCTTCTCCTCCGCTGTCGCCTGTCCCACGAGTGCGCAAGGCACGAGCATCACCAGGAGTGCGAGACAAATTCTGGCCGATTTCATTGTTTCTGACTCCGGAGAGGAAGGCGAGCGAAGGACGCTGCGATGAGCGAAGCATAATCTTCCAGAGAAAACCTTTAGATAACGAAACTACGGCGAGGTCAGCAGGCGTCGTTCTTCTTCAACGACATAATCGCGGATGACCGGCACATCATCACGGCGAGCCGAGATCAGGATCTGAAACACGAAATTCGAACCGTGAAGGAAGCCGAGCTCGACCGACGCCAGATAGAAATCCCACATCCGGCAGAACCGGTCGCCCATCATAGCGACTGCTTCGTCGCGCTTGGCTTCATAGCCCAGCCGCCAATCGCGGATCGTCCAGTAATAGTGCAGCCGCAGATTCTCGCAATCGGCGCACCAGGTCCCGGTGCGCTCCAACGATGCAAACACCTCGGACAAAGCCGGCACATACCCGCCTGGAAAGATATACTTCCGGATGAACGGCGCCGTCGTGCCGGGCGGCGACATCCGTCCAATTGCATGCACCAATGCGAAGCCACCCTCCTTCAACAGCCCGCGAATGGTCGTAAAATAGCTGTCGAAATGAGCGACGCCTACGTGCTCCATCATTCCGATCGAGACGACACGGTCGAATTGACCACTGATCTCGCGATAGTCGACCTCGCGAAAATCGATCTGATGAGCGACCCCAGCTTCGATCGCCCGAAGACGCGACGCCGCCAACTGCTCCGTCGAAACGTTGATGGCCGTGACCTTCACGCCGCAATACTTGGCGAGATAGATGGCGAGAGCGCCCCAGCCTGAGCCGATTTCCACCACGTGCATGCCCGGTTCCAGCTTGAGCTTCGCGGCTATGTGGCGATGTTTGTCCATCTGCGCTTGCTGCAGGCTGTTGTCCGGTGCCGTGTAATAAGCGCACGAGTAGGTCATTGTTTCGTCGAGCCATAGCTCATAGAATTTCGTTGGGATGTCGTAGTGATGCTGAACGTTCTTGGCCGCGCGACCGAGCTTGTTGTTCTGCTGGCGTCGGCGCAACGCACGCCAGACTTTCCGCAACGCCTTCTGAACGGGGTGCGCTGCCAACCCAGTGCGGTTGACAGAAAAAAGTGACAAGAGGTCAAATGCCTTGCCACCGTTCTCGATCACTAAGCGGCCATCCATGTACGCTTCGGCCGCCTTCAGCTCCGGATTGAAGAAAATCTCGCGTTCGACCGCCTTGTCGGTCAGGCGGATTGTAACGTCGGGTCCATCCCGTCCACTGCCGAAGGTCTGCCTAACGCCGTCCTCGAATATGACGGTCAGGCGCCCGTTTTTTACGAAGCGGGAAAGCAGATTTGGCAGCAGACGCATTCTGGCGAGGTTCTTGTTTCTTCATCCCCAGTATGACTACCCGGTGTCGGCGCATCAATATTGATCTGCAACCCCTCCGCTGATGCAGAGGTGGCGGCCGACCAGGCGCAGCCTGCCTCGCGATCGTGACCGGAGGCTATTCCGGCATCGGACTTGAAACGACGCGCGCTCGCCGACGCGGGCGCAGAGATCGCCGTGCCCGCCCGCAGCGTCGCCAAAGCGAAGGCGACGCTCAACGGCTTGCGGAACGTCGCGGTCATGCTGCACCTCAAATTTTTGCGTGGCGTTTTTAATGGGTTCGTATGACAATCCTCTAATTGAGGGAAACATCGGTATGCATGTTTGGAGTCGCTGGAAGAGTGGGGCCGCTATCATTGGGGTCGCCGCCATCGCCGGGTGTGCCGTCTCGGTAGCAAATTACTTCAATCCGCAGAGCGGCATCGCTGGTGAGCCGGGGACGATACTGGTGATCGCCTCCACGCTGCTGCTGGCCCTGTTCGCTTGGTTGATGATCGACGATCAAAGGCGTGGTCGATTCCTTCGCGCCTTCGTCAGGGTTTCGTCCCTACTCAACATCATCGGCACAGCGTTCGCCGGTTACCTGCTTCACAGCTGGTTGTTGCTCGGGTTCATGGCCTTGGCTGCATTGGGTCTGCTCGTACACGTGGTCTGGCCGCGCGACACCACAGGCTAACTTATTTCGTTTGCGAGGATAACGCGATGTGGACAAGATCGATCCTGCCCCTCGTCTTTCTGGCGCTCGGAAGCAGCAACCTGCTTGCTCAGGAAGCGACCTGGGGCGCATTCAACGGCAACCTCAAGGCCCAAAAGTATTCGCCGCTGACCCAAATCACGCCCGCGAATGTCGGCGATCTGGAAGTTGCCTGGCGCACCCACACGGGCGACGTCTCCGGCAACGGACCCACATCCGACCTGATCCACATGCGGCCCGACATTGCCAGCCAGAACGCGAAAGACGTTGCCGCCCACGGTATGGTCCGCGACGCCGCTTTTCATCAACGATACGGTCTATCTAGGCACACCATTCTACCGCATCTTCGCGCTCGAGCCGGATACCGGCAAAGTCAAGTGGACCTATGACTCGAAAGCGGTTCTCGAGGCGCTCACGCAGCCTGATCTCAAGAACCGTGGCGTTGCCTACTGGCAGGCGGAGACGCCGGCTGCCGGCCAGCCCTGCCAGAAGCGCGTCTATATCGGCACGATGGACGCCAAGCTGCATTCGGTTGACGCCGACACGGGACAAGCCTGCACTGATTTCGGAACTGCCGGCGTCGTTGACATCAACCAGTGGAATGATGTCAACGCGAAATGGCCCCTGTCCATCCTGCAACCCCCCACCGTCTACAAGGATTTCCTGTTCGTGGGGTGGGCGGGAAAGGACTGGGCCGACGCCGAAGCTCCCCCCGGAACCGTATTCGCTCTCGATGCCCGTACTGGCGCCTTGCGTTGGACATTTCATGCGCTCGACGCCGTCGACGCGGCCAAGAGCGGCACGGGGAACGTCTGGGCCTCGATGTCGGTCGACGAGGAACGTGATCTGTTGTTCCTGCCGGTCAGTTCTCCAAGCCCGAACTTCTTTGGTGGAAATCGGCTCAATTCCTTGGCCCTGGGGACATCGGTAACTGCTCTCAGAGCTTCTACCGGCGAGATCGTCTGGTCGCGGCAACTCGTTCATCATGACCTCTGGGACCTCGACACGAATTCCGCTGCCACATTGGTCGACATCACGAAGGACGGGGTGACCATCCCGGCGCTGGTGCAAACGTCGAAGCAGGGTTTTCTCTACGTGCTCAATCGTGAGACGGGGGAGCCGATCTATCCCATCGAAGAGCGCCCTGCACCGCCGTCCACCGTCCCGGGCGAGCAGGCATCACCGACCCAGCCCTACGTTGCCCTGCCCAAGTCTGTCGTCGACGACAAATGGCCGGGGGTATTCTGGCTCGCAGACGCCGCAAGCTTCGGATACTGCAGCAAGACCGCTGCTAGCCTGAAGGACGAAGGCCGGTTTACGCCACCCAGTCTCGAGGGCTCCATCGTCTACCCGGGCACAATCGGCGGCGTGGAATGGGGTGGTGGGGCGGTAGATCCGACCAACGGCATTTTCGTCGTCAACTATTCCAGCGCTGTCCAGATCTACAAGCTGATACCGCGGGCAGACTACGACACTGCTGCTGCAGCTGGTTCGGAAACCGGCGGGTTCTTCCCGATGGCCGGTGCACCGTATGGGATCCAGCTGACGACATTTCTCAATCCTATAGGCATGCCGTGCTGGAATCCGCCCTATGGCTCCATCGCAGCGTACGATCTGAAGACCGGGGAGCAACTCTGGGACAAACCATTCGGTCAGGTTCAGAAATACGGCTTCTACATGCCCGAATCCTGGGGCTCGATCACGCTTGGCGGACCCGCGCTGACAGCGAGCGGATTGATCTTCATCGGCGCTTCGATGGATAGCTTTGTGCGCGCCCTCGATGTCAAGACGGGCGAGGTCTTGTGGAAGGCCTTGGTCGGCGCGCCGGCCGTCGCTCTCCCGGCAATCTACGAATACAAGGGCAAGCAATATGTGGTCTTCGCGGCCGGCGGAAACTCCATCCTGACACCGAAAGTCAGCGACGAGATTGTCGCCTTCTCGCTACCCGATTGAGCACAATCCGTGCGCGGGAGTGGTCTCTGCCGTGAGGCTGTCAGCTCAATCGCAGGCTGTCGATCGCACGCCTAACGGTTCGGCATGTGCAGGTCGTGCATCGGCATCATGTTGTGGTTGAGATGCGTCATGATCCAGAGCGAGCCGAGCACCACCAACACGACGATGAAGACGCCGAAAGCAAGCGCCAGAACGTTGTTGGTGTTATCCGGGCCTGTGGTCAGGTGCAGGAAGAAGACGAGGTGCACGCCCATTTGGGCGATGGCGAGGACGACAAGCGCCGAGACGACAGCAGGTCCGTAAATCAGATCAGTGTATACGGCCGCAAACGAGCAGGCGGTCAGCAGGATGGCCAGGCCAAAGCCCAGCACATAGCCTTGGAGGCCGCCGGCGGGCTCGCGCGCATTGATGTCTTCGTTGCCGGGCGCAGCATCATCGAGGTCGGCGACGGGTTCGGGATTGCGACGGCCTTCGCTCATGTGCTGGCTCCAAGGAGATAGACCAAGCTGAAGATTGCGATCCAGACGATGTCCAGCGCGTGCCAGAAGAGATTGAAGCAGTGCAGCCGACGCACGATGTCCGGCCGGAAACCTTTCACCCAAAGTTGCGCCATCATCGTGCCGAGCCAGAGCAGCCCCATCGTCACGTGCAGGCCGTGACACCCGACCAATGCGAAAAAGGCCGACAGGAAGGCGCTGCGCGTCGGCCCGGCGCCTTCTGCGATCATGCCGGCGAATTCCTGGACCTCCAGCAGCAGGAAGCCGGCCCCTAGAATGCCCGTCACAAGCAGCCAGATTTGGGTCCAGGCCATGTCGCGGCGGTGGCTGGCAAGGCTTCCCAGGCCGCAGGTGAAACTGGAGGTCAGCAGCAGGCCTGTCTGGAGCGCGACGCGCGGCAGATCGAAAAGTTCGCGTCCCGTCGGACCGCCGGCCGTCGCGCTTGCGAGCACTGCAAAGCCGGCGAAAAAGGCCGAGAACATGATGATGTCGGACAGCAGGAATATCCAGAAGCCGTAGGTGACCGTCACGAACCGGGACGCTGGCCCGCCTTCGCCGTGTCCGGTCGCATCACGCCCGTGGCCGCCATGCGATCCCGACCCACCCGTTGGATGTCCACCGTGTCGGGAGCTTTTCTCGCTGCCCTTGGCGAGAATATCGGCCGGCAGCGCGCTGGTTGATGTGTAGCTCATGCCACCTGTTTCCGGCGCTCGAACCAAGCGGTTTGGGCCTGGATCCTATGTTTGTCGATGCGCTCGACCTCGTCGGCCGAAATTTCGTATTCCGTTTCATTGCGCCAAGCGAAGACGACAAAGGTCGCATAAGCGCCGAGCGCGCCGGCAGCCGCCAGCCACCAGATGTGCCAGATCAACGCGAAGCCGATCATCGTCGCAAAGAAGGCTGTTACAAAGCCCGTCGGGCTGTTCCTGGGCATTTCGATCGGCTCGTAGGCGGGCAGTTCTTCCAGCCGTTGATCTGCGATAGCCCGCTGCTTGACGCTCCAATATGGCTCCTCGTCCTCCACATGCGGTAACCGCGCGAAATTGAAGGATGGCGGTGGGGAGAGTGTCGACCATTCGAGTGAGCGTCCATCCCAGGGATCGCCAGCTGTCGTCGCGCAACGCGTCGCGATGTCGGATCGAAACGATCAACTGCATGACTTGGCACGCCGCACCGATGATCATCACGCCGATGCCGGCGACCGCAACCAATATTGAGGGAGCGAAGGCGTCGACGGGTACGCTCTGGAGACGCCGCGTCATGCCTTGCAATCCGACGAAGTAGAGAGGGGCAAAGACGAGTATGAAGCCGGCCAGCGTGAACCAGAATGCGGCCTTGCCCCAGCCTTCGTGAAGCCGGAAGCCGAACGCCTTGGGAAACCAGAAGGTCAAGCCGGCGAACGCGCCAAAGACAACGCCGCTGATGATAACGTTGTGAAAATGCGCCACCAGAAACATTGAGTTGTGCAGCACGAAATCGGCCGCAGGCACGGCAAGCAGCACGCCGGTCATGCCGCCGATGGTGAATGTGGTGATGAAACCCAGCGCCCACAGCATCGGCGTGTCGAAGCGGATGCGCCCGCCATACATCGTGAAGATCCAGTTGTAGATCTTCACGCCCGTCCCGACCGCGATGATGGATGTAGCGATGCCGAAGGCGGCATTGACGTCGGCGCCAGCACCCATCGTGAAGAAGTGGTGCAGCCAGACCATGAAAGACACGATGCAGATGAATAGCGTCGCCGCGACCATGGACCGGTAGCCAAATAGGGGTTTCGACGAGAAGGTAGAGAATATCTCCGAAAACAGCCCGAAGGCCGGCAGCACCAGGATATAGACTTCCGGATGGCCCCAGGCCCAGATCAGGTTCACGAACATCATCGGGTTGCCGCCCGCTTCGTTCGTGAAGAAGTGGAAGCCAAGGTAGCGGTCAAGCGTCAGCATCGCCAACGTTGCGGTCAGGATCGGAAAGGCGGCGACGATCAGCAGATTGGATGCCAGCGCCGTCCAGCAGAAGATCGGCATACGAAGGTAACCCATGCCCGGGGCGCGCATCTTCAGGATGGTCGTCACCAGATTGACGCCGGTCAGCAACGTCCCGACGCCCGAGATCTGGATTGCCCAGAGATAATAGTCGACCCCGACGCTGGGCGAGTATTGCAGCTCCGAGAGCGGCGCGTAGGGCAACCATCCTGTGCGTGCAAACTCGCCGATGACCAGAGAAAGGTTCACCAACAAGGCTCCCGTGGCCGTAAGCCAGAAACCGACGGAATTGAGCGTCGGGAAGGCGACGTCGCGCACGCCGAGCTGCAAGGGCACCACGAAGTTCATCAGGCCGATCATGAACGGCATGGCCGCGAAGAAGATCATGATCGTGCCGTGGGCCGAGAAAATCTGGTCGTAGTGATCGGGAGGCAAATAGCCAGGTCCGAAGATCGTGGCGGCCTGGTGCGTCCGCATCATGATCGCGTCGATGAACCCGCGCAGAAGCATCAGGCCCGCCAGCACAATGTACATCACGCCGATACGCTTATGGTCGACCGACGTGATCCACTCGCGCCACAGGTAAGGCCACCAACCCTTTACCGTGATCCATGCCAGGACGGCGAGCACGGCAAGGAAAACCATCCCCGCGGCAACCAGAGGAATCGGTTCTTGGATGGGTATGGCGGACCAGTCCAGCTTGCCCAGCATGGGTCAGCCGCCTCCATGAGTTGAACGTGCGGCAGCGGGCTCGGCCGGCGCGGTCGCGTCGGGGTCGGGTCGTCGTGAACGGCCTCTGCATCTCCGCCGTGGCCCTCGGCGGGTCCCGGTCCTGGCGGCAGGTGCTGGGCAACGATCGCGTCGAACAGTCCGGGCTGCACGTGCGAGAATGTGAATGGTTTTACATCGCGGCTTTGCTGGGCGAGCTGGCGGTAGGCATCGGCATTGAGGACGCTATCCCCGCCCCGCAGGCCGGCCGCCCATTTCGCGAAATCCTCTGGCGGCAGCACTCGGACGCTAAAGTTCATGTCGCTGAAGCCGTCGCCGGAATAATGCGCGGACTGGCCGTAGAGAAGGCCAGGTTTGTCTGCCTGCAGATTGAGATCGCTCTCCATGCCGTTCATCGTGTAGATCATGCTGCCGAGTTGCGGGACGAAGAAGACGTTCATCACGCTGCCGGATGTCAGTCGGAACCGAACCGGGGTCGCCGCCGGGATGACCAGTTCATTCACGCTGGCGACCTGTTGCTCCGGATAGATGAAGAGCCACTTCCAATCGAGGGACACGGCTTGGACCTCCGCTGTCCGATCGGGCGGCCCGAGCGGCTTGCGTGGATCCAGTTCATGAGAGCCGTAATAGATCAAACCGCCGAGGAAGAGGATCGTCAGCGTGGGAATTGACCAGACGATCAGCTCAATCCTGCCAGAATAGGTAAAAGTGGGGTCGTATCTCGCCTTCGTGTTTGAGGCGCGAAACCACCAGGCGAAGGCAAGTGCTGCCAATATTGTCGGCACGACGATGACCAGCATCACGGTGAGTGAGTTCAGAAGGATCGTGCGGTTGCCATGGCCCACCGGCCCTTGAGGGTCGAGCACGCCACCAGCACAGCCGGCAAGCAGCGACTGTCCCGACAAAACCAGCGTCACCCAACACGGGCGTTTTTTCATCATTTCGCTACTCCACGCGGAGCATGGCGGTCAGGGTTTGAAGAATGCATTTCGCCCAAATGACACTCGCTGCCGAGGCGTCAATGATCATAAGATCACAGTGGCAGACCAGGAACAATCGGAGTTCCGCGGCCGGCGGCGTCATGACGGTCGCAGTGTTGACGAGGAAGCTCGCGAGGTGCTCAGCACCGTCTCTTGCGCGACATGCCAAAACCCCAGAAGGCGGCCGCAACCATCAAGCAGACCTGTTTTATTTCAGATGTCCGCTTTCAGCATGCAAATCGAGCCCACACAAGGCGCGCTGCCGACCGGCGGTTTTGGGCAGCAGACTGGCAGCGCCCGCCTAAAAATCGTTAACTGCCGACGGTCGGATCGGCCTGTGGTCGTCATAACCTCATCGAAGGACTGAATTACATGACGCTTTTGCCGCATTGCACAAAATCGCGGCCGCGGCAGGATGAGGCATGTCGAGGCGCGCCCCTCACCATTTTGGTCATCGACGAAAACCGCATCCGCGCCTCGATCATCGAGGCGGGACTGCGCGAGGCCGGCCATGAAGCGGTTACGGTCATCCATGACGTGACCGGCATCGCCGCGCGCATCGCCGAGCTGCAGCCCGACGTCATCGTCATCGACCTCGAAAACCCCAACCGCGACATGCTGGAGAACATGTTCCAGCTCTCGCGCGCCGTGAAGCGGCCGATCGCCATGTTTGTCGACCGCTCGGACACTGCCTCCATCGAGGCGGCGGTCGATGCCGGCGTCTCGGCCTATGTCGTCGACGGTCTGCGCAAGGAGCGCGTCAAGCCGATCCTCGACATGGCGATCAGCCGCTTCAACGCCTTTTCGCGCATGGCGCGCGAACTGGAGGAGGCGCGCACCGAACTCGAGGACCGCAAGCTGATCGATCGCGCCAAGGGCATCCTGATGAAATCGCGCGGGCTGTCCGAGGCAAGACGCCTACGCGCTGCTGCGCAAGACGGCGATGAACCAGAACCGCAAGATCAGCGAAATCGCCCAGAGCCTGGTCACGGCGGCCGGTCTGCTCGGACCCGGGGAGGCGACATGAGCAGCGCCGTATCAAATCACGTGCCGGTTTCATGCCGCTGCTGGACAGCGCGTTGCTTGTCGCGGCGAGGGAAATGCGGTTTCGCCGAAGCCGAAGGCGTCGACCTTCATCTCGTGCGCGAGAATTCCTGGGCCAATCATCCGCGACCGGATGGCGGTCGGCCATTTCGATGTCGCGCACATGCTGGCGCCGATGCCGATCGCCTGCAATCTCGGTCTGACGCCGCTCGCGGCGCGAGACCATAGCGCCGATGGCGCTTGGGCTTGGCGGCAATGCGGTGACGGTTTCGCTACGCGCTGTGGAAGGCGATGGCGGAGCGAGGCGCGCGCCGGCGATCTCGACCCGCTGCAAGCCGGGCATGCGCTCGCAGGCGTGATCGCGCGAGCGCAGGCGCGCCGGCAAGGAGCCGCTGCGCTTCGGCGTCGTGCATCCGCATTCCGGGCACAATTACGAACTGCGCTATTGGCTTGCGGCCTGCGGCGTCGATCCGGAGACGACAGTCGAGATCGTCATCGTGCCGCCGCCGCTGATGGCCGATGCGCTCGGCGCCGGGCGCATCGACGGCTATTGCGTCGGCGAACCCTGGAATACGGCCGCCGTTGCCAAGCGGCGTCGGCCATATCGTCACCGTCAAGGCCGCGATTTGGAAATCCAGCCCGGAAAAGGTGCTGGGCGTCGCCGCAACGTTGGGCACGCGGCCAAGCCGGAAGCTCTGATCGGCGCTGCTGCGCGCGCTCTACCGCGCGGCCGATGGTGCGGCTCGCCGGCAAACATGAAGAACTGGCCGGCTTGCTGGCGCGGCCCGGCCTATCGTCGATTGCCCGGCCGATGGCTGCATGCCGGCGCTGAGCGGTCGGATTGAACGCAGCCGGCGGCGACATCGTCCCGATAGCGGATTTCTTCGTGCCCCAGGCCAAGGCCGCGACCTTCCCGTGGAAGAGCCATGCGCTTTGGTTCTACACGCCAGATGGTGCGCTGGGGACCAGGTCGGCGCAATGACAGACAACGAAGCGATCGCCCGCGATACCTACCGGCCCGACCTCTATCGCGCGGCGCTGAAGCCGCTTGGCGTCGCGCTGCCCGGCGCCAACGCCAAGGTCGAGGGCGCGCTGCAAGGTAGACGCCGGTCGGCTCGGCCGGCGCCAGCCTTATGCTCGGACCGGATGGATTTTTCGACGGCGACGATTTTCGATCCGGACGACCTCGACGCCTATATGAGCAGCTCAGACAGCAGCCGTCTCCGGAGATGATGCATTGCTAAGCAGCATTTGCGATTGCACAAATATTGTGCATCGCGATAGCACAATTGCCAGATCGTTGGCAGCCGGAACCCTTGCCGACCATGCGGCATCTCGCGCAGCCGTTGATTTCATTGCTTAATTCACTGTCCGCGAAACTGGCACGGTTCCTGCTTTGTTAAATACAGGCCCGCTGAAGGGCCACAAGATTTGCGTCCAATGGCGGGCGCATCAGGCAAAGCTGCCGATCAGGTCGACGCGCGATCCCGGATGTACGGACGCGAGAGCCTGGCCGGCGGCTTTTTTGTTTTCAGCCACAGCGCGGCGCCTCCCACGCCGCACATGGAGCGAAGAATGAGCAGAGCCCATTTCACAAGCCCCCGACCAGACGCCGCTCGACCCGGGCGCTGACCATGTCCACGATCGCCTTCACCGTCTGCTTCGCGGTGTGGACGATCTTTTCCATCATCGGCATCAAGATCAAAGCCGAACTCGGCCTGAGCGAGACCCAGTTCGGCCTGCTGATCGGCATGCCGATCCTGACCGGCTCGCTGGTGCGCATGCTGCTCGGCATCTGGACCGACCGGCTTGGCGGCCGGCTCGTCTACACGGCGACGATGCTGGCGGCGGCGGTCGCGACCTTCCTGCTCGCCTTCGCGACCACCTACACGCAGATGCTGGTCGCGGCGCTTGGTGTCGGCTTGGCCGGCGGTTCCTTTGCGGTCGGCGTCGCCTATGTCTCGCGCTTCTATCCCGCCGGCAAGCAGGGCACGGCGCTCGGCATCTTCGGCGTCGGCAATGTCGGCGCGGCGGTGACCAAGTTCATCGCGCCCTTCGTGCTGCTGGCCTGGGGCTGGCAGAGCGTCGCGCTGATCTGGGCGGCTGCTGCTCGTCGTGATGGCCGTCGTGTTCTGGTTCACGACCGAAGACGATCCGGTCATCCGTCAGAGCGCCGCATCACCGGCGCCGGCCAGCCGCGCAGCTTCCTGGCGGAGTTCGAGCCGCTGAAGGACATCCGCGTCTGGCGCTTCGCGCTCTACTACTTCTTCGTCTTCGGCGGCTTCGTGGCGCTGGCGCTCTGGCTGCCGCGCTATCTGATCGGCGTCTACGGCTTCGACATCGCCACCGCCGGCATGATCGGCGCTGCCTACTCGATTCCCGGCCTCGATCTTCCGCGCCTATGGCGGCGTGCTGTCCGACAAGATCGGCGCGCGCACGGTGCTCTACTGGACTTTTGCGGTCTCGGTCGTCGTGCTGCGCGGTGCTGGCGCTGCCGGCCACCGATTATGCCGTGCGCGGCATCAACGGGCCGATCAACTTCCACTTCGAGATCGGCTGGCTGGCGTTCATCGCCGTCGCCTTCATCCTCGGCTTCTTCATGGCGATCGGCAAGGCCGCCGTCTACAAGCACATCCCGGTCTACTATCCCGGGCAATGTCGGCGCTGTCGGCGGCCTGGTCGGCATGATCGGCGGCCTCGGCGGCTTCGTCCTGCCGATCGCCTTCGGCGCGCTGAACGACCTCACCGGCGTCTGGTCGAGCTGCTTCATGCTGCTCTTCGTGGTCGTCGCCGCCTGCTTTGCCTGGATGCATGTCGCCATCCTGCGGATGGAGCAGGCAGCGTGCCGTGGCCGAGCAGGCGATGGCTTCGCCGGCCGAATGAACCTCAGGACACAAACCCATGACCGAGAAACTCGTCATCGTCGGCAACGGCATGGCGCCGGGCAGGATGCTGGAGCACCTGCTCGACGCCGCGCCCGACCGCTACCAGATCACCATCTTCAACGCCGAACCGCGCGTGAACTACGACCGCATCATGCTGTCGCCGGTTCTGTCGGGCGAAAAGGCGTTCGAGGAAATCGTCATCCATGGCGACGGCTGGTACATCAAGCACGGCATCACGCTCTACAAGGGCCACAAGATCGTCGCCATCGACCGCGAGGCGAAGACGGTCACCTCCGACCATGGCGTGACCGAACCCTACGACAGACTGGTGATCGCCACCGGCTCCGTGCCGTTCATCATCCCGGTGCCGGGCAAGGATCTGCCCGGCGTGCTGAGCTACCGCGACCTCGACGACGTCAACGCCATGCTGCTGGCCGCGCAGTCGCGCGCCAAGGCGGTGGTCATCGGCGGCGGCCTGCTCGGGCTCGAAGCGGCAGCCGGCCTGAAGGAACGCGGCATGGACGTGACCGTGCTGCATGTCATGCCGACGCTGATGGAGCGGCAGCTCGATCCGGCCGCCGGCTACCTGCTGCAGAAGGCGGTCGAGGCGCGCGGCATCAAGGTCATCACCAAGGCCAACACCAAGGCCATTGTCGGCAACGGCAAGGTCGAAGGCGTCGAACTGGCCGACGGCGAGATCATTCCGGCCACGCTGGTGGTGATGGCGGTCGGCATCCGACCGAATGTCGGCCTGGCCAAGGAGGCCGGGCTGGAGGTCAATCGCGGCATCGTCACCAACGACCGCATGCAGACCTCCGATCCGGACATTTTCTCCGCTCGGCGAATGCGCCGAGGTCGGCGGTCATGTCTATGGCCTCGTCGCGCCGCTCTACGAGATGGCGAAGGTGCGCCGCGGCCAGGCTGGCGGATGGCGAGGACAAGCGCTTCGTCCATTCCGACACGCCGACCAAACTAAAGGTCACCGGCATCGACCTCTATTCGCATCGGCGACTTCGCCGATGGCGACGACCGCGAGGAGATCATCCTGCGCGACGCCTCCGCCGGCATCTACAAGCGGGTGATCCTGCAGGACAACAAGATCATCGGCACCGTGCTGTTCGGCGAGACCGGCGACGGCGCCTGGTTCAACGATCTCAAGAAGAAGGCGACCGACATCTCGGAGATGCGCGACACGCTGATCTTCGGCCAGGCGTTCCAGGGAGGCGTCCCCTCGGACCCTTTGCAGGCCGTTGCAGCACTGGCGGATGATGCGGAAATCTGCGGCTGCAACGGCGTCTGCAAGGGCAAGATCACTGTCGACGATCACCGAAAAAGGCCTGACGTCGCTGGACGATGTGCGGGCGCACACCAAGGCTTCGGCCTCGTGCGGCACCTGCACCGGGCTGGTCGAGAAGCTGATGACGCTGACGCTCGGCGACTGCTACAACCCGGCCGCCGTCCAGCCGATGTGCACCTGCACCGAGCTCGGCCATGACGATGTGCGCCGGCTGATCAAGGCCAAGGCGCTGAAGACCATCCCCGCGGTCATGCAGGAACTGGAGTGGAAGACCTCCTGCGGCTGCGCCAAGTGCCGGCCGGCGCTCAACTACTACCTCATTGCCGACTGGCCGGACGAATATGCCGACGACTACCAGTCCCGCTTCATCAACGAGCGGGTCCACGCCAACATCCAGAAGGACGGCACCTATTCCGTCGTGCCGCGCATGTGGGGCGGCATGACCTCGTCGAAGGAACTGCGCGCCATCGCCGATGTCGTCGACAAGTTCGAGATCCCGGCGGTGAAGGTCACCGGCGGCCAGCGCATCGACATGCTGGGCATCAGGAAGGAAGACCTGCCGGCGGTCTGGGCGGACCTCGGCAAGGCCGGCTTCGTGTCCGGCCAGGCCTACGCCAAGGGCCTGCGCACGGTGAAGACCTGCGTCGGCACGGACTGGTGCCGCTTCGGCACGCAGGATTCGACCGGCCTCGGCATCCGCATCGAGAAATTCATGTGGGGCTCGTGGACGCCGGCCAAGGTGAAGATGGCGGTGTCCGGCTGCCCGCGCAATTGCGCCGAGGCGACCTGCAAGGATGTCGGCGTGATCTGCGTGGACTTCCGGCTACGAGATCCATTTCGCCGGCGCGGCCGGCCTCGACATCAAGGGCACGGAGGTGCTCGGGACTGGTCAAGACCGAGGACGAAGCGCTCGAGGTGATCGTGGCGCTGACCCAGATGTATCGCGAGCAGGCGCGCTATCTCGAGCGCATCTACAAATGGACCAAGCGCGTGGGCGTGGACGAAATCCGTCGTCAGATCCTCGACGATGTCGAGCGGCGCAAGGCCTATTTCGACCGCTTCGTCTTCAGCCAGAAATTCGCGCAGGTCGACCCGTGGTCGGAGCGAGTTTCCGGCAAGGACAAGCACGAATTCCAGCCGATGGCGGTGGCCGAATTCCGGCAGGCGGCGGAGTGATGGACATGAACTGGTTCGACATCGGCACGATCGACGACATCCCGCAGCGCGGAGCGCGCTGCGTGAAAACCCCGCAAGGCAAGATCGGCGTCTTCCGCACGCATGACGACCAGATCTACGCCATCGAGGATCATTGCCCGCACAAAGGCGGGCCGCTCAGCCAAGGCATCGTGCACGGCGCGGCGGTGACCTGCCCGCTGCACAATTGGGTCATCTCGCTGGAAACCGGCAAGGCGCTCGGCGCGGACGAAGGCGCGGTCAAGACGATCCAGGTCCGCGTCGAAGACGGCCGCATCGCGATTGCGCTTGGCGAGCAGCTGCTGGCGGCGGAATGATGTCCGTGGGGCTCTTCAGCCGGAAACTTCGATTTCCTTGCGGGCGCAGCTTGCAAGGAAGGCGGATCGCGTCAGACCTCGCCGCTGCGCCGTGTCATCGATGGCGCGCAGCATCCCTGCTTCAAAGGTAACGTTGGCGCGTACGACGCGTGTGTCTCTTTCGACGAAAGGAACCCGCACCAAGAAGGCTCCAGAGGCGAGGTCGTCACGAACCTCCCTCAGCGAAACGATGTGTTCCACCTGCGAAGGTTCTGGCAGTTCGGCATCTTCAGCGAACAACTCAAGTGCTTCCATCGCGTTCGCGATGATGTCGCCTTCCTCATCGGAGGCGGAAAACACACTCGGAATATCTGGAAAGGATACACCATAGGCGCTGTCAGCGTCTTTGTGCACAACGGCAAAGTAAGCTCGCATCGTAACAATCAGTCCTATCTCAACCAGCCTGCTCGCACGGGCGATGTTCCGAGCCGTACCTTCCGGCAAATCTTTCTTCGGATGGGGCACGATCACTGTTCTGTTGCCCTTGCGTAATTTATGGTGGGACCCTGAAACAGACACTTCCTCGAAACCTTCGGCCTTCAGCCGTTGGATAATCCGGCGGCTGTTCCGTTCCATCCAGCGCCCCCATGATGCGCATATATATGCGCATTGTCGTTTGCTTTGTCAAGAGAATGCGCCATGCCAGCCGAGGTGAGGACGACCTGCCCCTATTGCGGGGTCGGTTGCGGCGTGCTGGCCAAGGTCGCCGCGGACGGCGAGGTCTCTGTCCGCGGCGACCCCACACCATCCCGCCAACCGTGGCAAACTGTGCTCCAAAGGCTCGGCGCTGGGCGAGACGATGGGCCTGGAGGGACGTGTCCTATTTCCGGAAGTCGGTGGCAAGCGCGTGGAATGGGAGACAGCGCTCGATCTCGTCGCCGAGAGGTTTTCGCAAACAATCGCCGAGCACGGCCCGGATTCGGTCGCCTTCTACATCTCCGGGCAATTGCTGACAGAGGACTACTACGTCGCCAACAAGCTGATGAAGGGTTTTATCGGCTCCGCCAACATCGACACCAATTCGCGGCTTTGCATGGCGTCGTCCGTGGCCGGCCATCGGCGCGCCTTCGGAGAAGACATCGTTCCTGGCATCTACGAGGATTTCGATGAAGCCGATCTGATCGTGCTGACCGGCTCCAATGCCGCCTGGTGCCACCCTATCCTCTACCAGCGCATGCTGACCGCACGAAAGGCTCGCGGCACGAAGATCGTTGTCATCGATCCACGCCGTACCGCGACGGCCGACGAGTGTGATCTGCATCTGGCGCTCGATCCCGGCACGGATGTGCTTCTGTTCAACGGGTTGCTGGCGCATCTCGCGCGTGCTGGCGCGGCCGATGAAACCTACATCTCTGCGCATACGGCCGGTTTCGACAGCGCTATCTCGGTTGCCATGGCCGATGCGTCCAGCATCGAACATGTTGCCAAGGGTTGCGGCCTGAGGGCAGCGGATGTGCGCCTGTTCTACGAACTGTTCGCAGCAAACGAGCGCAGCGTTACGCTCTACAGCCAAGGGGTCAACCAGTCGGCGCATGGCACCGACAAGGTCAATGCCATCATCAACTGCCACCTCGCGACCGGTCGCATCGGCAAGCCGGGCATGGGACCGTTCTCTGTCACCGGCCAACCCAACGCGATGGGCGGGCGCGAGGTCGGCGGCTTGGCGAACCAGCTCGCCGCCCACATGAATTTCGAGAATCCCGCCGATGTCGACTGCGTGGCCCGCTTCTGGAATGCGCAGAACATGGCACGAAAGGGCGGGCTCAAAGCGATCGACATGTTTCGCGCCGTCGGTGACGGCCGCATCAAGGCACTCTGGATCATAGGGACAAATCCGGCCGTCAGCATGCCGGATGCCGTCCGCGTCCGCACCGCACTCAAGGCTTGCGATTTTGTCGTCGTATCGGACGTGACCCGAACCGACACGACGCGCCATGCGAATGTGCTTTTGCCCGCTGCCGCGTGGGGCGAGAAAGATGGCATGGTGACAAATTCCGAGCGCCGCATGTCGCGCCAGAAGCCGTTCAGGACGACCCCCGGCGGGGCACGTCCAGACTGGCGCATCATCTGTGATGTCGCGCAGCGCATGGGGTTTGGCGAGGCTTTCGATTATGCCGGCCCGGCGGCAATCTTTCGCGAACATGCAGCCCTTTCGACTTTCGAGAATAATGGCGAGCGGCTCTTCGATATCGGGTCGCTGGCCGGCATTTCAGGTGACGCCTATGATGCCTTCACGCCGCGCCTGTGGCCTGCGCCCAAGAAGCGCAAAGCGCCTCAGCGGCTGCTGGCCGACGGACAATTCCCGACTCCGGACGGCTGCGCCCGCTTCGTTCCGGTGCGGCAGGAAGGTGTCGCACACGCCGTCGATTCCGCCTTCCCACTGGCACTGAACACCGGTCGCCAGCGTGACCAGTGGCATACGATGACACGCACCGGCCAGGTGCCGCGGCTGATGGCAAATGCGCCGGAACCTCTCGTCGAGCTCAGCCCACGCGATGCCGCGGCCTATTCATTGAAGGACGGCGATCTGGCGCATTTGTCGACGCGCCAGGGCTTCGCTCGCGCCAAGGTGCGCATCACGGATACACTGCGGCCGGGCCAAGCTTTCCTGCCTATGCACTGGAGCGGGCAATTCGCCGCCAATTCGGGCGCCGGATCGCTGGCGTCGCCTGCTACCGACGCCTTCTCGGGTCAGCCCGAGTTGAAGCATGTGCCGATGCGCGTCAGGCGCGAAGCCACTGCATGGCAAGGTGCGCTTATCACGCGCCGCGATCTCAGGCCGACAGGCTTCGTACACTGGAGCAGGCAGAAGGTGCAGGGCGGCTGGCTGTATGAGCTTGGCGGCACGGAGACGCCGGACCAGGGCATCCTGCTGGCCAAGAAGTTCCTCGACGTGTTTCGGCCGGACCAGCTGCTGGAATATCGTGACCGCAAGGGCCTGAACTATCGTGCGGCCGCTGTGGATGAGACAGGCGCCATGGCCGAAGCGCTGCTGGTTGCGCCACCGGAACAACTTCCGGCGCGCGGGTGGCTGGTATCGCTGCTCGGCTCGCGTCAGCCGCTCACCATGACAGATCGCCAAGCGTTGCTGTCAGGCCGTTCGCCCGTGCCCTTGCCGGAGAAAGGCCGCCTCGTGTGTTCCTGCTTCAATGTCGGCGTGAACCAGCTGATGTCGGCCGTGGCGTCCGGCTGTAGCACCCTCGAGTCCATTGGAGGACTTCTGCAGGCAGGTACCAACTGCGGCTCTTGTCGTTCCGAGATAGGGGCTATTATCAAGGCAGGTCGCCTTCAAGCCGCCGAGTGAAGCCGGCCCGGCCCGCCCAATCGTGGACAAGCAGTTTGCGACAGAATTCTGGTCGGCGAAAATCGGCGTTACCTGGCCGCTCGCCGATCGTGTTATGTTTGGAAATCGTGAGGGTCGCCTCAATGAGCGCGTTGAGGCGCAAAGCTCCGCTGCGGTTAGCTGGCCTCTTCTGCCCCATACATAGAAACCAGAGTTCCCACGTTGCGCCCGACATTTGGAAGCGTCAATATTGGTTTCGGTCTCGGAGGAGCATCATGATGCCCATATCGGTCGTTCCAAAACGCCCTGGCGCTTCAACAGTTGTGTCCATTGTCGCCTTGGTGATGGTGCTGTCGGCGCCGGCATCGGCGCAATCCATGTCCGAAAAAATCAACGCGCTGGTTCCGGAATTGGAGGCCTATATCGCCAAAGGCATGGATCGTTTTGACAATCCAGGCCTCGCGATCGGAATAATCACCGGCGATAAGCTCGAGTATGCAAAGGGCTTTGGAGTCCGGAAGAAGGGTGGCGAACCCGTCGACATCAAAACGGTATTCCAGATTGGGTCGACGACGAAAGCGTTCCTTGCCACGACGATGGCAATCGGCGTGGACCAGAAAAAGTTCGCGTTTGACGACCGCGTGGTCGATCTGGAGCCTGATTTTCAGATGGCCGATCCTTGGGTCACCAGGGAGTTCCGTCTGTTTGACCTATTGGCCCAGCGGTCCGGATTGCCCAGGGAGGTGAACGATACTGTTGGCTTGCTCGGTGCCACTCAAGAGCAAATGATTCACTCGCTGCGTGCCGTAGACCCGGTGTCGAGCTTCCGCATGAGTTTCTCTTATACCAACATCACGCATATGCTTGCCGGCAACATCATAGCAGATCGCTTCGGCAAACCCGACTGGGCGAGCGTCGTCCGTGAAACGATCTTCGATCCGCTCGGAATGAAGAATTCGTCGCTTACGATGGAGGATATCGAGGCTAACGCAAATCATGCCGAGGGGTATCGCTGGGCTTCCGGTGGCACGGTCGAAGTGCCATTCACTCCGGTATTCCCCTACAATTTTGCGGGCGCGGGAGCCATCAACTCGAATATCCAGGACCTGAGCATTTGGGTGCGCATGCACCTCGCTGGGGGCGAAGTGAACGGCAAACGCATTGTGTCGGAAGCGGGCCTCTCTTTCACCAAAACGGGCCGCGTTCCTATCAATGAGAAGTTGATCTACGCCATGGGATGGGTGGTTCAGCTGACGCCGAATGGGCAGATTGTCTGGCATAACGGTGGTACCACGGCATTCGGGGCATTTATCGGCACAGTGCGGGACAAGGACGTTGGCGTGATCGTTTTGACCAATGAAACGAATGTCGGCTTTCCCGATGCCATCGGCGAATGGGTGCTCTTCAAGCTGCTGGGCAACGCGGTGCCTGACCTTGTAGCGGAAAAGCTGAAGCAGGCGCAGGCTGGAGAAGCAGCAGCGCTGGCCATGTACGCCCCGGTGACAGCACCCGGCACAACGCCGGATTTAGAAAAACTTGTTGGCACGTACACCGAGGGTAGCTTTGGCGATACGACAATCACCACCAACGACAACACCCTCTCAATGAAGTTGGAACGGTCGGGCGCCATCCTGGATTTCAAGCCTCGCGGGCCGTATCTCTTCGATATTTCCCTTCGGCCGGAGGGACGCTTTGCAGCGGTGGCAGCAAACTTGGGCCCAGCCCCGATAGGTTTTGCCGAATTCGTGACGGACGTTAGGGGAGCATACAACACGCTTCAGGTGTCGTTTCCCGACAACGGCCAATTGTATAGGCTTCTCCGGAAATAGCCGCCGAAGAAAGCCAGGGGCGAGAGAGCGCTCCGAAGTGACGGGCCAGCACGATTGCCATGCCGAAATCGACCCAAAGATGATCGCGGGGCCGCCAACCGCCGCTGCGATGTGCGGCTGAGCCAACGTCGTCCCGACCAATCTTTCTGCAACCCACGGCGGCATGTCTGATGACCAGTGCATACGAGAGTACAGAACCTCGGTGATACGAAATCGCGATGCCCTGCACGAGACCTCTACGAGGACCTCGTGATTGGGAAGGTCCGCCATGGACAAATGGCTTAGTGCGGCCGACGGCTTTCCATTGACTTCGCAAATACCATAGCGGGAAAGCTCTGGCTCATTTTTGCCACTGCGCTGCTATCACGAATTTCGGCGGGATCTAGCCCCAGGGAGTGCGTTCGGGATCAAGCTTGAGATCGATCAACAATGGCCGGCGGCACCACGAGATCGCGCTGCAGCATCGAGGTCAGCTTGATTGCGTACTTGAACTGCCTCGAATCCGAGAGATTTGAAACCGGCACAAGTCGGGCCAGTTGAACATCGAAATCGCCGGATCCATGGAACGATCCCGGAACTGACAGTGATCCGCGCCGTCGCTGCCGTCGCTGCAGACGATGACGGCCAGATCTTGCTGCTCGCGCGATGCAGTGTGCAACTCCGCGAAACCGCTCAAAAAAACCGACTTATCCGACAACGCTCAATTCAATCTCGACGAATTAAGCGTAACAAACTGATGTGTAATAATTTGGTGGGCCCGGAGGGACTCGAACCCCCAACCAAGCGGTTATGAGCCGCCGGCTCTAACCATTGAGCTACAGGCCCCACGCGCGCTGCAATAGGGATGTTTGCCGCCGGAAACAAGTCACCGATTGAACGAAGTCTCGAAACCGAAGGTTCAAGCAGGATCCCGGCAGGCCGCGCCTCTCCTCACAGCGCTTAGCCGAAGGCCCGCTGCACCTTTGTCGGCGAGCGCTCGAACACCTCGTCCGGCACGAAGAAATCGCCGGCCAGCGGGCCCGTCGCCCCGCCGGCATAGACGGAAAAGTCGGTGACGCCTTCAGCGCGCAGCACCTCTTCGTCGATGAAGAAATTGCCGGTCGTCTGTCGCGCCGGACGGTTGAAGATCGCGTAGGCGGCGTCGGCCAGGATTTCCGGCGAGCGGCTGATCGACGCCACCGCCTCGCCGCCGAGCAAATTGCGCACGGCTGCCGTGTCGATGGCCGTCAGCGGCCAGAGCGAATTGACGGCGATGCCGTCCTTCTGCGAACTCGGCGCTCATGCCGAGCGTGCACATCGACATGCCGAATTTCGCCATCGTGTAGGCGACGTGGCCCTTGAACCATTTCGCCTTCATGTCCAGCGGCGGCGCCAGATTCAGAATATGAGGATTTTGCGCCAACTTCAGATGCGGAATGCACATTTTGGAGACCAGAAAGGTGCCGCGCGCATTGATCTGGTTCATCAGATCGTAGCGCTTCATGTCGGTCTGCAGCGTGCCGGTCAGGCTGATGGCGCTGGCGTTGTTGACGCAGATGTCGATGCCGCCGAAACGCTCGACAGTTTTCTGCAACCGCATCGGCCACCTGCGCCTCCTCGCGGATATCGCACAGCACCGGCAGCGCCTTGCCGCCGGCCGCCTCGATCTCCTCGGCGGCGGTGTAAATCGTGCCGGGCAGCTTCGGATGCGGCTCGGCGGTCTTGGCCGCGATGGTCACATTGGCGCCGTCGCGCGCCGCCTTGAGCGCGATCGCCAGGCCGATGCCGCGCGAGCCGCCCGACATGAATAGCGTTTTGCCTTTCAGCGACATGGCAACCTCCTGATTTTTCGCGGCGCGGACCGCGGTCCAGCACCATGACAATCTGCATCCGTCACCACCTCGGCTGTCAAGCCCAACGGCGAACCATGTTTCCGGCGCAACGGCTCGGCCGCTTTCGAAGCCGTCGCCTGATTGGCAGAACCGTTACCCGAGGTATTCGCTGTCGCTGACGGGCTCGAGCCAGTCCACCGGCTTGCCGTCGAGCGCCTCCTGGATGGCCAGTGCACCATGCGCGTATCAGGCCCGGCGCCGTGCCAATGCCTTTCGCCGGGTTCGATCCAGACCGTGTCGCCGGCGTTGATCGTCTGGACCGGCTCGCCCTCACGCTGCACGCGCCCCGACCCCGAGAGCACATGCAGCGTCTGCCCGAGCGGATGGGTATGCCAGTTTGTGCGCGCGCCCGGCTCGAAGCTCACGATCACGGCGCGCACCCGCGCGGGCTCGCTCGGCGTCTCGATGATCGGCTCCTGCCACACCGTGCCGGTGAACCAGTCGGCATTCGCCTTGCGCGATGGGCGGCTTCCGCAACGATCGATTTTCATGGATTTTTCTCCTCTGGTCCCGCCCAGACGCCGACGGTGTCCGACCCCTGGCATTGACGCCACGGCTCTCCCACATGTTGCTGATCAACTAGGATCCCGGCAATGGGCTATATCGACAAGGACATCCGCGCGGATGATGCCGCGCTGCTTGACGCCTACTCGGCCACCGTCGCCGACGTGGTCGATCGCGTCGGCCCGGCCGTCAGCCGCATCGAGCGGATTGGCGCCAAGGGGGCAAGAGATGGCGGCCACGGCTCCGGCTTCGTCATCTCGCCGGACGGGCTGATCGTCACCAACTATCATGTGGTCGAAGACGCGAAGACGGTCCGCATTTCGATGCCGGATGGTTTTGCCGGCGAAGGCCGCGTGCTCGGCCGCGATCCCGACACCGACATCGCGCTGGTGCGCGCCAATGGCAGCTCCGGCGCACTATGCGCCGCTGGGCGATTCCAAGCGGCTGAGGCGTGGCCAGATCGCCATCGCGATCGGCAATCCGCTCGGCTACGAATGGACCGTCACCGCCGGCGTCATCTCGGCGCTCGGACGCTCCATGCGCGCCTCGACCGGCCGCCTGATCGACGACGTGATCCAGACCGACGCCGCGCTCAATCCCGGCAATTCCGGCGGGCCGCTGGTCTCGTCGGCCGGCGAGGTCATCGGCGTCAACACGGCCGTCATCCGCGGCGCGCAAGGCATCGCATTCGCCGTCGCCTCGAACACCGCCAATTTCGTCATCTCCGAGATCCTGCGTTTCGGCCGCGTGCGCCGCGCCTATATCGGCGTTTCGGCCGACACCGTCACGCTGCCTCGCCGCACCGCGCTGCTGGCCGGTCGCGAGGCGGCAACAGCCGTGCGCATCCGCTCGATCGAAAAGGACACGCCGGCGGCCAAGGCCGGTCTTCGCGAAGGCGACGTCATCCTGTCGATCGACGGTCGCCCGGTAACCGGCGTCGACGACCTGATCCGCCTGCTCGACGGCGAACGCATCGGCCGCGCGACGGTGCTCTCCGTGCTGTCGACGCGCGGACTGGAGACGAAGGTCGTGCAGCCGGTGGCGCGATAGCTTTACAGGAGAGGCAGTGAAGCCTATTCTAGAAACCCAGAAAGGTTTCTAGAATGGGCCTATCCATCAAAAATGACGATGTCGAAAAGCTAGCCCGGGAGCTGGCGAGCTTGCGAGGCATCTCTATCACCGAGGCTATCAAACAAAGCCTTGAAACCACGATTGCCGCGGAAAAATCTGAACAGGATGCGCTCTTCCATGAGTTGATCGCCATAAGCGACCGCGTGGCCGCCTTGCCTAGAAACGAACTGACCGACGATGAGATCCTAGGTTACGACGAGTTTGGCGCTCCGACGCAATGATTTTGGACTCCTCGGCTGTCATTGCCATCTTGCAAAGCGAAGCGGAACGGCAAGCCTTTCTGCAGGCGATCATTCGCGACGAGCGCCGCATCATGGCTGCGCCAACGCTTCTGGAAACGTCGATGGTTCTGGCCAGCAGGATCCTGGGCGACGCGTTGCCGGGATTAGACGAATTTTTGGAACGCACCAAGATTGCCGTCATCCCGTTCACTGCCGCTCATGCCGCAGTGGCCCGGGATGCATTCCTGCGCTACGGCAAAGGTCGGCATCCAGCAGGTCTGAATTTCGGCGATTGCATCGCATACGCGACCGCAAAAATCGAACGTGAACCGCTGCTGTTCAAAGGCAATGACTTTCGTCTGACAGACGTCGATGCTGTTCTGTAAACTAGCGCGGTAATCAGCGCCGCGCTGCGAACACCGCAACCAGCATCAGTGCAGCGCCGGCCAGTGCGCACGGTGCGAAGCCAATCTCCGTATAAAGCGGGCCGAATGCAGTCGTGCCGGCGAACACCGCGAAATAGGTCACCGCGCTGTTCAGCCCCATGATGGTGCCGCGCCGGGTCGGGTCGAGGCTAGACAGCCGCGTCACCAGCACGTTCAGGCCGAAATGGTTGGCGAGGCCCCATAGCCCGACCGTCAGAACCAGCGGCCAGAACTGGCCGGCGACCGCAGCCATGGCGATGAAGATCGCGCCGACCGCAAGATAGGCGAGCGGCATGACGCGCCGTGCGCCAAGACGATCGACAACTGGATCGAGGAACGCCGCGGCTCCGAAGCCGATACCATAGACGAGTGCCGTGATCGCGCTGGCGCTGACCGGTTCGCCCAGTGCGGCGTGCAGATGGTCGCCGAGATAGCCATAGACGCCGTAGAAGGCGCTCATGAAGGCGCCGCAGGCCAGCAGCAAAGGCTTGATCCCCGGGATGGACAGCGCAGCGAATGGCGATGCCGCAGCGGTGCCGGAGACATGGTCCTGCCAGCGCGCCAGCGTCAGCGCGACGAAGGCGGCGAGCGCGAGCCCGGCGACCGTGCCATAGACCATCCGCCACCCGGCGAAATCCGCCAGCACGGCAGCCAGCGAAACACCCGCGACCATGCTCAGCGTCCAGCCGGTCAGCACGATGCCGATCGTTGCGCTCTCCCGCCCTGGCGGCGCGATCGTCGCAGCGCTGGCATAGATTGCCGGCAAGGCAATGCCGGCGGCAAGGCCGGCCAAAAGCTGGGCCGCGATCAAGGTGGCTGCCGAGACAGCCGCCGCGCTCGCCATCAGGGCGATCGCCAGCAGCGCCAGTGCCCATTGCAACATACGTCGCGCCCCGACCCGATCGATATAGCGGGCGAGAAAAAGCGCACTTGCAGCCGTGCCGATGCCGAAGGCCGACGAGGCCAGCATGACGGACGGCACACTTGCCTGCAGTGCCCGCCCGACTTCCGGCGCGATGGGCGACAGCACCAGAGAATTGCAGCCGATCACGCCAATACACGCGGTCAGCAGATAGGCAGTGACCGGGATGGAAGCGCGTTCGGCCTGCTCAAGCGCATGTTGATTTATGTTCGTCATAAGAGCATTCTGGCCGAACATCATTCGGCATCAAGAGCGAAAATCATCATGGATCAAGAAACAGATGTCATTCGGCAGAACCGGCTCGCAGAGCGGGGTCTCGACGATGCGGACCGAAGACTGTTAGGCGTTTTGGTAGACGACGCGACGGTCAGCTACGCTGAGCTCGGTGAGCGTGCCGGCCTATCCGCCCCGGCTGCGCATGAACGGGTAAAGCGACTGCGCCGATCCGGCGCCATCCGCCAGACATCGACGCTGATCGATCCGCGTGCGGCGGGCAAACCTCTGCTTGCCTTCGTTCATGTCGATACACGCGGTTGGGGCAAGACGCCCGAACTGATGCAGATCCAGAAATACCCGGAGGTCGAGGAAATCCATTCCGTCGCCGGCGACACCTGCATGCTGCTCAAAGTGCGAGCCAAGGATACGCGCGGCCTGGAGGGCCTGCTTGCCCGCCTCTACGATACGCCGGGCGTCATCACGACCCGCAGCTATGTGGTGCTGTCGACCTATCTCGAACGCCCTGTGCAGCCCGGCGTGACGGAGCAATGGCCGATGCCGACGAACGGCGCCACACCCGTTCGTTAGAACCTACGTAGTACGCCGATCACGGACAGGATCGCTGCTTTGGGCAGGCAAGCGCGAAGAACACGACGCCGACGCTTGCACGAGTTATTGGCCAACCGCTTCCGGCGCATATTGGGCGAGAAACGCTTCGCTCGGCTGGATCGGCTTGATCACGTCGATCAGCACGCCGTTCGGGTCGGCGGTGATGAAGTGCCGCTGGCCGAACTCCTCGTCGCGCAGGCTGAGCAGGATCGGCAGGCCGGCCGCCATCACGCGCTCATAGACAGCGTCCGGATCGCGCACCTCGAAGTTGATCAGCAGGCCGCGCGTCGGCGCCCTGCCCGCCTCCGGCACAGTCTCGTGATCGAAGCGCACCAGCCCGAGATTGACCCGCTTGTCCTCGCTCGATTGCAGATGCACGTACCAGTCGTTCTCGAACAGCGCCTCGAAGCGGAAATGCGCCTTGTAGAAAGCCGCCGTCGCCGCAACATCCTCCACCATCAGCACCGGATAATAGCTCGTCGTCTTCATTGTCATCTCCTGCTTCGTCAGATACATACACGCTGTATGTATCCTTCATATAGATACAGACAGAATGTATGTAAAGAGGAAAGCATGCCGAAATCGAACAAGGAGCGCACCGAGGCCACGCGTGCCGATTTGATGGCCGCGGCGCGCCGCCTCTTCATCGAGCGGGGCTATGCCGACACGGCGACCCCGGACATCGTCGCGGCAGCGAGCGTGACGCGCGGCGCGCTCTACCATCATTTCGAGGACAAGAAGGCGCTCTTCCGCGCTGTCGTGGAGCGCGAAGCCGAGGCCGTCGCGGCCGAGGTCGACGCGGCCTCGCCCGACAGCCTTCCCGCACTGGACGCTTTGATCAAGGGTGGCGAAGCCTATCTGGCGGCGATGCGCGAGCCCGGCCGCACGCGGCTCTTGTTGCTGGACGGCCCGGCCGTGCTCGGCCGCACGGACATGGACGCCATCGACAATCGCCACAGCACCCGCTCGCTCAGGGCCGGCATCACCTTTGCCGTGCGCGAGGGCGCCATGCCAAGCACCCTGCCGATCGAGGCAGTGACCGCCCTGCTCTCGGCGGCCTATGACCGCGCGGCGCTGGCCATCGAGACCGGTGGCAACGACACTGATTACCGCGCCGCGATGGAAGACCTGCTTCGCGGACTGACAATCAGCCAGGCATAGGCAGGTCGTGAGCTCGGGCCAGCCACCCTCAAATCCCGCTCGCATCCAGCTGGAATGCGCCGGCCAAGGTGGAACACACCTTCGGCAGCTCCAGCCTGAACTGCTCGATCATCCAGCGCGCCGCCGGCCCGGGCGGCGAGTCGGCGCGGTGAAAGGCAAACAGCGCATACTGCCGGATCGGATAGGGTTCGAGATCGAGCACCGCCAGCCGTCCTGCCGCGACATCTTCATAGATCATCCAGGTCGGCAGGCCGCCCCAGCCCAGCCCCGCCAGGATCAGCCGATATTTCGTGTGCACGTCGGTCATGCGCCAGGTGTCGTAGGCGAACACGCCAAAATCCCGTCCCTTGGTCATGTTCGACACGTCGGAGATGACCAGTTGCTTGTGCTCGCGCACGACTGACAGCGGCACCTTGCCGGTGTAGCGCGCAAGCGGATGGCCGGGTGCGGCCACCGGCGTCATCGAGGCATCGCCGACCCGATCCGACACGAGGCCGGGCGCCAACGTCTCCGGCTGGCCGCTGAAGCCGACATGGCAGTGGCCATTGGTAAGCTGATCCCATACGACGCCCAGCGCACCGATGCTGAGCCTGAGGGGCACAGTCGGAAACTCGGCCTCAAAAGCTTTCAGCACGTCGATCAGCGCGGGCGAAGGCAATGTTACGTCGACCGCGACGGCAAGCTCCGCCTCCAGACCGGCATTCAGCCCCTCGGCGCGCGCGCGGATGATCCTGCAGCACCCCGATCATGCGCCGCGCGTCCGGCAACATGGCCTTGCCCTCGGCCGTCAAGGTCGGCTCGCGGGTGCCTTCCCGCTCAAACAGTTTTAGGCCGAGTTGCGTCTCCAGATTGGCGATGGCGTAGCTGATCACCGACTGGGCGCGGTTGAAACGTCGGGCGGCACTGGAAAAACTGCCGGCTTCGGCGACGGCCAGAAAGAGCTGCAATTGGTCGAGAGTGGGGTTCGCCTGCATCGTCGATCAACTTTCTGGATACATCAGATCGATATTTTATCCGTTTTTTTGATCGATGCCCAGAGCTATCTCTCTCCTCGAAAGGTTTCGGCGGCCATCAAGTGCCGCCTCAAAGGAGAGAAAAATGTCCAATATCCTGCTTGTTACCTCCAGCCCGCGCGGCGAGGCTTCGCATTCGACCAAGATTGCCACTGAGCTGGCGGAAAAGCTGGCGGCTACCTTGTCCGACAGCCAGATCGTCAAGCGCGACCTGGTCGCCAATCCGCTGCCGCATATCGAGCCCGACTATGCCTCCGGCATCTACACGCCGGCCGAAGCACGCACCCCGCGCCAGGCCGATGTAGTTGGCGTCTCCGACGAGGCGGTCGACGAGCTCTTGGCCGCCGATCACATCGTCCTGGCCACCGGCCTGATCAACTTCTCGATCTCGTCGACCTTGAAAAGCTGGATCGACCACATTTCCCGCTCCGGCCGCACCTTCTCCTACGGCGCGAACGGTCCGACAGGCCTGGTCACCGGCAAGAAGGTCTACATCGTGCTCGCCTCGGGCGGCGTCTATTCGGAAGGTCCGGCCGCGGTGATGGATTTCGCCGTGCCGTATCTGAAGAGCGTTCTTGGCTTCAACGGCATGACCGATGTGGAAGTGATCCGCGTCGAAGGCGTCGGCATGGGCGAAGACGCCGTCAAGGCGGCGCTTGCCAAGGCCGAAGGCCAGATCGAAGCGATCAGCGCTGCCGCGCCGCGCCTGGCCAAAGCTGCCTAACAGGACACGTATCCAACAATTGACGCCGGCCCTTGCGGCCGGCGTTTTCGTGTCACTGATTGAACAGCCGCTCGCCTTGCTCGTCGATGATCTGCCGACCCTTGTTCAGCGTGATCGACACGACGTCCTCAAGCGCCGCAAACCGGTCGGCCCGCACGAATTTGTGCTCCTTGACGACCCCGTCGATCTCTTTCGAGACGATGCCGCAGGTCTGATATTCGCCACCCTGCTTGAACGGCGTGGCGCGGATCAGGAAACCTTTGTGTTCAGCCTCGCCGGCCGCCTTCGGCTCGCCAGCGGCTTCGTCGCCGCCACTGCCGAACAGTTTTTTCCAAAACGACATTGTGCTCCTGCCTGCATTCCCGGCCGCTTGAACCTGCGGTCGGCTCACGCGAACTAAATCACACTCCCGCTGCGGTGCAAATGCGCGGCGCGTAGCATGGCTGAGAGCTATTGCAAGGAAGGCGCCGGAACCTGCTTCTCAACGCCACGCAAGAAGGTTGTCACAAGCAGGTCGATCTGCTCCCAGACGCTCTCGCCCGGTCGTTTCAACTGGTGGCGGCCGGCATTGCTCATCACGATGCCATGCACGCTCGACCACAGCACCCGCGCCGTCACCCGACAGCGATCGTGGTCCAGGCCAAGATCGGGATCTTCCTCCAGCGCCACGGCTATAATGTCGAACAACGTATCGAGCCGCGTCTCATAGGCTGAGACATGCTCCGGCGCCATCCGGCGCGGGCTGAACGACATCATGGCCGTCCAGCTTGCGGCGTGCTGCTGCACGAATGTTAGATAGGCCTTCGACAACGCCAGCAGCTTCAGCCGCGTGTCGGAAACACCCATCTCCTTGAGATCGCGTACTGCGGTATTGCCGGCGACCGCCAGGCCATCCAGCATGCGCATGTTGACCAGGCCGTGCACCTGATCGAGGTCGCCGAAGAGATTATAGATAGAGCCGACGGCGATGCCGGCCTTTTCCGCGATCGACCGGGCCTTGAGATTCGAGGCGCCGCCTTCATTTAGCAGCGTCTGCGCAATATCAAGCACCCGCTCATTCATTTCGCCTCTGTCGAGCGCCATTTCCCGCAATCCTCTTCGTTGTTCCAGCCCGGCGCGCCTCTTCGCGGGCGCGCTCGTTTTCCATGATCAGCACATTAGCGCTGAACCATGTTCACAATATGACATTGAACTGCGTTCATTTCAACTGGAAAAAGCGTTCAAAAACAAGCGTGAACAATTCGGATTTTAGCAATAACCACTGTCATCAAACTCACACATAACAACATCGAATCCCTCGAAATATCGTCAAATATCGAAGTATCAACGTATCATATGGGCTCCAAAACCTCATTTTCGGTCTAATTATCACAAACTCGTTACCGGTGAACAAAGTTCAAAAAGGGGCTTGAACATTGTTTCAGGATGGTTATGGTGGCTCCCGTGAACAGCGTTCAAAAGCCCCAGGAGAGCATAATGTCGCAGTCTATGGAAACGTTCCTGCGCCAAAATGGCGCCGGAATTGACATCACCACATGGAACCAGCTCGTCGCCAGCCCTGCCCCGCCGTGCACGCCGCAGCGTCGAGCTCAGATTGGCCAGCGCCAATCGCACCCTCTCATCGTTGCGTCTCAGCGAGCGCAGCGAGCGCCGCATGCTTCAGACCGCCCGTGAGAGGCTCGAAGTCACCCACGAAGTGGAGGACGGCAGGTCGTCGTCCGTCGCCCTCGCCGAGCTGGTACTCGAAGTCGAGACGCATATCTCGAACCTGAAGTCGATCGAACAGCAGATCGCTTTGGTACGGCTTGCCATCGAACATCTGCATCGGCGTACGGCCGGCTGGTCGACCCGGCACGAGAAGCAGACCGAGCGGCCGGCGCGCAAGTCGGACGAGGAAGTAGACCGAGCCGCCAACGAACATCTGCAGCGCGGCTTCGCCGTGGTGCGCGCCATCCGCGCAAAGCGGGCGGCGGCAAAGCATTCGGCAAGCATGAACGTCTGACCGCATGACTTGCCGAAGCAATGCCCGGGTCATCCTCCCCCCGGGCATTGCATCTGCTACCAGCGGCCGCGTCGCCTGTTCCAGGCATAGAGCATGTCCGCAAAACGATCATAGGCGAAGCGGCTGAGCGGCAGCACGAAACGGTTGCCGAACATAGTGGCCAGCCACCCCTCGCCTGGCGTGAGCCGCCAGACAGCGACGGCCACATCCGCTCCGACCAACAGCCGCCCTGAAGCTTCGGTCGCGTGCAGGCGGCGGCGGATATCCTCCAGGCCGACGCCATGAGCCTTCAACGCTTCCGGCTCCAGATTGATATCGCGAAACGCGATTGCCCCGGCTCTCACCGCCTCGACCAGCCGTCGGCGCTGCCGTTTGATGCCGGCGTCGCAGACCGGACATTTGGTGTTGTACCAGACCGTCAGCGTTGGCTGTTTCAAATCATCACGCCAGATGCAGGACGATCTCGCGCCGGTGCGGCGCGCGGCGGTGTTCGAACAGATAGATGCCCTGCCACGTGCCGAGCGCCAGCGTGCCGTCGATGACGGGTATCGAGAGCGACACCGCCGTCAACGCGGCCTTGATATGGGCCGGCATGTCATCCGGCCCTTCCAGCCGATGCACAAGATAGTCCATCGAGGCGTCATCGGCCGGCGGCACGAGGCGGCTGAAGAAGGCGTCCAGATCGTGCCGCACATCCGGATCGGCATTCTCCTGGATCAGCAGCGAGCAGGAGGTGTGCCGCACGAAAACCGTCAGCAACGCGGCAGTGACACCTGACCTGCGCACGAACGTCTGGGCCTTGTCGGTGAACTCGTAGAGTCCCGCGCCTTTCGTCGCGACGGTGACGATCTCCTGCTGGATGGTCATCCGGCGGCCCGTCGGATGCTCACCGCTCGGTCAGCGCCAGTCTCGCGCCGAGCGCGACGAAGGCAGCCGCAAATGTCCGGCGCATCCAGGCCATGACACGCGGGCTGGAGACAACGCGGTCGCGCATCGCCGCCGCGAACAGCCCATAGAGGGCGAAAATGACGAATGTCGCCAGCATGAAGACACCCGACAATTCGAGCATGCGCATCAGCACATGTTGCTCATTCGGCGCGATGAACTGCGGCAGGAACGCCACGAAGAAGATCGACAGTTTCGGGTTAAGCAGATTGATCAGCACCCCGTCGACCAGCACCTGCCAGGCAGTCCGCCTGTCGGGTTTGGCGTCGATCTTCATCGCGCCGCGTTCGCGGATCGTCGCCCAGGCCATGTAAAGCAGGTAGGCGACACCGGCATATTTCACGATCTCGAACAACAGCGCGCTGGCATGCAGCAGCGCGGCCAGCCCCGTCAGCGCGGCGATGAGATGTGGCACGATGCCCAGCGTGCAGGCAAAGGCTGCCAGCACGCTGGCGCGACCGCCGCGGCCAAGGCCCGCCGCGATCGTATAGATCGCGCCGGTGCCGGGCGACGCAACGATGATCAGCGTGGTGAGGAGAAATTCGGGCGACATCATTGTTTCCAGTTCCGCCAGTTTTCCGGCCGATTGTTCGGGAATTGATACCATTCGGGATTGTTCTTGTTGCGCAGCGGGCTGTCGCGATAATTTCGCTCGCCAACCAGGCAATCATAATCGGTCTCGGCCTGCGCAAGCACCACCGGCAGCTTCGATGGATACGGCAAGGGCTCGCGGGCGATCTCCATCAGGAATTTCCGCCGGATCGCCGCTGGAAATTCATCCCAATTGCTCACGGCGATGACAAACGATCCCGGTCCGCCGGTGACGCAACGCTCGTAATAGTCGTCGAGGCTGGCAACATCATTGCCGCTGAATGTATCCAGATCGGCCATCACCGGCAGCCCGTTTATGGTGATCCCGTCCGCAACTGCAGCATCGCGCGCCTCCGTCACGGGCCGACCTTCATTGTTTGTGCCATCGCCTGAAACGTCGATCACCTGGCGCTCGGCATCGTATGGACTTTCCGCCAACATAGGCGGCGCCGAAATCGAGCGCGCCCGAAATCGAGGTGCGCCGTGGCTGCCAGGCCGGCAGCCGGTCCAACTTCGTTGCGATGGCGGCCGCATCGTCTGGCGCTGCCGACAATAGTCCAGGGCACGATGAGTTGTTGCGAGGTAACGCCGGCCCATTCGAAATAGGACACCGCTATGCGGCCATGCGGTCCGGACTGGATTGCTCGCAGCACGTCCGGATCCTTCAGCGCGGCAGCATAACCCGCCCGCTGGATCTCCAATTCTTGCTTGTTCATCGACACCGAGACGTCGACGGCAAGCACGAGCTCCAGGTCGACCCGTTGGCGCTCTTGCGCGAAAGCCGGCGTTGACCCGGCGACTATGGTCACCAGGAGGCAGGTCAATGACAGGAAAGAGCGCGCTCGCATTGTGTGAGCATATCGCGGCCAGACCGATTGAGAAGCGGAATTTTCACAATCGTTCAGCGCGCATCCGAGCGGATCAGACTCGGACAGGGCCTTCAGAGAATCCGCGAGTCGCCAGGCAGGCAGGCCACTACAAAGATGAAAAGCACCAGGAGCGGTGCGATCGGCAAGCCTGCCCTGGCCAGAGGGTCAAGAGCCATCGGCAGAACCCAAGCTATCCCAAGCCCGATCTTCGTGACGGTCGTTGGAGGTCCATCGCCGCGCATCAGGATCAGCGCGCCCGCGACAAGAATCGTCAGATCGTAGAGATGTATATAGGGGGTCAAAAGACAGGCGCCGATCAGGATCAGCGCCGCCTGCTTGCGGGACGAACGCTCGGCCCAGAGCCGCCAGCCAAGAACCGCCAAGAGCAGTCCGGCGACCGTGAGATGGATGATGCTCGCCGTGTCCGCGTCGAAGCCTAAGAGCCGCATTGAGATGAATGCTGAAGGAATCATTCTGAGGAACGGTCCCGTCCCTTCTCTTTCAAGCGCGGCCAGATCCGGCAAAGTTTGTCCGATGTAGGCGCGCCACGCATCAAGCCCGAAGATAGCGATCGACAGTCCCACCAGCAAAAGCGTTGCTGCGACCGTAGCACCTATCAAACCCCAGCGCCGGTTTCGCAACCAGATCAAAGGCAGCAGAAAACCGGTCTGCGGCTTGATGGTCAAAATCGCCGCAGAAAAAATAGCCGAACGCGACGCCATCGACGTACCGGCCAGCGCGACCAGGAGGAGTCCGCACGCTAGATTGCCGGTCTGCCCAAGAATGACGTTTTGCATGGCGGCTGGAGACAGCGCCAATATGCCCGTTTCTGACCAACTGAAGCCAAATTTGCGCGCCCCGCAAATCAGCACGATCAGCCCGAGCGCGCTCCAGAGCAGGAATGTGGGATAGTAACCCAGAAGCCCAAACGGCCAGGCCATCAGCAGCGAGTGCGGCGGGTAGGCCCAAACGCGAAAACCGATATCCTCCGACACGAAACCGTGTTGGTAGGCCATGAACGCTGTTGGCAGGTAAATGTTGTCGATGAGCCCGGCAAGGATCATCTTGCCAGTGGTCCACAAGTTGACGAAATCACCACCGAAAGGCTGTTGAGGGGCCCTCAGATAGCCGCTGCGACCGACATAATCGCCCCACAACGCAATCAGAAAACCCAGCGCGCGCGCAGCGGAGACGATGAGCAATACCGTCGCAAAGCTGATGTCTCGCCGCGCCTGGACTTTTTCAACATCGAGAACAGCACTCATCCGCGCCCCGCCGCAATTGCCAATCCGGAACTAGCAGAGAGTGGTCAACAAATGATGAGATCGCCTTACACCGGCAACCGTCCGCCAATCGGTGGCATAGACTAAACGGACCCAGCGACCAGCCGAGCCTCGCGGACTAGGCACGCGCGTCGGCCTGCTTCGTTCCGCTCAAGTCCTTCGACTGGGGTCTTTGCAACCCCGCAAGACCACGGTCGATGAACCGCCACTGATCCATCGCGCCGCGGCAGGCGGCGCGGAACAGCCAGTCCGGATCGCCGCCCTCTATCTTGACGCGGGGCAGGAACATCGGATCGAGACCCGATTCGATCGCTCCATGCTGCGACGTGAAGGCAAATCGATACCCCGCCTTTCGCAGCGCTTGCGCCGATCGTTCGTCGAAGTCGCGCATCGTGCCGAACGGATAGGCAAAAGAGGTCACTTCCCGCCCCACAATGTCCTCGATCTGCTTCTTGGAGTCTTCGAGTTCCACGACGCGTTCGCGCGGCGACAGCGAAGTGACCGAGCGATGGGTCATCGTATGCGAGCCGACCTCGGCGCCCGCAGATGCAAGTTCTCGCAAATCGCCGGCGCTCATATGCCGGCGGCGACCCAGAAATCCCGGAACCACATAGATGACATAGGGAATGCGGTGCTCGGCGAAGATCGGTGCGGCATTGCCGATCACCGTCGGGTCGCCGTCGTCGATGGTAATCAATACACGGCAACGCCCTTCATTGCCGCCGGCCAGCACATCCGACAGCGCTTCGGTGCTGACGGCCATGTTCATGTCCGCGAGCCATGCCATCTGGCGATCCAAAACTTCCGGCGCCACTGAAAACGGCGAGCGGGCCTCACGCGCAAAGCGATGATAGGTCAGCACGCGCAGCCGATCTCGATGCACCGCCGCTGCCGCGAGCGGCAGTGACGCCACGGCGACCGCCGTCCGTGCGGCCTTCTTTGGCAACCAACGCTGCCAACCTATCGAATGCGAACTCATCAAAGATCCTTTGGCGTGGCCAATCAGAGAAACGCGAGCGCACCGAATGTCGCCAGCAGCCCGTGCATGTGCTCCGATGCATCGCGAATTGCGCGCGACAGGCGATCCGACCGCATCCACCGGACCATGCGGAACAGGAAGACGGGATTGCCCACAAGGTATCGGCCCACCTTACGCGGTTGCATCAGCATGATGTGCAGCCATTCGAAGCCGGTCCTGCGATAGAGTTTCGGCGCCCGCTGCAGAGTGCCCGCCCAATAGGCGAAGAGGCCGCCGACGGCGGCCGTCAGCGGCGCATCGAGATGCTGGGCATACGCATGCACCCACTTCTCCTGCAACGGATTGCCGAAACCGACCAACACGAGATCGGGCTTGGCGGCATTGATTTCGTCAAGCACCGAACCGCAGGATTCCTTATCGAAATAGCCGTTGTGCCAGCCGGCAAGCACAGCTTCCGGAAAAAGCTTCGGAAATCGTCGCGCTGCTGCCACCGCCAGATCCTGGTCGCCGCCGAGCAGATAGACGCGCACGCCGCGATTCATCCGTATCAATTCGGGAATGAGGTCTGTGCCATTAAGGTTCGCTTGCAGCCGTGTTCCACGCGCCCGCGCCGCCCAGCGCACGCCGGTACCGTCCCCATACATGAAGGAAGCCGCGTTCAGTGCCTGCCGGTAGTCCGGGTCGGTGGATGCAAGGTTCAGCGTCGCCGCGTTGGCAAAGAAGGCGGTTTGGCCACGGGGGCCTTTCAGGGCCGCACTCAAGCTCGCTAATGCCGATGCAAAAGGCTGATCCACCATGGCGACGCCCATCACATCGTAACCACGCCTCATCATCGCCTCCGAATTGGGACATGCAGGTGCCACGCAGAACCAAATGCAAACCCCATGCCACTGGATCGGCGTTGCCCACGGCACAGCGCTGACCGGGCGTCGCGAAAACACTTCGACGCCGACCATCGGCCGGTTGTTGGTCTGGTTAACTTCTTGTCGGCGCTACGCTTCGCGTCGAAGCATGGCGCGCGGCGACAGCCCAAATCTGGCTTTGAACGCCGCAGCGAACTGGCCGAGATGCATGAAGCCAAGTTCGGTCGCAATCTGGGTCACCGTCGTCTCCCGCGCCGCGGTTGCGAGAGCCGAGCGGGCAAGTTCGAGACGCTTGGCAACAAGGTAGGCCCGCGGCGTTGTCTGCAAATTCTCCTCAAATCCCCGTTGCAGGCTGCGAATGCTGCAACCCGCCGCGTTTGCGATCTCGCCGATGGATAGGGGTCGATGCGCCTCGCGTTCAATGAAGCGTTGAGCTTCACGAACCACATAGGGTTGAACCGAGGGAGTGCGCCTTGGGTTTTCCAAATGGGTATGCGGATGATGTTCAAGCAACAACCCCATGAATTGCTCTTCAATAAGCGCTTCACTGGCGGCGGACAGTGTGCCGGCTTTGGTCGTCTCGTTAACGAAGGCGAGAAAGCTCATCCAACGCCTGGCAAAAACTGGATCTGCGGCGGCGATGTGGAAGTCCGGAGCCTCTTCGATAGGCAAGCCGTTCAAGTCGCTGAAGATGGGCATGCAGGCTTTGTTTGGGGATGACTACAACGGTCTTCCTGGTATCGGCCTTGTGCAGGATGCGCTGATGCATACCCGCGGACAACGCCACCACCGAACCGGGCCGCCCGTCGATTTCTTTCCCGGACAACTCAAACTGAGCCGTTCCGGCATTGATCGCCGATATCAGATAATTGCTGTTTTCCGGAATGGTCTCCTTCTCGACGTCAGTGCCGTACTCGACGTCGATGATGAACAGGTTCGGGAATTTATTCTTAGCAAAGCGGAACCGATGGTTCTCTGGCTGGCGTCCAAAGCGATAGGACGTGGTCGGCGAGTCGGTGACAAGGTCCCAAATCTTGTCGACGCCACTACCGGCAATTTCAATTTTTTTCGCGCCGACGCCGGAGGTGCGGGGAAGGTGGTTCGCCAAAAACATGTCCTGTAGACGTTGCCAAATAATATTCCGATTTGTCAATTCTAGCGTGTACAATCAACTTCGTCAAACAGTACAACTAACGGTTGCAATTGTCATAAATAAAAGCAACGCTTCGTAGTGATGTCATTCTATGGGCATAGCAGTCGCTCTGAAGCCTGAAATCACTATTACCATATGTTTAAGATATATTTTAAAACATTTAAAGTTCAATTGTATCTCCGAGACCGTCAACTCCTTATTGACTTCATTGTCCGCAGCCAAGCTGGCAATTGTCGCTAATACTTAGCGGCGGCATCAACCAGCCTTCACCGCGTCGATAGGTACAACCGACGAATTCTGCGGCTCGCGAAGGCCGGTCGCCAAGGACTCGCCAAGCGCCTGCTCGCCCCACTTGTCGAACGCCTAAAATGGCAACGGCGGCTTTCGCCGCCGCCGTCCTAAATCTGATGGGTGAGACCTTGCTCTAGCTATCCAGGAAGCTCCTGAGCTTCCTGGAGCGGCTCGGATGCTTCAGCTTGCGCAGCGCCTTGGCTTCGATCTGGCGGATACGTTCGCGCGTCACCGAAAACTGCTGGCCGACTTCCTCCAGCGTGTGGTCGGTGTTCATGCCGATGCCGAAGCGCATTCTGAGCACACGCTCCTCGCGCGGGGTCAGCGAAGCCAGCACGCGCGTCGTCGTCTCGCGCAGATTGGCCTGGATCGCCGCGTCGATCGGCAGGATCGCCATCTTGTCCTCGATGAAATCGCCGAGATGCGAATCCTCCTCGTCGCCGACAGGCGTTTCGAGCGAGATCGGCTCCTTGGCGATCTTCAGCACCTTGCGCACCTTTTCCAGCGGCATGGCGAGCTTTTCGGCCAGTTCCTCCGGCGTCGGCTCACGGCCGATCTCGTGCAGCATCTGGCGCGAGGTGCGCACGATCTTGTTGATCGTCTCGATCATGTGCACCGGAATGCGGATGGTGCGCGCCTGGTCGGCGATCGAACGGGTGATCGCCTGCCGGATCCACCATGTCGCATAGGTCGAGAACTTGTAGCCGCGGCGGTACTCGAACTTGTCCACCGCCTTCATCAGGCCGATATTGCCTTCCTGGATCAGATCGAGGAACTGCAAGCCGCGATTGGTGTATTTCTTGGCGATGGAGATGACGAGACGCAGATTGGCCTCGACCATCTCCTTCTTGGCGATGGCCGCTTCGCGCTCGCCCTTCTGAACCTGGTTGACGATCTTGCGGAACTCGGCGACCGAGATCGCGGTCTCCGTGGCGAGATTCTGAATCTCTCCGCGAAGTTCCTTGATCATCTCCTTCTCGTTCTTATAAAAATCCTTCCAGCCCTTGCTGGAAAGATTGGAGATGGACTTCATCCAGTTCGGGTCGAGTTCGGAGCCCGAATATTCCTTCAGGAAGTCCTCGCGCTTGACGCCATAGCTCTCGGCCAGGCGCAGCAGCTTGCCCTCGTTCTGCACCAGCCGCTTGTTGATCTCGTAGAGCTGCTCGACCAGCGCCTCGATGCGCGCCTGGTTGAGCGACAGCGACTTCACCGCCTTGATGAGCTGGTCCTTCAGCTCCTTCAGCCGGCGATCCTGGCTGGGCGACAGCGTGCCGGCCGCCGCCAGGCGGTTCTCCACCTGCTGGTCCTGCAGCTTGCGCAGCTTCTTGTAGGTGTCGGCGATGACGTCGAGCGTCTCCATCACCTGCGGCCGCAATTCGGCTTCCATCGCCGCCAGCGACAGGCTCGCTTCGTCCTCGTCGTCTTCCTCTTCCTCGACGCGCGACTTCGCCACCGACATTGGTGATGTCGTCGTCGTCGCGGCCGCGCCGCGCGGCACGCGGATCTTCCTTCGGCTTCTCGGCCTCTTCGGTGTGCACGACGATCGGCGCCTGCTTGGCCTCGGGGCCGGCATAGGTCGCTTCGAGATCGATGATCTCGCGCAGCAAAATCTTCGCTTCGTTGAGCTCGTCACGCCAGATGATGATGGCCTGGAAGGTCAGCGGGCTCTCGCACAAGCCGGCGATCATCGTCTCGCGGCCGGCCTCGATGCGCTTGGCGATGGCGATTTCGCCTTCGCGCGACAGAAGCTCCACCGAGCCCATCTCGCGCAGATACATGCGCACCGGGTCGTCGGTACGGTCGGTCGGCTCTTTCTTGGCAACTGCCGCGACCGCCGTGCCGGTCTGCTCGGCCAGTTCGTTGGCGTCTTCCTCGGCGTCGGCCTGGCTGTCCTGGCCCTCGGGCTCTTCGCTCTGTTCCTCATCCTCGACGACGTTGATGCCCATTTCGGACAGCATCGCCATCGTGTCTTCGATGCGATCAGGATCAGTCTGCTCGGAAGGCAGCACCGAATTCAGTTCGTCCATGGTGACATAGCCGCGCTTCTTGGCGGCTTTGATCATCTTCTTGACGGCGTCGTCGGAGAGGTCGAGCAGCGGACCATCGCTGGTGCCCTCGCGTTCGTCTTCTGCCTCTTCCTTTTCCGGTTTCGCCATGCTTTATCGTCTCCATACTGCCGATTCTTGGGTGCCGACCCCTCGATCCGGCGCAATGTTACTGGTCCGCGCGTTGCCGCGCATTTCTCGCCTACGCTGAATGCTAACTGCCCACTATGTGGGGCGCGTGGCCCAAATCGTCCAGTCCCGACCGGCCGTTTTGGCCAAAAGTCGGTTCACTACCCCGTTCAACCTGCCCTGATTCCGTCATTTGCGTACAAGGTCAAGCGCCTCTCACCTGATTCGCGTTAAAAAAGCGAATCAAATGAAGGCGTTTTGCGACGACCAAGCGATAGTCTAGGCCCGCTCCGCCCTGCCGGACATCGCTCCAAAGCCTTCAATCAGGGCTTCGGTGGCCTGCACGTCGTGGAACTGCGCCTGCACTTCCAACAGATGATGCATGTTTTCGTTGGACGGGTCCTCGGCCAGCGCCTGTTCGGCCGCCCGAAGCTCGCGCTCCAGCGATCGCGTCGAGCGGTGCAGATGCAGCGCCTGCGCGAATGCGTCGCGGGCGTCGTCAAGCGCCGCCCCCTCCAGCGCCGTCCAGAGGTAGGAGCTTTTCAGGTGCTCGACCGCGCGCGCCCATGCCTCGCCAAGCCCGGCGGCCTCGATCCATGCAATCAGCGCGTCGCGCGTATGCTCGACCCCATGCGCCAGCGCGTCGATCAGCGCGGCGTGCAGCTTGCGCAGCTCGGCGTGCGTCAGCTCAAGCCTCTCAACCTCGTCGAAATAGAGGTCGATCAGCGGCGGCTGGTTCACCAGCGCGACCACGATCGTCGCTTCCCTGCAGCGGCATAACGCCGCCGGCGCGCTTCACCAGCGCGGAGCGCGCCAGGCTCTCCGATACGGCAAGCCGACCGGCCGCGACCTTGCCGCCGCGCGCCCATTGGCCGCCTTGTGCCCGGCTATCCTTGCCCTGCCGGTTGCCGCCGCGGTTCGCGCCGAAAAACGCCTGCACGCGCTCGCGCATCGCTTGTTGGTAATGGAAGCGTACGCTCTCGTCGCGAATGCGCCCGGTCAGCTCGCGCAGCGTCTTTTCCAGTTCCGCCCGCCGTTCGGGCGTCTCGAAATTGCCGCCCGAGGTTTCACGCATCCACAGAAGATCGTCCAGCGGCCGCGCATCCTTCAGCACCTCGCGAAACGCCTCCGGTCCGGCGCCCTTCACCAGATCGTCGGGGTCCTGTCCTTCAGGCAGCAGCGCGAACCGCACCGAGCGGCCCGGCTGGATTGCCGGCAGCGCCAGATCGGCCGCGCGCCAGGCGGCTTTCAGCCCGGCCTGATCGCCGTCGAAACAGAGCACCGGCTCCGGCGACATGCGCCACAGCAGTTCAAGCTGGTTCTCGGTCAGCGCCGTACCGAGCGGCGCCACCGCGGTCTCGAACCCGGCCTGCGCCAGCGCGATGACGTCCATATAGCCTTCGACAGCGATGACCGCCCCGCCCTTCTGCAACGCCTTGCGCGCATTGGCGAAGTTGAACAGCACATTGCCCTTGTGAAAAAGCTCGGTCTCCGGCGAGTTCATATATTTCGCCGGCACGTCCGCCGACATCGCCCGCCCGCCGAAGGCGATGATGCGTCCGCGCGAATCCGGGATCGGAAACATGATGCGGTCGCGGAAACGATCGTAGGACACCGGCGTATCCGGCCCCGAATAGATCAGCCCGCAGGCGTCCATCTGCTGCTGTGTCACGCCCTTGCCGGCCAGAAACTCCTTCAGCCCGTTGCGGCTGTCGGTGAAAAGCCGAGCCGAAAACGCTGCTGCGTGGCGGGCGTCAGTCCCCGGTCGCGCAGATAGGCGCGCGCCTTGGCTCCTTCCGCCGCCTGCAGCCGCTGCTGGAAATAGGCGGTCGCCATTTCCATCACGTCGGTCAGGCTGGTGCGCTGCTGTTCGCGCTTCTCCGCTTCGACATCGCGCGCCGGCATCGGCACGCCGGCCATTTCCGCCACCCGCTCCACAGCCTCGGGAAACGTCACGCCGTCAAGCTCGGTCAGGAACTTGAAGTGATCGCCGGAAACCCCGCAGCCAAAACAGTGGTAACGGCCCTTCTTGTCCTCGCAGTGGAAGCTCGGACTTTTCTCGCCATGGAACGGGCAGCACGCCCAATAGTCCCCGCGCGGCACATTGGTCTTGCGGCGATCCCACGGCACGCGGCTGCCGATCAGCGAAGAGATCGGCACGCGGTCGCGAATTTCGTCGAGAAAGGCGGGTGGAAAACGCATCGTGTGCCGCTTGTCCCACACCGGGCGAGGCGGGTCGAGAGCCTCAGCCTGTGCACATCTTGGAAAACAGCCGCCGAGGCATTATAGTTACGGAGTGGACAGCCGGATCGCTCCGGCTGCCCCTTCCTTAGATGATCACGTTGACCCGGATGGAGATTGTCCAGCTCGTCCGGGTCTTCGTGATTCTAAGGGTAATGCTGCGCAGTCGAAACCACATCGCATTACCTCCGTATGAGGGCGAGGCCGTCGCCGCGGTCGGAGCGGCCGATCCTCTCCGATGGCACAAGCTGGTATTGTGCGTGCTGCTTCCGCGCTCCTGGCTAGAACCTATGCAGCAGTCATACGAGACGCTAGCAATCACCACGCGCCGATTAGCCATCGACTGCAGCCTATGCTTGCGTCTCGCGACCTGGCTCGACCCAAACTATCAGCCAGAGCTATCGATCCCATTGAATTAAACGATTTCCCCGATACCCTGTATTTCGTTATGCGGCTAATGTTAATCACTTGTCTGTCAGGGCATTCGGCACAAGGATAGCAGCGGAAGGTCTGGAGCTTCGATGGCCCCATCTCATCATAGGTACACCGCACAGTGAGCGGTTCGGTCGTCCTGCTCAATCTGGCGGGCGCGGTGGCGCTGCTTCTGTTCGCCACGCGCATGGTGCGCACTGGCGTCGAGCGCGCCTATGGCGATTTCCTGCGCCAGAAACTGCGCGGCATCTTGCGCAACCCGGTGATGGCCGTCGGCGCGGGCGCGGCGCTTGCCATTGCCTTGCAAAGCGCCACGGCGGTCGCCCTGCTGGTTGGGTCCTTCGTTGGCTCGGGCATCGTCGGCGGCACGTCCGGCCTGCTGGCGGCACTCGGCGCGGATCTCGGCTCCTCGATCGTCGTCAAGCTGCTGAGCTTCGATCTGAGCCTGCTTATCCCCATCTGCCTGGTCGCCGGCACGGTGCTGTTCATGACCACCAGCGACCGCAAATGGCTGCAGCTTGGCCGCATCTTCATCGGCATCGGCCTGCTGATCCTGTCGCTGCGCCTGATCGGCGAAGCCTCGCACCCGCTGCGCGACAGCCAGCTCCTGCCCGTCATCATCGGCTACCTCGCCAGCGATCCGGTCACCGCCTTCATCGTCGCGGCGGTGATGACCTGGCTGTTCCACTCCTCCGTCGCCGCGATCCTGCTCTTCGTCGCGCTCGCCGCCCGCGACATCGTGCCGGTCGAGCTCGGCGTCGTGCTGATCCTCGGCGCCAACATCGGCGGCGGCTTGATCGCCTTCATGCTGTCGCGCGCCTCGCCGCCGAAAGCCCGCACCGTGCCGATCGGCAATCTGATGATGCGCGGCGCCGGCGCCATCCTCGCCCTGATCGGCGTCAACCTCTTCCACCCGCCGCTCGAACTTGCTGGGCTCGACGCCGACCACGATCATGGTCAACGCGCACATCGCCTTCAATCTGGCGCTGGCGCTGGTCGGCATTCCGCTGGCCGGCCTGATCTACCCGTTGGCCGAACGCGCGGCGATGGTCGGCGCGCCGCCGGAACCGGCCGAGACGCTGGAGACCGTCGAAGCCTCGGCGCTCGACGAAAACGCGCTCAATGTCCCCGGCCAGGCGCTGGCCAACGTCACCCGCGAGGTCATCGGCGTTTGCGAGACCGTAGAGGTCATGCTCCAGCGCGTCATCGAGCTTTACGAGAGCGCCGACGACGACAAGATCAAGGCGCTCGCCGCGCTCGACGATCGCGTCGACAGAAAACACCAGGCGATCAAGCTCTATCTAGCCAAGATCAGCACGCATCAGCTCTCCGAAGACGAAGCTTTGCGTTGCCAGGAATTGATCGGCGCCTGCGTCAAGCTCGAACAGGTCGGCGACATCATCGTGCGCAACATGCTGGTGCATGTGCGCAAGAAGTGGGAGCGCGGCCTGGAGTTCACGCCGGAAGGCTGGCGCGAACTCTCGTCCTTCCACGCGGCGGTGTTGGCCAACGCACGCATGGCGTTCAACGTGCTGGTCTCGCGCGACATCGCCTCCGCCCGCCAGCTCGTGAAGGAAAAGGACCGGCTGCGTGATCGCGAAAAGGCGACAAACAAGAGCCATTTCGACCGCCTGCGCGACGGAACAGCCAAGAGCGTCGAGACCAGTTCCATCCATCTCGACACGATTCGCGACCTGAAGCAGATCAATTCGCTGCTCGCCTCGATGGCCTATCCTGTGCTCGAAGAGCACGGCATTCTGCAAGGCACGCGGCTGGCCGGCGAATAGTCGGCAGCCCGTTGTAGAAAACCTAAACCCTGGCCCAGCAATTGTGGATTGCGCCATGGGACGCCCCATGATCTGTGGCGGCGACGAAGAACCGCTAATCCTCCCTCATGCCTTTATCCCTCATCGCCCTGTTCCTGGCCGCCTTCGCCTATGGCACGACGGAATTCGTCATTGCCGGGGTCCTGCCCGAAGTGGCAGCCGGCCTCGACGTCTCGATCCCGACCGCCGGCTATCTTGTATCAGGTTATGCGATCGGCATTGCCATCGGCGGCCCGCTGCTGACGCTCGCCACCGCCCGGCTGGCGCGCAAGACGCTGCTGCTTGGCCTCGCCGTCGCCTTCACCATCGGCCAGGCGGCATGCGCCCTCGCCCCTGATTTCTTCTCGATGCTGTCGCTTCGGGTCGCGGTCGCCATCGCGCACGGCGCCTATTTCGGCGTCGCCATGGTCGTCGGCGTCGGCCTTGTACGCAAGGAGCAGCGAGGCATGGCGGTCGCGCTTATCCTGGCCGGCCTCACCGTGTCCAACATTGTCGGTGTGCCCGCAGGCACGGCGATCGGCAACGCCTTTGGCTGGCGCGCCACGTTCTGGGCAATGTTTATCCTGGGGATAGCCGCCACCGTCGCGATCGCGCTCCTCCTGCCACGTCAGGTAGGCGCTGTCGCCGAGCCGGTCGGTCTCCGGCGTGAGGTCAAGGTACTCGGCCGGCAGCAAGCCTGGACCTCGATGATCCTGATGTTGATGCTGATGATCGGCCAGATGGTGCCTTACACCTATATCGCGCCGCTGCTCCTCGAAGTGACCCGGCTCGACCCGGCCATCGTGCCCTGGGCGCTGCTGCTCAACGGCGCCGGCTCGACCCTCGGCGTCTTTATCGGAGGGCGGCTGTCGAGCTGGAAGCCGATGGAGTCGATGATCGGGCTGGTCGCCTTGCAGGTCGCCGTCCTGATCGGCTTCTATCTTGCCGCGCCCTACCCCACACCGCTCATGGCCGTGCTCTTCATCTGGGGCTGCCTGAACTTCTCCATCGGCACGTTGATCCAGACGCGTATCCTCACCTGGACGGCGGACGCGCCGAACCTCGCCTCGGCGCTGATCCCTTCCGGCTTCAACATCGGCATTGCGCTTGCCGCCTTTGCCGGCGCGATCATGCTCAACGCCGGCTACAGCTATCGCGACCTGCCCTTGCTTGGCGTTGCCGCGATGGTCTTCGCGACTTTGGTCGCGGTCCTGTCCTACCTCCAGGAGCGGACCGCCGGCGAAACCCCGCCGGCTTCTGCTGCGGAGGCTGCCGCCAACTGAACGCCTGGAACGGTCGGCGACGTCTCAAAACCTGCGAGTACGATCTTGCCCTTGGCCTTGCCGGATTCGATCAGCGCGTGCGCGCGCTTCAAGTTGGCCGCGTTGATCGGCCCAAAATCCTCGTTGAGCGTTGTCTTGATCTTGCCGGCATCGACCAGCTTCGAGATCTCGTTCAGCAGCTCGTGCTGCCTCTCGATATCGGCGGTTCCGAACAGTGAGCGCGTAAACATCAGTTCCCAGTGAAGCGAAATGCTCTTGAGCTTGAGCGGCATCGCATCGAGCTCTTTCGGATCGTCGATCAGTCCGAAACGTCCCTGCGGCGCGATCAGCTCGACGATCTCCGCATAATGGTCGTCGGTATTGGTGGTCGAGAAGACAAAACCCGGCTGGCCGATGCCCAGCGCCTCGACCTGCGCAGCCAGCGGCCGACGATGATCGATGACATGATGCGCGCCGAGCGCCTTCACCCATTCCTGCGTCTCCGGCCGCGAGGCCGTCGCGATCACCGTGAGATCGGTCAACGCCCGCGCGATCTGGATTGCGATCGAGCCGACGCCGCCGGCGCCCCCGACGATCACGATCGCATTGGCCGCACCCGGCACGGGTTTGCGCACATCAAGCCGGTCGAACAAGGCCTCATAGGCGGTGATCGAGGTCAGCGGCAGTGCGGCCGCGGCCGCAAAATCCAGCGTTTTGGGCTTCTTGCCGACGATGCGCTCATCGACGAGATGGAACTCCGCATTGGTGCCCGGAGCGATTGATTGCGCCGGCATAGAACACCTCGTCGCCAGCTTTGAACAATTTCGCGTCCGGCCCGACCGCCACGACAACGCCGGCGGCATCCCATCCGAGCACCTTCCATTCGCCCGCTTCCGGCTTGGCCGACTTGCGGATCTTGGTGTCGACCGGATTGACCGAAACCGCCTTTACTTCGACGAGCAGATCCCGGCCCTTGGCCTCGGGCTTGGGCAGGTCGATATCGACGAGCGACGACTCGGCGTCGATTGGTTGCGGGGTCTGGTAGGCAACGGCACGCATGGAAAGCTCCTTGAGTTGAATAGAGCCCAGATGCGCGCTAAGATACAAATGCGCAAGAACGCACATAAAATGCATATAGTGTCAAAAAGGGTACCATTGGATGCCACGCCTACCTCACAAGCGTTTTGATTGTGGCCCCGGCTGCACGGTCGAAGCAGCACTCGGCGTCATCGGCGGCAAGTGGAAAGGGGTCATCCTTTACCACCTGCTTTCCGGTACGCTGCGATTCAATGAGGTCCGCCGCAAACTGCCCAGCATCACCCAGCGCATGCTCACCAACCAGTTGCGCGAGCTGGAAGCCAGCGGGCTGATCACACGCACGGTGTTCGCGCAGGTGCCGCCGCGCGTCGACTATCAGTTGTCGGAGCGTGGCCGCAGCCTCGAGCCGGTCATCCTGGCGCTGAAGCGCTGGGGCGATGAGTATATGGCGGATGCGGTGGTGAAGGTCGCGGCGTAGCTGCGCAAGTCTACAGCTCGATCCGATACCGCAAACTCTCCCCGCCATAGGCCGCGTGCTTGGCGAACCGCTCGACCAGCCGCCCGCCATTGTTGAGGATCACCTTCTGCGATGGCCAATTGTCCGGGTCAGCGGTCAGCTCGACATGGGGCAAACGAAGCGCCCTCGCCTCGCCCAGCATCAGCCTGAGCGCCTCGGTCGCATAACCGAGCCCACTCTTCCATGGCACGATCGCGTAGCCGATATGGCCGAGCACATGCGCAGGCAATTCCGCCGTGCCCTTTTGCCAGCGAAAGCCGATCGAGCCGGCCATCTCGCCATCCCAGATCCAGCGCCGTATCGACGGCAGGCGCTGCACGAACGACCCGTCCGGCAACTGGAACGGCGGCTGCCTGCCTTCCGGATCGTCCAGGCTCGCTACAAACCCCGTCGGGTCTTGGGTGATAGCCACAAGCTGTTCGCGCGTAGCTTCGAGCAGTCGCACATTGTCGGGCGACCAGTCGCGCTCAAGCGCTGCCTTGTAGGACGGCAGATATTCGAGCGCGGGTTTGACGAGGGCGACTGTCATCGGCCGCTTCTCCAACACGATTCCAGTCGCAACGCCGGCGCAAATTGCGTCTGCACATCTCCCACGACAACAAACCCGCACCGCTCATAGAACGGAGCACTTTCAGGACCCGAAATCACCTGCATCCGCGCCGCCCCGGTATCCCGCGCGTCGGCAATCGCCCGCTCGACCAGCGTTCGTCCAATCCCCCGCCCCATCAAGTCCGGTTCCACGAACAGGCCATCAAGCTCCGCCGTTTCCCCCTCACCCAGCACAACGGCAAACCCGGCCACCGTCCCGTCGACCTCCGCAACAATAACCCCCGCAATATGCGATGCCGGCAGCTCGATGATCTCCGGGTTCGCCAACAGCTGCTCCCTGTATGCCTCATGAACGAGTGAAGCGCGCCTCTGGAGTTTTTCCAGAATCGCGCGCTCGTCTTGTCTTGCTTTGCGGATGACGATCGTCACGGCATGGGCGAGATGCTACTTCAGCATCTCCTTGACCATGCCGCTGGCCTTGCCGAAATCCATCTTGCCGGGGAACTTCTCCTTCAGCGCCGCCATGCAGCGGCCCATGTCGCGAAGCCCTTCGGCGCCGATCTCCTTGATCACATGGGTGCACGCGACCTTCACGTCCTCCTCGCCGAGCTGCTTCGGCAGGAAGTCGCGGATGATCTCGATTTCGTCGCGCTCCTGCAACGCCAGGTCGACGCGGCTGCCCTCTTCGAACGCCTTGGCCGACTCTTCGCGCTGTTTCACCATCTTTGCCAGGATCTGGACGATTTCCTCGTCGCTCACCGGATCCTTGCCGGCGCCGCGATGGGCGATGTCGCGGTCGTGGATCGCCGCCTGGATCAGACGCAGCGTTCCGGTGCGGCGCTTGTCCTGCGCCTTCACGGCCGTCTTCAACGCCTCGCTGATTTTCTCACGCATCGTACTCTCCTTCGGCAAGGGCCATGACAATAGCGCTCCGCAAGCCGCAAGGCAAACCGCCGCATGGCATCCAAGCCACTGTTTTTGTTGACAAAAACTTTTGGTTGGAAGTCGCCGGGCTGATTGACCCGCACCCTGCCTTCGCCTATTGTCCGCGCCTTGCATGGACTTGACTTGAGCTTGCACGGGAGATGGCCAACCGGCTATGTCCGCGTGCGATTTGGCGCGTATATGGCCCCGCGGCCGTGATTTTGCAATGCACGCGCCGCATGGCTGGAGAGGCGAAAATGACGAACGCGACGAACCCTGTGGACCACCGAAAAGCCGACCGCCCTGCTGGTGCTGGCCGATGGCACGGTGATCGAAGGCAGCGGCCTTGGCGCCACCGGCCGGCAGTCGCCGAAGTCTGCTTCAACACGGCGCTGACCGGCTATCAGGAGATCCTCACCGACCCCTCCTATGCCAGCCAGATCGTCACCTTCACCTTCCCGCATATCGGCAATATCGGCGCCAATGACGAAGACATCGAGGACCTGAACCCGGCCGCCCGCGCCGGCGCGGTCGGCGCCATCTTCAAGGCCGACATCACCGACCCGTCGAACTACCGCTCCGCCGAGCATCTCGACCCTGGCTGAAGCGGCGCGGCATCGTCGCCCTCGGCCGGCATCGACACGCGCGCGCTGACCGCGCTGATCCGCGAAAAGGGCATGCCGAACGCCGTCATCGCCCATGCGCCGGACGGCAACTTCGACATCGACGACCTGAAGAGCGAAGCCAAAGCCTGGACCGGCCTGATCGGCCTCGACCTCGCCAAGGACGTCACCTCCGGCCAGTCCTCGCGTCTGGAGCGAAACGCCCTGGGTCTGGAACGAAGGCTATGGCGAACAGGACGAGCCCATCCATGCATGTCGTCGCCTCGACTACGGCGTCAAGCGCAACATCCTGCGCCTGCTTGCCGGCCTCGGCGCCAAGGTCACCGTCGTGCCGGCCAAGACCTCGCGCCGAAGACATCCTGGCCATGCAGCCGGACGGCATCTTCCTCTCCAACGGCCCCGGCGACCCGGCAGCCACCGGCGAATATGCCGTGCCGGTGATCAAGACCTGCTCAACACCGACATCCCGATCTTCGGCATCTGCCTCGGCCACCAGATGCTGGCGCTGGCGCTCGGCGCCAAGACCGAGAAGATGCATCAGGGCCATCACGGCGCCAACCATCCGGTCAAGGACCACACCACCGGCAAGGTCGAGATCGTCTCGATGAACCACGGCTTCGCGGTCGACTCGAAGTCGCTGCCGAAAGGCGTTGAAGAAACTCACGTTTCGCTGTTCGACGGCACCAATTGCGGCCTCGCGCGTCACCGGCAAGCCGGTCTTCTCGGTGCAGCACCACCCCGAAGCCTCGCCCGGCCCGCAGGATCGCACTACCTCTTCCAGCGCTTCGTCAACCTGATCCGCGAGAAGAAGGGCGAACCGGCGCTCGCCGAACGCTAATCTGCCGTCCGCGATGGCCGTCACCCGCATTGGCGCAGCCACTCCTGCTTGGCTCCGCGATTGTATTCTCCACGCTTGGAACGGGCCATGCCATGACCGATCTCATCGCAGCCGCCGACGCCGGCGATCCTCGCCGCTGCCCGCAAGGCTCTCGATAGCCGGCGCGAAACTTGAAGAGCGCGACGACCGCGGCCGCACCGCCCTGATGGCGGCCGTCCATGGCAACCGCATCGAAATCGCCCGCGCTCTGATCGAGAGCTGGCGCTGATGTCAACGCCAAGCACGCGATCGAGGACAGCCCCTATCTTTTCGCCGGTGCGCGCGGCCATTTGGAATCATCCTGAATCTTACGCTCGCCCATGGCGCCGACCCTCAAATCCACCAACCGCTATGGCGGCACGGCGCTGATTTCGGCCTGCGAGCGCGGTCATGTCGTAGACGGTAGCGCAACGCTCATCGAGAGCCGGTGTCGATGTCGATCATGTCAACAAGCTCGGCTGGACCTGCCTGCTCGAGCCATCATCCTGAGCGACGGCGGTCCGCGCCATGTCGAATTCGTGAAATTGCTGATCGACGCCAAGGCGAACGTGAGACCTGGCTGACAAGGACAGGCGTCACGCCACTCCAGCACGCCCGCCAGCGTGGGCTATGGCGAGATCGTGCGTTTGCTCGAAAACTTCTGCAGGTCGCGAGCTAGGGCTGGTGCTTACCTTCCCCCTGTCGGGGAGGCCGATCAGCAGCGTAGCGACTGATCGGGGGTGGGGGTGGAGGTGCGGGACGGACCATCTCACAGCTCGGCTCATCGTCCTCGACCCGCCCGACCCCGTCTCATTTCGCTTTGCTTCGCAAACCTCATTCGCCAACTTTACCCACAAGGGGGAGGACAAGTCTGCGACGCCGGCGCTTTTCAGCTCGGGTTCCTCGCCCTTCACAGCGGAAAGAGGGCGAGCGCAGCAGCCGAGAGAGGGATTTCGTCCCGACAAGCTCTAGACGGCAAGGGAGCCATCGCTCCCCGTTTGCCTTGAACGCTTGATGATTCTCAGACAGGATTGTTGAACGTATCGCAGTCCGCCAGCTTGCCGCTCTTCAGGCCGCGCGCGAGCCAGGTCTGGCGCTGCTGCGAGGTGCCGTGGTTGAAGCTCTCCGGCACGACATAGCCCTGCGTGCGCTTCTGGATGTTGTCGTCGCCGATCTTCTGGGCGGCGTTCAGCGCCTCCTCGACATCGCCCTGCTCCAGCATGCCCTTCTGCGCCGTGTAGTGGCCCCAGACGCCGGCAAAGCAGTCGGCCTGCAGCTCGACGCGGATCGACATCTGGTTGGCTTCGGCCTCGCTCATCTGCTGCCGCGCCTGGTTGAACTTCGGCAGCACGCCGATCAGGTTCTGCACGTGATGGCCGACCTCGTGCGCGACGACATAGGCCTGCGGCAAAATCGCCCGACGCGCCGAATTGCCGCTCAAGCTGGTCGAAGAACGCTGTGTCGAGATAGAGCTTCTGGTCATTCGGGCAATAGAACGGCCCGGACGCCGCGCTGGCAAAACCGCAGGCTGACCGCACCTGGCCGGTGAACAGCACCATCTTCGGCTCGAATAGGTCTCGCCTTCCGCCTGGAAAATGCCGTTCCAGGCGTCTTCTGTCTCGGCCAGCACCGTCGCCATGAACTGCTTCATCTCGTCGGTCGCTTCCGGCCCGACGCTCTCGTCCTGCGTGATCTGCCCGCCGCCGCGGGCAGCCCGCCGCCGCCGGCCAGCATCTGAATCGGGTCGATGCCGCACGCCTTCAGCGCAAAGAACAGCACGACCAGAATGACGATGCCGGAAAGCGCCGCCGCCGGCGCTGCCGCCGATCGGGATTCGCATGCGCCCGACCGCCGCCGGAAAGCCTATACCGCCGCCGCCGCGGCCGCGCTGGTCTTCGACGTTGTCACTTTGGCGTCGGCCTCTCCAGCGCATGCGCATTCCCTCTATCCACCCGGTAAGCCGGGCATCCCTTCACCGCAATGTTATCGCAAGCTGTCCGAGGTGTCACACCAAATTCGAGGCGACCGCATGCGATAGGGCCTGCGGTCGCCACCATGAAGCCGAACGGCTAAAACCCTGAATCTCTTTATTTCTGTTTGGTCCCGGCACTCTTGCCGTCGGAACTCTTCGAGCGCTCCTCGAAGCGCTTCTCTCCCTTTGGCAACGGTCCTTGCCGGTCTTGGTTTCGACCTTACGCTCTTCCTTGGCGGCACCTTCCGCAAGCCTTGGGCCGCAGCCTTGCCTTTCGCCGTCGGTGCTTCTTCCACGCCCATCGCCTCATCTCCCTTGAAATTCTGGATCCACAAGCGACCTAACGCCACGGATGCGCAGCGGTTCCGCGCTAGAACGGCAGAACCACGTCGACCAGCTCCGCCACGCCTAGCTCATCACCGCCCGGCGCAAGCCAGACGATAGCCAGCACCGCGCCCAGCACCGCAACCGCGCCAGCAATTCCAAACACACCGGTCGCCTTGAGCTTGGCGGACAAAAACTCGATCTCAAATCTATGCATGTAGACTACCTCCTGTGATTGCAATTACTCTATTGCTAGGTTGCAGCCAGGTGGATGAAAAAAGAGGGAAATGGCGGAAAACCGGGATTTCTTGACGAATTCATTCACACCCCCAGACGTGGCGAAATCCAGGGCCCGCCCGATGTTTAAGTAAAGCAGGGAGTTTCTACGCCTCTGACGCAAGCATTTGCGAGGCGATGGGCCTAACCAAAGCACATTCGAAAAGTGCATATGAGAGATATACTTTAATACATTGCGCTAACGGAAAAACCCGGCCATTATCAAGCTGCCCTGTGGGGAGGGCGACCGGCTGACGACCTTGTAAACGTCCATTGATGAAGAGGGTGACATGAATTGGATTCAGGCCGAGGGCGCGGCTCAACTGCCCGTATCATCGGAACACGATCGCAGTACTACGACGAGCAACGATATTCCTGGAGGGGGGGAGGACTGTCTTCAACCAGGACGACATTGATGATGCCTTCTATTCGGCCTTCATTCTCGCCGAGAGCATCATGGTCGACGGGGCGGTGGAGTATTGTAACGGCAATGCTGATGGAACGTGTCGGCAATGTCTCGGTCGCTAGCGCGATTTGGGACGACCTGGGCGAAACATTGGAAAAGGTGTTGTTTCGCAAGGTTCAGGCTCAACTGGGAAAGGCTCGTTTTCGATCGGCTGCGAAGCGCTGGATGAATCAACATCCAGATGATCTTGACGAACTCGGCGACGCGGTCGACTAAGCCTGGGTGATGCCCGTCATAGGCGGTTCCTGGCGCAGTCAATCCAGTCGGATGGCCCGCAGTATTGTTGTCGTCCGCCAGCGTGAGGTCCAGCTCCTACGTGGTGTCAACGACACGCCAGGCCCTCTCAATTGAGACTGTGCGACGATGTCGGCCTCACCTGCGATTGACCAAACCATACAGAAGCCTACCGAATAGACTGCTCCTCATAGCAGTCGTCTCCCTTGAACCAGCGCGCCTTGGCAGGCCGGCACGCTGCGATCTCGAACCGGGTTCACATCAACAACTGTCCCGCAATTTCAGGCTGATCAGACGTTGCTTGCTACGCCCGAAGTTCGATTGCGAAACTGCTGCCAACTGAAGTTGCGCGTTTTTGC
>CAVQCL010000020.1:0-19890 GCA_963710935.1 uncultured Alphaproteobacteria bacterium | reverse complement strand
CCGAAGATGATGAAAAACTGAATGAGCGCGACCTGGGGCGAGCGCTCGATACGCTGGCGCCGGGTCAACGCAGCGTCGTATCGTCGATCTCGGTCGACGGTCGCTCGATCGGCGAGACGGCTCAGGCGCTGAACATGAATGAGACGGCGGTCCGGGTAGCGTTGCATCGCGGGCTCAAGGCTCTCGCGAAAAGGTTCGGTTAGGGATGAAGACCGATGATCTCATCAATGCGCTGAGCGCCGATGGTCGGACGCGCGCCATGCCGCTCGATCGCGCCTGGATATTCGCGGCCGGAGCGGCTGTTGTTCTTGCCGCCGCAACCTTCTTTTCCATGCTCGGACCACGGCCGGATATGCCGGTTGCGATGGAGACCATGCGGTTCCCGTTCAAGTTTGTGGTGACGATCACGCTTGTCATTTCCGCATGGGTGGCGATCCGTGCGGCCTCGCGCCCGGCGGGAACGACTGGAGCCACGATAGCGCTAATGATGCTGGCGCCGGCGCTTCTGATTGGTGCGATGGTTCTCGAACTGCTTTCCGTTCCCAGCGTGGATTGGTCATCTCGGCTGATGGGGACGAACAATATGCTGTGCATGACCTTCATTCCGCTTATTGGCCTCGCGCCGCTTTTTCTATTTCTGGTTGTACTGCGCCACGGCGCGCCAAATCTTCCTGGGTTCGCCGGTGCGGTCGGAGGCGTGCTTGCCGGCGGCTGGCCGCAACCTTCTATGCGGCCCACTGCACGGACAATTCGCCGCTGTTCGTCGCCACCTGGTACACGTTGGCGATCGCACTGCTTGCGGCGCTTGGAGCGATTGGCGGCAGGTTGTTGGCGCGCTGGTAGGCCGCTCGGGCCGGCGAGGCGTCAAGTGCGATCATAGGATAGCGGGAATGCGTATCTCGACCGCGACAGCGGGGAACCGAGGCATGTCGGGCCGAAGACGGCCACTTCCCCAGCCCAACATGTTTTTCCCCAGTCCCCAGTCAAATCGGAACACAGCGGCAGATTAGCCGCATGACCCATTTGGGGTAGACAACCAGAAATTTTATCGCGAGCTAGCGCTCCGGCCGGATTGCCTGCGCTGGTTCGTGGTGGCGTCAATGCCCGGGCTGGTTGATAGGTGAGAATTGCCCCATTTTCCGCACAGTTCCCGAGAGATGCCGCCAGTGGTCGAGCCATAGTGCTCGTTGACCCCGTGCGTCAGGCTGAAACGTGCGCCAGCGGCACCCCGCAATTTGCTTTCCAGGATGTCGCGCTCGCGAGGATCCGCGAAAGCACCCATGCCTTCGACCAATACCAGCAGAACATTGCGGTCGTTGCGGATGATCGTATCGGACGTCAAGCCCGACTGTAGCAACGCGCTCTCGAATGTCTCAGGTATGTCGGGCCGGTGTTCGTTGGTCGCCAGATCCAAGCAGACCAACCCGACGACGGCGGCAATCGATGGAAGTACCGACGCGTTGCGCAGTCGCTCCCGGTATTGGTTGAGCAAGTAAGCACAGACAAACGCGAGCGCGAAAAGGCAGGCGACCCCGGATGAATAGAACAGCGATGCGCCAACATCGATCTTAGTCAGAAACGGCAACGATGCGAAAGCCAGATCAAATGGCATGCCGAACGCCAGCCCTATGATCAGAAACCATCGATCACCGAGACAGGAAAGGGGGGGGGGGGGGAGAAGAGGGGGGGGAGGGGAATCAGAAGCGGGGGGGGGAGGGAAGGGGGGGGGAGGGGGGAGAGGAGGGGGGGGGGGGGGGGGGGGGGGTGATGTTGCTGTTTGTAGGGGGTTTGTTTGGCCCTGGGTAGTGAGGTTTTTCCCTAGGGTTTGGGGTTGTTTAAATGCATAATAGTTTGTTTGTTGTGTTCCGTTTGCCGCATTCCTCTGTCCACCAATTGGTATAGGACGGTCGCCGTTGCCCTGCTGGCTCTTCCGAATCTGCCGGCCACCCAACCGTTTCTTAAACAGTGCGGCCTAAAACTGCCGGTTGAGAGACTGCGACGTCGAGGACAGGCGGGTCAAAGAGTGCGGTTTTCCGCCACGACAACAGCAGAGCGGCTTTTGCCTGAGCGTCTGACCGAGCGGGTCCGGCCATTGCTGGATCGCCTCGACCGGCTGCTGTTCACTGCCGACGAGCGCGGGGCGGCCAGCCGCATGTCTCTGATCGCCTTCACCGTGCGCATCGTCAGCGCCGTCATTGCGTTTGTCAGCCAGGTGCTTTTGGCGCGCTGGATGGGCAGTTTCGAATACGGCATCTTCGTACTGGTTTGGACGACGATGATCATCGTCGGAAATCTCTCTTGCCTGGGCTTCCATACCTCCGTCATTCGCTACCTGCCCGAATATCGCGAGAAGGGCATGCTGCCGGAACTCCGGGGCATCCTGCTCACCAGCCGGTTGTTCGTGCTGATTGCCTCGACGGTGATCGCTGCTATCGGCGCGACAGGCGTGTGGTTCTTTTCGGACCGAATTGAGAGCTACTACGTCGTCCCGTTCATCCTCGGCATGACCTGCCTGCCGATGGTTGCGCTTGTCCGATGTGCTGCAAGGCGTGGCGCGGGCGAATTCCTGGCCGATCTCGGCGCTGGCGCCGACCTATCTGACACGGCCGATCCTGATCCTGGTTGTGCTTGGCGTGGCATTGCTGTTTGGCATGCAGGCGGATGCCCGCACCGCGATCCTGGCCGCGATCGTGGCCACCTACGCGACGACGCTGGTTCAACTCGTCGGCATGTCGGCACGGGTCGGCAAAGGCATCCCGCCGGGCCCGACGCGCATCCTGCTGCGTGAATGGATCATCGTCTCGCTGCCGATCTTCCTGATCGAAAGCTTCTTCTTCCTGTTGACCAACGCTGACGTGCTGATGGTCGGCGTCTTCATGCAGCCCAACGACGTCGCCGTCTATTTCGCCACAGTGAAGACACTGGCGCTGGTGCATTTCGTCTATTTCGCGGTCAAGACCGGCGTCGCGCAGCGCTATGCCCAATTCACCCATGGCGATCGCGACAAGCTCGCGGCCTTTGCGCGCGAGACCGTGTCGTGGACATTCTGGCCATCCCTGGCCATGGCGCTGGTGGTGCTGGCGATCGGCGAACCGATGCTGATGCTGTTCGGCCCGGGCTTCGAGCAGGGCTATCCGTTGCTTTTCCCGCTCGTTTTCGGGGTTGTGGCGCGCTCGGCGGTCGGCCCGGCGGAAGCGCTGCTGACCATGAGCGGCAATCAAAATATCTGCGCTGCCGTCTTCGCGGCAACGCTTGGCGTCAACCTTTCCTTGTCAATTTTGCTGATACCGCAGTTCGGGTTGTGGGGTGCGGCTATCGCCACGACGCTCTCGATGATGTTCGAGGCGACCATGCTGGCGCTGACCGTGAGACGGAAACTTGGGATCGTGATGCTGGCGCTGGCGCCGAAAGCCTGGACTGACTGATGGCAGCGACACCACTGCTTGAAGAATTGAGCGGCAGCGCCTCCGGCGCGATGATCGCCGAGCTTGCCGGGCTGCAGGATGGCCCGCTCGATCCGCGCATGTCGAACTGCTGGCCAGGCATCGTGCCGACAGGCGGCTGGCCATCTATCCGGCATCGGCAGGTTTCGAACTGGTGGAAGAACTCGACTTCCTCTGTTCCCGCACCATCGAACCCAACCTGTTCTTCAATCCGCGTTTCCTCGCGCCCGCCATGCCACGGCTGGAGGATCGTGAGGTCCGGCTGGCCGTCATTCGTGACGGCGACGAATTCAAGACCCGGCTGCGGCTGCTCGTGCCGTTCTCGATCGAACGGCCTGCCGTTCCGCTCGGCGTTTCGATCATCCGGACCTGGTCGACGCCCTGGGGACCGCTCGGCACGCCGCTGATCGATCGCGACGACCCGGAAGGCGTGGTCGAGGACTTTTTCGCCATGCTGGCGCGGCCGCATCTGAAGCTGCCGAAGGTGATCGCCTTCCCGGATTTGCGCGTGGACGGGGCGGCGGCGGCGATGCTGCAAAATCTCGCCGAGCAGCGCGGGCTGCCGCTGGAAATGACAGGCGTGGTGCAACGCCCGTTCCTGGAAAGCGATCTGGAAGGCGAAGACTATCTGCGCCAGTCACTCAGCGCCCACCATTACCGCGAGTTCCGCCGGCTGTTCCGGCGGCTGGCCGACAAGGGCAATCTCGAGCATGTCGTGGCGCGTTCGCCAGAAGATGTCAGGCGCGGCGCTGAAACCTTCTTGGCGCTGGAAGCGGCGGGCTGGAAGGGCCGCGAGCGGACCGCCATGGCGATCGACCGTTTCCGCGCCGCCTTCGCGCGCGAGGCGATCGACCGGCTCGCCGAGCTCGACATGGTGCGCATCCATGTGCTGACGCTCGATGGCGTGGCGATCGCGGCGCTGGTCGTCTTCGTCGAGTCAGGCGTCGCCTATACCTGGAAGACCGCCTATGACGAGAGCCTACGCGGCCTATTCGCCCGGCACGCTGCTGATGATCGAGGTCACCAAGCAGCATCTCGACGACCCTAACATCATGCTGACCGATTCCTGCGCGGTGCCCGATCATCCGGTGATGAGCCGGCTATGGAGCGAGCGAAAGCCGATCGGCACGCATGCTGATCGGCCTGACGCCGGACAGCGGCCGGGCAACGCGCCAGGCCGCCTCGCAGCTCCACCTTTATCGCGAAACCCGCAATGTGGCGCGGCTGATCCGCAACCGCGTACGCAACCTGATTTCGCGGCGGTAGGACGTCGGCCGCTTCAGCCTGGCTGCCTCTTCGCGCGCGCGTTCGCGAAAGAGGCGGCGGATCACCTTGCCGGTGGTCGTCAGCGGCATCTCGATCACGAATTCGACCTCGCGCGGATATTCATGCGCGGAGAGCCGCGCGCGGACCCACTGCTTGATCTCGTCGGCAAGCGTCACGTCGGCGGCAAATGCCATCGCGCAGCACGACATAGGCCTTGACGATTTCGGTGCGCACGCGGATCCGGCTTGCCGACGGCGGCGGCCAGCGCGACGGCCGGGTGGCCGGACAGGCAATCCTCGATCTCGCCGGGACCGATGCGATAACCGGCCGAGGTGATGACGTCGTCGTCGCGGCCGAAGAAATGGAAATAGCCGTCCTCGTCGACATGACCCTGGTCGCCGGTGATCATCCAGTCGCCGACGAATTTTTTCGCTGTCGCGGCCTCGTCCTGCCAGTAGCCCAGGAACATCACCGGGTCGGGCCGGCGCAACGGCGATCTGCCCGACCTGGCCGCGCGGCAGCTCGTTGCCGTCGGCATCGATGACGGCGACGCGATGTCCCGGAACCGCCTTGCCGGTCGCCCCGGCCTTGCTGGCGCCGATCTCGGCGCAGGAGCCGAGCACCAGATTGCATTCGGTCTGGCCATAAAATTCGTTGACGGCAAAGCCGAAGGCCTGCTCGGCCCATTCATAGGTCTCGCGGCCGAGCTGCTCGCCGGCCGACATGACGGCGCGCAGTTTCAGATCATAGCCAGCCGGGTCGATGCCGGCGTTCTTCATCATGCGCAGCGCCGTTGGCGGCAGGAAGGCGCAGGTGACGTTGGCGGCTTGCATCAGGGCAAAAGCCGCCGCCGGATTGAAGCGTTCGAAACGGCCGAAGGCCACCGGTACGCCATGATAGAGCGCCGGCAGCAGCGCATTGAGCAGGCCGCCGGCCCAGGCCCAGTCCGCCGGCGTCCACATCACGTCGCCGGCCTGCGGAAAGAAGCTGTAGGCCATCTCGTAGCCCGGCAGATGGCCGAGCAGCACGCGATGGCCGTGCAACGCCCCCTTTGGCGGGCCGGTCGTGCCCGAGGTGAAGATCATCAGGGCCGGGTCGTCCGGGCCGGTATCGACGGCTGTGAAGGCTGCGTCGTTCAGCAGGCTGACGAAATCCTGCTCATCCGCAGTCAGGGCCTTGCGATCGGATGAAGCGACGATGACATGCTGCAAACCCGGCAGTTTTGGCCGCAACGCCGCGATCGTCTTGGCGCCGGCGCTGTTGGTGAAGACGGCCTTGGCGCCTGAAAACCGCAGCCGGAATTCCAGCGCTTCAGGGCCGAACAGCAGCGCCAGCGGAACGGCGATCGCGCCGAGCTTGTAGACCGCGACATGGGCGATGACGGTTTCAAAGCTTTGCGGCAGCAACAGCGCCACCCGATCGCCGCGCGTAACGCCCATGGCGCGCAGGCTGTTGGCAAGGGCGTTCGACTGCCGCGCCAACTCGCCGAAACTGAGCGTCTTTGGGCTCGTGGCAACGCTTTCCGCCTCGCCGCCGAAATCGTAGAGGGCGACGCGCGCGGGATCCTCGGCTGCCCAGCGATCCGAGACGGCGACGCCGATGTTGAACCGCTCGGGGACCTGCCAGCGAAAATCGCGGTAAAGTTGTTCGTAGGAATTGGTGCGCTGAAGCATTTTTGCGAAAGTGTCTCCGCTCTCGCGCGAAGTTTGGTGGATGGTGGGTGGGACTTATCGAAGAGTACGAGCGAGCGCAAATCTTCGGCCTGACATGCCGATAGCCTCGATACGCCCAATCAACGAGCGTTGTGCTGCGAAGCAGTCTGACGGCCAGTATTCGTAGCGCTGCGGCAGGAGCCCCTTCAGGATCTTATGACCCACTACATCTCTGAATCGCTCGAGAAACCGCATTTCCAGCTCGGAACGCTTGTCGACTGGGAAGCAAGATAACGTCGTTCAAACGGCGCGCTGAAATCGCCAGTATTTGAAAAGGGGACAAGCCTGCTCGACCGGGCGGAGATGCCGGAAAAGGTGCGCTTGTTTGGTGCTAGTTTAAATCGAATCCCCCTCACCATTCAGATTGAAAACTTCGTCTGCATCGTGAACCAAGCTGTCGGGACGCTGGTTGAGGAAATGGATCCTTGCGCCTGCTTGATTTTTCAACATCGTCCTGTCTCAGTCAATCTCCACCGCTATCGCCCAAGCCTCAGGTCGGATCGATCCTCTTGGAGCAGCGAATACGCCGCCCGGGGGGTAAGACCTAGGATTTTTGCTATGCGAAGATTGGTGTGTTCCAATCTGTTGAGCCGCAGAAGGTTGTGAGCCGCTTAGGCGTCACTGCATTTCTGCTGCCCAAACATCAGAAAATATCGGCAATTGGTCTCAGTCTCCCCGATGCAGGCCAATACAAGACGAACATCGCCCAGTGAAATCCCACCTGCGGACAGAATTATTATACGCTGCTGCGGCAGTGTTAGCGAAGACAATCGGAAGTAATCACCTCCCTCGTAGCCGAAGTCCCGGCCATGGCCGACATATTCGGATGTGGACACATTCAGAATTTTTCCAGTCGCGTGCATCAGTGTGGCCGTCATCGAATGTTGTCGCTGTGCTTTTTGGAGATACTCCCAATTTTTTGAAGCAGCTGACGTAATGAACGATAGTCTTGCTAATTTTCAGGAGGAGAGTAGTCTTTGTGTTCTGTTGTTGCCTGGCAAGTAACTTTCCCATCGGCGACTGTCCGGGGGCTGTGGTTTGTGCGAGGGCCGATAAGGTTTTGGAGCGACCAAGCCACCTTTACATTTTGGGCTGATAGATTTTCGCGCCTTGGCTAGACCTTTCGTACCAAGGCGGCGTTCTCGCGAAGTTTGGCATGCCTAAGGCATCGGGAGGCGTTGTTGAGCGGTGCCGGAGCTTCAATCAGGATCGACAAGGTCGAAATCGCTCGACCTGGGCCTGTTGGGTGGTTCAGTCTGCGGCTCCTGTTCCGCACGGGTGTCAAGGCATTGGTAGCCAGCCTGGTCGGATCCCAAACCGGCCGCCGCGAAATACTTGCTGCGTTGGATTTTGGATTAGATGCCCACGAACCATTCAAAGTTGAAACGCCGCCGCAGCAAGGCAGCGTTTGGATCGACTATGTCGCCGACCTTGGCGACGGATTCGATGCCACCCATTCGGTCGCTTGGCTGGTCGGACGTGACTACATATTTCTGGGACAGCCAGGTACAGGCGTTGCGCAGCCGGTGCCGGGGGCAGCCAATGTGGAGTTGGGCGCCGACGCTGTGCCAGGCGCTGCCTATCTACTGCCACGGGCAGACCTGCTCGTCTTCGGCGGCGACCAAGTCTATCCTTACGCTACTCATACGAATTATCAGCAGCGTACATTCGACCCCTACTACGCCGCGCGCCCCTGGGGATCGGCCGACCCGAACGCCAAGGACGGTGAAGGCGCTCGGCCGCTCTTCGCCATTCCAGGCAACCACGACTGGTACGACGGATTGACGAGTTTTGTCCGGCTTTTCTGCCAGCCGGATCCGCCGCGCTGGATTGGCTGCTGGTTCGACCAGCAACCGCGCAGCTACTTTTCGATCAAGCTGCCGCACGGCTGGTGGATTTGGGGGGTCGACGTCGCAACGGAAGACGACATCGACCCCCCACAGCTTGCATACTTCAGAGCGCAAACCGCTTCAATGAACGCCGAAGATAAAGTTGTTCTCTGCACTGCCAGGCCGGCTTGGGTTGAGTGCGTCGAGCAGCGGGAGAACATAGCGCCGCCACCCCCAAAGGCTTGGAGCAAGCTAGTCAAGATTGCCAAGATAGCGGAAGCTAAAGCCGGTGTGCCGTTGTTCATTTCCGGCGACCTGCACCACTACGCCAGACATGAGGTCGCGGCGAGCAGGCAATTCATCACTTGTGGCGGGGGCGGGGCCTACACCTTGGGCACCACGCTTCAACCGAGCAATTTGAAGTTCGGAGACTTAGAGCCTGCGCGCCTCAAAAGCGCGTTTCCGTCGACAACCGATTCAAAGGCAATGCGACTGGGTTGCCTGCATATTTTTCGACGCCACAAGGTTTTCTGCCTGGCACTCGCTTTTACCATGCAGGTGCTGCTCTGGCTGCTTCAGTCGGATAGCCGGCTGCTAAGGGCGGTTGATCCGCAAGCATACACGATCGACTCTCCATTTCTGACGGCCATCAGAGAGCCTTTGTCTGGCGTGTCGCTGATCCCCATAATCCTTGTCAATCGGCCAGGCACGGTACTGATCTTTGTCTTGGTGCTAGGTGGGTTCTGCGCCTTTGCCTTTAGCGGATCGAGGCAGGCGGGCAGATGGTGGAAGAGCCTGATTCTGGGTATGCTTCATTTTGCGATGCAGCTTGGCGCGACGATTTTTATCGCGGCGACGCTAGACAAAGGTCTGGAGGTGTGGGGCGACGATGTGCCGAGTAACGGAGTGAGTCGCGATCTGCTTTTTGCTTTTCTTGTCATTGGCGCAGGCGCGCCGATCAACGGCTTTTTGTTCGGACTGTACCTTTACCTCTCAAACTGCGCCATCGGATGGCACGAACAGGAAATCTACTCATCGCAAGCTATCCAAAACTGGAAATGCTTCCTTCGAATGGAGTTCCGACAAGACAGTCTGATCATATATCCGATCGGTCTGCGAAGAGTTGAGACGACCTGGAAACCTGCACTGCAGCAATCAGTTCCTTTTGACGGGCGACTGGAGAGGATGAGGAAAGCTGTTTCGGCGCTGTATGCAGGCGACGTCTTCGACGTTCCCAAGGGCACGACCCATCTTTACAGCCCGACAACGCCTTTGACGCCCGAGTTGATCGAAGCGCCGATCGAGATAGCGAAGGCGGAATCTCCGCAAAAAGTTTCGATGGCACGGCCGATAGACGCCCCGAAATCGCGCCAGACACGTCGAACATCAACCGATCAACATGTCGAGCCCAGGTAGCCGTCGCGAGCGAAGGTTTGTGCAGGTTTGAAGTGGCGGCGCGGCATCTCGGAGGGAGCGATGAAACGATTGTCGTGCAGCATCGGTGATATTGAGACGCAATACGACGTTGTTGTGATCGGTTCGGGTTATGGAGGGGGCATAGCCGCTGCGCGCCTCTCCCGTGCAGGTCAGAAGGTATGCGTGCTTGAGCGTGGTCGGGAAATCCTGCCAGGTGAATTCCCCAGAACCCTCGCGGAAGCACGCCGAGAGTTGCAGGTCGACTTGAACGGATTTCACATTAACTCTGGATCGGCGCTTTATGACTTACGCATCAATGATGATGTCAATGTCTTCGTTGGGTGTGGGCTCGGTGGCACTTCGCTCATTAATGCGAATGTCGCAGCGTTTCCCGATGATCGGGTCTTTGAGACTTCCCGTTGGCCCAAGGCGCTGCGATCAGACCTGATCGGGCTTCAAAATGGGCGCAAACGTGCCGAATGCATGTTCAATCCCGCAATTTATCCAAACACGGAACCGGTCCTCCTCAAGCTCAGCGCTCTGCGCGCCGCCGCCGAACACGCCAAATTGCCTTTTGTTCAGCCTCACATCAACGTCAATTTTAGACCTAAGCATGTTAACCCAGCAGGGGTAGAGCAACCGTGTTGCAAACTGTGTGGTGATTGCACGAGCGGATGCAACTTGGGCGCCAAGACTACCGTCCACCTGACCTATCTCGCGGACGCGGAAGCGCATGGTGCGAAAATCTTTACCGAGGTCACGGCGCGCTACATTGAGCCTGTTGGTCCGCCCTGGCGTGTACACTACACGCTGACTGATTTACCGGTTGACGTATTCGGTGGAGAGGACCTGATCGTTTGTGCCAAACATGTTGTTTTGGCTGCCGGAACCCTCGGGTCAACCGAGATTCTTCTACGCTCCCGCGATCGCGGTCTCGCCGTTTCGGATCGGCTGGGTCAAGGATTTTCAACCAACGCGGACGTGCTGGCATTTGGGTTCAACAACGATGTGCCGATCTCAGCAGTTGGACTAGGCGAACCACCCCGCGGTAGTGGTCGGGTGGGACCGTGCATAACGGGCATGATCGACCAACGAGAGGGCCCGCTAGATCAAGGCATCGTCATTCAAGAGGGAAGTCTTCCAAGCCCGCTCCGGCATTTGTTGCCTGTTCTGGGTTTCGTCTTCAATGGGCTGGTTGGGCAGGACACTGATCGCGGTTGGCGCGACAAGATGCGCGAAGTATGGCGAATCCTGCTCAGTCTCGCACGAGGCGCATATCACGGAGCGCTGAAGCACACGCAAGTGTTTCTGGCCATGGGGCATGATGGCTCTGGTGGACGACTTGAACTTGTTGAAGATCGGGTGCGTGTAGTTTGGAAGAACGTAAATTCGCATCCTGTCTTCAAAAGAATTGGTGACGTCCTGCTTAAGCTTACTTCGGCTACCGGAGGCTCATATGTGCGCAACCCAATCGCGAGTTCTTTGCTGGGAAGTAACCAGATAACCGTCCATCCGCTTGGTGGTTGCTGCATGGGTGACAATGCAGGCGAAGGTGTCGTCAATCACCTCGGAGCGGTGTTCGCCTCCACAGAGGGCAGCGCGACGCACGACGGGCTTCTTGTTTGTGACGGGGCAATCGTGCCGACATCTCTCGGCGTCAACCCACTCATGACGATCTCGGCGCTTGCCGAACGCGCCATGGGCCATCTCATCCGGGACCGTGGCTGGGAAGAAGACATCGCGCCGGCAGCCATCCCGCTGCATAACGCTGAGCCGGCGGCGTCGGCGGACAAAAGACCGGTTGGACTGCGATTCGCAGAACGCATGACCGGCTACATCGGGCGTGGCGTCAGCGACGACTACGAGGCTGGCGAGGCGGCAGGACGCGCGAACGGTTGGAGCCTGGGCTTCACGATCGCCGTCGACATCGACGATATAGATCGTTTTATCGCTGATCAGGATCACGAAGCGGTTGTTGTTGGCACTATTCAAGCGCCGCAGCTGTCGCCGCTGCCGCTTCAGGTCACCGGCGGTCGCTTCAACCAATTCTTGCCTGACCCTTCGCGCGTCGAAACCAAGCTCATGACATATCGGTTGCAGCTGGTACGCTCTGACGGTCAGATCTTCTTTTTCGAGGGAATAAAGACGATCCACGATGATCCGGGAGCAGACCTTTGGGCGGATACGACAACGCTCCAAGTGACTCTTTACGACGGCCCTGACAACAAGGCCCCTGTCTTCGGCAAAGGCGTTCTGCGAATGACGATTGCAGACTTTGTGCGCGAGATGAAGACCATGAAGGCGACAAACGCAGATGGGCTTGCGGCGCGCCTTGCAGCGCAACTCCGATTCAATCGGTTCTTCGCGGGTCAACTCTTCGAAAGTTACGGCGCCTTTCTCCGATCGGACGTGCGCTATGATCCCGCCGCGCGGCGGACGCGTCGTCGCCTTAACGTCAACTCCCCGGAGTTCCATGAAGTTAAAACCGTGGACGGCAAGCGGCTGGTTTTGACGCGCTACCGCGGCGGTGACAAGGGACCCGTCATACTTGTTCATGGTCTCGGGGTCTCAAGTGAAATATTCACCGTCGACACGATCGAGGAGAACCTGCTGGAATACCTGCACAAGCGAGGCTATGACTGCTGGCTCTTCGATTTCCGAGCCAGCATTCGGTTGCCGTATGCAAAGCAGTCGTGGACCGGCGATGACGTTGCCCGGTTCGACTTTCCTCCAGCGATCCAGTTGGTGCGTCAAGTAGCGCAGGTCGAAACTGTGCAGATGCTGGTACATTGCTATGGGGCCACCACCTTCTTTATGTCCATGCTCGCGGGCTACATCACAGGTGTCCGCAGCGCGGTGGTGTCGCAAATCGCGACGGATGTCATCATTCCGTGGTGGCCCCAGCGCCTGCTCGCATTTATGAGGTTCCCGACCATTCTTTCAGCTCTAGGCGCTTCACTGCTGGATGCGCGGGCATCGGTGCGGGATGCCTGGTACTGGCGTCTGACTGACAAGCTTGCGGGGGTGTTTGGGCCTGTCGAACGGGAAGAACGAAACCGCAGCGCGACCAGCCGGCGCATCTCGCTGTTTTACGGGCAGTTGTATGAGCAGAGTCAGCTCAACCAACCCACACTTGATGCGCTGCCGGAATGGTTTGGGACTGCCAATCTCCGCGCCTTCCGTCAACTCGCCAGAATTGCACGCCGAAAGGTAATTGTCCGGGCCAACGGGCCTGGATTTTACATGGACCAGCCGCTCGCTTCGCTGGCAATCCCGATGACGTTTATCCATGGCGCCGAGAACGCCTGCTATCTGCCGGAAAGCACGAAACGGACCGTTAGTCGGCTGTCGGAAGCGAATGGAGCCGACCTTTATGAACGGCATGTTATTCCGGACCACGGGCACATCGATTGCATCTTTGGCAAGAACGCCGCCAAGATCGTGTATCCGCTAATCCTTGAACACCTTGAAAAGCACGCCGGTGTTGCAAAATCGGCTGACAATCAGATGCCACGAATGTCCAGGCGATGACTTGGGCTATGCTTGGTGCGTCACGATTGAGTTCCGTGTGGTTCTAAACGATACTGAGGCCAACGCCCGCCGGGAGGCATTACGCGATGGATCGATCGGTCGTTAACTGGCCGGATGAACTGCAACCGCAGCACTGCCCGGTCCATGCTTGGAACGAAATTAAAATCCCGGCGTCGAGCAGCGCGGTCTGGGACTGGCTCGTATGCGCAGGTCGCTGGCACCAATGGTACTCCAACTGCCGAAATCTTAGCTTCGTCACCGGCAACGGTCCTGACCTCGCGCTCGGCGCCAGATTCAAGTGGACAACGTTCTGTGTTCGCGTCGATAGCACCGTTGTCGAGTTTGACCCGGGGAAACGGCTTGGTTGGTCCGCCGGTACGATCGGAGCTAGTGGATATCACGGCTGGGTTTTGTTTGAGGAAGGCAACAGCTGCCGCGTCATAACGGAGGAGGTTCAGCGCGGCTTGGTGCCTTGGATTGCTCGGGTGCCCATCCGATACGGGCTGGAGTACTTCCACCAGCGTTGGCTGGAGGGATTGGCGGACAAGGCCGTGGGCGGCGCACCCTAAACGCAAGACGAGCAATGCTGGCCATTCGTAGGTAGACATGTAAGGGGGATAAGCGCTGATGGCATCAGCCTTGCCGAGTGCCCCACGCGATGTTGGTCACCGCCGCCGTGTGACAATCCTTTTTGCTGACGTCAGCAAATCAACGGCGCTTGCCGAATTGCTTGGCGAAGAATCATTCTTCCAAGTCATGTCCCGCATCCTCCAAACAATGACGAATGCGATCAAACGGAGCGGCGGCACTGTCGTCGAGGTAGTTGGCGATGGGGTTCTGGCTTTGTTTGGCGAGCCAGTCGCAGTGGAAGATGCTCCTCACAAGGCATGCCAGGCAGCTCTGGATATCCAGTCGCGGATTGCGGAACTTGAAGACAGCCTGTTTGTCGAGTTTGCCGCCCGTCCGCGCGTGAGGATTGGCGTGCACACGGGCCGAGTGATTATCGGTGCGGTTGGTGGCGAACAACTGGCCCATCGTACGGCCCTAGGCGATGCGGTTAACGTTGCCGCGCGGCTTCAGGAGTTAGCTGAACCAGGCACGGTGATTATCAGTGAATCCACGCTTCAGATGTTGGCGGGCGGCGCCGAAACCGAGCATTTGGGACAGCACTCCATCCGTGGCAAGCGCACACGTCTTAACTTGTTCAGGCTCGTTGGCCTAAGCCATGGGACTTCGCGCTTTGAAGCGCGGGGCAGGCGTGTCCTGTCACCGTTCGTCGGGCGCAACGTCGAGCTAGCGAAGATAGAGTCTTGCTTCGAAGCCGCGGCACGCGGTGTCGGTTGTGTGATCTATATCAACGGAGAGGCAGGAATAGGAAAGTCTAGGCTCATCTATGAATTTGCCAGTTCGATCGGTGAGTCCCAAGCGCTCGTAATACAAGGCAATTGCGTAACTCTCGGTCAAGCCACCGCATTTCTCCCCTTTCTTGAGATCGTGCGGACATCGTTTGGTATCCCTGCCGCGGCGGAGGCCGCTGCCATTGCAGATGCTGTCCACCAGGGAATCACGCGCCTCAATCTCGATGTTCAAGCATGCGCGGTTTTTTTGACCCATGCGCTCGGCGTTCCCTCGGCGCATGAAGCGTTGAACAACCTCGATCCGGCTGTCGTGGCCCAGCGCACTTATAAGGCAATGCGACAGGTCATTCGGGGTATGTGTCACGTCTCGCCATTGGTTCTCGTCATTGAGGATGTACAGTGGATCGATCCAGCCTCCAATCAATTGATTGAATGGGCGGCGTCCGAAGCGGCATCGCTACCCCTTCTCGTGGTTTGCACTTGTCGTCCAAACTATTCGCAGCCCCGGGCAGTAGTGCGTACGGCCGTTGAACTCGATCTGGCGCCTCTTGATCCCGAGGCTGTCCGCTCGCTGATTTATCGTCGCTTTGGCCTTACCCCGTTTCCGGCGCGGGTGGACGCATTCGTTCTTGAGCGCGCTGCTGGCAATCCCTTGTTTGCAGAAGAATTGTGTCTATGCCTGGTCGAACAGAACCGGGAAGAGCCAAGCAGCGCCACAATTTCTTGGGATTTTTTGGCGGGTTTCGAGCTGCCCGAAAGGATCGAGGATGTCCTTTTGTACAGGTTCGACCAACTCGATGGGTACGCGCGTCATCTACTAGAGGTCGCTTCTGTCATCGGCCGGCAGTTTTCAATAGACGTTCTGGCCACAGTGCTGGATGGCGAAGGTGATATGGCGCGAACACTCGTTCGCCTCGCTGACCAAGACATACTGCACAGCGCCGAACCCGATATTGGACCGGTGTTCGCCTTCAAGCATGTGCTTATCCAGGAGGCCATCTATCGCACCTTGCTCGAGACTGATCGGAAGGCCATCCACGAACTCGTTGGGCTAGCGATTGAAAGGTTGCATGCTGGCCGGTTGCTCGAACACGCTGAGGTGCTGGCGGACCATTTCGTCCGTAGTGACCGGAAAGATAAGGCAATCAGATACCTCGCCGTTACCGGCGAAAAGAATGTGAGGTTGTATTCGGTAGAACAGGCGGATGACCAATTCCGCAAGGCGCTGGCGCTTGTCGAGCAGTCTTCCAGCAGCATCAATGATGGCGACCTAGCCGACCTGCTTGTTGCGTGGTCGAAAGCCTTCCTCTACCGGAAGGACATCAACGGAACGATAGAAACTATCGAAAGGTTTTATCCGCGTCTTCGGGCGTCTTCCGAGGTGCGCAGGGCAGCGATGCTGAGATACTGGCTCGGCGTTTCTTACGCTATGCTAACGGATTTCAGTAGAGCCCGCGCCTTGCTGGAAGAAGGACTTATGATGGGTCAACGCGAAAGCGACGCGACGTCTATCGGGTATTGTTCGGAGGGTTTGGCTTGGACATACTGTGGTCGGGGCGCAAAAGGATGAATGCTGCGCGTGACGCAGCTTTGCCAAAGTGCAATTGAGATTTCCGATGCGATTGGGGACACTTTCCTCAAGTCGCTCGCTCTGACGGTCTGGTGCAACGACAGCATCTCTCGAACCGATTTTATACAAGCCGATCAGCTTTCTCGCCGCCTCATTGATCTGTCCCAAGAGTTGGGTGACCCTCGACCGGAAGGCATGGGTCGGTTGTTACTGGCGTTCACTCGTGGCTATGAAGAGCAATATGTAGAGGCGCTGTCACATGCTGAAGAGTTGATCAGGCTCGCGGTCAATCCACTGGACGAGCTCATGGGCCGCTGCGCCAAAGGGGCCATTCTTGCGTTTTCGGGTCGGCAGATTTGGCGCTGGAGCTGCTTGAAAGTGCCCGCGGAGATATCTTGGCGAACGGGTTCAACCACCTGCTTCCGTCAATCGAGATTGGACACGGCGCTGCGCTTCTTCGCAGCGGGCGGATGGCGGCGGGCGTTCGTTGGCTCAACGATGCAATCAGCCGCCATTCGCAGTCCGACAACTGTGTCGTGTGCACTTTCGGCCACTTGGTTCTAGGTATTACTTATCTGAGGATGGTGTGCGGTGAAGGTGAACTTTCTCTCGAAGCGAAGGTCCGGAACCTGCCGTTCCTCATCAGAAGCATGCCGGTGGCCCGTCGTCGCTGTGCATTTCACCTTACTAGTGCGATCGAGCTGAGCCGCAGGCACGAAGTTCCCGGTCAACTTGCCCGGGCCCTTTGCGAGCGCGGCCATCTCGAACTCGCATGCAAGTCATACGCAGCCGCGCGAGCCGACTTCGCGGAAGCAGAAGAGATCGCGACAAAACACCACTACGAAAACGTGTTGCGCCGAGTTGCTGAGGCATATCAGCATGATGCTGTCCGCGAGCCACGTTGGACTCAAGGAATCGATGGCTAAGTCGTGAGACCTATGTTGCCTGGTTGGCGAGTAGCCTTGGGCAATTAGTGAAGGGATGGGCGGCGGACACGCGCTCAAGCTGTGCTGGTCAGCCCGACGTCATGACCATCGTGCGTAATCTTGCCTGTGAAGGGCGCATCGTCATCGTCGTGCTGCATGACTTGACGCTAACCGCGACCTGAGCGGATCGTAAGCGGCTTCAGGGTAGCTGGCAGAGAAATAGGATTTATCAAAGAGGTTCGACACATTGAGTGCAGCCTCCCAACCGTTACGCTCGTAGTGCAGGGCAACATCGAGCACGGTGTAGCTGGGAACGCCCACGGTGTTCTCACTGTCCCCGAAGGTTGAGCCGACATGGAGGCGCCAGGGGGACCCCGGCGCCGGAACAGATCAATCTTGGGATAGCTACCCGAATACAGGCATCGCCTCGCTACAATTAATTCAGGTTGAACGAGGCGACCGGCCTGCAGCATTGGCCCTAGACTAGCCGATTGGTTTCATGTCAGCGATCACCGTCGGCAGGAGTTCTGAGACAGTCGGATGGATCGGCACCATGCGCTGCATCACCGTGTAGGGCGCCTTCGCATACATCACGTCGAGAATGCCATGCACGACCTCGTCGCCGCTTGCGCCGAGGAGTGCCGCGCCGAGAATCTCCTTGCTGTCGGCGTCGGCGACGATCTTCATGAACCCCTTGGTCTCGCCGCGCTCCACGGCTCGGCCCACCTGTGTCATCGGACGTGTACCGACCAGAACATTGCGGCCGGATTTCCGCGCTTCCGCTTCCGTCATGCCGGCCCGGCCGAGCGGCGGGTCGATATAGAGAGCGTATGCGGTCTTGCGGTCGCTCACGCGGCGATTGTCGCCGTCGAACAGGTTTGCCGCAACGATCTCGAAATCGTTGTAGGCGGTATGGGTGAAAGCGCCTTTGCCGTTGCAATCGCCGAGCGCGTAGATGTGTGGCTGGCTTGTGCGCAAGTCGTCATCGACGGTGATGTAGCCGCGCGCATCGACCGCGACGCCGGCCTTGTCCAGCCCAAGATCGTCCGTGTTCGGCCGCCGTCCGATGGCTAGCAGGACGTGAGAGCCGATGACTCGAACGGTCGCCGCTCGAACAATCGACATGCACACATACGCCGCTTTCATGCGGCGAGAAGCTGATGCACTCGGCATCGAGCCGGAAGTCGATGCCTTCCTGTTCGAGGATCGTCTTGATTGCGTCCGAAATGTCTTCATCCTCGCGCGAGATCAGGCGCGGGCCTTTCTCGACCACGGTCACGTTGGCCCCGAAGCGCCGGTACATCTGCGCGAACTCAAGCCCGATATAGCTGCCGCCCACGACAACCAGATGCGCCGGGAGGAAATCGACGTCCATGATTGTCGAATTCGTGAGGTAGCTGATCTGGTCTATGCCGGGCATTGGCGGGACGTTGGCGCGCCCACCGACATTGATAAAGATCTGATCCGCGGACAGGGTTTCGCCGTCGACGCTGACCTCATGCGGCGAAACGAAGCGGGCGTGGCCGCGGAACACGGTGCAGCCTTTCATGCCGTCCAGCCAGCCTTCGATGCCGGCGCGAGAGTCTAGCGTCACCTGGTCCTTGCGCGCCTTGATTCTCTTCATGTCGGCCGTGACAGGTCCGGCAGTCGTAAAACCGTACTCTGCCGCGCGACGAGCTTGATGCATGGCATAAGCGCTGGCGACCATTGTCTTGGTCGGTTTGCAGCCTGTATTGACGCAGGTTCCGCCGAACAACTTTCGTTCGATCATGGCGACGGTCTTACCCGCCGCAGTCAGGCGTCCGGCCATGGACGGGCCGGCCTGGCCGGCCCCGATGACGATAGCATCAAATTTCTGCGTCATGCGACCGCCGAGACGATCCATAGCGCCAGCACGATGGCGACGGCGTCCTCGATGAGCGCCGCCGGCAGATCGCGGCCGAGGGAGGCGGCAAGCCGAGCGCGGACAGCGGCACCGCCGTATGTGCCGATGACCGCACCGATGACGCCGGCGACGAGCCCTGCGATCGGGCGCCGCCAGCCGTGCCGATCACCGCGCCGGTAAAGGCGCCACTAACAAGCCGCGCGCCAAACTGCTGCGGCACCTTGCGACTTGGCGTGGACGGCAGCTGGTCGGTAACCAATTCGACGAGCGCCAGGATCGTAAAGACCGCGACCGCGATCCAATGACCCATAAAACCTGCCCAGGTGCCGGCAACCGGCAACCAGCCAAGATAGGCGCCCCATGCGACAGCGGCTGGCGCCGTCATGGCGCGAAGCCCGGCGACGACGCCGATCAGAAGCGCAAGCAGATAAAGCATTTGATCCCCCTGGCGGCATCATAATTTCAGATCGACAGTGCTCGTACGATGATCAGCTGTCGCTGATACTGGCCAATCGACGCCAGTTATTCAACGGCTTTGGCGGGCAGCTCTGTGGCCTCCGCACGCGCGATTAATGCTCGGTGACAACCGGCGATGAGATGTATTGGGCGTGGTCACCCTGTGCGTAGCTCTGCTGTACTACGAGCGATGGTCGCGAAGACGACGTTGTGCACGCCGTAACCAAGAGAATGCAGATGATTGTGGAGACGACACGCATGCTTAAACATCCCTTCCACTTGCTGTCGACCAGGAGGAGCGCTGTGGCTTGGTAGCTAGCTTTTGAACCAGTTGAGCCGCTCGGTGACTATTACCAAAATATCAGCAGAAATTAATATATCCAAAGGTATTTGATGGGCCCCCAGTGATCGATGAATTTAGAGAGCTGCGTCCAATTGACGAGCCGTGTCGCTACCATGCCGATTGATGTGAGCAGAATAGAATGGTGCCCCCTGCCG
>CAVQCL010000019.1:80000-89522 GCA_963710935.1 uncultured Alphaproteobacteria bacterium | reverse complement strand
GTTCCCGGCGTTGTCGGCGGCCCCACCGGCGCGCTTGTCATGCTGGTGAAGGTAGCGGTGGCCGTTCCCGTGGCGACCTGCACGTTCGCCGATCCCGGCAATCCATCACCGAACCGTAGTTCGCCAGCACCGTGCCCGCGAAAGCCGTCTCGCTTAGCGTGACGAGCTGATTGAACGCCACCGGCACGAAGCCTGTCGTGCCACCGTTGCCGAGATTGGTTACCGGCAGCGATGTACCTGTCCCGACGGCAGTTAAAGCGATCGGCGATATGTTCAGGTCAAAGCGGCCGGGATCGCCGGCCGGCAAGACCTTGCTCAAGCGGACGCGCGGCTGCAGCGTGATCTGGTAGTCTTCGACCTCGCCGGTGGTGGCGGCGCCGGTGGCGTTGGTGAGTTGCGCCGCGCTTTCTCGGCAACGCGCAGGCGCACATAAGACAGGCCGGCGACATAGGTTGCGCCGGTCGGGATGGTCCAGGACAACGGGGCGCTGGTCGCGTTCGCGGCCACGGTCGCGCAGGTCCGCTCGCTTGCCTCGAAGGTTCCGTTACGGTTGAAATCTATCCAGCCGCAAACTGTGGTGCCAGCCGGCACACTGCCGGAGCCGTTGCCGGATAGCGCCGAAATCGGCACGGTCAGGGGATATGTGCCGACGCCGACCAGCGGCAGCGCCCCGGGGAACGCATTGTCGGTATCGCCGGCTGCCGTGTTGCTCGCGACCGGGCTCGTGGCCGGTGGCAGCGTCGTGTACATGGTGTTGACCGCGTCGGCTTCAGCCGGGTGCGCGCCAGCAGCGGACGGCGCGGAAGCGCCAAGGAACACGCGGTCGACGACATGCGAAGCGTCGCCATAGCTCGCGGGAGCGTCCGTGAAGTCCTCATTGACGGTCACCACCAGGCCATAGGCGTCTGCGCCTTGGGTGGTGGGCAGTCCTACCCCTGAACGGTGTTGCAAGGTGACGTTGAAGGTCAGACTTGTGAACGTGCCGTTGACCTGCACCGTACCGCAGCCCGATGTCGAAGCCACTGGCGTAGCGCAGGCGACGTCCGGCGCATTGGACGTCGTTTGGATCCTTGTTCCACCGACGATCGTCAACGATGATGAGAGCGAGGTCAGGCTCACACCGGGGGTAGTCGCAATCCATGATGTGGCCTGGGCTTCACCTCCATTAACGCCGCCCATGCGCGCAAAATGGACTCTGCGGATTGGTGACCGGCGAGCTAAACTGGATGGTTATCGTGCCCTTGTCCGTCTCTCCGCCGACAGGGATCAGGGCTGAGGGGTGCCAGGAGTGGTCAGGTTGAATGACGTCGCGCCCAGATTTAGCGTTGTCGGGTTATAGCTCCCGGCAGGGTTGCCGGCGAACGCCGCGCCGCTCGCTGTGAATGTCGTTCCGCCGAATACACCGGCTGTGGTCGTCAGCGTGACAGTCACGCCAGAGGGCAAGGTCGCAACCGCCCCGGCCGCGTCTGGCACACCGTTCTGTTCAGCCGGCCAAACCGGCATCGTAGCTGAAACGAGGGCGAATGCCACAACCCATGCCAAGGCGAGCCAGGCGAGGACAGTCTTGCGCCAGTTTCCCAGCGCCGTCGGGCCATATAGCTGAAATGCTATGAAATCATCGCGGCCGTCCGGCCGCATTGCAGACATTGACGGCATCAGGCGAACCTCCTGATGAACCGCGTGGACGGAGACGTCCACCCGCCGGACGGCAACAACAGGGCGAGCAGGCACATAAAGCCTGCCTCGGGAGGAGGTCACGCCAAGGCTGGCTCGGACGCCGCACCAAGTGGCTGCGCCCCGCACCACAAAGGCGGCGCCGACTGTTGATCAGGTTTTTTGCTTCCATGCCGCTTTCAAGGCGGAGACGAGCGATGCCAAACATCGGTGCGAACAAACGCCCACACCGACCCATCGTGCTCATTCCCCTGCACGCATCTCCATCCCGACTACGGCGGCACGCTTCACTCGCCAACCATCACGGACACCCCTAGGGTCCAAACGAGCAACTGCAACCTGGCCTCGTTTCCAAACTGCAATCTTGGCGAGCGTAAATGCAATGTGATGCCGCCACCGCCCCTTCAAGCCCAACCCAGAACACACGAGTAGCGGGGACTTCTATCCTGTTTCGCGACAGAAAAGCGCAAAACGCGCCAAAATTAGCGGGAAGCAATAAGACGCTTGAAAGGGGAGCGCGGTAAGCTATGACTGACGCTATGGATGCGCTGTGCGTCTGGGGTAGGATGCGGTTTAGACGCAGGCGATGCGCTGCGTTATTTTCATTTTAGATACCTTTTGAGGGTCCATAGCTTCAGGATTTTCGCCCCGCCAGGGTCCATAAGAGCACCAAAACTCAACGAAACTCGATGATAGTCCTCAAAAGTGGCGGCAGCTCCTTCGAGCTATCCGGCAATGCCATGAAAAAACTCGAAATAGTCGGCCAGGGCATCGAAAGCCTTCATGACGACCTTGTCCGAAATTGACGGACAACCAGTTCGATTTTGGTAGGCCGCCGGACACACACGAATTCCGCGTGTCCATATCGGAACTCGCAAGCTTGCGCCTTGTCGACATCGTCTTCGGCACGACAGCGAGAGCGACACGGTTCCTGTGACAGCCTACTATCTGGTCTCGTCCAACAATTCAGGACAATCGCTTTTCGAAGTCGCAAGGTGGGATGATGTCCGCCCGGGCTCGGTCTTGCCTTGCCATCCGAGATGCATCAGCAGATCTCGCATGACGCCGACACCAAGGAAACGATTCGTCGTCGTTCCGCAAGACATGTTGCATGGTTACCTCGGGCATCTGACCGGACGCCCGGCGAGGGGATACAATCAGTTTCAGGATTGAAGCGTTCGACCCTGGCTTTGCCCGGCGCTGGATGAGTTTTATGGCCTATCTGGACGAGACGATCGCCTCGGGCCGATTGTCGCCCATAGCGGCGCTCACTTATCGAAGACCAACTGCTGACGCTGCTTCTTGAGCATCAGCCCAATGCGCATCAGGCCCTAATGCCGGAAAAGGCTCCTTCGGTTCAGCCCTATATTCTTCGCGAAGCAAAGCGATTTCATCGAACGCGAGGCGCATCGACCGCTATCGATCAGCGACATCGCCACAGCAGCAGGGTGCAGCACGCGCAGCCTGCAAAGGGCGTTCGAAGAACATTTGCGCACGACACCACGCGATTATATCGCCGCGCAAGCGTTTGGAATTGGCCCGCAATGCACTGGCTACCGCCAGGCCAGAGACGACCGTCACCAATGTGGCAATCGACCTGGGGTTTATGCACCTCGGCCAATTCGCGGCCGCATTCAAGGCGAGGTTTGGACTATCGCCCCGCGAGGTGCTGAGGAGCGAAATCTAGCACATTCGCCCAGAACTCAGGTCGGACCGAGATGAGCAGCCGGTCGACGGCTGTGGGCAGATGCCCCGGCTCAAAATCAGGAGCGAACTTATCTCGCCTTACACAACGTCACTTCTCAGATGCCGGTCTGAAGAATTTAGCGGCAACTGATCGACCTCAGGCATTGAATAGTAATAACCTTGGGCCCATTCTATGCCCAACGATCTGACGATCGATACCTTTTCAGCTTCGTCAACACCCTCCGCTATCAACGCCACTTCATTCTTCAACAGTTTGTCGATCATGGCTCGATGCGGTTTGGATATGTCTGCGGCAAGATTTCGATGTTGTACTCTTGCTCAGTTTGACAATTTCCGGTCGCAACGCCTCTATCAATTCCCATTTGTCATTGTTGCCGTCACCAAAATCATCGATTGCTATGGCGATGCCGTCGCTGCGGCATTTGTCTATGTACTTTCGTGCCGACTTCCAGTCTCCGAGCGGCTGGTGCTCGGTAAGCTCGAAAACCAGTTGCTGGGCAGCGAGGCCAAGGTCAACCGCAAACTCAATTGTACGGCGAATACCATAGTCCGGGTGGTCGATCGCGCAGGGGACGACATTGAGAAACAGCATTTTGCTCGCCCCAAGGGAATGAGCCCGGAACACCGCACTTTCCCGGCAATGAGCGTCGAAACGCGCCAGCTCGAGCGACGCCTTGTCCTTGAGAAGGATGAGCGGAACGCGACCGCGAAGATTTCGCGCACAGGCCTCATGGCCGATCACGCTCCCATCTCGAGTTCCTTGCTATCGCTTGAAATGCCGTTCTTATGCCCGGCAACGAATGCCGACAATATTCAAGTCTCATTGCATTTCCCTCGATACGCAGAACTAAATGGCTCCCGTACCGGGTGGGCGGTCTCCTTCGCTATCTAAGACCCGCCAAAATGAGCCAACTCACGCCAATTTCCGCTATGGGCGATGAACCGACGAGTTTCTCGATTGCCAGCATCGTCTGAGGCGAATACATCGGGAAACCCATATATTGCCAGCCACTTGTGACCCCGTGCATTGGGTTGACCGCCACGTCAGTACCGATATTGTGGCCTTCGCTGCCTCGAGAACCTTAGCGCTCAAGCGGACGAAGCAAATCTGGCCAATGATCGGCGCACCCGTGTAGACGGCTTCGAATGGATGCCGCCGACGAGGATGCAAGCGGTCTACGCGTTCAAGACGAAATAGCTTGCAAAACTTTGGGCGAATCCGCTTTTCGTGCGTTTGCCATTCTGCCAGCGTCGCGCCGGATGAAGGCGCCAATTGGAATCGTTGGTTTCCACATGTCTAGTGAAGCCTATTTGAATCGCATTGCGACGGCTGTCCCTGAGCACGATGTGCATCGGTTTTTCATCGACTTCGCCGAATCCCAACTGTCGGATGATCCTCGTCGCCGGGCTATGTTCAGCCGCATGGCGCATCGTGGGGGCATCGAGCATCGCTTCTCCTGTTTCGCTCCCTCGGAGGATCCGGAGGGAAAGAGCGTCGATCGCGATTGCATCTTTCTCAGAGGCGCCTTTCCCGGAACCGCCAAGCGGATGGAGATGTTTAACCAGGCGGCGCCGATCCTGGCAGCCGCCGCGGTCGACAAGGTTTTGCCTGAAGAAGAACGTTCCAGGGTCACGCACCTGATTTTGACGACATGCACTGGATTCTCGGCCCCGGGTCTGGACCTGGAACTCGTGGCTCGTTGCGGACTGCCCACGACTGTCGAACGCACCATTGTCGGTTTCATGGGGTGTTACGCCGCAATCAACGCGCTCAAATTGGCCCGTCACATCGTCAGAGCCGAAGCTGACGCCAGGGTGCTGGTTGTGAATATCGAACTCTGTACGTTGCACCTGCGGCAGACCAGCGATCTTGAAAAGCTGCTCTCCTTTTGCCTATGGGGCGATGGCTGCGCAGCCGCCATCGTTTCAGCGGACCCGGTTGGCCTTCGCCTCGACCGCTCCCATGCCATTGTCGCGATAGAGGGCCGTGACCTGATGTCGTGGTCCGTGAAAGATGATGGTTTCGATATGGTGCTGTCGGGACAGGTTCCGGGCGCCATTCACGATGCTCTCCAAGCCGGCATCGGCGACATACTCGGCAACAAAAGCGTTCGTGACATCGACCTGTGGGCTGTTCATCCTGGGGGTCGATCAGTCCTGGATGCCGTCCAGCGGTCGCTTGATCTCGATCCGACAGCGCTCGACACGTCTCGCGAGGTGCTTAGGGATAACGGTAACATGTCCTCGGCGACCGTGATGTTCGTGCTGGAGCGCATGCTCAAGGCACGCACGAGAAATCAGCTTGGATGCGCCATGGCGTTCGGGCCAGGCCTGACAGCCGAAACCATGATGTTCCAGACGGCGAAAGCAGCCTGAAATGCGCGGTGAGCTGCAGCAACGGCGGATCGTTCCCGAGATTCTCGATGCCCTGCCCGCCAGCGATCCGCAGGCTATTGCCTCGCGACGGGACCTGGTCTGGGTCAATGCCCTGATGCTGCAAAGCAGGATCATGACCGCGCTGTTGCGCCGGCACGTTAGGCGTGCTCCGCAGCGCATTCTGGAGCTAGGGTGTGGCGACGGTGGATTCATGCTTGCCGTGGCGCGGCGCAGTGGCTGGCGCAACGTCGAAGTCGTCATGGTGGACCAAATCGAGCTGGTCACACAGGCGAGAAAGGCTGAGTTCGCAGAGCTCGGCTGGCGCGCCGTGCCAGTGGTCGACGATATTTTCCAGTTCATGGGGCGTCCTGGCATCGGGCGTTTTGATGTCATCTGCGTCAATCTTGTTCTGCACCACTTTGACGATGCCGCGCTGGCCGAGCTTTTCAACGCTGCAGCGGCGCTTGCGCCCGTCTTCGTCGCCACGGAGCCCAGGAGAAGTGGGGTCGCATTGGCCGGATGCGCTTTGATGAGGTTGATCGGCGTCAACGATGTCACCAAGCACGATGCCGCGGGCGAGTGTTTGCGCAGGGTTCATTGGCCAAGAGCTGACCAGTCTCTGGCCAAATCGGCAAGGCTTTGTGTTGGCAGAGCGCCAGTGCGGGCTGTTCACACATGTGTTTTGTGCCGAAAGCATCCAATGACTTATGATGCGATCGTCATTGGAGCGGGCCCTGCGGGCAATTCGACAGCCCTGGCGCTGGCGCTTCAGGGCCGAAAGGTCGCTTTGATCGAGCGCAGCGAATATCCTCGGCGCAAGGTATGCGGCGAGTTCATGTCCGCGGTGAACCTGCATATCCTTGACCGACTGGGTGTCGGCGCCGACGTCCGCAGGCTGGCTGGTCCAGAGGTTCGAAGAGTTGCTCTCTATGCTTCCGGGCCAAGCATCGAGGCATTGATGCCAAAGGCGCAGCGGGACAGTTTCGGGCGGGCGTTAGGCCGCGATGTGCTGGACACGATCATGCTCGAAAAAGCACGTTCGCTCGGCGTGACGGTGTTTCAGCCTTGGCGTGCCACCGCGATTGCGCCGCACGGGGTCAATCGCATGTACGCATTGAAACGCGCACAGAAAGCAGACTGCTCAAGGCCGCGGTAGTCGTTGCCGCACATGGTTCCTGGGAGCCTGGCAAGCTGACCACCAACCTGGAGAAAATTCACAGCAGCACCGATTTCCTCTGCTTCAAAGCGCATTTCCATGACGCCACCCTCGCGTCCGATCTGATGCCGCTGCTAGTGTTTCCCGGGGGTTACGGAGGCATGGTTTGGGCCGACGACGGCCGGCTGTCCCTCTCCTGCTGCATACGCCGCGACGCCATGGAGAAAATCCGGCAGGCACGGCGTGGCCTGTCGGCCGCGGAGGCAGTCCATGCTCACATTCTCAGTTCATGTCCCGCAGCGGAGGCGGTGTTGCAGCATGCAACACTCGCTGGCGACTGGCTGTCTTCCGGTCCAATCCGACCGGGCATGCGAACAAGATATGGCAACGATATTTTCCGGGTCGGAAATCTGGCTGGCGAGTCGCATCCGATAATCGCTGAAGGCATTTCTATGGCCTTGCAGTCGGGGTGGTTGCTGGCCCAAGAGCTGGCGAAATGCGAGCGATGGGACATTGCTGCGAACGTGCCGAAGCAGGCGCGCGGTATTCGCACGCGTGGCGCCGTCAGTTTGCGCTCCGCATCAGATTGGGAGCGATATTGGCGCGGCTGGCTATCTTGCCTGCCACAGCCAACGCGATGCGTTTGGTCGTGCAGGCGATGCCGGCGAGTTTGTCGATGGGAGCAGCACTCAGTGGGAAGGCAAGACTATTGCCCAACATGTACATGTAGAACTGGTTGGGCCTGCGGCTCGACCCCGAAAGCCCCGTGGACGGCGTGTGGCGATCGTCAGGACTTTGTTCAGCCAGTGTGCTTCTGACCATGCTGCGCCTTCGCGACGATTGTTGAGCTGCACCAGAAGTAGTTCGAGGGCTATGTTTGTTGTCCGCTACCGCGTCCGCTAGCGCAGACGACTTATCGAACCTTGCCCGAGCCAGCGATCACACTGTGAACCTCTAAGCAGCGGCCAGAATCAAAATAGCCGCCCCGATCAAATCAGGACGGCTATCGAATTATGCAGAAACTGGTTGCGGGGGCAGGATTTGAACCTGCGGCCTTCAGGTTATGAGCCTGACGAGCTACCGGGCTGCTCCACCCCGCGTCAGAAGTCTTATGTAGGCATCTTGCCCACACAATTCAAACTGTTCCGAATGACAAAGGCCGCTTACGCGGCCCTCAAGCCGCCATTTCTGGCGGGCATTCGTATCGAGAAGATTTCTATGTGCGTTTTATAGACCTGGCAGCGACCTACTCTCCCGTGCCTTAAGACAAAGTACCATCAGCGCTGGAGCGTTTCACGGCCGAGTTCGGAATGGGATCGGGTGCAGCCGCTCCGCCATAACCACCAGGTCAACAAAGCGCACATATTCGAGAAGCTGTCTTTTCGTGCCGTCATCCATTTCGGATGAACACAGAGTAATGAGAACGATCAAGCCGATCGAGCTATTAGTACCGGTAAGCTTCAAGTGTTGCCACTCTTCCACCCCCGGCCTATCAACGTGGTCGTCTTCCACGACTCTCAGGGAATACTCGTTTTGAAGTGGGTTTCCCGCTTAGATGCCTTCAGCGGTTATCCCGTCCGTATATAGCTACCCTGCTATGCGGCTGGCGCCACAACAGGTCCACCAGAGATACGTCCATCCCGGTCCTCTCGTACTAGGGACAGATCTTCTCAATATTCCTACACCCACGGCAGATAGGGACCGAACTGTCTCACGACGTTCTGAACCCAACTCACGTACCGCTTTAAATGGCGAACAGCCATACCCTTGGGACCTGCTCCAGCCCCAGGATGCGATGAGTCGACATCGAGGTGCCAAACAACCCCGTCGATATGGACTCTTGGGGGTCATCAGCCTGTTATCCCCGGCGTACCTTTTATCCGTTGAGCGATGGCCCTTCCACTCGGGACCACCGGATCACTATGACCGACTTTCGTCTCTGCTCGACTTGTCAGTCTCGCAGTCAGGCAGGCTTATGCCATTGCACTCAGCGAACGATTTCCGACCGTTCTGAGCCCACCATCGCGCGCCTCCGTTACTCTTTAGGAGGCGACCGCCCCAGTCAAACTACCCACCATACATTGTCCCGGACCCGGATAACGGGCCGCGGTTAGACATCCATAGAGATAAGGGTGGTATTTCAAGGTTGGCTCCACTCGAGCTAGCGCCCAAGCTTCAAAGCCTACCACCTATCCTACACATGCCGCTACGAATGCCAATGTAAAGCTATAGTAAAGGTGCACGGGGTCTTTCCGTCTAACCGCAGGAACCCCGCATCTTCACGGGGAATTCAATTTCACTGAGTCTATGCTGGAGACAGCGGGGAAGTCGTTACGCCATTCGTGCAGGTCGGAACTTACCCGACAAGGAATTTCGCTACCTTAGGACCGTTATAGTTACGGCCGCCGTTTACTGGGGCTTCGATTCAAAGCTTGCACCTCTCCTCTTAACCTTCCAGCACCGGGCAGGCGTCAGACCCTATACGTCGTCTTGCGACTTCGCAGAGCCCTGTGTTTTTGATAAACAGTCGCTACCCCCTGGTCTGTGCCACCCCCCTATACTTGCGTATAGAAGGGTCACGCTTCTTCCGAAGTTACGCGTGCAATTTG
>CAVQCL010000019.1:0-75000 GCA_963710935.1 uncultured Alphaproteobacteria bacterium | reverse complement strand
CGAACGCGCCGCAGCTCTACGGCACGAAGGCCGAGAGCGACATGATGCTGAAGACCGTCGATTTCGACGTCTCCAAAGCCGCCTTCGACGAAAAGAGCGACCTGTCGGCCGATGAGGTGGAAGAGGTCGTGCGCAATACGGCGGCGATCCTCACCGACGGCGACGTGCAGGTGGCATCGCTTCACTATATCGACCCGGAGCGATTCGGCGATTCGCTGGAAGCACAGGCGCTGAGCGCGACTTACGGCATCAAGATCACGCAGGAAAACGTCTCCGTCAGCACGCGCACAACGGCAAACGACAAGGAAGTCGTTTATGCCGAGGACATCATTCCCTTTAAGAGCGAGCGCCGCGTCGACGAGGCGCTGGAAACTGCCGGCTACGATCGCGACGAAGCGGCACAATTCGCCATCAAGCTCGCCGACATATTGAACGGGTCGATTCTCAAGAGTGGCACCGTATTGCGTGTCGGGCTGGAAGTGCGCGGCGATGTGCCGAAGATCGTGCGCGTCGGCGTCTATGACGGCGCCAAACACATTCTGACGGTTGCTCTCGACGACAAGCAGCAGATTGCACAGGCCACGGAACCTGAGCCCAACCCTGAACTTCTGACCGCCTTCGATGATTCGCCGCCCGTTGCGGCCGGCGGCAACCTTCCTTCTATCTATGATGGCGTCTATCGCGCTGCCTTCTCCTACGGCATGTCGCGCGACAGCGCGAAAAAGCTGATCCGGCTGCTGGCTGGCGAGGTCGACCTGCAAACGCGGGTACGCCAATCGGACCGGCTGGACGTGCTGTTCTCGCAGCCGGACGAAGAAGACGAGATGTCCGACGAATCGCAGCTGCTCTTCGTGGCCGCCACCTTCGCCGGCAAGACGCGGCGATTCTATCGCTTCCAGATGCCGGACGGAACGACCGACTATTTCGACAAGGACGGCCGCAACAACCGCCAGTCCTTCCTGCGCAATCCGCTGCCGAACGGCAAATTCCGCTCCGGCTTCGGCGGCCGGCGCCATCCGATCCTGGGCTATGTGCGCATGCACACCGGCGTCGACTGGTCGGCGCCGACCGGAACGCCGATCATCGCGGCCGCCAATGGCGTGGTCGAAAAGTCGGGCTGGGCCTCCGGTTACGGCAAGCAGACCGTGCTGAAGCATGCCGGCGGCTACGAGTCGTCGTACAATCACCAAAGCGCCTTCGCCAAAGGCATCCGCCCCGGCGTCAAGGTCAAGCAAGGCCAGGTGATCGGCTATGTCGGCTCGACCGGGCTCTCGACCGGCGCGCATTTGCACTACGAGCTGATCGTCAACGGCACCAAGGTCGACCCGATGCGCGCCAGGCTGCCGTCGGGCGGCCGCATCCTCAAAGGGAATGATCTCGTCGCCTTCAGCCAGGAACGGCAGCGCATCGACGATCTTCTGGTCGACGAGGAAATCGGCTCGCTCAAGATGGCGGCGACCAAGCCTGGAAGCTGATCGAATCAGCCCTCCAACGCCACGCTGGCCTGAGCGGCGACGGATGTCGGACCGCTCGCAACGCTGAGCCAAGCGACCAAAGCCGACACCACGCACAATAAGGCCGTGATGGCCGCAACTGCCGCAAAGGCCGAATCGCTGGCGCCGAGCCGCGCGGCTTCCAATGCAGGCTCAAGCTTTTCGATGACCGGCTCGCCATAGCCCGGCAGGTTTTGCGCGGATTCGGCGCGGAGCGACAGCACATAGACATAGGTGGCGACCGCCCCCATCGCCGCGACGGCGACCAGGCCGGCGATTCGCGCCACCGCGTTGTTGATGCCGGACGCAGCACCGGTGTCGCGATCCTCGACGGCGGTCATGACGGCGGTCGACAGCGGCGAGACGACGAACGCCATGCCCAAACCCATCACCACCATCATGGGAAAGACGCCCGCCCAGAAGGCGTGAATGTGGAGCGCTGCGATGATGGCGAGACCGGCGAAAGCGGCGGCCACCAGCAAGCTGCCTAGGGCGATCGGCAGACGCGGCCCGGTCCGGTCGGACCATTTGCCGATTCGCCGCGACAGCAGCGCGATCGCGGCGGAGAGCGGCACGAAGGTGAAGCCAACCTCGGCAGACGTAAGGCCCCAGCCGACGATCAGCAGCATCGGCAGGTAGAACATGACCGCCGACAGCGAGAAGTAGAGAAAGAAGGTGGCGATATTCGCGCCCGAGAAGGGGCCGTTCGCGAACAGCCGCAGCTCGACCATCGGATGACGCTGTCGCAGTTCCCAGCCGACGAAGAGGCAGAGCACGACCAGGCCGATGCCAATTGCGGCGAGCGCGAGCCAGCGTGCCGCTGGACTGATCCTCCGCGCTGAGCGCCGTCAGGCCGAAGGCAAGCGCGCCGAAGCCAATCGTGGCAAGCCCTGCCCCGGCCAGATCGAGCGCGCGCCGCGCGGCCGGCGAATCGGACGGGACCTTGGCGATCAGGATGAAGACCGCGAGACCGCCGAGCGGCAGGTTGATGGCGAAAATCGCCCGCCAGATGCCTGGATCGAAGGCCGACAAGACAAAGCCGCCGATCACTGGCCCCAGCGCCGTCGTCAGCGCCGACGCCGCCGCCCAGATGCCGATCGCCTGCCCGCGTTCGGATTTCGGATAGGCTTTCGCGATGATCGCCAGGCTGCACGGCACCATGATCGCCGCGCCGATGCCCTGGATGGCGCGAAAGGCGATCAGTGTCTTGGCGTCCGGCGCGACGGCGCAGGCCATAGACGCGACCACGAAAAGCACGATGCCCGCGATGAAGGTCTTGCGCAGGCCGAAGCGGTCGCCGGCCGCGCCGCCGACAAGGATCAACGCCGACAGCGTCAGCGCATAGGCGTTCGAAATCCATTGCGCGTCGACGAGACTGGCCGACAGGTCGATGCGGATCGCGGGAATGGCGATGGCCAGGATCGAGCCGTCGATGAAACCGAGCGCCGACGCCAGGATCGCGGCGACGAGCACGAACTTGCGCCGTTCGGGCGGGCAAAATGTTCCGACCTCGCCGCTTCGTGGGGTGTCGAGGGATTCCGCTTCGCCCAGTGCCGTCATAGGCAAGACGTAGCTGCACGTCCCTCGCGCCGCAACCGCTGGCCTGAACGAGATCGGCGTTCAGGCCCAACGGCTTTCAAGCAGTCTGTCCGTGGCTGTGCCGGATACGCAGCACCTGCACCGAGGTCGGCAACTCGATCAAGAACTCCGCATCGCGCGGCAAATGATGGATGCGGTGCGGATCAGGCCCGGCGAAACGGGACATCGCCTCGACGGATTCCCAATAGGATATCGTGATGAATTCGACCTCGTCGGCGCGATCCTCGCGGAAACACTGGACGCCAAGCGCCTTTTCGATCAGCGGCTTGCACCCCGGCTTCATAGTTGTAGGCTTCATATGCGTCGGCCATTTCAGGCTTTGTGCGGCCGCGCCAGATGCGCGCAATTGTCGGGCTTCAGCCAAAACCTACTCCAGAAACTCCACCGTCACGCCGGCGGTCACCATCTTGGCAAGCTCGGCGGCATCCCAGTTGGTCATCCGCACGCAGCCATGGCTCTGCGTCTTGCCGATCTTCGACGGCTCCGGCGTGCCGTGCACACCGTAAGTCGGCTTGTCGAGCGCGATCCAGATCGCGCCCACCGGACCGTTCGGTCCCGGCGGAATGGTCAGGATCTTGTCGTTCTGCCCTGCTTGAAATTGACCTTCGGGTTGTAGGTGTATTCCGGGTTGAAGGCGATGCGCGACACCTCGTGCGTGCCGGCCGGCGACGGGGTGTCGGACGAGCCGATGGATAGCCGGATAGGCCGCGACCAGCTTGTTGTAGGCGTCGTAGGCCAGCACCTGCTTGTTCGCCTTGTCGGCGGTGATGCGGGCGACCTTGCCGGTCACGATTCTGCGCCGACATTGGCGACGCGTGACGATCGTGCCGACGCGACTGAAATTCGCTTCCGGGTTGATCGCCTTGAGATAACCTCTCGTCCATGTGAAAGCGCTCGCCGAGCGCTTCGGTGACCGACGTGTAGCCCAGCCTCTCCAGCTTCGCCTTCTCGCCGTAGTCTTCCGGCACCGCCGCCACATACGGTCCGGCGACGTCTTCCGCCGTCAGCGTATAGGTGGTGAACGCGTCGCCACCCGTCTCGGCGAGAAGCCGCTTGATGCAGCGCCGTATCGGTCGACTTGAGATTTGTGCCCGTCATGCGCCGATAGGCGGCAATCGCGCGGTCGACATTCGAGCCGAAACGTCCATCGATGACCCCAGGCGACGACCCGCCCCGGTCGAGCAGGATCTGCAGCGCCGCCACCTCTTCGCGCGCCCCGGCAACCGTCGGAATCTTGACCGAAGGCTGGGTCGCGCCAGTCGTGTCTGGCGTTGTCGCGATCGTCGTGGCGTTCGGATCGGGCTGAAGTTCAGTGGCGGGCGTCGGCTCGGTGCGCAATTCGGTAGCGGCCGGCTGAGTGGCATTCGGCTCCGTCGGGCTGGCGGGCGGCGTCAAGGTCGCTTCATCGACCGGCTTGGGGTCTTCGGCCGGGGTCGTTGCCTGTTTGCTGCCCGGGCTGGGTGAAAATCGGCTCATCGGCCGGCCGCTTTGCCGTCGTTGTTGTCTCTTCGCTCGGCCCCGGCTTTGTGCCGGGTGTCGGCAGCGGCTTGCGTTCGATTGTTTTGGGTTTCACCGGCGGCGTTTCGCGCGCGACGTCGGGTTGCTGCGGTTGACGCGGCACAGGCGGAAATGCCTCTTCCGCACCTGGCTCAAACTCGCGATATTCGGGCTCGGCTGGATATTCGCCAACCTCCGGCTCGTCCGAGATAGAAACCGTCGTCCTGCTGCGGCTGACGCCGCATCGGCCGCCGGCGCTCCGAGGCCGGACGGGACGCACGGAGATGATCTCGCCCGTCTCGCGGTCCATCAGGATGCGGTTGCCCTGCCCGTCATAAAAGACGTCGGCATCGCGATATTGAACCGGCAGCGGAGCATTTTCTGGAGCGGAACGCTCAAGAGACGCGTCAGCGGTCCGGCATGGGCCGCCGTGCCGGCGAGCGCCATTCCGATCGACGCCAGAATCAAACCTATTCACACTACCCTTCACCCAACTCTCCGGTCCTCCCAAGCCACGTAGCCGCACTCTAGCAGGACGAACGGCCGAACATGCTTATTGTTTCATGAACAATCGAACATGAACCGGGCATGAAAATGGCCAAGTTGCGGCCTGCCTGCGACGGCGTCATGTCGACAGCCCAAGTTCGGCCCTCGCCTTGCTGGTCAATCCGGCCGCCACGAGACGATGACTTTCGCGCAAATAATCCTTGAGCGCCGCGTCATCCATGCTCTCGGGCGAAACGCGCTGGATCCATTTCATGCCGCGCGAGGCGAGGTAAGGCGCCGGACGGCAGCCGGGCTGGTCCTTCAGCAGGTCGAACGACATTTCCGATGTCTTGAAGGTGACGTATGGCGGCCCCTCCGGGCCGGTCGTCCCATTGGCTGGCGATGGCGAAGACCTTGGCGCCGACTTTCCAGACATGTGCCCCGCCCCATTGGACGACGGAGGTCGTGGCAGGCAGCGAGGCACAAAAGGCATTGTAGTCATCCAGCGTCATGAATGGCACCTAGACATGATTCGTCGTTGCCACGCTGCCTTTCGGCCCTGGCTTTTGTCAAAGACCCTACCGGTCGACTGGAAATGGGAAGACCGACGGCACCACGAGTTCTTTCCCGACAGCCAACCTCTCGGCGACGCCCGACCTGAGACCATGGGACCGGACCGGGGGATGAGGAGGTTCGGGCAATGAACTAGCGTGAGCAGTAGACTAGTCAGGATCAGGATGTGTCGGCGTAGCGCGGTTGCAGCGCGGCCAGCGCGCGCAGAAGCCGCTCGGCATTCACGCAGCAGCCGGGCAGCCAGCCGGAACCAGGTTGTTCGGACGGCTCTCTGATCGCCAGGTGCTGAGCCTGATGCGCCAGTGCGAAAAGCGTGGCGGCGAGGATGCGGAACGTTGCGGCAAGGCGAACTGCCTCGTCGTGGCCGTCATCAGCTTGGAGCGTTGGGTAGGCGACGGGGAAGAGCGGGTCAGTTTCAGCGACATATGCGTTTGCGACAGCTTCCGCACGCTGCAAGATCCAGAGCACCAGCCAGCGGCCAGGGCGGGAGCGATTGGCCGCGCGCTCGGCTATGACCGCCAGAGCGAGCAGGATGGCGGCGGTCCGCCTGAGCATTTCATAATAGTCCCGCACCGTAATCTCCGCCTCCTTTCATCAAGCGCGCGGGCATTGTGAGGCAGGCTGAAGGGGTGTGGACGAAAAAATCGCAAATGATGCTGACACGAGTTGGGGCCAGCGACGCCAAACATTCCGTTGCGCGCTGCGCCACAGGCAACAAAAGGGCCAGCTTTGAGTTTTGGAGGGACAAAGGCTGGAGAGAGCGATGGACTACATCTCTGTCATGGGCGTCACCGAACTGGTGGCCCGCGAACGCATCCTTGCCGACGCCGGCTACACACCAGCCACCATCGGTCGCGTCGTCCTGATTGCAGACTCAGGTGACAACAGTCGCCAGAAGACATTTGTGTTCGAGACTAGCAACGACGTGACCCTACACCCGGACTACGCGAAGGCGCGCCTGTCTGACACTTATGATTTGAGCACCCTCCAGCATGCTGACGGTGTCGAGGATGGCCCCGTGCTGGTCTATGGGCCTGAAGTGACAGTGGGCGGATGATTACCCGTCTTAGGTAGGTTCGCACCTATCCAGGCGGCGTGCGGCGAGCGTTTCGGTCAAGCCCGCCGTCGCTGCACGATCAGAAACATCGCGAGCACACCGCACAACAGGCCAAGCGATGCCGGCAGCCCCTGATGTCCGATCAGTTGCATTGTGAGGCCGGTGGCCGGCGAGCCGACAATGCCGCCCAACCCCCAGACCAGCGCAAACGCCGCGTTGCCGGCAATGAGCCGCTGGCCCGAGAACTGTTCGCCAAGCTGGATCAGCGCCATGGTGTAGATGCCGAAGGTCACCGCCCCCAGACGAACAGCATCGGCCAGATCAACCCGGACGAGAAGAGCAGCGGCAGCAGCGCACAGCCGAGCAAGGCGATGAAGCAGCACAAAAGCAGCGCGCGGGCCGAGCCGATGGCTTCAGAAAGGCGGCCGATCGGTATCTGCAGGGCGGCATTGCCGAGGACGAAACAGGCGATCAGCGCGGAGATGCGGCTCTCGGGGCTGCCATAGGCGGCGCCGTAAACGGCGAACATCGCAAGCAGGCTCTGTTCAAAGGCAGCCGCCACGAACACGGCCAGCAACAGCAGCGGCGCCAACGCGAAAAAACCGCCGACCGACGTCGGCTCGCCTTCATGTGGCATTTTTGGCAAGCGTGGGATGACGGCGAGGACGATCAGCCCGCAAACGAGGAATGCAAAAACCCCAACAGAAACGGCGGCCAGCCTTCGGTGCCAACGAACCTGAGGGTCAACGGGCCGATGGCGAAGCCGCCCGAAACGACGGATGAATAGAGGCCCATGATGCGGCCTCGGCGCGACGCAGGCGTGATCGTGATCAGCCAGGTTTCGCTGATCACATAGAGCGGGTTGGCGAAGAAGCCGAGCAGGAAGCGCAGCGGCATCCAGGCCCAGACATCCTGTGTCCAGGCAATGCCGATCAGGGTCGCCGCCGCCAGGATCGAACACAGGATCGCAAGTCGGCCGCGCCCAGTGCGACGCACCAGCGCCGGAATGAAGGGCGCGGATACAATAAAGCCCAGCGGTGTCATCGCCGCCGACAGGCCGATCAGGCCGGGCGTCGTCCCCTGCCGCTCCAGGATGAAGCTGAGCAGCGGATAGGTCAGCCCCTGCGCCACGGCGAACACTGTGACGGTGGCGATGGTGCCCGCCATCGCGGCCCATGGCAGCCGGTCGTCCTGGCGTGAAGTCGTGCTTTCGGCAGTCATGCAGACTTCTCTAGCCTTGCCAGAAGCGCTTGGCGATCTCGGCCTCGATCTGCCGCCTCGTCAGGCCGATATCGTCGATCAAATGAGGTTCGGCCCTCGACATCTGTTCAAGCTCCCAGCGCAAGCGTTTCCGCTCAGCCCAGGTCGCGATAATGCTGCGCAGGGTTGGCAGGCTATGATGCCGACGCGACACGTTCCGCCGGCGCAAGGGTGAGAATATCTTTCATGGCAACCTCCATAGGGTTTGAGGGTGCTGGACCCTCGACCTGAATGAGGTTTTGCCGGATACGAACGGCGCGGTACTTAAGCTCACCTGAAAAGTTCCAAAAATTTCCAAACGGGATATAGATGCGCCGCATGCAGGGATCGCGCTTTGCTTTTGGCCCGTTCGTGCTCGATCCGGGTGCGGGAACGCTGCTGCGGGACAATGTGCCCGTTGCCGTCAGCCACCGTGGGCTGAGACTGCTCGCGGCGCTTGTCGATCGGCCCGGCGAAATCCTGGCCAAGGCTGAGTTGATGGATGCGGCATGGCCAGGCACAGCCGTCGAGGAAGGCAACCTCACCGTCCAGATTGCACAGCTGCGGAAGCTGCTTGGTCGCGGCAGACGGCGGTGAATGGATCGCCACGGTTCCGCGCGTCGGCTACCGTTTTGCCGGCGCCGTCGAACGACTCGGTGACGCCAAGCGAAAAGCCTTGCCACTGCCCGACAAGCCGTCGATTGCCGTGCTGCCTTTCGTGAGCATCGGCGACGACCCCGAGCAGGGATCCTTTGCGGACGGGCTGACCGAAGACCTGATCACCGACCTCTCCCGGCACTCCGGCCTGTTTGTCATCGCCCGCCTACGGCCTTTGCCTACAAGGGAAAGGCGCTGGCCGACCACCAGATCGCCGAAGAGCTTGGCGTGCGCTATCTGCTTACGGGCAGCGCGCGGCGCGCCGCGGGGCGCGTGCGCATCAACGCCCAGCTGGTCGATGCGGCAAGTGGCGAGCATCTCTGGGCGGAGCGTTTCGATCGCGGCCTGGACGACATCTTTGCTGTTCAGGACGAGGTGACGGCCAGGATCGTCGAGGCCTTGCTCGGCCGGCTCGGCGCACAGCCGCCGCGCCAGCGGCCCAAAATCTCGAGGCCTACGATCTGGTCGTGCGGGCGCGCAAGCTGATGGACGATTCGCCCCAGACGGCGCGGGAAGCGCATCTGATGCTGACGCGCGCGGTGTCGCTCGACCCGGACTACGCGGAGGCCCATCGCTGGCTGGCCATGAACCACTGGATGGGATGGGTGCATTCCGGCGGACCAACGGAAGCTGACCGGAGCGTTGCCCTCGAGCTGGCGCGAAAGGCCGTGGCGATCGATCCCAACGATGCCGGCTGTCGCTGGGTCCTGGCCTACCTGCTTGCCTATGCGAAAAATTTCGCCGAAGCGGACCCGGAATTCGCTCACGCAATCGCGCTCGACCCGAACGAGGCCGACGCCTGGGCGGCCTTGTCCGACATCACGGTGCTGGCCGGGCGGGTCGAGCAGGGCCTTGAACATGTCGCTAAGGCGTTCCGGCTGAACCCCTATCCGCCGAGCTGGTATTTTCTCACGCTCGGCCAGGCGCAATATGCCGACGGTGACTACGAAGCAGCTGTCGAGACGCTGCGCCGGGACGAGACCTATCGCACCAGCTCGCGCCGTTTCCTGGCGGCAAGCCTGGCGCAGCTCGGCCGGCTCGACGAGGCGCGGGCGGAGGTCGAGCTGTTTCTCGTCGGCAACCCGGATTTCACGATCAACCACTGGGCCGCGACCGAGCCCTTTCGCGATGCGAAGACGCTGGAGCATTTCGTCGAGGGTTTTCGCAAGGCAGGACTGCCGGAGTGATCCCGTTGTCGCTGGCTTACTCCTCAAAGCGACCCGGCGCATCCCGATTGTGCTCATACCGCCTTTTCGAGCGGAAACGGCGGCAACCAGGATTCGCGACGCGAGGTCCAAAGCTCGTAGGTCGGCGTGAATTGGTCCGGCGCGTCGAACGACCCCAGATTGACTTCCACTTCGTCATCGCCGCGGCCAAAGACAGGCGACCCGCAGCTGGGGCAAAAATGCCTGTTCTTGTAGGAGCGCGTTTCACCCTCGATCGTCACCGCGTTTTGGGGAAAATCGCCGAGGCATGAAACAGCGCGCCATGATGTTTGCGACAGTCGAGACAGTGGCAGATGCCGACGCGATAGGGTTGCCCCGAGGCCACAAATCGGACGTTGCCGCACAGGCACCCACCGGTGAATTGGGGCATGGTGAGGCTCCTCTGAAAAAGCGGTCCGAACAGGTTATCGGGATCAGCGCCAGTATTGCTAGACCAGCGCTGTCGGCCTCTGCAAACAGAAAGCCCCGGTGAAGCGCTCACCGGGGCTTTTGCACGTGACTTTCCTGCCACCGTCAGGCAGCCTTGTCCGCCTTCACCACGCTCGGCTTCGACCGGAAATTCAGCCGGTCCGAGCCGGCGGTGACCTTCACCGTCGAGCCGTCCAGGATCTCGCCGAGCAGGATCTTTTCCGCCAGCGGGTCCTGCAGCTCCTTCTGGATGACGCGCTTCAGCGGCCGCGCGCCATAGGCCGGGTCGTAGCCCTTGGCGGCCAGCCAGTCGATCGCGTCCTCGTCGAGGTCGAGCACGATCTTGCGGTCGGACAGCAGCTTCTCCAGCCGCTTCAGCTGGATCTCGACGATCTTGCCCATATCCTGACGGCGCAGGCGGTGGAACAGGATCACCTCGTCGACGCGGTTCAGGAATTCCGGCCGGAACGAGGCCTTCACCACCGCCATCACCTCGTCGCGCACGGCGTCGACATCCTGGTCTTCGCCGAGATTGACCAGATATTCGGCGCCGAGGTTCGACGTCATGATGATCAGCGTGTTGCGGAAGTCGACCGTGCGGCCCTGCCCGTCGGTCAGGCGGCCGTCGTCCAGCACCTGCAGCAGCACGTTGAAGACATCCGGATGCGCCTTCTCGATCTCGTCGAACAGCACGACCTGATAGGGCCGGCGGCGCACCGCTTCGGTCAGCGCACCGCCCTCCTCATAGCCGACATAGCCGGGAGGCGCGCCGATCAGCCGGGCGACCGAGTGCTTCTCCATGAACTCCGACATGTCGATGCGCACCAGCGCATGCTCGTCGTCGAACAGGAAGTTGGCCAAGCGCCTTGGTGAGCTCGGTCTTGCCGACGCCGGTCGGGCCGAGGAACATGAACGAGCCGATCGGCCGGTTCGGATCCTGCAAGCCCGGCGCGGGCGCGGCGGACGGCCTTCGAGACCGCCTGCACGGCCTCGCCCTGGCCGACGACGCGCTTGCCGATCTCGTCTTCCATGCGCAGCAGCTTGTCGCGCTCGCCTTCCAGCATCTTGTCGACCGGAATGCCGGTCCAGCGCGACACGATATGCGCGACATGGTCGGGCGTGACGGTCTCCTCGACCATGCCGAGCCTTTGGTGTCCTGCTCTTCGGCCTCGACCAGCTTCTTCTCCAGCTCGGGGATCCTGCCATAGGCAAGCTCGCCGGCCTTCTGGAACTCGCCCTTGCGCTGCGCGATGGCCAGCTCGTTGCGGGCCTCGTCGAGCTGCTTCTTCAGGTCGGCGGCCAGCCCGAGCTTCTGCTTCTCGGCCTGCCATTTGGCGGTGACTTCGGTCGATTCCTCCTCAAGGCCGGCGAGCTCCTTTTCGAGCCGCGCCAGCCGGTCCTTCGAGGCGTCGTCCTTCTCGACCTTCAGCGCCTCGCGCTCGATCTTGAGCTGCATGATGCGGCGGTCGATCTCGTCCAGCGCTTCGGGCTTGGAATCGACCTGCATCCTGCAGCCGCGACGCGGCCTCGTCGACCAGGTCGATCGCCTTGTCGGGCAGGAAGCGGTCGGTGATGTAGCGGTTGCGACGAGCGTCGCCGCCGAGACCAGCGCCGAGTCGGAGATGCGCACCTTGTGGTGCTGCTCGTATTTCTCCTTCAGGCCGCGCAGGATCGAGATCGTGTCCTCGACCGTCGGCTCGTCGACGAAGACCGGCTGGAAGCGGCGGGCAAGCGCCGCGTCCTTCTCGACATGCTTGCGGTATTCGTCGAGCGTGGTCGCGCCGACGCAGTGCAGTTCGCCGCGCGCCAGCGCCGGCTTCAGCAGGTTGGACGCGTCCATCGCGCCGTCGGCCTTGCCGGCGCCGACCAGCGTGTGCATCTCGTCGATGAACAGGATGATGCCGCCGTCGGCCGAGGTGACCTCGTAGAGCACGGCCTTCAGCCGCTCCTCGAACTCGCCGCGATATTTCGCGCCGGCAATCAGCGCGCCCATGTCGAGCGCCATCAACTGCTTGTCCTTCAGCGATTCCGGCACGTCGCCATTGACGATGCGCAGCGCCAGGCCCTTCGGCGATGGCCGTCTTGCCGACGCCCGGCTCGCCGATCAGCACGGGATTGTTCTTGGTGCGCCGCGACAGCACCTGGATGGTGCGGCGGATCTCGTCGTCGCGGCCGATGACCGGATCGAGCTTGCCGGCGCGGGCGTCGGCGGTGAGGTCGCGCGCGTATTTCTTCAGCGCGTCATAGCCCTGCTCGGCAGACGCCGAGTCGGCGGTGCGGCCCTTGCGGATATCGTTGATGACGGCGTTGAGCGCCTGCGCGGTGACGCCGGCCTTGGCCAGGATGTCGGCGGTCTTGGCCGATTTCTCCATGGCTAGCGCCGTGCAGCAGCCGCTCGACGGTGACGAAGCAATCGCCGGCCTTCTTGGCCAGTTCCTCGGCGGTGGAGAACACCTTCGCCAGCGGCTGCGCCATGATAGAGCTGGCCGTTGCCGCCCTCGACCTTCGGCAGCGCTTCGAGCGCCGCCTCGACGCCAAGCTTGACGTCGCGCGGACGGCCGCCGGCGCGCTCGATCAGCGACGCGGCAAAGCCTTCGTCGTCATCGATCAGCACTTTCAGGATATGTTCGGGGGTGAACTGCTGGTGGTTGCGCGATGAGCGCCATTGTCTGCGCGGACTGAATGAAGCCCCGCACGCGCTCGGAGTATTTTTCCAAGTTCATATACTGTCTCCCTTTCCGTACCCGCCCGCTTTGCGGCCCGGGTCGATCTGTGGTGACGAGCCTCCTTCAATCGAAGCAAAGCTCATTTCCGCCAGAATATGGGGAGTTTTTGGCGCGGCTCAAGAGCGCGTCGACACAAAGAAAAACGGCGGAGGCTTAGCCTCCGCCGTTCGATCATGTCACTGTTTTGTCGTCAGCCCTCGACGGGCACCAACGTGTCGTCCGGCGAAGCCTCGCCCTCCGAGCCTGCTGCTTCGACCGCCGCCTCGCGCGGCTTGCGCGGACGTCGCGGTTTGCGCAGCGCTTCGGCAGGCGCCGCAGCGACCGGCTCGACATTTCCGCCGGTCACGAATGCCGGCAGGCTGTCTTCCACGACATCCTCTACCTGCACGACCTGCGGCTGGACGGCCAATGGCGGCTGCTCGTTGACGGGACGGCTTTCGAAAGACTGGCCGTCGCGGCGCGGCTGTTGCTCCGTCGCGCGCGGCTGGCCATCGTTGCGCTGACCTATCGTTGCGCCGGCATCGTTGCGCTGACCTTCGTCACGCTGCGTCGTCGCGGCGATTGAAGTCGCGGCCTGATAGTCGCCATTGCCGCGTTGCGGTTCTGGAAATCGCGGTTGCGGTCGCGGCCGTCCCGGTTGCGCCCATCACGGTCGCGGCCGTCGCGGTTGCGGAAACCGTCGCGATTGCGGTTCTGGTTCTGCCCCTCGCCGCCAGCCTCGCCATTCAGCGCCACTTCCGCCGGCATGCCTTCGATCACCGGTTGCGGACCATTGCCGCCCTGCTGCGGCTGCTCGCCACCGCCGGCATTGCCCTGGAAATCCATGTCGTCGCGCTCTTCGCCGTCTTCGTCGTCGAAGTCGTCGCGATTCTGCTGGAAATTCTGGATCGGCATCTGCGCCTGAGCCGCCGCGATGATGCGGTAATAATGCTCGGCGTGCTGCAGATAATTTTCCGCCATGACGCGGTCGCCGGAGCTGTGCGCATCACGCGCCAGAGTGGCATATTTCTCGGCGATCTGCTGGGCGTTGCCACGGATCTTTACATCCGGCCCGTTGCTCTCGTAGCTGCGGGTCAGCGGGTTTGGGCCGCCTTTGCCGCGATTGTTGTTGTTGTTATGCTATTGTTATTGTTGTTCCGTCCGCGCATGCGGCGGTTTTGTTGCTGAGGCCTCATACTGCTCTCTTCATGTTGTAAAAAACTCCGCCCGGCGGTGCGCCTCGCGCACGCCGCCTGAACATCATCGCCGTTCTTCGCCCGCAATTCAGCGTTGGCGTCACGTACACCCTGTTCCGGTCCAATCCGCTTGCCGGATATCCTATCGCTCGTCTGGAGCGTCTCAAGCAGGCCGTCTTTTTTGTGAAGCCCGAATAGCCAGCAAAATCGCCTGCTTTCCTCATCCGGTTGCATCGACCCTAGCGGCAATCCCTTTTCCTGCCAAGAGCCTATATGTGCGTCAAAGCGGCCATTTTCGCCTTTTGAACATGATAACGCGGTCATTTCCGCCCAGATCGCGATGGTGGCCTATGGCTTCAAAGCCTGATTCGTCAAACAGCTTCATCACATCTTGCCGCTGATCATGCCCGATCTCGACCGCCACTATGCCGTCCTCGGCCAAATAGTCAGCACTGCTTGCCGCAATCCGCCGATATGCTTCGAGGCCGCTCGCGCCGCCATCCAGGGCGGCAATCGGATCGTGATGTCTGACTTCCGGCGTCAGGCCGGCAATGTCTTCAGACCGTATGTAGGGCGGGTTGGAGACGATTACATCATAGCGGCCTGAAATTTTTGCAAACCAGTCGGATTCGCATCGCGGTGAATCGGTCGGCCAGGCCAAGGGCGGCGGCGTTGCGCGTCGCGGTGTCGACGCGCGCCCGGAGAAATGTCGACGCCGGTTGCCTCGGCTTGCGGTATTTGGCTGAGCAGAGCCAGCGCAATCGCGCCCGTGCCGGTGCCGAGGTCGAGGATGCGGCACTGGCCGGCGCGGGCAGCGACGTCTCTGGCGAATGGCAGGACAGCATCGACCAAAGTTTCGGTGTCCGGCCGCGGCTCCAGCGTTTCGGGCGAAAGGCCGAGCTTGAGCCCGTAGAATTCGCGATAGCCAAGGATGCGATGCACCGGCTCGCCGGCAAGACGGCGGGCAGTGGCTGCATTCGATGGCCTTGATCGACGTCCGGTGCGATCGCCGTGTCTGGGCGGGCGATCAGATCGGCGCGGGTTGTGCCGGTGAAATGCTCGACGATCAGACGGGCATCGAGGTCGGGAGTTTCGAGGCCGGCGGCGGTAGCGATGTTTGCGAGACGAGCAGCGCGGTCGATGTCATGGCAAGGAGCGCTGACGTCGACAGCGCCCCCCTCCGTCCTGCCGGACATCTCCCCCGCAAGCGGGGGAGATCGGGCGTGCCAGTTCGCTCAACGAACGCGTCACCCTCCCCCTTGGGGGGAATGTCCGCAGGCGAGGGGGAGTGCGCGAAGCGTGGCGAAGTCGACCTCAATTCGTCCCCATCTCGGCCAACAGCCTCGATTGGTGGTCGGCGATCAACGCGTCGACGATCTCGTCCATCTCGCCTTCCATGACGCGGTCGAGCTTGTAGAGCGTCAGATTGATGCGGTGGTCGGTGACGCGGCCTTGCGGAAAATTGTAGGTGCGGATGCGCTCGGATCGGTCGCCGGAGCCGACCTGCGATTTGCGCGATTCCGAGCGCTCGGAATCGGCTCTGCTCCGCTCCAGATCATAGAGCCGCGCGCGCAGGATCTGCATCGCCTTGGCGCGATTCTGGTGCTGCGATTTCTCGGCCTGCACCACGATGATGCCGGTCGGCAGATGGGTGATGCGCACGGCCGAATCCGTCGTGTTGACGTGCTGGCCGCCGGCTCCCGATGCACGCATGGTGTCGATGCGGATGTCCTCGCTGCGGATTTCGATATCCACTTCCTCGGCTTCCGGCAGCACGGCAACCGTCGCGGCGGAGGTGTGGATGCGACCGCTGGCCTCCGTATCCGGCACGCGCTGCACGCGATGCACGCCGGATTCGAACTTCAGATGCGCGAACACGCCCTTGCCCGACACGGTGGCGATGATTTCCTTGAACCCGCCGACCTCGCCCTCGCTCGCGGAATCCAGCTCGACGCGCCAGCCCTTGAGCGCAGCATAGCGCTCATACATGCGGTAGAGATCGCCGGCGAAGAGCGCCGCCTCGTCGCCGCCGGTGCCGGCGCGGATTTCCAGGATGGCGTTGCGCTCGTCCGCGGCGTCCTTCGGCAGCAGCAGGATCTGGATATCTTGCTGCAAGGCCTCGATGCGGTCTTCCACCTCAGGCAGATCGGCATCGGCCAGCGCCCGCATCTCGGCGTCGGTCGACTTGTCGTCGAGCATGGCTTGCAGGTCGGCCTGCTCCTGCTCCGACGCGCGCAGCGCCCGCACCTTGGAGACGATCTCCTGCATCTCGGCATATTCCGAGGCCATCTTCACATATTGGTCCGGCGCCGGCCCGGCCGCCATCTGCGCCTCGAGCAGCTCGAAACGCTTGACGACCTGGTCCATGCGGTCACGCGGAAGAGAAATCATGCAGAATGTCCAATTCGAGCCGCGCAATAACGAAGATCGCGGCAAAGGACAATGTCAGGGCGGCTGGCGACCAGCGCAGCGCACTCCTCAATCGGGTAGTCCCGCTTTCAGCAAGCCTTGCCGCCAATGATCGGCGTCCGCAGGAAATTTGTAGCGGGGCACCTCCGCTTGAGTGCTGAATTCGGGCTTTCGCCGGAGCACCTCCGCCGCAACCGCTCGCGCCTCCTCGATGCGGCCCAACTGCGCCAGGCATGCCGCCTCACGCGCCATCTGCCACGTGGTTTTGTTTACGCCGACACTTCGATGCGCCGCAAGCGCCTCTTCGTAGCGGCCCAGCAGATAGAGGCAGAGACCGATCGTTGACCCCGCAAAACTGATATAGGGGTCCACCTTGAGCGCCTGGCGAGCTCTTTCGATCCCGTCTTCAGGCCGGCCGCAAACGGCAAGAACTAACCCCAATTGCACCAAACCCGTCGCATCATTCGGATTGAGCTCGACCCCGCGTTCAAGATGCAAGAGAGCACGATCGTACTCATCTCGTAATCGATAGGCCATTCCAAGAAATGTGTGGCATCGGCTTTCTCGCGGGTCGAGCAGTACTGCGTGCTCCGCAAGCCTCACTGCCCGCTCTTTGATATCGTCTGAGGCATTGCTGTAGTGGTTCTCCGCGAGCAACGTCAAAGCAAGATAGGCGTGTGCGAGCGCATAGCGCGGATCAAGCTCAACGGCCTGCTCGAAGAGTTCACGGGCGAGACGGTTGTCGTCGGGAGCGTAGCCGCGCAGGTGCCTGATCCCTTTCAGCAGACAGTCGTAGGCGGGCAGACTGTTGGTTCGCTTGGCGGTCGCGATGCTGATTTCAGCGTCTTCCAACCTGCCGGCGATGGTGGCGACGATGGTCCGCGTCAGTTCGTCCTGAACGTCGAAGAGCTCGTCCAGGCTGCGGTCGAAACGCTCGCTCCACAAATGATTGCCGGCAACGGCGTCGATGAGCTGCGCCGTGATGCGGACGCTGCTCCCCATCTTTCGGACGCTGCCTTCGACGAGATATCGCACACCCAGTTCGCCGGCGATGCGACGGACGTCGAGCGACTTGTCGCGAAACTGGAATGACGAGTTCCGCGCCACGACGGACAGGGAACGTGAGCGCGAAAGTTCGGTGATGATGTCTTCCGTAATTCCATCCGAAAAATACTGCTGCTCGCTGTCGCCACTCATATTGCTGAAGGGCAAGAACGGCGATGGACGGCTTTTCGGAAAGCGTCGTGTGAGTGGGGCCGGCAGGCCGGACAGCGCCATGCGTCACGCGGAAAACACGCACCGGCCGTGCAATGTTCTTCAACTGTTTTTCGCCCAGATCGTCGAATGTCGACGCCAATCGCCCTTCAACCTCTTCGCGAACCTTGGCCGAGACATAGACGTCGCCGGGCTGCGCCAATGCCTCCAGCCGCGCGGCTACGTTGACGCCATCCCCGTAAACGTCCCGGCCCTCGCCGACGATGTCCCCCAGGTTGATGCCAATGCGCAGGACGATATGATTGCTTTCGTCGAGATTTTTGTTGGCCTCGGACATCTGTTGCTGAAGCTCGATCGCGGCGGCAACCGCGTTTATGGCGCTGGCGAATTCGACGAGAACCCCATCCCCCATGAATTTGACGATGCGCCCCTCATGGCGCATCACGGTCGGCTCCAGAATGGCGACGCGCCTGTGCCGAAGGATCGCGATCGTTCCCGCTTCGTCGCGTTCCATGAGCGAAGAATAGCCGACAACGTCCGCGACGAGGATCGCGGCAAGACGTCGTTTGGACTGTTGGTCGGTCATATTTGCGACCCGAAACCAGCACCAGGCTACGCCGCAGTTAATGCGCGGCTGAATTCGCTGGTCAACTGTGGAGCCGCACCTTCGTAAACGGAGACGAACGGCGCTACCCTAAAGCGGAGGCGGCAGCGCCGTCTTATCGCAAGAAAATGAACCCCATGCCGATCACCACCAGCGCTGCACCCGCCCAGGCGCCTGCTGCTGGGCGCTCGCCTGTCTTGAGCCAGAGCATCGGCAGGATCATCACCGGCGAGGTCGCCGACAAGGTGGAGACGATGCCGACACTGCCTCCGGACAGCGCAAAAAGCAGCAAGGTCATGCCGATGGCCAGCGCCAGGATCCCGGTCAGCGCCGTCAGTGCAAAAACACGCAGCGTCAACGGCCCGTTCGGTTTGACCGAGGGGATCGGCAAGGCAATCAGCGCGCTGAGGCAGACGCCGGCGATGGCGACTCGCACCATCGACGCCAGGAATGGATCGACGCCGGAAGCCATCACCGGCCGGGCAATGATCGACCCGACCGCCTGGCCGGTAGCCGCGCCGAGGCCCAGCGCGATGCCGATCCACAGCGGACCTTTGACAGCCTCCCATGCATGCAACTGGTCGCGGCGCTTGCCAAAAAGGATGGCCAAGAGCACGCCGGCGACGGTCAAACTGATGCCAAAGATGGTTTGGGCGGACAATGTTTCGCCAAGGACAGCAAAACCGAGAACCGCTGATATCGGCGCGTTGAGCGCAAACAGAATGCCTGAACGGCGTGGGCCGACACGGTTCAGTGTCGCAAACAGCAGCGTGTCGCCGAGGAAGATGCCGATCAGTCCGGATAGCAGGAGCGGACCGAGATTGCTGGCGTCAAGCTGCTGCCAGGCGCCGGTCGCGAAAACATAGACGCCAAGCAGGCACGTGACGAATACCTGTCGCGCCCGGTTGAACGCCAGCGCCCCCAGATGGCCCGCCGGACCAGCCGCAATGATCCCGGTCAATGCCCAGCAGGTTGCAGCTCCCAGCGCGGCAAGTTCATAGATCGGCATGTATGATTCTTCGGGTAGAACGAGTGTCGGGACTTAAGCTAACCGGGCAAATTGTCACTGAGCCAGATTCTCACGACCGGCAGGTCACGGCGGTTAACACGCTGATTGTCTGGAACCTGAAGGACGCCACTAGTCAGAGCGGCACGCCCCGCTCGTCCGCAAAACCCTGCAGCAGCATCCGCATCGGCAGGCCGGCGGTCGGGCCGTTCAGATTGTCGTCGAAGAAGCGTTCGAGCTCGCCAAGCGGCAGTTCGCGCATCATCGCCTTCACCGGGCCGATCGAGGCCGGCGACATGGAGATGGAGCGATAGCCGAGGCCCATCAGCGCCATGGCCGAGATCGGCTTGCTGGCAAGTTCACCGCAAAGCGTGACCGGCGTGTCGTTGCGCATGCCGGCTTCGGCGATCTGTTTCAGCGTGCGCAGGAACGGCACCGACAGCGGATCGAAGCGGTTGGCAAGCGTGGTGTTGCCACGGTCCGTCGCCATGACGAACTGAAAAAGGTCGTTGGAGCCGACGGAGACAAAGTCGACCATCGCCATCAGCTCGTCGAGCTGCCACAGCAGCGCCGGCACCTCGACCATGGCGCCAACCTTGAGCACTGTCGGCAACAGATGCGCATGGCGCGAGAGGTGGCGGACCTCCTGATCGATAATCTCGCGGGCCTGGGTGATTTCGCCGAGTTCGGTGACCATCGGCAGCATCAGCTTCAACTCACCCCCACCCGACGCCTTCAGCAATGCACGCACCTGCGTCTTCAGCAGGCCGGGACGGTCGAGCGTCAAGCGAATGGCGCGCCAGCCCAGCGCCGGGTTCTCCTCCTGCCGCGCATCCTTGAAATAGGGCAGCACCTTGTCGCCGCCGATATCGATGGTGCGGAAGGTGACCGGCTTGCCCTGCACGGCATCGATGACCGAGCGATAGAAGGCTTTCCTGCGCCTCGGCGCGCGGAAAGGTCGACGCCACCATGAACTGCAGTTCGGTTCGGAACAGGCCGATGCCGGCAGCGCCCGATTCTGCCAGTTGCGGCAGATCGACCAGCAGGCCGGCGTTCATCAGCAGATCGACCTGGATGCCGTCCTTGGTTTGGGACGGGCTATCCCGCAATTCGCGATACAGCTGCTGCCGGCGCGCCCGGAAGCGGACCTTTTCGGCATAGGCCTTTTCGAGGTCCGGCTGCGGTCGCAGATGGATCAGCCCTTCGTCGCCGTCGACGATGATGGCATCGCCATTCTCCGACATGGAGACAGCGCCCTTGCCTTGCCCGACAACCGCGATGCCCATGGCGCGCGCCACGATGACGACGTGGCTGGTCTGCGCACCGTCCTCCAGCACCACGCCGCGCAGCTTGTCGCGCGGATAGTCGAGCAGTTCGGCCGCGCCCATGGTGCGCGCCACGATGATCGCGTCCTTGGGCAGCATCTTGGCGATGTCGTCGGCGCCGCGGCCCAGAAGCTGGCGCAGCAGCCGGTTGGCGAGGTCGTCGAAATCGCTCATCCGCTCGCGCAGATAAGGATCGGTCATGTGCTGCATGCGCGAGCGCATGTCGCTCTGCACCTTTTCCACCGCCGCCTCGGCGGTGAGGCCGTTGCGGATCGCCTCGTTGAGACGCCGCACCCAGCCCTGGTCGTTGGCGAACATGCGATAGGTTTCAAGCACCGCGCGATGCTCGCCCTCGAACGCGACTTCGCGGCGCGACAGCATGTCGTCGATCGACACGCCGCAGCGACCCGAGCGCCTTTTCCAGCCGCGCCTGCTCGGCGTCGCTGTCCTCGTTGAACAGGTTGGTGACGACGATGCGTGGCTCGTGCAGCACGACATGGCCGAGGCCGATGCCGTCGTTGAACGCCAACCCGTCGATGCGCACCGGGCGCGTCAGGTCGAGTTCCAGGCCCGGCCGGGTCAAACGCACCAGGTCGCCGGCAGCGATCATCTCGGCGATCACCATCGCGGTGGTTTCCAGCGCCTCGACCTCGTCGTCGGCGTAGGAGCGCATGGTCTTGTTCTGGATGACGAGCACGCCCAGCGTGCGCCCTGCCCTCAACACCGGCACGCCGAGGAAGGAGTGATAGATCTCTTCGCCTGTCTCCGGCAGGTAGGCGAAGGCCGGGTGCTTTTGCGCGTCGGAGAGGTTGAGCGGGCGCGCGCTGGCGGCGATCGTGCCGACGAGGCCCTGCCCCAGCCGCAGCGAGGCCAGGTGGACCGCGCCGGGATTGAGACCCTCGGTGGCGTAGAGCTCGAGCACGCTGTCGGCGCGCAGCACGTAAAGCGAGCACACTTCGGCGACCATGATCGCCGCGATCTCGCGCACGATCCTGTCGAGCCGCTCCTGCGGCTCCAATTGCACGGCCATCAGCTCGCGAAGCTTTCGCAAAAGCTGCCGCGGACCGACCTTTCTTTCTACCATTCAACGCCCCTGGAGTGTGGGCATAGGGTTTGAAATGCGAGTTAGCCCCGCACTCCGTCGAAACTCAATAACCCAGATTTGCCCGGACTTGTTGCCGAGCGCAATACAAAATGACGGTCACGCGTTCTGGATCAATGTTTGTCCAGACCATAGACCGAATGCAAAGTGCGCACGGCCAGTTCCGTGTAAGGCCCATCGATCAGGATCGAGATCTTGATCTCCGAGGTCGTGATGGCGCGGATATTGATCGACTTGTCGGCCAGCGCCTTGAAGGCGGTGGCGGCGACGCCGGCATGGCTGCGCATGCCGATGCCGATGACCGACACTTTCGACATGCCCTCATCATGCTGGATATTGTCGAAGCCGACCGTCTCGCGCACCTTTTCCAGAACCCGCAGCGCCTTCTGCACATCGCCGGAGGGCACGGTGAAGGTCATGTCGGTCGACTTGCCGTCTTCGGAAATATTCTGGACGATCATGTCGACATTGATGTTGGCCTCGGCCAGCGGCCCGAAAATGCCGGCGGCGACGCCCGGCCGGTCGGCCACGCGACGCAGCGAAACCTGAGCCTCGTCCTTGGCGTAGGCGATACCGGTGACAACCTGCTGTTCCACGATTTCATCCTCATCGCAAATGAGCGTTCCGGGCGGATTGATAAGATCGCCCATGCCGGGCGCGTCCGGATCGTCGAAGGAGGAGCGCACGAATGTACGCACCTTGTGCACCATCGCAAGCTCGACCGAACGCACCTGCAAGACCTTCGAGCCGAGCGAGGCCATCTCCAGCATTTCCTCGAAGGAGATCTTGTCGAGGCGGCGCGCCTTGGGTTCGATGCGCGGGTCGGTCGTGTAGACGCCGTCGACGTCGGTGTAGATGTCGCAGCGGTCGGCCTTGACGGCGGCGGCGATGGCCACCGCGCTGGTGTCGGAGCCGCCACGCCCCAGCGTCGAGATGCGGTTATCCGGCGCGATGCCCTGGAAGCCGGCGACGACCGCCACCTGGCCTTCCTCGAAACGCTTGATCAGGAACGAGCCGTCGATCTCCTTGATGCGCGCGGCGCCATGCGCGCCATCGGTCTTGATCGGGATCTGCCAGCCCTGCCAGGAGCGGGCATGAACACCCATCGACTGCAAGGCGACCGCCAGCAGCCCGGACGTCACCTGCTCGCCGGAGGCGACGACGGCGTCATATTCGCGGGCATCGAAAATCTGGAAATTGGACCCCACCGTCTTCGGCGCATCCTGCACCCAGCCCACGAGCTCATTGGTCTTGCCGGACATGGCCGAGACCACGACGGCGACCTGATGGCCAGCGTCGACCTCACGTTTGACGTGCCGCGCAACGTTGTGGATGCGCCCGATATCGGCGACGGACGTCCCGCCGAATTTCATCACGATGCGCGCCATGGAAACGGAATGCCCCGTCAGAAGGTCCTGGGCCGACAGCCTTGGAAATGGTTGAAAAAGCGCAGCGTCTAGCCGCAGCGCCAATGCGCGGCCTCCTTAGCCAAATCGGCTTGCCTGCGCAACAGGCCATTGCGACAGCGGCCATCCAGGTCGCCGCCTTCAAATCGAACCACGCTATGTCATTGTGCATTGCAACAAAGATTTGTGCATTGCAACATAAGCTTCGGCAAACGAATTGACCGACGTCAGCAGCGCATTGTGCGCATGACCAACAAGGACCCGTCGCCATGCCAAGCATCTCAGACACCATCGCCCGTCTCAGCGCCTTAAAGGGGCGGTCTGGTGCGCCAAGCTTTATCGGAGGACCGGACCGCCTGAGCGATCTGAAAAGTTTTGGCTCCAATCCCGGCCGACTGCGCGCGCGCACCTTTCTTCCACGCGGGCTGAAGCCCGGAGCACCTCTCGTCGTTGTTCTGCACGGCTGCACCCAGACCGCGGCCGGCTACGACAACGGCTCTGGCTGGTCGCGCCTTGCCGAGCGCCACGGCTTTGCGCTTCTGTTCCCCGAGCAGCGCCGGGAGAACAATCCCAATCTCTGCTTCAACTGGTTTTTGCCCACCGACATCCAGCGTGGCTCGGGCGAGGCGATGTCGATCGCGCAGATGGTGGATACCCTGGTCCGTCAGGAAAACCTTGACGCCGATCGCGTCTTTATCACCGGGCTGTCAGCCGGTGGCGCGATGACGGCAGCGATGCTGGCAACCTACCCGGAAAAGTTTGCCGGCGGCGCAATCATCGCTGGGCTTCCCTATGCCTGTGCGACAAACATCCCGGAAGCGTTCGAAAGAATGCGGGGCCAGGGGCTGCCGCAAGGTCGCGCATCGCAGCAAGCGGTCACCCGCGCCTCGCCGCACGATGGACCTTGGCCTCGCCTGTCGGTTTGGCATGGCGACGCCGACCACACAGTCAACTCCGCCAATGCCGATGCGATCATCGCGCAATGGAGCGGCGTGCTTGGCGTCACGGGTCAAGGCGAGACCGAGGCTCTCGGCAGGCATCGTCGGCAGGTGTGGCGCGACGCGGATGGACGCGAAGTGCTGGAGCATTTCAGGCTGGCCGGCATGGGTCACGGCACGCCGATCGATCCACGTTCCGACGGCGCCATTGCTGGGCCATACATGCTGGACGTCGGCATCTCGTCAACGCTGCACATCGCAAAATTCTGGGGCATCGCCGATGAAGCTTTGGCGGAGGTCGGCGGTGAAACCGTTGACGCCGCAGACGCCAAGCCCAGCCGAGCGCCAAGCCATCAGACGCTGCCAACGCCCTTGCCCGACATCCCAGCGGCCTCACGCAACGGCGGCACCCTCTGGCCGAACTGTCGGGTCTATCCAAAAGACCATAGAAGACGCGCTGCGAGCTGCCGGCCTGATGCGGTGACGTCGGTATCCATGGAATGCACTTCCGCACACGCTACTTGCGCGCATAAGTCGTCGACATTAAGTTCCGTAGAAACAATGGCTTATCTGCACTAACGGAATCGACGCGGCAGCTTGCTATTCAATGTGCACCAAGCGTGAGTGCCGAAACGGCTTGACTCAATTGCCGGCAACTTGATTTAGGGGATGAGGCAGTTGAATCTAAGTCTCAACGTGTTGATTCAGAACATTAGCATATGCTTGAGAACTTCTGGCCGGCTACGCGCACAGCATTTGGGTGACCGCCCATGACGCTGGTCCGGGTGGCGGCCGGCATTCCCGTTCGTGACGGCAAGATATTGCTTGGCCTGCGCGCGCCGCATCGAAAATCCTTCGCCAATTGCTGGGATGTCGTCGGCGGCCATGTCGAGGACGGCGAGACCGCCGAGGCGGCCTTTCTGCGTGAACTCGGCGAAGAGGCTGGTATCACGCCGACCCGCTACGAAAACATCGGCACGCTGGATCGTCGACGGCTCGGGCAACAGCAATGTCGAGCTCGCCATCTTTCGCGTCGATGCATGGCTCGGCGAGCCGCATGCGGCCAATGACGAGCATACCAAGATCGCATGGTTCGACATTGACGCCGCCTGCGCGCTGCCCAATCTGGCCAGCGACCGCTACCCGGAACTGTTCAAAACGGTGCGCTGAGTTTCACGCCAGCCGCATCGGCGCACGCCGGCAACAGCCGTCCCCGGTATGGGTACATGGACATGAATGCGCCTATGCGGCAGACATTCCGACGATGTTTCCTTAGGCGCCTTAGCCCTCGACCCGTTGCGGAGAAACAATGAGCCCAAGATCATGCTTCAGCACGGTCGTCATCGCCGGCGCCTTGGCCGTCGGCGCGACCGCTGCATGCGCCGAGTCAGCTGGTGCTGACAAATGCGAAGATCCACACCGTCAACCGCGCCGCCCCATCAGCCGAAGCCATCGCCATCGATGAGCGCGGCATCATCACCGCCGTTGGCGCGACAGCGGACGTTCTGGCTTCAGCCGGTGCTGGCGCGAAGGTAATCGATCTTGGCGGGCGCATGGTCCTGCCCGGTTTCCAGGACGCCCACATGCATCTCATCGAGGCAGGGGTGAACGAGGTGCTCTGCGAATTCGAACCCTTCGCCGAGCTCGATGAGACCTCAGCGACGGTCGAGGAGTGCCTCGGCCAGAGCAAGAGCGAGTGGGTCGTCGGTTCGGGCGTCAGCATGACCAACCTGCTCGACCAGGACAAAAATCCGATCGCCCTGCTCGACGAGATCGCGCCGGACAGGCCGGTGCTGATCCTCGACGACATCGGCCACGGCGCATGGGCGAACACGGCGGCGATGCAGGCCGCGGGCTACGACACCCTCGACGGCAATCCACCGGGCGGCATCATCTTGCGGAACACCGAAGGCAAGCCGAATGGCGTCGTGTTGGAGAATGCGCAGCAGAAGCTGCGCAACCTCGCCTTTCCCGATACGCCGGCCAATGTCGATTTCGCCTATGAAAGCATGCTCGCCACGCTGAAGACCATGGCTGCAAACGGCATCACCTCGGTGAGCGACGCCGGCGGGTTCTGGCCGCAAGGCCACATCAAGGCCTGGCAGCGCGCGCTGGCCGAGGGCACGCTGACAGTGCGTGCGTCGAACGCGCTCTACATCTATCCCGACATGCCCTTCGACGAGCAGATGGCCAAGCTCAAGGCGCTCTATGCGAACGATGCCGCGAGCTTGCTGCGCTTCAACCAGGCCAAGATCTACGTCGACGGCATTCTCGAGCAGCGCACCGGCGCGGTGCTGGAGCCTTATGAGCCCGGCGCGGGCATCGATCATGGTTTCGAGCGCGGTTTCGAATATTTCGAGGGCGACGCCCTGAAGCGCTATTCCAAGGAACTGTCCGACATTGGCTTTCAGCTTCACTACCATGTCACCGGAGACCGCGGCGCACGGCTTGCCCTGGATGCGATCGAGCAGGCAAACCCCGCGCCTGGCCCACACCGGCTGACACATCTCTATCTGGTCGACGAGGCGGACTTTCCGCGTTTCAAAAAATTGGGCGTCGTCGCGGACTTTCAGCTCGCGCCCAGTTCGCTCGACCCGGAATATGACGACTTCATCCGCGCCTTCATCGGCGACCGCGCCGACGATCTCTTGCCAGCCGGCAGCTTGCGGGACGCAGGCGCCGAGATCGTGATGAGCAGCGATTTCGATGCGGATGAGTTGTCGCCCCTGATCAAGATGCAGGCCGCCCTGACGCGCGACAGGAACGGCGCGCCCGACATAGAGACCGCCATCGAGTGGATGACCATCAACCCGGCGCGCCTGCTGCACCAGGACAAGACGACCGGGTCGCTGGAGGTAGGCAAATATGCCGATATCGCGGTGATCGACCGCGACATCACCGAACTCAAGGCCGACGAAATCGGCAAGGCCAAGGTGGTGGCCACCCTGCTGCAGGGCAAGCCGGTCTACGACCCGCAGGGCCTGTTCGGGCTGCGCCATAGTGATTGACCTCGGATCCAGCACCCCACCGACCCCCCTCTGTCCTGCCGGACATCTCCCCCTCAAGGGGGGAGATTACGCACTGTCGCGGACCAGTCGGCCAATCTCCGCCCTTGAGGGGAGATGTCCGGCAGGACAGAGGGGGGTCGGTGGCATTGAACCCGATCAATCGCGACGCACTTTGATCGGCGACGGCTCTGCCAGCCCTCAATTTTCTTTTTTTTTCGTCCACACCCCGTCAGCCTGCCTCACAATGCCCGCGCTTGACGAAAGGAGGCGGAACGGTGCGGGACGACGAGAAAATGCTCAGGCGGACAGCCGCCATCCTGCTCTCGCTGGCTACCTTGGCCGATTGGGTTGCCGACCGCTCCCGTCCTGTCCGCTGGCTGATGCTCTGGATCTTGCAGCGTGCGGAAGTCTGTCGCAGGCGCGTATGTCGCCGATATCGATCCGCTCGCCATCGAATATTCGGCACTTGAGCTGGCTGACGGCCACGACGAGGCGGTTCGCCTTGCCGCAACGTTCCGCATGTTTGCCGCCACGCTTTTCGCGCTGGCCGACCAGGCGCAGCGCCTTGCTCTCAGAGAACCTTCCGAACGACCCGCTCGCGGCTACCTGCCCGGCTGCCTCTCAAGTGCCGAGCAGCTTCTGCGCGCGATCGCCGCGCTGCAACCGCGCTACGCCGACACATCCTGATCGACAGGTCAGCTCACCGAACAGCTCACGGAATCTCATAAACACGCACTTCGCGCTCGATGCCGCGAAGCGCCACCTCATGCGCTTCCGGCAGTAGCGCGTGGATCTTTCAACAAATCGGCGGTTTTCGCATCTTCGATCACTGCGCCGGTGACGAAGATCGATTGCGATTTGGCCAGCCCCTGCACGCGCGACGCGATGTTGACGGTCTGGCCAAAATAGTCCTGCCGCTCGTTCATGTTGACGGCGATGCACGGCCCCTCGTGCACGCCGATCTTCAAGAGCAGATCCTCGCTTTCGTTGCGTTTGTTGAGCGCGGTCATCGCCTCGCGCATGCGGATCGCCGCGGCAACCGCGCGGTCCGGCGTCGGAAAAGTTGCCATGACCGCGTCGCCAATCGTCTTGACCACGGCCCCTGCTTCGGCCGCCACGATCTCATGCAGCACCTCGAAATGCGACCGCACGATATCGAAGGCGGTCAGGTCGCCGACCCGTTCGTAGAGTTCGGTCGAGCCGCGCAAATCGGTGAACAGGAAGGTCAGGCTGGTGATCTTGAGCCGCTGGTCCACATCCAGCGTGTCGGTGCGGTAAAGTTCGCGGAACGTCTGGTTGGTCAGGAGCCGCTTGGCCGTCAGGAAACTGCGCCGCTTGCCAAGCATGTCGTGCAAGACGTCGCCGGCTATGCAGATGCTGGGCAGCACGCGCACATCGGTGCGGTTTTCGACCGATAGCCGGAGCGGTCCGGGCCGCATTTCCAGCGTCTGGTTGTGGGTATGCTGGCGGTCGTAGGAGATCGACAGCGTCTGCCGTTCGCGTGTCGGCTCCCCTTTGACGTCGATGAACTGGACGGCGTGGGTGACGGGTTCGAAAACGATAACAAACTGGGACGGCAGTTGCACCGACAGCACCGCTTTCTCGCCCGGCGCAACCTCGACATGGTCGACGAGGAATTGCTCGACCAGTTCCTCATAGCCCTCGTCGGGAAGATCGATGGCGGAGCCCCAGTACATCTGGCGGTAATATTCCGTCAGCGGCAACTCGTTGGGTGTGTGCGCCTCGATCTTGCGGATGCGAGGGCTGATGGTGAAGGTGACCTCCACCATCTCGTCCAGGGTGGGCGCATAGCCCTCCGCGCAGAGCGCGCAGACATATTCGTCCTTGCGGATCGTCTTCAGGCTGGCATTGGTATCGAGCACCCCGCCACAGCCGGGACACAGCACATTCCAGGCGATGTCGAACAGGCCAACCTGGGCGCCGTGCAGAAAACCGGCGATCGTACGTTCCTCATCGAGGCCGATAGCGCTCGGCGAAGGCGATGGGATTGATGCGGCAGAGATGCCGGTCCGGGGCGCTTGCCACCGCCTGCTCCATGGCATCGACGACGCGCGCATCCACATGCTGCGCGAGCAGCACGAACAGGTCCTTGATGTCACTCATGGAAGCCCTCCGGGACTGGATCCCGCATCCCCGACTTCGCAGCAGGCCATGCCAGATGTTACGCTGGCTACGCCAAGGTTTCCATGAAATTCGCGGCGAACAGAGGCGAGGCAGCGTCAGCACCTCTTGAAAACATAGCCGGCGCTCTCAGGCGTCGCGAGTTCGCGATCGCGCAGCACAATCGCAATCTTGCCGCCGCGCTTGGCGCAGGCACGCTTGAAAATGGCAGGATCGTTGTCGGAATACTCGATCTCGAAAACGTTCGCACCATAGACCGCCGTATACGCGTCGCATTCCTCATAGAGCTCGCATTCCTCAGCGATCGCGAAATCGAAACCGCCGAGCGCCTTGCCTGCCGAGCCTAGCTCGACGCTGTTCTTCTGGGCGACGGCCATGCCAAGGTCATGCGCCATACCCGTCAGCAACAGCGCCAATCCGAGGTTGTTTTCCTTGGTCAACGCGCCATCGGTTCGGCTCCAGCTGTCGAGATTATCGAGCTCGAGGGCATCGAAACCGGCTTCCGCGCACTGCCGCACCCATTGGGCCTGAACCGAGAAGATCGCTTCGCGCTTTTCGCGCGTCGACGTATCGAGGATGATCTCACCAGGCCAGTTCTCGTCCTCGGCAAGGGCGCCAGACGCCGTCTTCAACAATAAATCGGGATGTTTGGCTTTCCACCAATCCGTTTCGACGGCCTGCGTCTGGAACGCATTGATGTAGCAGATGGAATAGAGCCCCTGGGCTGGTTTGGACGATCGGTCGCGGGAGACGACGGCAACACCCTTCGCAGGGGCATAATCGCCGCCGAGCTGGCTGTCATACCCACCCTTTGGCGGCAGCGATGGTTCGGCGCGGGCAAAGGAGGCGTCTGCTGCGAGCAGGCCAAGGATCAGCAGGGGCAGAGCGGCTCGATGCATTGCATATGCCCGGAAAACGGCAGCGTCCGACCGATCGTAGCCCGTCCGGTAGCGATATGCCAGTTCGCTCGCTACCCTTGACATCGCTGGCCAAAGGCCCACCTACCCTGCTCCCTCAGGAGATACTCATGGCCGAAGCCAAACGTACGACCATTGACCAGGCTGAGGTGGACCGCTTTTCGGCCATGGCCGCCGAATGGTGGGACCCGAAGGGCAAGTTCAAGCCCTTGCACAAATTCAACCCGGTCCGGCTTGCCTATATCCGTGACCAGGTGGCCAGCCGGTTCGGCCGCGACCCGCAATCGGCGCGGCCGTTCGATGGCCTGCGCTTCCTCGACATCGGCTGCGGCGGCGGGCTGCTTTGCGAGCCGATGGCGCGGCTGGGTGCGACTGTCGTGGGCGTCGATCCGGCCGAGAAGAATATCGAAGTGGCAAAACTCCACGCGGCCCAGGGCGGGCTGGCGATCGACTATCGCGCCGCGACGGCTGAGGAACTGGCCGATGCCGGCGAAAAGTTCGATGTCGTGCTGAACATGGAAGTGGTCGAACATGTCGCCGATGTCGACCTGTTCGTCGCCCGCACGGCCGAAATGGTGAAGCCGGGCGGGCTGATGTTCGTCGCCACCATCAACCGCACGCTGAAGGCGCTCGGGCTGGCGATCCTCGGCGCGGAATATGTGCTGCGCTGGCTGCCGCGCGGCACGCATCAATATGAAAAGCTGGTCCGGCCGGCCGAACTTGAAGCGGCGCTGACCAAGGCAGGATTGACCATCGCCGACCGCACCGGCGTCACCTACAACCCGCTCTCGGATCGCTGGAGCCGGTCGAAGGATATGGATGTGAACTATATGCTGCTGGCGGAGCGGGTGCCCAACTGCTCGCCTTGGCGGATCGTACCGCCGAACCTCGCAACCATTTCCGTGTAGAAGCCCGGCTCGACTTCTTCATACGCTCTTACTTCGGCGTAGAACGCCAGCGCCTGTTCGACGACAGCCTTGATCGTCATGCCCCGCTCGGCCGCCAAACGGCGAGCGGTTGCCAGGGCTTCTCTACTGCGGACGTTAAGGCGTCGATCGACCATGAATAGTTGATAGCATGTGCCATACCGGTAGTCATCGATTGTTGAATGATTTGTCTATCTGTCAGCCGTTCATCTGCGCCTTCGTCGTCATGCGATGCCAGGTGATCACCGCCGCGCCGAGCCAGGTCACCAGCCCGTAGCTTTCGCCGAGAAACAGCACGCCCGAGATCAGCCCGACGGCCGCGGCCACATAGCCGATCTGGCTGAGATAGACCGGGCCGCCCACCACCTGCAGCCGGAAGAAGAAGAAAAACATCAGCGACGAAGCGACCACCTGCCCGAGCACGAGCAACGGCGATGTAGCGAGCGCCCCGGCGGCGGCGAAGTCGCCATGTACAAGGATAATGATCGCCAGCATCAGCGCCGCAGCCAGATGGCTGCCGACCGCGAGTTCGGTCGTGCCGGCATTTTTGGGCCAGTCGATGGTGCGGTAGATGTTGCCGGCGGCGAGGCTGACGGGGATCAGCAGTCCCATGACAACCCAGAAGAGATCTGCGGGACGGCCGGCTTCACCGCGCGTCCAGGCAACGATCAACGCGCCAACAAAACCGACCGCAATGCCCGCCATGCCCAGCGCGGTCGGCTTGCGCACACGAAACAGGACCGACAGCATCAGCGTGATCACCGGGGAAAGCGTGAACATGATGCCGGTGTAGCCCGCGCCAAGATGCGGAATGGCCGAAAACATCAACAGGTTCGGGATGGCGTAGGAAATCGCCGCCGCGATCGTGAAATAGCGCAGCCGGCCGACATCGAGCCCGACCCGTTGGCCGGTCGAGAGCATGTAGGCCAGCAGCACGCCGCCGGCGCCGAGCGAGATCACCAAGGCCCAGAGCGGCGGCGATACGCCTGCCGCGCCAGCCAGTTTGCCGAACGGCAAGGTGAGGCCGAGCAGACCGCCGGTGACGAGCAGCAGGCCAATGGCCGAATCCCAGATCGATTTCATGATCTGGGTCTAGCGCGCTCACGAATAGAATGAAAAGGAGCGGGCGCTGGGCCAGCCGCTGCCACGCGAAACGCTCAGTTCCGGTCCTCCGGCAGCACCGGGATCGGCATGAAGGGCACGCCGTCTTCGGCCAAGCCCTTCACCTCGTCGAGACTGGCCTCGCCATAGATGCCGCGCTGCTCCGTCTCGCCGAAATGGATCTTGCGCGCTTCCTCGGCGAATTTGTCGCCGACATTTTCGGCGCCTTCCTTCATCTTGTCGGTCAGCGCCTTGAGTTCGGTCATCATGCGCTTCTGCTCGGCGCCCATGGCCAGCGCCATCTTTTCCTGCTTGCGGCTGGTCGAGACGGCCGGCGCCATCAGCGCCTTGCCGACCTTGTTCGAGCCGCAGATCGGGACATTCGACGAATCCCCGCTTGCGCTGGGTCTCGTAGTCGTCGTTCGAGCGAAACCAGCCCTCGAACTCGTGCGCTTCGTCGCAGTGCAGCGAGAAGCGGATCACGACGCGGCCCTCAAGGGTTCAGCAGCGGCCACGACATCAACCGCAAACTCCCGCGCATTCTTCAGATTCGGGATTTTTTGGCGCGCTGCCGCCGAATCCGCCAGGTCGATATCGGCAACAATAACGCCGGGCTGATCATGATCGGCCTCTGCCAGCACACGGCCCCATGGATCGACGATCAACGAATGGCCGAATGTTTCGCGCCCATCTTCATGCAGCCCGCCTTGCGCCGCGGCAACGACAAACGCGCCGTTTTCGATCGCGCGGGCGCGCAGCAGTGTGTGCCAATGCGCCTCGCCGGTCTGCCTGGTGAAGGCCGCCGGCACGGTCAGGATTTGCGCGCCGGCCAGCGCCTCCGAGCGGAAAAGCTGCGGAAAGCGAAGATCGTAGCAGATGGCGAAGCCGAGCTTGCCGAAGGGCAGGTCCGCGACCACGGCGCTCGTGCCTGGCTCATAGGCGGAGGATTCACGCCAGCTCTCGCCATTGTCGAGATCGACGTCGAACATGTGGATCTTGTCGTAGGTCGTGATCAGGCCACCGTCCGGACCGAACAGCAGCGCGCGATTGGCCAGCTTACCGTCTGGCCGTTTGATCGCGGTCGATCCGACATGCAGGTGGATGCCCAGCTCGCCTGACAGTCGCGAGGCCGTCTCGACGATGATGTCGCGGTCCTGGCTGGAGAACGCTGCTTCCCGTGCATCCTGATCGCGCACCAGCGCCCCAGTCATCTCCGGCGTTTGCACATAGGCAGCGCCGGCGCCGGCCGCCTCGCGCACCATGCTTTCGAACCAGACGGCGTTCTCGTCGGGCGATTTACCCGAACGCATCTGAACAGCGGCTACCCGAACGACACTCATCGCAAACCCCTCAATTCACAGCGCCGGTGGCAAGCAAGCGATCCAGCTTGCCGGCGCGTTCCAGCGCATGGAGATCATCACACCCGCCGACATGCACCTCGCCGACGAAAATCTGCGGAAAGGTGGAGCGGCCATGGGCGCGGGCGATCATTTCCTGACGCAATTCCGGCGAAAAGGACGCGTCGTGCTCCGCATAGGCGACGCCCTTGCTGTCGAGCAACCGCTTGGCTGCGGTGCAGAAACCGCAGGCCATCCGTGTATAAATTGTCACATCGACCATCTGCTGGTCCCGAACTGTTCTTGCCGGCTATATAGTCTCTGCATCGTCGAGCCGAAAGTCCCCAGGCAGGACGCGAGCAAAAGTCAGCACATCCACCGCCGATGCGCCGCGCCTTCTTCAGGGCTTTGGTCGCGGCTGCGACGGTCGCACCGGTCGTGTAGACATCGTCGACCAGCAGCACGCGGCGGCCGGCAACCTCGATCTCATGCTCCGGCGGCACTTTGAACGCCGCCCTTACATTGTCCTGACGTTCGTTCAACGCCAGCCCGACCTGTTGGCGTGTCGCCTTGACCCTCTTGAGCGCAAGTGGGGCAAATTTGGCCTCAGACCGCACGGCGATGGCGCGCGCCAGCTCCGCCGACTGGTTGAACCGCCGCCGCAGGAAACGCATCCAGTGCAAGGGTACAGGCACGACAACATCGGCCTCGGCGATCAGCTCTGCCCCCGCCCTCGTCATCCACCCCGCCATCCAGCGGGCCAGGTCGGTTCGGTCGGAATATTTCAGCCCCTGCACCATCTGCCGCGCGACGCCGGCATAGACTACGGCCGCCCGTGCCCGCTCGAACGGTGGCGGATTGGCGATCGCCTCGGCTGAGAGAAAGCCGTCGCCGAAATCATGGCTGAAGGGCGTGCCCATCACCGGGCACCAGGGCCGCTCCAGAAAGCGAAGCTTTGGCCAGCAGGCGCCGCACAGCGTGCCGGGCTCGGCGACCTGGCGACGGCACCCCGGACAGGCCGGCGGAAACAGCAAGCCGGCTGAAAAGCCGGCGACCTCCCGCGCAAAAGCCTTGATCTCCATCGACGCTTCCGCCACCTGATGGCACGAGGACCCAGCGTAGCAGAGCACGGGGGTAGCGATAGCCCTCAATTCGGCCGAGGCATGGCAGTACGTGGAACCGCTTTTCGACCTTGAGCTCGTTATTGCCCGAAAACTTCGGGCATTGGATCAGCGCGTCGACGGCGCCGATTTTCTGATGCAGCGGGCCGCCGAAGACTTGGCCGAGCGGCTGGCCACCGTTGAGCGCAAGTTTGCCCAAGCTGCCGCGATCGGCTGCCTGACGCCTGCTGCAAGCGACGTGTTGCGGCACTCCGGCAAAGTGGAGGCGGTGACGCGGATTGAGGCGCATGAACGGTTGCTCGACGGCCCAGGGCTCGTGATGCCCGATGAGCGACTGCCGCTGGAGCCAGAAAGCATCGATCTCGCCGTTTCGCTGCTGACCCTGCACGAAATCAACGACCTGCCCGGCATGCTGATCCAGATCAGGCGGGCGCTGCGCCCGGACGGGCTTTTTCTCGCGGCATTGATGGGTGGCGGCACGCTGGCGGAATTGCGCGAATGCCTGCTGGCAGCTGAAACCGAATTGACCGGCGGCGCGAGCGCCTCGGGTGGCGCCTTTTGCTGACGTGCGAGATGCCGGCGCGCTGCTGCAACGGGCAGGCTTCGCGCTGCCGGTCGCCGATGCCGAGACAGTCACGGTGCGCTATGCCTCCATGTTCAACCTGATGGCCGACCTGCGCGCCATGGGCGCCACAAATGCGCTGGTGGCTCGGTCGCGCCGTCCGAGCACGCGCGCGCTCTTTGGACGCGCGGCGCAGATCTATGCCGAGCGATTCTCCGATGCGGACGGTCGTATCCGCGCGACATTCTCGATGATTTGGCTGTCAGGCTGGGCGCCGCATGCCTCGCAGCAGAAGCCACTCAAGCCGGGTTCGGCAGAGATTTCACTAGCAAAAGCGTTAGGCGGAAGTGACGGTCGTTAGGAGGCGTTCGGACATTACCTGGTGTTAGCGGGTGAACGCCTCGACCATCTTGCTGCCAGAGTCGCTGAACAAAAACCTAATGGCGTCGGCGGCATAACCGATGCCTGCGACAATGACCAAAGACAGGACGGCAACGATGAGGCCGTATTCCACGGCGGTTGCGCCCTCTTCGTTGCACCAGAATGTTTTCAGGCCGACCCGCATGGCATTTTCCCTGCCGATTTGCGGAGGAAAGCTACCGTCGACACATTAAGAAATAATATTTCAGGCACATAAAATGCTTAACGGGGGCGTGTTTAGCAGTCGCCGCTGCGCGTGCCATTGCTGCGGATAATGCAGACCGAATTGGGAGAATCCTGCAAAACGCTGCGGCGGATCGTGTAGCTCTTGCCGGCGCCGATGGAGCCGGTGCTCATGACATCGATGCCGGCTGCCGATCTCTCAGCAAACAATCCTGTGCCACGATCAAGCATCGGCACGATCAGCAGCGCAAGCGCCACCGCGACCGAACCGAACAACAAGGTGATGCGCAACGCGCCCATGCCAGCGTCTTCAAAACGCCAGGCGCGCTCGTTGCGTGAAACTTCCCAATCACGGTCAGCACTCATCCCCGGCTCCGTGTCTGATCGCGTAGCAGCTTGACGTTCGTTCAACATTTCATGCTTGTTTCAAGGAATCGTTAACGCCATCGGCGCACGCCACAAGAAGCAGCAGCTAGAGAAGATCGATGAGGAACGGGATCAGCGGCGCGTCGGCCGGCGGCATCGGATAGTCGCGCAGCCTGTTCGGCTTGACCCATTTCAAAGCCTGCGCATCAAGTGGCTGCGGCGTACCCCAGAAGCGTCGGCAGACGTAAAGCGGCATCAGAAGGTTGAAGGTCTCGTAGCTGTGGCTGGCAAAGGTCAGCGGCGCCAGGCAGGCCACCTTCGTCTCGATGCCGAGTTCTTCCTTGAGTTCGCGCACCAGCGTTTCTTCCGGCGTTTCTCCGGGTTCCATCTTGCCGCCGGGAAACTCCCAAAGTCCCGCGAGTTGCTTGCCTTCAGGGCGCTGCGCGATCAGCACGCGACCGTCGGCATCCACCAGCGCGCAGGCGACGACGAGCAGCAGCTTCTTGGGTTCGCTGTTCGCCATCTCAGCCTTCCTTCGGGCGGCGATAATGGTAGCGGTAGATTTCCGAGAAGCCGATCGTATCGTAGAGCCTGCGCGCCGCCAGATTGTCGGCCTCGACCTGCAGCCAGGCTTCCCTGGCGCCACGCAACCGCGCCCATTTCAACGCCGACAGCACGACGCGCCGCCCATGGCCCTTGCCGCGCTCGCGCGGGCCGGTGGCGATCTCGAACAGCCCGGCCAGATCGCCGTCATGCACGCAGATAGCAGTGGCGACCGCCTCTCCATGCTCCTCCAGCACGAACAGGCCGGCCTCCGGCTCGATTGCGGCAATGATTTCGCTCAAGCCGGGCCGCAGCGCCGGCTCGAGGTCGTGCACGATCGTCGCCGCATTCATGAACCGCCCGATGTCCTTCATCGGAATTTGATGCATCGCGTCCTCGATCGGCACGTCGTCCACCAGCGAGGCTCGCATGACCAGCGATTCCGACAGGAGATCCCAGCCTTGCGCATCGAAATACTGCGTCAAGGGCCGGCCGCAGAGCGGCGACAGGCGGAAGGTCAGCGGCCGGCCATAGGCTTCGAAGCGTCGCCCAGCACGTTCGACACGCTCGGCGATGTTGATCACATCGCTTGGATCGAGCGGATTGACGGAATTCAAGCGTTTTGCGGGGTGTCCCGCATTGAGCCGCGTGATCCAGGTGCCGTCGTAATGGACTGCCGCCGCCGGCCAGGCGCGAAAACCCGCCGCCTCGAAACGGCGCACGATCGGCAGACCTGAGCCAGGCCGCCCAGTCGTGGAGAGGCTCACTCCCTCAGCTCCGGTAATCGCCGTTGATGGCGACATATTCCTTGGTCAGGTCACAGGTCCAAACCGTTGCCTTGCCCCGACCGAGACCGATATCGGCGCGGATGCGGACTTCGTCGCCCTTCATATAAGCGGACGTTTTCTCTTCGGAGTAATCCGAATCGCGCTCGCCTTCGAAAGCGAGCCGGTTGTCGCCGAACCAGATGGCGAGGCGGTCGCGATCCGCCGGCTCGCCGGACTTGCCGACGGCCATCACGACGCGACCCCAATTGGCGTCTTCGCCGGCGATTGCGGTCTTGACCAGCGGCGAATTGGCGATCGACAGCGCAATGCGCTTGGCCGACTTGGCGGATTTCGCGCCAGTGACAGTCACTTCCACCTGCTTGCGCGCACCCTCGCCATCGCGGACCACCTGCAAGGCAAGGTTCTTCAACACCTTGTTGAGGCCGCGCTTGAAGGCGGCCAGGCGCGGATCCTTGAGATCATTGACGCGTTTCGCGCCGCGCTTTGCCGCAGCACCTGTGGCGAAGAGCAAAAGCGTATCGCTGGTCGAGGTATCGCTGTCGACGGTGACGGCATTGAAGGTTGAGCCGACGCCTTTCGACAACAGGGTCTGCAAGACGGGCGCAGCGATCGGAGCGTCGGTTGCGACGAAAGAGAGCATCGTCGCCATGTCGGGCGCGATCATGCCGGCGCCCTTGGCGATGCCGTTGATCGTGACGTCGACGTCGCCGAGCTTGACGGTGACCGTCGCCACCTTGGGAAAGGTGTCGGTGGTCATGATCGCCTTGGCGGCGTCGAGCCAGCGGTCGGCTTGCGCGTCTTTCACCAGGCCGTCCAGCAAATGGCTGAACTTTGTCGCATCGAGCGGCTCGCCGATGACGCCGGTCGATGCCAGAAACACTTCGCCGGCCGAACAGCCGGCGGCCTTCGCCGCCGCTTCGCCGGTCATCCGCGTCGTCTCTCGCCCCTTCTTGCCGGTGAAGGCGTTGGCGTTGCCGGAATTGACGACGACGATCCGCGCCTTGCCGCCGGGCAGGTTTGCCCGGCAGAAGTCGACAGGCGCTGACGGGCATTTCGAGCGGGTGAACACACCGGCTACCTCGGTGCCCTTGTCGAGAACGATCGCCAGCAAATCGGTGCGGTTCTTGTACTTGATGCCTGCCTCGGCGGTGGCGATGCCAACGCCGTCAATCGACGGCATTTTGGCATATTTCTTCGGTGCGAGGGGCGAAATGGCAGTGGACATGAGGCCTCGGGGCACGGTTCTGCGAAAGGAAGCACCGTTTGCCCGAAGCTGTCAGGGCGCGCAAGTGGGCGCTTATGAACGCAACGCGTGCGAAGCCGGATGTCGCTGCGTCTCCTAAGCTACCTTTACCGGTGGGTTGAGAAAGCTCCGGAACCGCGTTTGAACGGTCGGAATCAGTCCCCAGATCATGATCGTTACCATGACCGGCGCAATGACCAGCGTGCGCTGCCAGATCGTCCAGCCCTCGGTTAACGGGAGAACGGCATAGAGGATGGCTGTGATCAGCGGATAGACGCCTGCTAGCACGAGTAGCGCAAAACGGGGTCTGGAAAAGCGCGTTGGTCCGACCTTGCCGACCAACAAGGAAGCGCTGGTGACAGAAGGCATGAGGGAAGGCTCCATAGAAACGATACGTTCCGTTATATAAAACGAGCCGTTTCGTTTCGTCAAGAGGTGTATTATGTTTAGCCGAGGATTTGTGAGCGAGACACATGGGCGAAGAAGCTGAAACGGCGCGGAAATCGATCGGGGCGCGGCGCAGCCCCGAAAGCGCGGAAGCCATCCTCGAAGCCGCACAGGCCGTTCTTTCAGAGAAGGGTTATGGCGGCTTTTCGATCGAGGCGGTCGCCAAACGCGCCCGGGCCGGGAAACCAACCATCTATCGGTGGTGGCCAAGCAAGGCGGCGTTGCTGCTGGAGGTTTACCAGCGCCAGAAGCGCGTCGCCGACCCCGACACCGGCAGTCTGGAGGAGGATTTGTTCCAGTTCCTCAAGAGCCTGTTCGTGCATTGGCGCGAGACGCCGTCCGGCGCTATTTTTCGCTCGATCATCGCCGAAGCGCAGTCGAATGCCGAAGCCGCCAAGGCGCTTGCCGACTATAGCGCAGGCCGGCGCGGGATTACTGGCAAGATCGTCGAACGGGCCAAGGCGCGCGGCGAGGTAAGAGATGATGTCGAGCCCACCCTCGTCGCCGATCTGATAGCTTCCTATGCTTGGGCGCATCTGCTGACAGGCCGGCTGGACGAGAGCGACGACAGGCTGCGTCAGGCGGTGAGGCACATCGTCAGAGGAATCTCGATCGCGCGTAGGCAGCATGCTAGGACCGTTCGCGACTTCGAGGAGCTAGGCTGCGCCTAAGATTGCCAGTCCCGAGCCAGCAAGCGAAAAGTAGCCTGCTGCTGATTGACAGGCGCGAGATAGGCCGCTTGACCACAGCGAATATCCGCTGAAGCTGCAGGCGCGCCTCTGTAAGTCGATCTCGAAGGTTTCGATAAGGGACCGAATCCGGGCCGGATTGTTCGGCAAACGCAGCCAGCGCTGTGCTGCGCTGCTTCAATATACCTTGATAGAACGCTTTGGCGTTCTGCCTATCCCGCAATTGGTCGGCCAGTTGGGACTTTAATTCGTTGCTCATGTCTCAAACAATCGTAAGTTGTTTGAGACAAAATGTAATTTAAAGTTTACTTCGAAGTCTATGCGCTTTAGGGAGTACGTGCGCCGGACCAAAAATGTGAGGGGAGTGCAAGTCGACTGTACTCGCCGCTCGTGCGCTCCGCAGCAATGGGTCGCGACCAGCGGGGGGTCTGCTTGAGGCAGTTGGGCTCACCGTGAAAGGGTCTGGCTTCGCGGCCAAGTCCAAACGGTCAGCCCGCCGGCCACTCGTCCGTGTCATGGTCCGGATGCTGGCGGTTCTCCGCCTTGATGGCGGCCGCTTCCTCGGGATCCTCTTCCTCGGTCGTCCCGTAGTCTTTCAGATCGGCCAGCTGGTCGACCTGCGGCATTCGTCCTTCCATGCCGAGCTGGTAGGCCAGCGGAATGGTTTGCGGGTCGTCGAACGCACCGATTGACAGCGAAATATGCTGGTTGTTGATCATGCCGGAAGAATAGCGGCGTGCCGCAGTCACGGCAGAACCCGCGCTGCACCAGTTCCGAACTGCGAAATGCCCCGGCGCGCCGCGTGTCCATGTAAAATCCGTAGAGCGGAACGCCGACAAGCGCGGCGAAAAAATTGCCAAATGCCTTCTGGCACATCCGGCAATGGCAGACATGCGGATTGTCGAGCAAAGACTTTGCCCGAAAGCGGACGGCGCCGCACTGGCAGCCGCCCGTTCGTTCGAGATTGCGGTCGAAATCGAGCGCCAATCTATTGCTTCTGCGCTTCGCTACGCCTCGACGGCCTGCTTCAGCGCCGCGTCGGCGATATCGACTTTGGCGGCTTCCCGCAAAGACTTGACCAAAGCGAAATATTTGTCGCGCAGCACGACTGAGCGGAACTGTTCCTTCACCTCGTCGAAGGCCGGCGGCTGCTTCTGGCGCTTGTCTTCCACTTTGATGATGTGGAAGCCGAATTGGCTCTGCACCGGCTCCTTGGTGTAGGCGCCCGGCTCAAGGGCAAAGGCAGCCTTTTCGAACTCCGGCACCATCTGACCGGCGCCGAAATAGCCGAGGTCGCCGCCATTGGCGCCCGAACCCGGATCGGTCGACTTTTCCTTGGCGATGTCCTCGAACTTCTTGCCCGCCTCGAGGTCCTTGATGATGGCCAGCGCCTCTTCCTTGGTCTTCACCAGGATATGGCGGGCGCGCACCTCGTTTTGCGGCGGCGTTTCGGAAATCTGCTTGTCATAAGCGGCGCGGATGTCGGCGTCGGTGATCTTGTCGGAAATTTCCTTTGAAATCACCTGGCTGTGCAGCGCACGCTGGTTCAGGAAGACAAGCTGCCGCTGGAAGTCGGGATCCTTGTCCAGGCCCTTGGCAGTCGCTTCGCCCGCCATCAAGCGGATTTCGATGATCGCCGAAAGTGCCGCCGCGCGCTTCTGCTCCGGCGGAAGCTGCGCGAACTGCTGGTCGAGGTTCTGGATGGCCAGATCGATGTCCGCTTCGGTGACCGGCTGGCCGGCAACAGTCGCCACAACGGCCTTCGGATCGGGTTTTGCCGGCGCGGGTGCTGCCGGGGCCGCCGCGGCGGGTGCTTCGGCCGGCTTTTGGTCCTGGGCGGAAGCCGACACAATCAGCGCCGCGAATGCGCCGGCGGCAATACCAAGACGAAGCGCGCCGCGCTGGCGGGAAAAAGCAAACATCAAAAAAATCTCCTCGGGAGGTCAGGTTCCAGGAACAGCAAAGGCAAGGATCGGTTCCAGAACACCCGCAATTGTGGCTGAATTTGGCTGGTAACAGCGATTTGCTGTCGCGTTGACATCGATGGTTGGCCCTCTTATCTGTCCACCACCTTTGCGTCCAGAAGTGATTTTGGCGCCGTTTTTGGCTGCCATCTCGCTTCCTGGCTCCGGGCACAACCCCGAGGGTCTCGCCGGCATCCCGCCGGCAGAACACATTCTGAAAGGACCATTTGATGGTCAGTTTTGGCGGCTTGGCCCGCAAGATTTTCGGTTCAGCCAACGACCGGCGCGTCAAGGGCTTCCGTCCCCGCGTGGAAGCCATCAACGCGATGGAAAACGAACTGGCGGCGCTCTCCGATGCAGAGTTGCGCGCCCGAACAGATCAATTCAGGGCCGATATCGCCAATGGCGCATCGCTTGACGATGTCCTGATCCCGGCTTTCGCCACAGTGCGCGAGGCTTCCAAGCGCGTGCTCGGCATGCGCCCCTTCGACGTGCAGCTGATGGGCGGCATGGTGCTGCATGGCGGCGACATCGCCGAGATGCGCACCGGCGAAGGCAAAACGCTGGTCGCCACCCTGCCGGTTTATCTCAACGCGCTGGAAGGCAAGGGCGTCCACGTCGTCACCGTCAACGACTACCTCGCCACGCGCGACGCAGAGTGGATGGGCAGGGTCTACAAGTTCCTCGGCCTGACCGTGGGCGTCATCGTGCACGGCCTGACCGACGAGCAGCGCAAGGCCGCCTACGCCTGCGACGTCACCTACGCCACCAACAACGAGCTCGGCTTCGACTATCTGCGCGACAACATGAAGTACGAGCGCAACCAGATGGTCCAGCGCGGCCATAACTATGCGATCGTCGACGAGGTCGACTCGATCCTGGTCGACGAAGCCCGCACGCCGCTGATCATTTCCGGCCCGCTCGAGGACCGCTCGGAAATGTACAACACGGTCGACGCATTCCTGATTCGACTTCTGCCCGAAGACTACGAGATCGACGAGAAGCAGCGCACGGCCATCTTCACCGAAGATGGCACCGAGAAGTTGGAAAATCTCCTCCGCGCAGCCGGCCTCCTCAAAGGCGAATCGCTCTACGACGTCGAGAACGTCGCCATGGTGCACCACGTCAACAACGCATTGAAGGCGCACCGCCTGTTTCAGCGCGACAAGGACTACATCGTTCGCAACGACGAGATCGTCATCATCGACGAGTTCACCGGGCGCATGATGCCAGGACGCCGCTATTCGGAAGGCTTGCACCAGGCGCTCGAAGCCAAGGAGCATGTGGCGATCCAGCCGGAGAACCAGACGCTCGCCTCGATCACCTTCCAGAACTATTTCCGCATGTACGGCAAGCTGGCCGGCATGACCGGCACGGCGCTGACCGAGGCGGAGGAATTCGCCAACATCTACAATCTGGGTGTTACCGAGATCCCGACCAACGTGCCGGTCAGTCGGGCCGACGAGGATGACGAGGTCTACCGCACCGTCGAGGAAAAATACCGGGCGATCGTGCGCGAGATCAAGGAAGCCCGCGCCAAGGATCAGCCTATTCTGGTCGGCACCACCTCGATCGAAAAGTCAGAACAGCTGGCGGAGCGTCTGCGCAAGGAAGGCCTGGTCGATTTCCAGGTGCTGAACGCCCGTCACCACGAACAGGAAGCGGCCATCGTCGCCCAGGCCGGCAAGCCCGGCGCGATCACCATCGCCACCAACATGGCCGGCCGCGGCACCGACATCCAGCTTGGCGGCAACGCCGATATGCGCATAGCGCAAGAGTTGGGCGACATGCCCGAGGGCGAGGAGCGCAAGGCCAAGGAAAAGGCGATCCGCGAGGATGTTGCTCGGCTGAAGGAGAAATCGCTCGCCGGCGGCGGCCTCTACGTGCTTGCCACGGAACGCCACGAATCGCGGCGCATCGACAACCAGCTGCGCGGCCGCTCCGGCCGCCAGGGCGACCCGGGTCGGTCAAAGTTCTACCTGTCCTTGCAGGACGACCTGATGCGCATCTTTGGCTCCGAGCGCATGGACGGCATGCTGCAAAAGCTTGGCCTCAAGGAGGATGAGGCGATCATCCATCCGTGGATCAACAAGGCGTTGGAAAAGGCGCAGAAAAAGGTCGAGGCGCGCAACTTCGATATCCGCAAGAACCTGCTGAAGTTCGACGACGTGATGAACGATCAGCGCAAGGTGATCTTCGAGCAGCGTCTCGATCTGATGGATGGCGAGAGCCTCAGCGAAACCGTCGACGAGATGCGTCAGGACGTGGTTGAGGACCTGATCGCCAAACACATTCCCGAGAATGCCTATGCCGAGCAGTGGGACATCGAAGGTTTCAAGCAGGCTGTGCAAGAGCAGCTCAACCTCGACCTGCCGGTAGACGAGTGGGCAAAGGAAGAAGGCATTGCCGACGAGGAGATGCGCGATCGGTTGACTGCCGCCGCCAATCAGGCCTCCGCCGAACGCGCGGCGCGCATGGAGGAGTTCGGGCCGGACGCGAAGAACTATGTCGAACGCTCGGTCGTGCTGCAGACACTTGACCTTCTCTGGCGCGAGCACATCGTCAACCTCGATCACCTGCGCTCGGTCGTTGGCTTCCGCGGCTACGCCCAGCGTGACCCGCTGAACGAGTACAAGTCGGAAGGTTTCGAGCTGTTCCAGGCGATGCTGACCAATCTGCGCCAGGCCGTGACCTCACAGCTGATGCGCGTCGAACTGGTGCGCCAGGCGGCCGAAGCCCCGCCGCCGCAGGCGCCGCAGGCCTTTGGCCACCATATCGATGCTTCCACCGGCGAGGACGATTTCGGCGAAGGCTCGCTGGCGACACTCGATATGGAAGACAGCCGCTATGTAGCGGTCGAGGAACGCGATCCAAACAACCCCACGAGTTGGGGCAAAGTCGGGCGCAACGAGCCCTGCCCGTGCGGATCGGGCAAGAAATTCAAGCATTGCCACGGCGCGTTCGTCTGACGCGCCAGCCTGGCTACAGCACAACCTAAAGTAATAAACTCTAATTCACACTGACGAGACCCAAATGGGTCATTCGTCACCTGTGGCCACTTCTCTACTATGCGATGGCTGACAATCGCCGGAGAAGTAATATGCAAAAGCTGTTGATACCATTTATTGGGAAGTGCGGACGTCCCGCGTCGGCAAATCATGCGTATTCGGTTCAATCAAGCATTGGCGGCTTGTCGCTTTTGCCTTTCCTGTGCTTTTGCTCAATAGCATTAGTGGGTCCAGTGCGGCCGAATGGGTATTTGCCAAAGGCGAGAACTCGCACAGCTATACCGTAAGCAATGATATCCGAACCGAGTCAGGCGGGCTTATCTCGATACGGTACACATGCGAAATGGCGGCCGTTCAACAGATAGATGTTGTTGTCCCGAACACGATCTTTGATTCAAAATTCAAGGGGGCCGGCGCGATTGGCATCGTATTGATGACAGACGATACTTCAAAATTCCCGGAAGGGGCCATCTTTGGTAGTCTGAAATTGAATCAGGAACGAAAAGACGACAATTCTACCAATGGGGCCGAAAGCGTCGTCCTTTCACATAGGGTGGAAGGAACAAGAGCCATGGAGATTGCAAACACGCTTGCGATCGCCACGCGCCCCGTTGTCATCGGCTTGTTCGAGTCGGGCCGCAAAACTCCCATAACGAAGCAAGACGTTCTGCTTGAGTTTAAAATTCCGACAACGGGTTCGACAAAGGCGTTTCAGGAGGCATATTCGCGCTGCGAACTCCTTTTCTGAGCGAGCGCGGCAATCCGCTTGACTACCTCGAAATAGTTCTCGCCCTACCGCATCACCAAATTCGACAGAAGCGCCGTCAGCTCGCTCTGGCGGGACACGCCGATCTTGGCAAAGACGCGTTTCAGCGTGTTGCGCGCCGTTTCCTCGGCGATGCCGAGCTTTTCGGCGGCGTCGCGCGGCGGCAGGCCATGACCGACCAGCGACGCGACGCGCGCCTCGCCAAGCGTCAGGCCAAGCAGGTCGCGCACGATCGCAGGATCTGGCGGTTCGGCGGCATTGGAGGCGAGTACAACGACGACCGCTCGGGCGTTACGCAAGACGAGATCTGCCGGCTGATTGGGGCGGGCGCGGACCGGCATCACATAGGCGGCAAGGAAGCGGTGCGCGCCGCCGCCTTCCAGCAGAATGGGACGGTGCGATTTGGCCCATGCGTCCGACGTTTCGGCCATCGTGGCCTGGATCGCGACATCCAGTGCATGGTGTTGCGCGCTGCCTATGGCAGACAATCGCCTGTTGCCGCACCATCAGGCCTGTTCCGATCAGGCGCTCGCCGGCCGGATTTGAGAACAGAACCCGCGCCAGGCTATCGATGACGAAAACACCCACCCCAAGCCGTGCAAGGGCATCGCCCAGGCTGAGCGCGGCCAATTCCGCATCCATCAGCCGCATCCCGAGCCGCAACGCCGCCTCAACATGCCGGCCCAGCTTCGCCAACAGCCGCAGTTCCTCATCGCTGTAAGGCGACCGTTCCGCCAGGCGCTGAACGGAAATCACGGCCCGCATGGAACGGTCAGGCGAAATGCTCGTCCCGGCAAACCAGCGCAGCCCGTATTCGGCGAGGAATTGAGCATAGAAGGGGTGGGTGGCGATCTCGGCTTCGGTGACCACGTGGCGGTCGGTGACAGTGTCGCCCGCCGCCACGAAACCCAGTTCATGGCCTCGCGTGAAGCGGATGTCCTGCTGCCACCAGCGCTCGTCATATTCACGCTGCCCTGGCTCCATGCCCGGCGAGACGATGGCGCCAAGACTGCCATCATCCCGCTGATAGCTGATCGCCGCCCCGACATCACCAAAGCAACGGGCGATCGCCCAGAGCGCGCCGGGCCAGCGCGTTGGCTCGGCTGCTGCGGAATAGATCGTCTCTACGGCTTTTACGAACCCACTTTCTGATGTGTCCACTTTGCCTCCCCGCAGCCACCAGCCAATTCAACATAACTGGCTCGTGTTCGCGAGTGGGAAATCCAGTAGGGACACCGGGGGTGGCAGCCTATCGCCGCCTCCCGTCCGGCGAGCATCAGAGGACCCTTGACCACGCGCCAGTCAGGGTCGGCAGCCTGATGCAGGCTCGATGCATCAGCGCCTCGGTCCGCAGGCGATCGGCGAGGCTATCTATCATCACCTCATCTTCGGTCGCCACGCCGGTCTTTTGCATGATCGGCAAGAGACTGCGGATCGTCGCCGCGACGTAGTCGTAGGCGAAACTGTCCCTGCCGCCTTCCACCAGCCCGCCGCCGATCATCTGCGGCGCCGGCAGGCCGGCTTCCAGGAAAGCCTGATAAAGATCATCGCCCATATCGGTGGCGAAGCCGCTACGTTCGAATGTCTCGATGATCCATTCGATCGACCGAAGGAAAAGCGGCATGTCTGGCGCCGAGCGCGTCGTGTGCATGCTCATCTCGTGAAACGCCAGGATGCCGCCCGATTTCAAGCAATGCTTCGCCAAATGCCGGATCGTCGCAGCAGGATTGGGCAGATACATCAGGATGAAGCGGCCGACCACAGCGTCGAACCTGCCAATGTCCGGGAGATCGCTCAGATCGCCGGAGACGAACTTGATCTTGGCTGCCAGACCCGCCCGCATCACGCGCTGACGCGCCGTATTCAGCGATTCCGGCGATTGGTCGATGCCGACGACCGACCCGTTCGGCCCCACCAGTTCTGCCACCAGCATCGAAACATCGCCAACGCCGCAGCCGATGTCGAGCACTCGCATGCCGTGCGAAAGGCCGGCGCGCTGGAACACGTTCCGGGTCAGGTCGTGATAGTGGCCGCCCTGCTTTTCGAGCCGCTCAAACTCCGCTTCTGTATAGCCAAGCGCATAGGGCCGCGGCGCGCCGATCGCATCGTCGGCATAGGCAGCATTGCCTGCAAGGAAATTATCCATGTCCATATCGAGTCCTCGTTTGACTGTGGAGACGAAGTCCGCTGCTGGGGGCGAAGCAGCGGACGGCGCGTCGGCATCGCCTTAGGGGCCTGAGACGACCGGACTAGAGAGACCGGCAAAGCCAACCCGCTTGCATGATCTATCGCACTTCCGTGGGAGGAACCGTTTGACTGGGCGTTGTAGCGGCGTGGTTTCTGGGCCAGTGGAAATCCAGGGCCAATGCCTCGACGCGTCTGCGCCAACCTGCCAAGTTATCGACTGTGAAGAACGCTACCTTCATAGATTACAGGCGTCGCATGCGCCGCGTGACGCAGCGCATGAACGACTATGCCGCTGCCCAGATGGCCGGCAGCTCGCACGATCGGCTGTCGCTGTCGCAGCTTGCGGAGGCCGCCTGTTGGTCGCCCGAGCATTTTGCGCGCGTCTGGCAGGCCTGCACGGCGGAAGCGCCGCTGGCCAGCGTGCGCGGCACCTTGCTGCAACTATCCAAGGAAGCGTTGCTGTTCGGCCAGTCGGTGTCGGCGGTTGCGGACCGTGCGGCCTATGCCAGCGGCCAGGCCTTCGCGCATGCCTTTGCCCGGCGGTTCGGACAATCGGCCACCAGCTTCCTGACGACGAAACAGGCGCAGCCGACCGAGCCGCCGCAGTTCCGCATCCTCACTTTCGACGACCCGATTCCGCTGCTGACTGCGCACTACAGCGGCGACTATGGCGACGCCGGCGAGTTTTCCAGCGCCTGCATGGCCGAGTTACGTCCCGTGCTGAGCCGTCGGGCGCTCGGTTTCTACTTCATGATGGACGACCTGCCGAAGCCGGGCATGACAATGCATTCCCGCCTCGGCTTCCAATTTGGCTTGGCGACGTCGGCACGGGTTGTCGATGGCGCCCGCTACGACAAAGGCGCTGTCGTCCCTGGCACATACGCCTGCGTCAAAGGTGTCGGCCCCTGGCACAACGGAGCCATCGACGACATGCTGCATGATGCCGGCTGGCAGCGCCGTGACGCCCCGATCATCGAGCGCTTGCTGACCGATCGCGCGCTGACGCCGGAACCGCTGCGCAAGGAATATCTTTGGGTGCCGGTGGCGGAGCGCGGCTCGCGGTGAAAGTCTGATACCCAAGCTCAGAGAGAATCCGAAGATCGGGCACCTCCGATTGGGCCGATGCCCGGAGCACACAGGGTAGTTCTACCTGATCGGCGCCTCGGCGCTCAACAGAGTACGGATCAGGGCCGCTTGGCTGCGTGCACCGGTCTTGTCAAACATGCGCTGCAGCTGGGTGCGCAGCGTATTGATGCTGACGCCGAGCAAGTCGGAGGCAGCCGCGAGATCTTGACCGTCAACGATCAGCTGGGCGAGCCGCAGCTGGGCGGGCGACAGGCAATAGACCCTCGCCGCCGCCTCGATCCTGCGAGCGACCATTCGCGCATCGTCGAAGGAGACGAGGACCTTGCCGTCTTCGGCCAGGACCCAGCAGAAGAGCGGAGCGCCTCTGTCGCCCTCGCCGAGCGGGACCACCCGGCAGGGGCGTGCCGCCGGTGAACCGAGCGGGCTGCGGTCGCGCAGGTCTTCGAACACCGAGCTGATCGCGCCACGGAGGGCGGCAGCATGGTCGCGTCGGCGCGACCGCAGGCGGCCGGCTGCGACAACAAGGCCGGGGTGATCGTCCATGCGGTCCCAAGCTTCGCGGTTCATCCAGAGGATCCGCGCCTGCGGGTCGACCTCGATCAGCGGGCAGGCGGCGCGCTCGACGCTGCGCTGCATGATGACGAGGCAGCCAATCTTCCAATCGCCGTCGACGCGATGGAATATCTTCAACTCGTGCTGCATCCCCGCCAGCTCGAACGCGTCGCCGGTGTTGGTGCCGATCTGGTCGTAGCTGACCCAGGCCATGTCGCCGCCCATAACGATGTTGACGCGATCCCAGCTCAGGCGCTGGATGTCATAACTCTGCGAGGCGTGTTGCATCTGGCTCCAGAGATCCGCCGCGATCGCTTCCCATCCTTCGACCACATATGTCCCGAACGAAGTGTGGCTGGTCATCTTGCCGAGTTCCCGGCGCATGCACCCAGTGCCGCGCCATCGCATCGAAGTCCCGACGCAGCCAGGCGTCGGTCTCGGCCTGGAGCGCCATCAGGATCGCGGCCTTGTCGGCATCACCGTCATTCATGCCGACGCGCTCCTCGGCAACATCGGGCCGGAGCATAGCACGCGCGAACTCTCGCGGCATCGTCTCGCCTCACGCTTGGGCGGCACCGATCAGCAAGAGGACCAGCCCGGCGGTGGTGGCGATCGAGATCAAGGGCTGAAGGCTCAGCCGCGGCAGCAAAACCTGGGTGCGATAGTAGCGCTCCTCGGCGCGGGCATCCATCGCGGGCGGGCGGCGGGTGAGAGGAAGGTGCGCGGCGACGAGACTGTGAAAGTCCATGGTTGCCCTCCTGGCTCGGGGGTTCGTCTGGAATATCCTCGCACGCATCCCGTCCCATCACTGTCATGCGCGCGGACGACATCGGACAGGCGCGGGCGATCAACAGACGATACGGTGAGGCAGGTTCCTGTACGCATGCGCATGACGCTCACGCGCAATGGCAACGGGAATTTCAATCCGGACTCTTATGCCAGGCGGGAACGATAGGACGAGCGGTTCAGCTCAGCCGCTAGTATGTCGGGTACTCTTCATCCTCGGGATTTCGGGTCTGGCCCGGCTCGATTGTCGCCTGCTCGATAAATGGCTTTTTTGTTGGCGATTTTGGCTGCGTCGTCGCGGTCTTGGAGCTGAAGCGGTTTCGCTTGCGATTTGGGTTTCGCGGCACAGGTTCCGAAGTCGGACGACCTTTTGACCGACCGCGAACCGCTACCAAGACCCGTGCTGCTGCCCAGGCTGGTGCCGCCACCAAAAACACGAGCGGTTGCGCCGGATTTGTTTCCGCCGCCGTCGCAGAGACCAATTTTGGCGGCGATGGGTTCGTTGGCGCTGGCGGCGACATCCGTTTGTGACGTTTGGTCTGTCGCCGTCGTTTCAGTTGTCGGGCTTGCGTGGTCGAGCAGCCGGCTATGGCCAACATGCATCCTGCTATCAGAATAATCGTTTTCATTCGTAGGCTCGGTCTTCTCAATGTTTTCGCGACAATTCGCGTGTCGCGGCTTCCAGGCCCGCAAGATTGAGTGGGTACATCCGCCCATCAAAAACCTGGCTTACCAGATCGATGGAGTACGTGTAGCTCCAATATTCCCGCTTGACCGGATTAATCCATACCGCGTTTGGCCATTGCGAGATAGCGCGCGCCAGCCACACCGCACCCGCCTCCGGGTTCCAGTGCTCGACCGCGCCGCCGGCGGTGACGATCTCATAGGGGCTCATTGAAGCGTCACCGACAAAGATCACCTTGTAGTCGTGGCCATATTTGTGCAGCACGTCCCAGGTCGGCATCACGTCCCCGCGCCGGCGGCGATTGTCCTTCCAGACTCCTTCGTAAAGGCAGTTGTGGAAGTAGAAGAACTCGAGCTGGCGAAACTCCGCCCGCGCAGCCGAAAACAGCTCCTCGACGATACGGATGTGATCGTCCATCGAGCCGCCGACATCGAAGAACATCAGCAGCTTCACCGCGTTGCGACGTTCGGGCCGCGTCTTGACGTCGAGATAGCCGTGTTCGGCGGTCGAATGGATCGTACCCGGCAGGTCGAGTTCTTCCTGCGCACCCTCGCGCACCCAGCGACGCAGGCGCTTGAGCGCCACCTTGATGTTGCGCGTGCCGAGTTCGACCGTGTCGTCGAAATTCTTGAACTCGCGCTTGTCCCACACCTTCACCGCGCGGCGATGGCGGCTTTCATGCTGGCCGATGCGCACGCCTTCGGGATTGTAGCCATAGGCGCCGAAAGGCGAGGTACCGCCCGTGCCGATCCATTTCGAGCCGCCCTGGTGCCGACCCTTCTGCTCTTCGAGCCGCTTCTTCAGCGTTTCCATCAGCTTGTCGAAGCCGCCCAGCGCCTCGACCAGCTTCTTCTCCTCTTCGGTCAGATGTTTTTCGGCCAGCCGCCGCAGCCATTCCTCCGGGATGTTGGCGACATCGACGCCGCCCTCGCCCGATATTGCTTCGACACCCTTGAAGACGTGCGAAAAGACCTGGTCGAAACGGTCGATGTGGCGCTCGTCTTTCACCAGCGTCGAACGCGCAAGGTAATAGAAGCCCTCGACATCGTAGGTGACGAGCCCCGCCTCCATGCCCTCCGAGCAGCGTCAGATATTCGCGCAGCGAAACGGGCACCCGCGCGGCTTTGAGTTCGAGGAAGAAGGGAATGAACATGCCGCGATTTATCGGTCTTGCCCGCTGATCGCGCAAGCCGGCGTCACGTTCTTCACGGCGCATCTTAACGGATTGCGTCACGCTTCATTCAAGTTCGGACCCTAGCTTTGCACCAAGTTCAACGACGCAGGCGTGCCATGTATCTCGGTGGAATTGGCGCGATGGTCATCGCTTGTTGCCTGGCGACGATCCCCGCGATTCGGCGGAATTGTTCGCATCCGCTTCGGCCGCCGAAACAACTCTCGTTCAAGCAAATGCGCACGCGACAGCCGACACGCGTCAGAATCCGGGCGCTCGGATTCAGCGGCCTATGGACCAAAACGGTGTCGGTGCGCGGCGCTGGCGTATGAAACGGCGGAACGTGAATTCGCCTCTTTCCAGTATCTCGGCCTTCAGGACAGATATCAGCCTCAGGATTGGATCGTCATCGAAAACGTCACGCGGCTCTATCTCGTCATGAACATTCCCGATGCCGCTGTGATGGGCCTGCCGACCCGCCTGCGCTCTGATGAGCCCGAGCTGTCCCACTATCTCTTTTACAAGCACGGCGAAAAATGGGTGCAGCAGCCGGTCAATCGACCGCTGGATTTCCTCGCAGCGCCCGAATGCATCGCGACCGACTATTCATGGGAAGACGGCGGCGGCTTTCTGCATCAGGATTTCTTTTTCCAGATCCAGATCGGAAGCGACTGTATCGGATGATCCTGCACCGATTGCGATCAGTCTCCATGACCGCGATGCGATACGCAAACCCTAAGCAATGCCGCTATGCGCCCTTACGGAAAAACCCGCTCAGAATATTCGGACCAGTCTCGCCGGGCCGCAACCGGATGCCGTCCTCGAAAGTGTTCAGGGTCACGCAGTCAAAGCCGTGATGGCCGAGCAGCGCCGTCAGCGATTCTCGGTCGAAATGGTGCAGATGCTCGTTCGGCAAGAGCATGCGCCAGTTCCGGAACCATTCCTCGCCGGCAGACCCAAGTTCGCGATAGCGGCAATAGGGCACCGCCAGCGCCAGATGCCGCGCTTTCAGTCGGGCGAGGAACGACAGATCCGGAATGTGCTCCAGCACATCGAACATCGCGACCAGATCCCATTCGCGCTCGAGCGCGGCGCTCCCAATCGAGAAAGCGCACGCCTTTGCGGCAGCGGATAGTCGGCGATGTCGCAACCCGCGCAGTCCGCTACGCCGGTGATATGCGCCGCCTCGATGAAGGTGCCTGTACCATAGCCGATCTCCAGCACCGAATCCGGGATACGCCCCATCAGCCCGAGCACCCAGCCCATGCGCTGGTAGCCGAGCTTGATCGTGCGGTCGGACAGGTCCTCGTAGTAGGTGAGATATTTCTTGTCGTAGGTGATCGGCGTGAATGTCGATCTGATGGATCACGCCGAACTCGTCGATGCGAGTAGTTGTCGGGCAGGCTCACCCTTGCCGCCGCGCCATGAAGGCCAGCCGCTCGAACAGATGCACGTCCTGCTCGTTCTTCAGCAGCGCGCCATGCAGCTTTGGCAGTGCGTTCTTCGGGTCGGCGCGCAGATCGGCAGGGTCGATGTCGTCGGCGACCAGCAGTCTGATCCAGTCCAGCGCCTCCGAGGTCGACGGCCGCTTCTTCAGGCCCGGCACGTCGCGGATTTCATAGAACTGCGTCAGCGCCGCGCGCACGAGATTCTGCTTGATGCCGGGATAATGCACGTCGACGATACGATGCAGCGTCTCGACATCGGGGAAGCGGATGTAGTGGAAGAAGCAGCGGCGCAGAAAGGCGTCCGGCAGTTCCTTCTCATTGTTCGAGGTGATGATGACGATCGGCCGATGTTTTGTGCGGATCGTCTCGCCGGTTTCGTAGACGAAGAACTCCATGCGATCGAGTTCCTGCAGCAGGTCGTTGGGAAACTCGATGTCGGCCTTGTCGATCTCGTCGATCAGCAACACGACCTTCTTGTCGGCGGCAAAGGCATCCCACAGCTTGCCGCGCTTGATGTAGTTGTGGATGTCGTTGAAGCGCCCGTCGCCGAGCTGGCTGTCGCGCAGCCGGGTGACCGCATCGTATTCGTAGAGCCCCTGCTGCGCCTTGGTTGTGGATTTGACGTGCCATTCGATCAATTCGAGATCGAGCGCCGCCGCGACCTGGCGCGCCAGCTCGGTCTTGCCGGTGCCTGGCTCGCCTTTGACCAGCAGCGGCCGCTCAAGCGCGATGGCCGCATTGACCGCGATCATCAGATCCTTGTCGGCCACATAGGCGGCCGTTCCCTCAAAGCGCATGCTGTCCTCGTAGCGGGCTGAAATCGTGCCGCACCGTAGAAAGGGTCGGCCGCAAGCGCAACCTCGGCGAACGCGTTGCGGCAACCGGCGCCGACACCACTATTTGCCATCGAGAATATGCAAGAATGTCTAATTTGACAGATAGTAATAAGGTTTTGTTAGGCAGTTTTTATCTTCGCTTTCGAGTGAGGTCCGCCTACAGCGCGATACAACTTGTCGTTAATCCGGTCCTTATACGGTGCTCATGCAAATTCATGACCACTGGCGTGTATCGGGGCCAATGCCGCCATTCCTGAGTAACCGACTTTCATCATTGAAAAGCTTCGCTTTTCTGGCGTTTGCCTATCTGATTTCGGCGCTTGCGTCGGTTCAGCTGGTCAGTGCCGATGGACACGTTGCGACCCTATGGATCGCCAACATCATCGTATTCGCAATCCTGATGCGAAACGAGAAGTTGCGCGGTCCGGCAGGCCTTGCCGGTATTTTTGTCGGCACCGTAGCAGCCAATCTCATCAAGGGATCAAGCCTTCTCAGCTCAAGCCTTTTCGGTGTCGCATCCATCACCTATGTCGCGCTGCTGATGCATTTCGCAATTGGACTGCTTGCCAGGCAAGATATCGCGAAAAATCCTATACGCGGCTTTGCGGTGGCCTTGACGACATTTGTCGGCATCACCAGCGCGGTTGCCATAGCTTTGGGGGCGGCCGCGACAATATTTCTCCAATGGAATTTCGTCGCGACTGCCGGTCAATGGCTGATCAACAACGTCAGCACGGCGGCCATCTTCCTGCCGGTCGCCTGCCTCGTCAGTCGCAAGAATCTGGAGGCGCTGGCAAAGCCGCAGGCCCTTGTGCAGGTTGTGACCTGGACGGCTCTATGCGGTGCGGTCATGTGGGTCTCGCTCGACATTGGCGGCTTCCCGTTCGCCTATGTCGTGATCCCGCTGCTCGTTGCAGCAGTCAGGCTGTCCAAATTCAATCTGGCGATCGTGTGCATGGCAACCGGTCTATGTGCGCTCCTTGCCGCGGCGAGCGGGCACGCAACAGACCTCGCCGCAACTGCAGACGGCAGAATAGCCATCAGCTTTCAGTTCGCCGTGGCGATCAACGTGATCATGCCCTTCCTCGTCAGCCTGTTGATCGACCAGATCCACGAAGGCGCACGCAAGGTAGCGAAGACCGAGGAGCGTTACCGGCAGGCCATGAACGGTTCAGACGTCGGCATGCTCAACATCGACATGAACGGCCGCATCATCGAAACCAATCCGGCGTTTGCCAATCTGTTGGGATACACGCCGGCCGAGATGGAAGGCCGCCGCGTTCAGGAATTCACGCCGGTTGAAGATCTGCATGTCGGCAACGATGTCATCGCCGCCGCCAAGCGTGGCGAAATAGATAACTTCACCTTCCAGAAGCGGTATTCGCGCCGTGATGGAACACGCGTCTGGATCGAGATTTCCGCCTCGGTGATGCGATCACAGGATACCGGCGAGCCCACCTATCTCATCTCGCAGATGCGCGACATCAGCGCGCGCAAGAAAGCGGAAGCGGCCCTGGCCGAGATGGAAGCCCGCTGGGACTTCGCCCTGGCGAGTGTCGGACAAGGCTTTTGGGATCACAACGTCATCAACGGACAAGTCACCTATTCCACGACCTGGACGAGCATGCTGGGCTACGAACCTGGCGAACTGGATGGCGACGCTGACTCCTGGATCAACTCGATACACCCTGACGACCTCGCGGCGGTCCAGACCATGGACGCCGACCATCAGGCCGGCCTGATCCCAGCCTTTCAGTACGAGTACCGCATGCGCCACAAGGCGGGGCATTGGGTCTGGGTGCTCGACCGCGGCAAGGTGATCGAACGCGCCGCCGATGGCAGCCCAGTGCGCCTGATCGGCACCTTGACCGACATCAGCGCGCGCAAGAACGCGGAAGAAGAACTTGCCCATACGGCCGCCTTGCTGGCTGGTGAGAAGGAACGCCTGCGTGTCACGCTGAACTCGATAGGCGATGGGGTCATTTGCACCGACGCGCAGGACCGTATCACCTTCATGAACCCAATCGCCGAACAGATGACGGGCGTTCCTGCCGAGCGGGGCGTCGGCCAGTCCCTCATGGATGTTTACCTCGCGGTCGAAGACGAAAGAGGTTATGAAATCCACGGCGCCGCCATGTTCGACGAGCGTTTCAAATCGTCGTGGCAAAATCTGGTTATCGTCCGCAGCGACGGCTCCCGCCGGGCCATCCGCGAAGTGACATCCCCGATCCTGAACGAAAAGGGCGACAGCTCCGGCCGTGTCATCGTCTTCCAGGATTTCACGGATTTGCGCGCCATGCAGCGTGAACTGGCCCACGCTGCCGCCCACGACTTGCTGACTGGCCTGGCCAACCGTTCGCGCTTCATGGCCGAAGTCGACGACATCATCGAAAATCGCCACGGCAAAGAGCAGCATCAACTGCTCTACATCGACCTCGATCGCTTCAAGCTGGTCAACGACTCCGGTGGACATGCGGCGGGCGACGAGTTGCTGCAGAAGATTGCGGTTGCCATCAAGTCGAGCGTGCGCGGGCTGGACTTCGTCGCACGCCTGGGTGGTGACGAATTTGGTGTCATTCTGCGATCCTGCCCGCCGGCCTACGCGCGCATCTCGGCGCAAAAGATCATCGACACGATTGCTTCGCTTCGCTTCGAATGGAATGCCACGGCCTACAACGTCGGCGCCAGCATCGGCATCGCCACGATCGACGAGAACACACGCTCCGTGGAGGCGGCCATCGAGCGGGCCGACCAAGCCTGCTATGCCGCCAAGGCAGCAGGACGCGGATGCGTGTGGGAGGCGGAACTCGCAGGCGGCAGCAACGTCATAGGCCTGCCCAAGAAGCCCCGTTCGGCCGCCTCCTAAGTCAGGCTCCGCCTATCGCGTCGGTACCGGGTGCTCGCCACGGTAATCGTAAAAGCCCCTGCCGGCCTTGCGTCCCAGCCAGCCTGCTTCGACATATTTCACCAGCAATGGGCACGGCCGGTATTTCGAGTCCGACAGTCCGTCGTGCAGCACCTGCATGATTGACAGGCAGGTATCGAGGCCGATGAAGTCGGCAAGCTGCAGCGGCCCCATGGGATGGTTGGCGCCGAGCTTCATGGCGGTATCGATCGCATCGACCGTGCCGACCCCTTCGTAGAGTGTGTAGATCGCCTCGTTGATCATCGGCAGCAGGATGCGATTGACGATGAAGGCCGGGAAATCCTCCGAGACGGTGACCGTCTTGTCGAGGCGGCCGACAAACTCCCTGGCCGCCTCGAATGTCTGGTCGGCCGTTGCAATGCCGCGCACCAGCTCGACCAGCTTCATCACCGGCACCGGGTTCATGAAATGAATGCCGATGAAGCGTTCCGGGCGATCGGTCTGGGCGGCAAGCCTGGTGATCGAGATCGAGGATGTGTTGGTGGCCAGATAGGCTTCCGGATTGAGCTTCGGACAAAGCTGCGCGAAAATCTTGCGCTTGGTGGTTTCGTCCTCCGTCGCGGCCTCGATCGCGAGATCGACGCCGGCCAGGTCGGAAAGTTCGGTGGCCTGCGTTATGCGGGCAAGAGCCGCCTTGCGCACGGCGTCGTCCATCTTGCCCGAGGCGACCTGCCGGGCGAGATTGCCGTTGATCGTCGCGATTCCCTTTTCGACCTTGTCCGGCGAAAGGTCGTAGAGCACGACCTGATATCCGGCTGCCGCCGCCACATGGGCGATCCCGCTGCCCATCTGACCGGCGCCGATGATGCCGATGGTTTCGATCTTGGCCATTTTTCTCTAACCCGCGCGCGACATTCGTTATCAGTTTTTTGTGCGCTGCAAACTAAATGGCCGGGGTAGCGTTCGTCTACCCCGGCCACAGCAATTGTCGCGCTGGCGTCAGCTAAAGTCAAAGCGCCTTTTCGAGTTCGGGCAGCACGGTGAAAAGATCGCCAACGATTCCGAAGTCGGCGACCTGGAAGATCGGCGCTTCTTCGTCCTTGTTGATGGCGACGATGACCTTCGAGTCCTTCATGCCGGCGAGGTGCTGGATCGCGCCGGAGATGCCGCAAGCGATGTAGAGGTCCGGCGCCACGACCTTGCCGGTCTGGCCGACCTGCCAGTCGTTCGGCGCGTAGCCGGCATCGACCGCGGCGCGGGACGCGCCAACCGCGGCGCCAAGCTTGTCGGCGACCGGCAGGATGACTTCCTTGAACTTCTCCGACGAACCAAGCGCACGGCCGCCCGAGATGATGATCTTCGCCGAGGTGAGTTCGGGGCGATCATTCTTGGCGACCATGTTCTCGACGAACTTCGAAACGCCCGGATCAGCAGCGGCTTTGGTCGTCTCGACCGAGGCCGAGCCGCCTTCGGGGGCGGCCTGGAAGGAGGCCGTGCGCACGGTGATTACTCTCTTGGCGTCGCCTGACTGCACGGTCTGGATCGCGTTGCCGGCATAGATCGGCCGCTTGAAAGTATCGGCCGACACCACGTCGATGATCTCCGAAATCTGCATCACGTCGAGCAGGGCGGCCACGCGCGGCATCACATTCTTGCCCGAAGTGGTGGCGGCCGCGATGATGGTGTCGTAGTTGCCGGCGAGGCTGACGACGAGAGCAGCGGTTGGCTCAGCCAGGCGCTCGGCGAGTTCGTCGGCCTCGGCCAGCAGCACTTTTCTGACGCCTTTCAGCTTGGCAGCCGCGTCGGCGGCAGCCTTGGCGCCCTTGCCGGCGACCAGCACATCGACATCCGAGCCGATCTTCGATGCCGCGGAAAGCGCCTTTGCCGTCTGGTCCGACAGCGAGGCGTTGTCATGTTCGGCGATGAGGAGGATTGCCATTGTCTTTGTTCCTGACTTTCGTTCTCAAGGCTGGCTGAATTCCGATCAGGCTGAGCCGAAAACGGTTGGTTTCGAGACCCGGAGCGGAGCGTACTTTCAGTACGTGAGCACCGGAAGCGGAGAAACCGGCCGTTTGCAGGCCGGCCTCATCGGAATTACAGCACGCCTGCGGACTTCAGGCTGGAGACCAGCTCCGCGACCGCCTTCACCTTGACGCCAGCCTTGCGGCCGCCCGGCTCCTCGGTCTTCAAAACCTTCAGCCGCGGCTTCACATCCGCGCCGAAATCGGCCGGGCTCTTCTCGTCGAGCGGCTTCTTCTTCGCCTTCATGATGTTGGGCAGCGAGGCGTAGCGCGGCTGGTTCAAACGCAAATCCGTTGTCACGATGGCCGGCAGCTTCAGATCCACGGTCTGCAAGCCGCCATCGACCTCACGTGTCACCTTGACGTGGTCACCGGCGATTTCGACCTTCGAGGCAAATGTCCCCTGGCCCCAGCCCAGCAAGTGCCGCCAGCATCTGGCCGGTCTGGTTGGCGTCGTCGTCGATTGCCTGCTTGCCGAGGATCACCAGGCCGGGCTTTTCGGCGTCCACGACGCCTTTCAGCACCTTGGCGACGCCGAGCGGCTCGGCTGCCTCGTCCACCTTGACCAGGATCGCCCGGTCGGCGCCCATGGCAAGCGCTGTGCGCAGCGTCTCGGCAGCCTGCGCCGGACCAATCGACACGACGATGATTTCTTCAGCCTTGCCGGCTTCCTTCAGACGGATCGCCTCTTCCACCGCGATCTCGTCGAACGGGTTCATCGACATCTTCACATTGGCGAGTTCGACGCCCGAGCCATCGCCCTTCACCCGGATCTTCACATTGTAATCGACAACCCGCTTAACCGGGACAAGAACCTTCATATTGTCTCACCTCTCCTAGACTGCATCGCCTTGCCTAGCCTGGCGCCGATCTATCAGGCGCGCTGGGGTTGCGACTTGCCGATAGCCGACATTCTTCGCTGAAAAACAGCCGTTGTCTTGGCAAATATCGCGATTGTGCGATGCAAAAAGCGGCCGGACCGTAGTGAGCATTGACGTGAACGTCAATATCGCGCGAAGTGCGCTAATCGGTTGAATGTCTTGCCGTTGCGTGAAGAGCGAAAATACCTATTGCCGCCCCCAGCGCGGCGCGGGTTGCGCTTCGACCGGCTTCACCGCGCTTTCCTGCTCGACTCGCACCGCCCGCGGCGTAACAACTTCCTTGTCGAAGATCGGCACATCGCGCCGCTTGAGCACGAAAACCAGCAGCAATCCCGCGACAATGCCGCCGACATGCGCCGACCACGACACCTGGTCCTCGCCGCCGGCAAAGAACATCAGGAACTGGAAGGCGATCCACAGCAGGAGCGTAATGTAGGCCGGGATACGCAACGGAATGCGCCCGAACGCCAGCACCCAGATTTTCACGCGCGGATGCAGCACCAGATAGGCCCCGACGATGCCTGCAATGGCGCCCGAAGCGCCGATCAGCGGCGTCTGTGAGTCCGGCGCCATAAGTCCGTGGAAAAGCGCGCCCGCAACGGCGCACAGAAGATAGAAGATCAGATATTTGATGTGGCCCATGGCGTCTTCGACATTGTCGCCGAAGACCCAGAGAAACAGCATGTTGCCGCCGAGATGAAAAATATCGCCGTGGAGGAAGGCATAGGTGATGTAGGTGAAGTCTTCCGGAACGACGATATATTCGGGCGGCAGCTCGACCCGATCGAACGCGACTGAAGGGATGTAACCGAGCCCGACCACCGCAGCCTGCATGGTCTCCTCGGGCTGCACGGCGGTCAATATGAAGACGATCGTGTTGATGACGATCAGTCCGATCGTCACATATTGCAGCTTGATATGGCGCAGGCTGTTGGCGTCATGAAGCGGTATGAACATCGGCTCAGCCGCTCCCCGGTGGCGCTAGCGGTTCTTGCCCGGCACCCATAGCACGTCGGCATTTCCATTGTCATTGCAGGCCCGTGCCGCAACGAACAGAAAATCCGATAGCCGGTTCACATAGCGGATTGCTTCTGGATTGACGTGCTCGCCTTGCTCCTGAGCCAGCGCCACCATCAGCCGTTCCGCCCGGCGCGCCACCGTGCGGGCCAGATGCAGCGCCGCGGCGGCAGGGGTGCCGCCATTCAGCACGAAGGATTTCAGCGGCTGCAAATCCTTGTTGTAGCGGTCGATCTCGTTCTCGATCTGCTTTGTCTGCGAGGCGATGATGCGCAGCGGTTCATAGCCGAGCGGCTTGCCGTCATCGGGCGTCGAGAGATCGGCGCCAAGGTCGAACAGGTCGTTCTGGATGCGCGACAACACCGCGTCTATCGCTGGATGAGCTGCCGAACAGTGCACCCGCGCCACACCGATGCAGGCATTGGCTTCATCGACGGTACCATACGCTTCGACCCGCAAATCGCTCTTCAGCCGGCGCGAACCGTTGCCGAGGCCGGTGGTGCCGTCGTCGCCGGTGCGCGTGTAGATCTTGTTGAGCTTGACCATGCCGAAGCTCAGTTGCGGGTGAAATAGACGGCGAGCAGGATGAACACCAACGCAACGAACTGCAATGCGACGCGTGCCTGCATCAGCTTGTTGGAGGTGCTGCCCGAGCCGCCCTTCATCATGTTGATCAGCCCGCGAATCAGCACGACAACGACCGCGACCATGACCACGATCGCCAGAATGTTGAACACGGTGGCCATAGCGTCTTCCTTTCAGCGGATTTCTTAGGCGCAGGTGCGAGAGCTTTGTCGGCTCAAATCGCACACCGCCGCCCCGGCACGGTTATCACATAGTGCGGGCAGCACCATAGCGAAAGGAAGCCGCACCCGGCAGCCCCAGACACGGGTAGCCGAATCGCCGCAAAGCAGCGAAAAGCGCGGGTGTCGAAATAGTGGGTTGCATTCGGCGAATTACTGCCGAATGCGTTATCGTGAGGATGTCGTTCAACAGGCGGGGCGCTAATCATCAATGATGCGCAATATCGTTGCCCTCAAGCGTGTGCTCTACGATGCGCTGGGCCATTTCAACGACGACGATGGTTGGTCGATGGCCAGCCATCTGGCGATCACCGCTCTGATGGCGCTGTTTCCTTTCCTGATTTTTGCCACGACACTGGCAAGTTTTCTCGGCGCCAATGCATTCGCCGAGACAGCGGTTCATCTGGTGTTCGACACCTGGCCGGAACTGATCGCCAAGCCGATCGCCCGCGAAGTGGTGAATGTGCTTACCGTCCAGCGCGGCGACCTGTTGACCTACGGTGTCGTTTTGGCCGCCTTCTTTGCCTCCAACGGCATTGAGGCGCTGCGCACTTCGCTCAATCGCGCCTACCGCGTCGCCGAAACACGCGGCATCATCTGGCGCCGGCTCCAGAGCCTGCTCTTCGTGCTGATGGCGACCATCGCCATCATCATCATCAGCGTGCTCCTGGTGTTTGCGCCGATTATCGTGCGTGTGCTCTCCGCCCGGTTCGAAGGCATCACGCCTTACCTCGGCACCATCACCATCTGGCGCTACATGATCGCCTCGACGGTGATCGTTCTTGGACTGATCGCGGTGCATTTCTGGCTGCCGGCCGGCCGCAGGCGGTTCAGGGAAATCGTGCCGGGGCTGATCTTCACGCTTGTCGGCTGGCTGGTCGGCTCGACCGTCTTTGCGGAATATCTCGACCGCTTCTCGTCCTACGTCACGACCTATGCCGGGCTGGCCTCGATCATGATCGCAGTCGTCTTCCTCTACATCGTCTCGGCGGTCTTCATTCTTGGCGGAGAATTCAACGCCGCGATCAGCCGCTATCTGGAAGCGCGCGCCCGCGTGCCCGGCTGAATGGTCGCCAGCGCCACGCCAAGCGTTGCGACAATCATGCCGGACACCTGCACCAGTGTGAGCTGCTCGCCGAACAGCGCCCAAGCCATGATCGCAGTGACGGCCGGCACGAGATAGAACAGCGACGCGACCTTCGACATCTCGCCTTCGCGGATCATCAGCATCAGCAGAAAGATGGCGCCGATCGACAGCACCAAGCGTCAGCCAGACCAGCGCGAAGATCAGCTCGCCATTGACGGTTACCGTGCCGGTCTCGCTGGCAAGGGCGGCGACGAGCATGACCACCGCCGCCCCGACATATTGCCAGAACGCGTTGCCCATCAGGCTGTCGCCGCCCGAATGGCGCTTCTGCCAGACCGTTCCGGCACAGATTGAGAGCAACGCGATCAAGCTGGCAATCAGGTTCGGCGCGGTGATGCCCGCTCCACTGACGCCCAGCTTCGGCCACAGCACGATCACCACGCCGGCAAGACCTACGGCAAGACCCGCCCACTGGCGCGGCGACACTTTTTCGCGCAGCAGCCAGCCGGCAAGGATCGCTGTGACCAGCGGCTGCAAACCCGCGATCAGCGCCGAAATGCCAGCAGGCAGGCCGTTGTGGATCGACCAGAAGACGCCGCCAAGATAGAGCCCATGCGTGAGCACGCCGGCGATGATCGCGTGCTTGGCCTGCTTGCCGGTCGGCCATGCGCCACGCAGGACGACGAGTAGTCCGGCCAAGATCACGAAAGCCAGCGCGAACCGCGCCGCCAGGAAGGCGAACGGCTCCGCCCATGGCATCGCGTAACGCGCGCCGATGAAGCCGGTCGCCCAGAGCAGGACGAACAGGGCTGGTACGAATCTGCGGGCTTGTTGCATCGAGAGGCCTGAATGGAGGACGCCACGCTCTATGGGCGCGAACTGGGCAACACAATCCAAATCGGCTGATGCAATCATTGAAAGGCTTGAAGCTGGTTATCTTTACAGCCGTGTCGGGCTGCATCAGGCTGCATCGTCCTTGCGGCATCAAATGCTGCTCAGGAGGTGCGCCATGACCAAGATACAGATCGAAAACGTCATCCAGCCCGGCTCGACCTATACGGTCAACGCCGAAAAATACGAGGCGATGCGACAGGCCTATCTCAAGGTCCTGCCGGCCTCGCCGCCCGGCCTGACGCCGGCTGAAATCTTGACGCAGGCAAAGCAGCATCTGCCGGAAGATCTTTTTCCCGGCGGCGCAAAGGCCGGCTGGTGGGCCAAGGCCGTCCAGCTCGATCTCGAGGCGAAGGCGATCATCAAGCGCATGAAAGGCAGCCCGGTGCGCCTCTATCGGGCGTGAACCGCCCGAAGGACTGCCGATCGCTATTCGACGGGCATCAAATAGATCGCGTCCACTCGTATCTCCACGAGCCGTGCAGGCAATGACGGCTGCGGCGCGCCCCGGAAGGCAGGATAACCGTCTCCGCCCGGATGCTGACGATTCCGTCCTGAAGTCGGATTTGCCCCGGTCCCTGTTTTACCCATGTGCTGAGCCGGGCATCCGCCATGGCCAGATCGTCGATCGAGGGCGGATTGGCATGCCCGCCCGCCAGCAATTCGCCTGTTCGGGCGTCGAGCCGGGCCACGGACAGCATGGTTTGCGGCGGCTCGAAGGGCGACGTCACATCGCGCTGGATCGATGACGTAGAGCGAACCCTCGGCGACAAGGCAATGCGTTGCCCGGCTGCCGGCGCGATCACCGGGAACTTGCAGGAGCGGTTCCAGACGATCAGGCCGGTTGTTTTGTCCACATGGTAGACAGCAGCGCGCGCAATCCCGTCGCCGATAGCTTCGTCGGACCCGACGACGCAGGAAGCGCCGTCGCCTATATCGGCGTCAGCGTGCATGATGAAATCGGCTGGACGCTGCTTGCCCGACAGATCGACAACGTCATATCGGATCGTAACCGGCGGCGGCGGCAGCATCGACCAGGCCGGCTGCACCGTCAAAACCAGCAGCGCCAACAAAGCCAACGCGTGGAATTTCATCCCAAAGCTCCTCTGCGGTAGTGAGACGCACGAGGAACGAAAATCCTTTGGCCCTATAATCCGACAAGGCGGCGGATCCCGGCGGGCGATGCCCCGCCTTCCCGCAAAGCTCGCAACCCGGTCGACCGCTCGGATTTGGACAGCTTGCGCCCATCCGGGCCGAGGATCAGCCGGTGGTGGTGATAGATCGGCTGCGGCAGGCCGAGCAGTTCTTGCAGAAGACGGTGAACGCTGGTCGCCTCGAAGAGGTCTTGTCCTCGCACGACATGCGTGACGCCTTGCAACGCATCGTCGAGCACGACCGATAGATGGTAGCTTGTCGGCGTCTCCTTGCGCGCCAAGGATGACATCGCCCCAACGGCGCGGGTCCGCTTCATGTCGGCTCGGGTGCAGCAAGATTGTCTGCTTCGGCCCCAAGCCACGATAATTGCCGGCCGGCGGCCGCCCTCTCCATATCCAGCCGCCAGGCAAAAGGCTCGCCATCGTCGATGCGACGGCGACGCGCTGACTCCGCCAGCAGCCTTATCCACGGGCGGATAGAGCGGCGCACCATCAGGATCGCGCGGCCAATCCTTGCCGCCGCCCGGCTGGCTGGCGATGAAAGCTCGGATGTCCCCCCGGCTCATGAAGGCGGGATAGACAAGACCGTCGCGGATCAACCTGTCCAAAGCTACTTCGGTAATCGCCAAAATGCTCGGACTGCCGCCGCACTGGCTTTTCCCACCCGATCCCCAGCCATTCGAGGTCGCGATAGATGCCGGCCTCGTATTCCGGCGTGCAGCGTTGCGTATCGATATCCTCGATCCGCAGCAGTAGCCTCCCGCCCGCTTCTCGGGCCAGTTGGTCGTTCAGGAGGGCGGAATAGGCATGGCCGAGATGCAGCTCACCGTTCGGGCTGGGTGCGAATCGGAACACCGGCCTGTCAGCAGACGTTGCCATCAGCGTGAAATCGGGTTGCGCGCCATGCTGCCGATTGCTACGGTCGCCGCGTTTCCACGGCAAGAGCCTTACACGGGCAAGAATGCAGCGCATCCGCAATCTCGACGACATCGCAACAGGGCTGGACGCCCTGTCGGCCATCGACCCGCGCCTCGGCGCGATCCGCGCCGCGGCGGGCGAAGTTCCTTTGCGCCTGTCCGAGCCCGGCTTCGAGAGCCTCGCCTCGATCATCGTCGGCCAGCAGGTGTCGACGGCCAGCGCCCGCGCGATCTTTGGCCGGCTGACGGCGCTGGCAAACCCGCTGACGCCGGCAGCAATCCTGGCCGCCAACGACGATCTGTTCCGACAAGCCGGCCTGTCGCGCCCGAAGCAGAAGGGGCTGATAGCAGCCGCCGAAGCTGTCCAAAACGGGCTTGACCTGCATCATCTGTGCGAATGCGACGCCGATGAAGCAATGGCAAAGTTGACTTCAGTCACCGGCATCGGCCCCTGGACGGCGCAGGTTTATCTGCTTTTTGCCGCCGGCCATCCGGATATTTTCCCGGCCAAGGACGTCGCCTTGCAGACCTCGGTCGGCCATGCGCTCGGCCACGAATCACGCCCCGCGGACAAGGCGCTGACGGCAATCGCCGAAGTCTGGTCGCCCTGGCGGGGCGTCGCGGCACGGCTGTTTTGGGCCTATTACCGCACGATTCGCGGCCGCGACGCGGTTCCGGTGACGCCGCCGAGCCCGTAAAACGCAAGAAAATGGCGGATTGCACCGTTTTCGAGGCCCTCCCCCCGCTTCACATTCCTGACATCTCGGGCTTACACTATGCGCGCCGATTGGTTCTGAGGCAGGAGGTGGCGGGCGTGACGATTGCCGTGTCTCCCGATGGGTTGCCGGCGCTGGTGCTGAATGCGGATTACCGTCCGCTCAGCTATTACCCCTTGTCGCTCTGGTCCTGGCAGGACGCCATCAAGGCAGTCTTCCTCGACCGGGTGAACATCGTCGCCGAATATGAGCATCAGGTCTCCTCGCCGACCTTCTCGATGAAGCTGCCCTCGGTGGTCAGCCTGAAGAGCTATGTGAAGCCGTCACGCTATCCGGCCTTCACGCGGTTCAACGTGTTCCTGCGCGACCGCTTCGAGTGCCAGTATTGCGGCACCGAGGAAGATCTGACCTTCGACCATGTCATCCCGCGCCGCTGCGGCGGGGCGACGACCTGGGAAAATGTCGTCGCCGCCTGCTCGCCCTGCAATCTGCGCAAGGGCGGCCTGCTGCCGGCGCATGCCAAGATGTGGCCGCGCCAGAAACCCTACCAGCCGACGGTGCACGACCTGCACAACAACGGCCGGCTGTTCCCGCCGAACTACCTGCACGAAAGCTGGATGGACTATCTCTACTGGGATGTCGAACTGGAGCCTTGAGGCAGCGCGACGTCAGGCAACAGCCTCTCATCCGTCACTTCGTGACACTTTCTGCCCGTACGGGGAGAAGGGAAGAGGTGCTACCCCTTTGCCGCGCCGCGGAACGCCACCAGCATCAGCACGAAGCTGACCACCGCATTCCAGCCCGCGAAGGAAAGGCCCAGCACACGCAGCGCCGCCTTGTCGCAAGACGGCGGCACGATCGTGTCCAATGCGTCGAGCACGCCCTTGCCGCCGGTATCGACGCCGGCCACAGCGCCGCAGTCGGTGGGGCCGGCCCAAAAGCCCCATTCCACGCCGGCGTGTTTGGCGCCGAGATAGAGGCTGACGGCCATGATGATGCCGCCGAGCACCAAAAGCCCACGCGTCAGTTTCGGCGATCCGCCCATTCCGCCCGAGAGCGCCGCCAGCGCCATCAAGGGCGCGCCGATATAGAACGGCCAGCGCTGTTCGAGGCACAACTTGCAGGGGATGTAGCCGCCAATGTACTGGAAACCCAGCGCCGTCAGCACCGTCACCGCCATGGCGACGGCGAGAAACAGCGCCGTCCGGGTCATCGAGGTGGAAATGGCGGGCGAAGAGGCAAGCACTGTCATGGGAAAGGTCGCTCAAGAGAACTCTGTCAGAACACGTATCTGACGAGGATATAGAGCAAAATCAGGGCGCCGGCGCCGGCAGCGGCGATCAGCCCAAGCCGCTCCTCGACGAAGTGGCGGATCGGCTCGCCATAGGTCCTGAGCAGCCAGGCGAGCGCAAAAAAGCGCGCGCCGCGCGCAATGATTGCCGACAGGATGAACAGCGGCAGGCTGAAGCCGATGACGCCGGAGAGGATCGTCACCACCTTGATCGGCGGCAGATGCGCCAGGCCCGAGGTGACCAGCATCAGCAGGATGAGCCCCGTGCCGCCCGAAACGCGCAGCGCCTCGAATTCGTCCAGCTTGCCGTAGAATTCGAGCACCGGCTTGGCGATCGCCCTCATAGGCGTAATGGCCGAGAAACCAGCCGGCGATGCCGCCGAGCACCGAGGCAATCGTCGCCACCAGCGCATAGCGATAGGCGCGGTCCGGCCGCGACAGCGCCATCGGCAGATAAAGCACGTCGGCCGGCACCAGGAACACCGAGCTTTCGACGAAGGCGATGATGGCGAGCCACCATTCGGCGGATTTGCGCGCCGCCAGCGACAGCGTCCAGTCGTAGAGTTTTCGCAGCATGCCGCGCCTCGGTTTTTGCGTGGCGGTGTCTATGGACATTCGAAAGCCTCCGCAATGGTGCGCGACGGACCGCTTGTCGCAGCCCGGCGCCGGTTTTGCCAGTTTGCGGTTACCGATCTCTCAAAGCCGGCGGGGCACACGCTGATTTGATGATCTAGCCACGAATTCGGCCCGCCGCTGTTGACTGTCGCGGGGTCGTTCGTATATCCGCAGCCGTTCGCTGCCGGAAGGCACCTTGCTTGAAGGCGAGCGCGCGCCCCCTTGGCGGAACTGGTAGACGCGCCTGACTCAAAATCAGGTTCCCAAAAGGAGTGCTGGTTCGATTCCGGCAGGGGGCACCATTCTATTCTGCTCACATCAATCGGCATGATAGCGACACGGCTCGTCAATTGGACGCAGCTCTCTAAATTCAATCGATCACTGGGAGCCCATCAAATACCTTTGGATATATTAATTTCTGCTGTTATTTTGGTAATAGTCACCGAGCGGCTCAATTGGTTCAAAAGCTAGCTGCCAAGCCGACAGCGCTCCTGCTGGTCGACAGCAAGTGGAAGGGATGTTTAAGCATGCGTGTCGTCTCCACAATCATCTGCATTCTCTTGGTCACAGCATGCACAACGTCGTCTTCGCGACCATCGCTCGTAGTACAGCAGAGCTACGCACAGGGTGACCACGCCCAATACATCTCATCGCCGGTTGTCACCGAGCATTAATCGCGCGTGCGGAGGCCACAGAGCTGCCCGCCAAAGTCGTTGAATAACTGGCGTCGATTGGCCAGTATCAACGCTGACGGATCACCGTATGAGCACGGTCGATCTGACATTATGATGCCGCCAGGGGGATCAAATGCTTTATCTGCTTGCGCTTCTGATCGGCATCGTCGCCGGGCTTCGCGCCATGATGGCGCCAGCCGCTGTTGCATGGGGCGCCTATCTTGGCTGGTTGCCGGCTGCCGGCACCTGGGCAGGTTTTATGGGTCATTGGATCGCGGTCGCGGTCTTTACGATCCTGGCGCTCGTCGAATTGGTTACCGACCAGCTGCCGTCCACGCCAAGTCGCAAGGTACCGCAGCAATTTGGTGCGCGGCTTGCTAGTGGCGCATTTGCCGGCGCGGTAATCGGGACGGTTGGCGGCGCTCCAATTGCAGGGCTCGTCGCCGGCGTCATAGGTGCGGTCATCGGCACATACGGCGGTGCCGCTGTCCGCGCTCGGCTTGCCGCCTCCTTCGGCCGCGATCTGCCGGCGGCGCTCATCGAGGACGCCGTCGCCATCGTGCTGGCGTTATGGATTGTCTCGGCGGTCGCATGACGCAGAAATTCGATGCTATCGTCATCGGGGCCGGCCAGGCCGGCCCATCCATGGCCGGACGCCTGACTGCTGCGGGGATGACCGTCGCCATGATCGAACGAAACTTGTTCGGCGGCACCTGCGTCAATACCGGCTGCAAACCGACCAAGACAATGGTCGCCAGTGCTTATGCCATGCATCAAGCTCGTCGTGCGGCGGAGTATGGTTTTACGACTGCCGGACCTGTCACCGCCGACATGAAGAGAATCAAGGCGCGGAAGGACCAGGTGACGTTAGACTCTCGCATCGGCATCGAAGGCTGGCTGGACGGCATGAAAGGCTGCACCGTGTTCCGCGGTCACGCCCGCTTCGTCTCGCCGCATGAGGTCAGCGTCGACGGCGAAACCCTGTCCGCGGATCAGATCTTTATCAATGTTGGTGGGCGCGCCAACGTCCCGCCAATGCCCGGCATAGACCAGATCAGCTACCTAACGAATTCGACAATCATGGATGTCGATTTCCTCCCGGCGCATCTGGTTGTCGTGGGCGGCAGTTATATCGGCCTTGAGTTCGCGCAGATGTACCGGCGCTTCGGGGCAAATGTGACCGTGGTGGAGAAAGGCCCGCGTCTGATCTCGCGCGAGGACGAAGACATTTCAGACGCAATCAAGACGATCCTCGAACAGGAAGGCATCGACTTCCGGCTCGATGCCGAGTGCATCAGCTTCTCGCCGCATGAAAGCGGCGTATGTGTGCATGTCGATTGTTCGAGCGGCGACCGTTCAGTCAACGGCTCTCACGTCCTGCTAGCCATTGGACGGCGGCCGAACACGGATGACCTTGGGCTGGACAAGGCCGGCGTCGCCGTCGATGCGCGCGGCTACATCACCGTCGATGACGACTTGCGCACAAGTCAGCCACACATCTACGCGCTCGGCGATTGCAACGGCAAAGGCGCTTTCACCCATACCGCCTACAACGATTTCGAGATCGTTGCGGCAAACCTTTTCGACGGCGACAATCGCCGCGTGAGCGACCGCAAGACCGCATACGCTCTCTATATCGACCCGCCGCTCGGCCGGGCCGGTATGACGGAAGCGGAAGCGCGAAAATCCGGCCGCAATGTTCTGGTTGGTACACGTCCGATGACACAAGTGGGCCGAGCCGTTGAGCGAGGCGAGACGAAGGGGTTCATGAAGATCGTCGCCGACGCCGACAGCAAGGAGATTCTCGGCGCGGCGCTCCTTGGCGCAAGCGGCGACGAGGTTGTGCATGGCATTCTCGACGTGATGTATGCGAAGGCGCCGTACACGGTGATGCAGCGCATGGTGCCAATCCATCCGACTATCTCAGAACTCCTGCCGACGGTGATCGCTGACATGAAACCAATCGGCTAGTCTAGGGCCAATGCTGCAGGCCGGTCGCCTCGTTCAACCTGAATTAATTGTAGCGAGGCGATGCCTGTATTCGGGTAGCTATCCCAAGATTGATCTGTTCCGGCGCCGGGGCCCCCTGGCGCCTCCATGTCGGCTCACCTTCGGGGACAGTGAGAACACCGTGGGCGTTCCCAGCTACACCGTGCTCGATGTTGCCCTGCACTACGAGCGTAACGGTTGGGAGGCTGCACTCAATGTGTCGAACCTCTTTGATGAGATCCTATTTCTCTGCCAGCTACCCTGAAGCCGCTTACGATCCGCTCAGGTCGCGGTTAGCGTCAAGTCATGCAGCACGACGATGACGATGCGCCCTTCACAGGCAAGATTACGCACGATGGTCATGACGTCGGGCTGACCAGCACAGCTTGAGCGCGTGTCCGCCGCCCATCCCTTCACTAATTGCCCAAGGCTACTCGCCAACCAGGCAACATAGGTCTCACGACTTAGCCATCGATCTCGAGTCCAACGTGGCTCGCGGACAGCATCATGCTGATATGCCTCAGCGACTCGGCGCAACACGTTTTCGTAGTGGTGTTTTGTCGCGATCTCTTCTGCTTCCGCGAAGTCGGCTCGCGCGGCTGCGTATGACTTGCATGCGAGTTCGAGATGGCCGCGCTCGCAAAGGGCCCGGGCAAGTTGACCGGGAACTTCGTGCCTGCGGCTCAGCTCGATCGCACTAGTAAGGTGAAATGCACAGCGACGACGGGCCACCGGCATGCTTCTGATGAGGAACGGCAGGTTCCGGACCTTCGCTTTGAGAGAAAGTTCACCTTCACCGCACACCATCCTCAGATAAGTAATACCTAGAACCAAGTGGCCGAAAGTGCACACGACACAGTTGTCGGACTGCGAATGGCGGCTGATTGCATCGTTGAGCCAACGAACGCCCGCCGCCATCCGCCCGCTGCGAAGAAGCGCAGCGCCGTGTCCAATCTCGATTGACGGAAGCAGGTGGTTGAACCCGTTCGCCAAGATATCTCCGCGGGCACTTTCAAGCAGCTCCAGCGCCAAATCTGCCGACCCCGAAAACGCAAGAATGGCCCCTTTGGCGCAGCGGCCCATGAGCTCGTCCAGTGGATTGACCGCGAGCCTGATCAACTCTTCAGCATGTGACAGCGCCTCTACATATTGCTCTTCATAGCCACGAGTGAACGCCAGTAACAACCGACCCATGCCTTCCGGTCGAGGGTCACCCAACTCTTGGGACAGATCAATGAGGCGGCGAGAAAGCTGATCGGCTTGTATAAAATCGGTTCGAGAGATGCTGTCGTTGCACCAGACCGTCAAAGCGAGCGACTTGAGGAAAGTGTCCCCAATCGCATCGGCAATCTCAATTGCACCTTGGCAAAGCTGCGTCACGCGCACATTAGTCCTTTTGCGCCCCGACCACAGTATGTCCAAGCCAAACCCTCCGAACAATACCCGATAGACGTCGCGTCGCTTTCGCGTTGACCCATCATAAGTCCTTCTTCCAGCAAGGCGCGGGCTCTACTGAAATCCGTTAGCATAGCGTAAGAAACGCCGAGCCAGTATCTCAGCATCGCTGCCCTGCGCACCTCGGAAGACGCCCGAAGACGCGGATAAAACCTTTCGATAGTTTCTATCGTTCCGTTGATGTCCTTCCGGTAGAGGAAGGCTTTCGACCACGCAACAAGCAAGTCGGCTAGGTCGCCATCATTGATGCTGCTGAAAGACTGCTCAACAAGCGCCAGCGCCTCGGAATTGGTCATCCGCCTGTTCTACCGAATACAACCTCACATTCTTTTCGCCGGTAACGGCGAGGTATCTGATTGCCTTATCTTTCCGGTCACTACGGACGAAATGGTCCGCCAGCACCTCAGCGTGTTCGAGCAACCGGCCAGCATGCAACCTTTCAATCGCTAGCCCAACGAGTTCGTGGATGGCCTTCCGATCAGTCTCGAGCAAGGTGCGATAGATGGCCTCCTGGATAAGCACATGCTTGAAGGCGAACACCGGTCCAATATCGGGTTCGGCGCTGTGCAGTATGTCTTGGTCAGCGAGGCGAACGAGTGTTCGCGCCATATCACCTTCGCCATCCAGCACTGTGGCCAGAACGTCTATTGAAAACTGCCGGCCGATGACAGAAGCGACCCTCGAGTAGATGACGCGCGTACCCATCGAGTTGGTCGAACCTGTACAAAAGGACATCCTCGATCCTTTCGGGCAGCTCGAAACCCGCCAAAAAATCCCGAAGAAATTGTGGCGCTGCTTGGCTCTTCCCGGTTCTGTTCGACCAGGCATAGACACAATTCTTCTGCAAACAAGGGATTGCCAGCAGCGCGCTCAAGAACGAATGCGTCCACCCGCGCCGGAAACGGGGTAAGGCCAAAGCGACGATGAATTCAGCGAGCGGACAGCCTCGGGATCAAGAGGCGCCAGATCGAGTTCAACGGCCCCCGTACGCACTACTGCCCGGGGCTGCGAATAGTTTGGACGACAAGTGCAAACCACGAGAAGGGGTAGCGATGCCGCTTCGGACGCCGCCCATTCAATCAATTGATTGGAGGCTGGATCGATCCACTGTACATCCTCAATGACGAGAACCAATGGCGAGACGTGACACATACCCCGAATGACCTGTCGCATTGCCTTATAAGTGCGCTGGGCCACGACAGCCGGATCGAGGTTGTTCAACGCTTCATGCGCCGAGGGAACGCCGAGCGCATGGGTCAAAAAAACCGCGCATGCTTGAACATCGAGATTGAGGCGCGTGATTCCCTGGTGGACAGCATCTGCAATGGCAGCGGCCTCCGCCGCGGCAGGGATACCAAACGATGTCCGCACGATCTCAAGAAAGGGGAGAAATGCGGTGGCTTGACCGAGAGTTACGCAATTGCCTTGTATTACGAGCGCTTGGGACTCACCGATTGAACTGGCAAATTCATAGATGAGCCTAGACTTTCCTATTCCTGCCTCTCCGTTGATATAGATCACACAACCGACACCGCGTGCCGCGGCTTCGAAGCAAGACTTATCTTCGCTAGCTCGACGTTGCGCCCGACGAACGGTGACAGGACACGCCTGCCCCGCGCTTCAAAGCGCGAAGTCCCATGGCTTAGGCCAAAGAGCCTGAACAAGTTAAGACGTGTGCGCTTGCCACGGATGGAGTGCTGTCCCAAATGCTCGGTTTCGGCGCCGCCCGCCAACATCTGAGAAGTGTGGATTCACTGATAATCACCGTGCCTGGTTCAGCTAACTCCTGAAGCCGCGCGGCAACGTTAACCGCATCGCCTAGGGCCGTACGATGGGCCAGTTGTTCGCCACCAACCGCACCGATAATCACTCGGCCCGTGTGCACGCCAATCCTCACGCGCGGACGGGCGGCAAACTCGACAAACAGGCTGTCTTCAAGTTCCGCAATCCGCGACTGGATATCCAGAGCTGCCTGGCATGCCTTGTGAGGAGCATCTTCCACTGCGCGCATGGCTTGCCAAACAAAGCCAGAACCCCATCGCCAACTACCTCGACGACAGGCGCTGCTGCTCCGTTTGATCGCATTCGTCATTGTTTGGAGGATGCGGGACATGACTTGGGAAGAACGAGTTTCGCCAAGCAATTCGGCAAGCGCCGTTGATTTGCTGACGTCAGCAAAAAGGATTGTCACACGGCGGCG
>CAVQCL010000018.1:0-216370 GCA_963710935.1 uncultured Alphaproteobacteria bacterium | reverse complement strand
AACCGGTCAAAGGTTTTTACCCACGAGGCGCTAGCCCGATATCGGTGAAATTGCTCAAGGTGTACCGTAAACCCGCGCGACAGATATAGGAGCAGTGCTAAGGAGGTGCCAACGAAAACGCCGGTGTCACTATCCCGATCGCCTGACGACTGCTGAACCGGTCACACAGTAAGCACAGAAAAAACGCCCAGTCCTGCTGGCAATAGCGGCCGCGGTATACGTTGCCGATCAGCGGCGACAACAGGAAGCAGAGCCCCTCATCTTGATCAAGCCACAGATGATGGCCGGCAATTGCTTTGCGGTTGATTGCGAGTATGTCTTGCATGGCAGGACCGGTGTAAACAAATGGCTTGGTATAATAGATGACACCGTCATCACGTTTGTGCGGTATGTACCCGGACACAGTCTTGTCGAGGAACCCTACCCGCTGGGTGATGTGAAAGATGAATTCGTTTCCGACCACCGTTCCATCCTGGAGGCGCAGTTCATAGGGAAAGAATTGATGCACGTCTGGCTCTACTGATTTCCATCGCCGCCTTCCAGTTGGCGGACACAATCGTATACCAAGCTCCCGTCTTTCCGTCGGCTTGCACACCATCCCAATGCAGGGTTCGTTTCGGAACTGAATTCTGAAGACACCGTATTTGTGGACATGCTCCGGATCGAGAGGGTAATCCTTGAGCTCGAAGGCGTCCCGCTACTCAATCCATTTGGATGCGCTGCTTGTATCGCGCGTTGCGCAAGCATGCGCAGTTTATCGGCCAGGTCCTGGTCCAACTTTTGCGCGACAGACCACCATATGACACGTCGCGCTTGCCCAGGAAGCATCGCATAGGCTTCGGGATTTGGATTGGGTTTTGGCTGCAGCCGGATGATCGTCTTTGGGGGGAAATAGGTCGCGCCCAAACAGCTTGTTGAAAATGCCCATCATTATTCCTTACAGCCGTACGCACCTCTTCAATCTCGATCCCACATCAAGATTGAAGACGCCTTAATGACTTTGTGAGCCTCCCGTAGGGCGCGCGAATAAGAATTCGCCAAGGTGTCATTCGATGTGAAATGAGAATTTCGGATTTTGGGTTCTTCTTCGCAACTAACGCGGCCCGCAGCGCTGCTTTCGCACCATGTCAGCTAGAACCAGTCAGTCAACTTCCGGCCCCGATACTGCCGGCGGCTTTGCGCCTTATTTCGGTCACTTGGCCGTTGGGTGGCCGATCCTAAAAGCTGCCGTACGTTAAATCGAGCTAACGGCACTCTGTAGATGACCGGCCTTCGAAGATTTGCAGCCCTTCCAGATCGTGCAGAGATCAACCCAGCGAAGTGATCGTGCGTGCTCGCAAATTCTCGACAAGCGTCAGTCTAATCGAACCAAGCCGCCGCCGATCTCGGTGACGTAACAAGGCTGCTCTCGTGTCACGCGGTCGCATGGTTCGTTAAGGTACATGGAACGGGATGGTTACAACAAACTCTGCGAGGCACCGCACGAGACTGTAACGCAAAGCGCCTGCGCCCGTTGGATGTTCAAGTTTTTCTCACAAGCTGTTCGGAACCGTACATACCTAAGTGAAGTGGCGTGCCGTCACATTGGCGCAAAGTTGGTGATGAGAAGTGCGTCCGTCGCAACGTTTGTCCGACAAGACATCGGTGCCTTTTTGCGTATGATCGCCGCCAATGAAATGGGCGCCGGTTCTGGCACAGACCGACCGACCTGACTTCGGAGCATAGTGGGAATGGCGGGCGTTGTTGAAATGCCGGTGCAGTTGGTTACGGACGGTTTGGGCTGGCCCGAAGGCCCCACCATGCTGCCTGATGGCCGCATAGTGCTCGTAGAGAGCTATCGCAGTCAGTTGACCGCCATCGACCCAAGCGGGAATGCCAAACGGTTCGCCTATGTGGCCGGCGCCCCCAATGCCTGCGTACTTGGTTCAGACGGCCTCCTTTATGTCTGCCAAAATGGCGGGACGACCGGTCCGTGGCGGGCGACGGAAATGACCATCCCCTCCATCCAGCGGGTCGCGGAAGGCGAGAAACCGGAAATCCTGCTCTCCGATGTCGCCGGCATCCCGCTGAATGGCCCGAACGATCTTGTGTTTGCCGAGAATGGAAGGCTGATCTTCACCGATCCAGGCACATATAACCCTGCTGCTCCGGACCCGAGCTACATCTTTGCGATCGATCCCGACGGCACTGCTAGCGTCATGGTTGCATTCGACACTCCGGTTTTCCCCAATGGCGTGGCGGTCGAGGCGGATGGTTCGATTGTCTGGGGCAAATCCTACACCGGACATGTCGCCCGCAGGCACCCCGACGGCAGAATTGAGGATCTCGGCCGCCTGCCTGGCGACAATCCGATACCCGATGGACTGAAGGTCGGAGCCGATGGCCGGCTCTACGTCACCGACATCGTTGCCAACGGCATCCATGTTTTGAAGGCTGACGGCACGCCCGAGCGATTTTTCCACTGCGGATTGGCAACGACGAACTGCGTGTTTGCCGGCGAGATGCTGTGGATCACAAATGCCGGCGTGCTGGCCACCGGCACCGAACCTTCGTTCGGCGGGTCCTTGTGCCGTGTTCCTGTGAAGGGCGGCGGCGCACCGACGTATTACGGCGCGATTGTAGGCGGATCGCGCGGGTGAGCAAATTCGATCCGTTCGCCCTGAAACGCCTGTTCAGCGTCGCAGAGGTTCGCACTCAGGCTCGGCGTGTACTGCCACTCCCAGTCTTCGATTTCGCTGACGGCGCTGCCGAGGACGAGAGGTCGATGCGCCGCAATGAGCAGGCGTTCGAAGACGTCGCCTTGTTGCCTCGTCCCATGAACGGCGCGGAAACACGCGACCTGTCCGTCACGCTTTTCGGCCAGCATCTGTCCATGCCCTTGGGTATCGCCCCGACCGGACTGGCGGGACTGTTTTGGCCAGCCGGCGAATGCGCCGCCGCGCGGGCAGCGACCGCCGCAGGTACGCTCTAATGCGCAAGCCACGGCTCTGCCTGTACGTTGGAAGATATAGCCGCGACCGGGGCGTCGCCGCGATGGATGCAGGTCTTCGTCTATACCGATCGCGTCTTCACACTGGAAATGGTCCAACGCGCGAAAGCCGCTGAATATGAGGCTCTCGTGCTGACCATCGACAACCAAATGCTGGGAAATCGCGAGCGCGACATTCGCAACGGTTTCGCCATTCCACCGCGTTTCGGTGTGACCGGCACTTTGGCGGCTGCGACTAAGGCGGCCTGGCTTTTGCGCATGCGGAGAACCCTGCCACAGCTGACCTTCGGCAACTATGTTCGAGCGGGCGAGACGGCGGCGCTGAGTTCGATTTCCAGCCGCATGGCCGGCCTGCTTGATCCAAGTCTTTGTTGGGCCGATGTGGAGTGGCTGCGCGGTGTCTGGAGCGGGCCGCTGCTGCTGAAGGGCGTGCTTCATCCTGCAGAGGCCGCGGAGGCGGTGGCACGCGGTGTTGACGGCATCATCGTCTCCAATCACGGTGGACGGCAGCTGGACGGCGCAATTTCTCCGCTCGACGCACTGCCCGCCGTCTTGAAGGCGGTGGAGGGTCGCATCCCGGTGCTTGTCGATGGCGGCATCCGGCGCGGCTCTGATGTCGTGAAGGCGGTCGCCCTCGGTGCCGCTTTCTGTCTCATCGGACGACCGCAGCTTTGGGGGCTTGCGGTCGCAGGAGAGGCTGGGGTGGCTCACGTTCTGGAACTCTATCGCCGGGAGATCGATCGGACCATGGGACTGATGGGCGCTGCCACAATCGGCGCACTTGGCCCCGACTGCCTTGCCTTCCGGCCAGGCAACACGCTTTAAGCGATGACAGAGATGCAGTTCCCGGCGGGTGCCGTGATTCTGAATGGTGTAAGGACAATCAAGTGATCAAGGACCCACCGATCCTAACCATCAAACGCAGCTCCCCACGCCCGCCGGGAGCCCTGGTGGAGGCATTTCGCGACGTGCCCACAGGTTTTCTCGTCGATGCAATGGGCGGCAGGGGTGCCTTGCACCATAGCATCCGTCCGCTCTTACCAGCCGCAGCTGGCTTGATCGGCGTAGCCATGACATGCCGTTGCGGGCCTGCCGACAACTTGGCGGCTTTCGGCGCTCTAGAGCTAGCCGAGGCAGGCGATGTGATCGTCGCCGCCACAGAAGCGTTCATGGGTACGGCCGTGACCGGGGATCTCCTACTCGGCATGATGCGCAACAAGGGTGTTGCTGGCTTTGTCACCGACGGCCTTGTGCGCGACATCGTTGGCATTGAGGCAGTCGGGCTGCCGGTCTACTGCGCCGGCCTCACGCCAAACTCGCCGGCCCGCAGCGGCCCCGGAACGGTGGGCATGGCGATTGTAATGGGCGAGGTGCGCATTGAGTCTGGAGATATTCTGGTTGGCGACCGCGACGGCGTTGTCGTTGTGCCCCGCCTCGAAGCCAAGACGTTGCTTTCCCTTCTCCCCGCCATCCGGGCTGCCGAGCAGCAGCTTGACCTGCTGGTGCGTGACGGCCTTCAGGTACCCGACTTCGTGCGTTCTGTGCTGAAATCTGACAAGACGCGATACATCGACTGACTTGGGAGGGCAGCCACCGCACATTCCAGCCACCACCAATCTGGTTCAAGGTTCTCAGGCGTTGGCTTGTAGCGTTCACAGAGTCGGGCGCGTATAGGTCAGCGACCGCCTTGCGCCTTCATGTCGGCCGTTAGACAAGCATTGCTGTTTCCCCGAAAGCGGACATCTTCGAAGACACTCGCGGCAACCGCGCCGACCGCCAGCTATGGCGTGCCCTCTCGGACGGATGCCGCAACACAGCCGTTCCGGCCGGCCCCAAACTTCTGTTGTACTCAAGCTTTCTCAGAGGTCTCTTCACGATCGTCCGCTGTGAGTTGGGCGGGCGCTGTCGAAACATGAATTGCGGCAGCGCTGTTAGCTTCTGCCAACGCGTCATTGAGTGATTTCTCAGCTCCGATTGCCGTTGCGAGAACTCCGACGAAGACATCGCCGGCGTCGTGCGTGCTGACGAGGGTAACAGGCAGCGCGGGAAAACCGATCGCCTCCTCAGCGCCCGCAAGAGCTGACACGGCAGAGGATGTGAAGGCGGCCTACATTTGCTTGGGATGCTGCGTTCAACAAGGCAGATGCCAAGGGTTTGGCGGCGATGTATACCGATGATGCAATCTTTTTGCCGGCCACCCATGACGTAGTGAACGGCCTCGCCAACTCTGTTCGTTCGGCACTACGAGCCCGATCCCGCCAGCTGGAGGTCAAGAGATATATCCAGGAGAAGGAGGAGGTGGCAGCCCGGCAGAAACTGCTGATCCGGGAACTGCATCACCGCGTCAAGAACACGCTGGCAAATGTCCGGGCGATGATGGGAGCAACCGCACGGTCAAGCGATATCCGTGAAGATTTCGTCAGCGACTTTCAGCCAGAATTGTGTCACTTGCCGACACTCATTCCATGCTCACTGACGACTATTGGCAAACGGCATCGCTGCAGAAACTGCTAGAAGGCGAGCTTCGGCATACGAGACGCAGGTCAAGCCGCGCATCGCCCTCGAAGGGCCCGATGTCGCTCTAGTCGCCGATATAGCCATAGCCGTCGGGATGGCTTTTCATGGCCTCGCCTCCAACTCGCAAAATTTGGTCGCTGTCCCAAACCTAACGGTCGCCTTAATGTGCGTTCGTCGGTTGCAAGATCTGGCGACACCCACGTCGTACATCTTAACTGGCATCAACACGACGGACCGAAGGTCGAACCGCCCATGCGACGAGGTTTTGGCACGACATTGCTGGAAAAAGTTCTCACTATGCAATGTGATGCCAAAGTCAATTTGCGCTACCGACCTGAAGGGCTCGTGTTCACGATGGCTTTGCCTTTGAGACAAACCAGGCTTGTTCCCTCGTACTCCTGACCAATGCGTAGGGACGCTGGTGGTATTGGTGATAGCGGGCTTAGCTCATCGCTGATAATGAGGGCGCTGCCACCAGCGCAAGGTCTGCTCAATGAATTCAGGTTCAGAAGGTGCCGAACGCAGTCGAAAAACTGCTTGAGACACCTGACCTCGCCACCGCTTTGGAAAGCGAACAATTCAAGAAGTTTCTCGACCAGGTACCGATTGCCATCGCCGTCTCGGATCTGAGTGCCAGCGAGCGCGTCGTCTACGCCAATCCGGAGTTCGAAAAGCTATCAGGCCTAGAAGCGGCTGTCCTCACGCGAGAAAATTGGGGGGCGCTTCGGGGACCGGCATTCACAGAAGGATCGATCGCTGGCCGCAGGCTGTTGTCGAAGAAACCGATTTTGTCGGCACATTCCGGCTGGAGCGGGCCTTCGAGAAGCCACCGCTTGTGGACGTCTACTCAAACCTCATTGAGGACGACAACGGCAAGATCTGCTTTCGTTTGGTAGCGCTGGTTGATGTAACAGCGCATGGAGAAGCTGGCGACGGATCGGGGGAAGTGCAAGTCCATGAGAAGGATACCCTGCTTCGTGAACTCCAGCACCGTGTCAAAAACAACTTGCAGATGATAACCGCTCTGATCCGCATGGAGACCCGCAACGCGACGGTCTCGGATCAAAAACGTTTTCGAAAGGCTAGCCGGCCGTGTGGATGCGCTGGCGATCCTTTACCAGACGCTTTCTGCTGACGAGCAGAAAGACGAAGTCGATCTCGGCGTGTATCTTAGCCAGATCGCCTCCGCGGTGATGGCATCGCACGCCGTCGAGGGTATTCGTCTCGACATGAAGGTCGACACATATCCGGTCTCTATTGATGTGGCCATGCCGACTGGGCTCGTCGTGAATGAGCTTTTGACCAACTCGCTTAAACATGCATTCGCCGGACGCGATGGAGGCACTATAACGCTGCACAGCATCGTCGATGGCGACGGGTGTCGTGTCGTTATCGCCGATGATGGGGTCGGTCTTCCGGAGGGGGAAACGTGGCCCAAGCCAGGGAAGCTAGGTGCACTGATTGCGCGCTCTCTGTCTGAGAATGCAAAGGCGCAGTTCAACGTTCGCTCGAGTGCAGGAGAAGGAACGAAAGTGACCATAGCCTTTAAGCGCTCGGCAGCGTCAAGCTGATTGAGCTTTCTGGTGCCTAGGGCGTGCGTCCTAACACATCCTACTTCCAGATAAGAACCATACCCCGCCAGATCGAGTCGAACCATACGCCCAGGCCGGTCGCCGTGTCCATTTACCCCTGACCCCACCGCCCGTGGGCACGGAGGCCGTCAAAAGACACTATTCCAGTTGTCAGGAACTCTGCCGCTGAGCAGGCGTTCACACCGGGCCTGGCCCGGAGAGACAAACAAATGAACCTGCAAAAAATCTACACCGCATTGCTCACCGCAGACCTCGCGGCGGCCGAAACTTGGTATACCAAGCTGCTGGGCCGTGCCCTCGACAACCGACTAATGGATTCGCTCGTGCAGTGGGAGCTTTACGACCACGTTGGAGTATGCCGGGCGTTGGCGCTTCCAGCGCAATGTCTTCGACCTTATCGAATAAGCATCACAGGGTAGAGATCGCGGTTAGGGAAGGGAATGTCGTAGCCCCCTGAGCGCGGGCCTGCTTGAAACGGAGCGCCGCTAGGGCATCGAAGGCTTGCCGCTGACTACGGCTTGAACGCCTCGACCGTATTCTGAGTGGTGAAATCACTGGCGGCGCCGCCGATGGCGTAGACCTGTCCGCTCACCGCCTCGGCGGTGAGGATGAATCGCGCAGTCGGCATGTCCGCCAATTTGCTCCAAGCGTTGGACTTCAGATCGAACGCCTCAAGGGTGTTGAGCGCCACGTTCTCCCAGCTCAAACCACCCATGACATAGACCTTGCCATCGAGTGCCGCCGCCCAGACGCCGACGCGCGGCGTCGGCATGTCGGCCATCTTGGTCCAGCTGTCGGTGGCGGGGTCGTACATCTCGCATGCCGCTGACGGTACCGGCCATTCGGGGCCGCCGCCGACCACGATGATCTTGTTGTTCACCACCGCGCTCGACAGATGAAGCCGCGGTGTCGGCATGTCAGCCTTGCGAGTCCAGCTATCGGTGATGGGATCGTATTCCTCAACCGTGCTCAGAGCCTCGATGCCGACATGGCGGGTGCCGGCGATTGCATAGAGCTTGCCGTTGACCGCGTTTGCGGTGAGGTCCGCGCGCGGCGTGGGCATATCAGCGCCCCGGCTCCAGGTTCTCGTCCTGGGATCGTGAGATCTCAACAGTGCCGACGCCCGGGTCCTGCTCCGTCATGTTGAGCGAGCCGCCGACCGCATAAATCTTGCCTTCGATCGCCGCCGCGGCTAAGAAGCCACGCGCGGTGGGCATGGGTACCGCCTCGCTCCAGCTGTCGTTTGCCGGATCGTAGACATGCAGGCCGCCTGTGGGATCGGAATTTGCCTCCAAGTTCTCTCCACCCAAGACGAAAATCCGGTCGTCGATGACACAGGAATGCAGACCGAACTTGGCAATGGGAAGCGGCGCTTTGACGGCCCATGTTCCTAGGCCGTCGGCCCGCGCCGGAGGCCAGGTGGCAAGGAGGGCCGCGCCGCCGAGGATCAGGCTGCGCCTGCCGATGACCAACAGCTGATTCCTCATGCCCTGACCTCTCGGATCATATTCGATCCTTAAAATAGCACAAATTCGGCCCTGCAATCGCGTAAGCGTAATCGCGCGTCAGATGATTGTTGCCGATCGCCTTGAAGACCGAGTAGCAGGCCTCGCGGCCGCGCGTCACCGTGGGTAGCGTGACGCAGACCTGATCCTCCGTGATCCGGCTCATCCCGGTATCGGTCAAGTCGTGGCGGAGGGTCCAGGTCACAATACCGTTCTCGGAGAATCGAAACTCGCCGTTAAGTTGTGGCGATGTGCACAGGGTCTCGAAGGAGCTGCCCATCATCAGGGCGGACAGCGCTTGTCCCGTGACCGGCTCTACCTGCTCCTTCTTGGGATCTAAATCGGAAGGGAATTCGGGCAGATTGGCACCGTGCAAGCCCTTGAGCAAATGCTCCATGTCCGCATCTTCGCGGTAGAAGCGGGTGAAGCGGACGGCGGCGAGCCCGAAACCCCAGGGACCTTGTCCAACGGGACTTGCTTCGGCGCGCACCACATGAGTCCCGGCATAAAAATCATTGGCGACCGCGAAAGAGGCGCCGAACCAATTGCCGCCATCCACCATGCTCTCAAAAAACTGATCGAATACGCTGGCTGCTCGCTGATAATCCTGGAGACCGAAACGGACGATGCCGTCCACCAGAAGAGTCGAAGGCGGCGGCTTCGGGTCCCGACGCAGCGCGTCGTCGATCTCGGCGCTCGCGACCTGATGCTGTCCGCCGGCGGTGAGCGCCAAGGCCAGCATGGCATGAGCTTCGGCGTTGCCGGATTCCATCTCGACGGCGCGGCGAGCATGGGCAATGGCATCGTCATATCGCCATTCTGCGAGCGCGAGCCGTGTTAGCACCAATTCCGGGCTTGCGAGCTTGGGGCTAAGCGCCTGGGCCTTGCGAGCGAGCACTTCCGCCTGCGGGCGGGCGCGCGCCGGCGAACGCACCCAATCGTTCCATCCAACGCTAGTGCCGGTGAGGTCGGTCGCATAGGTCATCGCCAGTCCCGCGTAGGCTTCGGCGAAATCGGGATCAATCGCCAAGGCCTTCTCGAAGGAGTGATAGGCAAGACGCAACGCCCTGCGGGTGAGCAGATTAAGCGCGTAGCGGCCGCGTAGATAGTATTCGTAGGCCTCAATGTTTCGGGTTGGCGCCGTTGCCTGGACGCTCGCTCGCTCGCCGGGTGTGAGCTGGATCGCGAGCGCCGCGATGATCTCCTGCTTGACCTCGTCCTGGACCGCGAAGATGTCGGTGAGCTTGCGGTCGAAGCGCCCGGCCCAGACCTGGCGGTCATTCGCGGCATCGACCAGTTGGGCGGTGATGCGCACCTGGTCTGCGGAGCGTCGGACGCTGCCGTTGAGCACATGAGTGACGCCCAGTTCCTTCGCCACTTGCTGCGGCTTAACCGTTTGGCCCTTGTAGGTGAAGGCCGAGTTGCGCGAGATGACGAACAGGCCGGAGAGATTCGACAAATCGATGATTAGATCCTCGGTCAGACCATCGACGAAGAATTCTTGTTGCTTATCGTCGCTCATGTTGAGGAATGGCAGGACGGCGATGCCGGGCCTGGCGGCGAGCGCCGGCGCCATCGGCCCCCACCTGCCAATCCCCGGCGCATAGAAGAAAGCGACGGCGCCGGCGATCAAGAGGCCCACTGCTGCCCATTGCCAGGCGCGCCTCGCCGCGATCGGCACAAGGCGCTTGGCCGGAAGCCCGTCGAGCTTGACCCGAAAGGCTTGCACCGGCTCGGCGATGTTCTTGACCTTTTGCGCGCCCATTGCCTCGAAGCCGAAGGCGAGCTTCTTCTCCACCTCCCGCGCCACCTTGGCCGACACCCAGATGCCGCCGGGCTCGGCCAGTTGCTCGAGTCGCGCGGCGATGTTGACGCCCTCGCCGTAGCGGTCGTCGCCTTCGACGATCACCTCGCCGAGATTGATGCCGATGCGCACCTGGATGCGTTGGTCCTCGGCGAACTCGGCATTGCGCTCGGCCAGCCCGCGCTGCAGAGCGACCGCGCATTCGACCGCGTCGACCACGCGAGCCGAACTCGGCCAGCATGCCGTCGCCCATCAGCTTGAAGACGCGCCCGTGATGGCGGGCGATCTCGGGCTCGAACAGTTCCTTGCGCGCCGCCCTCAGCCGCTCATAGGTCCCCTTCTCGTCGCGCTCCATCAGCGCCGAGTAGCCGACCACATCGGCAGCAAGAATGGCAGCGAGTTTGCGATCCACAATCGCGTTCTCCAGTCCGGCCAGGCCGGACAAGGCACCATAGCAGAAATCGGATAGTAGTGTTGCCGCCTGCTTTTCGGCTCTTCTAGGCTTGCTCGACCATGAGCAACGGCCTGCTTAGGGCAGATCGCATTGCTCCCCAGCGCTCCCCCGCCGACTTTAACCTTAGTTAGAGTATGCCGGACCTTCTCTGGCGGCATTCAGGATCGCCCGCGCATCTGTCCCGATCCTACACAGCCTCGTGGTTGTTCACAGCGGCGGATGCAGCCGGGTCGAAGTCAACGACCAAGGTCTCAATTCACGACGTTCAAACTTCTGTATGGAGAACAGGCGACCGTATTGTGCGTGAGGAGCTTTAGCTTGCAGACGAGGAGATGACCTTGCCTTGATTGTCAACGGTGCAAGTCATTGGTTTGCCGTCCACATTCAAATCAACGAGATAGCACCAAGGACGTCCCTCGCATACCTTGTCGGAGGAAATCCGGCGTGGGTCATTCGTCGGTGGCCGGCAGAGGAAACGTTCGCAAGGGGTCGGAGCTGAATGGCTGCTCTTGCCAACTGGTTGCTTGAAAGCTGCCGATCTGCTTACGGCCCCGCGCCTATGGCAGCTACTGGCTTGTCGCGCGCCCTCGGGCCTGCAACCCTATGTGGCGAGACTGGATTGCGTGTCGGCTTAAGCGCCGACGCGTTGCCCTTTGCCAGTCAGGAGAGCGCCTCTAACAGCGCCTTCGCTTCGACCAGGTCGGGCATGCCAAAGCCCTCGGAGAATCCGTTGTAGACTGGCGCGAGCAGGTCGAACGCCTGCTCCCGCTCGCCCCGGCCGGCGAGTAGCGCCGCGAGATCGCGCGCGGCGCGCAGCTCAAGCGACAGCGCCTCCTGGCCGCGCGCGATCTCGAGCGACTGGCGTAGATCAGCCGCGGCCGTGTCCCACGCGCCGGCGTCGGCGCCGAGAGCGACCGCAGCGCGCACGCGATGCAGGTCCGCCGCCAGCGCCAGGTCGGTGCTGGTCGCGAGCTCTTCGAAGGCCCGCGCCATTGCGTCCGCAGCCTCGCGGTGGCGCCCCGCCTCCGCGTGAGCCTCCGCGGCAATCGAGAGAAAGAGCGAACCGAACCGTCCAGAGCCAATCCCCCGGGCCTCGGTCAGGCCGGCCTCAATCTCGACGATCCCCGACGGGTCGCCCTGCCTGAACAGTGCCGCGCCCAGAAACATCCGCCCCCACGCATGCCAAAGCGCTAGCGACATCTGCTCCGCCAGTTGCACCGCCTCGCGCGCGGCCTGCTCGATCCGCTCCGGCCTGCGCAGCCAATGGTTCGTGGGGCAGACGCCGTAGCACAGCGCGAGCCCTGTCGTGTTGGGATGGTCCACGTGGCGCGCCCAAGCTAATGTCTCGGCCATCTGCGCCGCCGCCTGGTCGGGCAGGCCGAGATGCCATTGGCACCAGGCGCGGTATATGCCCGCCGCCATCCGGGGGTCGTGCCCATAGCGCAGCTTCAGCAGGCCGTGCGCCTCAGGGCGATAGAGTGCCAGCGAGGATTTCAGCCAACGCCAGCGCCTCGCGAAGATGACCGGCATGGAAGCGCTCCAGCGCCTGGGCGCGCAGGCCGATCAGCTGCGGTCCGCTGTCGTCCTGGGCCTGCGCCACCGCGGTCAGGCGGTCGGCGAGATGGGCAGAGCCGACGGTCGCAATGTAGCGACCCGCCCAAAGCCCGTAGATTGCCGGCAGCTGGAGCGCCGGGTCGCCTGCATCGTCAGCGAGCGCCAGAGCGCGCTCGAAGGCCGCCAGCGTGGCATCCCCCTGGTAACCGTCACTCGCGATCAGCGCCTGGCCGAGCTGCACCTGAAGCGCCTGCTCGCGCAGCCGCCAGCACGGGTCGTCGCCGAGCGAACGCACACAGTCGCACGGCGGCCCTGAAGCTGGCGATCGCCTCCTTGAATGCCGGCCGCGCCCCCGCCGCGCGCCCGGCCTCCTCCCAGTAGTCGAGCGCCGCTCTCGAGGCCCGCCGCCTCGGCGTGCTGGGCGCCGATCTCCGGAGCAGCGTCGCCGCGGGCCTCAGCACGTCGAGCAGCCGCGTGCAGCGTGACGCGCCGGCTCTTCAGCAGGCTCTCGTAGGCCGCATCGCGCACCAGCGCGTGCTTGAACAGATAGGTGGCGTCTGGCGGCGTGCCGCGGCGGAAGACCAGCTCGGCCTCGACCAGCCTGCGATCGCGTCGGCCAGTTCGGCTTCGGGCAGCCGGCGACAGGCTGCCGATCATGGCATGATCGAAGCTGCGGCCGATGACCGCGGCCGTCTGCGCCACCTCCTTCACCGGTGCAGCCGGTCGAGCCGGGCCATCAGCGAGTCGTGCAGCGTCGTCGGGACCGCCAGGGCGCTCGAGCGGCCCGTCGAGGTGATAGGCGTCCGTCTGCCTCGCGCAGCACGCCCGATTCGAGCACCGCCTTGGTCATCTCCTCGACGAACAGCGGCACGCCGTCGGTTCGCGCGGCGATCTCGTCGAGCAGAGACGTCGGGCAGGCGCTTGCCGCGGGTGATGCGCAGCACGATGGCCTGCGTCGCGGCGCGCGCCAGCCGGTTCAACGCCAGCCGCGTGACCACGGGATGGCTGGCGAAGGCGTGCCACGAATGTCGGCCGCGCGGTGATCAGCATGCAGACGCGGCATCCTGCGACGCGATCCAGCGCGAGCTCGATCAGCTCCAGCGTGGTCGGGTCGATCCAGTGCGCGTCCTCGATCACCCATAGCACCGGCCGGCGCGCGGCCAGGCCCGTCGAGTTGGTCGACCAGCACGGCCAGCGTTCGGCTGCGGCGCTGCTGCGGCGTCAGCGTCGAGGGGCCATAGCGCGCCGTCGCCGTCGAGCCCGAGCAGCGCCGCAACCAGCGGCGCCGCCTCGGCCGCGATCGTCGCTGCGCCTGGGCGAGCAGCGCCTCCAGCCGGTCCAGCTGGCGCTCCGGTCGTCGTCCGGCAGCGAAGCCGGCCGCGAGGCCGAGCTGCTGGATCACCGGATAGAGCGCGGAATCCGTGTGATAGGGCGAGCACTGATAGCGCAGCAGGAAATGCGGCTCGCCTGCTCGACCGTCTCGACCAGCGCCTCGGCGATGCGCGACTTGCCGATGCCGGCCTCGCCGGTCAGCAGCACCACCTGGCCCTCGCCGCTTGCGGCCTGCCGCCAGCGCTCGAGCAGCAACGCCAGCTCCTGGTCGCGCCCGACGATCGGCGCCACGCCGCCGCCGTGGCGGGCCGCGAACCGGCTCTCCAGCGCACGCTCGCCGAGCACGGCGAAAGCGGCGATGGGCCCGGCGATGCCCTTGAAGCCTGTGCGGCCGAGGTCGCGCAGGTCGAACAGCGTCGCCGATCAGCCGCCGGGTCGCCCTCGGCGATCACCACCATGCCCGGGCTCGGCCGCACGCCTGCAGCCGCGCCGCGAGGTTGGGCGTCTCGCCGACCACCGCCTGTTCCTGCGCGGCGCCCTCGCCGACCAGATCGCCGACGACCACCAGCCCGGTCGCGATGCCGACCCGGCCGGCCAAGCGGCTTGCCGCCGGGCCCGCGCAGCCGCGCCACCGCCGCGACGACCGCCAGCCCGGCCCGCACCGCGCGCTCGGCTTCGTCCTCATGCGCGCGCGGCCAGCCGAAATAGGCCAGCACACCGTCGCCCATGAACTTCGCGACGTGGCCCTCGAACCGCGCGATCTCGCCGGCGACGGCGTTCTGGTAGGCGCGGATGACCTCGCGCATGTCCTCGGGATCGAGCCGCGGCTGAAAGCGCCGTCGAGCCGACCAGATCGACGAACATCACGGTCAGCTGGCGGCGCTCCGCCTCCGCCGCCGTGGGTCTTTCCGCAGGATCGGAACGCACCGCGTGGGTAAGCCCAGGGGGCGGACCTGCCTGCTCCATGAGCAATTCCGCAATCGCCTTCAGCACCAACTTGCGCGGCCCCAGAGGCAGGCCGAGCTCGCGCAGGTCATCCTCGGTCAACTCCGGCAGCGACCGAACGTCAATTTCTGCCTCACGGAAGTTCGCTGCATAGCGGTCGAGACCAAGATTGCGCAGCCACGCGCTGACATCCCCCATAGTATCCCTTCAGCGCCGGTACGGACCAGCCTCGTTTTGGTTCGGCTATGCGCCGAGTGACAGCCTGCCATTGTGATCTTCGGTCACTTTGCGCAGCTCGCGACCTAGCTTGCTTTTAGCAGAGCAGCGTCAGCGGCAACAAGCCGGACATCTGTTTGCCCTCATTTGCAGTCGGTTCACTGGAGGAGGACGGCCGTGATGATGAGGCGGCCGAACCAGGACCTGCCTCGCCTTCGGGTTGGATAGTAGGATTTTGCCGTTTCATGATGCGGGCGCTGGGTGAGGTTGGCGATCGCATGGGTACCGCTTAATCTTGGAGACGAATATATACGCGAGCATGATCGCTTCTCGGCCTCCCAGCTTTCGGACGGACTACAAATCACGGCTCGTTTAAACCCTAGCCGGTATCCCGGGCTTGGCGTTCAATGTGACCGCATTGCTCCAGCCAGGCGCGACGCAACGGCAGGTTGCAACCGCAGTGCGGTCGTGGGCCGGTCGCGTAAATCGCCACTATCTCGGGAGAAATTGGTTGAAGAAGCCGAGCCGGCACATGCGCGGGCGTCGTCTTCTTTGAGGATCGGCCGCATCATCACGTGCACATGGTGATTGCACCCCCAGTTGGGGCTTCGCATTTGCATTTCGAGTTGAACGGCCAAATTTTGGTTCGAGCAGTTTCTGGATCCCGAACTGGCGCGATTTTATCCGAAGCCTTGCGCGTTCAGAGGCGGATGAAGGTGCAGCGTATCGGAAAGCCCGACCAAGACCTTTTTCGCGTTCTCAACTACAACGCGAAATCGATCGAGATTGACGCGGCGGCGATCGAACGATGGACCCTGTTGTCAGATATAAATAGCGCCTAACCGCACCGTATCACGATGAACAGCCGCCCCTTCGCCACGCGTCGGTCTCGGCCAAACCAGGCATCTCCGCTCGACCCAGTCAGCGGAGAATGGAATTGCATTGCCATTTTTTCCGGATGGCAGACGATCGGTAGAGAAGGAACCTAGGGCGTGGCTAACCGATAGGGAACAATATCCGGTCTGATCCGTACGAACAAAACCATTGTGCACGCTTCCTACAATCTGGGCCTCGGCACGGGATGGGTCTTCAATATCGGGATGGACAACACGAATTTTCCCGTCTTTGAAGGTCACAGCGAAATATCGGCCGATAGCCTGGGACTTGAGTCCGGAGGCTGGCCCGAACCGAAGCGACAAATCCGTCATCGTCGGCTGGTAGGGGAAGAAGTGACTCCGCTCGGTCCAAGAACGGCCTTCTACCGGAGTTGGCCAACTCGAGCGAAAAGACCAGCGAACGAAGCGACTGGAAACTTGGGCACGAAGTCTCTGCGCGTCACGACCCCGGCCATCTTGAATCGAAATGAGGCGAGCCAGCTCGACCTTGCTCGTTTCGAATTGAACGATGCCCGCATTCACAAAATCAAGCTCCGACTGACCTCCCTCCAGCTCAATGGTCTTGTTCACGATCATCGTATCAAACTCGGAAAGCTTGTCCTTGAGAAACTCTGGCGCTAAATCGTCGGCCACTAGAAGCCGAAATGTCCGTTCTCTGCGTGATGACAAGTCATCTAGCGCTGCCTGCATTTCAGCCACGTTGTTCTGGAGGATAGCTGGCAAATCGATTTCGGAAACGAACGACAGAAACGAACGCTCAAAATCCTCATATCGCCAAGCAGTCACGCTACAATCCATTGCTCGTCGACCGGCGGGTGACTGTCGGCATGCGTCTGTGATCCAGATACCACAGCGCTTCTCCGAGGTCGGCAAGACGGAGTCGCTGAAAGCAGGATGTCTGCATTCAGCTTGATCAGCCGGCATTTTGGATGACCGACTTAAGCGTCGTTCAGCCCAACAGCCAGCGCGAGAGTTTACGTGTCATCAATACCAACGCTTCGGACGTCGAAACCCATGTCTCCACCGCCGACGGCGGATAGTGTAAGCAAGGGTTCTCGGACAAGCGCTTGTACCGGGCCGACTCCGTTACTAGTCCCGAATTGCCGTCATAAGCGAGAAAAGCGCCAACCCGGGTTTGCCGGTGCCACGGCGTGATTAGCTGAATCACGAAACCCACGGCAAGCGATGCTAGCACCCCATTCGACCATACGACCTGAGGCTGTCCGCCGGAAAACCGCGACATCGATCGTGGCGAAATCATCCCCATGACGCGGTTCGCCGCCTAGGCGATCCAAATCTAGGACCATAGGTCATTTCATGGGATGACCAAAACCGGCGCCACGGCTCATACCGATGGTTCGACTCCTGCTTCGGCTGATGAAGGTTGTGATCCATTCGCCGGTAAGACAGGCACGATTTCGCCGGTGGTCATATATACGATCGCGCCGCGTGGCGCCGAGGTTGCTTGAAGGTAACGCTGCAACTGCTGGACATATGCAGCGCGGTGCAGGCTTGTGTCGCGATCGCTCTTCCAGTCCAGAACCTCCAGGACTTTGCCGTCCTCGATTGCGATCGCATCGACGCGGCCGGCGAGAAGATTGCCGGCGTCCATCTCGCCCCAGATAGACAGCTCCGGCACAAGGACAGGCAAGAGACGTTGCACATAAGGCAGCCGAAATGTCTGCAGCGCGGTCGCCGCGAGTTCGCCTGGAGCCGGGAGCGGTCCCTCCGCGGGCTCGATGGCAAGAAGCTCGTTGAGAAGGCGTTCAGCTCGAGCGGCAACATCATCCTGCGGCGAGAGTTCGCCCGTCAGAAGCTCTTCCATGAGCTTGTGCAGAATCAGCCCGCGAATCCTGCCGGCGCCAATCGGCTCGATGTATTCGAACGTGCTGCTCGGCTCGGTCGCCATGGCCGGTGTCGAGGATTTCGGCTCGATCAGCATCGTGTGCACTGGGATTGACCCAGCGCAGTGCTGGTGTGGCTGCCTGAACGATGGCGGCCTGCCGTGCGAACGTATCGGCGTCCTGCGGGACCGCCGCGGCGTCGGAATCGGCGGTCGGTGCGTGGCTCAAGCTGGTTGAACTGCAATTCCTCAAGCAGGTCGTATCTGAGATTGAGCAGTTTCGACCACGCGGCCGGGCCTGGCCGAGGAAAGATAGGGCACGACCAACAGGTCGCGGGCGCGCGTGCAAGCGACATACCACATGCGTTGATTTTCCAGCGCCTGACGCCGCGCCTGCTCTTCGCGAGCAAGCTGTGAGCGCAGAGGAGGAAACGCCGCCGATGACCCAGTGCAGCGTGTTGTCGGATTGTCGATGCACGAAATCGCTCGGAGGGTCTCGCTTGCGTGCCCATGTTGATGGGGATCACCACCGGCCACTCGAGACCTTTGGCGCTGTGAATGGTCACGATCTCGACCGCGTCCTCTCGACGCGTCGATCCGTCCTTCCTGGCGCGAGGCGCGACGGTCCCAGTCGAGCTGGAGATGACGGACGAAGGCCCGAAGCCCTCGGACATCAAACGGCCGTGCGAGTTCAACGATCCGATCAAGATTGGCAAGCGAGCGCGCGGCGCGATTGTTGCCGCTGCGGGCAGACAGCGCGACGCGCAACTGAAGCTGCTCGATGGCCTCGGCCAGAAGTACGCGTGGCGTCGTGACGTTCACGCGCGCGCGAAGTTTTTGCAGGATCTCCAGGACGGAGCGGGCGACGCGATGGGACACCAGAGCCGGCGGCGTTGTGATGTCGAACAGGCCGGTGGGGGAAGCGTCTGGTCCGGCCTGATGAACCTCTTCGGCAATGTCGAGCAACTCTTCATCCGTGAGACCGACCATCGGCCCGCGCATGAAGGCACCGAACGCAAGCCGGTCGCGCGAATCCGCCAGCGCGCGCAACAGCGCCAGGACGTCCTGGGTCTCCTGCTGCAGGAAGAGCGTCTTGCCGGCCTGCGACGCGACGGCAAGCCCGAGCGACTCCAGTGCGCGTTCGTAGCGCCAGAGTTCGGTGCCGGTTGGAGCGAGAAGTGCGATGTCGCCCGCCTCGAGGAGGCGGCGGTCTGCCAGTGTGCTCGTCTTCGATTTCGATGGCGCCGATGAGCTTTGAGCAGATCCGCGCAACGACGGCCGCCTCGTCATCCCGCTGCTGCGCGCATCTTCGCCTTCTGGCCATCGCCTATGGTCACATGGGACGCGCAGGCGAGTCCGTGGAAGGCCCCCTCGCGCGTGGCGGTGAGTGCGCCGTAGCTTGGCTGTCCGTCTGCATCGAGAACCGGTTGGAACACGCTGTTCACGTAGTCGATGATGCCTGGCTGGCAGCGGAAATTGGCACCGATATGGATGATGCGGTCGTCCCCGAGACGGGCAATCGCTCGCTTCGCCTGATTGTAGCTATCGATATCGGCGCCACGGAACGCGTAGATGGATTGCTTGGGATCGCCGACGACAAACAGCGCCCCATCACGAAGGTCTGCATCTTGCCACCGATCCGGCATGGTGCGGGCCGCGATCGAAAACAGGATACTGGCCTGGATCGGATCGGTGTCCTGAAATTCGTCGACGAGGATATGCGCAAAGCGCTGACCAACCGCTGCGCGGACAACATCGTTCGTGGTGACAAGGGCATGAGCGCGCCGCAGCAGATCATCGAAATCGAGGACGGCGGCGTCTCCCTTGCGTTCGGTATAAAGGTCAGTGACCGGGTCGAGGGCACGGGACATCTGACCGACCATGGCATCGCCGATCTGGCCGAGCAGCTCAGCAAATTGAGTCACACAGGTGCGGAAATGCTCGTCGGCCTGCTGGGAGAGTCCTGGCCCGTCGTCCTTCCCGTAAGCCGATTTCCAGCGACCAAGATTGCGCGGCTCCGTGAAGGTGAACTCGTTCCATTTCATCGAGGCAGTGCGCGGCGGATCGGCAAGTTCCCATAGCCGGGCGAAGGTCGGCTGCGTCTCGAAACAGTTCTCGTAGAACCCGGCGAGCGTTTCGAACTCGTCAATCAGGGTCCCGGTGCTGCGCTCCTTGGGATAGTTCGCTTGCCAACGTCGGAATGCGCGGACGCTTTCGACAAAGTCGACGTCCTTGCGCAGCGAGAGGTCGACCGGGACCGTGCCGGCGCCGGGGTGCGCAAGCTTGAGCTTGGCAAGGTCGAAGCTGTCCTTGACGACCTTGAGCGGCTCGAACTTCGACAGGACAGCGACCGGGTCCTCGCCTTCCGCGTTGCCTGGGAGAGACGGTCGAACAGCCATTCGGAGATGACGCTCTCGAACATCGCGTCGGCGGCAGGCGCATCCATCATCTGCGATCCGGGATCGAGCCCCGTTTCGACGGCATAGGCCATGATGATCTGCTGGCAGAACGCGTGAATCGTGCACGCGGTCATCTCGTCGAAGGCATCGATCGCCGAACTGAGGGCAGCCCTCCTTTCGTTGAGCAGCTCAAGACTAACCGCGCCGCGCAAGACCTTCGGGATTTCGCCCGCCAGCAGTTGGGTTGCGTATTCGCGAATGCGCAGCGACAACTCGCTCGCGGCCAATTCGGTGAACGTAATCGCGGCGATGCTGCGGGGTGGTACACCGTGCAGCATCAGCATGACGACGCGACCGGCAATCAGCGACGTCTTGCCCGTGCCCGCCGCCGCTTCGACCAGCAATGTCTTGTCGAGTTCGGTGAGAACACGATTGCGCTCGACGGCATCGCTCAGCATCACGGCTCCGCCCAGAGCGGCGCGAGCCTTTGCTGCGCGGCGTCGAAGCCTTCCTGCTTGCGCCGCTGATAGCGGTCGAGCGCTGCCGGCAGCGCGATCCTGAGGTCGTTGTAGCCGGCAAAGGCATCTGGGCCGGCATAGGCGATGCCGCTTCTGAGCCCTTCGACCGCGATGTCGATGAAGCGCAGCAGCGTCTCTTCCGCTCGCTCGAGGATGTCGCCATCAAGGCGCGCCGCAGGCCCCATGGTGTCGAGGTAGACCAGCCGGGAGATGATCGTGCTCGCCTCGGGGATGAGCTGCCTGATCGTGATGGCGTAGAGCGCGCGCTGAACTTCCGCTCCACCGCCGAGGATGACGTCGCGCAGATTGCGCGGTGTCGTGCCGGTCTTGTAGTCGGACATTCGCACGCCGCGGCGGTCGGGCTTCACATCGACACGGTCGATACGGCCCTTGAGGCGGATGCCGGACTGGCCGATCAGGACCTCCTGGCCTTCGCGCCAGGGATCGGATCGCTCTGCCGGCGATTGCGGATTGCCGAACGGGACCTCGCTAAAGCTGCGGGTACCAGGACCGAAGCGTTCGTCGATCGTGAGGCCGCGGCGGGCCCGCCGCCGTGCCTCTTCGATCGTGTCCAGCCACAGTAATCTTGGTGGCACTGCCCGGGTCAACGGCCAACGCTCCGCGATGTCGCTTGGCTGCTGCCTCAAGGGCGTTGTCGATTTCTTCTGGCGTTGCGCCGACAAGGCTGGGCGTGGGTTCGATGCGCTCGACCGCGAGCCGCAGCAACTCATGCACGAGATCGCCGAAGGTCAACGGGATCGAGTTGCAGCGGCTCAACCGCAAGCTCGGGTGCGGTCATCCCCAATGCACGCTAGCCACACAAAGCCCAACGGGATCGCGCAGCAGGCGCCGCAGGGAGGTCGCCGATTGCGGCATGTTCAATGCGCGCAGAACGGCTGGATGGTCTTTCCGGAATCCGCCGTCATGTGGCGTCGGCTCCAGACCTGCGCGTCCAGTCGGTCCAGCAGGACATGACGCTCTGGATGCGCGGCAATGCGAGCGCATCCTCAGCGCGAGCCAGCAGACGGTCCCCCTCGCTGAACGCGTGCTCTGGCGTTCTGGTCCGCGAAAGAGGACGCTCGCGCGACCTTCCGTTGCAGCAACGCGCTCTTGGCGAGGAACGCACCTTCGGCCGAGCGCCTGCTGCGCGACAGCGTAACGCTGCGAGGCTGGGTGACTGGCCAGAATCTCGAAGGCCAGCCGATCCCGCTCGAGCCGGGGCAGATCCACCAAGTCATGCTCGTTGAGGACGTGATCGGGCAGGAGCGGGTCCGCGTTGTCGCCGCGCGGCCAACTTCTGCTCGAAAGCCCAAGCAGACGCATGTGCTTGCGCGGCGCACCAACAAGGTCCGCCGCTCTCGCCCAGACGACATTGTTGGCGGGATCGCTGTCGTCGGCGATGCGCAACGACGTCAGGGTCATCTCCATCGCCGCCGCCGGTCCCAAGCGGAGCGCCTCTTGCCAGAGCCCAAGGCTCTTGCCGCGCAGCAGCAACTCCCCGAGTTTGACCGCCGCTTTGGGTCCGCCATCGAGGTCATGGAGCACCGGCATGAGGATCGCTGCGATCGGTGACACCATCGGACCGTGAGAGCGGCTCGAGGCTGCGCGCCCAATGCTCCGGTTCAAACAGACCCGCCTCGGTGGGAATTCCTTTCATCCAGTCAGCCGGAAGCGCCTCCGACAGATAAGGGGAGAGCAGGGACAGACGGCGAACGCGATCCTGCGACAGGCCATTGATCATCACGTCCGCAAGCGCCGCACAGGTCTGGCCGGCACGGGTGCTCAGCGCTGAAACGCCGCTGGCGAAATGGATCGGGAGATCAGCGTCCGCCGCAAGGACCAGCATGTGGTCATCCCACGCGCTGAGGTCAGCACTGGCGATCGCGATGTCGGAGGCCTGTGTCACGCCGTCGCTCAACAGCGCGCGAGCCCAGCGAAGCGCCTCGACCACCTCCGCGCGTGGATCGGCGCAAACGTCGCAGATCAGATGTTCGGGAGGCTGCATGGTCGTGCGGCAGGATCGTGCCGGGAAACCAGCTTCGGTCGCGTGTGCCGGGCGCGTCCCACGTGATTTCGACGACCGCGGCGAGGGCCTCGATGAGCGGCCGCCAAAGCGGGTCGATGGAGATCAACCGGTGGAAATGCAGAGTGGCCGACGGTAGCTTGGCGCATGTGCGACGCGCGCAATCGCGCGATCGCGAAGATCCGCGAGGCAGCAGCGCGCCGATCGGCAGATGCTCGCGCAGATAGGCCTCGATGCGCCCCAGATCGCTCAGCCGGGCGCTCGCATAGAGCGGATCGTCGAATCGAATGTCGGCGGCCCACACGCGCTGCCAGAGCTCGCAAGCACCGCCCGCGCCATGCCCGGCCGTGTCTTGACCGCTTCGAGCTCTTCAAAAGCAGCTCCGCGAGCGCTCGAGCAACGATTGGGACAAGGGTTGTGTGATCGGCGGGTCGGCTGAAGCCACCTGCGAGGCGGGCTGCGAGCAGCGGGAGCGTGGCGACGTCGCGGCCGTGGTCTCCCGCTCGCGCCGCTGCGACACGCTGCATGCGAAAGGCTAAGGTGCCCTCGACGATGACGGTGTGACGTTTCATGGTGAAAAGGACACTTGTTGCGGCGCTGCAAGCCGGTAATCCGACGGTAGATTCGGACGTATCCTAGATCAGGGACCCCGAACTACAAGGCTATACAAAAGCCGTGAGAACCTTTTCAGATTGCCTGCTAACGCGTCGCGAGATTCTTTCTTGGCAGCGATGCAGGAAATCTTCTCTAGCTGGTCAGCGATATCAGGCTTCGGCTCGGGGACGAGGAGAGGTGGCTAGATGGTTTATTTTGGAGTGGCCGCTTAGCGGTAGTTCTGGTCGAAAGGGGACTGACAGCTTCCGGCCCCCAACCAGCCATTCAACTGGGCGATAGGGGCGGAAACTGGCTAAGTTTTGCGGTACGGCGCGCGGTCGCGTTTCCATCACTCGATGGGCCTTGTCGTCTCAATACGGGTCCGACGCACTATCCTCCGCCTTGGCATCTTCCCGCCGTTGATGGCTCTAATTTCTGTCCGCCTCCCGTGGAAGCTCAGCCAGTTAAGAAACATGGAGATTGAGTTGACTTGGTCATCATACTTCCCCATAGGAAACGCGATGAGTTCATGTCGAAGGTCAGAGAGCCAAGGTGCTTGAGAGGGAAACAGAACTTTCCCATCGCTAACTTTCGTAGACGCTGCCGCAAATCGTTCTTCCTTCCCGATTTTCACAGGGACAGAGATGTACCGCCGCGATTGATCGTCACCGCTAAAGCGAAACGATCCCACAATGTCTTGCCAAAGCGCGATGCCGGAAGCAGCATGCTCAATTAAGATGTAATCAGCGGCATAGTCTAAAGCGAGCCTCAGGACTTTCGATCTTAGTTCTGGAAAGGCGCAACGCTGCCGATCTACCCTTAAGAGTAGCCACACCCCGTCGCTACGGAGTCCCCAAGTTGTGCAGACCGAAAAGTCTGACGTCGGGTCGTCTGTATGGGCCGTGTCCCAGCTTTGCACGACGAGCAGTAGACTTGAACGTTTAATTGCTTCCGGAGGCTCTGGATAGGTTTTTACCCGATCCCACCGGAACTGATTGCCGCCGGGGGTTATCGGCTCCTGCTGATATTGAGCGCAGAACGCGCTTTCTCCGATATCTTTTCTCAGAGCGTCTAACACCTTGATATCTTCACGCCCAGGAAATAGGGGTTCGCCCTTTTTTCGGTGATGAGTCTTAGTCGAACCAACTTGTATTTGCTCATCCGCTACAGCGATGGCCGGCAGATTCAGATGATGGAAAGTCTTGCTCTCCAGCAGGTACCCAGGCAGGTCGTCCTCATGCAGCCGTTGCTGCACCACGATGATGCTGCCTTCCGATTTGTTGTTGAGGCGTGAGACCAGCGTTCGATTGTAATATTCCTTGGCCCTCTCTCGCTCCGTAACCGAACTGGCGTCAGCAGCCTTCATGATGTCGTCGACGACGATGATGTCGGCGCCAAAACCGGTGACAGCCCCGCCCAGCGAGACAGCATGACGTCCTCCGCCGCGTGTGGTCTTCAGTTCGGCAATTGTTTCTCGCTGTAGTTGAGTTTTGGAAATATCCTTCGGTACCAGGGCGATTGCATGATGGTTCGGCAATCTTGGTTGTGTTTGACAGCAAGATCCTGGCCATAGCTGGAAACCATGACAGTCCTGCTCGGATCATTCCCCAAGCACCATGCCGGAAATGCGACCGAGGCCACAATTGATTTGAGGTGTCGGGGCGGCACGGTTATCAGGAGCCTGTTGGTCTGACCTGAGAAGACCTCGCGCAGCGCATGACACATCGCCTCAATATGCCAGTTCGGTACGAACTCAGTGCCGGCATGAAGTGTCAAAAATGCCAGCTCCACAAACGAGGTGAAGTCGTTCCGGATAATGCGATCGAAAAAGACCTTCTGGAGCACGCAGTCGCCGGGTTGCTGACTCGCCAAATGCAACATCGACCGTCACTCGCGACGCAGAAGAAAACGCTGTATGATCATAACCTCTTCTTCTGACAGCGGCTCGCCGTTGATCGAGTTGGGTGGAGCTCCCGCCTCAGACTGCTTATCTTTGGCCAGATTGAGCAGCATCTGCATCGCTTTTATCTCGCCCTTTGCAGCTTTGCGTATCCACTGAGCGGCGAGGATATGTTTCGTGTTCCGTTTGCGTCGTTGGCCGTCCTCCACAATCTCGTGCGTTTCTTCGAGCAATCGCTCGATATAGGTAATAATGGAGAGCGCGCCCTTTGGACGGCCCCTGGGATTCCCCGACTGGCCTTTCGTAAATCGAGTTGGGATCGGCGGCCGTCCATAGCCAACCTGGTAGCCGTTTGGGGATGGAAGGACCTCTTCATCCACTGGGAAGTCAGAACAGTCGGATTGTGGAACCGTCGGTTTGTTTCTGACACGACGTCGGATTGGGGGAAAGTGATCGTCATGGTCATTCATCGTTTGCACTCCGACCGATCCGCTGTTCCACAAGCTCCTCGAACGTCAGTCTGCTGTCGACGTGGACTGCCCTTTCGGAGGTCTTCGTTTGCCATCGTCGGATCGTCACATCGACGTAAAGAGGGTCGAGATCGATGCAGGCGGCGCGACGCCCCGTTCTTTGGGCAGCAATTAGCGTGGTACCGCTGCCAACGAACGGGTCGATCACCAATTCTCCCCGTTTGGTGCTGTCGCGGATAGCGTCCGCCACAAGGGCAATAGGTTTGACAGTTGGATGCAGCGCCAGTTGACTGGCGCGATTTCGCCCGAACGTATTCAGGCCTCTATAAGACCAGACATTCGTTCGATAGCGGCCATGTCTGCCGAGTTCGATTAGATTTTGGTGCTGAGTTTCCCCGACGCGAAACACCGGCACAAACTCATGTTGTGACCGATAGAATGATCCCATGCCGCCGGTACCCTTGTCCCAAACACACATATTGATGAGCTTGAAGTTTCGGGCCTTCGCCGCAGCGAGCAGGACGTCGATGTGGCGCCAGTCCATGCACATATAGGCAAGGCCGCCATCGACCATTGCTGGGGCAAGACACTCGATAAAAGATGTCAGGAACGCAGAGAACTGTGCCTCGGTCATCTCGCCCGCTGCCTGGACGAATTCGCGGTGCCTGACGCGACCGAGGCCCGACACGTGCCCGTCGATCTTCACATTGTAGGGTGGATCGACGAAGCAGGTCCTGGCTTTCTCTCCGCCGAGCAAGCGCTCGTACGACCGGTGCTCGCAAGCCGAAGCGCACAAGAGCCTGTGATGACCTAATTGCCAAAGGTCGCCGAGCCGAGAAATTGCGTGACTTTCAACCGGGACAGGGATGTCATCCGGCTCAATCTTATCCTCAGCTCCATCCAGCATCACGTCGATCTCGCCCGAGCTGAACCCGGACAACTCAATGAGCTCAGGTAGGTCCGACAGCTCTCGCAGCTCCGGCAGGAGCAAGGCATCATCCCATTCGCTGAGGTCAGAAATCCTGTTATCCGCAATCCGGAATGCCCTGACTTCTTCTGGCGTCAGGTGGTCGACGCGAATGACAGGGACCTGATCCAATCCGACCAGTTTCGCCGCCTCCACCCGGCCGTGCCCGCTGATCAGGGTTCCAGTCTCATCGACAATCATCGGAACGAGGAACCCGAAGCGGGAAATGCCGTCGGCCAAAACCTTCAATTGCCTCGTCGAATGGCGGCGGGGGTTTTTGGTGTAGGGGATGATTGCAGACGTGCGTACCCACTCGACCTGGGCGCGAAATCGATCTGCGAGATCGCAGAAGCCACTATTGGGATGAGTGCCGGCTGTGGTGCGTATACGGCGGCGAACACTTGGTTTTTCGACGCGCATTGAATGCGACATAGGTAGCCTCCTTAGAACGTTGCGTTTGGAACGTTCTGTTTCAGTCGGAGAATTTACCTATCGGGTGCTGTAACGCCCCAGTCGGTTGCTCGCCTTAGCGAAGGTCCGATCGTCGTTGATACGCACGGAAACCGCAATCGTCGGATAGTGACTAAAGCGTGATCAAGAACAGGGTCCGGAAAAATGTGACGCTCAGTGACTGGATCGCCTATCATGCAAAGCCTCGATCGTTGCGATAGCGACTGCAAGATCGCTGCGAGAAAGAGCCTTCAGCAGCGCTTGCGCCTTCCCGATCAAGTCCGGTTCTGATGGGCGATCTGTGGAACGCAGATTATCGAAGAGCTCTGCAGGATCCGAATTGAGAGCCTTCGCTAGACGCTCGATCGTCTCAATCGATGGCCAGTTCTTTCCGCGCTCGATGAGCGAGATGGCGTCCACGCTGCGATCAAGTTGGGCCGCAAACTCTGTTTGAGATAGGCCACGGAGTTCACGCAGCGTCCGAATTCGTCGCCCAAATGCCTGTTTCAGGTTCATGCCGTATTTTGGAGCCGATAAACGCCTCCTAGAACCGATGAAGGGTCGTAGAAACGACTTGATGTTCGTATTCAAAGTACGGCAATGTCACCCTGTTCCGATATTTCAGTTCGGGCTCGGTGGACAAAATGGCATCGTTAGATCGCTCGGGGACACGTCGGATTTCTGCCAGACGGCCCTGTGCGGATCGGCTGACATCGCTATTAAGCGCCACGTCTCTTGCTGCCTGCCTCTTGATGTCAGCCTGCGACCAGTCCCCAGACCCAAAAGACACCCTTCTTGATACCGAAGAGATCGACATATTCATGGATGAGAACACAGCGACTGATGTGGATGAGCCGGACCGCGGGATAGCTGCGCGCGTCTCCAAATTTACCTACATCGATGAACAGCGGAACAAGCGGGTTACATTTCGTCAGCCTAGAAGCCGGCGCATCGACAAACCAACGTCAAATGCAGCCGATTGGAAACTGGATGTCGACTATGTAGCGGTCATCTGTTTTATCGACGGCGTCTCGGCCATCTTTTTCACCGTCGGTGACAAGTTCCATGCCGCCAACGGTAGCTCGCGAGGGTTTGTCGGCATGCCGAAGGGAAACGGCATGGTGCTTGCTGACGGGCAGATTTTACCGATCGCTGAATTCTCTCAAGGCGAGCACCTCTCGGTCGTTACCAAAGTCATCGATGAGGGGCTGACAATGTGCAGATCGAAAACCGTCGATGAAAAGTTAGACGCCATCGAACTGGCGATCGACGAATAGGGCGGCCAAATAGCCAATTGTTGCCCGTATCCTCAAGCGTAAACGCGCAGTGCGCGCATACTCAGAATGTTGCGCGTCATCGCTTTCATAAAATGCATAATCTGCATGGAGCTTCCCTGCATTAGGGACCTAAATTCCCTGTTCTGACGTCCAGGGAATTGCGTCTACAAGCCATTGATTTGCATAGGCTATTGGCTTGCACACTGGGTGTGATCCGGCCCAAATCTGCAAAATTCCCTGTAAAATGGCTGTTTTCAGGGAAATGCGTTCCCGAGACCGGTTCGCCCTGAACTGCGTACACCACCATTCGAACTCCTTGAGACACAATGTCTTTTTCTTGTGTTGCCGGTTCCTGCCTGGTCCCGGTTCCGGCACTCTCTCGTTTCATTGGTAAGCGATAGATTACCGCTTGCGCCTTCGGACGTTTGTAGGCACAAGACGGCGTCGCGCGATCATGCCGGCGACCGTTTGAAATAGGTTGAGGATGTTGAGAACCCGATGAGCGAATTAGTCTCGATCATCATGCCGCTCTACAACTCTGTAGGCTTTATGGAGAAAAGTGTTCGGTCGGCTTTGGATCAGTCCTACACGGATTTGGAGCTGATCTTGATCGACGATGCTTCGAAGGACGCTACGGTCGCGGCTGCCAGGCAATTTGCATCGTCGGACCCACGGATCGTCCTCATAGAGAAAAGTGAGAACGGTGGCGCCTGCGAGACCCGCAATACCGGGATTGCTCACGCGCGGGGGCGGTTCATCGCGTTTCTGGATTCCGACGACCTCTGGGGCCCCGACAAACTAGAAACTCAACTCGCCGGCATGGCGGAAAAGTCCGCTTCGATCTCATATACAGACTACAATGTGATCGACGAGGCCGGCCATCTCCGGCGTGTAACCAGAGCGCCCGAGCGTCTCAACCGCGTTCAGTTGATGAAGAACACGGTGATTGGTTGCTCGACCGTGATCTACGATGCCGGGAAATTGGGAAAGCGATACTTCCCAAATATTGGCAAGCACGAGGACCTTGCCTTGTGGCTTTCCATCTTGAAAGATGTTGACTTTGCCTATCGCTGTGGCGGTGCGCTAACATCATATATGGTTCGCCGCGGCTCTCTCTCCGCAAACAAGCTGAAGGCCGCCACATATACGTGGAAAATCTACCGAGAGATTGAGAAGCTTTCTCTGCTTCCTGCAGCTTATAACTTCGCCTGGTATGCCCTGTCTTCCATCCGTCGGAGAATGGGATAGCGCTAATTTGGTTTAGCCAGTCTTTGGATTTGGTCGCTTTGTAAAGCGTGCCAGCAGGAAACCCAATATCATTCCGTGGGTGAGAAACATTACGACGAAGTCGGCGGTCGTGATCATCGTCAGCACGAGGATGATAAACATCGAAATGGTCGTGCGTGGCCCAAACTTATGCGCGAAGCCGTCAATGACTAGGAACACTATGCCTATGCAAAACGAATAAAGCATCGCGCCATAAATGCCGGCTTGAGCATAGCCACTCCCAATCCAGCCCGTATTTGCGAAAACCTCGATGCGGCCGAAATAGTTCAAGCCGATCAGTCGCGGTGATGCTTCGGCGAAGGGGCGCGGCACCAGTCCAAGCGTTAGGCGCGATTCTGACCACCAATACTGAATGCCGTCGGCGAATTGGTCGTAGTACGCATACGTGATCAACGACGGGAGCATGAACGCGCGATTACCGATCAGCGCTGCTGTCCACAGTCCCAGACTTGATCCATTTGCCAGGTAAGCCTGCAGTGCAATCGCTCCGACGATGGCGGCGGCCAACACCGCAAGAAGAAATGACAAGGAGATGCGACCGCGCGGATAAATGTAATAAACCCACAAAACAACCAACGGGAAGAACAGGGGCGCTTTATTGGCCGTCAGCGCGAATAGCAGGATCGAGCAGGCGCCAATAACTAGGGCAAGCCACAGCGCTCGATGAACACAAGCCATCGTCATGGCAAAAGGAATAAGAGCCTTTGTCACCGCGGAAGTCAGATACGCATAGGCGTCTGGGAGATTCTCCGCGGCATCAACGCGAAAATCGTAGACCTGGGTGATATCGAAATTCAGATAGCTGAAACCGCCGAAGGCAAGGAAACTTCCAACGAATGCAAAAAGCATCCCGGTGGAGGTGATGAGCATTGATTTCGAGCTTATCGCTGGCGACTGTGCGAACTTGATTGGACCAAGACGCGAAACGAGGCTGACGACCAGGAAGGCAGCAATGCTTGCCACGACAAAATTGGCAGGCACGTTCCTTGAGGCAAAGAGAACCAAAATCGGCGACAAGGATGACGCGAGCATGATCTGGAGGAAAAATTCCGAGGGGCGGCTGGAAGGCTTTATGCTCATGGCCAGGACGAAAACGGCTGCCCAGGCGACGAGGGTTCTGTTCCAGTCAAATTCCTCCGTGCCGATACCCAATATTCGGGCATAGCCGTCGCTGGCAAAGACTTCAGCGATGCCGTTGAGATAGGCCCATTGCAGTATGGCAACAATGGCGACGTGCAGAAGTGCCTTAAGGATGCGCAGTGACGCCTGGGTGTCGGTCCGGCTCACTCCCTGTCGCATGTGATCAATGTCACCGCGAACCATCGATTGTGTTTCCCTCATCGCGCTCCCTTCATTGCCGCGGTGGCGTATCACGCTCGGGCAGGAGCCACAATCGTCGTCTGATCACGGGAGGTTTGCCTCTGAAGGACGGCGGCTGGAAAGTGCGAATAGACTAGAACCGGCTATTCCTTTGAGGGGGAGAGCACTCCGGGGAGCTTATATTCGCTCCAAAGGTACCACCGCGGAAAGATATTGATAAATGCCGGTGCGCTTGGTTTTTTCATTCCTTCCGCTTGGAGCGTAGCGAGATAATGCCGTGTTGGAACGTCAAATGCATTGATGTCCGATTTGGCAAGTTTGTGCCGAAGCGACAACGCAACGCGCTTGATGGCACTGCGGTAGTTTCTCGCAATTGGCACACGGGAGATTGCCTTATCCAATCTGAAAAGTCTGCCGCCCCGGGGCTTGTCCAGAGCTACGTTCAGACGCGCGAATATTCCCTTGAGCAGAAACTCTTCATACAGATTCTCGACGGAGCGTTTTTTTGGTTCCACGGCATACCAGTACTCAGCCAGTTCATTGTCCCACAACGGCATGCGCCAGCCGAGGCCAAAAAACTCATAAACCCTTAGCGAGTTGACTACATAGCGGGCGATCTTGTGACGAACAAAAAATGCGTCATTGAGTTGAACGAATTCCTCGGTGTTGCGGGGCATTCCGCCAAGCAAGCGAATTTCCTCGCTAATGTGTTTCTTCACCGATCGAGGAACAGCCTCACCCAGAAATGTTCTGATATTAAAGCTGCTGATCTATTATGTGCCGTTCAATCCCAGCCCTGAGCATTTTGCGTTCATCGCCGAAATGAACCTCGTTGGGAACATAACTTCCACCCAGAAAGTCACCGCAGAAGCCAGGCACCACGATCGATCCTGGTTCAATAATGCCTCTTTCCGTCAATGACTTTAGAGCGATATATTCCTGATAATGCGGCAGCGAAGAAAGCTGATGGCAAAACGTATTGTAGCGGCTTGCGTCTTCAGAACTGAGCATCTCTGAATTACTGCGCGTTGCCCCATAATTGACAAAATGCCAAGGGATTTCTAGCCGCTCGGCGACGAGGCGGGAGCGCTGGACCTCAGGACTATCGGGTCGGCCGTATGTATATGCCAGCATGGGCGGCGGGTTCGAATGTTCGGCAAGTGCTGCGGCGATGTAGCGTAAATCGTATCCTCCACTTAGCAGCAGGATTAGCATCCGACCTTTGGTGGATTCGATCAATCGCGCGACCCAATTGCGCGTTATCTGCTCCAGTCTTGAGAACTCGTCAGCATGAGAGGTTATTTTGCGGATCGGCTCCGTATGACGATAGTACGTCGTGCAATATGCCGATTGCCCAGTGAATTCGACGAGTTCGGAATTCCTCACCTGGTGCAGTTCATCGAGGAGTGTGTTCTTCCCAAACACAAAACCGGAGAAAAGAAACTCGCTAACCGATTGGTCGCATAATTTGAACGGCGCCGACCGAGACTTTGCAATCGAAAATGCATCGTCCCCGACGATCCAGTCGGCGCCCGACCATGCGTAAAACAGGGGGATGCTGCGCAGCCGATCGGTTGCAATCGCCTTCGATTCAGGCCCGTTCAATACGACAGCAAACGAACCGTTTGCCGAGAAGAGCTTTTCCTGAAGTTGTTCGGCTGTTTTGACGCCGGCGAAATGCAATGCGCATTGAGGTCCTTGATGAAGTACCCCATGCTCATCAAAGAGGTATCCTACCGCATGTACACCATCGACTGAGTACCAGCCGCGTAGTCGATCAAATTTGCACTTCATCAAGTCCCTCGGGTTTGCCGGATCCAGCGCAGCGCCCAGACAGCGTAGACAACCATTCCCAAGACGGCGGCAGCTATCTTGACAAAATCGCTTCGAACGCGAGCGAGAGCATGCTTGGTATGCAGATCAGCACCGTTGCCGGAAGCGAGCTTCGTAGATCGATTAGAATTCCTCTTTTTTGACGCGCCCGCGATTGAGAGACTGCGCGTCAAATAGATGATCCAGAACGCGGTGCTTACCAACGAGAAGACGATCACGGTCACGAGGAAACTGCCCGTGTAGATGGCTGTTCCAAAGATGGCGACGAGCCGCAAGATCAGGAACACGGCCTCGAATGCCAGCATCTCGCCATTGCGCTCTGAGAGGGTGAACGCCCGGGTAAGCGGACCGGCGATAAACACGACAAGCAACCAAGGTGTAAGCCAGCGCGCAAGTTCGCCCGCCATTCGCCATTCTTCGCCGAACACAATAGAGAACAACGCAGGTCCAGCTATGATTCCAATGATGGCAGGCGCAATGGAAATTCTTGTCAGCGTCGAGGCAACTTGCTCTGTCAGAGGCCCGGTGTTCTTTTCTCTGTATGCCTCGGCAGCGTGCGAGAAATACACGTCGGATATGGAATTAGCGATCAATTGAAGAGGCATTGCCAGGACGCGGTAGGTCAGCACATACAAACCCGCTGCGGCTGGCGAAAAAAGCGCCGCAAATGCAATTGAAGGCAAGTGGGCGCCAGCCATGTTGAACAACGACGCCCAGGAAGAATAAAGCGGAAAACTCTTGTAGCGCCCGGCAAGCGCGAACAATTCGCGCCAGGCCTCCTTTCCGAGGAGTGTCCAGTTCTTCCGAAGGAAACTTCGCCCCAAATCGACGATGCCTGCAGACCATCCAATACCATGACCCAACAGCAAACCACCTGCTGCAAGCCGATAGCCCGCGATCTGGATTCAGGAGGGTCAGCACGGCGCGAGAACCGTGTTCTTCCGATCGCGCGATATTCACTATGGCGAATAGCCGAAAAATATAAGACTTGGTAAATACTGGCAAACTGCAATGTGACCGGCAGCAACCAGAGCCAAGGCAGCAGGCCGGGCACGCCCAAGCCGCGGACGATCCTGTCTCCAAACGCGAGAATGATTGACGCGGTGGCCAATGCGACGAAGATTGATGCCACAATTGCGACCAGTGCCAGGCGCGCCGCATCCTCTTCCTTCTCGGGCAGAGGAATCGCCACCTCATATCGGAGGCTTCCTATGACCACCAGGATAGACAAAAGCCCCGAGAAAACTGCAAGGATGCCGAAATCCTCAGGGGTGTAGAGCCGCGTCAACAAGGGCGAGGCTGCAACGAGAACCGCCTGGGCTAAGGCGGTGCTCCCGGCCAACACTGATACGCTTTGTGCGAACCGTCCCTGAGGCACGAGGCGCAGCAGTCTCTGCTTAAACAATTAACGGCTTCCCTTGCCGTGCGCGGTACGATCGATCGGCGGTCGTTCCCATACGGGGCAACACGATGTGAGGTCAACATTGATTTGCTAGGAGGTCGCCAATCCAATAGGAGCGGATGCCTGAAAAATTATCGGATATGTAAATGAAGATTGCGCACCTTACGTCGGTCCATCATCGATATGATACTCGCATTTTCCTGAAGATGTGCCGTGGCGCGGCGGCCGCGGGAAACCAGGTCTATCTCGTCGTTGCCGATGGCCTGGGGAACGAAAATCGCGAAGGGGTCAACATCATCGATGTGGGCCGGGCGAAGGGCCGGATTAGTCAAATCATTAAATCAACGGGCCGGGTCCGCCAGCAGGCAACAAAGCTTGGCGCCGATGTCTATCACCTTCATGATCCGGAACTGTTGCCGACAGCGCTCTCCCTACAAAGGAAGGGGAAGCGGGTCGTTTTTGATTTTCATGAAGACGTGCCCCGGGATATCCAATCCAAATACTATCTACATCCGATGGCAAGAAATTCCATCGCAAGCGCATTTGGATTTTTTGAACGATATGCCGCGCGGCGGGTCAGCCAGATCGTAACTGCAACGCCGACCATCAGAGACAAGTTCAGGGCCATTCGAGTACCGGCGGTGGACATCAACAATTACCCGTTGCTTGGGGAACTTGATGCTGGCGCAGCTTGGGAGAACAAGGAGCGCCATGTCTGCTATGTTGGCAGTCTGACAAGCATTCGAGGAGTGAGCCACCTGGTCGAGGCAATGGCATCCTGCAAAACGGATGCGAAGCTCGAACTGGGAGGGAAATTCGATCAGTCCGGCTTGAGGGACAAACTCGTTTCGTTGCCTGGCTGGGGTCGTGTGATCGAGAAGGGATATCTGGATAGAACGGCCATGAAGTCATTGCTTGGCCGGTGCGTTGCGGGCCTGGTCACTTTTCTGCCGGAGCCGAAATCATATCGACGCTCAACCTAATAAGATGTTCGAGTACATGTCGGCAGGCGTACCGCTGATCGCGTCGAATTTTCCGCTTTGGAAAGAGATCGTTGAGGGCAACAAGTGCGGGATATGTGTCGACCCCCGCGATACGTCAGCGATCGCCGCTGCGATCGACCAGCTCGTTGGCAATCCTGAGGCAGCACGCGAAATGGGGGAAAACGGCCGGGAAGCCGTCCTGACCCGCTACAACTGGGCCGCCGAAGAACCGAAGCTGCTGGCTTTGTATCAGCAGCTTCAAAATGGCCCGACCGCCCTTGCCATCTAGCGTTGATTGCATCTGGCTCGCTTTGGAGCCTCCTTCAAATTATGGAGGTTCAACGGTCAGCCTACGGTGCGCACCGCTGGAATGCGCTGACTGCCACACCGCTGCCAGCGAGCGGTAGCGAAATGACTTCGTTGCCAGCCGTGATCGTCAAGGTCTCGCCTTTTCGGATCCTGTTCAACACGGCCTTCCAACCCTCTTTGATCTGAACGCGAATGAAGGGAGAGTTCGATGCATTGGACGCACGTCCGGGTCCATTGTTCACAGCGTCGAACGGCTCGACCTTTAACGATATATCGTCCAAGACGCCATTCGAATTGACCGGACCATCGACCTGTACAAAAGTCGTGACGAGCTCGCCCGTCTGAGAGTGGGAGAGCATAAGTCTCGGCTGCCCAGCATCCGCCTGGGCATAAACCGTACAGGTGATCGTCATTGGTTTTGGCGCATCCTGGGCGAATGCGTTCGATGACCCCGCCAACAACAGTGCGATAGCAAGCTTTTTCATTTTGTCTCCAAGATTCCGAGCACTTTTGTGCGGCGCAGTTATACCCCTAAGTCGGTCAAGGGCAACCCGTGAGGATGATCGAACGCCGTCGAAAAGTGGGGGCTTTTTTGCGGTAATGCAGTGGCGGTCCGCACAGCAGATCGGCCATTCTGTTGCAGCTCATTTGCTGTCCGTACGAACGTAAATAGGTGCGAAAACGCCACCCTGTTTATTGCCACGTTTCAAGAGACCCCGGTCTTGGCAAGGAGTGTTATCGTTTGCACGTCCGTCGGCATCGCAACTACGAAAGCGATCCGCTTCGATCCCATGTGTGTGTGGGCAATTGCCGCGAGTGTGGAACCTCCATTTTGCGTCACCCGCGAGGTACCCACCGAGCGTCGTCGACGTGTGTGGAAGCCAAGCGTGTTCTGGTCGATCATCCCTGTCTCACAACCACCATTCGAACTTCGATCCAACTCAACTTTCCAGCGCTGCATACAGCCAGTCGATGAACACGCGCACGATCGGCGTGGCGTGCACCTCGTTGCGGCAGGCGACGTAAAAGGCGTCGTTGGCCGGCACCGTTAGATCGAAAGGCGCGACGAGTTCGCCGCGCGCGATCATGCGGGCGGATGTGATCGAATCGCCCAGCGCCACGCCTTGGCCGTGGATCGCCGCCTCCGTCGAAAGTCGCGCGTCGCTCATCATATATTGCCGGCCGCGCGGCAGGCCGCTGGCGTCGGCGGCGGTCAGCCAGGTGTTCCACTCCGACCCATCGTCGCCATGCAGCAATACATGGTCGCGCAGGTCGCGCACCGAGCGCACAGGCCGCTTGTTCATCAGTGTCGGGCTGACCACGGGAAAAACTTCGATGCGGCTCCACAGCCTGGACCAGCAATTGTGCCATTTGCCGTGACCATAGAGCACGCAGAGGTCCATTTCAGGCGCGAAGATGCTCGCCGCATCGTTCGAGGCGATCAGGGTCAGACGCACATCCGGATATTGGTCGGCGAACTCATGCAGGCGTGGGATCAGCCAAAGCGACAGCAGGGCCGGCACGCAGGTCAGCCTGAGTTCGCCGCTGGTGGCTGGCCGTGTCATCGCCGCTTTGACAGCCGCGATCTCGGAAAAGGCGTTCGAGACGACCGGCATCAGCAGCGCGCCTTGTGGCGTGAGCTTCAGCCATTTGCCGCCTCGCTCGAACAGCGTCACGTCAAGCGATTGCTTCAAGCGCGCGGATCTGATGGCTGATCGCCCCGTGGGTCACGTTGAGTTCACGCGCGGCGGCCGAAACAGAGCCACGCCGCGCCGTGGCTTCGAAGGCGCGCAGCGGGTTCAGCGGCGGCAGACGGCTCGGCATGACACAAATCGCACCTGTGAGAAAATCTCACATGAAATGCTATATTAATATCAATTGATTTTCCAGCTCGCTTGCCGTTCAATATTGGAAAGAGGCCGAAAAGGCCCGGGGAAAAACCAGATGGGAGCTCGGCCAGCGCCGCCTTCAGGCGTGCCGCACCCATCCTATTTTCATTCGAAATTGCAAAGGGCCGTGCATGTCCTGGGATGAAGCCAAGCTCGCTTCGTTGAAAGCCAAATATGGCGAGAGCCATGGCGGCGAGCTGTTTGACCCGACCTTCCGCAAGGTTGCGGAGAAGATCTTTGACAAAAGCGGCACACGGCTGGCGCCCTATGCGGGCATGCCGACGTTTCTCTCCGCGCCGCACATGCCCGTCGACAACGACAATCCCGATTTCGGCAATCTGCAGGTTGCCATCGTCGGCGTGCCGATGGATCTCGGCGTCACCAATCGCACCGGGTCGCGCTTCGGGCCGCGCGCATTGCGCACCATCGAACGCATCGGCCCTTACAATCACGTGCTGGGCTGCGCGCCCGTGCAGGAATTGCGTGTCGCCGATATCGGCGATGTCGCCTTCCAAAGCCGCTACCGGCTGGAGCTGTCGCATGACGACATCGAAAAGCGCATCGGCCAGATCGTCGAGGCCGGCGTGTTGCCGCTGTCGGTCGGCGGCGACCATTCCATCACGCATCCGATCCTGAAGGCGGTCGGCAAGAAGCAGCCGGTCGGCATGATCCATATCGACGCGCATTGCGACACCGGCGGCGCCTACGACCTGACCAAATTCCATCACGGCGGGCCGTTCCGCAACGCCGTGCTGGACGGCGTGCTGGATCCGACGCGCGTTGTGCAGATCGGCATTCGCGGCTCGGCCGAATATCTGTGGGAGTTCTCTTACGAGTCCGGCATGACCGTCATCCACGCCGAGGAGATTTCCGGGCTCGGCATCCCGGCAATCATCGAAAAGGCGAAGGCGATCGTCGGCGATGGCCCGACCTATCTTTCCTTCGACATCGACAGTCTCGACCCAAGCTTCGCGCCCGGCACGGGCACGCCAGAGATCGGCGGCCTGACGACGCGGGAAGCGCTGGAATTGGTGCGCGGCTTCAAGGGCGTCAACATTGTCGGCGGCGACGTCGTCGAGGTCGCGCCGCAATACGATGCGACCACCAATACCGCGCACGCCGGGGCGCAGATGCTGTTCGAAATTTTGAGCCTGATGGTGTTCAGCCCGGCTCTCGCAAAGGACTAAAATCACCGCACGCATAACTACAATAACCAAAAGAGGGGATAACAAATGACTTACCATTCAACGTTCAAGACAATGATTTCCGCCGCCCTGTTCCTGGGCGTCGCCACCGTCGCGGCCCAAGCCGACGCGGTCGACGACATCAAGGCGGCCGGCCAGCTCAATGTCGGCATCTTCTCGGACTTCCCGCCCTTCTCGTCGGCAAGCGCCGACATGAGCATCAAGGGCTATGACGTCGACGTTGCGGAGAAGATCGCCGCAGACCTCGGGGTCAAGCTGAACCTGGTCAGCGTCACCGGCCAGAACCGCATCCCGTTCCTGAACGACAAGCGGGTCGATATCCTGATGAGCGTCGGCTTTTCGAAGGAGCGCGCCGAGGTCATCGATTTCGCCGCCGCCTACGCGCCTTACTATATCGCCGTCATCGGACCGGCGGAACTCAGCGTGAAAGGCAAGGAAGACCTGGCCGACAAGACGATTGCCGTCAACCGCGGCACGCTTGAAGATACGTCGTTGACCGAGGCAGCGCCCGCATCGGCGACGATCCAGCGCTTCGACAACTACAATGCCGTCATCCAGGCCTTCATTTCGGGCCAGACGCAGCTGATGGTGGTCGGCAACGACGTTGGCGCCCAGGTGCTGGCGCGGCAGGAGGCACTGAAGCCGGAGCAGAAGTTCCAGCTCCTGACCTCGCCTTCCCATATCGGGCTGAACAAGGGCGAGGACAAGCTGAAACAGAGCGTCAATGACACGGTTGCCAAGATGCTGGCCGACGGCTCGTTGAACGCCAGTTCGGAAGCCTGGCTGAAGACGCCGCTGAACCCCGATAATCTGAAGGACTAACCGTCCGAAGGGAGCCGAGCCAATGGCCTCGGGATTGAGCTTCGCCTGGCTGCCTGGGGCACTGGGGGCGATCGCGCACGGCGCGGCGATGACGCTGCTTCTGATCACCTGCACGACCGTCGTCGGCATTGCCTTGAGCATAGCCGGCGCGGCGGCAGGCCGAAGCCGCTGGCCGGCATTGCGCTGGGCGGTCGCGGCCTATGTCGAGGTGATGCGCAACACGCCGTTTCTGGTGCAGTTGTTCTTCATCTTCTTCGGCCTGCCGGCGCTCGGCATTCGGCTCGATCCGCTGGCGGCGGCGATCCTGGCGATGACGCTCAACATGGCTGCCTACACGATCGCCATCGTTGGCGCGGGTCTGGACGCCGTGCCGCGCGGGCAGACGGAGGCAGCATCGGCGCTGGGCTTGAGACCCATTCAGACCTTCGTCAAAATCGTGCTGCCGCAGGCGCTCAAGATCATCTATCCCGCGCTCACCAGCCAGGTCGTCATCATGATGCTGGAATCGGCCGTCGTCTCGCAGATCGCCGTGCGCGAACTGGCGCATGAGGCCGATCTCCTGCAGGCGCGTACGTTCCGTTCGTTCGAGACCTATTTTGTCATCACCTTGGTCTATCTTGGAATGACGATTGTCCTGCGCCGGTTGTTCGTCGCGGGTGGCCGTCGCATCCTGGGTGCGGGGGTGTCATGATCGAGTTCACCTTCTGGGATATCGTCCGCAATCTGCTTCTGGCGACACGCTGGACGCTGGTGCTGGCCGTTGCCGCGCTCGTGCTCGGCGCGGTGATGGGGGTTGTGATCCTGCTCGCGCGCATTTCGACGCGAAAATGGCTCCGGCGTTTGGCCGTCGGCTACACCGCGCTGTTTCAGGGCACGCCGCTGCTGATGCAGCTCTTTCTGATGTTCTTCGGCCTGCCGCATGCTGGGCTTCCGCATCGAAGCCTGGACGGCAGCGCTGCTCGGACTGACCTTCTATGCCAGCGCCTATCTCTCCGACATCTGGCGGGCCGGCGTTGAGGCCCTGCCGCGCGGTCAATGGGATGCCGGCGCCAGCCTCGGGCTGCATCGATTTCAGGAGCTGCGGTTCATCATCTTGCCCCAGGCATTCGCGATCACGCGGCCGGCCGCGGTTGGCTTCATGGTGCAGCTCGTCAAGCAGACGGCGCTGACGTCGATCATCGGCTTCAACGAGCTGTTGAAGACGGCGAACGCCATCAACAACGCGACGTTCGAGCCATTCACCGTCTATGGGCTGGTAGCGCTGATCTTCTTTGTGCTTTGCTATCCGCTGACGCAATACGCCCGCATATTGGAAAGACGGGCCGCCGCTCACGCATGATCGCGTAATAACCGGGAACGCGGCAAAGCCGCACGAATGAGGAGAAGGACGATGACAACAATCAGAATGAACCGCCGCGCCGTGCTTGGCGCCGGCGTCGCAGGCGCCTCGTTGCTCGCCATGCCCAATGTCCTGCGCGCGCAGGACAAGTCGCTGAAGGTCGGCGTCTATGGCGGCTATTTCAAAGATTCGTTCGACAAGAACATCTTTCCGGAATTCACCAAGGCGAGTGGCATCGCGATCGAGTCGATCGCCGAGCCGACCGGCGAAGCCTGGCTGGTCCAGCTCGAGCAGGCGGCGCGCGCCGGCCAGGCGCCGGCCGACGTTTCGATGATGTCGCAGGTGGCGATGCTGAAGGGCCAGTCGACGGATCTGTGGACGCCGATCGACATGGCCAAGATCAAGAATGCCGGCAGCCTGCTCGACCGCTTCATCAACAAATATCCGGATGGCCGCGTCGCCGGCGTCGGGGCGGTGTCCTGGTACATCACGCTGGTCACCAACACGGACGTCTACAAGGAGGCTCCGACTTCCTGGCAGGCGTTCTGGGATCCGGCCAATGCCGACAAGCTCGGCCTGCTGGCTCTGGTCTCCAACTCCTTCCTGCTCGAAGTGACGGCGAAGACCTTCCTTGGCGGCACCAATGCGCTCGACACCGATGAGGGCATCCTCAAGGCCTTGGAGAAGCTGGCTGAGGTCAAGCCGAATGTGCGGCTGTGGTATCGCGACGAGGCGCAGTTCGAGCAGGCGCTGAAGTCCGGCGAAATCCCGATGGGCCAATATTATCACGACGTCACCGGCCTTGCCGCCGCCGACGGCCAGCCGGTGCGCTCGACCTTCCCGAAAGAGGGCGGCATCCAGGATTCCGGTTGCTGGGCGCTGTCGCGCGCATCGCAGAAGGGCGAAGAGGCGCACGTCTTTATCGACTACATGTCCCAGCCGTCGATCCAGGCAATCCTCTCGCGCAAGGTTGGCACCGCGCCGACCGTCAAGCGCGAGACGACGGATCTGACCGACCAGGAATTCTCGGCGGTCTCGTCGGACATCGAGCCGATCATTCCGCGCTATGACCTCTACACCTCGAAGGCCGACTGGCTGAACGAGAAGTGGACCGAGATGATCGCCGGCTAACGGCGGTCAACTGATTCCTGTCCCGCGCGCGTCGCGGGACAGATTCCTCCGAAGGTTGGAAAAGGGCAGATGTCGGGATTAGCGCTTCAGAACGTGGTCAAGGAGTTCGGCTCCTTCCGCGCCGTCAACAATGTCGATCTGACCGTGCCGCACGGCACCTTCGTCTGCCTGCTCGGGCCGTCGGGCTGCGGCAAGACCACGCTGTTGCGCATGGTTGCCGGCCTCGACCTGCCAACTGCCGGCAAGATTGCGCTCGACGGCCAGGACATCACCAATGTGCCGACGCATCAGCGCGACCTCGGCATGGTGTTCCAGTCGCTGGCGCTGTTCCCACATCTGACTGTCGGCGAGAACATCGCCTATCCGCTGCGCATCCGTCGCCGTCCGAAGGAAGAGCAGGCCAAGCGCGTCGACGAACTTCTGGCGATGATCCATCTGCCTGGTTATGCCGACCGGCCTGTCTCGAAACTCTCGGGCGGACAGCGGCAGCGCGTGGCTATTGCCCGGGCGCTTGTCCATCTCGCCCAAACTTTTCCTGCTCGACGAACCGCTATCGGCGCTCGATGCCAAGCTGCGCGAGGCCATGCAGGTTGAACTGCGCCAGCTCCAGCAAAAGCTCGGCATCACCACCATCGTCGTCACGCACGACCAGCGCGAGGCGATGACCATGGCCGACACCGTCGTCGTGATGAGTGGCGGCGAAATCCGCCAGGCCGCGTCGCCGATCGAAATCTACCGCAAGCCGGCCGACAGCTTTGTTGCCGATTTCATCGGCCAGACCAATCTGGTTGAAGCAAAGCAGCAGGGCAGCCAGGTCACAGTGCTGGGTCAGCCGGTCGCCGGCCTGATCTTGCCGAGCGGGACAGACAAGGCGACACTGTCGATCCGGCCCGAAGACCTTCACCTGACCGCGCCGAAGGCAGGCACTCTCACCGGCGAGGTTACCTTCGTTCGCGATCTCGGCGGCACGATCGAGACCTTTGTCGAGGTCGGCGGCCAACAGCTCGTTGCGGTGTCGACGCCACGCGAGCGGCCGGATGTCTCGGTCGGCCAGAAGGTCGGCATCGCGCTGACCGACAAGGACTGCGTGGTGCTCAAGAAATGAGACGCGAACCGCCAAGAACTCTGGGCGACTACGGCCCGCTGTTCTTTCCCGCCGCGATGCTGATCGTCTTCTTCGTCGTGCCGTTCGGCACGATGATCGCGGTCAGCTTCTTCAAACGCCAGCAAGCCGGCTTCTATACGCCGGACTTCGTGTTCGACAATTACGCGCGCTTCCTCTCGTCCTTCTTCGGCGGCGTGCTGGGGTTCTCGCTGCTGCTGGCGATTGTCGTCGCCATCTGCTGCGTCGTGCTTGCGCTGCCCTTCACCTACCTTCTGACCCGCATGGCCCGCCGTGCGCAGATCGTCTGGCTGGTGGCGCTGCTGTCGATCCTGTCGCTCTCCGAAGTCATCATCGGCTTTGCCTGGTCGACGCTGTTTTCGCGCACCGCCGGCATCACCAACCTGTTTGTCTCGCTCGGCCTGATGGAGCAGGCCGTGGCGCTGACGCCGAGCGCCGGCGCGGTGCTCACCGGCATGGTCTACCAGGCATTCCCCTATACGGTGCTGGTGCTTTACCCGGCGCTGGTGCGGCTTGATCCGACGCTCACCGAGGCGGCGCGCACGCTGGGCGCCTCGCCGATCAAGGCCTTCTTCACTGTCGTCGTGCCGGCTTTGCGCAACACGATCGTCGCGACGCTGATCATGGTCTTCATCTTCGCGCTCGGCTCCTATCTGCTGCCGCAACTGCTCGGCCGGCCGCAGCACTGGACGCTGTCGGTGCTGATCACCGATCAGGCGATCTACCAGTCCAACATGCCGTTTGCGGCGGCGATGGCGGTGTTCCTGGTGCTGGTCACGCTGGCGCTGGTGGCGCTCACCGTCATTGCCGGGCGCAAGGGAGAAGCAGCATGAGCAACACGCTGCGCAATCTCTTCTTCGCCGTCATCGGGCTGTTCCTGGCGCTGCCGCTGATCGTCGTCGCCGGTGTCTCGGTCAACGCAAAGCAGACGCTGGCCTTTCCGCCGCAAGGCTTTTCGCTCGGCTGGTATGGCGAAATCTTCCTCAATCCCGAATGGCGCAACGCGCTGTTTGCGTCGATCACGCTGGCCTTGCTCTCGGCCGCTCTCGCGGTTGCGATCGCGCTGCCGCTGGCCTGGTTCCTGTGGCGGCGGCATGCGCCGTGGGCGAACATCTTCCAGCTGCTCGGCATCGCACCCTTCACGCTGCCGCCGGTCATCACGGCGCTTGGCCTGCTGACCTTCTGGGCGACGATCGGCTTCTACGGCCAACCGTGGACGGCCGTCGTCAGCCACGCGATCTTCTTCGTCACGCTGCCGCTGGTCACGCTGTCGCTTGGCTTTTCGGCCATCGACCGCTCGCTGGTCGAAGCGGCGGCGACCCTCGGCGCCGACGACCGCACGGTGTTCCGCACGGTCGTGCTGCCGCTGATCCTGCCCTATGTCGTGTCAGGCTATGCGTTTGCCTTCGTGCTGTCGCTCAACGAATATATCGTTGCCTACATGACTGTCGGCTTCACGGTCGAGACGCTGCCGATCAAGATTTTCAACGCGCTGCGCTACGGCTACACGCCGACCATGGCGTCGGTGACGATCCTGTTCGTGGCGACCGCGGCTGTCATCTTCAGCCTCGTCGCGCGCTTCGGCGATCTGCCGAAACTGCTCGGCGCTATGTCGACCAACGACAAATGATGCGTCTGGCCGCCCTCCAGATGCAGGCAGTCTGCGGCGATGTTGCCGCCAATCTGCGCCGCATTGAGGAGGCGGCTCGTGAAGCCGCGCAAGCCGGCGCAACGCTGCTCGTGACGCCGGAACTGGCATTGACGGGTTATGGCGCCGGCGAGCGCATGCATGCATCTGGCGGAACCTGCGAGTGGGCCGTCGATCACGCGCTGAACGCGATTGCCGCCGAGACCGGGGTCGCCATCATTGCCGGTTTCGCCGAGCAGGCGCAGGACACCGTCTTCAACAGTGCGGCCTATGTCGACGGCGCGATCACCGCCGGTCGTCTACCGCAAGTCGCATCTTTATGGCGACTACGAACGCGGCCTCTTCGAACCAGCGCCACCGAGCGCGGTGACCTTCGAGCATCGTGGCATTCGTTGCGGCATGCTGATTTGCTACGATGTCGAGTTCCCGGAAAATGTGCGTCGCCTCGCCTTGGCCGGCTGCGAAGTCGCCCTGGTGCCGACGGCGCTGCCATCTGGCTCGTCCGGCAGCTTTATCGCCGAACATATGATCCAGACACGCGCCTTCGAGAACCAGATGTTCGTCGCCTACGTGAACCATTGCGGCGCCGACGATCTGTTCCAGTTTGCCGGACTTGTCGCGCATCGCCGCGCCGGACGGGCAGTTGCTGGCGACCGCCACTGTTGCTGACGAGGCGTTGTTGATCGTTGATATCGATCCGGCGACATTCAGCCAATCGCGCGCCGAAAACACCTATCTGCGGGACATGCGCACCGGCTGAAGCTCAGGCCGGCATACCATGCTCTTCGGCATCGACCGATTGCCGTGCGATGTCAAAGAACGCCTTGACCAGCTTTCCGCTCGAGCGCTCCCGCAGGCAGATCAGCGCCTCGTCGATCAGCACCTCGGGCGCGTCGATCACGATCGGCCGCAGCCTGCCATCCAGTCCGAACTCGGCGCGTGAGACAAAACCGACGCCGGCACCCGACGCCACGATTTCACGCACCGCCTCACGGCCCTCCGCCTCGATGGTCGGTTTCAAGGCGACGCCCAGTTTCGACGCCTGCGCTTCGAGCTTTTGCCGCGTCTTGGATCCTCGCTCGCGCATGACAAGTGGTTGTTGCGCGAGATCGGCCAGCGGCAGTTTTCGCACATCCGCCAGCGGGTGGTTGTGGGCGACAAAGGCGATCACCGGCGAAGAGTTCAACTTCAATATGTCGAACTCCCGGCTTTCCGGAACCTCCCCCAGCACGCCGATATCCGCCTCGTAAGCAAACAGGCTCGCCACCACCCGTTCGGTATTGCCGGCACGCACAGTCACCTGAACACCCGGATATTTCGCGCGAAACGTCGCCAGGATGTGCAGCAGGTGATGCGCGGCGTCGGCGACGATGCGCAGCGTGCCGGCGCGCAGCATCCGCGACTCCGACAGCAGGTCGAGCGCCTGCTGCTCGGTGTCGAACATGCGGTGGGTGATTTCAAGCAGCCTTTCGCCTTGTCTGGTCAGCGTCACCTGCTTCTTGTGACGATTGAAGAGGAGTATCTCGTACTCGTCTTCCAGTTTGCGCACCTGGTCGGAGATTGCAGGCTGGGTCAGGAACAGCGCCTCGGCGGCGCGCGAAAAACCGCCGCAGACGGCAACATAATGGAAGGCCCTGAGTTGGACGTATCGCATGCGTTCTCCATAAGCTCAGACGATGCACCATTAGAAACCAACGAGTGGACTTATGTAAAGCAGGAAAGATGGGCCTATCGCTTGGTCTTGGACATAGCAGTCGTCATATCGCGAAACTTATCATCGGATACAAAATAACGATTTTGCAAATACGTTTGGAGCGGCGATAATCGCCATCGATAAGAAATGTTCCGGAGACGCCCCGATGCGAGCAGAGACCACGTTTTCGCCGACGGATGGTTTTGAGGCGCCGGTGCTTGGCGAACCCTATCTGCTGACGCCCGGTCCGCTGACCACCGCCTATCGCGGTCAAACAGGCCATGCTGCGCGACTGGGGTTCCTGGGATGGCGATTTTCGCGCCATGACGGCCGATTTGCGCCGCCGGCTGTTGGCGCTCACCGGCGACAGGAGGGGCGAATACGACTGCGTGCCGATGCAAGGCTCCGGGTCATTCTGCGTCGAGGCGATGCTCGGCTCGTTCGTGCCGAAGGACGGCAAGGTGCTGGTGCTGGCCAATGGCGCTTACGGCCTGCGTGCCGCCTCGACGATGCAATATCTCGGCCGCGCCTATACGCTGATCGACAAGGGCGATTACCTGCCGCCGCGTGGCGACGAGGTTGCGGCGGCGCTCGATGCCGATCCAGCGATCACTCATGTCATCGCCATCCACTGCGAGACGAGCTCCGGCATCCTGAACCCGGTCGCCGAGATTTCCGAGGCCGTCTACGCCAAGGGCCGCAAACTGCTGGTCGATTCGATGAGCGCCTTCGGCGCCATCCCACTCGACGTCAACGCCATCCGCTACGAGGCGATGGTCTCCTCCGCCAACAAGTGCATCGAGGGCGTGCCCGGCTTCGGTTTCGTCATCGCCAAGAAAAGTGAGCTGGAAGCCGCCAAAGGCCGCAGCCATTCGCTCTCGCTCGACGTCCATGCACAATGGGCGCGCTGGAAAAGACCGGCCAATGGCGCTTCACTCCGCCGACCCATGTGGTCGCCGCATTTCTCGAAGCGCTGAAGATGCACGAGGCCGAAGGCGGCGTTGCCGGCCGTGGCGCGCGCTATACGAAAAACCGCGACGTCATGGTCTCGGGCATGCGCGAGCTCGGCTTCGAGACCCTGCTGTCGGATCGCTGGCTGTCGCCGATCATTGTCACATTCTTTTGCCCCGCGCATGAGAACTTCGTTTTCTCGCGCTTCTACGACCTGATGAAGGACAAGGGTTTCATCATCTATCCCGGCAAGCTCACAGTGGTGGATTCCTTCCGCGTCGGCTGCATCGGGCGGATGGACGAACATGTCATGCGCCGCGTCGTCGAGGCCGCGCGCCAGTCGCTTGCAGAAATGGGCGTCACCGACGCCACTCCGCCGCGCGCCGCGCTCGACGAACGCGCCAAGCTCGCCGCCTGACTTCAAAGAAAGAGAACAGATGAACCAGATGTCCCCCATCGCTGTCGAAGCCAACGGCCGCAATTATGCCTGGCCGCGGGTGCCGGCGATTGCGATCTGCCTGGACGGCTGCGAGCCGGCCTATCTGGATGAGGCGATCGAGGCCGGGCTGATGCCGGCGCTGGAGAAGATCAAGGCGAAGGGCACGGTGCGCACCGCGCATTCGGTGATCCCGAGCTTCACCAACCCGAACAATCTGTCGATCGCGACCGGCCGCCCGCCGTCGGTGCACGGCATCTGCGGCAACTACCTCTACGAGCCGGAGACGGGCGAGGAAGTGATGATGAACGACCCGAGCTTCCTGCGCGCGCCGACCGTGTTCCAGGCTTTTTACGATGCCGGCGCGAAGGTCGCGGTGGTGACGGCCAAGGACAAGTTGCGCGCGCTGCTCGGGCATGGCCTGAAGTTCGACGAAGGCCGCGCGGTGTGCTTTTCGTCCGAGAAATCGGACACCACGACGAAGTGCCGAGCACGGCATCGACAATGCGTCCAAGTGGTTCGGGCTGCCGGTGCCGGAAGTCTATTCGGCCGAGCTGTCGGAGTTCGTTTTCGCCGCCGGCGTCAAGCTGCTGAAAGAATTCCGGCCGGACGTGATGTACCTGACCACGACCGACTATGTGCAGCACAAATATGCGCCGGGCGTGGAGCAGGCCAATGCCTTCTACGCCATGTTCGACAAGTATCTGGCCGAACTCGACGCGCTGGGCGCTGCCATCGTGGTCACCGCCGACCATGGCATGAAGCCGAAACATCTGGCCGACGGTTCGCCGGCAGTCGTCTATGTCCAGGATCTGATGGACGAATGGCTGGGCAAGGATGCCGCCCGCGTCATCCTGCCGATCACCGATCCCTATGTCGTGCATCACGGCGCGCTGGGGTCTTTTGCAACCGCCTATCTGCCGAAAGGCGCTGACCGCGAGGCGATCATCGCGAAGCTCAAGCAGGTCGACGGCATCACCCTGGTGGTCGGCCGCGAGGAAGCCTGCGAGCGCTTCGAACTGCCTGAGGATCGCATCGGCGACATCGTGATGGTCTCGGGCGAGAACATGACGATCGGCACCTCGGAACATCGGCATGATCTGGCCGCGCTGAACGAGCCGCTGCGCTCGCATGGCGGGCTGACCGAGCAGGCTGTGCCGTTCATCACCAACCGCGTGCTGCCCGACCAACCGAACGCACCGGCGCTGCGCAATTTCGACGCGTTCTATTACGCGGTGATGGCCGCGGCGGTTGCTGGGCTGAGGCGCCTGTGACCCCTCCCCCTTGCTGGGAAGGGTCGACGAGCGAATGGAACGTAAGTGGAGTTCGTGAGACGGGGTGGGGGTACCTTTCTTGATCTTTTTGGACCCCCACCCCGGCGCTTCGCGCCGACCCTCCCCACAAGGGGGAGGTTAAGCAGGGAGCCGACCATGACCAAACTCGACCCCGCCATCAAAGTCCGCCACGAGCCGATGCGCATTGCCGGCAAAAAGGTCGATGCCGATGGGTCGCTCGGCGTGCGCTATCCCTAGAACGACACGGTCGTCGGCACGGTGCCGGCGGGCCGCGCCGAGCACGCCAAAAAGGCTTTCGAGATCGCGGCGAACTATAAGCCCAAACTGACCCGCTACGAGCGCCAGAAAATCCTCCTCAGAACCGCCGAGCTGCTCGACGCCCGCAAGGAAGAACTCTCCGATCTGGTCACGCTTGGAACTCGGCATCTCCAAGCAGGATTCGCTCTACGAGGTCGGCCGCGCCTATGACGTCTACACGCTGGCCGGGCAGATCTGCATGCACGATGACGGCCAGATCTTTTCCTGCGACCTCACCCCGCACGGCAAGCAGCGCAAAATCTTCACCACGCGCGAGCCGCTGCTGGCGCGATCTCGGCGATCACGCCCGTTCAACCATCCGCTCAACATGGTCTCGCACAAGATCGCGCCGGCGATCGCCACCAACAATTGCGTCGTGGTCAAGCCGACCGAACTGACGCCGATGACGGCGCTGGTTCTGGCCGACATTCTGTACGAGGCCGGCCTGCCGCCGGAAATGCTGTCGGTCGTCACCGGCTGGCCGAAGGATATCGGCGACGAGATGATCACCAATCCGAACATCGACCTGATCACCTTCACCGGCGGCGTGCCGGTCGGCAAGCTGATCGCATCGAAAGCCGGCTACAAACGCCAGGTGCTGGAACTCGGCGGCAACGACCCGCTGATCATTTTGAACGACCTCTCCGACGACGATCTGGCAAGAAGGCGGCCGATCTCGCAGTGGCCGGCGCGACGAAAAACTCCGGCCAACGCTGCACGGCGGTCAAGCGCATCCTCGTCCAGGAAAGCGTCGCCGACCGTTTTGTGCCGCTGGTGCTGGAGCGGGCCAAGAAGCTGAAGTTCGGCGACCCGATGGATCGCTCGACCGACCTCGGCACCGTCGTGCACGAGAAGGCGGCCGCCCTGTTCGAGGAGCGCGTCCACATGGCGGCCGAACAGGGCGCCGACATCCTCTACAATCCCGGCCGCCAGGGCGCGCTGCTGCCGCCGATCGTCGTCGACCGCGTGCCGCATTCCTCCGAACTGGTGATGGAAGAAACTTTCGGGCCGATCATCCCGATCGTGCGCGCGCCGGACGATGACGACGCGCTGATCGCGCTCTCCAACTCGACCGCCTTCGGCCTCTCGTCGGGCGTCTGCACCAACGACTTTCGCCGCATGCAGAAATACATCGCGGGCTTGAAGGTCGGCACGGTCAACATCTGGGAAGTGCCGGGCTACCGCATCGAAATGTCCCCCTTCGGCGGCATCAAGGATAGCGGCAACGGCTACAAGGAAGGCGTCATCGAGGCGATGAAGAGCTTCACCAACGTCAAGACGTTCTCGCTGCCCTGGTGAGCAGAAGAGCAGCGCTCGCGTCCGCCAACCCATAAATTTCAGACCAGGACCTCGCCTCATGTCATCGACCTCTTCCTTCCCCACCCAGGCGCGGGTCGTCATCATCGGCGGCGGCATCGCCGGCTGCTCGACCGCCTATCACCTCGCGAAGCTCGGCTGGACGGACGTCGTGCTGCTGGAGCAGGGCCAGCTCACCGGCGGCACGACCTGGCATGCGGCCGGGCTCGTCGGCCAGCTGCGCGCCACGAGCATGACGACGCTGATCCGCTACGGCACGAGCTCTACGCAGCTCGAAGCCGAGACCGGCCTCGCCACCGGCTGGAAGCAATGCGGCTCGGTCAACGTCGCGCGCACGCCAGGAGCGCATGACGCAGCTGAAGCGCACGGCCGCCGTTGGCGCGCGCGCAGGGCGTTGCGGTTCGAATTCGATCTCGCCCGCAGGAAGCCGGCAAGATCTGCCGCCGATGCGCGACCGACGATCTGGCCGGCGCCGTCTGGCTGCCGGGCGACGGCAAGGCCAACCCCACCGACCTCACGCAATCGCTCGCCAAGGGCGCGCGCAATGGGCGGCGCGAAGATCTTCGAGGGCGTCCGGGTGACGGGCGTGCCACGATCGAACGGACGCGTCGCCGGCGTCTCGACCGACGCGAGGCCGACATCGCTGCGAGATCGTCGTCAACTGCGCCGGCCAGTGGGCGCGCAAGGTCGGCCAGCTGTGCGGCGTCATCGTGCCGCTGCACTCGGCCGAGCACTTCTACATCGTCACCGGCAGGATCGACGGCGTGCACCCCGACCTGCCGGTGATGCGCGATCCCGACGGCTTCATCTACTACAAGGAAGAGGTCGGCGGCCTGGTGATGGGCGGCTTCGAGCCGGAGGCCAAGCCGTGGGGCATGGACGGCATTCCCGACGATTTCGAGTTCCAGCTGCTGCCCGAGGACTGGGACCAGTTCGAGATCCTGATGGAGAACGCGCTGCGTCGCATGCCGCGCTGGAGACCGCCGAGGTCAAGATGCTCTCAACGGCCCGGAGAGCTTCACGCCCGACGGCAACTTCATCCTCGGCGAGGCGCCGGAGCTGCGCGAACTTCTTCGTCGGCGCCGGCTTCAACTCGGCGGGCATCGCCAACTCCGGCGGCGCCGGCAGGCCGCTCGCCGAATGGATCGTCGACGGCGAGCCGACCATCGATCTGTGGGAGGTCGACATCCGCCGCTTCGCGCCGCTTCAACGGCAACCAGCGCGCCTGCACGACCGCGTCAAGGAAACGCTCGGCCTGCACTACGCGATGCGCTGGCCGAACCGCGAGCTGGACACCGCGCGGCCGCTGCGCCGCTCGCCGTTCTACGACCGGCTGCAGGCCAAGGGCGCGGTGTTCGGCACCAAGATCGGCTGGGAGCGCGCCAACTAGTTCGCCGGCACCGGCGAGAAAGCCGAGCCGACTACACCTTCGGCCGCCAGACTGGCTCGACGCTGTCGGCCGCGAAAGAAAGCCACGCCGCGAGGCGCGTCGCCGTCTTCGACCAGACCTCGTTCGCCAAATTGCTGCTGAAGGGCCGCGACGCCTGGCGCGTGCTGCAGTCATCTGCGCCGCCGAACATCGACGTTGCCGGTCGGCCGCATCGTCTACACCGCCATGCTCAACGCGCGCGGCGGCTATGAGAGCGACCTCACGGTCGCTGCGGCTGGCCGCCGACAAGTTCCTCATCGTCACCGGCTCGGCGCAGGCGATGCGCGACTTCGACTGGATCGAGCGCAACATCCCGGCCGACGAGCACGCTGTCCTGACCGACGTCACCGTCCGCTACGCGGTGCTCGGCCTGATGGGGCCGCAGCTCGCGCGCGATCCTGTCGCGCGTCACCTCCGCGACCTGTCCGACGAGGCCTTTCCCTTCGCGACCAACCGCGAGATCGACGTCGGCTACGCGCGCGTGCTCGCCACCCGCATGACCTATGTCGGCGAGCTCGGCTGGGAGCTGTACGTGCCGGTCGAGATCGCCGCCGGCGTCTACGACGCGCTGCACGAGGCCGGCGCGATCTTGGGCTGAGCGACGCCGGCTACTACGCGCTCGACGCGCTGCGCATCGAGAAGGGCTATCGCGCCTGGGGCCGCGAGCTGTCGCCCGACATCAATCCCTGGGAGGCCGGCTTGGCTTCGCCGTCAATCTCGACAAAGCCGGGCGGCTTCATCGGCAGGGATGCGCTCGCTGGCGCGCCAAGGGCCAGCCGATCACAGGCGCATGGTCCAGTTCACGCTGGAGGATGGCGGGCCGATGCTGTGGGGCGGCGAGCTGATCCTGCGCGATGGCAAACCGGTCGGGGAGTTGCGCTCCGCCGCCTACGGCCACACGCTCGGCCGCTCGGTTGCGCTGGGTTATGTCGACAACGCAGCCGGCGTCGACAACGACTTTCTTGCGTCCGGCGCGTTTCGAGATCGATCTCGCCGGCGTGCGCCATGGCGCCAAGGTGCATCTGCGCGCCGCATACGACCCGAAAAGCGAAAAGATCAAACCCCCAGTCGCCATGGAAAAGGCCGCTTAGAGCACTTCATGGCTAGATTGAATTATTCTGTTTGTCGTTTGGCGAGGCGATCCACGCGGGAGGGTCGCGAAGGTCGATGTGGTGCATCGGCCGAGCGGGCCGACAATGTGGGCGTTCGCCAAACGCAAACCCGAAGGGCCGGGGCTGGTTTGAGCCAAATCCTGTTGGGCCGCCGCTGCTGCGGGCAACCAGCCCGGACTTCACCGCCGGCCTCGACCTTGTCTCAAACCATCGCCGGAATGTTTCAATCTAACCATGAAATGCTCTAGCGATGCAGACACTCGTTCACACCGAAGGCGAATCCAACAAGGCCGAAGCCCGCAAGCAGTGGAATGCGCGGCAGGATCACGCGCCCTCGCGCGAGCTGCTGCGCCGCGACGCCGACGCCTTTCTGCATCAGAGCCTCTCCAGTCCCTGCGTCTCCACCATCGCCAAGGCCGAGGGCATCTGGATCGAAGACCTCGCCGGTCGGCGCTACATGGATTTCCATGGCAACAGCGTCCACCATATCGGCTATGCGCATCCGCGGCTGGTAGCGGCGATCAAGCCGCAGCTCGACGATCTGTCCTTCGCGCCGCGCCGCTTCGCTTGCGAGCCCGCCGTCGAGCTCGCCGAGAAGCTCGGCCGATTGCGCCGGGCGACCTGTCGAAAGTGCTGTTCACCACCGGTGGCACGGACGCCATTGAGGTCGCGCTGAAAATCGCGCGCGCCGCCACCGGCCGCTTCAAGACGCTGTCCTTCTGGGACGCTTTCCACGGCGCGAGCTTCGGCTCCGCCAGCGTCGGCGGCGAGGCGACCTTCCGCTCGCACATTGCCGGCCCGCTGATGACCGGCGCCGAGCATGTCGCGCCATGGGCGAGCCGCATTGCGCCTATGGCCACGATAGTCTCGAGGCGTCGGCGCGCGCCTGCGCCAACATGATCTCCTATGTGCTTGGCCGCGAGGGCGATTTCGCCGCCTTCGTCGCAGAGCCGATGCGGGCCACGCCGCTGGCGCCGGCGCCTGGCTTCTGGAAGGCGGTGCGCGAGGCCTGCAACCGTCATGGTACGCTGCTGATCTTCGACGAGATCCCGACCGGACTCGGCAAGACCGGCAAATTCTTCTCTGCATCAGCACGATGGTGTGACGCCCGGACATTCTCGTGCTTGGCAAGGCGCTGGGCGGCGGCATTCTGCCGATCGCTGCGGTTGTGGCGCGGCGCGACCTTGATGTCTGCGGCGACTACGCCATCGGCCACTACACGCACGAAAAGAACCCGGTCACGACGCGGGCCGCGCTGACCACGATCCAGATCATCGAGGATGATGGGCTGGTCGATCGCGCGGCTGAGCTCGGAACCTACGCGATGGACCGCCTTCGCGGCCTGATCGCACGCAGCCCGCATGTCGGCGAGGTGCGCGGGCGCGGGTTGATGATGGGCGTCGAACTGGTTGAGGACCGCGCTCAATACGCTCCGGCGCGCGAGCTGGCCGAACGTGTCTATTATCGCTGCCTGGAACAGGGCCTGAGCTTCAAGATCAGCGCCGGCAACGTGCTCACCTTGTCGCCGCCGCTGATCATCTCACGCGAGGACCTCGACCGTGCGCTGACCATTGTCGAGGAGGCGATCCTTGCCGGCTGACAGTGGCCTCGCGGCGGCGCATGAAGGTGGTCCGTACCGACGGAGAACTGGAATGCCCCGGCATCGACGCGGCCTTGCGTGAGCGTGGCGTCGATCTGGTCATTCTGCCCGATGGCATCTCGGAAGATCTCCTGGTCGAGCAGGTCGCCGACGCCGACCTTCTCCTGATGTGTTATACCCCGATTACGGCCCGCCGTCATCGTCGCGGCTCAAAACCTCAAAGGCATAGTCAAATATGGCGTCGGCATCGACGCGATCGACATTGCCGCCGCGCGTCAGCGTGGCATTCCGGTCGTAAACGTGCCGGAATATGCCGAGGAGACGGTGGCGGAGGGCGCATTCGCCTTGATGATCGCGCTTGCAAAACGGTTGCCGGCGATTTCCCAAAGGATGGCCTGTGACGGCTGGGTCTGGCCGGAAATGCGCTGGATCGGCAACGACATCGCCGGCAGCACTGTCGGCCTGGTCGGTGCGGCAAGATCGGGCGCTCCATGGCGCGTATGGCGGGTCAAGGTTTTCGCGCCAGCGTGCTTGGCTTTGACCCGCATGTCGACGCGGCGACGATGTCCGCCTACGGCATCGAAAAGGTCAACGATCTCAAAACCATGTTGCGGCAATGCGATTTCGTGAGCGCGCATTGCGTTCTCAACGACGCAACGCGTGGATTGATCGGCCGCGACGAGCTTGACTGCCTGAAGCCGAGCGCGGTTCTGGTCAATGTCTCGCGTGGTGCGCTGATAGACGAAGCGGCTTTGGTCGAGGCGGTGCTCGCGGGACGTATCGGCGGGCTGGCCCTCGATGTCTATTCCCAGGAGCCTCTGTCGCCAGACTGGCCATCCGATGAGCCCGCTCTTCGGACGCGACAACGTCATCCTGTTCCCGCATCTCACCTTCTTCACGAGAGAGGCCCATGAGCGGCTGGAGCAGGACACCCTTGCGCGCTGCTGGGAGGTTCTGGAGGGCCGCCGGTCACCGTGCGCTCGCACGATCCCAGACTGCGGGCCCAGGCATCAGGCGTTGTTTTCGCCTGACGTCGGCGTTCATGACAGCTCGGTGACAAGTATAAGCCAGAGCGACACTCGGTATAAGATAAATAGATTTTACTTATCGTCTGCGAGCCCGTTTAGATGACACATGGGCGTCACGCACGCGGAGTAATGGCCACATCTCAGCCGCTCCGCCGCGTCCCAGTGCATCCTAGAAATGTGCCACCCAACGGGGAACTCGAACATGAAATCTCTCAGCGCATCTCTGCTCGCCGGTCTTGCCATGGCGCTCTCCGCTTCCGCGTCCTTAGCCGGCGAACTTACCGTCTACACGGCGATCGAAGCCGAAGACCTGAAGCGTTACGCCGAAGCCTTCAACAAGGAATATCCGGACATCACCGTCAATTTCGTCCGCGACTCCACCGGCGTCGTGACCGCGAAGCTGCTGGCCGAAAAGGACAACCCGCAGGCCGACGTCGTTTGGGGCTTGGCCGCCACCTCGTTGCTGGTGCTCAAGTCCGAGGGCATGCTGGAGCCCTATGCGCCGGCAGGCCTGGACAAGATCAAGCCCGCATACAAGGATAGCGACAACCCGCCGGCCTGGGTCGGCATGGATGCATGGGCTGCTTCGATCTGCTTCAATACCGAGGAAGGCAAGAAGCTCGGCCTCACCGCGCCGACGAGCTGGAAGGACCTGACCAAGCCTGAATATAAGGGCGCGATCGTCATGCCGAACCCCGCCTCGTCAGGCACCGGTTTTCTCGACGTGTCGAGCTGGCTCCAGACCTTTGGCGAGGAGGAAGGCTGGAAGTATATGGACGCGCTGCACCAGAACGTTGCGGCCTACACCCACTCCGGCTCGAAACCTTGCAAGATGGCGGGCGCCGGCGAAGCGCCTATAGGCATCTCCTTTGAGTTCCGCGCCGCCAAGTCGAAGGCCGAGGGAGCGCCGCTCGACATTGTGTTCCCGACCGAAGGTCTGGGCTGGGACATGGAAGCTTCGGCGATCGTCGCCGGCACAGACAACCCGGACGACGCCAAGAAGCTGCTTGACTGGTCGATATCCCAGGCCGCGATGACCGAGTACAATGTCGGCTACGCGGTGCTCGCCATGGACGGCGTAGCCAAGCCGGTCGAATTCCTGCCTGCCGACCTCGAAACCAAGTTCATCAAGAACGATTTCGAGTGGGCGGCAAACAATCGCGCCAAAATTCTCGAAGAGTGGACCAAGCGCTACGACTCGAAATCCGAGCCCAAGAGCTGAGCCTCCCAAGCCTGAGGGCGTCGCCAAAAGCGGCGCCCTTTTCAAAAGCCTTGACGGGATTTTCCGTGCTGCACGGATAGCGATGGATGTTGCCATGAAGCATGAGGCGATCACAGGCGATGCCGCCGTCCGGCTCGGAGGCGTCACAATGAGCCAGGCCAAACGCGACTATCTGACCATCGCGGGTCTCTGGAAAAACTTTGCCGATTTCACCGCGCTTCGCGATGTCTCGACTCGATGTGCGGGAAGGCGAGTTCGTCTGCTTCCTCGGCCCGTCCGGCTGCGGCAAGACCACGCTCCTGCGCGCCATCGCGGGGCTCGATCTGCAGAGCCGCGGCACGATCCGTCAGGCCGGCAAGGACATTTCCACCTTGCCGCCATCGCAGCGCGATTATGGCATCGTGTTTCAGTCCTATGCGCTGTTTCCCAATCTGACGATCGAGAGAAACGTCGCCTTTGGTCTGGAAAACACCAGGCGTCCGAAGAAGGAAATCGAGGCGCGCGTTGCCGAGTTGCTCGCGCTCGTCGGCCTGTCCAGCCAGGCGAAGAAATATCCCGCGCAGCTGTCCGGCGGCCAGCAGCAGCGTGTCGCGCTGGCCCGCGCCATGGCGATCTCGCCCGGCCTGCTCCTGCTCGACGAGCCGCTGTCGGCGCTCGACGCCAAGGTCCGCGTCCATCTGCGCCACGAGATCAAGGAACTCCAGCGCAAGCTCGGCGTCACGACCATCATGGTCACGCACGACCAGGAAGAAGCGCTGTCGATGGCCGACCGCATCGTGGTGATGAACCATGGTGTCATCGAGCAAGTCGGCGCGCCGACCGAAATCTATCGCCACCCAAAGACGCTTTTCGTTGCCGACTTCATCGGCGAGACCAACAAGCTGCCGGCCAAGATCTTGCCCGGCGAAAAGATCGGTGTCGGCGGCACGGAGTTTCTTGTCGCGTCGCATCAGGTGCCGGTTGGCGGCGACGCCGTGGCCGTGATCCGGCCCGTGGACATTATCCCGCACGGCAGCGGTGCACGCTCTCCTGGCGCGACGGATGTCGTCGGCACGCCTGAAAACCTGATCGACGCGCATGTCGAGGACATGGAGTTCCTTGGCGCTTTCTGGCGCGTGCGCCTGTCGTCCGCCCGCTTCGGTGAGCGCATCCTGGTCGCCGACTTTTCGATCAACGCCGTGCGCCGGCTTGGCATTGCAGCCGGCGGAGCCATGCAGGTCGAATTGCCGCGCGAACGTCTGCTCGTCTTCCCGAAGGAGGGCTGATCCGTGACGGTGCTTGACGCAACCCTGCCCGCCGGTCGTCCGTTGCGCATGCGGCTCGACCACGACGCATGGGTCAAGCGCGCGATCATGGCCGTCATCGGGCTTTATCTCGTGGTGGCGCTGGCCCTGCCGCTCTACACCATGCTGTCGAAGTCGTTCACCACCTACAGCTTCGATCTCACCCGCTACGAATTCCAGGTCGACGACGGCAAAGGCAATTGGAGCGAGCCGATCACTGCCGCCGCGCTGAACGAGAAGGTCGCCGCCTTTCAGCCTGACGATCTCGACGCATCATCGGACAGCCGGCTGGCGCCGACAAAACTCTTTCCCGATTTCAGTTTTCGCTCGCCGGTCAAATATCGAATCCGCGGCACAACCGAGAATGCGCCGTTCCTCGTCGGGCTTGAGCTCAAGAACTCGCAGGAATGGGTCGAGCTCGATTCCAACACGTTTCGTAGGGTCAATCTGCGGCCGGTCGCGTCGCGAGGTCTGGCCAACTACATCAACTACTTTTCCAGCCCGGCGCTGGTCGGCTCGATCGCCAACTCGCTGTTCATCGCGGTCATCAGCACGATCGTGACGATCGCCGTTGCCTTCGGCGTCGCCTACGCGCTGAACCGCAGTTGCATGCCGTTCAAAGGCTTCTTCAAGCTCGCCATGGTGCTGCCGATCCTCGTCCCTTCGCTGCTGCCGGGGATTGCGCTGATCTATCTTTTCGGCAACCAGGGCATCTTCAAGGATTGGCTGTTCGGCGTCCCGATCTACGGCCCGCTTGGCATTATCATAGGCTCGGTGTTTTTCACCTTGCCGCATGCGCTGATCATCATTTCGACCGCTCTCGCCATCTCCGACCAGCGCCACTACGAGGCGGCGGAATCGCTTCGCGCTTCACGTTGGCGTACCTTCTGGACCGTAACCGTGCCCGGCGCGCGTTACGGGCTGATCTCGGCCGCCTTCGTAGTCTTTACCATGGTTATCACCGATTTTGGCCTGCCGAAGGTCATTGGCGGCCAGTTCAACGTGCTCGCCGTCGATATCTACAAGCAGGTCATCGGCCAGCAGAATTTCGAGATGGGCGCAGTGGTCTCCGTCGTGCTGTTGATCCCAGCCATCTTTGCCTTCGTCATCGACCGCATCGTGACGAAGAAGCAGGTGTCGCTGCTCACTGCCCGCTCGGTGCCGTACCAGCCGAAACCCAACCGCCGCTTCGACACCCTCGCCCTTGCCTGGTGCACGCTGACGGCGCTGTTCGTCATCGGCATTATGGCGGTCTGCCAATATGCGGCGCTGGTCAAATTCTGGCCCTACGACCTCAGCCTCAGCCTCAACAATTACGCCTTCCATCGCATGGATGGCGGTGGCTGGGCGTCCTACACCAACTCGATTGTGCTTGCCTCGTTCACCGCGCTGTTCGGCACGATCATCGTCTTCATCGGCGCCTACATGGTGGAAAAGACCGAAGGTTTCGCCGCCGGGCGAGGGCTGTTCCATTTCCTCGCCATGCTGCCGATGGCTGTGCCCGGGCTCGTGCTGGGATTGGCCTACATCTTCTTCTTCAACAGCCCGTCCAACCCGCTGCATTTCCTCTACGGCACGATGGCGATCCTGGTCATCTGCACGGTGACCCATTTCTACACCGTAGCGCATCTCACGGCGCTGACAGCGCTGAAACAGATGGACCGCGAGTTCGAGCCGGTCGCCGCCTCGCTACGCCAGCCATTCCACAGGCTGTTCCTGCGCGTCACGGTGCCTGTCTGTCTGCCGGCCGTCCTGGATATCTCCATCTATCTCTTCGTCAACGCGATGACGACAGTGTCGGCGGTGGTGTTCCTCTATTCCGCCCATACACAATTGGCGTCGGTGGCGGTGCTCAACATGGACGACGCCGGCGATATCGCGCCGGCGGCGGCGATGGGCATGATGATTTTCTACACCAATGTCGTTGCGCGACTGTTGCATGCTGGCGTGTCGCGCGTGCTGCTCAAGCGCACGCAGGCCTGGCGTGCGCGATAGCGTCTACGGGCCAAAATCCTGGCAGGTTCTCCGCCACCTTGGTTTGCACGCTCTGCGTGATCAACCCGCTGACGATCCTGAACACCTCCTTGGTGAGGAGGTCGTTCGATGCGAAACGGTAGCAGACAAGCGCTGTTGCCGTGCCGGCGGCGGTCGCCTCGATGCGGTAGCGTATCGAGCCGCCGTCGATCGCCTCGCCCCAGGCATCGATGGAGTCGATAAATTCGGCCTTTGTCTGCGTCGTGCCAATGTCTTCGAGCGTGATTTTGGCTCTCGGGGCCAGCATGCCGGCCAGGCCGGTCGCGTCGGCCTTGCCAAGCAGCGCATACCAGCGGTCGAGAATGTCGGTCTCCAGGCTGGCGCGGGCCGACACGGGTAGCAGCATGGCGCATGCCAGCAACGCGATAAACAGCCTTCCCCTATGCCGCATGCCTATCAACCCGCCGCCTTATCCAAATTCGGGTCGCTCGAAGTCGCCGGTCTCGCGGTTCATCACCCACAGTTCGCCGGTCGAGATGTCGAACCACGCGCCGCTGAGCGACAGCCGCCCCTTGCTCTCCAATATGTTTACGCAGGGAAATGTCCGCAAGTTGGCAAGCGAATAGCGGATCGAGATTCGTTCGAGCGCGGTCTGGCGTTCGCCCTTCGTCATCATCGAGTTGCCCGATACGGCTTCGGTTGCCGGCGCAACGAGGCTCATCCATTTGCCAATGAAATCGCCCGGCGACAACGGCACGGCAGCCGGGTCGAGCGCCGCACGGATGCCGCCGCAGCGGCCATGCCCCATCACCACGATGTTTTTTACCTTGAGGCTCTGCACCGCAAATTCCAGCGCGGCCGAGGTGGAGTGGAATTCGCCGTCCGGCGTGTAAGGCGGCACCAGATTGGCGACGTTGCGCACGACGAACAGTTCGCCCGGCGCGGAATCGAAGATGACTTCCGGCGCGGAGCGGGAGTCGCAGCAGGCGATCACCATGGTTTCCGGCGCCTGTCCCTCGCGCGCCAGCGAGCGGAAATGGTCCCGTTCGGAGACATATCTGCCGGTGATGAAGTTGCGGTAGCCGTTGAGCATGTGGTCTGGAAGGTGCGCCATGCGTTCTCCTAATCAGAGTGGCGCAACATGTTCAACGGCAGAGCGTCGCGCTATGCGCGAATCGCCTCATGCCCGGCGATCCGCGCCGGGCCGCGACAGCCGCCGCATCTGCACCATCGACATCGGATGCGACAGGCTTTGCGAGTCGGTCTCGAGCTGCAGCTCGTCGCCGCCGCGCTTGGCCGTGCGGGCGAGGATCTCGTAGACGGCGGCAGTGGTCGATTGCAGCGCCTTTTCAGGCGTCTGGCCGGAGAGGATGCGCGCCAGATAGAGTGCGCCGGTCAGGTCGCCGAGGCCGTTGGGCGGGTTGGCGATGATGCGATGTTCCGCCAGAAAGGCCTCGGTCGGCGTCACCAGCAGATTGCCGATCGAGCCGGACATCATCGCCGGGGCAGAGGTGACCAGCATCGTCTGCGGCCCGGCCTCCGCTGCCGCCGCCATGGTGGCGCGCATGTCTTCGAGCTTGGCGCCTGCCATCCAGGCAAGTTCGTAGCGATTGGGCGTGGCGACATCGGCAATCGGCATCAGCCGGTCGCGGATCGCCTCGGCCACCTCCTGCTTGACGTAGAGACCGCCGAGATCGCCCATCACCGGGTCGCAGACGTAGAGCGCCTGGGGGTTCTTCAGGCGCACGGCTTTGACCAAACCGGCCACAGCTTCGGCCTGGCTCGCATCGCCGAGATATCCGGACAGAACGCCTGCAACCTCGCCAAGCCAACGTGCGCCCTCAAGGTCTTTCATCAAGCGCGGCAAAGTCTTTCGGATCCGGCACGATGCGTGTCGCGCGGCCATGGCCGGGATGCCAAGGCAGCACGACGGTCGGCACGGCCCAAACCGGAAAGCCCAGCGTTTCCAGCGCGAACACAGCGGCACGATTGCCGACCGAGCCGCGCGCGACATGACTGGAAATGACAATGACCGCCCGAGGCCCATCGGTCGAACTGTTCGTCATGGTCTCAGCCCCGCATGAGGTAGATAAGTACCGCAACGATCACCGCGATACTGACCAACGTCGCGATCGTCCTGCCAATGCGCGTGCCCCATTGTTCGATCTTGTCTTCAGGGTCGACGTCTGTTGCCGCGAGATGATCCTGCGCGCGGCGGGCCGTGCGCTGCACGATGCCGCTGCCTTCGGCTTCGCGCGCGACGCGCTCGAGGATGCGGCGCGACTCCGCGCTCGTCCTTGCTTTCCTGCGCCATTCACGGCCCCTCAATCGTGGCGCAACCCGGACGCCAGCGGCGATGGAAAGTCAAGATGCGGGCGATCGGGGCCAGCCAGGCTATGCAGGTCTTGTCCGCCATCAACCGCTCCACCACGGGCAGCACGCGTTCCACCATGCGGTCGATGCCGGCGGCGTTAGGGTGCATGCCGTCGTCCAGCAGATATGGCTTGTCGGCGGCGACGCCGTCGAGGAAAAACGGATAAAGCTCGACGCCGTATTTGTCGGCCAATCTTGGATAGATGGCGTCGAATTTTTGCTGATAGTCCGGTCCGAGATTGGGCGCGGCGCGCATGCCGGCCAACAGCACCTTGATCTGCTTCGCCTTCAGTGCCGACAGCATCTTGTCCAGATTGGCCTCGGTCAGGTCGGGCGAAACGCCGCGCAGCATATCGTTGGCGCCGAGTTCGAGGATCACGAGCTTTGTTCCGTCCGGCACCGACCAGTCGAGGCGCGAAAGCCCGGCGCTCGACGTGTCGCCGGAGACGCCGGCATTGGCGACCACGACATCGTGTCCCTTTGCCTTCAAGGCCTTTTCCAGCTTCTCGGCGAAACTTTCGCCGGGCTGCAGACCATAGCCGGCCATCAGGCTGTCGCCGAATCCGACGATCTGATAGGGCTCCGCACGGGCCGCAAAGGCGAGAGACGCCAAGCAGAAACACCGCCAGCATCACGCGAATATGTTTTCTCACCATGCACTTCGACCCCATATGTGCGGGAAAACCCGCCATGCTTCCTTCTCCATATAGGACGGATTATTTGTGACTGAAGCCGTGATTGAGCTGAAGGACGTTTCGCTGACGCTGGGCGCCGGCGCGTCGCGGGTGCATGTGCTGAAGAATATCGACCTGACCGTCATGCAAGGCGAGGCGGCGGGCATCGTCGGCCCATCCGGCTCCGGCAAATCGACCTTGCTGATGGTGATGGCGGGGCTTGGAAGGGCGTCGATGCCGGCACCGTCACCATTGCCGGCAAGACGCTGAATGGCATGAGCGAGGACCAGGTTGCGGCCTTTCGGGGACGCACGGTCGGCATCGTGTTCCAGTCCTTTCATCTGATCCCGAACATGACGGCGCTGGAAAATGTCGCCGTGCCGCTGGAGCTGGCCGGCCGGCGCGATGCCTTCGAGGCTGCCGCGCGCGAACTGGAGGCGGTCGGCCTGAAGGATCGCGTCACGCATTATCCCGGGCGAACTTTCCGGAGGCGAGCAGCAGCGCGTCGCGATTGCCCGCGCCTTGGCGCCTGGCCCGCGCCTGCTGATCGCAGACGAACCGACCGGCAATCTCGACCAGGCGACCGGCCGACAGATCGCCGATCTGCTCTTCGCCAAAGCAGAAGAGCGCGGCATGACACTGGTGCTGGTGACCCATGATGCGGCGCTGGCCGGGCGCTGTTCGCGGCAGATCGCCATGCGCTCGGGCCGCATCGAGGGCGGCGACGCGCCGGTGGCCAAGCTGGTGCGGGCGTAAGTCATGCAGACGGCCGACGCCTGAGCTGGCGTCATGAGACCATTCCAGTCTCGCCTTTCGCTTTGCCCTGCGCGAAATGCGCGGCGGCCTGTCCGGCTTCCTGATCTTCATCGCCTGCATTGCGCTCGGCGTCGGCGCCATCGGCGGCGTCGGTTCGGTTGCGCGGGCCATCGAGGCGGGCGTTGCCAATCAGGGCCAGACGCTGCTCGGCGGCGATATGCGCTTCGAGCTCAACCAGCGCGAGGCGAGCGCGCCGGAACGGGCGTTTCTCGACGATCTCGGCCAGGTCGCCGTCAGCGCCGGCATGCGCTCGATGGCGCGGCTGGAGGATGGCTCCGACCAGGCGCTGGTGGAAGCCAAGGCGGTCGATGGCGCCTATCCGCTCTTCGGTGAGCTGGCCACCGAGCCCAAGCTCCCGCCTGACCAGCTTTTTGCCGAGCGCGACGGCGTCTTTGGCGCGGCAGCGCCCGATATCCTGTTCGACCGTCTCGGCCTGTCGGTCGGCGGTCGCATCCTGCTCGGCACATCAGACCTTCGAGCTGCGCGCCAAAATCGATCACCGAGCCGGACGCCATCTCCGACGGTTTTGGCTTCGCGCCCCGGCTGCTGCTTTCGCTGGATGGGCTGCGCGCGGCCGGACTCATCCAGCCGGGCAGTCTGGTCGAGCATGTCTACAAGGTGAAGCTCCCCGCCGGCGCGACCACCGAGGACATCTCCGCCATCCGCGACCGCGCTGCCGCCGAACTTCCCGATGCCGGCTGGAGCATCCGCGATCGCGGCAATGCCGCGCCGTCACTTTCCGCGAACATCGAGCGGTTCTCGCAGTTCCTCACGCTGGTCGGGCTCACCGCGCTGGTCGTCGGTGGCGTTGGCGTGGCCAATGCCGTGCGCGCCTATCTCGACAGCAAGCGCGGCGTCATCGCCACCTTCAAGAGCCTCGGCGCGTCGGGCGGATTTGTCTTTGCGATCTACCTGATCCAGGTGCTCGCCATCGCCTCGATCGGCATCGCGATCGGTCTCGTCATCAGCGTGCTGATGCCGTTCGGCGCGAGTGCCGCGCTGCAATCCTTCATCCCGATACCGGCCGAGACCGGGCATTTACCCGACCGCGCTTGCTGCTCGCCGTGCTGTTCGGCTTTCTGGTTACGCTGGCCTTTGCGCTGCTGCCGCTCGGCCGCGCGCGCGACGTGCCGGCGACGGCGCTGTTTCGCGAGATGGGTTTCGAGAGCCAGGGCATGCCGCGCCTGGTCTATGTGCGCTGTCGGCAGCGGCATCGCGCTTGTCTTGGCGGGACTGGCCATCTGGTTCGCCACTGACCGGCGCATCGCCTTGATCTTCGTCGTGTCGGCTGCGCTGTCGTTCCTCATCCTGCGCCTTGTCGGGCACCGGCGTGCAGGCGGTTGGCCCGGCGCAGCCCCGTCGTCCGCTCGACCCCGCTCAGGCTGGCGATCGGCAATATCCATCGCCCGGGCGCGCTGACGCCTTCGGTCGTGTTGTCGCTCGGCCTGGGGCTCACGCTGCTGGTCGCGCTGGCCCTGATCGACGGCAATCTGCGCCGGCAGATCAGCGGCAGCCTGCCGGAGGTCGCGCCGAACTTCTTCTTCGTCGATATCCAGGCGGCGGAAGCGGATGCCTTTGCGACATTCCTGCAAGAACAGGCGCCGGGCGCCGATCTGATGCGCGTGCCTATGCTGCGCGGCCGCGTCACGGCGCTGAACGGCGTCGACGCGCAGAAGGTGACCGTGCCGCCCGAGGGCGCCTGGGTGCTGCGCGGCGATCGCGGCATCACCTATTCCGACACCATCCCTGAAAACGCGACGCTTGCGGCCGGCCAGTGGTGGCCGAAGGATTATGCAGGCGAGCCGCTGGTCTCCTTCTCGGCGGAGGAAGCCGGCCAGATCGGTCTCAAAGTCGGCGACACCGTTACCGTCAACGTGCTCGGCCGCAGCATCACCGCCCGCATCGCAAGCCTGCGCGCGGTACAATGGGAATCGCTCGGCATCAATTTCGTCATGGTCTTTTCGCCCAACACCTTTGCCGGCGCGCCGCATAGCTGGCTGGCGACGCTGACGATGAAGGACGCCAAGCCGCAGGACGAGTCTCGCGTGCTCAATGCGGTCACGCGCGCCTATCCGGCGGTGACCAGCGTGCGGGTCAAGGATGCCCTGGACGTCGTCAACCAGCTCGTCGCCCAGCTTGGCACCGCCATCCGCGCCGCGGCCAGCGTGGCCTTGCTGGCGTCCGTGCTGGTTCTGGCCGGCGCATTGGCCGCCGGAAACACCGCGCGCATCCACGACGCCGTCGTTCTCAAAACGCTCGGCGCCACACGCAAGACGCTGATTGCCGCCTTTTCGCTGGAATACATGCTGATCGGCCTGGCGACCGCGATCTTTGCGCTGGCCGCCGGCGGTCTGGCGGCCTGGTATGTGGTGGCGCGCATCATGAAACTGCCGTCCGCCTTCCTGCCGGAAGTGGCCGGCGGCACGTTGCTTTTGGCGCTGGTGCTGACGGTCGGCATCGGTCTCGCCGGCACGTGGCGCGTGCTCGGCCACAAGGCGGCGCCGGTGTTGCGCAATCTCTGAATCGGCCTTGCCGCCATCCGATCACCGAAATGTTAGCTGTTTTGGACCGTTGCGGACGCCTCACGCCCCGTCTCCGGCTGCAACAGGTCTTGTTCTAAAGAGCAAGAATGGCCATATTTCGCCACAGGCATGCTGGTGTCCCGCCAGCGGAGCCTGGGCGTGTAAAATCGCCTGACACCGGACGGGACGAAAGCAAATAGAGGAAACTATGGCTGAACTTCGTAATTATCAGTCGCAGGCGGGTACCGGCACACGCGCCGACGCCGCCATCGACGAAGGCCTGCGGGCATATATGCTCAAGGTCTACAATCTGATGGCGATTGGCCTCGCCATCACCGGTCTGGCGGCGCTTACGGCACGTTCATGCCTCGCGACGACCAACTGATCCGGCTGCAGCCGTCGCCACGCTTGGCAATGGCAAGATGCTGACCTCAGTGGGCTACGCGCTTTACGGCTCGCCGCTGGGTGGCTGGTCATGCTCGCGCCGCTCGCGCATGGTGTTCTTCCTGAGCTGCCGGTCAACACCATGAGTGTTGCGGCGGCGCAGACCTACCTTCTGGGTCTTCGCCGGCCTGATGGGCCTGTCGCTGTCGTCGATCTTCCTGGTCTACACCGCGGCCAGCATCGTGCAGACGTTCTTCGTCACCGCCGCCTCGTTCGGTGCGCTGTCGCTTTACGGCTACACGACCAAGCGCGACCTGACGGCGATGGGCTCGTTCCTGATCATGGGCGTGTTCGGCCTCATCATCGCGATGCTGGTCAACATCTTCCTGCAGTCGCCGGCGCTGCAGTTCGCCATTTCGGCGATCGGCGTGCTGATCTTCGCGGGCCTCACCGCCTACGACACGCAGAAGATCAAGGAGATGTATTTCGAGGGCGACGACGTGCTGGTCGCCGGCCGCAAGGCGATCATGGGCGCGCTGACGCTCTACCTCGACTTCATCAACCTGTTCACCTTCCTGCTGTCAGTTCATGGGCAACCGCGAATAGCAGCGCAGGCGGTAAGAGTTCAAGGATCAGGGCGGCCTTCGGGCCGCCCTTTTCTTTTCGGCGGCAGGTGCTACGCACGGTGCCCGTGACGGCGGAGGCAAATGGCATGGGCATATCGATTCGGGCGGCAAACGAGGCTGACATCGCTCGCATCACCGAGATCTATGCCGATGCCGTGAAGCACGGCACGGCGACCTACGAGCTGGAGCCGCCGTCGGAGCAGGAAATGCTGACGCGTTTCCGTGGTCTGGTCTCCGCCGGCTATCCCTACATCGTGGCCGAAGAGGGCGGCCGGATCCTGGCCTATGCCTATGCCGGTCCGTTCCGGGCGAGGCCCGCTTATCGGTTCATGGTCGAGGATTCGATCTATGTCGCGCCGGAAGCCAAGGGCAGGGGCACCGGCTCAGCGCTGCTACAAAAGCTGATCGACGAATGCCGCCGCCTCGGCTTTCGTCAGTTCGTGGCGGTCATCGGCGACGGCAGCCCGGCAAGCGCCTCGGTCAAGCTGCATGAGAAGCTGGGCTTCCGTCACTGCGGCGTGCTGGAAGGGTCCGGCTACAAGCATGGCCGCTGGCTCGACACGACCTTCATGCAGCTGGCGATGAATGGCGGCCGCGACGCTGATCCTGATCCCGACTCGCTGCCGGAGCGCATGTTTCAGACAGCAGGCCTGATCAGGCCTCGACCAGCCTCAGCTTCTTGTCGAACACCGCCAGCACGCGCGCCAGTTCGTGACCGCGCTTCAACACCAGGCCGCCGGCCGCGATGACGGAGAATGCGCCCTGCTTGCGCGCCAGCGATGGATTCTTGACGATCTGGAACAGCGGCGTCTCGCTCGCACGCCGGAACACGGAGAACACAGCCCGATCGGATAGGTGATCGATGGCGTAGTCGCGCCACTCGTTGGCCGCAACCATCCGGCCATAAAGACGTAGTATCAGATCAAGTTCGCGTCGCTCGAACGAGGTTACCAGCGTGCGCCGGTCCTGTCGGACTTCATGCAAAGGAATCAATATTGCGGATTCTTCCCCACCCTCCCCGGCAGTCCCGCGATCCATCATGCAAATCACCTTCGCGATTTCGCTGAGGGAAGCGTCGCCTGTTGGCGCGAAAAATGCAAGCGGGGCAAAAAGAAAACTCGTTTCAAGGACTTGCTAAAATGTCGGCAAACCGCGCCTCACTTCACGAAACATTTCGTAATGATACGTGATCTTGTGAACACTTTTTTGCCACGATTTATCCGCCTTCACGCCCCAATGTCCGACCACGATCCGCTCGTTGCCTGAGACGGTTCGGTCCGGCATTTGCCCGTAAACCCCAAGCCCCCCGCCCACGGGCTCTAGCCGGATCGAACCAACCTCGTTTTTCTCGGGGTCTCAAGGATAGTCATTGCAGCCGGTGCCGGTTCTCCGACGCCGGCTTTTTATTGTCATACGACAGCAATGTTACGGGAGTTTCAGGGCGCGCCGTTCAATTTTCGGGCTTGCGCAACACGGCCGCGCCGAGAATGGGACCCGGCCCGCCATCCTTCGCCACCGACTGCAGCAACACGGCACAACCGCCCTTGCGGGAGATTTCGCTGGCTGGCAGCTCGTAGCGTTGCTTCTTGCCGGTCCACATGCCGGCGGTCTGCATCTCGGTGACGGCGTTCCAATAGGTCATTTTGCGGCCATTGTTCTCGCCGCGGGCAATCGTGATCTCTTTCGGCGGCTCGTAGTAGACCAGCACCAGATGCGCCTTGTCTGACGATTGTGTCGGCGAAGCTTCCGTCTCGATGACAACGCTGTCGCCGGCCTTGCTGACGGTGATGCCGACAGGCAGTTCGCCCTTTGGCGTCTCCTGAAGTGATTCGTCGATCGCCGCCTTGTTCGACCCATTCACGTGGATCTGGCCATTCACCACCACTTGGGGCGTGTAGACAGAACCCGCGCCGAGGGCACGCATATAGCCATATTGCCGGTCGGTATTTTCCTTGCTGGCGAGTGTGTCGCGCCAGCCGAGATAGTCCCAATAGGTGACGTGATAGGACAACGCCACGATGTCGTCTTGCTGGGCCATCTCGGTGAATAGCGTGTCGGCGCGCGGGCAGGAGTTGCAGCCCTGGCTGGTGAATAGCTCGACCACGCCGCGCGGATGTTTTCCGTCGCCGGCAAAGGCGGCCCCGCCCAGCAGAACGGCCAGGGCCGCCGCAAGACGGAGTGACCTCGATGGCATGCGTTGTTGTCCCGGTTGTCGTACAGGCCCGTCGTTGCGAGCCAAAGGGCATTTGTTGCCTCACCCATGGCAGAACGATGCCTCAAGGGGAAGTCACGTTCGTTTGAGATTTGGCGGCAGCCTTCTCACCGAGGGGACAGAGAAGGATGCCGTCTTGTCGCCGTCCCTAAAGCGACAAATCCAACGGAATCAAACAGCTATCGAGAACCGGGACATTTCGTGAACGAAGCGGCTGCCGGCTCCTGACAGAAAGCTGTCAGGAGGGGTGTGCGATAGTGCTCTCGTCAAATTGAGGAGACATGTCATGTCACGCGAGAACAACCTCTTCCCAGCCGCGTTCCGCAGGACGATTGCGCGCGTGCGTCGCCTGCGCGAGCAGGTGCGTACCGAAAAGGCGCTTGGCGCCCTGCCGGAATATATCCAGAAGGATATCGGATGGCCGGATCGCTTTGCCGAACAGCGCTCGAGAGCAGGGCTGTAAGGCGAGGGTCACGAGCAAGGTCGACGAACATGGCAAACGCTGAAAAATTGAACGAATCCAATCCTCCCAAGACGATTGGCGTCGTGTTCGTCGACCGGTTCGCTGACTGGGAGTTCGGTCTTCTATCCGCCTCCGCCGTCGAGTGGTTCGGCGCCAGGACAGTGGCCATCACGCCCAATGGCGAGCCGGTCCGCTCGATGAGTGGTTTCCAGCTCAATCCGCTGCGCAGCGCCAACATAAATGAGAATGCGGACCTCGATGCAGTGGCTGTAATCGGGTCCGATGTTTGGTCCAGTTGCGACGCGCCGGATGTGTCAGCCCTCCTGACAGATGTCAGGAAACGGGGCGGTGTTGTCGGCGGCATTTGTGGCGCTACGCTGGCGCTTGCCAAGGCAGGCCTGTTCGACCATGCCGGCCACACCAGCAACAGCCGTGATTTCGTTGCCCAAGCCGCTGCCTGACTACGCAGGAGCCGACAACTATGTCGACGTTGCCGGCGCTGTTGAAGACAAAGGTGTCGTATCCGCCCCCGGCTCGGCGCCCGGTACTTTTGCTGTCGAATTTCTGGCGGCGCTCTATCCGGAACAGGCTGGCAAGACCTCCGCCATGCGCGCGCTGTTTGCACGGGAATATGCTGAAGCCTCCTGACATAATGATGTCAGGAGCGCTGTGACACTGTGTTCGCTATCTGATTGGGGTAGAATGCAAAGATGAAAAGCTGGAGCGACAAGCTCGATCAGGGCAAGGCGGTGGTCAAGCCGACGCCGCGCACGATGAGCGATGTCGTCGAAGGCCAGCCCATGCTGGTGCCGACTGCCCGTCAAGTCGATGACTTCATTCGCACGATCCCCAAGGGCGTCGAGATGGATGTGCGGGCACTGCGTACCGCGCTCGCCCTGGAGCATGGCGCGGAAGTCACCTGCCCGGTTTACACCGGCTATCATCTGCGCACCGTCGCCGAGGCTGCGCATGAGGCGCTTGAGCGTGGCGCGCCTGTTGAGGACATCACGCCGTTCTGGCGGGTGCTGAATGACAATACGCCGACGACGGGGCGGCTGAGCTTCGGCAAGGATTTCGTGGTCGGCCGGCGACGGTCCGAAGGACTGGGATAACGATGCGCCGGGCAGACAGGCTGTTTCAGATCGTCCAGCATTTCCGCGGCGGCCGGCTGGTCACCGCGCAGAAGCTTGGCCAATGGCTCGAAGTGTCGGAGCGTACGATCTACCGCGATATTGCCGATCTGCAATCGAGCGGCGTGCCGATCGATGGCGAGGCCGGCGTCGGCTATATGATGAGGGAGGGTTTCGACCTTCCACCCCTGATGTTCACACGCGATGAAATTGTGGCGCTGGTCGCCGGCGCGCGCATGGTGCGCGCCTTTGGTGGCGCGGCGATGGCCCGGGCGGCGGAAGAGGCGCTGATCAAAATCGGCGCGGTCCTGCCGGACGCTGAAAAGGCCCGCATCGAAAAGACCGAGATCCATTCGCCGAAATGGGTGGTCAGCGACGCTGACCGTATCGCCATCGACCGCATCGAGCGCGCCGTCGAGGACCGCGAGGTGCTGACCCTCGACTACCGCGACGAGAGTGGCAACAGCTCGGCGCGCGACGTACGCCCGCTCGGCCTCTGGTTCTGGGGCCGGGTCTGGACGCTCGTCGCCTGGTGCGAGATGCGGCAGGATTTCCGCACGTTCCGCGTCGACCGCATCGGCGTGATCGCCGAGCCCGGCCGGCGGTTCAAGCCCGAAAAAGGCAAGCTGCTCGCCGATTTCTACCGCGCCATGGAGCGCGGCGAAAACGCCGACGGCACACCGGCGCGAAGCTACTACGGCTAGCTGATAGCGCCTTTTTGCCCTCACTGTCCTGCCGGACATCTCTCCCCGTGAAATGGGAGAGAGACGCTAGCTGCTAGAGTTTCGCCATCCGCTGGTGAATAGCGAAAGCGGCGAAGCTGCCAGTCTCTCCCCGTCTTTACGGGGAGAGATGTCGCGGCAGACAGTGAGGGGCAGCGCGACGGTTCTTCAGGCTCCCGACCGCCCTGCGACATTATCCCTTCCTTAACTTTTCGCCGGCTGCCCGATTTCTGACCAAGACTCCCTTTAGTCGGGGAATCACAGTGGCCGTCAGGCACGCGCTGCTGACGGAGAGTTTTCGCGCAAAGTAAGTCGGGTTGGGGGCGACACCGGTTTTGTGCCGGTGCCGTTTGAGTCGGAGTTTTGTCATGACCAATCCCCCATCCTGGCGCCCTGAAGGGCCGGACGAAGCCATTGGCCTTGGAGTTGTTGCAGGCGGAAAGACGGTTCCGCGTCCCTTGCCGGGCCGAGCGATGGCCGGCCTGGCCGGAGCCATCATCACCGCTTTGGGCGTTGCGGCCTATGTCGCCAGCGATTTTATCGATGCCGATCCAATCGAAACCGGGTCCATTGCCAGCGTTGCCGCCGCGCAGCCGAATGAAAGCGCCGCCGCAAAGACCGCAACGCCGAGCGCCCACAGCTCCAGTTGCAGTGGAAGCGAAGGCTCCCGTCAGTGCGAAAACCGTTGCGGCGCCGCTTCCGCCGGCTGCCTCGCCGACAGCTTCGACGGCCTTGCCAGCCAAGCCGGCCGCAGACGACCCGGTACGGGCCACGTCGAGCAACGACCAAGACGTAAGCAATGACTTACGCAAACAGATAGCGCCCACCGGATCGACATCGTCGGTGCTGGCGCCGCCAACCAGCGCCGAACAGGTGGCGGAACTGGCGCCTGACGTTGCCGTGGCGGAAACGGAAGCGGAAGTCGCCAAATTGGAAGCGGCTACCGGCATGTCCGAACCTGCCCCCGAAAGCGAAGTGGAGATCGCTCGCCTTGAGCGCGCCGCCGCGCCATCGGATGCTGCACTCGCGCCGGACGAGACGGTACCACCGCGATGGGCGGCCCTTACATCCCCGTATCGGGCATGACGGCCACCCGCGTCACGCGCTATGTCAATCTGCGCGACGGGCCGGCTGACGAAGCAAGCGTGGTCGCCGTCATCCCGACAAATGCGACCGTACAGGCCGAGACAGGCTGCGAATGGTGCGTCGTGACTTACAAAGATAAGCGCGGCTATATCTACAAAGGTTTTCTCAGCGGGCGTGGAAGCGGAGCGAAATCGACTGGCGGTCGATCTCGCGCGGCAAAGAAGCTCACCGGCAAGCCGGGGCTTTATTAAAGCAAGTCCGGCCCCTGCGCGGCTGGCTCATTGGGGTCGTAACACACGCCCGCCCCGTTCCGATCCCCGGCAATCCGCGCCTCGACCTGCCGCGCCATGGCTTGCAGGTCGCGCGGCTTGCCTGCCACCTTCTCGATTGCGGCGACGACAAGATCGGGTGCGGTCCAGTCGGGCTTATGGCCAAGGTTTTTGACCCACAGCAGTTCTGCGCCCGGAATATCGCGCTTTAGCCCAATCGAATGGATCTCCTCATAGACAACCGTATCGCGGTCGCCTGAGATGACCACGGTCGGCGCGGTTATCTCCTTGTAATGCTGCGCATTTTTCAGGGCATAAGGATAGAGGCTCTGGACGTCGGCGGCGTTGGCGCGAAAGGCGGCTGGCCTTAGAACCAGCCTGATCGAGGCAGTGTCGGTATAGCTTTCCGGCACGGCGTTCGGCGCGAACACGCAGCCGGTAGCGGCGGCCATGCGGCCCCAGCCCGCCGGCAGGGACAGCGCCTCTGAAAACAGCCAGCCGACCACCGGCGTATCGGTGACATGGTAATACCAGGAGGTCCGTGCCGCCTTCCCAGGGATGGGTCGCGGCCGCCATAAACACCAGGCCGCGTGTTTTTGCCTTCTGCTCCAGCGCGAAAGCCGTTGCGGTCGAGCTGCCGAAGGAATGCGCGACGATGATCGCGTCCTTCATGCCGAGCTTGTCCATCAGCGCCGCGATCGTCGCCGCCTGACCGCTCTGGGTGGCATTGGATGCGCCGCGCTCGGACCAGCCATGGCCAGGCCGGTCGAGGAAGAGCATCTCCGCCCGCCCTTCGAGCAGCGGCCGCAAGGGCAGCATCTGGTCCTTCAAATTGGCGCTTGCGCCGTGAATGAAGACGATTGGCGGCAGGTCGGCGTTTGGCGCGGCCGGCACATGCACATAGTGAATGCGCGCGCCATTGATCTCGGCGAATTCGCCGATCGGCGGGTTGCGCCGCTCGATCACCCACGCGCCCACCCTGGTCAGGCCGACGAGGACGAAGAACAGCGCGAGCAGGAAGGCGAGGGCGGCGTAGATCAGGTTCATCGGCAAGGAAACGAGGCGAGGACGTTGGTAAGTTTCGTCTCGGCGTAGCTCAACATCTTGCCCGAAACGGCTCTGCCTGCCGAAATTGACGCGCGGGGAAATTCAGCGGTGCGCCTATCGCGCTCGCCCCTCAGATCCGACTTGCCGGCCACGCTTCTCGGCCCGTACAGACGGGGATGAAGAATGCTCGCCGCTACGGCTTTCGCCAATCGTCAGAACGTCGCAATTGGCGAAAACCTTGCGGCCGGTGTCTCTCTCCCCGTCTTTACGGGGAGAGATGTCCGGCAGGACAGTGAGGTGCGGCGCTGCCGTGCCGGCATAGCGAATATCATCGAGCGACAGACCTCGAAAGCTCTCTGGCTAGATCAAATCGCTTCGCCGGCCAATTCCTCGGCAATGGTCGAGACCTGGCTCTGCGCGTTGCGGTCCATCGGATAGATGTCGAGGATGCGCTGATAGGCCTGCAGCGCCAGTTCCTTGCGCTCTCGGTTCTGCATGATCTGCGCCATGCCGGCCAGCGCGCCGAAATGGCGCGGCTCCAGTTCCAGCGTCTGCTCGATGTCGGCCATCGACTTCCCGAAATTATGCATCAGGAAATGCAGGGTCGCCCGGCGGTTCCAGCCTTCCGGATATTTCGGATCGAGTGTCACCACCTGGTCCAGGAAATCCAACGCCACGTCAAATTTCTTGTCGTCCATGGCGGTTTTTGCCCAGCCCATCATCAGATCGACGGAGGACGAGCCGGAATTGTTCCATTCCTGCCAGATGCGGGAGGACAGCCGCTGCGCGGCCTTCTCACTGCGCTCACGCTTCAACTGGGCAAACAGCTCGTCCAGCTTCTGCTCGTGGGTGAGCTCCGGCTTGGCCGGTTCAGGCTTGGCGGGCTCTGCCCGCGTCGACTTCTTCGGAGCTTCGGGCAGTATTTTATTGAAGGGCGAGTTGTTCGCCTGAGCGTTCGCCGATGCAAGAGACGCGGCTAACGCCGCGGCAAGGATCGACCCAGTCAATGAGACGGCAAAAACGTTCCGCATGCACCGAATCTAGTGCGGCGCATCGGAACGTCAAACTGAAATTCGCGTGAAAGGGCCTTTTGGCCGTCAATCAGCCCTGACGAGCCTTAAAACGCGGCGCGGTCTTGTTGATGATGTAGACGCGGCCCTTGCGACGAACCAGGCGGTTGTCGCGATGGCGGCCCTTCAGCGCTTTGAGCGAGTTCTTGATCTTCATTGGTCTGCTCTGTCGGGTTGGGCCCGTTCGGGCCGAACGAAAAGGCGCGCCAAAGCGCGCCCAAAAAAGTGTGCCCGGCTCATAGACGAGAAGAAGCTTGGCTGTCAACCGCGGCAAAGCGGTCGAATCAGGTCGAAGACCGCAAAAGCCTGGTGAAATGGCCCATCTTGCGGCCCGGGCGCGATTCCGCCTTGCCGTAGAGGTGAACCAGCACGTCGTCTTCGGCGGCCAGCGCCTCGGCGCGCAGCACATCGTCGCCGATCAGGTTTTCCATCACGCAGCCGCAATGCTGCTTCACCGCGACCATCGGCAGGCCGACAATGGCTCGGATGTGCAGTTCGAACTGCGACACGGTGCAGGCGGCCTCCGTCCAGTGGCCGGAATTGTGCACGCGTGGCGCGAATTCGTTGGCGAGCAAGCTGCCGTCGGGGCGCACGAAGAACTCCAGGCCGAGCACGCCGACATAGGAGAGCTGGTAGAGCAGGGCGACCGCATATTCGCGCGCCGCTATGGACGTATCCTGCGAAATCTTCGGCGGAACGGTCGATGTGTGCAGGATGCCGTTGCGATGGACGTTTTCGGCCGGCTCATAGGCGACAACCGAACCGTCGATGGCGCGTGCGGCGATTACCGAAATCTCGCACTTGAATGGCACCAGCTCTTCCAGAATGAGCGGCACGCCGCCCATTTCGGCGCAAACGCCTTGCAATTGGTCCGGCGGCGGGTTCCGCAGCACCTGCTGGCCCTTGCCGTCGTAGCCCATGCGCCGCGTCTTCAGAACGCCGCTGCCGCCCAGCTTTTTCAGGACATAGGCCAGCCGTTCGTCATCATCGACATCGCCGAATTGCGCGGTGGGTACGCCGATCTTGTTCAGGAAGCGCTTTTCGATCAGCCGATCCTGCGACACTTCCAGCGCTTTGGGCGGCGGATAGACGGCGACGCTTTTCGCCAGTGCCTCGGCGGCGGCCACGGGCACGTTTTCGAATTCATAGGTGACGACCGCGCTGGTGCGGGCCAGTTCCTCCAGCGCCGAGGCGTCGTCATAGGCGGCGACGATCTGCCGGTTGGCCACCTGGGCCGCCGGACAGTCCGGTTGCGGTTCGAGGATCGTCGTGCGGTAGCCCAGCCTCGCAGCCGCCATCGCCAGCATGCGGCCGAGCTGGCCGCCGCCGATAATGCCGATCGTTGAACCGGCGGGAAGGGCGCTCATCAGGCGGTTTCCGACGGCTTTTCGGCGATTTTAGCTGTTTGCGCGGCGCGATAGGCGTCGAGGCGCCCGGCAAGCGCTTCGTCGCCGAGCGCCAGCACCGCGGCGGCCAGCAGAGCGGCGTTCACCGCGCCGGCCCGGCCGATGGCCAGCGTGCCGACCGGGATGCCGGCCGGCATCTGCACGATCGACAGCAAAGAATCCTGGCCGGACAGCGCCTTCGATTCCACCGGCACGCCAAAAACCGGCAGCGGCGTCAGCGACGCGGTCATGCCCGGCAGATGCGCCGCACCGCCCGCGCCGGCGATGATCACCTTGAAACCCTCGGCCTTCGCGCCCTTGGCGAAGGCGAACATGCGCTCCGGCGTGCGGTGGGCGGAGATAATTCGCGCTTCATGGCTGATTTCGAGCGCCTTCAGGGTGTCGGCGGCGTGGCGCATGGTCTCCCAGTCGGACTGGCTGCCCATGATGATCGCGACGTTGGCCACTCTTCACCCCCGGAACGGAAAGTGCGGCGCTTAACGGAAATCGCCTGCCGCCGCAAGGCGGCTGAGGCACACGTGTGATCGCCAGATTTTCAATTGACACCCCCTCCGGCCGCCTCGAAAATGGCGATCTCGAGAACCCGATCGCAGCGGGCATTTGGGTACGTAAGCATCGGTGGCGCCACTCCATCGCCCTCGATGCGCCGCGGCATGGCGACTTTCGAGATCAGACTCTAGGCGATGATGTCCGGAACGACCCGATCTTCCAGCACACGCAGCCGATCCTTCAGCGCCAGCTTCTTTTTCTTGAGCCGCTGGATCTGCAAGGCGTCGCAATTTGTGGCGATCATTGCATTGATCGCCGCGTCGAGGTCCGCATGTTCCTGCTTCAGCCTTGCAAACTCGAGACGAATCTCGGCCTGGTCCTGGTCTGCCATAGTCACCGTCTGCAAAGCGGCGGCGCCCGCCGCGGGCACGCCAAAAAACCACCGAAACGGCGATAGCCGCCGGCGCGAAGCCTTTACCACATTCCGCTGCCGCGGGGAATGCTACTACACAGCATTCGACAATCGGAAAGTATGGTGGCAAAGTGTCATCGTACCGTCATGCCGCCGTCCAGCGGTGGAAACGGGTGTGATGGTCGACCGAGGAAAAAACCTTGAAGGGAGCATCATAAATGTCTCTAGCAAACCATCTTGAAGAGCTGCAGCGGAAGCACAGCGACATCGAGCGGGAAATCGATGAAGCTATGGCGCATCCGTCGGTGGACGATCTCGACATCGTCACGCTGAAGCGGCGCAAGCTGGCGCTTAAAGACGAAATCGTGAAACTGCAGGGTCACACCACACACTGATCCTTCCGTTTCGCTGCTTTAATCCGCTCCGGCGACGTGCCCTGCGCCGCCGGAGCATACGGATTTTGTTATTTTCTCTTCCATGACGAGATAGCGCTGCGGGCGGCATTGCCCGTATAGGGACCGTCATGAAACTCATCCTGCATGTCGGCCATCCGAAATGCGCCTCATCGACGGTGCAAAGCCTTTTGTGGGCCAATCGCCAGGCTTTGGCCGAACAGGGCATGCACCTTGTCGGCGCCGGATTTCGCCTGCCGCTGGAAACGACGGATTGGGACTGGCCGGTCTGGTTCCTCCACGACTGCCGATGCGCGGCGTTGGCGAGCGACTTGTCGCCCGCAAGGCCGAATTCGACGCCATGGGCGTCAAAACGCTGATCCTGTCGGCGGAAAATCTTTCTGATCCAAAGCGCGCGGCACATCTCGAAGCCTGTTTCGACGCCTTCGAGACCAGCGTCATCTATTACATCCGGCGGCAGGACGAATTGCTGCTGTCGTCCTGGCGGCAGTGGGGGTTAAAGCGAGGCATTTCCGTTCGGCAGCACATTCTGCGTCGGGTCGCGGAAGGACGGCCGGATTACCGGGCCACTCTTGAGTATTACGTCAAGCAGGCTGGTCGCGAGCGGGTTCATGCAGCTTTTCTCGATCCCGCTTTCCTGGTCGGCGGAACCGTCGAAACCGATGTCTGGGCTGCAATCGCCGCAAAAGGTAAGTTAATGCTTACTCAAACCCGCAGCAATGTCAGTCCGGATCGCGCCATCCTCCTGTTTCTGTCGGGTCAGCGGCATCTGTTCTCGTCGCCACATGATGACGCCCCGATCGATGCCTTGGTGCGTGCTGACTTACTGTCGCCCCGCCGACTGACGCTGGATCGGCACACGCAACTCAGCCTCAAGATGATCTACGACCCGATCAATGTCGGCCTGGCGCGAGATTTCATGGGTCGCGACGACGGGGCAAATGTCATATCCGCCGATTCGACGGTGGAAGGTGATCCCTTCGCGCTGACGGTCGAAGATTTGCGCCGGATCGCCGAATCACTGCCGCGCGTTGAGGATCCTGGGTATAGAGCTGCGTTCGCTGACATCTTGCAACGACAGCAATCGGCCAAATAACCGATCAATCTTGCCAGAATTGATCCAGCCAGATGTTGAGCTTCAACATACCCAGGCGATCAATCTCGTAAAGCCGCCTTGTACCTACGGCTTGAACATTCACAAGGCCCGTATCCAGAAGTACTTTCAGGTGCTGTGAAACGGCAGGCCTGGAAACAGGTAAGCCGGCCGCAAGCTGGCTCACCGACTTCGCCCCTTCTCTCATAGCTTCGAGAAGTTGCCGTCGATGTGGATCCGATATTGCGGCGAAGGCATCGATTGCTCCCATGACGCGGAACATAGGTGCACAAATGTCGAATGTGCAACCGGAACTTTCGGATAAGTAGACAGTTTCGCAATGGCAAGTTGCGTTAGGTAGATCGGCGATCAAAGCGACTATGCGGGAATATTGGAGCGTTCCGCCCGTTCATCCAGCGAACAACGTAGAGGTTGCCCATGTTTTCGCTGCGAGCCCGCCAAACCTGTTCTCTCACATTCCTGTGTCGACCGGAGGACGAGGGCGTCATTGCCCCACCGATTCCGGCGAAATCGCACCTGCCCGACTGGTTCCGTAAGCTGCCGGCCGTTAGCCGCGACCAGGCCTCCCCCAGCAACAACGGCCTGACGGTAAAGCGCTGCATGCCCTTTCTCGACGCTATGACGACCGGGTGGCTTATCACCTTGGCCGCCACGGTACGGCTGGAGATCACGCAAGGCGGCAAGGTGGTGAATGCCGGTTGGGAGTTCGACAAAACGATGGTCAGCAACCACGGCGCGCATCAGGTGGCGGGCAATCCCAAGGAGCCCAGCCCGCCCTGCAAGTTCCACAACTACTGGTCTGTCCGCACGTCGCCAGGCTGGAGCTGCCTGTTCGTGCCGCCGCTCAACCGCGCCCACCAGCCGTTCGAATGCGTGGCCGGCGTGGTCGATACAGACAGCTATTTCGCCGAGATCCATTTTCCGTTCTTCGCCACCGCTCCCGACGGACTTTACACGATCGAGAAGGGCACCCCGCTGGTCCAGGCGATCCCGATCCGGCGCGACGAAGCGCTGGTCGAGGCCGAAATCCGCGCCGAAACCGACGCCGATGCCGCAGCGCGCGAGAAAGTCTATCGCAACACCCTGGCCAGCGAGGGCTGGTATCGCAAGTTCGCTCGCGCGGCACGCTGACGGGCATCTGGCGATAAAGAGGGGGCGCCAACTCGGCGCCCCCCTTTTGTTGCGATACGGTCCCCTGATCGTCGCCAACGCAAAAATCATCCGCATGCGCCCGTAAAGTACGGGCGCATGCGGATGTCTTCTGATTTGGGCTTGCGCCCTACATCGTTAGAACCGTTCATCATCTGCCTGATTTCACGCGTCACCGGGTCCGAACGGCGCGACCGGTTCGACGACGAGTTCGAGCTTGAGTTGCTGGAGGAATTCGAGTTCGAATTGCTGGACGAGTTCGAGCTGGAGTTGTTTGAAGAATTGGAGCTCGAGTTGCTCGACGAGTTGGAGCTCGAATTGCTGGACGAGTTCGAACTGGAATTGCTCGACGAATTCGACGAGCTGTTGCCGGCGACGATGTAAGAGCCGTCGGCGCTGCTGGAGAATTGCCGTTGATGCTGAGCGGGTTCCAGCGGCAGCGGGCTCTGCTTTGCCTCGGCCGCAGTCGCTGCAAACGCTGCCGCGCCGGCGACGATCGCAGTGGTCATCTTAAATCTGTTCATGGTGTTACTCCTTGTTCAACGGACCGTCTCGGGTCCGGGGGAGTAACGGGCCGCCCGGCAGCTTATTCCCACCTCAAGGCAGTTTCTCCAGCGCCTGTTTTTCGTCGGCCTCCGACAGCGCTGCGCTCGCGTTGATCGCGGCCAGATATGCCTCAAGCGCCTCCGATGATGACGCCGGCGCATAGCCGTCGTCGCCGGCCGGCGCATTGACTGCAAAGCGCACGACCCAATTCCCGTCGGCGCTGCACGCGACGGACGTAACGGTCGAGCGATCGGCCAGGTCGAGCTCGAATTCGCGGCAAAGCGCTTGCTGGCTATCGCGGAAGCTGGCGATTGCCTTGAAGCGGATCTGCTTCGCCGGTCAGTGTCGTCTCGCTGCCCGTGGGTACGGTTCGCAGTGCCGACGCCACCGCGCCCGCGTCGACATTGGCAATTGTCAGGCCGCCGGGTTCGGTTTCGCCGCCGGCCAGCATGCCCGCCGCGACCCCCAACACGCCGGCAACGCAGGCGGCGGCCGCAAGCCGCATCCAGTCGTTGGCCGGCGAAAAGACGCGGGGACGGCCGCTGCCTGACGCGCCACGCCTTTTGCGGCGCTTCCGCCTTGGCCTTGGCGACCATCGTTTCCACGGCGCTTTTCAACGTCTCAGGCACTGGCTCGGCCAGCATCGGCCGCATGGCGTCTTGCGCGGCGAGCCGGGTTTCGGCGAAAAGCTCGATGCGTCGGCTCAAGTCAGGATCGGTCGCCAGCGCCGCCTCAAGCTCAGCGCTCGCCTCATCGTCGAGCTCGCCGTCGACATAACGCATCACTGTTTCGTCAGAGAACGCTGCCATCATTCGTCCCTTGGTCCCGAAGGGCCATAACGTCCGTCCATCGAAACTATTCCGGTCGCCGCGGCAAGGTTTTTGCGCGCCCGCGCCAGTCGGCTCATCACCGTGCCGATGGGAACGCCCAGAATGTCGGCGGCCTCCCGATAAGACAGTTCCTCGACGCAGACGAGCAGAAGCACTTCGCGCTGCTCGTCGACGAGACCGTCGATCGCTTCGGCCACGGATTTCAGCGTCAGCCGCGCCTCGGTCTCCCGTTCGCCCGACGAACCGACGATGTCATGCCGTTCCTGAATGTCGTCCTGGACGCCCGCCGTCTTTTGCCGGCGGACCTGGTCGATCCAGAGGTTGCGCAGGATCCGGAACATCCAGGCGTCGAACCGCGTGTCCGGCTCGAAACGCTCCGCCGATGCCAGCGCCCGTTCGCACGCAGCCTGCACAAGGTCGTCGGCTATCTCGCGGGAGCGGCAAAGCGAAATCGCAAATCGCCGCAGATTCGGCAGGAAGGCGACAAGCTGGTCAGCCACTGCGGCTTTTCGATCAACCATAAGTGTTGGGCGCCGATGTTGTCTTGCCGAATGGGACCAGGGAATAAGCGGGTGGGCATCACGTTCTTCACGCAGGCGTGTGGAAAGTCCAGCCATGCGCGCTCAACGCTTCGTGAGCGAACAGAAGGTTGCAACGATGACGGCATTGTTCTCCCGACGCTTCTCTTGGCGCAGGCCGGGCGTCTGTCTGGTCGCCGCCTGCGGTTTGCTCATCTCGGACGTCGTCACTCCAGCCGGTCCGATTGGCGGCGTCACACTCGCCTATGCTGACGACGATGATGACGATGGCGGCGGTGGGGGTGGTGGCAGCAGAGCCGGTGGCGGCGAGCGGTCATTTTCGGGTTCGCGCGGCTCCGGACCTAATCTTTTTCGTGTGCTGCGGCGTCAGTTCAGACAGGAGCGCGTGCGCAAACCGCGCCGTAACGTCCAGCGGCGGGCAGCCGTCGTCAGCTCCAGCTTACCGGCCCGACGAAATCGTCGCGCTAGGCCTCACGACAACGCAGGTCGACGGACTTGTCGCGCAAGGGTTTCAAATCACCTCTCGCCATCCGTTGGCTGCCATCGACGGTGAGATCGTCAAATTCGATCCGCCGGCCGGGCAAAGCCTGGATCAGGCCCGAGCTGCTGTTCTCGCGGCCGCGCCGGCCGCGTCCGTCGACTTCAATCACCTCTATCGCCCCGAGAGCGGTGAGGCCTGCGGCGGCAAACCTTGTGTCGCGCCGAGCCTTGTCGGCTGGCCGGGGACCGGCGCGCCGCTTGGTCGCTGCACGCAGCGACGGCATAACGATCGGCCTCATCGACACCGCCATCAACCCGGAACACGAGACGTTCAAATCGTCCCGGCTGGAAGTGCTGCGCCTCGACCCGACCGCCCAAGACCAATCCGGACGGCAACACGGAACAGCCGTCGCGTCACTGCTGGTGGGTACGGGGCCAACCGGCACACCCGGCCTCCTGCCGGACGCCAGGCTGATTGCCGTCGATGCCTTCCGCGCCAACAATCGCGCGGACGCCTACGATTTGCGTGCGTGCAATCGATGTGCTGGTGGCGCGTCAGGTCAGCGTCATCAATATGAGTCTGTCCGGCCCCGAGAACGGCGTGCTCGCCAAGGCAATCCAACGTGTCGATCACAAAGGCATCGACATGATTGCCGCCGCAGGCAATGGCGGGCCGGGCGCCAAGGCGGCTTTCCCAGCGGCCTATGATCAGGTGATTGCGGTGACAGCCGTCGATCGCCAGAAGAAGCCTTACCGACGCGCCAATCGCGGCGACTATATCGACCTTGCCGCACCGGGCGTCGGTGTGTGGGCGGCCGCCTCGATCGAAGGCACCAGGCCGAAGACCGGCACCTCTTTCGCCGCGCCATTCGTCACCGCAGCCGCTGCTCTGGCGAAATCGCGTGGGGTTGCCATCGACGATATTGCCGGCGTCTTGACCAAGGACGCCGAGGATCTGGGCGAACCCGGCAAGGACCCGATCTTCGGCTGGGGGCTTCTCAACGCCAGCAAGCTGTGTTCAGGCTGAGGCGCCGGGTGCCTGATTGCCCCGCGGCCGCACTTCCATCATTGCGGCCATCGCATCGTCTGGGCGAGGTCATGCAGAGCGATTTTCCCGATTTCGGCCTGACCCCCGAGCAGCGCCGGCTGGCCGTGCGCAGCCACTATTACGAATGGCCGGGCATGGACGGCGAGCGCGGCGAGATCTGGTGCTACACCGACCGCTTCTCCTATCGCGCCGGCGAGACGGTGACGCTTGCATGTCAGTTCGACGGCAGCCTTCGTTCGCCATCGAGATCGTCCGCGACGGCGGCATCGAAACCGCCATGCTCGAAGCGCACCGGCATCGCCGCGCGCTGGCAGGACACGCCCGACCAGTGTTCGGTCGAAGGCTGCGGCTGGGACCGACCATGTCGAATTCCGCGTCGGCGACGACTGGCCGTCCGGCGCCTATCGCGTGACGCTGACGGCCGAAGGCCGCGACGGCGAGCCGATCCGCTGCCACCATCTTTTCATCGTCCGGCCCGACGCCCGGCAAGAAACCAGGCCGCGTGCTGCAGGTCGCCGCGACCGGCACCTGGCTCGCCTACAACACCTGGGGCGGCTCCAACCACTATGAGGGCATCACCGGCCCGAACCGCAACCAGTATGCGCGCATGGTCGTCGACGCAGCGGCCCTGGTGCCGCGGCTTCGTCGTGCTGCCGCCCGACGCGCCGCGCGTGCCGCTGGAAATCAGTCGTGCCGCCGAAGACCGTGCCGCGCTATCCGCACATGGAATGGGCGCTGCCACCGGCCATTCCAAGAAATACGCCTCGTCCGGCTGGGCGAGCTACGACAGCCATTTCTTCCGCTGGGCCGAGCGCGCCGGCTATCGCGGTCGATCTCGCCAGCCAGCACGATCTGCATTTCGACCCCGAGCTCCTCGACGGCTACGACTGCGTCGTCTTCGTCGGCCATGACGAATACTGGACCTGGGAAATGCGCGACGCCGTCGACGCCTATGTCGAGCGCGGCGGCCACGCGGCGCGCTTCGCCGGCAACTTCATGTGGCAGACGCGGCTGGAGGACGAGGGCCGCCGCCAGGTCTGCTACAAATACCGCGCCCGCGCCGAAGACCCTGCCTATCGCGAGCGGCGACGTCACCCGCGCCACCAATTCCTGGGAAGCGCCGGAGATCGGCCGGCCCGGCGCGAAGACCTTCGGCCTCAACGCCACGCAGCGGCGTCTATGCCGGCTGGGGCGGCTGCGCGCCGCGCGGCGTGCGCGGCTTTCCGATCTACCGGCCGGAGCATTGGGCGTTCGCCGGCACCGGCCTCTACTATGGCGACCTGCTCGGCGCCGACAGCCATGTCTATGGCTATGAGGTCGACGGGCTCGACTACGAAATCCGCTACGGCCTGCCCTATCCCACGGCGACCAGCGGCGCGCCTGATGGGCTGGAGATCCTGGCGCTCGGCATGGCGAGCCAGGTCGAGGAAGGCGATTTCGTCGCCGTCGAAGACCAGTTCTTCGGCGACGAGGACGGCCGCTTCATCGCCGAGACGCTCTATGGCGACGCGAGCGACGAGAATCTGGAAAAGGTCAAACGCTCGCAACGGCATGATCGTCAATTTCAAGCGCGGCAAGGGCGAGGTCTTCCACGCCGGAAGCTGCGAATGGGTCGCCGGCCTGTTGCGCAAGGACGCGATGGTGGAACGCGTCACCGCCAATGTCTCGACCGCTATCTCGGCGATAGTCCAGCATGCAGCATGCCATTGAGGCCGAAGTCTGAACGACAATCTTGCCAATCGAGGGTCGCCAAGGCACGGCGCGCCGTCCGCATCCTGTTCTATCTCACCCGGCTGCGCCGGCCGCTGATCGACCGCGCCGAAGGCATCTATATGTGGACGCAGGACGGCCGCCGCTTCATCGACGGATCGAGCGGACGCGATGGTCGTCAATATCGGCCACGGCAACAGCAAGTGCTCGACGCCATGAAGCGGCAGATGGACCGCGCCACCTTCGCCTACCGCCTGCATTTCGAGAACGAGCCGGCCGAGGAGCTGGCGCGGCGACTGGCCGGCAAACATGCCGGAGGGCCTCGACCGCATCTTCTTCGTCTCGGGCGGCTCGGAAGCGGTCGAATCCGGCATCAAGCTGGCGCGGCAATGGGCGGTGGCCACCGGCCAGGCCAGCGCTGGAAGGTGATCAGCCGCTTCCCGTCCTATCATGGCGGCACGATGGGTTCGCTTGGCGTCACCGGCGATCTGGCGCTGACCGAAACCTTCGCGCCGCAGATGCAGGCGATGCCGACAATCCCCGCGCCGACCGCCTATCGCGACCGCGACAATCTTTCGATGGAACAGCGCGGCATGCAATACGCCGACATGCTGGAGGAGAAGATCCTCGCCGAAGGGCCGGAAAGCGTGCTCGCCTTCATCATGGAGCCGATCGGCGGCGCGGCGACCGCCGCGCTCGTCGCGCCGGACAGCTATTTTCCGCGCATCCGCGAGATCTGCGACCGCTACGGCATCCTGCTCATCCATGACGAGGTGATGAGCGGCGTCGGCCGCACCGGCAAATTCCTCGGCGGCGATCACTGGAACTGCCGGCCCGACATCGTCGCGCTGTCGAAGGGCATCGGCTCCGGCTATGCGCCGCTCGGCGCGATGGCGCGCACCGAGCGGCTGGTGCGAGCCGGTGCTCGACTTCGGCGGCTTCCAGCACGGCCACACCTATGCCGGCAATCCGCTCGCCTGCGCCGCCGGGCCTCGCGGTGCTCGGCGAGATGGACCGGCTCGACGCTGATCGAGAACGCCGGCGACGATGGGCGATCTGCTGAAGGGCCGGCTTGAAGGGCTCGCCGAAGCGCTATCCCGTTCATCGCCGACGTGCGCGGCAAGGGCCTGCTGATCGGCGCCGAGATCGTCGCCGACCCCGAGACGCTGCAGCCGCTCGCCGCAGGCGCATGAACGCCACCGCAGCGCCTGCTCGACCTCGCCTATGAGCGCGGGCTGATCATCTATTGCCGCCGCGTCAAGGGCGGCGTCGGAGCGGCGACAATTTCATGGTCGCGCCGCCGCTGATCGTCACGCCAAGAGCAGATCGGCGAGATCGTCGCCATCCTCGGCGACGCGCTTGCAGCGCTGGCCGCCGAGCTCGACCTGCCGGTCGACGGCTGAGGGGACAAATGGCGCCACGAAAAGTCATCATCACCTGCGCCGTCACCGGCTCGGTGCACACGCCGTCGATGTCGCCCGCATCTGCCGGTCACGCCGGACCAGATCGCCGCCGAGGCGATCGCGGCCGCCGAAGCCGGCGCCTCGATCCTGCATCTGCACGCCCGCGATCCCGAAGGACGGCCGCCCGACCGCCGATCCTGACGGTGTTCATGCAGTTCCTGCCGCGCATCAAGCAGGCGACCGACGCGGTGATCAACATCACCACCGGCGGCTCGTCGCTGATGACGCTCGACCAGCGGCTGGCCGCGCCGCTGCAGGCGCGAGCCCGAAATGTGCTCGCTCAACATGGGCTCGATGAATTTCGCGCTGTTCCCGATGCTCGACAGGCCGCGCGAATGGCAGCACGAGTGGGAGCCGAAGCTGCTGGAAGCGACGCGCGACACCATCTTCAAGAACACCTTTGCCGACATGGAAGGCGTGCTGCGAACAGCTCGGCCAGGGCTGCGGCACGCGCTTCGAGTTCGAGTGCTACGATGTCGGCCATCTCTATTCGCTGGCGCATTTCCGCGACCGCGGGCTGGTGTCGGGGCCGCTGTTCATCCAGTTCGTGTTCGGCATCCTGGGCGGCATCGGCGCCGACCCGGAAAACCTCATGCACATGAAGCGCATCGCCGACAAACTGTTCGGCGACGACTACCAGTTCTCGGTGCTGGCCGCCGGCCGGCACCAGATGCCGATGATCTCGATGGCCGCGGCGATGGGCGGCAATGTCCGCGTCGGGCTGGAGGACAGCCTCTACGATGGCCGCCAGCTGGCGAAATCCAATGCCGACCAGGTGCGCCGCATCCGCGCCATCCTCGACGGGCTGTCGCTGGAGGTCGCCACGCCCGCCGAGGCGCGCGAGATGCTGGCGCTCAAGGGCGGCGACCGGGTGGCGTTCTGAGATGTGCTATCTGGCATCGACCCCCCTCTGCCCTGCCGGCCATCTCCCCCTCAAGGGGGGAGATTGCGCTGTCGCCGACGAAGCAGCCAATCTCCCCCCTTGAGGGGGAGATGTCCGGCAGGGCAGAGGGGGGTCGGTGACATGGACGCCGCCGCACCTCACCATCCGCGACGCCACCATCGCCGACGCGCCGCCATCCAGGACGCGGTGCTGGGCATCGCCGATGCGCTGGGCATCGCGACAAGGTCACCAGTACGACCGACGATCTCCGCCGCCACGGCTTTGGCGAAAATCCGGCCTTCGAGGCGCTGATCGCGGAAGTCGACGGCGCGTTCGCCGGCGTCTGCGTCTACTTTCCCGAGCTTCTCGACCTGGACGGGCCGGCCCGGCGTCTATGTGCAGGACCTCTATGTCGAGCACCGGCTTTCGCGGCAGCACGGCATCGGCGAAAAGCTGCTGCGCCGGCTGGCGCGCGACGCCGAAACGGGCCGGCGGCTCCTATCTCCGGCTTTCGGTCGACACGGACAATGTCAGCGCGCAGGCTTCTACGAGAAGCTCGGCATGAACTGGTCGACTACGAGCAGAGCGCATCTATGTCGCTCGGCGATGCCGATTTTGTCGCCCTTGCCGACCGCATGACGGAGGGACCAGCCATGAAAGCCTTCTTTGCCGAGGAACAGAAGCGCCACGACCCGAAAGCGTTTCTCTCCAGCGGCGCGCCGCAGCCCAACCCGGAACAGCCGGAGCGCGTCGAGCGCCTGCTCGCCGGCGCAAGGCCGCCGGCTGCACGATCGAGCGGCCCGAGCAATCTCGGCCTCGGCCCGATCGCGGCCGTGCACACGCCCGAATATATCGATTTCCTCCAGCACATCTATCGCGCGCTGGCAGCGCATCGAGGGCGCGTCGGCGGAAGTCATCCCCAACATCCACCCCATCGCGCGCGGCGGCTCCTATCCGGCCTCGGCGGTCGGCCAGGCCGGCTACCACATGGCCGACACCGCCTGCCCGATCTCGGCCGAGACTTTCGACAGCGCCTGCTGGAGCGCCTGGAGCGCGGTCGAGCCGCCGCCGAAGCCGTGATGTCGGGCGAGCCCGCCGCCTATGCGCTCTGCCGCCCGCCCGGCCACCATGCCTTCGCCGATGTCGCCGGCGGCTTCTGCTTCATCAACAATTCGGCGGTCGCGGCGCAGCATCTGCGCAAGCAGGCCGCGCGCGTCGCCATCCTCGATGTCGACCTGCATCACGGCAACGGCACGCAGGGCATCTTTTATGCGCGCGCCGACGTGCTGACGGTGTCGATCCATGCCGATCCGGTGCGCTTCTACCCGTTCTTCTGGGGCCATGCCGACGAGCGCGGCGAAGGCCCCGGCCTCGGCTACAATCTCAACCTGCCGCTGCCGCGCAAATCCGGCGACGACGGCTTTCTCGATGCCCTTGAGGTTGCCAAGCGCCGCATCGTCGCCTTCGCGCCCGATGCGCTTGGTCGTCGCGCTCGGCCTCGACGCATTCGAGGGCGATCCGTTCGGCGGGCTTTCGGTCTCGACGCCGGGCTTCTCGCCGCATCGGCGAGGCAATCGCCGCGCTCGGCCTGCCGACGGTGATCGTCCAGGAAGGCGGCTATCTCTGCGACGCGCTGGGCGACAATCTGACGGCGTTTCTGAGTGGATTTGAAGGGTAACAGCCGGGGACAGTTTACTTTCTTTCCGCCAGCGCCAGCCTTGATGCTTCAGCGCCTTCCTGCGGAAAAAGTAAACTGTCCCCTGCGCCAACCCTGCTCAGTTCGAGTTCCCCGTGCGCGGGTCGAGCCTTGTCGCTTCCGGCGTCGCGGCGCGGTCCGAGGGCATCGTCTTGAACGCCTCGCGTTCGCCAACCGGTACCGGCGCGCGGCGGCTGATGCGCAACAGCGTATAGGCGGCCAGCGCAAAGTGAGCGATGGCGGTTGCCACGAACAGGCTTTCCGGCCGCAGATATTCCATCAGCACCGAGGCGAGAACCGGCCCGATCATCGTGCCGAAGCCGTAGAGCAGCAAAAGGCCGCCCGAGATTTTCGCGAAATCGTTCGGGCCGGCGTGGTCGTTCGCGTGCGCCACGGCGATGGGGTAGAGCGCATAGGCCAGTGCGCCATAGGCGGCGGTCAAGGCGATCACCATGGTCCCGTCGCGCGGTACAAGCACGAAGATGCCGACCGCGACCGCAGCGGCGAAAGCGCCGGCTGCGGCCAGCACATAACGGCGGTCGGTCATGTCGGATACGCGGCCGATCGGCAGCTGCATCGCGGCGCCCGCGACGACGACAAGGCTCATCATCAGGGCGATTTCGGCGGTGGTGATGCCGATGCGCGCGCCATAGACCGCGCCGAGCGTACCCCAGGCGCCGTTGGCGACGCCGATCAGCAGGCAGGCGCCCACCGCCACCGGCGAGTTGGCGTAAAGACCCTTCAGGTCCAGCGAGACGTTTTCGAGCGGACGCGGGCTGGCCTGCGTCGAGACGGCAGTCGGGATCAGCGAGCAGCAGTAAAGAATGCCGGTGACCATGAACAAGGAGGCGGTCGTCACGTCGGAATAGGCGACCACCATCTGGCCGACCATGATCGAGGCGTAGGTCACCATCATGTAGAGCGCGAACACCGTGCCGCGGTTCTCGTTGGTGGCGCGCTCGTTCAACCAGCTTTCGATCACCATGAAGCTGCCGGCCGTGGTGAAGCCGGTCACGACGCGCAGGATCACCCAGGCTGGCTCGTTGACCATCAGGCCGGTGAGCAATGCCACGATGGCGCTGACGGCCGCGAAGGTGCCGAAGGCGCGCACATGACCGGCGCGACGAACAAGGCGCGGCGCAAAATAGCAGCCGGCAACAAAGCCGCCGGCCCAAGCCGTACCCAGCAAGCCCAGAACGCCGGTCGAAAACCCTTCCGCCTGGCCGCGCAGCGGCATCAACAGGCTCAGCAGGCCCGACGCCGCCAGCATGAAGGCGGTGCCGCGCAGCAGCGAGAGGATCGGACGGTAGGTGGCGAACATGGCGCTCCCAACAGGATGCGAATCAGGTGGCTGTTTCTATAGCCGCTCGCGCGCCGCTCGTTTGGCTCGAAAGCGACAAGCAGGTTCCGGAAAAGTGTTCCACGGTTTTCCGACAAGAATCTGCGATAAGCAATTTCTAACGCTTGAAAAAGGCTTCCGCCGCCGCCTTGGTGGCGCCTTTGGCGTCGATGTCGGCTTTCAGGCGGGCAATTTCGGCCTCGAGCTGGCTGATGCGATCGCGCAGTTCATTGACGGAGAGCAAGGACAGATCCTGGCCGATCTCGTGCGCCGGCGCCTTCTTTCGTGGCTCGTCGTCTAAGATCGCCATTCTCGCCCTCCGGTTTGCAGCTTCGCCGCCAGAAGATACATAAAGGCAAGGCCGGGTGGCAAATCGGTGCGACAGGAACGGTGAACGCATGGCGAAAGTGGACAATATCCCGGACAAGATGATGGTCGTGGCGATAACCGAGCCGGGCGGCCCGCTGGTGCTGAAGCCTGAGCGTCGTCCTGTGCCGGAGCCGTCCGAGAAGGAAGTTCTGATCAAGGTGCGCGCGGCAGGCGTGAACCGCCCGGACGTGGCGCAAAGGCTGGGCAAGTATCCGCCGCCACCGGGAGCCTCCGACCTGCCGGGGCTCGAGGTTTCAGGCATCGTTGTCGCCGTCGGCGCTGCCGCGGAGCGCTGGAGGGTCGGCGACGAGGTGTGCGCGCTGACGAATGGCGGCGGTTACGCGGAATATGTGGCCGTCCATGCCACCAATGCCCTGCCGCTGCCGGCCGGCTCCACCTTTACGGAAGCGGCCGCCATTCCGGAGACCTTCTTTACCGTCTGGCACAACGTCTTCCAGCGCGGCAGGCTGAAGCCAGGCGAAACGTTGCTGGTGCATGGCGGCTCGTCCGGCATCGGCACAACGGCAATCCAGATCGCCACGGCGCTCGGCTCGAAAGTGATCGCAACCGCGGGCTCTGCCGAGAAATGTGCGGCCTGCGTCGAGCCTCGGCGCGGTGCGCGCGGTGAACTATCGCGAAGAGGATTTCGTCGCGGCGGTCAAGGAAGCCACCGATGGCAAGGGCGCCAACGTCATCCTCGACATGATCGGTGGCGACTATATCGCGCGAAACTACGATGCCGCGGCAGTGGAGGGCCGCATCGTGCAGATTTCCACCCAAGGCGGGGCGGTGGGCAGCGCCGACTTTTCCAAGCTGATGGTCAAACGCCTGCTGCATACGGGGTCGACGCTGCGGCCGCGGACGTTCGAATTCAAAGGCCAGATCGCCGACGAACTTGAAGCGCGGGTGTGGCCGCTGCTGGCCTCGCGCCAGATCGCGCCGGTGATGGACATGATCTTCCCGCTCAAGGACGCCTGGCGCGCGCATGAGCGCATGGAAGAGGGCGAGCACATCGGCAAGATCGTGCTGGATGTGGGGTAGGGCGCGCCTACCTATTCCTCACCACGAGGCACGACCCACCCGCGCCGCGCAATTGCTGGCAGATGATGTCGGCGTTGGCGCGCTTGTCGACGCCGATGCGAACGGTGCAGTGGATCGCCTCTAATGGCCAATGATGACTTGCAAAATATTCGTCTTTAAACGAATATCCGTTGCATGATCGATGTGCGGCACTACCTTACGCGCGATGGTAACGATCTGGTTGCCGACTGGCTGCGTAGGCTGCGCGACATGCAGGCTAAAGCAGCAATCATACGGCGCCTGAACCGGCTGGAACAAGGCAATTTCGGCGATTTCAAATCGCTCCGTGAAGGCGTCTATGAACTGCGCATCGATGTCGGCCCAGGCTATCGGGTTTACTACGCCCGATCTGGCAAGACGGTAGTGCTGCTCTTGTTTGGCGGGACCAAGCGGACACAGGACGCCGACATTGATCGGGCTTGCGACTATTGGCTTGACTGGCAGAGCCGTAGTGATTGAAGGAGCGATGACGATGAAAGACCGTAGTCACGACGATGCTATGATCGAACTGTTCCGGGACGATCCGGCGGCAGCGGCGGCGACATTCGATGCAATCCTTGCAGATGGTGATCAGGGCGAACTGCTGGTGACGCTTCGGCAAATGGCCAGGGCATTTGGCGGCGTGTCCGCGGTAGCCAAGGCGGCGGAGTTGAACCCTACGCAACTCTATCGGACGCTCTCTGAGACTGGAAATCCGGAGTTGCGCAATCTGAACGCCGTTCTTCGCACAATGGGCTTGCGGCTTGCAGTCCAGCCGTTGTCCGAATCCGTGCCACACGTCTGAAGCCGACTGTACAGCTGATCTGGTGTCATCCTCCGCGTCATCTGTTCCTCACCACCAGGCAAGACCCGCCGGCGCCGCGCAATTGCTGGCAGATGATGTCGGCGTTGGCGCGCTTGTCGACGCCGATGCGCACGGCATAGACGCCGCGCCTTGCAATCGGCGTGCGCACCCGGCCGACGACAGGCTGATACTCCCGCAGCAGCGCCGGAAACTGCCGGCGTACGCGCTCCCATTGCCGCACGGCGGCGGCGCGGCGGAAATTGCCGGCCACCTGCACGCCCCAGGGTTTGATGTGGACGCGGGCCATCGGCACGGTGCGCGACATGATGATCGGCAGCTTGCGGCAGGCGTCCTGGAATTTCAGCGTTTTGTCGAGCGGCCGCACGGTGCCCAGATAGGCCGCGTTGGTAAAATTCGCGGCGTCCTCGCCCATGATGTCGAGCACATATTCCTCCGTCTCGAGCGGCAGGAAACCGCCCGAGGCCAGCCATCGCGACACACGACCCTCGCCGGCATTGTAGGCTGCCGAGGCGAGGCCGAGATTGCCGTAACCGGCCTTCAACTCGGCGAGATGTTTGGCAGATGCGGGGATCGCCTGCTCGATGTCGAACGGGTCGGCCAGTCCGACCGCCTTCGCCGTCGCCGGCATGAACTGTGCGATGCCCTCGGCGCCGACCGGGCTTACCGCATTGGCGTCGAAGCGGCTTTCCTTCCAGATCAGCCGGGCGAAATAGTCCTTCGGCAGGGCATGACGCTCGGCGTGGGTTTCGATCAGATTGCAGATGCGGTGGATCGGCTGCTTGGGCGGCCTTTCTGAGCCGCAGCGACGGTTTGAGCAGCGGGTCGCTATCGTCACGGTCCGACCGCCGCAGCTTGGCCGAACGCAGCCGAAACGAGAAACACAACGGCGAAGGCGCCGCGCGCGAGATGTCGACCAGTCTATTCAGCCGCCTGCCTGCCGCCATGCCCGAACCGCCGCTCGATGTAGTCGGCCACCATCTTCTCGAAATCAGCGGCGATATTGGGGCCGCGCAGCGTTGCCGCCTTCTGGCCGTCGATGAAGACCGGCGCGGTCGGCGTTTCGCCGGTGCCCGGCAACGAAATGCCGATGTCGGCATGTTTGGATTCGCCGGGGCCGTTGACGATGCAGCCCATCACCGCGACCTTGAGTTCTTCGACGCCGGGATATTTTTCGCGCCACACCGGCATGTTCTTGCGGAGGTCTTCCTGGATATTCTGCGCCAGTTCCTGGAACACGGTCGAGGTCGTGCGGCCGCAGCCGGGGCAGGCGGCGACGATCGGCACGAACTGGCGGAAGCCCATGCGTCTGCAGCAGCTCCTGCGCCACCTGCACCTCGCGGGTGCGGTCGCCGCCGGGCTCGGGCGTCAGCGAAATGCGGATCGTGTCGCCAATGCCCTGCTGCAGCAGGATGCCCATCGCGGCTGACGAAGCGACGATGCCCTTCGAGCCCATGCCGGCTTCGGTCAGGCCGAGATGCAGCGCGTGGTCGGAGCGGGTGGCAAGTTCGGTGTAGACGGCGATCAGATCCTGCACGCCGGACACTTTTGCCGACAGGATGATCTTGTCGCGGCCGAGGCCGATCTCCTCGGCAAGATTTGCCGACAGGATGGCGGACTGGCAGATCGCCTCGCGCATCACCTCCTGGGCGGTCAGGGGCGAACCGTTCTTCTGGTTTTCGTCCATCAGGCGGGTCAGCAATTCCTGGTCGAGCGAGCCCCAGTTGACGCCGATGCGCACCGGCTTGTCATGTTTGATCGCCATCTCGACGATGTCGGTGAACTGCTTGTCGCGCTTGTCCTTGAAGCCGACATTGCCGGGATTGATGCGGTATTTCGCCAGCGCTTCGGCGCAGGCCGGATGATCGGCCAGCAGCTTGTGGCCGATATAGTGAAAATCGCCGACCAGCGGCACGTTGATGTTGAGCCGCTCCAACCGCTCACGGATTTTCGGCACGGCGGCCGCACTCTCGTCGCGGTCGACCGTGATGCGCACGATCTCGGAGCCGGCGCGATGCAGTGCCGCGACCTGCGCCACCGTGGCGTCGATATCGGCCGTGTCGGTGTTGGTCATCGACTGCACGACGACCGGCGCAGAGCCGCCGACGACCACGCCGCCGACATCGACGCCGACCGATTTGCGGCGGGGGAAAACAGAGGAAAAATAGCCGGACATCGCCCGGACGCTCCACAACTCGTGAATTCGCCGTTCAGGTGGAGGATGAGAGCCGGATGTCAATGGACGAGGCCGGCGGGCAAGCTCCCTCCCCCTTGAGGGGAGGGTGCGGAGCGTAGCGAGGCGGGTAGGGTCACCACTGCAGTGCTCGACGTTCGTATGCGCGCTGCGCGCAGGCGTAGCTGCCTTGCCTATCTCGGCACCTGGGGCGTATCATCGCTCCATCCAATGGGGATGCTGAGCTTCGCGCCATCGCTCTACCTCCTCAAAGGGGAGGGATGCGGCTCACTCCGCCGGCAGCGCCGCTTCCTGTGCCGCAGGGCGGCGGGTCAGCACCACCGCGCCGATCACGAAGGCGATCACCGCACAGGCAGCAATGCCGGAAATCATCGGCAGCGGTGTGCCGTCAGCCAGCAAACCGGTCACGATCATGGCGAACGCGCCGGTGGCGAAGTGCAGCGTGCCCATCAGCGCCGAGGCCGTTCCGGCAATCTCGCCATGATCTTCCATCGCCAGAACCGATGTCGTCGGAATGACCAGACCAAGCGCGCCGTAGCCGACGAAGAGGATCGCGGCCATGACTGCCAGCGATTCCACGCCCGAAAGCGTGATCGCCAAAAGCGCGACCATCACGGTCGAATAGACCGAAACCGCTACCCAGACGACGCGGCGCAAGCCGAAGCGTTCGGTCAGTGTCCCGGTCAGCTGCGAGACGGCGAAGAAGGCGACCGCATTGACCGAAAAGAACAGGCTGTAGACCGACGGCGACAGGCCGTAGTGGCCAATCAACACGAAGGGCGAATTGGCGAGATAGACGAAGAAGCTCGCAATGCCGAAGCCGCCGATGAAGGTCAGGCCGAGAAAGTTTTTGTCCTTCATCAGGAAGGCGTAACCTCGCATCGCGCTACCGAGCGAACTTCCGACACGATCTTCGACGTGGTCGCGTTTCTTTTAGGCCGAAGGCGAGCAGTACCGTCGCGATCGCTGCCGCAATCAGCACCGCCCAAAACACCCACCGCCAGCCGGCCGCGTCAATGATCAGCGAGCCGGTGAGCGGGGCAAGGATTGGCGAGATCGAAAAGACGAGCATCAGCAGCGACATCAGTCGTGCCGCCTGCGTGCCTGTATGCAGGTCGCGCACGACAGCTCGCGGCACAACCATGCCTGCGCTCGCGCCCAGGCCTTGCAGGAAGCGGAAGGCGATCAGCGATTCAATCGTCGGGGCGAGCGCCGAGCCGACGCTGCCGATCGCGAACACCGCAAGTCCGGCATAGAGCGGCGCCTTGCGGCCATACATGTCCGACAGCGGGCCGACTGCCAGCTGGCCGAAACCCATGGAGAGGAAAAAGATCAACAGGCTCATCTGCACGGGGAAAGCTTCCGCGCCGAGGTCGGCGCCGATCGAAGGCAGAGCGGGCAGGTACATGTCGATGGCGAAAGGTCCGATGGCTGACAAAAGGCCAAGGATGACCGCATTCCGGAGGAATCCAGGCTGCATGACGGTTCTCTTTTGAAATGTTTGAAGTTCGGCGCGTGGATGTTGGGAGGCATCCAGCGACAGAGTGACAGCCGACGCCGGTTCCGATGGCGCTCTCAATTAGCTGCTGTCGAGATTTTTAGACTCTATTGTCCAAATAGTCAACCGGTGCTATATGTTTTTCATGACAGCCCTGCTCACTCCTGACATTGCATTAGCGCCACGCAGCCATTCGGCCAAACGGCTGTCCATCATTGACGCTGCCGCGAATGTGTTTTGCCGGGAGGGGTTTGCCGGAGCGAATATCGACCTGGTGGCCATGGAAGCGGGCGTGTCGCGGCAGACCATTTACAACCACCATGGTGACAAGGAAAAGCTCTTTGAGGCCGTCGTGCGGCAGGTGACGGAGCGCATCAACGCCGAGGTTTTCGAAACGCTGGCCACCTTTCCGGACAAACCTGTCGATCTGAAGAGCGAACTCACCGCATTCGCCATGCGTATGGCGTGCAACTGCATGTGCAGCAGGGACGGCAAGTTTCTGCGCAAGCTCATCCAGACCGAAGGCGAACGTTATCCGGAGTTGTTCGCGGCCTGGCGTGACGACGGGCCTGGCAAGACCAATGCCGCGTTGGCGGCCCGTTTTGCGCGGCTCGCTTTGTCGGGTCACCTCGAATTGACGGATCCCGATATCGCGGCGCGGCAATTCTTGGCGCTCATCTTCGCCGACCTGCAAATGACGCTGATGCTTGGCGGCAAGCCGAGCGATGAGCAGGTGCGGCGGGCCGCCGAGGTGGCCGTCGGTACCTTCTTGCGAGCCTATGCCAAGACTGACGCTTAGCTCGCCAGCAGCTGCTATGTGTTGCGGGCGAACGCGCCCCGCGTAGCAGAGAGAATTTCGTCGGCGAGGTCTCGATCGCCCACCGCGCGAGCCAGCATCAGCGAACCGACCATCGCCGAAAACGCCACCACGGCGCTTTGTCGCCGTGCTTCCGCCGAGGCCTCTGGCATGGTTTCAGCCAGCACCTCGATCAAGCCATTGGCGCCTTCGCTGAAACTGTCGCGGACGGCAGGGCTCTGCTTCGACGCTTCGGAGGCCAGCGCCGGAATGGCGCAGCTCAGCGCCTTCGCGTCACGGTGATCGTTGGACAGGTACGCCTCGACAATCGCCTGCAGCGGCGCCTCGGGGTTGTCGGCGCTGCGCTGCCGCCACCGGGCGACGCTCTCCTTCAACTGCTCCCGGATCGCCTCCGCAGCCAAAGCGTCCTTGGATTCGAAATGGCCGTAGAAACCGCCATGGGTCAGGCCGGCGGCCTTCATCAGGTCCGCGACGCCGATGCCGTCAAAACCCTTTTCGCGGAACAGCCGTCCAGCGGTCTTGACGATCCGCTTGCGGTTCTCGGCGGCCTGCTCCCGGCTCACGCGCATTTTAGATGACGATCCTCATCAATACCATTTGACTTTTTATATGACATGCATCATCAGAACGCAAGATTGATGATGATCATCATATAACGGAATGGAAGCAGGCCATGGCTGAAACGGCAGTTCGAACACAAGGCGTCGCCGCCCTGTTCGCGCGCAGGGGTATCCACTACGGCTGGGTTGTCGCCGCGGTCACGTTCCTGACCATGCTGGTGACCGCTGGAGCGGTTGGCTCTCCGGGCGTGTTGATCGTGCCCTTGCAGGAGGAATTCGGCTGGACCGCGGAGCAGGTTTCCGGAGCGCTGGCGATCCGCTTGCTGCTGTTCGGGCTGTTGGGGCCGTTCGCCGCCGCGTTCATCAATTATTTTGGCCTGCGCAAGGTCGTGCCCGTGGCGTTGGGCATCGTTTTCGCCGGCATTGCGGCGTCACTCGTCATGACCGAGCTTTGGCAGCTGTTTCTGCTGTGGGGCGTCGTCGTCGGCGTCGGCACCGGCCTCACGGCCATGGTGCTTGGCGCGACCGTCGCGACCCGGTGGTTCACCGAGCGGCGCGGCCTCGTCGTCGGCCTGATGTCGGCCAGCGTCGCAACCGGCCAACTCGTCTTCCTGCCGCTGCTGGCGCAACTCACCGCGCATTATGGCTGGCGCTATGCGCTGATCTACATCCTCGGCATGATCGCTGTCGCGGCGGTTCTGGTGCTCGCCCTGATGCGCGACCGGCCGTCGGATGTTGGCCTTCTGCCCTATGGCGAGAAGTCTCCCTCTCAGCCGGTCGCCCCTTTAGCCGCGCCCAAGCTATCCGACCTCGTGCTGTCGCCGCTGGCCGCGCTGCGCGACGCGTCGAAGACGCAAACCTTCTGGGTCCTGTTCGGCACCTTCTTCGTCTGCGGCGCCAGCACCAACGGGCTGGTGCAGACCCATTTCATCGCCATGTGCGGGGATTACGGCTTCGCGGCGGTCAGCGCGGCAGGCATGCTGGCCGTGATCGGCATCTTCGACTTCTTCGGCACGCTCGGCTCGGGCTGGCTGTCCGACCGCTACGACAACCGCATTCTGCTCTTCGCCTATTACGGCCTGCGCGGGCTCTCGCTGCTGGCGCTGCCGTTCATGGATTTCTCGATCTGGGGCCTGACGCTGTTCGCCGTGTTCTACGGCCTCGATTGGGTAGCCACCGTGCCGCCGACCGTGAAGCTGACCGCCGACCGATTTGGCCGGGAACGCGCCAATCTCGTCTTCGGCTGGGTGTTCGCCGGCCATCAGCTCGGCGCGGCGGCTGCGGCCTATGGCGGCGGCTTCGCGCGGACCGAGTTTCAGAGCTACATGCCGGCCTTCGTCATTGCCGGCGCGCTCTGCCTCGTCGCGGCGGCGATGGCGCTGACTTTGGGCAAGCGCAAGGATGATGTGGTGGGCGTGCCGCAACCGGCTTGATCACGAACATGAGAGATCGTGCCTTGAATGTGTTTGCCGGTGGAACAATCGCCCACCGGCCGCATTTTCCGCTTCGATTGTGGAGTGAGAACGATGCTGGACCGTATTCGCGCCTATCAGGGAGCCGATCAGATAGACCTTTTCGGTCAGCCGCAGACAACCATCATCGCCCGTCTCGCAACCGCGCTGTTTCGGTTGCTGGGGCGCTAGCGCTCCAGCGGCCCGGAAGCTCAACCCATACTGTCGATCTTGCGCTGCATGGCGGCGATCTGCTCCTTGAGCGTCTGCAGATCGTCGGCTTTTTCCGTCTCCGCCTTGGTCGGCGGTTCAGGCTCTTTGGCCCCGCTGCCGACAGGAGCACTGCCGGGCGGGAACGGCGTGAACAAGCGCATCGCGTTCTGGAACATCTCGATGTTGCGCTTGGTCTGTTCCTCAAAAGCCTTGATCGGCGTCGGAACCTTGGCGAGGTCGAAAGGCGTCTTGACGATCATCGATTTCATCTGCTCGCGAAACCGCTCCTGCTCCTTGGAGAAGGCGATCATCGACTGCTCGAGGAAAGTCGGCACCACGGCCTGCATCTGGTCGCCGTAGAAGGCGATGAGCTGGCGCAGGAACGGCACGGGCAGCATGTTCTGGCCGTCCTTGTTCTCCAGCTCGAAAATGATCTGCGTCAGGACGGGATGGGTGATGTCGTCGCCTGTCTTGGCGTCCTGGACAACGAACTCTTCGTTGCGCTTGACCATGTCGGCCAGGTCTTCCAGCGTGACATAGGTGCTGGTGCCGGTGTTGTAGAGACGACGATTGGCGTATTTCTTGATCACCACCGGATCGTCTTTTGCTGCCATCAACTCTCTCCCGCGCACGCCTGGGTCCGAAAACGGCCCGGCCGCATCTATTATCCGGTCACGATATGCGAAATGCTGCAACAAATCCAAGCATTTTGTGCAGTGCGAAACCCGGCGTTGGACCAGCCCCGTCGGGCCAGCCGTGCGATGGATGAATGGCACCTATGCAGGGGCCATTTCGCGTTTGACTCGGCTGGCGGAAACGTGAACAAAACAAAGCATATCAATCGACAAGAAACATCCAAAACTGCCCGGAGGAAACTATAATGCCCGCTTCTATCGTCGTCGCCAGCGCCGCCCGCACGCCGGTCGGATCATTCAACGGCTCCTTCGCCAGTACGCCGGCGCATGATCTCGGCGCGATCGTCATCAAGGAAGTGCTGAACCGTGCCGGCGTCGATCCGAAGGATGTCGACGAAGTGATCTTCGGCCAGATCCTGACCGCTGGCGCCGGCCAGAACCCGGCACGCATCGCCGCCCGCAATGCCGGCATTCCGGACGAAGCGACGGCCTGGGGCCTGAACCAGCTTTGCGGCTCGGGCTTGCGCACCATCGCTGTCGGCCTGCAGCAGATCGCCAGCGGCGACGCCAACATCATCGTGGCCGGCGGCCAGGAATCGATGTCCATGGCGCCGCATGCGCAGCACCTGCGCGGCGGCGCGAAGATGGGTGACGTCAAGCTGGTCGACACGATGCTGAAAGACGGCCTGACCGACGCCTTCTTCGGTTACCACATGGGCAACACGGCCGAGAATGTCGCGCGCAAGTGGCAGATCACCCGCGAGGATCAGGACCAGTTCGCGGTTGCCTCGCAAAACAAGGCCGAGGCCGCGCAGAAGGCCGGCAAGTTCAAGGACGAGATCGTCCCGGTCACGCTGAAGACCAGGAAGGGCGACGTCGTCGTCGACCAGGACGAATATATCCGCCACGGCGCGACGCTGGACTCGATGACCAAGCTGAAGCCGGCCTTCGACAAGGAAGGCAGCGTGACTGCCGGCAACGCCTCCGGCATCAACGACGGCGCTGCCGCCGTGCTTTTGATGACCGAGGAAGAGGCCAAGAAGCGCGGCATCAAGCCGCTCGCCCGCATCGTCTCCTGGGCGACCGCCGGCGTCGATCCGCAGATCATGGGCACCGGCCCGATCCCGGCTTCGAAGAAGGCGCTGGAAAAGGCCGGCTGGACCGTCAAGGATCTCGACCTGGTCGAGGCCAACGAGGCTTTTGCCGCGCAGGCCATCGCCGTCAACAAGGACATGGGTTGGGACACCGACATCGTGAACGTCAATGGCGGCGCGATCGCCATCGGCCACCCGGTCGGTGCTTCGGGCGCCCGCGTCTTCAACACGCTGGTCTACGAAATGAAGCGCCGCGGCGCCAAGAAGGGCCTCGCCACGCTCTGCATCGGCGGCGGCATGGGCGTCGCGATGTGCGTGGAAGCGGTGGATTGAGCGAATAGGGAGTAGCGAATAGCGAATAGGGTCTCCTAGCCGCCGCTACTCCCGCATCCAGCTTCTACCTATTCGCTACTCACTATTCGCTATTCGCTATTTTTCCTGGGAGGGACTTTCATATGGCACGTACAGCACTCGTCACTGGCGGTTCGCGCGGCATCGGCGCGGCAATCTCGATTGCACTGAAGAATGCCGGTTACAACGTCGCGGCCAACTATGCGGGCAACGACGAAGCGGCGAAAAAATTCACCGCCGAAACCGGCATCAAGACCTTCAAATGGTCGGTCGCCGATTACGAAGCCTGTGCCGCCGGCATCAAGCAGGTCGAGGCCGAAGTCGGGCCGATCGACGTGCTGGTCAACAATGCCGGCATCACGCGTGACGCCATGTTTCACAAGATGACGCCGCAGCAGTGGAAAGAGGTCATCGACACCAATCTGTCGGGCGTCTTCAACATGACGCATCCGGTGTGGAACGGCATGCGCGACCGCAAGTTCGGCCGCGTCATCACCATCTCCTCGATCAACGGCCAGAAGGGCCAGGCAGGGCAGGCCAATTATTCCGCCGCCAAGGCCGGCGATATCGGCATCACCAAGGCGCTCGCTCAAGAGGGCGCACGCGCCGGCATCACCGTCAATGTCATCGCACCGGGCTATATCGGCACGGAGATGGTCCGCGCCATCGACGAGAAGGTGCTGGCCGAACGCATCATCCCGCAGATCCCGGTCGGCCGTCTCGGCGAGCCGGAGGAGATCGCCCGCTGCGTGGTGTTCCTCGCCTCCGACGACGCCGGCTTCATCACCGGCTCGACCATCTCGGCCAATGGCGGGCAGTATTTCAGCTAAGGTTTAGCGCCGGTCTTCCTTCTCCCCGTTCACGGGGAGAAGGTGTCTCGAAGTGACGGATGAGGGGCGGCAATTCGGTGGCTGGCTGTCGTTCGCGTCAGCGACCTACATCGCGCGCTTCAGGTGCTCAGCGAACGTATCCTCTTAGCCGTGCATCATTTCTTTTGGCTGGTGAGGCGCTCAAGCGCGTCAACGATCAGGTCGCAGAATTTGGGATGATCGAGCTTCATCGCCACGGTGTGGCGGAAGTCTGTCTGCTCGCCCGCCGTGCCGCCGAAATGGTGCATGCCGCCCATCTTCTCGAAATTGCAGACCGTCATGCCCCTGGTCCACCGTCCGGCGGTCTCGACGCGGATGTCGGCCTTTTCGGTGGTCATGATGGTGGGATCGATCAGCGCCGCGACGCAGCAGGCGTCATGGATGGCGGGGTATGCGATCTGCAGCAGGCCGCCATGCGTCGTCGCGATGAACTCCCAGATGTCGAGGATGAACTTGGCCATCGGGCCGCCGACCGAGCGCACCCTGTCCTGGAGGTCGGGAGTGGCCAGCGCCTGAGTTTGCGTGAGGTCGAGCCCCACCATGGTGACGTCCCAGTTGGCGCGGAACACAACATCGGCGGCTTCCGCGTCGGCATAGATGTTGAACTCCGCCGCTGGCGTGATGTTGCCGCGCGTATAAGCTCCCCCCATGCCGACGACCCGCTTCACCCGCTCGATGATGCGAGGCTCCTTGCGGATGGCCATCCCAATATTGGTCCAGGGGCCGACCGGCACGAGTGTGACCGTCTTGGGCTCGTGGGCCATGACTGTGTCGATGATGAAATCGATCGGCGTGGCGCTTGTCGAGCTCGAACGACGCGGGCGGCAGCTCCGGCCCGTCGAGCCCGGTCTCGCCGTGGATCTCGATGGCCAGGATCTGCTCGCCGATCATCGGAGCGGGCGATCCTTTGGCCACCGGAACCTTGATGCCGTAAGCGGTGCATACAGAGAGCGCGTTGCGTGTGGTGTTCTCGACATTGTGGTTGCCCGACACGGTCGTGATGCCGAGCAGGTCGATATTGGGATTTCCAGCCGCAAGCAGGATGGCGATAGCGTCATCGTGCCCGGGATCGCAGTCCAGAATGATCTTTTCCATGATGTGGCCTTGGTTGTCGGTCGGCTCTATACAGACCGCCGTGGCCAAACGCCGTCAAGGTTTCAGCTCTATCGTCTCCACTCCGCAGCCCAGATTTCGGTCGGACGACGGGCGCGTCAGCGCCACCTTTTGGTCAAGCCGACCACGCCCGCGTCTTCCTCGCGTCTATTGCGCTGAGAGGTGCGTGTTCTCCAAGGCATCTCTTCAGTGCGGCGAGAGCACTTAGGCGATGGAGCTCAAACAGACTCAACGCCGAGTTCGCCGCAGCGCTCTTAATGCCCGCTGCGGCGGCACAATCAACTGCCCGAGCAGTTTGCCGTCATGAGACAAGGCTCGGCGCCGGCTGCCAGCTCGCATCGTTGTTGAATAGCGCGCTGCCGTCGCTGGCGGCGATGAAAAGCTCGAAGTTGGAATGTCGTACGAAGTGCCCTGGCAGGTTTATGGATTCAAGCGAGAAACCTGCGTTTCCCGCTGCATCGCTGCCACCGTTGAACATGAAGGAGGCGTCTTGCCGGAACAAAAGGTTTCCGTCGTTTTGATGCAACTTGAGCCTGAAATTCTGATGACGCAGGAAGTGACCTGGGAAGTTAATGGATTCCAGGCTGACACATATCTCGTGCGATCCTTCGCGGCCGGGCGGCACAGGGTCGCCGGCCCGCAGGAGCGCCTTGCGCATGACAAAGGTAGCGTCGCGCCGGTCAAGGTCACTGCTAACCCGCGTGATGAAGCCGAGCGAGTTTTGGTGCCTTATGAACCGACCCGGGAAATTGTGGGACTGTATCGACATGGCGCCTGGCGAAGCGTTGCGAAGGGGCGGCGGTAGGCGTCGCCATGTCGAATTCTTCCTTGAACAGGGCGGAGCCATCGTCCGGCGCTATCAACATCCCGAAATTCTGATGACGGATAAAATGGCCGGGGAAGTTCACAAACTCCAGTCGTGTCCATCCGAAAAGCCCTCGCCGCGAAACCTTGAAGGTTGAATCCTGCCGGAAAAGACCAGACCCATCGTCTCTGTGCAGATGAATTTTGAAGTTCTGGTGCCGCAAAAAGTGACTGGGGAAGTTGCTGGCTTCGAGGCGAACCAAGTTGCCACTGCCATCTGCTGGGTGGATCCGAAACGTGGCGTCGGCGCGGTCCAGGTCACTTGCGATCCCGGAGATTTCACCAAGGGAGTTCCGATGGCGCGCCAGCATGCCAGGTCGCCCCAGCGGTTCGAAGCTTCCGACGAACGCTGGCAGCGGTGGCGATGCCTGTGGCGGCGGTGGCTCAGTAGATGGTTCGTCAGGTCTGGCAAACGTCGTCACGGTGGTGAGGCCAGAGCAGCTTCGATCGAACTCGTGCACTGCGCAGACCCGAAAACGATAGGTATGGGAAGGCTGAAGGCCGGTAATGCTCCATACGCGCTTGTCCCTGTCGGCCAGCCAAAACGCCCCGGAAAACTCCAGTTCGATCACGAACCAGAACACGTTATCCCCGCTGTAATTCCAGGTAATGGTCACCATTCCAGGGGCGTTTGCGAATGAACTTACCGAGCTTGGGGCTTCACCGGGCATGACATACACTCCCTTCGAAATAATCTTCGCGTTAGTTCTCGCGGAAGATGGCGTTAATCTCCGAACTTTTCCAATTTTTGCTTATATAACGATCCAGTCTATCAAAACTTGACAGAAATGTCTATCCGATTATGAGACTTGATAATATTACACTATATTTTCTCTAAAAGTATATTCACTATCACTTGGGAATCGGCGTGCCGCTCGTCACAAAAAAAGTTTCATCCACACCCCCCAACACTCTCCCACACAATGCTTGCCGACCTGATTGGAGGCCTTGTGGTGGACTGGAAATTGGCAGTGAAGGAGGAAAGGGCGGCGCTGAAGCGCATTGTCGCGCTGCTCTTCGCCCTCGCCGATCTTGCCAATCTGTCGGCGGCCGTTCCGCGCTTGTTCGTCGATTTGTCATCTGGGTTCTGCGCCGGGCCGAGACCGTGGCGCGGGATTTTGTCATCGGCGCAGAGGCGCTGCCTGACTTGCTGCATATCGTTCCAGCCGGCGACGGTCCTGCCGAGGCAATGCGTCTTGCCCAGAGTTTTCGCCATCTCGCTTGCGAACTGGATCTCCAGGCGAAGTTTGCTTTTGCCGTTCAGGACGACGTCGGGCAAGCCGAACCTTGGCGGCGGGGCGTTCGCCGGAAGCTCGTCACGGATGATCTTCTAAACACCGTGCACCGGATCGCTTTCAGGGTTTTTGCCCTCCCCACGGCGCGCGCAACAGGCCCGCCCGACACGTCCTGATGACTATCATCGGCTCGACAGTGGTGATCTCCCTAAAAGTTTAGTGAGCCCATTGATGCAACCTTAGAGTGTATTCGGCTATAGCCAACGGCGAGCAAAGGGTTCGCTTGTGGGTCGTTTCGTCGTCGCTCTTTCATTGTCAGTGCTGGCCGCGCCTGCGTTCGGGCAGCAGTGTCACCCAAGCTACGACCCTTGCGTTCCAATCGCATCGGATGTCGACTGTGCGGGCGGAAGCGGCAACGGCCCGGCGTATGTGGACGGACCCATCAGGGTCGTCGGTCCTGACGTCTACGGACTTGATCGCGATGGCGACGGAGTTGGCTGCGAAAACTAGCTCTTACCTCCCCCGCTCCGCCACAAACCGGGCCGCTGCCTTCAGCACATCGGCCGCGTCTCCGTACGGCTCCAGCAGTTCTTCCGCCTGCCTGACCAGTCCGCGCAATTGCTTGCGCGCCCAGGCTTCACCGTGCAGCGCCACCAGCGTGGCTTTGCCGGCCGCGGCATCCTTGCCGGTCGCCTTGCCCATCGCATCGCTGCTCGAGGTCAGGTCCAGCAAGTCGTCGGCGAGCTGGAAGGCAAGCCCGATCGCCGAGCCGAATTCCGCCAGCCGCTCGCGGTCCAGCCGGGAGCTGTCGGCAACGATCGCGCCAGCCTCGCAGGCATAGCGGATCAGCGCGCCGGTTTTCATCGCCTGCAGGCGAATGATGCCGGCCTCGTCCGGCGTTGCCGTTTCGGCTTGCAGGTCGAGCATCTGGCCACCGACCATGCCGCCCAGCCCGGCCGCGCGGGCCAGGCCGAGGACAAGGTCGAGCCGTTGGCGTGTCGACAGGACGCCGTCGTCTCCCTTGGCCGAGCCTGTGACCGTGCGTCCGCCACCCCAGAGCGGCGCGGCGTAGCCACGCTTGCTCTCTGCGCCCTGACGTGGCGGCTTGCCACCGGCAGCCGTGTCGTCCGCCAGCACGTCGAAGGCCAAGGTCAGCAGCGCGTCGCCGGCCAGGATCGCGGTCGCCTCGTCAAACGCCTTGTGCACCGTCGGCTGGCCGCGCCTGAGATCGTCGTCGTCCATGGCCGGCAGATCGTCATGCACCAGCGAATAGGAATGCACGCATTCAATCGCCGCCGCGACATGGATCGGGGCGCTGGTCTCGCAGCCCAGCATGCGCGCGCTTTCGATGACCAGAAACGGCCTTAGCCGCTTGCCGCCGTTGAGCAGGCCGTGGCGCATCGCGGCCAACAGCCGCTGCGGCCGGTCGATTTCGCCGCGTTTTCGGGTGCTGTTCGAGCAGCGCCGTCGAGGAATGCTTCCACCTGGCCGGCGCGTATCTCCAGCAGGGACTCGAATGGCACGGCGGTCTGGTCGCTCATAGCGCGAAGCGTTTAAGGTCTATCGCGCGATGGTCAAGCTTTGGCCTTCTCGACATTGCACAAACCGGTTCTCACCGCTAAGCGATTTGAAGGAGCAGGGGTTGCCGGGGTTGACTGAGCCTATCGTTGAGCCGGATCTCATAAAGCCGGAACCGGACAGGGCCGAGATGGCAAGAGTGCGCAGGGTTTTGACGCCTGGCCGCCGCAGCGGATGGCTTTGGCGCATCTTCAAGGTGCTCGTCATCATCGGTCTCATCCCGGTTGGCCTGACGCTGCTCTACCTGCCTTCCTTCGTACATCCTGTCTCGACGCTGATGCTGGGCGATCTGGTCACGTTCAAGGGTTACGACCGCCGCTGGGTGCCGCTGGAGGACATCGCGCCGGTGCTTGCAGCACTCCGTCATCATGTCGGAGGACGGCCAGTTCTGTAATCACCGCGGCGTCGATCTCGGTGAATTGAAGCTGGTGGTGGAGGACGCCTGGGCGGGAGAACGCGTGCGCGGGGCTTCGACCATTCCCATGCAGACGGTGAAAAACCTCTATCTTTTCAACATTGATTCGATCGTGCGGAAAGTCGTCGAGTTCCCGCTGGCGATCTATTACGATCTCGTCACGCCGAAGCAGCGCATTCTTGAGACCTATCTGAATATCGCCGAATGGGGGCCCGGCATCTATGGCATCGAAGCTGCGGCTCAGCATCATTTCGGCGTGTCGGCGAAGAACCTGTCACGTCGTCAGGCGGCACTCCTGACGGTGGCGCTGCCCAATCCGATCGCCCGCGATCCTGCCAAGCCGGGGCCGGGCCTGCGCCGCCTCGCCCGGGTGATCGAGCGCCGCGCGGCCATGGCGGGGCCGCATATCAGGTGTCTGCGACAAGAGTGACTGGCTAGGAGCCTCAATCAAAAATCGTCAAGCCGTGGCAACTCTTGGATCGCTCGGCTGCGGCAAAAAGATCGCCCGGGCGGCTGGTCAAACCCGCCTCGCGCGTGTATAGGCACCGCACTTTTCGAAGATTTCGGCCCGGTTGGTCCTTGAGAAAGGGCTGGCGGGGCTTTGCTGATTGAGCGGAGCAGTTCCATGGCAGTACCTAAAAAGAAGACGTCGCCCGCCAAGCGTGGCATGCGCCGTTCGGCCGACGCACTCAAGGCCCCGTCCTATGTCGAGGACAAGAGCTCGGGCGAAATGCGTCGTCCGCACCACATCGATCTGAAGACCGGCATGTATCGTGGCCGTCAGGTGTTGACGCCGAAGGAAGGCTGAGGTCTTTCCAACTTCAGTCGAGTCGTTCGAGGCCGGCGCAAGCCGGCCTTTTTCATGCCTGGAGTTCCCGCCTGATGGCGAAAGCACGCCGAAACCCGATCGCCGACCTGCGCTTTGACGATCCGGCGCCGCTGCCGCCGCCGGACGACCAGGGTTACGTCGAGTTCGAGGGCGCGCGCATCTGGTGTGGCGCCTATGGGTCCGGCTCGCCGGTCATCCTGCTGCATGGCGCGCTCGGCAATGGCGACGATTGGGCCAATCAGGTGCCGGCTCTGGTCGATGCCGGCCACGGCGTTCTTCTGATCGACAGCCGCGGACGCGGGCGCAGCAGCCCCGGCAATGTGCCGCTCTCCTATGAGCTGATGGCGGCCGAGGTGCTGACCGTCATGGATACTTTGGACATCGACCGCGCCGCTGTCGCCGGCTGGAGCGATGGCGCGATCATCAGTCTCGTCGCCGCTCTGCACTATCCGGATCGTATCGACCGAGCCTTTGCCTATGCCGGAAACATGGATATGTCCGGCGCACGGTCCGAGCCGCTGAAAACGCTCGCCATGGACCAGTCTTTTGGCCGCGCCATGGACGACTATGCGCGACTGTCCGAAACGCCCGGCCAGTTCAGGACGATGGTGTCGGTCATGGAAAGCCTGATGCATTCGCAGCCCAACTACCGCGCCGAGGACCTGGCGCGCATTTCCAGGCCAGTGGCGATCGTGCAAGGCGAATTCGACGAATTCATCAAGCCGGCTCATGCCGCCTATCTGGCGCGCACGATCCCGGATGCGCAGTTGGTGCAGTTGCCCGGTGTCAGCCACTTTGCGCCCTGGCAAGATCCGGATAGCTTTAACGCGGCGCTGATAGATTTCCTCGAACCGGACAGGTGAACCGCCGATGCGCGCGGAGACCGTGAAACGACATAGGCGGGCAGTCCGGAGCGCGCTCGATTTTGTTGCCCGCGAGCGCGAAGTGCCGCGACTGGAGAGAATTGCCGAGGCGGCAGCGATGTCGCCCTTTCATTTCGCGCATGTCTACGAAGGCTATGTCGGAGAGCCGATCATCAAGACCTTGCGCCGCCGGCAACTAATGCACGCCGCGCGAAAGCTGGAGGGATCGACAGGGAATGTGCTCGGTGTCGCGTTGGCATCGGGCTACCGCAGCGGCCAGGCCTTTGCCCGCGCCTGTCGTCGGGCGACCGGCCTGACGCCAACCGAGGCACGGCGCGGTCAAACGCCTTCGAACGCTCCCGACATCCGGTTCGTTCGGTTGGAGGAGCGAGCAGCCTCCGGCATTCCCGTCTGGGGCTCGGCCTTCGACGAAGGCGATGCCTTCAACGAACTCGTCGCCCATGCTTACGCAGATGTGGCGCTGGCAAATATCAGCCGGTTTCGCGAAACGGTTTGTGGTGTCACGGTTCTGGCCGACGGTTGGCCGGAACCCGGCCGCTTGCGCGACGGGTGCCAATGGTTGTTGCGGAGCGGATGCCAAGCCGGTTCGGTGGGATGACCTTGCCCGGCGGGCGCTATGCGGTCGTGCGCTGCAATGGCTCGTTGATGGCTGCCGGTGCGCAGGTTCGAGCGACGCGCGCCCGATTGCAGGACGAATTTGCGCTGACGGTTACCGATCGGCCGATCCTGTGCGAATGGGTGTCGGACGCCGCCCTGCTGCTGCCAGACCAATTTGTCCTGGATATCTATCTGCCCGTCGCCCGCTAAATCGTAAATTCGCAAGATCGGCACCGTTTCTCGCAACTTCGGTCACGCCTGTCCGGTTAGGTTTCTTCAAACGGGAGGAAACCATGAGACGACTAGAGCAATTCCAGGAAAAGTGGAACGCGGTTTTCCGTCCGGAATTGCGACAAAACAATGAGTTAGAGACATTCCGCAATTCGAAGACAAGCGGAAAGGCCCTAATGGCGTTGGCGCTCGGCCTTGCCGCATTGCTACCGGGTGCGACGCTGGCGCAAGACGGCAAGCCGTGCACCGCGCCGGAATACCGGCAATTCGACTTCTGGCTTGGCAAGTGGAACGCCAAGGATTCGACAACCGGCGAGTTCGCTGGAACCAGCCGCATCGAGGCGATGCATGGCGGCTGCGTCATCTCCGAGACCTGGACGAACTCGTCGATGACCGGCAGCAGCCTCAACATCTTCAACAAGTACGACAAGCAGTGGCACCAGAATTGGACCGACAGCACGGGCCGCCTGTCGGTGATGGCCGGCGCTTTCTCAGATGGCGCCATGACGCTGACCGGCGAGCAGCCCTTGCCGACAGACCCGTCACGCACATTCCTCAGTCGTCTGGTGTTCACATCGATGCCCGATGGCAAGGTCAAGCAACTGGGACAACGCTCGACTGACGGGGGCAAAAGCTGGGAGCCGACATTCGGCCTGATCTACGAGAAGGCGGAGTAGCGGCAACGCGTATGCAGTTTTCAGTGAGCTATGTCGCCTCAACAGGACATCACCGCACAACAGACTTGACCTTGCCGCTCGGCATGGCTCTACAGGGGCGGTTCGCCCTTGCGGAGACTTTTGATGCTCACCGCCATTCCATTGCTGGTCATTCCCTTCATCCTGTTCAACCTGGGATTGGCGGCCGCGCCCCCTGAAGGCGGCAATTTCTGGCAGGGCGAGCTCTTTGCCGTGCCGATGATGTCGGGAGGCGTCTGGGCGATGACCATGGCTGATGCGCTTGTCGTCGTGGCCTTGGTATTGCTCTTCGTCGAGATCATGAAGTCGACGCGCACCTCCAATCGCTCGATCGTCGATCACGTGCTGTCACTATTCGTCTTCGTCGCCTTCCTGGTCGAGTTCCTGCTCGTGCAGGGCGCGGCGACATCGCTCTTCTTCACGCTGATGCTGATTGCGCTCGTCGATGTGCTGGCCGGTTTCTCAGTGACGATCCGCTCGTCAGGCCGTGACGTGAATTTCTGATCAGACCTCGGCCGTCAGACCCGCAGCCTCGATGCCGGCAACGGCACAAAGTTCGTCATTGTCCGACGTGTCGCCGGAAATGCCGACCGCGCCGATGATTGCGCCGTCGCGACACACCAGCACGCCGCCGGCCACTGGTACGATGCGGCCGCCGGAAACGGCGGACAACCCGGTGAAAAAATGCGGCCGTTCCACCGCCGAGACGCCCAGCTTTCGCGAACTCGTGCCGACCGCCAACGATCCGTAAGCCTTTCCCGACGCCACCTCGTAGCGAATGAAGCTCGCGCCATCCTGCCGCTGGAAGGCCAGCGTGTGTCCGCCAGCATCGAGGATAGCGACGCCGAGCGGTTTCAGCTTCAGCTCCGCGCCTTTCGCGAAGGCGGCCGAGATGATCGCGTTGGCTTCAGTCAATGTCAGATTGTGCAAAATGTCCTCCCGGTCGAGTTTCGTCTCAAACGGGGGACGAGTGTCGGCGGGAGTGGGTCGTTCGGCAATCCGCCGTTTCAGTGAAGGTCTATCGCCGTCTTGGCCGGCAATGCGGCGTCTTCCCAATTGGTCGGCCGCACGATCATGCGCTGCACTTTTGGCGGTCCGTCGCCGCCGTGCAGGGAACGCAGCGTCTCGCCGACGACCGCATCCTCATGTGTGGCGCGCTGGTTGTGGCGCACATATTCAACCCACGTCGGCGCGTGATAGGTTTCGTGCCAAAGGTCCGGGTTTTCCAGATCGCGCATCAGCTCCCATTGCCCGGCTCCGTCGCGCAGGCGGATGCGGCGGCGGCGGTCCATCGCCTGCATGAAGGCCTTCAAATTCTCTTCCTTGATGACCCATTCGATGACGATGAAAATCGGACCGCTCGAGGGGCGCAGGTCAAGCGCAAGGCTTGGCTGCTGCCAGCGATTCAGCGGATCGAGGTTGAGCGATTTCAACGCCGGCATCGGGAAGCGGAAGCCGACCAAAGCGCCGAACAGCAGGAAGCCGGCGGCAATGAGCAGCGCACGCTCCAGGCCGTAGGTCTCGGCCGCAAGACCCCACAGCCATGCGCCCAGCGCCATGCCGCCGAAGGTGGCCGTCTGGTAGAGCGCCAGCGCCCGGCCCACCACCCAGCGTGGCGTCGAAAGCTGCACGGTGACGTTGAAAAGCGACAGCGCCAGAACCCAGCTCGCGCCGCCGATCAGCAGGCCCGCGCCGGTGACAGGAAGTTGTTTCCCAAGCGCACATGCCGTCGCGCAGATGGCGAAGCCGACGAAGGAGAGGCGGATGATCCACTCCGTCGACAGGATCTGGCGCAGGCGGCCACTGCCGAACGCGCCGCCAATCGCGCCGATGCCGAAGCAGCCGAGCAAGGCGCCGTAGGTCAGCGCGTCGCCGCCCAGAAGGTCGCGCGCGACCAGAGGCAAGAGGGCCAGGATCACCACCGCCGTGCCGCCGAAGATAAAGGCGCGGAAAAGAACTGTCTCGATATGCGGCGACATCGCCACATAGCGCAGGCCGGCGGTCATGGCGCGGCCCAGCGTCTCGCGCGGCAGCGTGCTTTTCGGCAGGTTCGGCTTCCAGCGAACCATGACGAAGATCAGGGCGAGATAGCTGAAGGTGTTGACGGCGAAGGCCGCCGCCGCCCCGAAGGCCGCGACGATCGCGCCGCCGATCGCTGGGCCCACGCTGCGGGTCAGATTGAAATTGATGCTGTTCAAAGCCACCGCCGCCGGCAAATGGTCGCGCGGAACCATGTCGCCGACTGAAGCCTGCCAGGACGGGTTGTTGAGCGCGGTGCCGCAGCCGATCAGGAAGGTGAAGGCGAGCAGCATCCACGGCGTTATGAGGCCCAGATAGGCAAAGACGGTCAGCGCAATCGACACCGCCAGCATGAAAAGCTGGGCGATGATGATGACCCGCCGGCGGTCGAAACTGTCGGCGATCGCGCCGGAGGTCAGGGAAAACAGCATGATCGGCAGCGTGATCGATGCCTGCACCAGCGCCACCATGTCGTCGGAGGTGGTGATCGAGGTCATCAGCCAGGCCGAACCGACGGACTGGATCAGCCCGCCGAAATTCGACACCAGGCTAGCCAGCCAAACCGCGCGAAACGTCGCGTGCCCAAGCGGCGCGAGCGATGATGTGCGCGGCGGGGCGCGGTCATCCATGGGCGGCATGACAAGCAGAATCGGGCATAACCCGTTCATAAATCGTAGCGTTCGCTGGACAAGCCGCCTGTGGCGACTTCTGGTCGAACCAGTCGTCAGACCCGCTCACATTTTCCAACAGCCGGTTTCGCATCGTTATGTTGCATCGCAAAATTGCCATGCTGCGGTGCAATATTTGCCCTGTACAGCGGCCATTCTGCGGCTGTCCATTTGGGAGGTATGATCTGCAGTCGGAGACCATGACGATGTCGGCAAATGATATCAAACCAATCAATCTCGCCCTGCAGGGCGGGGGGTCGCATGGCGCTTTTACATGGGGCGTGCTCGACCGGTTGCTTGAGGACGGCCGGCTGAAATTCGCAGCGGTTTCCGGCACCAGCGCCGGAGCGATGAATGCGGCGGCACTTGCCGATGGCTGGGCGCGGGGCGGGTCGGAGGGCGCGCGCGAGCGCCTGCAGGCTTTCTGGCGTGCGGTCGCGGTCAAGGGTCGTTTCAGCCCGGTTCAGCGCATGCCGTGGGATGTGTTCTGGGGCAACTGGTCGGTCGAGAATACACCGGGTTTCGCCTGGTTCGACCTGATGAGCCGGGCCTTTTCGCCCTATGCGGCCAATCCGTTCAACGTCAATCCGCTGCGCGACGTGGTCGAAAACGAGATCAATTTCGACAATTTGAAAGCGCCGAACGCGATCAAGGTTTTCGTCTCCGCCACCAATGTCGAGACCGGCCAGCTGCGTGTGTTCAACGATGGCGAGATCGGCGCCGATGCGGTCATGGCGTCGGCCTGCCTGCCGCAGATTTTCCGCGCCGTCGAGATCGACGGCGTGCCCTATTGGGACGGCGGCTATGGCGGCAACCCGGCCATTGCGCCCTTCTTCCGGGCCAACGATGTCGCGGACGTGCTGCTGATCCAGATCAATCCCGTGATCCGCGAAGGCACGCCGAAAACGGCGAACGAAATCCAGAACAGGGTCGACGAGATCACCTTCAATTCGGCGCTGCTGCGCGAGCTCACCATCATCGAGCGCGTCAACGCGATGATCGCTTTGGGACAGCGCCCGCCAGACGATGTGCGCGGTCTGCTGATGCATCGCATCGATGCCGACGAGGCGTTCAAGAACCTCTCGGCCTCTTCGAAGCTGAATGCCGAATGGGCCTTCCTCGAATATCTGCGCGATCTCGGTCGTCAGGCCGCCGGCGACTGGCTGGAGGAAAATTTCGACAAAGTCGGCAAGGAAGCGACGTTGAAGCTGGGCGACGGACCGGGCGTGCCGGTGGCGGCGCTGCGCAGCCATGGCCTTGGTCGACGGGTTCGGGAATTTCTGGCCAGTCGCGTCCAACCGGAAGCGGTGAAAAGACCTCGACGGTGAAAGCTTACGGCTTCAGCGCCAGCTCGATCACCCGCACAAGCTGCCGCGCGGCGACGCGCTGCGCTTCGGCGCCGGGCACCCGGTGCTTCATGCCTTCCAGCCCGTCCATCAGCAGTTCGGCAAGGCCTTCGGCCGACAAGCCCCGCGCGGCCAGGTCTATGTCCAGCCTCGCGGCTTCACCCTCGATCGCCTTGCGGAACTGGGCAGCGCTGCGCGCATGCCAAGCTTCGACCATGTCGGCGGCAAGGCTGTTTTTCAGGTCGAGCAGCTCTGCCCCGTGTGGCGAGTCGGTGATCTGGCACATCATCTCGATCATGATCTGGTCGATCACGATGTTCAGTTTTTCCCCGAGGCTTGCTTCTTGCGCCAGGACGCGGTCGATCGACTGCGACGACAGCTCGAACATGCGCTCGCCGATGGCGCGGTAGATGTCGGCCTTGTTCTTGAAAAGAAGATAGAGCGCCGGGCGAGACATCTCGGCCGTCTTGGCGATGTCGTCCATCGTCACCCGCTGATAGCCGTAAGACAGAAACACGCGCATCGCGCCATCGAGCACGCGATGGCGTTTCACATCCTCGGCGTTGGTGGGCGGATGATCCAATTCTGATGCCTGTTTCTATTTGCTTTTTCTCAGTCTTGACAAAAATACAGAATTTGTCAATGTGTAAATGCCGACCCTGGAGAGGCGAGGCGAAGCGCCGCTGGACGACAACGAGGGTATCCCCATGCGCCTCAATGTAAACGGCAAAGACATCGAGTTCGATGCCGATCCGGAAATGCCGCTGCTGTGGGCGCTGCGCGACCTCGCCGGCATCATGGGGCCGAAATTCGGCTGCGGCATCGCCGCCTGCGGCGCCTGCACGGTGCATATCGACGGCGTGCCGGTGCGCTCCTGCTCGCTGCCGGTCGGCCAGGTGACAGGCGAGGTTCTGACCATCGACGGATTGGCCAAGGACGGCAAGCTGCATCCCGTGCAGCAGGCCTGGCTGGAAGAGCAGGTCGCGCAATGCGGCTACTGCCAGGCCGGGCAGATCATGAGCGCGGTGGCGCTGCTGGACGAGATCGACGACCCGACCGACGAGGAGATCGACCAGGCGATGGGCGGCAATCTTTGCCGCTGCGGCACCTATCCACGCATCCGCACCGCCATCAAGAAGGCGGCCGCGCTCAAGACGGCGGGGATCTGATCATGGCCAGCTGGGGAAAGATCGCGCGCCGCACCTTCCTGATCGGCGCGGCCGCCATCGCGGGCGGCGTCGCCGTCGGCTACTGGTACGTCAACAAGCCTTATCCCAATCCGCTGGAGGGCGACCTCGCCGAGGGCGAGGCGACGTTCAACCCTTATGTGAAGATCGCGTCCGACAACACCATCACCATCATCGCGCCGCGCGCCGAGATGGGGCAGGGCATTTCGACGACGCTCGCCGCATTCGTCGCCGAAGAGCTCGACGTGACGCTCGACAAGGTCAAGGTCGAGCATGGCCCGGCGTCCTACGCCTATTACAACGCGGCGATGCTGGAAGAGGGCGGGCCGTTCCACTTTCTTCGACGAACAGCACGCCAGCCGAGACCGTGCGCTCGGCCGCGGGCATGGTCGGCAAGGTGCTGGGCCTGCAGGCGACCGGCGGCTCGGCCTCGACGCGCGACGGCTTCGACCGGATGCGCCAGGCGGGCGCGGCTGCGCGCGCCGATGCTGATGCAGGCGGCGGCAAAGAAGCTCGGCGTGCCGGCGGCCGAACTCGCCACCGACAACGGCACGATCGTGCACAAGGCGTCGAGCCGCACGCTGACCTATGGCGAGGTCGCGCTCGACGCCGCCAAGCTGCCGCCGCCTCCTCGGTATGCGGCTCAAGGACAAGGCCGAGTGGAAGCTGCTCGGCAAGTCGCAGAAGCGCGTCGACATGCTCGACAAGGTCACCGGCGCGCCGATCTTCGGCATCGATGTCCGCTTGCCGGACATGCTCTACGGCACGGTGCGCATGAGCCCGGTGTTTCGGCGGCAAGGCCGTCAAAGTCGATCTCGTCCAAAGCCGAGAAGATGCCGGGCGTGGTCAAGATCGTGCCGCTCAATACGGTCTACGGCGAGCGGCTTCGGCGTCATCGCGGAAAACACCTGGGCGGCGTTCAAGGCGGCCGAGGCGATCGAGGTCGAGTGGGACAAGTCGGTCAATCCGCCCGACAGCGCCGGCCTGATGGCGGTGATCGCCGACGCCGCGGCGTCAGGCGACGGCGACGTCATGCGCAATGATGGCGACGTCGATGCCGCTTTCGCCGATGCGCCGCGGGAGCGGGTGATCGAGGCCGAATATCGCGTGCCCTATCTGTCGCATGCGCCGATGGAGCCGATGAACTGCACGGCGCAGCTCAAGGACGGCAAGCTGACGATCTGGGCGCCGAACCAGATGCCGATGCTCGTGCGCTGGCTCTGCGCCGATCTCGCCGGCGTCGCCGATCGAAGACACCATGGTGCATACGACCTCGATGGGCGGCGGGTTCGGCCGGCGCGGCGAACTCGATTTTGCGCTCTACGCCACGCTGATCGCGAAGGAGAGCCGGGGGCCGCCCCGTCAAGGTGACGTGGACGCGCGAAGAAGACATGCGCCACGATTGCTACCGGCCCGCCGCCGTCGCGCAGGCGCGGCGCGGCTCGGCGATGATGGCCTGCCGGTGGCGGTCGATCATGCGCATCGCCGCGCAGTCGATGATGGCAGCAGCCTCGTCGGCCGCATGTTTCCCGGATCGGTCGGCGCCCGGGCCGGACAATTCGATCACCGACGGCGCGCACGACCAGCCCTACACGATCCCGAACTATCGGGTCACCGGCATCAAGGCGCCGCTGACCATTCCGGTCAGCTTCTGGCGCTCGGTCGGCTGCTCGCAGAACGGCTTCTTCCACGAGAGCTTCATGGACGAGATCGCGGCGGCGGGAAAACTCGATCCGGTCGAGCTGCGCCGCAAGCTGATGGCGGATCATCCGGCCGCGCTCGCCGTGGTCGACAAGGTCGCGGAGATGTCGAACTGGGGCGAAAAGCTTGCCGCCGGCAAGGCGAAGGGCATCGCCTTCACGCTGGCCTTCGGCTGCTGGTGCGGCGCAGGTCGTGCAGATCGCCGACACGCCGGACGGCATCAAGCTGGAGAAGATGTGGATCGCCGTCGATGTCGGCACGGCGCTCGATCCGGGCATCATCGAGGCGCAGATGTTCTCCGGCGCGATCTTCGGCCTGTCGGCGGCGATGGGTCAGGCGATCACCTTCAAGGACGGCATGGTCGAGCAGTCGAACTTCCACGACTTCGACGCCATGCGCATTTTCCAGGCGCCGCAGTTCGAGGTCGCGGTGCTGGAGAACTTCCACAAGATGGGCGGCGTCGGCGAAGTCGGCACGCCGCCGGCAGCACCCGCGCTGGCCAACGCGATCTTCGCGCTCACCGGCAAGCGCGTCCGTTCGCTGCCGCTGTCGGACGAGGTGCAGTTCGCATGAGGCGAGCGTGATCGACATCCTGCTGACTCTTGCTGCCATGCTGATGCTCGTCGGCGGTTCTGCTGCAGCGCAAGAAACGCAGCCTTCGCCGCCGGTTGTCGCGGTCGGATCCCGCCAACGGCCTTGCGGCCTGGGAGAAGGTCTATGCCGTGTTCTCGCATCCGCGCTGCGCCAACTGTCATGTCGAGGATGAGCGGCCGAGGTGGTCCGGCGCGCACTACGGCGCGACGCGCGCGCATGCCTTCAACGTGCAGCGCGGCGCTGACGGCTCGGGTTTCGGCAATGCCGGTATGCGCTGCACGACCTGCCATTTCGAAAGCAATTCCAGTGTTTTGCATGGGCCGCCGGGCGCCGAGAACTGGCATCTCGCGCCGCCCGAAATGGTCTGGTTCGGCAAGTCTTCGGCGCAAATCTGCGCCCAGATCAAGGATCCGGCGCGCAATGGCGGACGCACGCTGGAGGAAGTCGCGACGCATGTGCGCGACGACAAACTGGTCGGCTGGGGCTGGGCTCCGGGTCCCGGCCGTGAGCCGGCGCCGGGCTCGGCAGAGGAAACATTCGTGGCGATTCAGGCATGGGCGGCGGCCGGTGCTCCATGCCCGTCCGGTTAGTTATGCCATGAATTTTCCGTCTTTTTTGCACCGCAATAATCATGTACAGACAAATTTCCGGACATGTACGAAAATGTGGCGATTGAACGCATGTCGGACCAGCCCCATATCGAACGTCCTAGGGGACAGGTGGGCGCACAGCGCAACGGATAAGAACGGCTATGGCCAAATTCAGGTTTCATAAAATCGCGGCGGTTGCCGTGCTGATCGGCTTTGCGGCCTGGATGGGGACGGGCAAGTTCTCCTCCGTCGGCAGCGCAGCTGCCGAAGCCGAAAATGCGCCGGCCGGACAGGCAACGCCGGAACAGCCGAAGCCGGCTGCCGAAGCGCCAAAGGCCGCGCCGCGCACCGTGGCCGTCATCAAGCCGCCGCGCGCATCGCATGCGCGCGCGATCAGGCTTTCCGGGCAGACCGAAGCTGACAAGCGCGCCGTGCTCGGCACCCGCTCGGCCGGCATCATCCGCGAATTGCCCATCGACGAAGGCCAGCCCGTCAAGGTTGGCGACCTCATCCTGGCGCTCGACGCCGAAGACAAGCCGGCGATGGTCGAGATGGCCAAGCAGGTGGTCAAGCAGCGCGAGGCAGAATTGGTCGCCTCGCAGCGCCTTACCAAGACCGGCGCGCAGGCCAAGCTGCAGCTCGATACGTCCGTTTCGGCTTTGGCGCAGGCCAAGTCGCAGCTCGAGGCAGCGCAGGCCGAGCTCGACAAGATGCGCAACATCGCGCCGTTCAGCGGCATCGTCGACAAGGTCGATGTCGAGATCGGCAGCACAGTCATGCAGGGTGCGGAGATCGCCACGCTGCTCAGCCTCGATCCGGTTCTGGTGAAAGGCGAGGTCAGCGAGCGTGATCTGACGCATTTGAAAATCGGCGACGACGCCGAGGCAATGCTCGTGAATGGAGAAAAGATCACCGGCAAGGTGCGCTTTATCAGCCGCGATGCGGCGGCCACCACGCGCACGTTCCGCATTGAAGTCGCAATCCCCAATCCTGACCTGCGTATCCCCGCCGGCATGACGGCCGAAATCACGCTGCGCGCTGCCTCGACCGAATCGGTCGTGCTGCCACGTTCGGTGGTGACGCTGAGCGACAATGGCGATCTCGGCATTCGCGCCGTCGATGCACAGTCGAAGGTTGCGTTCTATCCGATCGATCTGGTCGACGACTTGCCGCAGGGCCTCGTGCTGGGCGGTATCCCGGCCGATGCGCGTGTGATCGTCGCCGGCCAGGATCTCGTCAAGGAAGGCGATACCGTCAACGCGGTCGACGCCGACCCTGCCACCATCAAGAAACTGCTCGGCGAAGCCGCCGGCACGAACTGAGAATAAGCGAGGCCGATAGGTCATGGATATCGTCCAGCTTGCGATCCGGAACGCGCGTCTGACGCTTTCGGTTCTGGTGTTCCTGCTGATCGCGGGAGCGCTGGCCTATCGCGCCGTGCCGAAAGAGGCCGAACCCGACGTCGCGATTCCGATCATGTACGTCTCTCTGGTCTATCAGGGCATCTCGCCTGAGGACGCGGAGCGGCTTCTGCTGCGGCCCGTCGAGCAGCAGCTCAAAAACCTCAAGGGTCTGAAGGAGATGAAGTCGAACGCCTATCAAGGCGGCGCGAACGTCATCGTCGAATTCGATCCTTCCGTCGATCTGGGCGATGCGCTCATCGATACGCGCAACAAGGTCCAGGACGCCAAGCGCGATCTGCCCACCGGCGTCGAGGAGCCGACGGTCAACGAGGTCAACCTCTCCGAATTCCCGGTCGTGTTCGTCACGCTTTCCGGCGACATTCCGGAACGCGCGCTGACCGCCGCGGCGAAAGAATTGCAGGACCGGATCGAGGAAGTGCCGGGCGTCCTCGAGGCGCCGATCCAGGGTGCGCGCGACGAGATGGTCGAGGCCGTCATCGATCCGATGAAGCTCGCCTCCTATAATATGCGGCTGGACCAGATGATCCAGGGCATCGGCCAGTCGAACAATCTGGTCGCCGCCGGCTCGATCGAGGGCTCGGAAGGCAAATATGCGATCAAGGTGCCGGCGCTCATCGAAACGCCGGAAGATGTCGCCAACCTGCCGGTCGTGTCGACGCCGACTGCGGTCGTGCGTGTTCAGGATCTCGCCACCGTTCGCTCGACCTTCGAGGACGCCGAAACCATCGCGCGGCTCGACGGCAAGCCGGCGATCGTGCTCGAGGTCAAGAAGCGCATCGGCGAAAACGTCGTCGAGACGATCGAGGGCGCCAAGAAGGTTGCCGAACAGTTCGTCGCCGAAAACAAGAAGGTGATGCCCGACCTGCAGGTGACCTACACGCAGGACAAATCCACCTTCGTCAACCAGCTGCTGAACGACCTGCAGAACCACGTGCTGATCGCCGTGATCCTGGTCTTCATCGTCATCCTTTACGCGCTGTCCGGCCGCGCCTCGGTGCTCATCGGCCTGGCCATTCCATCCTCGTTCCTGATGGGCATCCTGGCGCTGGCGCTGATGGGTTACACCATCAACATGATCGTGCTGTTCTCGCTGATCCTGGCGGTCGGCATGCTCGTCGACGACGCGATCATCGTGACCGAATATGCCGAGCGGCGCATGTCCGAAGGCATGCCGAAGGCGCAGGCCTTCGAGGAGGCCGCCAAGCGCATGGCCGGCCCGGTCATCGCCGCGACGCTGACCCGTATCGCCGCCTTCTCGCCGCTGCTGTTCTGGCCCGGCATCGTCGGCGACTTCATGAAATATCTGCCGATCACGCTGATCGTCACGCTCGCCGCGTCGATGGCCTATGCGCTGGTCTTCGCCCCCTCCATTGGCGCGATCATCGGCAAGGCGCCGCTGCACACCGAGGAGGATCGCAAGGACGGCGCCTATATGGCGGTCGTGAAAACGGCGGTGCATTTCCCGATCACAGCGCTGTTGCTGACGGTCGCGCTGCTGGTTGGCGGCCTCTACGCCTATACGCAGTATGGCAAGGGCGTCGAGTTCTTCCCGACCGTCGAGCCGGACTACGGCCTGCTCTATGTGCACGCCCGCGGCAACCTCTCGCTTGAAGAGATGGATATCGCCACCCGCGAGGCGGAGCGCCGCATGCTCGGCTGGCCGGGCATCAAGTCCGTCTACACCCGCGTCGGCAAGACCCGCGGTGGCCAGGACATTCCGGAAGACGTCATCGGCGTCATCAACTACGAATTCATCGATTGGCGGGAGCGCAAGTCGGCGCACGATATCCTGGATGAACTGCGTGTCGCCATGGCCGGCATTCCGGGTGTCGACGTAGAAGTGCGCGTGCCGGATGCCGGCCCGCCCACCGGCAAGGCGATCCAGGTACAGCTCTCAGCGCTCGATCCGGCAGGTCTCAACGACTATGCCGCGCAGGTCGCCGCGGCGGTCGCCAAGATACCCGGCGTTATCGACCTGTCCGACGGCCTGCCGCCGCCCGGTGTCGACTGGGCGCTTGAGGTCGATCGTTCGAAAGCCGCGCAATACGGCGTATCGCCGATGGCGGTCGGCACGGTGGTGCAGCTCGTGACCACTGGTCTGAAGCTGACCGACTATCGTCCGGCCGGCGCGGACGACGCCGTCGACATCCGCCTGCGGCTGCCGGAAGACCGGCGCACGCTGGCGGCGCTCGACGAGTTGCGCATCCAGACCGCTGATGGTTCGGTGCCGATCGCCAATTTCGTCACCCGCAAGCCTGAGCGGACGGTCGGTGTTCTCAACCGTATCGACGGCAAGCGCACGATCACCATCCAGGCCAACGTCGCGACGGGCTTCCAGGTCGCCGAAGTCCAGGCGGCAACCAGCAAGGTCGTCGGCGACATGGCCAAGCCCGGCATCGACTGGAAGCTTGCCGGCTCGAATGAGGACAGCGCCGAGGCAGGCGCGTTCCTGATGAACGCCTTTGGCGCGGCGATGTTCTTGATCTTCATCGTCCTTCTGGCCCAGTTCAACAAGTTCACCTCCGTGGTGCTGGTGTTGACCTGCGTCGTCATGGCGATCGTCGGCGCGCTGCTCGGCATGCTTTTGACCGGTCAGACCTTCGTCATCGTGATGTCCGGCATCGGCTTCATCGCCTTGGCTGGCGTCGTGGTGAACAACAACATCGTCTTGATCGACACCTATGACCGGCTGCGCGAGGAAGGCTGGGCCAAGTATGACGCCATCCTGCAGACCTGCCGCGAGCGTGCCCGCCCGGTGGTGCTGACGGCAGCGTCGGCGATCCTCGGCGTGCTGCCGATCGCCTTCGGTCTCGGCCTCGAAATCTTCCACCAGGAGACGACGATCAATGCGCCGTCGACACAGTGGTGGATCGCGCTCTCGTCGGCGATCGTGTTCGGCCTCTCCTTCGCGACAGTGCTGACGCTGATCGTGACGCCGTCGATGCTGATGGTGTTCACCCGCGACAAGCGCAAGCCGGGCCAGAAGAGCTGGCTCGGCCGCCTGAAGGATCGCCTGTCCTTCCGGCGGCAAGAAACAGGATGCGATTTCCGGAGCGAAGCCTGAGCCGGTGATCGACGAGCCCGCGGTGGCCTTTCCCAAGGCCGCGGAATAGCCAGCGACCCCATACTTTGCCTGCCCTCGCGATGTCAGTTGCGAGGGCATTTGTCGTCGACGGCCTGACAACCGCCCGGCAGCGCATTTACGCTGTATCGTCAATCGCTTGGAACCCTTTCACCTGATCCGGCGTTGTTTCGCCGAGCCAACATGAGGTGGAGGGAAGTCCATGACACTCAGCACAATCCTGATCATCATTCTGATCTTGATCCTGCTCGGCGCTGTGCCGGCGTGGCCGCATTCACGCAGCTGGGGCTACGGACCGTCAGGCATTGTCGGTGTTATTCTCGTCGTCCTGCTGATCCTGCTGCTGATGGGACGAATCTGACCTCATCGACCGAATGGCAGAGAGAGGGGCGCGATCGATGCGGTCGCGCCTCTCTTCTTTAGCCGCCGTCAGATCGGCAGGGGGTCCTGGACTGTCTCGTGATTGAGGTCGGCCGTTCTGGTCAGTCTCGACATCAGCACGACGAGCCCGAGCAACACGGCAACGGCGATGTAGACCGGGGTAAAACCAACCTTGCCGCCGACGAAGCCGATCAGCGACGGCGCGACCAATATGCCCGAATAGCCCATGGTGGTGACGACGCTCATGCCCGCGCCTGAGGACACGCCGTCCTGATTGCCTGCGGCGGAAAACAGGATCGGCACCATGTTGGCAACGCCAAGGCCACAGAAAGCAAACGCGGCGATCGCCAGCCACGGCCAGGGCGAAAGGCCCGCCACCAGCATGCCCAGCGCCGAGATGATGCCCGAGACGCGAAATGTCGCCACCGCGCCATAGCGGTTGCGGATGCCGTCGCCGGCAAAGCGCATCAGCGCCATGGCGCCCGAGAAGAACGCGAAGGCGAAGCCCGCGGTTGCGATGTCGGCGCCGAGTTCCTGGCGCATGTAGAGCGCGGCCCAGTCGAGCACCGCGCCTTCCGAATTCATGCAGAGCAGCGCCATGAAGCCGATGATGTAGATCGTCGGGTCACGCGGCAGCGCGAAGCTTTGCCGTTCCTGGGTCACCGGATGGTCGTCGGAAACGATAGGGCGAAACGCCAGGCCCACGGTCACCAGCGCGGCCGCCGTTGCCAACAGTGCATGGGCCATGTGCCCTTGGTTCTGGATGACGATGCCGCCCAGGCCGCCGCCGATGAAACCGCCAAGACTCCAGAACCCGTGCGATGACGACATGACCGCCCTGCCCAGCTTGCGCTCGACGACGACGGCGTTGGCGTTCATCGACACGTCCATCGCACCGATCGAACCGCCGAAGATGAACAGGGCGATCGCCGCCAGCGGCACGTTGGGCGCCAGCGCCACCAGCAGAAGACCGAAGATGACCAGCACCGCGAACATCCGCAGCGTTTGCTGCGAGCCGTAGCGGGCGATGAGATGGCCGGCCGCGACCATGGCGCAGACCGCGCCAAGTCCGAAGCCGAGGATCAGAAGCCCGAGCGTGAATTCGGTTATGCCGAGCCGTTCGACAAAGGGCGGGATCTGCGGCGCCCAGCTTCCAACCATGAAGCCGTTGGCCAGGAACATCGCCGCGACCGCCCAACGGCCGCGCCGTGCTTCGCTCTGTAGATTGGTCGCATCCATCCGCCGGCCCCGCCTTGAATGCGTTGCTCTAAATCGGTTCAAGTGCAAGTCAAGGCGCACGGCGCTCCTGGACCAATCACGAAAGATTGGCGCCCGTCATCAAGCCAGCATCGGCTGGCGCCATTTGCGATGGTCAGATGACGAGAAAATCGTCGCTCGTCAGTGTTAGATTGGGCTCCAAAGTCGCGAAGTGGATAGCGCCGCCTGCCGCGTTGCCATTCACATCATAGATGAGGCGGCCAGTGTCGGTCTCGTAGATGATGCGGTCATTGGCGTCGCGCGCAACGCCTGCGGCGTTGGCAGTGAACGCGCCGGCGGCCAAAACGCCCGGCGCCAGCCGGGTAAACACTTCATCCCACAAGACAATCGTGTCGACCGAACGGAAATCGAGAATGGTGTCGACGTTCGAGGCGCCCAGATTCAGAGTTGAAGACGAACTTGTCCGCTCCAACACCCCCGGCCAGCCGATCGGAGCCAAGCCGCCGGCGATCCTGTCGTTGCCGTTGCCGCCGTTGATCGTGTCGTTGCCGGCAAGGCCATTCAGGACGTTGTCGCCCGCATTGCCTACTACGTGGTTGGCGATGTTGTTGCCCCGGCCGTTGATGTCGGCTTCGCCTTCCAGGAACAGGTCCTCGATTGCTCCGCCTCCGACGAGGAGGTCGATTGTGACGGTTGAATAGACCTGATCGTGGCCGGTGACGCTGCCTGCTTCTCTGACATGATCGCCGATGTTGTCGACATAGTAGATATCGTTTCCGTTGCCTCCCTCCATGATGTCACCTCCCGAACCTCCGGCGAGAGTGTCGTCACCATTGCCTCCCTCAACCCGGTCGTCTTCGGATCCGCCACGGAGGACATCATTGCCGTCTCCCCCTATCACCCAGTCTCCTCCGGCTCCGCCATTCAGGAGATCATTGCCATTGTCCCCTTGCACCCGGTCATCTTCGGTTCCACCATCAAGAGTGTCGTTGCCTTCCCCGCCTTCCAAGATATCCCCTCCTGAGCCACCATCCAGGATATCGTTCGCCCCATATCCCAGAAGCCAGTCGTCTCCCGCACCGCCGCGCAGGTCATCTTTGAAGTCAGAACCGTAAAGCCAGTCGCCGCCATTTCCACCTTCTGCGAACCCACTTCCGCCTGCGGCGTATATTCTGTCGTCACCGTCCTCGCCATAAATCGTGTCGTTGCCGCCACCGCCGAGCAGCAATCATCTCCGCCAAGGCCGAACACTGTTCCGAGCGTCAGTGCCGCTCCAGTCATCGTTTCCGTTCGTCAGTCTGATGGCCATGAGATATTCCTCGCAATTGATGCACTGCTTGCTCTAGGACCGGCGCGAAGCAGGTCGCTGAGCACATTCACTATGCATCAATAATCAAGGCCGGAAAGGGCTACAGCGCTGAGCCTAGCCACAAAAGACATCAATATAAGAGTTTGCTTTTAAAGGATACTGCAGTCTTACCTGTATATACGCCGCTGCACTTGCAAATTTACGCGTCTTCGGATATGAATGATAATCGACGCGTCTTTCTACTAGAAGTAGATATATTGAAATTGTCTAAACCAGAGCTGGCTGGCGCCATTTCGCGGCGATCAGCCGGTAGGGAATCAGCGCGAACACGGCGATCAGCAGCTTCACCGTGAAGTCGCCGACAGCCCAGGAAATCCAGCGCGCCGTCTCGGTCGAAAACACGCCCAGCAGCGGAGCCGGTTCCAGCGCGAAGGCATCGTCCGGTCCGATGAAAGCGAAGGCGCCGGCGAAGGCGATGCCGAAGAAGATCGCGGTGTCGAACACCGAGCCGGCCAGCGTGCCGAAGATCGGCGCGCGCCACCAGCTCTGCCGGCGCAGCCAGTTGAACACGGTCACGTCGAGAAGCTGCGCGGTCAGGAACGCCGCGCCGGAGGCGACAGCGATACGCACCAGCCGGTCGGCGGCGGTCTCGAACTCGATCAGCCCGGCCTTGAACAGCAGAGGCGGCACGATGATCGAGCAGACAACCGCGACCATGAAACCGACGAACACGATGCGCCGGGCGACGGCCGGGCCGTATTTGCGGTTGGCGAGGTCGGTCACCAGGAAAGCGAAGGGGTAGGTGAAGGCGCCCCAGGTCAGGATGTCGGCAAGCTGCAGCGAGCCGAGCGTTCCCTGCACCGGAAACTGCACGAGCACGTTCGACGCCACGACGACCAGCGCCATGGCGACAACGAACGGAAGATAGGCGGAAATGCTCTTCATTTTTTTATCCTGGGTAATGGAACCAGCCGGCAATGACGACCGGCGGCGAGCCACCGGCATGTTTCAGCGGAGCCTTGTCTGCATCCCCACGCTGGACAAGGCTCCCGAGCGGTCCCCCGCCCGAATTCAAATAATCAGGCGGCGGCCTGTTCGGCCAGCTTCTTGGCAAGCTGCTTCTTGAGCAGGCGCGCCTTGGTCGAGAGCTCGCGCAGAGTCGGCCTTCGCCAGGAAGGCGTCGAGGCCGCCGCGATGCTCCACCGAACGCAGCGCGTTGGCCGAAATGCGCAGGCGCACATTCTGGTTCAGCGCTTCCGAGATCAGCGTGACGTTGACGAGGTTCGGCAGGAAGCGGCGACGCGTCTTGTTGTTCGCGTGGCTCACATTGTTGCCGGTCTGGACCGCTTTACCGGTCAGTTCGCAGGCGCGGGACATTTTTTGCTACCTTCAGTTCTGTTTTTCGGGCAAACCGTTCTGCCGCGCCGTATGGCGCGCGTATCCGACGGCAGCCTCTTGGAAAGTCGCGGTTCCATAGTGGGAATTTTCCAGCCCGTCAAGCTTTGCACCGGCGCCTGCGACCATCCATACTATCGCCAGAATTCTGCGGCCACAAAGTGGCCATGAATGGGTTTGCGGGCATGAGATCGATTTCGGCACGTATGGCAAGCATGGTTGCTGCTGGCAGCGGGCTGTTCGTGGCCGGCGTCTCCTTGGCGCACGCCGCCAGCCCCGTTGCAGCCGAGGGCAAGCAGACTTTCAGCGGCGAATACACGGTCACTTTCCTTGGGCTGCCAGTGGCCCGCTCAAATTTCGTCAGCACCTTCAACGGCAACAATTTTACCGTCCAGGGGCGGATGTCGAGCGCGGGGATCGGCAAGCTGTTCGACTCGACCACCGGCACGAGCCATGCCAGCGGCAGCTTTGTCGGCAAGCAGACGCGACCAAAATCGTTCCGCGTGCAGTACAAGTCCGGCAAGAAGACGCAGACGACGGCGATCAACTTCGCCGGCGGCGCGGTCAGCAAGACGGTCAACGATCCGCCGCTGCGCAAACGCGACAATTGGGTGGCGGTGAAGCTCGGCCAGCTCCAGGCGGTCACCGACCCGATCTCGGCGACGCTCATCCGCGCGGATACGCCCGACGAAGTGTGCACCCGCGTGCTCAAGGTCTATGACGGCCAGATGCGGATGAATCTGCGGCTGAGCTACGCGTCGACGACCAAGGTTCCGGGGATCGAGAGCGACGTCATCACCTGCAATGCGCGCTTCGTGGCGGTTTCCGGCTACCGCACGACCAATCGTTCGATCGACTACATGCGCAAGCGGGCGAAAATCTCGATCTCGTTTGCGCGGCTCGGCGAAACCGGCATATATGCGCCCGTGCGCGCCACGGTCGGCACGACCATGGGTCCGATCACGGTCACCGCGCGCCGCACGAAATCATAGGGGCCTCAAACCCCTGGCTTGCGAGGGGTATTTTGGCGCGCGCTACACTCATCGGCTTTCTGGCGGTCGCGATGTGGGCGCTGCTGGCGCTGCTCACGGACGCATCCGGAAAAGTGCCGCCGTTCCTCTTGTCCGCCATCACTTTCGCCATCGGCACGCTGGTCGGCTTCGTCGTCCGGGCTTTCTCGCCAAAGCCGGCAGTCACGGCCCCGGTGCCGCCGGTGGTCTGGCTGATCGGGATTGGCGGCCTGTTCGGCTATCATTTCTTCTACTTCACCGCCCTGCGCAACGCGCCGGCGGTGGAGGCGAGCCTGATCGCCTATCTCTGGCCGCTGTTCATCGTGCTGGGCTCCGCCCTGATGCCCGGCGAGCGGCTGCGCTGGTTCCATATTGCCGGCGCGCTGCTCGGCCTTGCAGGCGCAGCGCTGATCATCACCAAGGGCGGCAGCGTGTCGTTCGATCCGCGCTATGCCTTCGGCTACGGCATGGCGTTCGTCTGCGCCTTCTGGTGGTCGGGCTATTCGCTGCTGTCGCGCCGCTTCGCCGAGGTGCCGACCAGCATTGTCACCTGGTTCTGCCTGGCGACATCGATCCTCTCGCTCGTGTGCCATTTCCTGCTTGAAGAAACCGTTCTGCCGCAAACGGCCGGCCAATGGCTGGCGGTGCTCGGGCTCGGCCTGATGCCGGTGGGCGCCGCCTTCTATGCCTGGGACCACGGCGTCAAGCGCGGCAACATCCAGGTGCTCGGCGCGGCAAGCTATGCCTCGCCGCTGCTGTCGACGCTGGTGCTGATCCTGGCCGGCATCGCCGAGCCGTCACATGCCGATCCTTGCCGCCTGCGTGCTGATCACCGCCGGCGCGGTGCTGGCGGCCAAATCGATGCTGTTCGGCGATGGCCGCAAGCCGGCGGAGGCGAGCTGATGCTCCCGTTCCCCGGCGGCATCGAAGATCCCTCCAACGGCAGCGTGATCTTTTCCGTTGGCGCGGCGGCGCTCTATTTCATCCTGATCGACACGCGCGTTTCGCTGTTGCGGTCAGCCGTCAAGACGCTGGCGGTCGCGCTGCTCGGCGTGCTCTGCATTCTGCAACAACAGCCGCTTCTTCTGGTAGCAGCGCTAGGCCTGTCGGCCCTCGGCGACTGGTTCCTGTCGCGCGACGGCGACAAGGCCTTCCTGCTTGGCCTCGTCAGCTTCCTGGCTGCCCACATCGCCTACATTGCCCTGTTCTGGACGGTGGGCAGCGGCTTGGAGATATTTCAGGCCGAACCTTGGCGGCTGGTGCTGGCCATCGCCATGGCGATCTTTGCGCTGGCGATGCTCGTCCTCTTGATGCGCGAGGTGGGGCCGGATCTGCGCTTTCCGGTCATCGTCTACATCGTCGCGATCCTCGGCATGGGCGTTTCGGCCCTGACGACGAGCAATGCCTGGATCATCGCCGGTGCGCTGGCCTTCATGGCGTCCGACGCCACGCTTGCCACCGAACGGTTTCTCGCAACCGCGATCTCACCCGGCCGCTTGGCGATGCGCATCGCCGTCTGGCTGCTCTACTACGCCGCGCAGGCGCTGATCGTGATCGGGTTTCTGGCGGGGTAGCGAAACCAAACGGATGCGCTATCCCTCCAGCTCTTCGCGCAGCATCTCCAGTTCCAGCCATTCTTCTTCCATCGCGGCGAGCGCGGCGCGCTCCTTGTCGATCATCGCAATGGTCTGCGCGAACCCTTTTGGGTCTCGCTCATAGAATTTCGGATCGGCGAGTTTGTCTTCCAGCCGCGAGATGGCGGCCGTCACCGCTTCCATCTTTCCCGGCAGGTTTTCGAGCGCGAATTTCTGCTTGAACGAGAGCTTTTTCGACGCCGCCTTGGATGCTTCCGCCGCTGGTTTCGGTGCGGCAGCAGGGTCGAGCGGCGTCTCGCGCTTGCGGTCTTCCAGTTTCTTGCCGCCGCGCTGCGCCAGCATGTCCGCGTAGCCGCCGGCATATTCGACCCAGCGGCCGTTGGCGTCCGGCGCGATGACGCTGGTCACGGTGCGGTCGAGGAAATCGCGGTCGTGGCTGACCAGCAAGCACGGTGCCGGCAAAGCCCGAGACCAGTTCCTGCAACAGCTCCAGCGTCTCCATGTCGAGATCGTTGGTCGGCTCGTCCAGCACCAGCAGGTTGGCCGGCTTGGCCAGCACGCGCGCCAGCATCAGCCGCGCGCGCTCGCCGCCCGACAGTTCGCGCACCGGCGTGCGCGCCTGCTCCGGCTTGAACAGAAAGTCCTTCATGTAGGAGACGACGTGGCGCAGCTCGCCATTGACGACGAGGTTTTCGCCGCGTCCGTCGGTCAGAAAATCGGCCAGCGTCTCGTCGGGATTCACGCTGCGGGTCTGGTCAAGCGCCGCGATCTCCAGATTGACGCCAAGTCGCACGCTGCCGCTGTCGGGCGCGAGCTCGCCGGTCAGCATCTTCAACAACGTGGTCTTGCCCGCGCCGTTCGGGCCGACCAGGCCGACGCGATCGCCGCGCTGGATGCGCGTCGAGAAATTGTTGACGACGGTCAATTCGCCGAAGCTCTTCGAAATACCCTTCGCCTCGATCACCAGCTTGCCGGATTCGGCCGCGTCGCTGGCGGTGATGGTGGCGGCGCCTTCGACGCCGCGATGGCCGCGATGGCGCTGGCGCATCGTCTGCAACTCGCCGAGCCGGCGCATGTTGCGTTTGCGCCGCGCGGTCACGCCGTAGCGCAGCCAATGCTCCTCGCGCACGATCTGGCGCGCCAGCTTGTGCTGGTCGCGCTCCTCTTCCTCGAGGATCGTGTCGCGCCATTCCTCGAAATGCGCGAAGCCCTTGTCGAGGCGCTTGGTATCGCCGCGATCCAGCCAGACCGTGGCGCGCGAAATGCGCTCCAGAAAGCGGCGGTCATGCGAAATCATCACCACCGCGGAAGACGTGCGGATCAGCTCCTCCTCCAGCCATTCGATGGTCGCGAGGTCGAGATGGTTGGTCGGCTCGTCGAGCAGCAGGATATCCGGTTCCGGCGCGATCACCCGCGCAAGCGCGGCGCGCCGTGCCTCGCCGCCGGAGAGCGTTGCCGGGTCTTCGTCGCCGGTGAGGCCCAGATGGTCGAGCAGATAGGTCGCGCGATGCGGGTCGTCGGCCGGGCCAAGGCCGGCCTCGACATAGACGCGCACCGTCGCAAAACCGTCCATGTCCGGCACTTGCGGCAGATAGCGGATCGTCGCCGTAGGCTGGCGAAAGATCTCGCCGTCCTGCGGCTCGATCATGCCGGCGGCGATCTTCAGCAGTGTCGATTTGCCGGAGCCGTTGCGGCCGACCAGCGCGATCTTGTCGCCTTGCGAGACGCTCAGCGATGCGCCGTCGAGCAACGGCGTGCCGCCAAAGGTCAGCTTGACCCCGTCCAAAATGAGCAGTGGTGGCGCCATCAGAAACCGGCGACCGGGTATGGGTGGGCGATCAGCATGGCGCGGCCGCTGCCGAGTTCGATGGTCAGGTCGCCGCGCACTTCGTTCGAGATCGTGCGCGACGAGCCGAAGGCAACCTTCACACTGTTGAGCGGCCACTTTGCCCCGGTGACCGAGAGGCCGGAAAGCTCCGAGAAGGCGATGATGCTGAAGACGGTGCCGTCGTCATAGCGAAAGCGGTTCTTGCCCGGCAGCAAGGGGACGCCTTCCTGCGCGCCGCTGGTCAGGAGCACGTTGATGCCCTGCTCGGCGAGCGTCATCGCCAGCGTCAGGTGAAGGAACGCGTGGTCGACGCGCGGACCGCCGAAGGCGCCGGCCAGGATCAGCGCGTCGGCGCCGCGGGCGAGCGCTGCCGCGACGGCCAGTTCGCCATCGGTCTTGTCCTTCTCGGCGGGAAACTTTTCGCGCTGCACCTCCGACAGTTCTGTCGGCAGATCTTCCGGCACGGAATCGAAATCGCCGACCCAAAGTTCGGGAACGACGCCAACCGCGGCCGCGTGGCGCATGCCCGCGTCGGCCGCGATCACGCGCGAACCGGCGATCTGCGCGGCGGCGCGTTGCGTCGTGTGAAACTCACCGCCGAGGAGGATTGTGAACGTGGTCATCTGGGGCTGGCCTCTATCAGGCGTTCAGCCTGAACGAGAAGGGTAGACGATACGTCATGACAGCCATTGCAAAGGCGCCTGCTTGCAAGGCTTCGGCAATCGGGCCTAAAGGTAGCGCCGCTCTAACGGGGTGCCGGCTTAGCCGGCTGAGAGGCGCAACTTTCTTGCCGCCAACCCGCTGAACCTGATCCGGTTTGCACCGGCGGAGGGATTAGATGCGTTGCGCGAGCCGCGTGTCCCTTCCGAATGACGATGAAGGACACCCTGATGCGCATACCCGTTCTCGCTTTCTCCTTGCCGGCACGGCTTTTGTCTTGCCCGCCGCCGCCGCCGACCTGACGGTCTACACCTATGAAAGCTTCACCGCCGAATGGGGGCCGGGACCGCAGGTCGAGAAGGCGTTCGAGGCGGAATGCGCCTGCGATCTCGAATTCGTGGCCGTCGCGGATGGCGTCGCGCTGCTCAACCGGGTGAAGCTCGAAGGCCAGGCGACCAAGGCCGACATCGTGCTCGGCCTCGACACCAATCTGACCGCCGAGGCCAAACAGACCGGCCTCTTCGCGCCGCACGGTCCGATCGGCGAGCTCAACCTGCCGGGCGGCTGGAAGGACGACGTTTTCGTGCCCTACGACTACGGCTATTTCGCCGTCGTCTACGACACGGAGAAAATGAAGGAGCCGCCGAAGAGCCTGAAGGAACTGGTCGAGGGCGATCCCGAGCAGAAAATCGTGCTGCAGGATCCGCGCACGTCGACGCCCGGCCTGGGCCTCGTGCTCTGGGTGAAAGCTGTCTACGGCGCGCAGTCCGGCGGAGGCCTGGAAGAAGCTCAAGAACCGCGTGCTGACGGTCACGCCGGGCTGGAGCGAATCCTACGGCCTGTTCACCAAGGGCGAAGCGCCGATGGTGCTGTCCTACACGACGTCGCCCGCCTATCACATGGTCGCCGAGAAGACCGAAAAGTATCAGGCGGCTGCCTTTGCCGAAGGCCAGTACATGCAGATCGAAGTGGCGGGCGTGACCGTCAACGGGGCCAAGAACCCGCTGGCGGAAAAGTTCATGACCTTCATGACCGGCACAAAATTCCAGGAGATCATCCCGGAAACCAACTGGATGCTGCCGGCCGCCCGCATCGACAAGCCGCTCAATCCCGCCTTCGACAAACTGGTAAAGCCGTCGAAGAGCCTGCTGCTCAGCCCGGAACTGGTGCTGCAGAACCGCAAAGCATGGGTCGACGAGTGGCTGAGTGTGATGAGCGAATAGCCCTGTCGCTTTTCGTGCGCCGCGCCCCAGCGCCCGCGCTGCTGGCGCTTGCTGCTCTCGCCATTCTCATCGGCGGCGCGTTTGTCGGTTTGGGCGTCGAGGCGGTGCGCAATCCAGGCGGCGCCGTTGCAGCGTTCGACGGCTACCTGCTGCGCGTCGCGCGTTTCACGCTGTGGCAGGCGCTGCTCTCGACCGCGCTCTCGGTCATACCCGCAATCTTTGTCGCCCGCGCCTTCAACCGTCATCCGCATTTTTTCGGCCGAAGCCTGATCCTGCGGCTGTTCGCCCTGCCGTTGGCGCTGCCGGCCATCGTCGCGGCGCTCGGCGTGTTGTCGTTGCTCGGGCGCGCCGGCTATTTCGCAGGGCCGCTTTCGTCTCTGACCGGTGCGACCTGGCCCGGCATCTACGGGCTGTCCGGCATCCTGATCGCGCATGTCTTCTTCAACCTGCCGCTGGCGACGCGATTGTTTCTGCAGGCGCTGGAGACCGTGCCGGCCGACCAATGGCGGCTGGCCAGCCAGCTCGGCATGGGCGCTGGCCCGGTTTTTCGCCTCATCGAATGGCCTGTCCTGCGCTCAGCCATCGCCGGGCGTTGCGGGGCTCGTCTTCATGCTGTGCGTGACGTCCTTCACCATCGTGCTCACGCTCGGCGGCGGACCAGCTGCGTCGACGCTTGAGGTCGGCATCTATCAGGCGCTGCGCTTCGACTTCGATCCGGCGCGGGCAGTGGCACTGACCTTGGTTCAAATCGCGCTCACGATCGCCATCGTCTTCGCCCTGTCACGCCTCGGCGCGTCGATGACCGGCGAGGCCGCTTCGTCCGTTTCACGCCGCCGCTATCTGTCGCCGAGCCGTGACCGAGACTGCGGCCAACGCTATCGTCATCCTGCTTGCGGGCGCTCTGGTCATCGGTCCGCTTGGCTCGATCGTCATTGGCGGCCTGCAAGCCGACCTTGGCCGGCTGGCGACCAGTCACGCGTTCCTGCGCGCAACCGCCACCAGCCTGGTTCTGGCCTCTCTGTCGGGGCTTCTGGCCGTCGCGCTGTCGTGGTCGCTGGCCGCCGGCCGGCGCCAGCTCGCCACCGCGCGGCGAAGCAGTGCCGCCGGGCTTGCTGGAACGCATGATGGACAGCGGCGCCGGCTTTGTGCTGGTCGTGCCGCCCATCGTCATCGGCTCCGGGTGGTTCATGCTACTGCGACAATCGGTCGACGTGCTTGCGCTTGCGCCTGTCATGGTCGTCACCGTCAATGCCGCGATGGCGATGCCCTTCGCCATCCGCGCGATCCGCCCGGCCTACGATGCGGCGGGCGAGCGGCATGACCGTATCGCGGCCCAGCTCGGCATCCGCGGCTGGAACCGCCTGCGTCTCATCGACTGGCCGGCAATGCGGCGGCCGGTGTTCACCGGGCTGATGTTCGCGATGGCGCTGTCGCTCGGCGATCTTGGCGTGATCGCCCTGTTCGGCAGCGATTCCGTCCAGACGCTGCCCTATCTGCTGCTGGCCAGCATGGGCAGCTATCGCACGGCGGATGCTGCCGGCATCGCACTGCTGCTCGGCTTGGTCTGCCTGGGGCTCACCCTGGTTGCCGACCATCTCGGAAAGGAAGCCGATCATGCATGAAGGCGTCGAGGTCCGGCTCGACAAGGTCAGCTTCGCCTATGCCGAGCAGGCGCTGGAATTTGACGTCACAGTCAAAGCCTCGTCGATCACGACGATCATGGGCGCCAGCGGTTCCGGCAAATCGACCTTGCTCAATCTCGTCGCGGGCTTCGAAACCCCGCAGGCAGGCCGCGTGCTGTTCGGCGGCCGGGACCTGACCGCCGCGTCGCCGGCGGAACGGCCGGTGTCGATGGTGTTTCAGGAGAACAATCTGTTCTCCCACCTGACCGTCGAACAGAATGTCGGGCTTGGGCGGTCGCCGGCGCTCAAGCTGACCGAGGCCGACAGGCGAGACATCGCCGCCGCACTGGAGCGCACGGGCCTGGCTGGCAAGGAGAAGCGCCTGCCGCGCGAATTGTCGGGCGGTGAGCGCCAGCGGGTTGCCCTGGCGCGCGTTCTGGTTCGAGACCGGCCGGTGCTTCTGCTGGATGAGCCGTTTGCGTCGCTGGGACCGGCGCTGCGCGACGATATGCTCGACCTGCTGGTCGATCTGCATGCCGAGAAGCGCATGACCGTGCTGTTCGTCACGCACCAGCCGGAAGATGCCAAAAGGGTGGCCGATCGCGTGATTTTCCTGGAATCCGGTCACATTGTCGCGACCGGCGCGGCCGACGGATTTCTTTGGCGGGGGTGCGCCGGACGCCTTCAGGCGCTATATTGGGGTATGACGGGCAGTCGGTGTTGCGACACCTGACCCGATGCGCGAATTTGCCCGGAAGCGGACATAATTTGCAGCCACACGAGAATCGTGTCCAAAGACGGCTTCCGGCTGAACCTTTGTTGACGCCAAGCCGTTGTATCGGCGTCGAAAAGTGAAAGGACAATCGCTGACTTTCCGTGCTGACCCGACCGCGACAAGGCCAGTCGCCACGCGTGCATTCCCGCGTGCGGGGGTTTTGCTGCTGACGGCGGCGCTTCTTTCGGGCTGCGTGACGGCCTCGATGCCGGGAGGCGGAGGCGATGGCGATTTCCAGCCGTCCAGCAATCCGATCACGGTCGACAATGCAGGGCGACAACGACCGGCTGACCCAGATCGCCCGCCAGCAGCACCCGAAGATTCTGGCCACCTATGGCGGCGAATATTCCGATCCCGAAGTTGGAAGCGCATGGTGGCGAAGGTCGTTGGCAACCTCACGACCGTTTCCGGCAACCCGTCGCAGACCTACCGCATCACCATCCTCAACTCGCCCAACGTCAACGCGTTCGCGCTTCCGGGCGGCTATCTCTATGTGACGCGCGGCTTGCTGGCGCTGGCCAACGATTTCGCGGAGCTTGCCGCGGTCCTGGCGCATGAGATGGGCCACGTGACCGCCAATCACGGCATCCAGCGTCAGCGGCGGAGGAAGCGGACGCTGTTGCCGCGCGGGTCGTCAACGAGGTGCTTGGTGGCAGCCCGACTGCCAAGGTCGCCGTGATGCGCAACAAGCTCAGCCTTGCGCAGTTCTCGCGCAACCAGGAGCTCGAGGCCGATGTGATCGGGATCCGCTCCAGCGGTCAGGCCGGCTTCGATCCTTATGCGGCCGCCCGCTTCCTGCAATCCATGGCCGCCTTCAGCGGTTTCCGCTCGGTCACCGGCGCCAACGACGCCAGCCTCGACTTTTTGGCCAGCCATCCGAATACGCCGCAACGCATCGAACTGGCGCTACGCCATGCGCGCGCCTTCGGCCAGCCCGGTGTCGGCACGCGCGACCGCGACTCCTATCTCGCCGGCATCGATGGCCTGCTGTTCGGCGATACGCCGGAGGAAGGCTTTGTCCGCGGCCACACCTTCCTGCATCCCGGGCTGGGTGTCTCCTTCTCGGTGCCGCAGGGTTTTGTCATCGACAACAGCACGGCGGCGGTTACGGCTTCAGGCCCGGGCGACATGGCAATCCGCTTCGACGGGGTCCAGATCCAGGCTGGTTCCAGCCTGAGCGACTATCTGCGCAGCGGCTGGGTTGCCGGCCTTGACGATGCCAGTGTGTCGCCGACGACGATCAACGGCAATGAGGCCGCAACCGCCAAGGCGCAAGCCGACGGCTGGAAGTTCGATGTAACGGTCATCCGCGCCGGCGGGCAGGTCTATCGCCTGCTGACTGCGGCGCCGGTCGCCAGCACGTCGCTTGATGGGGTCGCCCGGTCGGTCGCCGGCAGCTTCCGCGTCTTGAGCGAGCGTGAACGTGCGGCGCTGAAGCCGCTGCGCATTCGGGTTGTCACCGTGGGGCGTCGCGACACCATCGCCTCGCTGGCCAGCCGCATGACCGGCGTCGATCGCCAGCAGGAGCTTTTCCGCGTGCTGAATGCGCTTGGCCCGAGCGATACAGTTTCACCGGGCGACAAGGTGAAGATCGTCACCGACGAGTAGTTTCACCTTCTGCAAAGCTTTTTCGTCGACAATGCTTCAGTTTTCGGCGGGGCTAGTGAGGATGATCCCGCTGGCAACCGGTCAGGACAGGGGCTGTCGATGAGCCATTTCATCACCTATCTCGCGCTTGAAGAAGTCGCGGCGGTTAATGCCGAAGCGCTCGCCGACCGCTACCGCTCGCTTTATGGCGAAGAGGCATATGCCATCCAGACCGCGTCCAGCGCTGGTCCGGAAACGGCCGGCGAAGCCTTTGTCGTCATGATGGACCAGATGCCCATCACGGTGATGTTCATCGACCAGCCGCTGCCGGTCGACGCCTATGAGGAATCGCTGGCGCTTAATCTTGTCTGGCCTGAAGCCTATGATGCGATGCGCGTACACAAGGCGCATGCCATCGTCGCCTTGATCGGCGATCCGCAACGACATCTCGGCAATCTGAACGGGGCGGCTGCCGTAACACTTGTCGCGGGCGCTCTGGCGACCTTGCTGCCGACCGCCGCCGCCATCTCTACCGAAGGCCGGGTCGATCATGAAGCCCGACATTTTTGGGCCGCTCGCCGGCGCGCTCGCCAAGCATGAGATTCCGGTGGGCTTCTGGGTGACGATGGCTTTCTCCCGCCAACAGGATGAAAGTGGCCATGACATGGTGCGGGTCGTCACTTATGGCCTGCTGCCATTCATCGGACGCGAAGTCGAATGTCTTCACGGCGACGATGCCGGCGACCGCGATGGCGGAGTGGCTGAATAACCTCTGCCACTATCTGGTCAGGAATGGCCCGGTGATCAAAGACAATGACCTTACCTCGCTGACGCCGCAGGAGATGGTCCAGCGCCGTCTATCGGGCCGATGGTCTTCGGCAGGGTATGCCCATCATCGAATTCAACATGGACGAAACGTTTCCGCCGCAGGCCAAGCTCTGACCATGCTGAGGCTTCGCCGACGCAGCCTCATGCCGAGCCGCGCGCGGGCGGGCCCGAACCGATGCCGGTACAGGATTATGGCGGCACCTATGATGCGCGGTTAAGGCGGCATACAGCTGTGTTCGGCAAGCGCGGCGCCGTTGAAAACGGCAGCCAGCGTCGCCGCGCGGCAGTGCCCCAAACAAAAGGCCCGGCGCTATGGCCGGGCTTGTCCGTTTGCTCGGAAGTAGCGCTTACGCTGCTTCTTCCTGCTGTTCGGTCTCTTCGTTGTCAGCCTTGGCGCCGCGCTTCGGACCCTTGGCGAGGTTCACCTCGATCAGGCGCACGGCTTCGGTCTCCGACATCTTGTTGACCGCCGCAATCTCGCGCGCCATGCGGTCGAGCGCAGCTTCATAGAGCTGACGTTCGGAGTAAGACTGCTCCGGCTGGTTCTCGGCGCGATAAAGGTCGCGCACGACTTCGGCGATGGAGATCAGGTCGCCCGAATTGATCTTGGCGTCATATTCCTGCGCCCGGCGCGACCACATGGTGCGCTTGATGCGGGCGCGGCCCTGCACGACCTTCAGCGCGCGATCGACATAATCGGTCTCGGAGAGCTTGCGCATGCCGATCGACACGGCCTTGGCGACCGGCACCTTCAGGCGCATCTTGTCCTTCTGGAAATCGATGACGAACAGTTCCAGCTTGTGGCCCGCGACCTCCTGCTCGTCGATCGAAACGATCTGGCCAACGCCATGGGCCGGATAAACGATAAATTCGCCGGTCTTGAAGCCCTGCCGCGTAGCGGACGGCTTCTTCTGCTGGGCGGTTGTGGTGGCCATACGCTTTTTACTCCTTGTTTTTGCCGGCCCCCGCGGACCGGAAAGGTTTGCGCACAATCGGCTTTCGCCCCGCGACCGAAACAATGAAAAACGCCGCAGCTTCCATTCCAAGGCGGACGGCAAGGCTTTCACCCGGCGAACGTCACCTTGGTTCAAAATCTACGGACTCGGCCTTTCAATGATTACGGCTTGTGCGCCATTGTTGATGGGTTGCCATCGGCATGTGCACAGAGGGGTATCATAAAAATAGACAAATGTCAAAGTTTTGCTGCAAGCGCGAAGGTGCGCGCAGCCAACTGCCCAAAATTAGGGCAGTCATATCCTGGCGCAGATTGGCGCGCCAGGATGAGCAAAGATTTGCTGGATCAGTCGCCTTCGCCGGGCTCAGCTGAAAAATACTTCTCAAATTTTCCTTCCTGACCGTCAAATTGCTTGGCGTCCGGCAATTCGTCCTTCTTCTTGGTGATGTTCGGCCATTTGTCGGCATATTCGGTGTTGATCTGCAGCCATTTGTCAAGGCCCGACTCTGTGTCCGGCTTGATGGCGTCTGCCGGGCATTCGGGCTCGCACACGCCGCAATCGATGCATTCGTCGGGATGGATGACGAGCATGTTTTCGCCTTCGTAGAAGCAGTCGACCGGACAGACTTCAACGCAATCGGTGTACTTGCACTTGATGCAATTGTCGGTGACGATGTAGGTCATGCGCGGGCTCCGGGAGGAGGCGGTCTTTTCGCCGGTGAGGTAGACCGTTTGCCGAAGGCTGGCAAGGGCGGCGAAACCGCATGGCGGGCCTGGCCAGGAATGGTATTCCACACCGCCTGCGATAATCGGCCCTATCGTTCTGCGCTGCGAAAATGACGGCAGTCGTCCGGCGGCGCGTCGTCGCCGCCGGCTGTGGCGACATGTCCTCATATAGCGTGCGCGCCTCCTCGGCTGGCCCGCGCCGGTCGCCGGGTTCGAGCACGCGGTAGACGAGGATGCGGCGCTCCAGTGTGATCGTCAGAACATCGCCAACCTTGACGGTGTCGGCAGCCTGCTCGCATTTTCGCCATTGATGCGCACGCGGCCCGATGTCGCCAGCTTCTGGGCCAGCGACCGCGATTTCACCACGCGCGCGAAAAACAGCCATTTGTCGATGCGCTGGCTGCCGGCGGCAGGCATCTACTTGCGCAGTTGGTCCCTGAGGGCGGCCAATTTGGCGAATGGCGAATCCGGATCGAAACGCACCGGACGCTCCTCGCGTGGCTTCGGCTGGAAATTCGGCTTGCCCTGATGCTTGCTGCCGCGATGATCGGGCTTGCCGCCACGCGCCTGTTGGTCATCCGGCCGGCCGGCTGCCGCCAGGCTTGCCCTTGAAGTCGCCCGGCTTGCCCTTGAAGCGGCGCTCGAACCGCTGCTTGCCGTCCGTGGTGGGCTCGCCGCCTTCTCGTGGTGGTTGCGCCTGACCATCGCGCTGCTGGCCGTGATGACGCTGCCCCTGTTCGCGGCCGCGATGGCGGTTGTCGCGCTGATGGCGGGGACGGTTTTCGAATCGTGCCGGCCGCCACAGCAGGATTGGTTTTGGTGCTTCGGCGGGTTCGGCTGGTGAGGCTGGGCTTCTTCTGCGGTGACTGGCGTAGCGCTGCGTCCGCGATCCCGCTTGTCTCGGCCTCGAGGGCTGCACTGGTTCCCTCCCCCTCAGGGAGGGGATCGGGCGAAGCCTGATCGGGTGGGGTCGTCTCAGATTCTGTCGACGCTATCCGCAGTTCCACGGGAGGTCGGAGTTCCGCAATGCTCTCGCCGACCGTCACTGCTTCTGCATCGAGCACTTCGTCGGCGACCCCCTCCGCCTCGCTAACGCTCGGCACCTCCCCCTCAAGGGGGGAGGAACTGCTGGCGCCGATCGCGAGGTCGCCATTTATGGTTTGGTCCTCGACGGAAAGAACGTCGTTTTCGTCGGCTGGCTCGACGGTGACGTCGTCCGGAACTGCCGCGTCGAGCACTTCCTCGGCGACCGCCTCCGTCTCGCTGACGCTCGGCACCTCATAGCGGCGAGGAGCTTGCGGCAACCGTCTCCGCTTCGTTGGCAGCAGCTTCCGCGGTGGCCGTTTCGGCAGCCAAACGCTCCGCTTCAGCTTTTGCCGCGCGATCCGCCTCGATCTTGGCAAGCGTTCCGCTTCGGCCTTCACAAATGCCTCGTCGAGCGCGTCAAGTTTGGCCTTGATCTCGGCTGGGGGTTTGGCTCGGCGCGGTAGCCGAGCCCTTTGAGGATATCTTCGATGTCGTCGGCGGTGGCGCCGAGGATCGACATCATCGGCGGGGTGACGATGAAGGCCGCACCGTCATAGGCGCCGTCGGGTCGCTTGCCGGTGCCGGCTCGCCAGGACAGGGCAGGGCGGATCAGATCGGCAAGGCGCTCCAGAATGTCGACGCGCACGGCGCGGCGGCCGAGCACGCGATAACCGGCGAGGCGATAGAAATTCGGGTCGAACGTCGCATTGACCAGCACCGACGTGCGGCCCGTCGCCAGCGCATGCACGACGTCGCCGAAGCCAGGCTTGTCCTTGCCGTCGTTGTAAAGCGTCCACAACAGCGTGACGAGGCTCGCCGGCGCCGGCTTGATCAGCGCCGGCACGAAAATGTGGTAGGCGCCGAAGCGAACGCCCAGCCGGCGCAAGGCTGCGCGGCCCTCCTGATCGAGCGCCTTTACGTCGTCGGCAATATCGCGGCGATTGATGAGCCCAAAATTCTCGACCAGCCGGAAGGCGATGCCCTTGGCGATGCCGGTCAGCTGCTCGGCGTTCTTCAGATCGACCAGCGGCTTCAACTGGCTCTCGATCTGGTAGTGCACGTAACGCTCCGCGCGCGCCGCGACCTTGTCGCGGGCCGGGCCGGTGAGCTGTTCGTCCGCCAGCAGAATGACGCGCGGCTTCAGCGCGTCCTCGCTGGTCGCGAGCGTGCCGACCGGCGCGCCGATCCAGCGCAAGATGCCATCGGAAGCGAGCGCGAAGTCGCTGTTGCCGGCAGTGGCGAATTTTTCCGCGCGCTGCTCGAACTCTGTCGCCAGCGCCTTCTGCGCGACCGTGCGCACCGCCTTGGCGTCTTCGCCGGCGGCTGTCTGATCAGCGGTGAACCGGAAACCCTGAGCTCGCCGACATGGTGTCCCTCAACGGTCACCGTGCCGGCAGCGCTTATTTCTGCATCGAGCATCGCATTTTCTCTTAGGCGGCGCGTAAGGACGGAAGTCCTGCGATCAACGAAGCGTTTCGTCAACCGCTCATGCAGCGCATCCGACAATCTGTCTTCGATTTCGCGCGTCTTCTGTTGCCAATGTGTCGGATCGACCAGCCAGCCCGGCCGGTTCGAGACGAAGGTCCAGGTGCGGATCTGGGCGATGCGATGCGACAGCGTGTCTATGTCGCCTTCGACCGTATCGGCGCGGCGCACCTGATCGGCCAGATAGGTCTCATCGACATGACCGCGCTTGACGAGGTCGATGTAGATCGAGGCAATGATGTCGGAATGCTGCGCCGGCGCGATCTTGCGGTAGTCCGGCAAGGCGCAGGCTTCCCACAGCAGCGCCACGCGTTCCTTGCCCTTGGCGAGATCGCGGATCTCCGGCTGCTGCGAGAGACTTCCAGCGCCTGCTGGTCGACGGCGGGCAGCGCGCGGGTCAGCCCTTCGACCGGCGCATTGGTGTCGATGGAGCGTTTCAGTCCATCGAGGCTCGAATAGTCGAACTGCGCCGTGCGCCATTGCAGCACCTTCACCGGGTCGAAGTCATGCCCCTCGAGCTTCTCGCACGAGGTCCTCATCGAAGGGGTCGACCTGGCCGGTGACGCCGAACGTGCCGTCGCGCATGTGCCGGCCGGCGCGGCCGGCGATCTGGCCGAGTTCGCCCGCATTGAGTTGACGATACTGGTAGCCGTCGAATTTTCTGTTTTGCGCGAAAGCGACGTGGTCGACGTCGAGGTTGAGACCCATGCCGATTGCGTCGGTGGCGACGATGTAGTCGACATCGCCGGACTGGTAGAGCGCGACCTGAGAGTTTCGTGTGCGCGGGCTAAGCGCGCCGAGCACCACCGCCGACGCCGCCGCGCTGACGCCGGATCAGCTCGCCGATCGCATACACCTCGTCGGCCGAGAAGGCGACGATGGCCGAACGTGACGGCAGACGTGTGATCTTCTTCTGCCCGGCATAGGCAAGATGCGAAAGGCGCGGGCGCGTCACCACCGAGATGCCCCTCAGAAGACGCTCCAGCGGTCCGCGCATGGTTGCCGCGCCCAGCAGCAACGTCTCCTGCCGGCCGCGCAGATGCAGGAGGCGGTCGGTGAAGATGTGGCCGCGCTCGAGGTCTCCGGCCAACTGAACCTCGTCGATCGCAACGAATGCGGCGTTGGTTTCGCGCGGCATCGCCTCGACGGTGCAGACCGAATACTTCGCGCCCGCCGGCGTGATCTTCTCCTCGCCGGTGATCAGCGCCACCTTGTTGGCGCCGACCTTCTCGCAGACGCGACCGTAGACTTCGCGCGCCAGCAGCCGCAGCGGCAGGCCGATCACGCCGCTCTCATGCGCCACCATGCGCTCGATGGCGAGATGCGTCTTGCCGGTGTTGGTTGGCCCCAGCACCGCCGTCACGTCGCGTCCCGAAAGGATCAACGGATCAAACTGTCGTTCTAAAAGGGTCATTGGCAGGGGAGAACTCTCTGCGCCGTGTCGGGTCGTGGTCTTGAGCGTCAAGCGCGGGATCGACCACACATAGGCAGTTCACCCACAAAGAGGAAGAACAATGTCGAGAAATCAGGGCTTTTGGCGGCTGGATTAACCGCAGGAACGAGTCTGGAACGAATCAGCTGACGAATCGTGACTGACGCGATTCAGCTTTTGTTCACGGCTAGATGTGGTCTCGGGCTGGGTCCTCACACCAGATGCTGAATATCGTGAGAAGGTGATCACGCCACTTTGCCGACGAATTGGTTAACGCGATCCGGGACGCCCGCTGAGGGATAGGCTATGAGCCTTCCTGCTTCTCGCAAATATCTGAAAAATAAACAAAATCCTAATCGCAAGCGGATGCGAGGTCAGCCGTCGAGGCGTTTTCCGTTAACGCATCGATCAAAGGCGGAACGAATCATCGACGAATCGCTGTTGGATCGACTTTCTCGCTTTGTTCACGGCTAGATGTTGTGATGCGAACAAGGTTTCCACCGATTATCCACAGGCTGTGCACAGAACGGCCGCAACCAGCGTGATCGGCTATCGGCGTTAACCATTGTGCCCCGGATTGAAACAGATGTCGTTCGCTGTCGCGTTCAGTTGCCGAGCGCTTTCATGAGCTGCGCGGTGTCATGATAAAAGGGCGTCCCTTCGATGAGACGTCCTTCGTCGAACCGTAGGACCTCGGCAAAGGGCTGTTGGATTCTCGCGCCGCTGGTTCGTGCCGTCAGGTGAATGACGCTCGACATCATGACCGTATCGCCATCTCTGACTGAGGTAATTGGCCCGAGCTGCACCTGGCTCCATGCCGCTCCCATTCGACTGAACAGTTCCGCGATGCCGGCAAATCCCGTCCAGTTGCCGGATACGGCAGGATGCAGGCTCGTGGACAACCACCTTCGGGTGAAACGCCTCTGCCAATAATTCAGGCTGTTTCGAGCCAGATTGCAGAAAGCGCATTTCAACCTCGAACATCCGGTCAAGCAGGATCGTCCAGTGTCATCGTGGCGCTTCTGCCTCCCATTTGCCAGCCCATGCCGAGCGGCAGGTTCGAAGATAGGTAGGGCGGGCCGTGTTCGACACCCGTTTCTTGCCGCTGGGTGACCGCGGTGACAGCCCAAGGCGTGGGCAGGACCATCTCAGGCCCCTCGCCATTTTCGTTGCGGTGCCTGCAAATCTTCTTTATATGACGCCTACTTTCCCAAATTTGGTGGCTTGCCCACCGCCCGCGCAAGGGACGCGGGCGAACGAGAGGATTTTATCTGATGGCCAACACGCTTCTCATGCCCAAGGCGACCGCCGTCTGGCTGGTCGACAACACCGCGCTATCCTTCGATCAGATCGCCCAGTTCTGTGGCCTGCATCCGCTCGAAGTGAAGGCGATCGCCGACGGCGAGTCGGCGCAGGGCATCAAGGGCATGGATCCCATCATGACCGGCCAGTTGACGCGCGACGAGATCAAGCGCGGCGAAGCCGATCAGAACCATCGCCTGAAGTTGCAGGACCCCAAGGTCCGCGTGCCGGAATCGAAGCGCAAGGGTCCGCGCTACACGCCGCTGTCGAAGCGTCAGGACCGCCCGAACGCCATCCTCTGGCTGGTGCGCAACCACCCGGAACTGAAGGACGCGGCGATCTCGCGCCTGGTCGGCACGACGAAGTCGACCATCGAGCAGATCCGCGACCGCAAGCATTGGAATGCAGCGAACCTCGTGCCGATGGATCCGGTGACGCTCGGCCTCTGCTCGCAGATCGATCTCGACATCGAGGTCCAGCGCGCCTCGGCCAACAAGACGGTCGCCGCGCCGGTGGGCGACACGCTGCTGCCGGCTTCGCTGACCGAGCGACTGCCGGTTGCCGACAACAAGCCGGCGGCCAGGGGCGACGATGAGGAGCTCGACGCCAACAAGGTGTTTGCGAAACTCTCGGCGCTGAAGTCGAAGGAACCGCAGGAAGAGAACGAATAGAGAATATGTATCGGAGCTAGCCAGTCGGCGGCCCTCTTACTACTCTCTATTCCCGACCCGCTTCCCGCTGCCGCCCAGGCAAATTGCTGGTCGCCCTCGACAGCGCCCGGGCGCACAGCGCGGATTCGAGCCAGAGCAGCCTTGGGTTCCTCGCCGCGCTCGACCATCAGGCGCAGCGTCACCATACCGGAGCGGCCGTGGCCGCCGTAACAATGCGTCAGCACGGCGCCGCCACGATCCAGAATTTCGTGCAGTTCCTTTGACAGTTTTGGCCATGCGGCGGCACTTGTGCCTTTTGGCCCGCCATAGTCCGCAATCGGCAGATGACGCCACAACACGCCGGCATCGGCTAGTCGGTCAGGCAAATCCGCCGAACCTGCGCCCCTGATCTCGTGCCACTCCGTCATCGAGACCACGGCGTCCGGCTCCCAGCGCAAGAGCTCGACCATATCGGCGTCGAGATTGCCGCCGCGTCCGGGCAGAGGACAGATGCCGATGCGGGCGCCGTTGGGAAGGGAGATGTGGCGATGGTGAAAGGCATTTCAGTGAATGGTGAATGGTCAATTGTGAATGGTCAAGAATGAGCCTCCAATAGTGGCTTGACCGCCGGCGTCGTTGCGGCGTCCTCACCATTCACCATTCACCATTCACCATTCACCATTCACCATTCACCATTCACCTTCGTCACGTCTTGTCCTGCCCCACATAGGCAATGCGGATCATGTTTGTCGCGCCCGGCGTCCTCAGCGGAACGCCGGCAGTGATGATGATGCGATCGCCATTGGCTGAAAAGCCTTCGTCATGGGCGATGCGGCAGGCGCGGTCGACCATGTCGTCCAGGTCGTAGGCGTCCGGCGTCACCACGCAATGCGTGCCCCACAGGATCGACATGCGCCGGGCGGTATTGATGTTCGGCGACAAGGCGATGATCGGCACTTGCGGTCGCTCGCGCGCGGCGCGGCGGCCAGTCGTGCCGGACGCCGTGTAGGTGACGATGGCCGACAGTTTCAGCGTTTCGGCGATTTCGCGCGCCGCCAGCGAGATGGCGTCGGGACCTGTCGCTTCGGGTTCCGAGCGTTGCGCGTTGATGATGGTGGCGTAGTTCGGATCCTGCTCCACCTGCTCGGCGATGCGATTCATCATGGCCACGGATTCGACAGGATATTGGCCGGCCGCCGATTCCGCCGACAGCATGATGGCGTCCGCGCCTTCGAACACCGCCGTCGCGACGTCGGACACTTCGGCGCGGGTCGGCACGGGCGCGGTGATCATCGATTCCAGCATCTGGGTCGCCACGACCACCGGCTTGCCGGCCTTGCGCGCCGCACGCGTGATCTGCTTCTGAATGCCCGGCACGGCCTCGATCGGCATTTCGACGCCGAGGTCGCCACGGGCGACCATCAGCGCGTCGGAGAGATCGATGATCTCCTTCAGCCGAGCGACGGCCTGCGGCTTTTCGATCTTCGAGAGGAGCAGTGCACGGCCGCGGGCGATCTTGCGGGCTTCCGCCAGATCGTCGGGCCGCTGGATGAAGGATAGCGCCACCCAGTCGACGCCGGCGTCGAGAACCGCGTCGAGGTCGGTGCGGTCCTTGTCGGTCAGCGCACCCACAGGCAGATCGGTGTCCGGCAGGCTGACGCCCTTCTTGTCCGAGATTTTTGTACCGGCAACGACGGTGCAGACGATCGACTTTCCATCGCTGCTGACGGCCTTGAGCTGCAGCTTGCCATCGTCGATCAGCAGTCGGTCGCCAGGTTGCACGGAGGTCAGGATCTCCGGGATGCGGCAGGTGCACGCGTTTCGAGTCGCCAGGTTCGGGATTGTCGTCGAGCGTGAACGTCTGCCCCTCGACCAATTCCTCCTTGCCGTTGGCGAACTTGCCGACGCGCAGCTTCGGACCCTGCAAATCGGCCAGAATGCCGATCGGCCGTCCGACGGCCGCTTCGATGCCGCGGATGCGGCCCACCAAGGTCCGCATCAAATCGTGATCTGCGTGGCTCATATTGATGCGAAAGACGTCCGCGCCCGCATCGAACAGTTTGCGAATCATGGCTTCGTCGTTCGACGCTGGGCCTAGCGTCGCCAAAATCTTGACCTTACGGCTGCGTCTCATTGTTCCTCTGTCTCGGCTGGTTCGGCCCCTGCCACGGGTGGCGTCGGTGCGCCTGCGGCCGGGTCGTCCGTCAGCTGGACCATCCAGCTCGACTGTTCGCCGGTGTCATATTCCTTGAAGCCGGCGCGCTGAAAGCCGCGGGCAAAACAATCCGTCACACCAACAATTTTAAATTCTTTTTCGGCCACGCACATATTGACCGGTCCGTCCCACCGGCCGCCGCGCTCGGCGTCTTCGGCATAGAGATAATAGAAACGCGACGACAAGGCGCCCTCGATCAAGGTCTTGCAGCTCGAGCCGTCGATTTGCCACCAACCTTCCGTCTTCCATCCATCCGGCGCGCGATAGCCGATCGCCACGCCGACCAGATTCTGCGTCGCGTTGCACACGCGGAAATCGGCCCAGGCCGGCGTCGCCAAAAGCAACGATCCGGTGGCCAGGCTAAGAAGCAGCCCGCATTGCGCCAAGCGCAACCGGCGGCTCCCGGCAATTCCCATCATCAAGCCCCTTGTAAGCACTGATTGTGACAGGCCCTTTTCGGAGAAGTATTTTAGCATGTCAACGCAAAGCGCCGCCAAGGCCCCAATCGATTTAAGTGTTTCGCATAAAACAGCGTGCATGGCCACGTTTGGTTGACTCCGGTTGCCCGAGGAGGCGGAGTCTCGTCGGCAAGATCGGCCAAATCGCGGCGTTGCATCCCGGCGCGTTGCGTGGAATGACGGCGTGGACAGCCCACCGTAGCGAAAATCATGCCGCGTTCCGAATTCTTCCGTCCGTTCGATGTTGTCGAGGGGGACCGCTCCAAAGGTCTCGTGCTGCTGGCCGATCATGCCGGGCGGGCGCTGCCTGACGAATATGGACGCCTCGGTCTGCCGGACGGCGAGTTTGACCGCCATATCGCCTATGACATCGGCGTCGAGCCGCTCACACGCCGTCTCGCCGAGTTGACCGGCGCGCCGGCGGTGATGGCCAATTTCTCGCGGCTCCTGATCGATGCCAATCGCGGCGAGGACGACCCGACGCTGATCCGACAGCTCTATGACGGCACCATCGTCCCGGCCAACTATCCGATGGCCGAGGAGGAGCGCGAGCGACGGCTGGAAAATTTCTATCGGCCCTATCACGATGCAGTCGGTTCGATGATCGCATCGGTGCATGAGGCTACCGGCGCCGCACCGCTGATCATTTCAGTGCACTCCTTCACACCCACCATGCAGGGCAGGGCGCGGCCCTGGCATGTCGGCATCCTGTGGGATCTGGACGACCGCGCCCCGCGCCCGCTGATCGACCTTCTTGCCCAAGATCCCGCTTTGGTCGTCGGCGACAACGAGCCTTATGACGGCGCGCTGCGCGGCGACACCATGTACCGCCATGCCATCGTCAATGGTTTTGCGCATGGGCTGATCGAGGTCCGGCAAGACCTCATCGCCGACGAACCAGGCGTCGAAGCCTGGGCGCAGCGCCTGACACCGATCATCGAAGCGATCAACGTGATGCCGGACATGCATGTCGTCAGGCAGTACGGGTCGCGGACGGGGAGTGGTAGGGCAGTAGGGCAGTAGGGCAGTAGTGCAATCGCTGGCCGATGCCTCTGGTTTTGCCAGCCGACCGATCATATTTTCCTACTGCCCTACTGCCCTACTGCCCTACTGCCCTACTGCCCTACTGCCCTACTGCCCTTTGACCGTGCGGAGACGCCGATGCCCCTCACCCCCTCCCAGCAGCGTGATTTCGAAGCGGCCGCTTTCCGCAGGTTGCTCCAGCATCTGTCCGAACGCAGCGACGTGCAGAACATCGACCTGATGAATCTCGCCGGCTTCTGCCGCAACTGCCTGTCCAACTGGTATCGCGAGGCGGCCGAGGGCGCGGGCGTCGAGCTGTCGAAAGACGCGTCGCGCGAAATCGTCTACGGCATGCCCTATGCCGAATGGCAGGCGAAAAACCAGCGCGAGGCGAGCGCGGGGCAAAAGGCTGCGTTCGAGCAGAGCCGGCCGAAGGATCATTGAGTCAGGACACCAAGCCGGTTGGCCATCTTGGCGCTTGACCCGGCGCGGCCGGTCGGGCATCGAACGCGCCCTGTCCCTTCCGCCGCGACTCGCGGCCTCATTCCGGAGCATTTCATGGCCGACGAAGTCACCGAAACCAGCCAGACCGTCGCGGCGGGCCAGCTTCGCGCCCTGATCGAGCGCATCGAGCGGCTGGAAGAAGAGAAGAAGACGCTGGCCGACGACATCAAGGACGTTTACGCCGAAGCCAAGGGCAACGGCTTCGACACCAAGGCGATCCGCGCCATCGTGCGCCTGCGCAAGCAGGACCAGGCCGAGCGCGAAGAGGCCGAGACCATTCTCGACCTCTACAAGGCAGCGCTCGGCATGGCATAACCGAGGCGTGGGAGGCTGGCGTGGAAGACTTCGGTTTCGGTCCGCGCCGCGCCTCCGAGTTCAAGCACCGCGGTTTCTGGGCGGTGTTTCGGCAACGCCATCCCGAGGAGCTAGCGCGCCGCGTGCGCAACGGACCCTGGTTCTGGCAGCGCTGGGTACCTGATGCTGGCGTGGTTGTGTCGATGTATGTCGCGCCGCAGAGCAGTCGTGTCGGCGTCTTCTTTGGACGCAACGAAAAGCTCGGCGCGGTCGACGCCAGATGGAAGCCGTATCAGCTCGAGATCGAGGCCGCACTCGGCGGCCTGCGCGACGACCAGCGCTGGGCGCCGGGTGCGCTAGGCTCCGTCTGGCATGTGAATATCTTTGCCGAAGACAATTGGCCGGCCATGTCCGACTGGATGGTGACCGAGGCGACGCGGTTCGAACGCGCCGCCGTTGAGGTGCTCTCACGATAGCGCCGCCCGAAGGCGGCGCACGCAAGTTCCAGGGCTGGCTGCTCAGGCCGGTGTGAAGTTCAGCGCCACGCCGTTGATGCAATAGCGCAAGCCGGTCGGCGGCGGGCCGTCCTCGAAGACGTGGCCCAGATGGCTGCCGCAGGTCGCGCAATGCACTTCGGTTCGGGTCATTCCCCAGCTTCTGTCCGTTGTTGTTTCGACCGAGCCCGGAACCGGGTCGTTGAAACTCGGCCAGCCGGTGCCGCTTTCGAACTTCAGCGTCGATTCGAACAGCGGGGTGTCGCAGCCTGCACAGGAAAACGCTCCCTGGCGTTTCTCGTAGAGCAGGGCGCAGCTTCCCGGCCGCTCCGTGCCGTGCTCGCGCATGATGTGAAACTGCTCGGGCGTCAGCCGCTCGCGCCATTCGGCATCGGTGCGGGTGACTGGAAAAGTGTGTGTGTCCATGGTTGGCTCCGTTTGGCCGCCTCTCGCGGCCGTCGCTCGGATATTCGTTCAGGCTGGTTTCATTGTTACTTGGGAGCGCGCGCCTTTCAAGGCAAGCCGGCAACGCTTTCCTGTGGCGCAGACGCCCCGACATGCCTATATTCGTTCCCGACGCTCTGGGCTTCCCGGCAGGAGTAATTTATTCCCGGGGCCTTACTGATCCTTAGGGAGCTGTCCCTGGCCGGACTCGTGGGTTCGGACACACGGCGCCCACCTACTTTGTAGGCACCCTGGATCAACCTCTCCACCGGTTGTCTTGGAGCGTCACCTTGCCGCTTTTGCGGCTTTTGTTTTGCCCGGTCCGCCTGTAGAGCCGGGGCATGGGTTCTCTCAAAGAGCTGAAAAAACATCTCCGTCTGGAAGCGCTCGCCCGCCGCGATGCGCTCGACCCGCAATGGCGCATCGAAGTTTCGCTTGGCCTGGTCGCTGCGGCTGACAAGATCGACCTGTCGGCCGGCCACATCGTCTCTGGCTTTTTGCCGATCCGGTCGGAGATTGACCTCAGACCGCTGATGTTCGCCCTGCGTGAAAAGGGCGCGCGGCTCTGCGTGCCGGCGATCCTCGACAAGACGACCATCGTCTTTCGCGAACTGGTGCGCGGCGCGCCGCTGATCGACACCGGCTTCGGTACCTCCGGTCCCGGTCCGGATGCCGAGGTGCTCGAACCCGACATCATGCTGGTGCCGCTTGCCGCCTTCGACGATCGCGGCCATCGCATCGGCTATGGCGCCGGCCACTATGACCGCGCCATAGCGCGCCTGCATGACGCCGGCCGCAAGCCTGTGCTCATCGGCACGGCCTTCGACTGCCAGCTCGTGCAGCGCGTGCCCGACGAGCCACACGACGTCGTGCTGGATGCGGTGCTGACCGAAAGTGGGTGGCGCTCATTCTGACGCGCGCTTGCGCGGCGTTGCGCATCGCCGCTAGAAGCGGAGCATGAGACTTCTTTTCTTGGGCGACATGGTCGGACGCACCGGCCGCACGGCGGTGTGGGAACAGCTTCCGGGGCTGATCTCCGACTTCAAACTCGATTTCGTCATCGTCAATGGCGAAAACGCCGCCGGCGGTTTCGGCATCACCGAGGACATCCACGAAGCCACCATCACCGCGGGCGCTGACGTCGTTACCACGGGCAATCATGTCTGGGACCAGCGCGAGGCGCTGACCTTCGCGCCGCGCCACGCCAATTTCCTGCGGCCGTGCAAATTTTCCCAAAGGCACGCCCGGCCGCGGCTCCGGCGTTTTCGTCGCGCGCAACGGGGCGCGGGTGATGGTTTCGAACATCATGGGCCGCGTCTTCATGCATCCCGAACTCGACGATCCGTTCCAGGCGGTCGAAAAGGAGCTCGAGGCCTGCCCGTTGGGGCTACAGGCCGACGTCATCTTCATCGATTTTCATGCCGAGGCGACCAGCGAAAAGATGTGCTTCGCGCATTTCGTCGATGGGCGGGCGAGCGCGGTCATCGGCACGCATACGCATCATCCCACCGCCGATCACCAGATCCTCAACGGCGGCACCGGCTTCATGGCCGATGTCGGCATGTGCGGCGACTACGATTCCTCGCTCGGCATGGACAAGGAGGAGCCGCTCAACCGCTTCCTGTCGAAAGTGCCAAAGGGCCGTTTCGAGGCAGCCACCGGCCCGGCGACGCTCTGCGGCGTCGGCATCGAGATTTCGGATCGCACCGGGCTTACCGAAAAGATCGCTCCCTTCCGACGCGGGCCTCGGCTTGAGGAGACGGTTCCGGTCTTCTGGATGTGATCCATTCCCTGCGACATTGTGGCAGGCCCGATAACATTTACGTCAGATCGCGTTGAAACCGCGGCGGGCCATTTCTAGTTCCGCCGAAATTTTTCAGACTGCCGGTAAATGGAGATGGGGACGATGGAATTTTTTGCGCAGTATTTTGCCTGGACGTCAGATCCAACCGCCTGGGTCGCGCTGCTGACCCTGATCGCACTTGAGGTCGTTCTCGGCATCGACAATCTCATCTTCATCTCCATCCTCACCAACAAGCTGCCGAAGCATCAGCAGGCCCGCGCCAGGCGGCTGGGCATTTCGGCGGCGCTGGTGATGCGCCTGGTGCTCCTGGCAACGATCTCGATCATCGTCGGGCTGACCGCGCCGGTGTTCACCGCCTTCGGCCATCGCCTTTTCCTGGCGAGACATGATCCTCATTGCCGGCGGTCTGTTCCTGGTCTGGAAGGCAACCAAGGAAATTCACCACACGGTCGACGTCGACGATCACAAGGACAGCATGATGGGCGAGACCCTGCAGCTTTCGCTGGCCGGCGCGATCTTCCAGATCCTGCTGCTCGACCTGGTCTTTTCGATCGACTCCATCATCACCGCCGTCGGCATGACCGACGAGATCGGCATCATGTACATCGCCGTCATCGTCGCCGTTTCGGTGATGATGCTGGCCGCCACGCCGCTCGCCAATTTCATCGAGAAGAACCCGACCATCGTCATGCTGGCGCTGGGCTTCCTGCTGATGATCGGCATGACGCTGATCGCCGACGGCATGGGCTTCCATGTGCCCAAGGGCTACATCTACGCCGCCATGGGCTTTTCGGCCCTGGTCGAGGGGCTCAACATGCTGGCTCGTCGGCGCAAGAAGGCGAAGGCCGGAACGGGCGGCGGCACCCATTGAAGCTGAGCTGCCGGTAATCACAACGCACCCTCCACCGCTTTGCAGGGGAGGATCGTCCGGAGGGCCGAGCGCGACGCTAATCCTCCCCCGTTTACGGGGGAGGGGGACCGCCTAAGGCGGTGGAGGAGGGGGCCGGCGATCACCTCGGGTCCGGCTCGCGCATAGATGTTTTCTACTACGGCAGATTGAGCTGCCACGAGACGCCGAAACGGTCGTTGACCCAGCCGAAGCGTCGGCTGAAGCCGTAATTGTCCAGCGGCATCAGGACCCCACCGTCCTTGCCGAGCGCATCGAACAGCCTTTCGAGCTGCTCGTCGGAGTCGCAATCGACGAAGAACGATGAGGACGGCGTGAACTCGAATGCGTGCTTCACCGGGCTGTCGCTGGTGAGCACGGTCTGTCCGGCAGCGCGAAATTTCGCCAGCTTGATGCTGCCTTCCTTGCCCGGTTCGCCCTTCTGCCAGCGAAGCGTGTCGAGAATCTCGCCATCGTCGAACAGCGAGACGTAGAGCTTCATCGCTTCCTCGGCATCGCCCTTCTGGAACATCAGGAATGGTTGCATGGTCGTCATGTCATCTCCTAGACGCCGAGCGCGATCAGCCGGCTTTCCAACCCTTCACCAGCATGCCGGGATGCTTGTCGCGAACGAGGTTGAGTTGCAGTCCGTGCTCCAGCCAGGCCTTGGCGCCGGCGATGACCAACGCGAAGCCGTCGGTCGTCTGGACAAGGTTTTCGACAGCGTCGTCGTCGTGGCCTTTGAAGCCGAAGTTTTTGATCTCGACATAGGTCGAGCCGTCCGGCTTTTCGTCAAATGTCCATTCGATGGTCGTCGGCTCCTCTTTGTCTACGTCCCACACGACGATGATCTTCTTTGATGGCACCAGTTCCTTCACATCGACTTCGGTCGACACGCCGTACATCGCCCACGTCCACGTCACGCGTTTGGCCTTGTCCAGGCGGTCGCTGCCGTCGCTGAACCAGAATTTCGACGTGGTGGCCGGATCGACAAACGCGTCGTAACAATCCTTAGCCGGACGGCGGATCAGCATCGACGTTTTCGCCACCAGGGGCTTCTTCAGTGTCATCGCATCCTCCTCAGATGTTGTCCGGGCGGGCCGGCTCGCCGCGCATCTCGGAGCGGTAGTAGCCCTCGCGCAGATTGATGCCGTGTTCGAGAAAGGCCTTCAGGCAGCACAGCATCTGCGTCCAGCCTTCGCAGTTCAGATAGCTGCTTTTCAAACCGTTCTCGTTGGCGTGCCACGCGCCTTCCGAGATGGTCACCATCGTGCCGCCATCGTCGAGCTGTTCGAAACCCATCTCGACCTTGGTCTTGTAGGGCGTCTCGCCCTTGGCTGCGTTGGCGCCCCAGCGGAAGACGATGCGCTTGTCCTTCACCACTTCGTCGACCGCGACCTCGATATCGCCCCACCACAGCACGGTCGTGCCCTCGATCAGGGGTGCATTCGCTCCGCCGCCGGTGGTGACAAAATAGCCGGACAGCTTCTTCGGGTTCACCACGGCGTCGAACACCTCGGCGACGGGCTTTCCCATCCGCGCATTCACCCTGAATTCGTAGCCCATGGCCGAACTCCTTTCACTTGCTTGACCAAAGCTTATGTTATAAAAATATAACATGTCAAGCGATTCGAAAGAGGACCTGGTTTTCAAGGCGTTGTCGCATCCGGTGCGGCGCGGCCTTTTGGATCGCATCAAGGACCAGCCGCGCACGACCGGCGCGTTATGCGACGCCTTTCCGGAGATGGATCGCTGCACGGTGATGCAGCATCTGCGCGTGCTGGAGGATGCAGAGCTGGTGATCGCCAAGCGCGAGGGCCGCGAGCGTTGGAACCATCTCAACGCCCTGCCGATCAAGGCAATCAGCGATCGCTGGATCAGCCAGTATGCGGGTCATGCGCTCGGCGTGCTGGACAAGCTGCAGGCGAGTATGGGCTGAGCCGCGACGCTGCGGCGGTTGTCGAGCGACCGCATTTGAGCGAAGCTGTCGACGTCCCTTTTGCCCCGACAGGAGATGAAGATGCCCAAGCAGTTGCAAGCGGCCCTCGCCGCCGCGGCGCTTCTTTCGTTCGCAAGCACCGCCCATGCCAAGATTCCCCTCGTCAACGCGACGTGCCCCGGCAATATCGATGTCCACGCCGATGCGGGCGGGCCGATCTACATCAATGGCAAGGAAGGCTAAGCTGAAGACCTTCAACGACAATTATTACGAGGCCTCGCATGATGGGGTGACGATCTCGCTCTACCATCAGCCCGGACGGTTCGGCCGACGTCTCCTACACCGGCAAGGGCGGCGCGAACGGTGTCTGCCAGGTGAAGTAACCCTGCTTGCAGCTGGCGCGTGACAGGCCGGCTGCCACAATTTATCCTCCGGGTTTTGGTGCGCCTTGGGGGATTTGGTTGCGCCTTTGGATCGTCATTGCGTTCTCATTTGCGACTGCGTTTCCCGCACGGGCGCAGTCAGCGGATGAATTGCGGGTCCTTCTCGCCGATGCCATCCGCCTTGTCGGGGAGTGCCCCGCAATGAAGCTGGATGAAAATGTCGCGCGGCAGGTTGCGACCATGGCCGGTATCGTCGATGCGCAGGCGCAGATGCGTTTGCTCGGCGAGCAACAGCTCGCACTGTCGGATACGATCAAGCCGCCTGTTCCGCCAGCGGCCCAGGCAAAACCTCCGCCACCGCATGAAGCGCCGGAGCCGCCTGACGCGGCCGCGCCCGCACCGGCCGTGCCATCGCCATGCGACGAAGCCTTGGCCCTCTACGGACCGAACGGCACCCGGTTCGCTGGTCTTGTCGTGTCCGCAAAGTGACAATCAGACGCCGTCCAGAACGACGATTGTCGGCCGGTCGGGCAGAGTGCCAAGCGACACCGTCAGGCTGCGGCCCGTGCGGAAATCGACGGCAAACCCGTCGCCCATGAGGCTGGTGAACTCGCCGATGGTCATCGAATGCCGGTGCATCGGCAGGATCATCGAGGAATAGAGCCGCTGCGTGATCTCGGTCATCGTCTCGATGTTCTGCGTCAGCCCGCCGTCGATCGGCACCATCAGCACGTCGAGGCGGCCGATCTGGCCGAACTGCTTGTCCGACAGCTTTGTGTGCAGATGACCGAGATGGCCGATGCACAGGCCCGCAACCTCGAAGATGAAGATGGAATTGCCGTCGCGCTCCAGCTCGCCGCCCCAGGAGCGGATGTCGGTGGTCACGTTGCGAATCGTCACGTCGTCGACGACAAGCCCATGTTTTGCCGGCTGGCCGTTTTCGCCCCAGCCGTGCAGCACATATTCGATCTCTGCCGGCGGCGTCAGCGTGTAGTGAGTCCGGTGCGCCTTGTTCATCGTCACGACGCGCGGATTGAACTCGCCGCCATAGACGCCTGAAAAGTCCGTGGCGATGCGCACGCCCGGCCGGCGTCTCGATCAGATAGGTCGAATGGCCCGCATAGGTGATCTCAACGACGCCGTCGTTCGTGCCGCCGATCGGCAGGAAAGGCGGCTGCGGTGTCGGCGTGAAATTGGCATAGGTTGCGCCGGGAAACCCCTGAGCGATCGCAACGCATTTTGAGACGATCTGTTCGTCCGCCGCTTTCGGCTGCTCCTGCGCCAACGCCGCGCCTGCGAACAGGCAAGGCCAGCCCTGCGAGAATGAAACGCCACTGCGTCATTGCCGCCTCCGAAGCGCGAGGCGCAGTATGGCCACATCAACGGCGAGGCGAAGTCACGTTTGCGCGAGGCGACGCCCTTCTGGACGTTCGCTGGCTCTTTATCTATAAGCCCGGCCATCTCAGACATTCATCGGGCATTCAGAGGCGCCTATGGCCGGCCATTCACAATTCAAGAACATCATGCACCGCAAGGGGCGGCAGGATGCCGTCCGCTCGAAGATATTTTCCAAGCTGGCGCGCGAAATCACCGTCGCCGCCAAGCAGGGCATGCCCGACCCGGCGATGAACCCGCGTCTGCGGCTGGCGGTGCAGAACGCCAAGGCCGAGTCGATGCCGAAGGACAACATCCAGCGCGCCATCAACAAGGCGAGCGGCGGCGATGCCGAAAGCTATGACGAGGTGCGTTACGAGGGCTATGGCCCGGGCGGCGTCGCCGTCATCGTCGAGGCGCTGACGGACAACCGCAACCGCACTGCCGCCAATGTGCGCGCCGCCTTCACAAAGGCTGGCGGAGCGCTCGGCGAAACCGGCTCGGTTTCCTTCATGTGGGATCGCGCCGGCGAAGTGTATTATCCAGCCAAGGCCGGCAATGCCGACAAGGTGATGGAAGCCGCCATCGATGCCGGCGCGGACGACGTGCAGTCCGACGAGGAAGGCCACACCATCCTGTGCGGCTTCGAGGCTGTGAACGAGGTGTCGAAGGCGCTGGAAGGCGCGCTCGGCGAGGCCGATAGCGTCAAAATCATCTGGAAGCCACAGACCAACGTGCCGGTCGACGAAGAACGCGCGCAGTCGCTGATGAAGCTGGTCGGCGTGCTCGAAGACGACGACGACGTGCAGAACGTCTACGCCAATTTCGAGGTCGACGACGCAACGCTGGCCAAGCTCAGCGCGGCGTAAAGGTTCGGGCACTACGCCCGAAATCGGCCGGAAAGCCCTAAAGCGGTTTTGACTATATCATGGTATGTGAGGATCACTTCAAGCCGTATATATAATGTTCCTCTAATGCATCCCAGAGTTGCACAACTAGATTGCACTTGATAGCAATTCATAATCTTGCTCAGTTGGCAGGCGAAATCGTGTTTTGCTCAGCAGGGCAAAGGACTACTCGTCATTGGCCGATTGGTTGGGAGCAGGTCGATAAAGTCTTTGGCAATCAGGACATGCAGCGCGCGCAAGGTTGCTCGGGTCGTTGGCGACGAATATCCCTCCGCTAATCTGTCACCTTGGGTTCGTTGGGGAACGACATGACCAATCCCGGAGACAGACTGCTCCCTGACAATCCAAATTGGCCCGATCGGGCCGGTTTCTGGAGACGGCTTGCCGCCTTTGTCATCGACTACCTCGTCATCTTCGTTCCCCTCTTTGTCGTCGTGGCCGTGCTTCATTCGCTTACCGGCGGTGAAATCACGGGCCAGTCACTTTCATTGCGATGGCAATTCTGCAGCCCAGTAACGATCAGCGATGGCTCGCCCCAGATGGCTGATTATGACTGGCAGGTTTGCAGAACGTCCGTTTTCGGACTCACCGTCGCCACCTGGGCTGAGGGGTTGAAGACTGGAACAGAACCCGCGAAATCCCAGTCGATTCAGGTCATGCTCGATCCCGACGGAGATTTTCGATCGATGCCGCTGGAGATCGGCTTCCTCGATTTGGTTGTGCTTTTTTTCTATCTCTATCTTTTCGAGCGAACGTCCGGCCGATCGATCGGCAAGCGCGTCATGGCTATCGCCGTCTATGATGAGGATGACCTGAATCGCGTTGGTTTGCCGTCTCGCAAGTCTATTCGACGCCAGCTTGCGAAATTTGCCGGCTTCCTGCCGCTGGTCGCGGTAGAAGCTGTGTCCGCTTTCCTGGCCTGGGGCAGCCTCGCGGGGGCAGAGGCCAGCGAGACATTTTCCGATACGACTGCGATGTTGGCGCTGGTCGGTCTTCTTGTCGTCTTGGCGATTGCAGGGACCTGGCAGATATGGATCGTGGTGTCGATTATCCTACACAACGATCCGATTCACGATCGATTTGCTGGAACCACTGTAAGAGCGGACTCTGCTCACCCATGAAGGTGTCAGAGAAGCTGTTCTCTCTTCATATGCCTTCCTCCCGGCATCGATCATGCCGAGCGACCTTGGCGTGCACGATTAATGTTACGACCGACAAGGAAATCAGATGGTAGTCGACGACAGATCCCTTCAGTTTGAGCAAGCATGGTTTGGTCCCAGATTTGTTGCGCTGTTTGTCGATTGGCTGATCTTTAGTGTCGTATGGACAATCTTCAGCCTGTCGATCATGAATTCTTTCGTACCGCCGAACTTTCCCGCCGGTGCAAAGTCGGGAGCTTTTCCTGTCGAGATTTTCGACATGTTAAGTCGATTTATCTGGTTGATGCTGGCGGCGAACGCGCTGATTTTTGCCTATTGTGTGATCTTGGAGACTTGGATCGGCGCCACGATTGGAAAACTGCTGGTCGGCATCAGGACAGTGGATGTTTCAGGGCCCGAGCGCCGCGGGATACCTTTGAGCAAGGCCCTTTTGCGTGAGTTTATGAAAATAGCTGGTTTCCTCCCAGGCCTTGCATTTGTGATGTGGGGACTTTCGATTGCGTCGAATGTTGGCGATCCCGCATCGTTGCAAGAAATGGTTGGTCCGATGAGCGCGTTGCTTGCGCCCCTGCATTTTGCGGTGCAAATTTTACCTCTCGTTTGGATCGCTTGGATCGGCATCTCGCTCGTCAACAACAACAGGCCAATCTACGATCGAATGGCTGGCACCACTGTGGTTCGGGCGTGATCGGGCCCCTCAAACCGACCATCCGCATCATCTATTGCACGCAGTGCCAGTGGCTGCTGCGTGCCGGCTGGATGGCGCAGGAGCTTCTGTCCACCTTCGGTACCGATCTCGGCGAAGTGACGCTGGTCCCTGGCACTGGCGGCGTCTTTTCGATCACCTGCAACGATCAGCTCATCTGGGAGCGCAAGCGCGACGGCGGCTTCCCGGATGCCGCCAAGCTGAAGCAGCTCGTGCGCGATGTGATCGATCCGGAGCGGGATCTCGGCCATTCGGACCGGAAGAAGGATGCGAACGACGCCTGATCGTCTAGAATGCGCCCGCAGGATGGAGGCGAGGCATGGACATTCGATCGACGCTGAAGCAGCTCTGCGAGGCATTCAACGCGCATGATCTCGATCGCATCATGGCGTTCTTCGCCGACGACTGCATTCTGGAGATGCCGCGGGGAAACCAGCCGTGGGGTTCTCGTTTCGAGGGCAAGCGCGACGTCCGCGAGGCACTCGCAGGCCGGTTCGCGGGCCTGCCCGACGTGCACTACGGCGAAGAAGAACACTTCGTGGATGAGGCGGCCGGCGCCGGCATGTCCAAATGGCTGCTGACCGGCACCACGCTGGACGGCGTTCGCAAGGAAGTCCGGGGCTGCGACTTCTATACCTTTCGCGATGGCAAGGTGACGCGAAAGGATTCCTACTGGAAGATCGTCGAGTGAGGCAGTCCGCTCGCTACGCCATGGCTATGGCAAACGCCGCCAACGCTCCCGTGCATGCCAGGGCCCGCACATGGTTCCAAAACACCCAGCGGTCGAGATAGGTCGCCCAGAGTGCCGCGCTGTTTGGGCTGTCGGCTCCCGCGGCGACCAGCGCGTTGTTCATAGGCACGTTGATCTGCATGGTGATCGCGATGTTGCCGACAAGATAAAGCACCGCGCCGATCACGATCCACACCGGCTTTGCCGTCCAGCCGAGGAGGGCGGCGACGATCAGCAAGGCGGCCAGGACGGCGGTGCCCATGAACACACTGAGAAACAGCGGGTTCAGGATCACCACGTTGACATGGTTCATTGCGGCGATGCCCTGCGGGCCCGGCATCTTTGCCAGCGCCGGCATGACGGAATTCGAGTAGGCGAAGAAGAGGCCGGCCATCAGTCCGCTGCCGAGCAGCGCCAGAAAGGTGATGGCGGGGATGAGTTGTGAAAACATGATCGCCTCCGTTGGTTTCAGGGCCGAATGACGGTTCACGCGGCCTGCGCGGTGTTCCAGGTGCCGCGTGCCGCTTCCTCCCACACATAGTCGGTGAAGCTGCGCGGCGGGCGGCCGAGTGCACGTTCGACGCCGTCGGTCAGATATTCGTTGCGGCCATCGAGCACGCGGGTGAACAACTCGTCGAGCAGCCAGACCAGGTCCTCAGGCAGGCCAGCTTCGCCGATGCCGGCGCGGAATTCTTCAGGTGTGATGCGCGTGTAGCGGATGTCCCGCCCCGCGGCAGCCGCGATCTCCGCAACGGCCTCGGCGAAGGTCAATAGCCGAGGCCCCGTGACCTCGTAGAGCTGGCCGACATGCCAGTCGCCGGTCAATGCCGCCACGACGACATCCGCGATATCGTCGGCATCGACGAAGGGTTCGCGCACGCCGCCCACCGGCAGCGCCATCTCGCCGGCCAGGATGTAGTCGAGGAAGGCGCCTTCGGAGAAATTCTGGTTGAACCAGCTGGCGCGCACGATCGTCAGGTCGGCGTCGAGCGCCTTCAAGGCTTCCTCGGTCGCCTGCGCTTCTTCTTCGCCGCGGCCCGACAGCAACACCAGCCGCCTGACGCCCATACCGACTGCCAGTTTCGCCAGCGCTTCAACGGCGTCTTTCGCGCCCGGCACGGCAAGATCCGGATAATAGCTGATGTAGACGGCGCTGACGCCGTCCAGTGCGCCGGCCCATGTCGATCGGTCATTCCAGTCGAAAGCCGGCGTCGCGTTGCGCGATCCCAGCCTGACGGGCAGGCCGCGCGCAGTCAGGCGCTCCGCGACGCGGCGGCCGGTCTTGCCGTTCGCTCCCAGAACCAGGATCGGCTTGTGTGAGGTCTGCGTGTTCATCTGTCACTCCATCAAATATGAGGAATTCTCACATTGATAAATGTGATAAATCCTCATATTATAGCTGTCAAGCAGGAATGTGAGAAAGCCTCATATTATGAATGAGAGCCCTGAAACGATTGTCCGCAAGGAGCCGACGCAACAGCGCAGCCGCGAGCGGGTCGAGCGTATGCTGGTCGCTGCGCGCGACCTGATCGCCGAGCGCGGCAGCGACGCGATGAAGATGGGGGAAGTGGCCGAGCGCGCCGGCGTGTCGATCGGCTCGCTCTATCAGTTCTTTCCGGACAAGAGCGTGATCATCCGGGCGCTGGCCGAACGGTACAATGCCGAAAGCCAGGATTGCATCGACGCTGCACTGCTCGATGTTCGCACGCAAGACGAGCTCCTCGCGGCCTTCTCGGAGTTGATCGACACCTATTACGGCATTTGGCTGGGGGAGCCTGCGATGCGCGACATCTGGTCGGGCACCCAGGCCGACAAGACGCTGCGCGCGCTTGAGATGGCGGACAGCCGCGCCAGCGCCGAAACGCTGGTGCGCGTCTGGCAACGCCTGCGCCCGGACATCGACCCGGATGCCCTGTCGTCGACCGCGTTCCTGATCTGGCAGCTTGGCGAAGCCACGATGCGGCTCGCCATTTCGGTCGATCGCGCGGAAGGCGACCGGTTGGTCGAAGCTTACAAGCGCATGGCGTTGAGGGAGCTGGCGGCTCCTCTTCCTTCTCCCCTTGTGGGAGAAGGTGTCGCCCCGATGTCGCGAAGCGATAGAGGAAATGGCGACGGATGAGGGGTGTTGGACTGAGCGCAACGTCTCATTCATTCCAGCACCCCTCATCCGACCTCGCTCTCGCTACGCTCGCTCGGCCACCTTCTCCTACAAGGGGAGAAGGGAGGGAGCTACTCCGGCATCGGCGTCCAGATCACGTCGTCGATCCTGTTCGCCCCGGTCGCCAGCATGACCAGCCGGTCGAAGCCCAGCGCGATGCCGCTGGCTTCCGGCATGACGCCAAGCGCCGCCAGAAAATCCTCGTCCAGCGGATAGCGCTCGCCATAGACCCGCTCCTTCTCGTCCATTTCGAGGGTGAAGCGCCGGCGCTGTTCGACCGGGTCGGTCAATTCCCCGAAGGCGTTCGCCAGTTCCACGCCGCAGCAATAGAGCTCGAAACGTTCGGCCACGCGCGGGTCGCGCGCCACCGGTCGGGACAGTGCCGCCTCGCTGACCGGATATTCGTAGAGGATCGTCGCCCGGCCCATGCCCAGATTGGGCTCGATCTTCTCGACCATCACGCGGCTGTAGAGGTCGGCCCATGTGTCGTCCGGCGCAGTGCGGATGCCGGCGGCATTGACCGCCGCATGCAAGCGCGACCGCGTCCGTCTCGCCCGTCGCGCTCACCGTCGCCAGCAGATCGATGCCGGCAAAGCGGTCGAAGGCCTCCGCGACGCTGAGCCGCTCGGGCGCGGCAAGAGGATCGGCCTCGCGCCCGCGAAAATGTCAGCTTTTTGGCGCCGGCCCGCTCGGCCGCCAGCGCCAGGAATGCGGCGCAATCGTCCATCAGCACGTCATAGGGTTCGCCGGCGCGATACCATTCCAGCATGGTGAATTCGGGATGGTGCAGCGGCCCGCGCTCGCGGTTGCGATAGACCGGACCCAGGCTGAACAGGCGCGTTTCCCCCGCCGCCAGCAGCTTCTTGCAGGCGAATTCCGGCGAGGTGTGCAGGTAATAGGGCCGGCGCGAGCCGTCGGGATGCAGAAACTCCGTGCCGAAGGCCGACAGATGCGCCTCGTTGCCGGGCGAGATTTGCAGCGTGTTTGCCGTCACCTCGATGAAATCGCGTTCGGCGAACCAGCCGCGCAGCGCCGGCGGCAATCGCGTTGCGGGCGAGCAGGCGCGGGCGCCGGTCGGCGTGGACATGCGGCGTCCACCAGGGGGAGGCTGAGATCATGCGGGGGGAATAGGGCAATAGGGCAGTAAGGCAATAGGGCAGTATGTGGGCAAAGAGCGTTTTCGTCGGCGCAGGCGCTCGTTGCCGCCCTACTGCCTTACTGCCCTATTCCCCTACTGCCCTCAAATGCGCTAAGGCCGCACGCAAGACATCAAACCGGAAACAATCATGGTCAAAGTCATCGCGAGTTCGCTGCGCAAGGGCAATGTGGTCGATCAGGACGGCAAGCTCTATGTCGTGCTGTCGGCGGAAAACATCCATCCCGGCAAGGGAACCCCGGTCACGCAGCTCGACATGCGCCGCATCTCCGATGGCGTAAAAGTTTCCGAACGTTATCGCACGACCGAGCAGGTCGAGCGCGCCTATGTCGAGGATCGGCCGCACACATTTCTCTACAATGATGACGAAGGTTTCCACTTCATGAACCCGGAAACCTACGATCAGATTGCCGTATCGAAAGATGTCGTCGGCGATGCCGCGCCCTATCTGATCGAGAATATGACGGTCGATGTTTCGGTGCACGAGGGCATCGGCATCGCTATCGTTCTGCCGCAGCGGGCGGTGTTCGAAGTCGTTGAGACCGAACCGACAACCAAGGGCCAGACCGCGTCGTCCTCTTACAAGCCGGCGCTGCTCTCCAATGGCGTGAAAACGACCGTGCCGCCGCACATCGCCACCGGCACCCGCATCGTGGTGATGACCGCCGACGGCGCTTATGTGGAGCGCGCGAAGGAGTGAGGTGCTCGAGTGCCGCCCCAGACGGTCCTGCTACCCGCCCCGTAAAGACGGGCGAGAGACGCTGGCCGCGAGGTTTTCGCCACTCTCCGACGCTCACGATTCGCGACCAGCCGTAACGACAGCGGTCATCTCCCCGTCTTTACGGGGACGAAGGTGCCGGCAGCGGATGAGGGGCCACACAACGTCCAAACAAAAAAACCCGCCACGAGGGCGGGTTTTTCGAAACGATCAGGCCGATCAGCGGGCTCAGATACCCAGATTGGCGAACTTGTTCTTGAACTTCGACAGGCGACCGCCGCGGTCGAGCAGCGTCTGCTGGCCACCGGTCCAGGCCGGGTGGGTCGACGGGTCGATGTCGAGGTTCAGCGTGTCGCCTTCCTTGCCGTAGGTCGAACGGGTCATGTATTCGGTGCCATCGGTCATCACGACCTTGATGGTGTGGTAGTCGGGGTGGATCTTGTCTTTCATCGGTCTATCCCAAAACTTTCTGTCCGCGAGCGCCTTAGCACTTGCCTGCGGCGATGTCGCTCACATGGAAAACTTGAAGCATATTCCAATGGAATGTACGGCTTCAAACAGTCGGGCTGGCCTATACATCAGCCAAAATTGAATCACAAGGCCGCAGGCGCGGCATTTCGCGCCATGCGACCGCGGGGAAACGAGCAGGGAAACGCGTGACCAATGGCCGTCGAACCGGCGAATAGGGAAGCGATCGACCGCCGTTCGCTGAGACCGCTCCGGCGGTTGGCGCCCTATGTGCTGCGCTATCGTGGCCAGGTGGCGGCGGCGCTTTTCTTCCTGGCGCTTGCGGCAGCCACCACGCTGACCCTGCCGCTGGCCGTGCGGCGCATGATCGATCACGGCTTCACCTCGTCGGATTCCACCTTCATCGCCAACTATTTTTCGATGTTGGTGGTCATCGCGGCTTTGCTCGCGCTGGCATCCGCCTGCCGCTACTACTTCGTCGTCACGCTCGGCGAACGGGTCGTCGCCGACATCCGCCGCGATGTCTTCGCGCATGTGACGACGCTGTCGCCGGCCTTTTTCGACCGCTCGCAGTCCGGCGAGATCGTCTCCCGGCTTGCCGCCGACACGACGCAGATCAAATCGGCCGTCGGCGCGACGGCCTCGGTCGCCTTGCGCAACGTGCTGCTGGGGCTCGGGGCCGTCGGGATGATGGTCTACACCAGCCCAAAACTATCCGGCCTGGTCATTGCCGCGATCCCGATCATCGTCCTGCCGCTGGTCGCATTCGGCCGCTCGGTGCGGGCGAAATCGCGCCAGGCGCAGGATACGCTCGCCGAAGCTACCGCTTATGCCGGCGAACAGATCGGCGCGGTGCGCACGCTGCAATCCTTCACCAACGAGAGGCTGGTCACCGGGCGTTTCGCCAGGACGGTGGCCAATGCCTTCGGCGCGGCGCGTTCCTCGATCAAGGCGCGCGCGGTGCTCACCTTCGTCGCCATCTTCACCATCTTTTCCTCAGTCGTCGCCGTCCTGTGGTTCGGCTCGCGCGACGTGCTGGAAGGCGTCATGTCGCCCGGCACGCTCGGCCAGTTCCTGCTCTATTCGGTGTTTGCCGCCGGCGCACTTGGTGCGCTCTCGGAAGTCTGGGGCGAGCTGAGCCAGGCCGCGGGCGCCGCGGAACGCCTGACCGAGCTTCTGGCTGAAGAACCGGATATCAAGGCGCCGGCCAATCCGGTGCCGTTGCCGGCGCCGGCATTGGGCGCGGTCGAATTCCGCAATGTCGAGTTCAGCTATCCGGCCCGCCCGGACCGGGCCGCGGTTCACAGCTTGAATTTTGCCGTCAAGCCTGGCGAGACAGTTGCGATTGTCGGTCCGTCCGGCGCGGGAAAGACAACGGTCTTCGCGCTGCTGCAGCGCTTCTACGACCCGCAGGAAGGCCAGGTGCTGATCGACGGCGTCGATCTCGCGCAGGCCGATCCGGCCGAGGTGCGCGGCCGCATCGCGGTGGTGCCGCAGGATGTGACCATCTTCGCCGCAAGCGTGGCCGACAATATCGGCTTCGGCCGGCCGGGCGCCTCGCGAAAAGGACATTGAGGCCGCCGCGCGCGCCGCGCATGCCCGCGAGTTCATCGAAAGGCTGCCCGAGGGCTACGAAACGCCTGTCGGCGAGCGCGGCGTCACGCTGTCGGGCGGACAACGCCAGCGCATCGCGATCGCCCGCGCCATTCTGCGCGACGCGCCGATCCTGCTTCTCGATGAAGCAACTTCGGCGCTCGACGCCGAAAGCGAATTGCTCGTGCAGCAGGCGCTGGAAGGGCTGATGCGCGGCCGCACGACGCTGGTCATCGCGCATAGGCTGGCCACCGTGCTCAAGGCCGACCGCATCCTGGTCATGGATCAAGGCCGCATCGTCGAGGAAGGCACGCACAGATCGCTGGTCAAGAAGCACGGGCTCTACGCCCGGCTGGCGAAGATGCAGTTCGAGACCGGCGCCAGCGCCTTCCAGGCGGCGGAGTAGGCTTCCTTCGCGCTGCGTCCCGTGCTTGTCTGCCGTGCGACGTAGCAAATCTGGAGGAGAGATCATGAAACGTTCGGTATTCACCCGCCGCGCTGGCCTGGCGCTTGGCATTTCGCTTTTGGGCGCGGCCATGCTCGGCAGTCCGGCAACCGCGCAATCGTTTCCCGACCACACGGTGACGATGATCGTGCCCTTCGCAGCCGGCGGCTCGACCGATCTGGTCGCCCGCGTGATCGCGGCGAAGATGTCGGACATTCTCGGTCAGCAGGTCATCGTCCAGAATGTCGGCGGCGGCGGCGGCAGCATCGGCGCAGCGCAAGTCGCCAAGGCCGATCCCGACGGTTACACCATCCTGATGGGCACGGTTGCCACGCATGCGCTCAACCCGCTGATGCTGAAGACCAAGCCTTATGACGCGGAGAAGGATTTCGCGCCGGTTTCGCTCTTGGTGATCGTACCCAATGTTCTGGTCGTCAACCCGGAACTGCCGGCCAAGACCGTCAAGGAACTCGTCGATTTGCTGAAAGCCAACCCGGATCAGTACAGCTATGCCTCGTCCGGCATCGGCACGCCGCTTCACCTGTCGGGCGAGCTGTTCAAGAAATTGGCGGGCGTCAGCATGACACATATTCCCTACAAGGGTGCCGGGCCGGCGCTGAACGACGTCCTCGGCAACCAGGTCCCGATCATGTTCGACAATTTGCCGTCGTCATCGGCGCACATCAAGGGCGGCACACTGCGCGCGCTGGGCGTCACCACCAAGGACAGGGCCGGATCCTTCCCGGATGTGCCGGCCATCGGCGAAACCGTGCCCGGCTACGAGACCTATACCTGGAACGCGCTCTTTGCACCCGCTGGCACCCCGCCGGAGGCCGTGGCCAAGCTGAACGAGGCCGCGAAGACGGCGATGGCCGATCCCACAGTCGTGGAGCGCATGAAGGAATTCAGCGCCACGATCGTCGCCTCCTCGCCGGAAGAGCTGGGCGCCCATGTGAAGGCCGAAATCGCGAAATGGACGCCGATCGTCAAGGACGCCAACATCCAGATGGATTGACGCAGAGGGCTATGGCGGGCCGGAGCAACCGCTCCGGTCCGTAGGTCAGCCGGCTGCGCGCGCCAGTCCGTCCGACATCGCCCTGGCATCGGCCGGGAAAGTGCGCGTCGCGAGCAGAATCGCGACCGCTGTGACCAGCAGCGAAATCGGCACCAATTCCATCGCGTCGTGCAGGCCGACCGCCTTGAACTGTTCGGTCATTTCGGTCGCGCCGGCGGCTGCCATTGCTGCCTCGGCAGAGCGATCGGAGAAGAAGCCGACGACCAGCGGGCCGAAGGCGCCGCCAAGCAGATAAAGCGCGGCAAAGAACACCGCCACCGCGGTGGCGCGCAGGCGCGGCTCGACCACATCCTGGATCGCGGGATAGAGGCAGACATAGTAGGCATATTGCATCAGCCAGCCGATCGAGAAGACGGCCGATGAACAGGCCAACCTGGTCCGCGCCGAGCGACAGCGCATACCAGGTCGCCATGGCGGCGATCGCCAGGCGATGACAGCCCAGCATCAGGCGCCCACGCTCCGAGCGTTCATGCGCGCGGTCGGCGATCCAGCCGCCGGCAACCAGTCCGATCAATCCGGTGATGCCGACGATCACGCCGGTCGCTATCGCCGCCCGCTCGAGCGGCAGGCCGAAAAAGCGCTGCATCAAGCGGCACCATGAATGAGTTCACGGCATAGGCGGCGAAGTTCGCGGCAATGCCCGCCAGGATGATCCACCACATGGTCGGAATGGCCAGCACCTTGCGGATCGGGTTGGCGATCGGCGCCTGGCTAATCTGGACGCGTTCGGCCGCGCCGCGCTCCGGCTCGTCTGATCATGAAGAAGGAGATGGCGATGATCAGGCCGGGCAGCATGGCGATGACGAATGGCGCTTTCCAGGATCCGAAGGCCTTGACCATGGCGCCAACGGTGAAGAAGGCGAGCAGCAGCCCCAGCGGCAAGCCGAGCATGAAAACGCCCATGGCGCGCGAGCGCTTGTTGGCCGGAAACAGGTCGCCGATCAGCGAATTGGCCGCCGGCGCATAGCTGGCTTCGCCGATGCCGACGCCGATGCGGGTCGCCAGAAAACTGGCGAAACTCCAGGACGCTGCGCCCAGCGCCGTGAAGGCGCTCCAGACGATCAGTCCCCAGCCCATGATCTTCTTGCGCGAGCCGGTGTCGGCCAGACGGCCGAGCGGGATGCCAGCCACCGCGTAGACGACGGTAAAGGCGGCCGAGAGGATACCGATCTGGAGATCGCTGAGACCCCATTCGATGCGGATAGGTTCGATGACGATGGCGGGAACGGCGCGGTCGAAGAAGTTGAACAGGTTGGCGAGGAAGAGCACCGTCAGCACCTTCCACGCATTCGATGCCTGTTGGCCGCCCGCCATAAACCCCTCCCACGCGACGATCTGGCCCGTCCGCGAACAGCAATTCTATCGTACAACCGGAATCAGCGTCACGGAGCAGCTACAACCTGCTGCGATTTGGCCATGATGGCAGGTTTTTTCGGCTTCGCAACCGAATCTGCGTTATTTTCCCAGCGGTTGTGCCCGTACGTGCCCGTTTCAATCGCAGATTTCAGGATCGCGCCGTAGCGTTCGGTCAGGTGATCGATGAAATAGGTTGCATTGAGTTTCTCGCCGGTTGCACGCTCGGAGCAGTTCCGGCGTCGACCATCGCGACCCTTGCGACCACACCTTTGCGCGCCGCCAGTCGTTGACGGCGTCGAATTTGCCCTTCGGCGATATCGGCATTGGCGTTGGGGGTGGCTCTTTTCGAAAGCCGCCCATTGCTGCGCGGCCATCATCGCGCCCAACGTATAGGACGGGAAATAACCAAAGGCCGCGCCCGGCCAGTGCACGTCCTGCATCGGCCCGTCGGCGGGGTTATCGATCGTCGAGAGCCCGAGATAGTCGCGCATCTTGGCGTCCCATGCCTCCGGCAGGTCGGCAACGTCCAACCTGCCGGCGATAAAATCCTGCTCCAGTTCGAAGCGCAGGATGACGTGCAGCGGATAGGTCACCTCGTCGGCGTCGACCCGAATCAATCCGCGCTCGACATGGTGCACATGCGGCAGGATATCCTCGATCGACCAGGCTTCGCCGAGATGTGTCTCAACCACAGGTAGCGCCCACTGCCAGAAGGCCGGGTTGCGGCCGAGCTGCTTTTCGACGAACAGGCTCTGGCTTTCATGCACTGCCATGCCGCGCGCCCGGCCGAGCGGCCAATGCCCCCATTCATGCGGCAGGTTCTGCTCGTAGAGCGCGTGGCCGGTCTCGTGCAGCACGCCCATCAGCGCCGAGAGAAAATCGGTGGTCTTGTAGCGTGTCGTGATGCGCACATCGCTGGGCACGCCGCCGCAGAAAGGATGATGCGAGACCGACAACGAGCCGTGCGTCATGTCGAAACCGACCGCATTCATCATCGCCAGGCCGAGTTCGCGCTGCTTCTCGATCGGATAGGTGCCCGACAGCGGCTTGAGCTGGCGTTTTGCCCGCCGCTCTTCCTGAACCGCCAAAGCCTTCGGCACGAAGTCCTTCAGGAATGTCTTCAGCGTATCGAAGACGGGCGTTATGTCGGCGGCGCGATTGCCCGGATCATATTGCTCCATCAGCGCGTCGTAGGGATCGAGCCCAAGTGCATCGGCGCGCAAGGCCGCTTCTTCGCGCACCAGCGTGACGATGCCTTCAAGCGCCGGCTGAAAACTCGCCCAATCATTCTTGGCGCGCAGATCGCGCCAGAGCTGCTCGCAGCGTAGCCTTGCGCGCGTCTGCCGCTCGACGAATTCGGCCGGCAGGCAGGTCAGATTGGTGTAGTGCCGGCGGAATTCGGCGACCGCGATCTTCTGGTCATCGTTCAGATCTTCCCGCCCGGCGGCGTCGATCCAGTCGGCGATTTCCGGCGCGGTGGACTGGCGATGCAGCATGCCGGCAAGTGCCGCCATCGCTTCGGCGCGCTTCTCGCCGCCGCCCACCGCCATATGTGTCGCCTCGTCCGCGCCGAGGATCGCCAGCGCATGCTCCAGCGCTTCGAGCTTATGGCCGAGATCGTCGAGTTTCTGGAAGGACATAGGGGCTCCGAGACTTTTGAAGGCGCGAAAGGACACCAATGTCAGGCCGGTGACAAGGCCGCCGAGCAGGCCAAGCGAGGGTCAGATGTTGGTCCTTGCGGAGCACCCCAAATAGGCCGATCAATGGCTAGGTTTTCATGGAGGGGAGCATGGTCGGCAACATCCTCGTCGCGCTGGTGGCGCTGATCCACTGTTACATCGTCTATCTCGAGATGGTCGCCTGGGACACGCCGACCGGCCACAAGGCGTTCAATCTCACGCCGGAATTCGCCAAGGCATCCAAGGTGCTGGCGGCCAATCAGGGGCTCTATAACGGCTTCCTGGCGGCCGGCCTGCTCTGGGGCCTCTATCTCGGCGACGCCGGCTGGCAGTTGAAGCTCTTCATGCTGATCTGCGTCGCGGTTGCAGGGCTTTATGGTGCCGCGACCGCATCGCGGAAGATTCTCTACATCCAGACCGTTCCTGCCGTATTGGCGCTGATCGCGCTTTGGTTCGGCTGGTAGGCTGCATTCACTTGCGCGTGATGTCTAGCGGCTCGGTGTAACACCGGACCAAGGCGCGGCGTATCTTAAGCGAACATGTCAAACGCGCCTCGGGAGAACAATGATGGACAGACGAACGCTTTTGCTGGGTGGCGTGGGCGCATTGGCAGTCGTCGCCGGCCTTTCGATGCGGAGTTCGCCGACGCGCGCCAAGGGCACATTCGCGGTGAACATGAGCGAAGACGAGTGGCGCAAGAAGCTGACAGCCGAACAGTACAATGTGCTGCGCGAAAGCGGCACGGAGTACCCGTTCACCAGCGCGCTCAACGACGAGCATCGGGCCGGCATCTTCAACTGTGCCGGTTGCGAGCAGGCGCTTTTCGAATCCAAGACGAAGTTCGACAGCGGCACGGGCTGGCCGAGCTTCTACGCACCGATCGAGAAAGCCGTCGGCACAGAGGAAGACGCGTCGCTTGGCATGGTGCGCACGTCCGTCCACTGCAGCCGCTGCGGCGGGCATCTCGGGCACGTCTTTGATGACGGCCCGAAACCGACCGGCCTGCGCTACTGCATGAATGGCGTGGCGATGACCTTCAAGCCGGTCGCAGCCTGATTCCCACAATGCATCGAGAAACGGAGACAAGCCGATGAGGCGTCGTCACATGATTTCCGCATCGCTCGCCGGCGCCATAGCGCTTGGCGCGAGCATTTTTGCAATGTCGCCGACTTTGGCGCAGGAAGGCATCGCGATTCCACCGCCGGCCATGGATGAACCGGCAAGCCAGGCGGCAACCGAAACGGCGGTGCTGGCCGGCGGCTGCTTCTGGGGCGTGCAGGGCGTGTTCCAGCACACGGAAGGCGTGAAGAACGCGGTCTCCGGCTATGCCGGCGGCGAGGAAAAGATGGCCCGCTATGAGGTCGTCGGCAGCGGGCTCACCGGCCACGCAGAAGCGGTCAAGATCACCTACGACCCGAAGAAGATCAGCTACGGCAAGCTGTTGCAGATCTATTTCTCGGTGGCGCACGACCCGACGCAGCTCAACCGCCAGGGACCGGATAGCGGCACGCAATACCGGTCGACGATCTTCCCGGCTGACGACGAGCAGGCGAAGATCGCCAAGGCCTATATCGACCAGCTCGACAAGGCCAAGGTCTATGAGGCCAAGATCGAGACGACCATCGAGCCCGGCAGGACCTTCTATCCGGCCGAGGACTACCATCAGGACTACCTGACGCTGAACCCGAGCCAGCCCTATATCGTCTACAACGACCTGCCGAAGATCGAGAATCTGAAGACGCCTGTTTTCCAACGACTATCGCGACGACCCGGCGCTGGTTTCGGAAGCGGCATCGAACTGAGTTTTACCCTCCCCCTTGCGGGGAGGGTCGATCCCGAGCTCGCGAGGCATCACCATCGCCTTGCTGCGCAAGAATGGCTCGCGGGCCCTCCCTGCAGGAGGGAGGGGAATTGGACGCAGCACTCCTCAACACAATGAGGGCCGGTCCTGAGATCGGCCCTCGTTGTTTGCTATCCGAGGCGAGGTTCCCCGGGGTATGGAGGGGTCATAGTCCGGCCCATAGACGGCCTGACCTGATGCATCGCATGGGCGGAAGAGCCATGTGTCGGAGCCGCCTGATCCGAAATCGACGGATCGATGAGGCCGTGATTTTCGAGCGCCTCACGCTGCAGCTCTGTCAGCGATGAACTTCCCGCCAATGCACCGGCAACCGACAGTGACAGGAAGGCGGCGGCCAGACCGGCCTTGAGAGCAAAGGTGCGCATGGATTGTACTCCTGTGATCGAGCGGCGGACCAATTCTGGACCGCGCGCTGCGTTCTCAGATCGTCGGGTGCTGTCGAGTCGCGATTTGTCTATCGCCGGCGCATCTCGATCTGCATGAGTGATGTATGCACGCGCTGCGCGGCTTCAAATTAAGCTTCGGTAATGAAAATCAAGCCGCCGTGAAGCGCGGTTCGATCAGTGAGGGATGGCGCAGTCGACCGGCAATGTTTTTCGTGTCCAGGCAGCGTAATCGGCCTCGCTCAAGATATCGAGCTCGAAGGTCATCTCGCCATAACGACTGCCGGAAATCGAGGTTGCCCCGCCGCTGAGACGCCCTGTTTTTGATGTGTCCAACATCGCGACGTTGATGCGCCCGGGTATCGCGTCGACCTGCAGGTTCAAGACTGGAATCGTGAACTCGTGGATAATGTCGTCCGAGGTCAAGGACAGCCCAACTTCCCGCCCCTGTGGAAGTGCGGGCGCACTGGCAATTGAGCAACCGTCATCGAAACCGCTTCGCGCGCCAGTGGGCGGGTACGTCCATCGCCAGCCATATTGGTGACCGGTTACGACGATCGTCATCTCCGGCTGTGCCGCCGGCGTCAGCAACAGGTCCAAAGCTGGTGATATCGCCTCCACGACATCGCTCAAAGCGCTCGCTGTTCTCCTCGACCGATTGTGCCGAGGGACGGAGCTGTGGCGGCGGAGTGGGTTCGGCCGCCAAGGCCGAATTGGCGAACAGCATCGCCGCAAACAGCGCGAGACGCATACTGCCTCTACCGCTCCGTCAGCTTCAACTCGATGCGACGGTTCTTGTTGCGGGCGTCGGGCGTGTCGCCGGCGTCGAGCGGCTGGTATTCGCCGAAACCGGCCGCGACCAGCCGGTTGGCCGGCACGCCGTTGGCGATCAGGAATTTCACCACCGAAGTGGCGCGCGCCGACGACAGTTCCCAGTTGTCGGCGTAGCGCCCGGCGCCGGACAGCGGCACGTTGTCGGTGTGGCCATCGACGCGCAGCACCCAATTGATCTCCGGCGGAATTTCCTTCTGCAGTTCGATGATCGCGCCGGCGAGCTTCTTCATCTCGACCTGGCCGGCATCGTTGATCTGCTCCGAGCCGACCGGGAACAGGACCTCCGACTGGAAGACGAAGCGGTCGCCGACGATGCGGATGTTTTCGCGGTCGGACAGGATTTCGCGCAGCCGGCCGAAGAAGTCCGAGCGGTAGCGGTTCAGCTCCTGCACGCGCTGTGCCAGCGCCACGTTCAGCCGCTTGCCGAGATCGGCGATCTTGGTGTTCGATTGCTGGTCGCGCTTTTCCGACGCATCGAGCGCTACTTCCAAGGCGCCGATCTGCTGGCGCAGGGCGGCGATCTGCTGGTTCAGCAGCTCGACTTGGCTCAGCGCCCGCTGGCTCACCTGGCGCTCGGTGTCGAGTTCGCCGGTCAGCGAGCCGATGCGCTGTTTGGCGGCGACGTCCTGTCCCGTTCCGGCGGACAGCAGCCGTTCGAGGCGGCTCCTCTCGGTCACCGCCGCTTCCAGCGAGGCTTGCAGATTGGCCAACTGGTCCTGCGCGTCCTGCGTATTGCCGCGCTCCAGCGCCAGAAGCTGGGTCAGCTCGTTGATCTGCGAGTTGAGGCGGTTCAGCACCTCATCGCGGCCGGAGATTTCGCGCGACAGCAGAAACTGCGCCAGCACGAAGACCGAGAGCAGGAACATGATGGCCAGCAGCAGCGTCGACAGCGCGTCGACGAAGCCGGGCCAATAGTCGATGCGGCGGTCGCGCCGCGCCCGTGCCAGAGCCACGTCAGGCGCGCTCCTTCGGCTTCAGCGCGGTGGCGAGTTTTTCCAGCGTCGCGCGCATTTCCTTCTGCTCGTCGGACTGCTGCTCGACCCAGTCGCGCATCAATTGCTGCTCCGAGCGCATGTTCTTCACCAGCCCGGAAATGCCGTCGGCCAGATTGGCCATGGCGGCCGCGACGCGCTGGTTTGAACCGCCGGTCTCCTGCAGCGAGCGCAGCCGCTCCGACATCGCCTTGATGTCTTCCGCCGAGCTGGCGCGGCCTGGGTCGGCGGTGCCCATATCGAGCGACATGTCGGCTTCGGTCGAGAGCCAGTTTTCCAGTTCGGTATAGAAGCGGTTTTGCGCGCGGCCGGCCTGCAAGTCGAGGAAGCCGAGCACCAGTGAGCCGGACAGGCCGAACAGCGAGGACGAGAACGCCGTGCCCATGCCGGAGAGTGGCGCGGCAAGGCCCGACTTCAAGGCGTCGAGTACGGCTTTGGTGTCGCCCGAACCCGGGTCAAGCGCCTGGATCGTGTCGCCGATGGCGGCGATCGTGCCGAGCAGGCCCCAGAACGTGCCGAGCAGGCCGAGGAACACCAGCAGGCCGACAAGGTAGCGCGAGACGTCGCGCATTTCGTCGAGGCGGTTGGCGATCGAATCGAGCATGGTGCGCATCGAGCTTGTCGAAAACGCCATGGACGAGCGCGCCAGCATCGTCTTCATCGGCGCCAGCAGGACCGGCTCTGCACCCTCCGTGCCGGCGCGGAACGAATTCACCCAGCGGATTTCGCGAAACAGCCGGATCACCTGTCCGAAGGACAGCAGGATGCCGACCAGCAACACACCCACGATCAGGCCGTTGAGGCCCGGATTGGTGGCGAAGGCGCTGGAGATCTGGCGCGTCAGGATGACTGCGATGAAGGCGACGATCGCCAGGAACACAACCATCGACCAGAGGAAGACGTGCGGGCTCGAAAGGTGGTGCGGATCGTAGTCCTCGTCGGATGCGCCGCCTCTCCTTAGAGAGTTCAACAATGCCATTCGCCTCTTTGTCCTACTACCGATTTGCTGTGCCGCGAACTCTAAGCGAAATTATGTCCAAATTGAAAGACAGCCGCTCTGTTAAAGCCGTGCAACGACGAAGCAATCCATCACCGCCGAGCAATGCAGCGCGGCGCCGACGACTACAAAACTGTGCCATACGGCGGTCTGGAATTTCAGGCTGCGCCACGCGTAGAAGATCACGCCTAGGGTATAGACTATGCCGCCCGCCGCCAGCAGGGTGAGGGTGGAGGCGGGCAGCGCCGCCTGCAATTCGTTCGCCATCATGATGCCGCTCCATCCCGTCGCGATGTAGAAGCCGACGGCTGCGCGATCGTATCGTCCCGGAAACAGGATTTTCAACGCGATGCCCGCGGCCGCCGCGACCCACACAGCCGAAAGCCCAAGCTTGGCCAGCCCGGCGTCGGGCAACTGCACCAGGAACGGCGTATAGGTTCCGGCTATCAGCAGATAGATCGCCGAGTGATCGATGCGGCGCAGCATCCACTTCACCGGCGTCAGCGGCCATTGATTGTAGGCGAGCGAGATCGACAGCACGGTCAGCAGCGACACGACATAGATGATCGCGGCGGCATACTCGCCGGAATTGGTGCGGAAGAAAGAAAGCGCCAGCAGGATCGATCCCGCCGAGATCGCGAACACCAGCCCGACAATGTGAATGACGCCATCGACGACGCGCTCTGTGCGCGTAGCATTCCAGCGTCCCACGAAGGGAATCTGGCCTGCCAGTCTGTTCCGCCTCTGCACGCATAACCCGTCTCATTGCCCCACGCCGTGGGAACCATGCAGCAATCATGCCACGAACCGCTTGCTGAATTGCAAGCGCATTGGGTGAAAATTTGATCTCTAAAGGTGGTGCACAAAAAGTTTGGCGCGCCGACCTCGCCCAAAAGAGGGTGCCTCAGCCCGGCATGGCGACTTTTGTATCAGACGCTCAGGCCGGCTTCAGCGGCTTGCGCAACGTCCGGGCCAGCGCCCGATGGATCGCCTCATTGCCGGCAACGATCGTCCTGTCCTCGAACATCGCCTGGCCGCCCTTCATGTCGGAGACGAAGCCGCCGGCCTCGCGGATCAGCAGCATGCCGGCAGCCGTATCCCAGGGCGACAGCCCGCTTTCCCAGAACCCGTCCATGCGGCCTGCCGCGACATAGGCGAGGTCGAGCGCGGCCGCGCCCATGCGCCGCACGCCGGAAACCTCCGCCATCACATTGCGCAGCTCGATCAGATAGTTGCCATGATGGCCGCGGCCGAGATGCGGCACGCCGGTGCCGATCACCGCGTCGGAGAGTTTGGTGCGGCCCGAGACGCGCAGCCGCCGGTCGTTCAAAAACGCGCCGCCGCCGCGCTCGGCGGTGTAGAGCTCGTCCATCGCCGGATTGTAGACCAGGGCGGCGACAAGCTGCCCCTGCCGCTCCAGCGCGATCGAGACCGCGAAGATCGGGATGCCGTGCAGGAAGTTGGTCGTGCCGTCGAGCGGGTCGACGATCCAGCGATGCTGCGCATCGTCACCCGCAACCTCGCCGCGCTCTTCCATCAGGAAGGCATAACCCGGCCGCGCCTTGGCGAGCTCGGTGTAGATGATCTCTTCCGCCTTGCGGTCGGCCTGGCTGACATAATCGCCTGGGCCCTTCAGCGAGACCTGCAGGTTCTGCACCTCGCCGAAATCGCGCGACAGCGAGCGGCCGGCCTTGGTGGCGGCCTGAACCATGACATTGAGAAGAGCGGAGCGAGCCATGATCTTTTCTCAGTCCGCGCGGCGCAGATAGGTCAGTTCGTTGGTGTCGACGACGATGCGCTCGCCCGACGCGATGAAGGGCGGCACCAGCACGCGAATGCCATTCTCCAGCACCGCCGGCTTGTAGGACGATGCCGCCGTCTGCCCCTTCACCACCGGATCGGCCTCGGTGATCGCAAGTGTCACCTGGTCGGGCAGCGAAATGCCGATCGGCTTGTCCTCGTAGAGCTGGACGGTCACCATCATGCCGTCCTGCAGGAAGGCGGCGCGATCGCCGACGAATTCTTTCTGCAATTCAAGCTGCTCGTAGCTTTCGGTATCCATGAACACCAGCTGCTCGCCCTGTTCGTAGAGGAAGGAAAAATCCTTCATGTCGAGGCGAACCTGTTCCACCGTTTCGGCGGAGCGGAAGCGTTCGTTGAGTTTTGTGCCGTTGATCAGGTTCTTCAGTTCCACCTGATTGTAGGCGCCGCCCTTGCCGGGCTTCACGGTGTTGGTCTTCACCGCCACCCACAGCCCGCCATCGTGTTCGATGACGTAGCCCGGACGGATTTCGTTGCCGTTGATCTTGGCCATTGTTCTTGCTTTCGGAGTGAGAATTTCGGCTCGCCCTGCCAATTTGGCGGCGATTTTGGCGCTCAAGACCACAAAATCGGGCGAGAGGCAAGGTGAAGCCCGGCCCCTGCGACAGCGCGAGCCTTTGATTCAGGCGTTTAAATGCTGATGCCCCCTCACCCGGCCCTTCGGGCCACCCTCTCCCCGCCGGGGAGAGGAGGGCGCAAACATCGCCGCCGGCTTCCTCTCCCCAGCGGGAGAGGGTGGCCCGAGCCGGGTGAGGGGGCAACTCGATGCTGCTGGCCTATGTTGGCCCAAACAGATCGGCGTCCTCGCCTATCAACGCCGTTCCCTTGCCCGCTGCCGCGTGGTCTAACGGACCACCACAACGCATTGCAGGTTCGTCATGCCCAAGGGATCGGATATCTTCGTCGCGGCGCTGGAGAATGAGGGCGTCGACCGCATCTTTGGCATTCCCGGCGAGGAAAACCTCGACCTGGTCGAATCCCTGCGCCAGTCCAAGATCGAGCTGGTGCTGACCCGCCACGAGCAGGCCGCCGCCTTCATGGCGGCAACCCACGGCCGGTTGACCGGCAAGCCCGGCGTCTGCCTTGCGACACTCGGGCCCGGCGCGCTCAATTTCTCCACCGGCGCGGCCTATGCGCATCTCGGCGCCATGCCGATGATCCTGATCACCGGCCAGAAGGCGATCATGACCGCCAATCAGGCGCGCTTCCAGATCGTCGATGTCGTCGCCTCGATGAAGCCGCTCACCAAGATGACGCGGCAGATCATCAGCACCGGCAGCATCCCCTCGATCGTGCGCGATGCATTCCGTGTCGCCAGCGAGGAACGGCCGGGTCCGGTGCACCTCGAATTGCCGGAAGATGTCGCCGGCATGGAAGCGGGCGACATCGCCGTGCTGCGCCGCCATGCGGTCGACCGTCCCGTGCCGTCGCCGGAGGCGATCGAGCGCGCCGTCGAGATGATCCTGGCGGCGAAGCGCCCGGTCATCATGATCGGCGCGGCCGGCAACCGGCCGCGGCTCGTCGAGCCCTTGTCCGCCTTCGTGCGGGCGATGGGCCTGCCCTTCTTCAACACCCAGATGGGCAAGGGCGCTGTCGACGGCGGCTCGAATCTTTACATCGGCACGGCCGCCCTCTCCGAGCGCGATTATGTGCATGAGGCGATCGACCGCGCCGACCTGGTCATCTCCATCGGCCACGACACGGTCGAGAAGCCGCCTTTCCTGATGCGCGCCGCCGGCGGGCCGAAGGTGCTGCATGTCGGCTACTGTGTCGGCGACCGTCGAGCAGGTGTTTCACCCTGATGCCGAGCTGATCGGCGACATCGCGCGCCAGCGTTTCCGCGCTGTCGGCCAGAGCTCGGCGGCAAGCTCAAAGCCGATCCGGAAATGCTGAAGCTGCGCCAGTACATCCTCGAGCGCCTCAACGACCGGGCCGACGATGCGCGCTTTCCGATCATCCCGCAGCGCATCGTGCGCGAGGTGCGCAAGGTGATGCCGGACGACGGCATCGTCTGCCTCGACAACGGCATGTACAAGATCTGGTTCGCGCGCAATTTCCGCACCCATGTCGCCAACACGCTGCTGCTCGACAATGCGCTGGCGACGATGGGCGCGGGCCTGCCATCGGCGATGATGGCGGCCATGCTCTATCCCGACCGGCGCGTCATGGCGGTCTGCGGCGACGGCGGCTTCATGATGAACTCGCAGGAGATGGAAACCGCCGTTCGGCTGGGACTGAACCTCGTCGTCGTGATCCTGGACGACCGCGCCTATGGCATGATCCGCTGGAAACAGGCGGTCGACGCCTTTCCGGATTTCGGCATGACCTTCGGCAATCCGGATTTCGTCAAATATGCCGAGGCCTATGGCGCAAAGGGCTCGCGCGTGACGAGCGCCGAAGCGCTCGGCCCGACACTCGAGGCCGCCTTTGCAGGCGGCGGGGTGCATCTGGTCGACGTGCCGATCGACTATTCGGAGAACATGCGCGTCCTGGTCGACGAACTGCGCAACCGCGTCCCCGGCGGGCAAGAGGTGGCGTAGGGATAAATGCCGGGAAAGTTTACTTTTTTCCGCCAGAAAGGCGCTGCGGTCTCAGGGCTAGCCCTTGCGGAAAGAAAGTAAACTGTCCCCCTGCGCAAACCCCTCAGCGCAGACGATTGGCTCTTTCCAGCGCGGCCTTGGTCTGCTCGGTCGTCAAACCATCCAGAAAATCGGCCATCTCGAAATCGCTCAGGCCCGCGCGGCGGGCGAGGAAATACCAGGCGGCGGCGTCGATCGAGTTCGGGTCGGTGCCGATGCCGTTCATGTAGAGCTTGGCCAGCCGGTTCATGGCGGCGACATTGCCGCCTTCGGCCGCCTGCTTCAGCCAGACGAAACCGCCCTTGGCATCGCGCGGGCCGCCCCGGCCCTCGATCATCCAGGCGCCGAGATCGAGCTGAGCCGTGTCGAAACCCTGCTTGGCGGCCAGCAGCAGATAGCGACGCGCCTCGGCGAGGTCCTGTTTCTTGCCGGCGACCCCGCTGGCGAAAATCTGCGCCATCGCATATTGCGCGTCCGGCAGACCGGTTGCCGCCGCCTTCTCGTAGTAGGGCAGGGCTTTCACAAATCCGGCCGGGCCGCGGTCTTCCTGCACAACCATCTGCGCCAGGTTGAACTGCGCCAGCGTGTTGCCGGCGTCTGCTGCGGCCTGCATCATTTTCAGCGCGCCGGCTGGATCTTTCTTCACGAATTTGCCGTCGGCCTGCATCAGCGCGTATTGGAACTGGGCCTCCGGCACGCCGTTCTCGGCGGCTTTGGCGTACCATTTCGCCGCTGCTTCCTGGTCGGCGGGAATGCCGAGCCCGCGTGTCAGCAATTCGGCGACAAGCGTCTGCGCTGCGGCGTCGCCCTGTTCGGCGCGGGGCAGGGCCAGATTGTAAGCAGTCTTATAGAGCCCGCGCTGGAAGGCGCCATAAGCGGCATCGGCCACCTTGCTACCAAACCGTTTCGGGTCCACGCCCTCCTGTTCCGTCGACGCGGCCGGGTTGTCTGGCGTGATTTCCTTCGATTTCAGGATCGTTACCGGCGGCTTGCCGATAGCATCGTTGGGCGTCACCGGAGCGCCGAAACGGGTTGGATCAACGCCTCCCGGCGTCGCATTCGCAGGAGGCTTGGGCGCCGCAATCTCGCCAAAGCGAGTGGGGTCCACCGGGCCGGCAGGCTGGTCCGCCGGCGCCGCACCGGCGGGCGCGGCAAGTGCTGCCAGCGTTGCCACGATGACAAGACGTCGTGGCATCACGACGCTTCCGCGAAGCGGGTCGCGACCTCGTCCAGCAGAGCATTGGCGCGCGCAACGGCCTCACCGGCATCGATGCCAGGGCCGAACACGGCGCTCGACAGCGCCACGAATTCTGCACGCGTCTCTCCCACGGCCTCCACCGAAGCGAGGTCGGACCCGGCCATGACGATGCAGGGCACGTCGATCATCTCAGCCCACCATTGGCCGAGTGTGAGATTCCTGTGATGCGCCTCGGGCTTGTTGTCGTAGCCGAAACGGCCGAAGAAAATGTAGTCCGGCCGCATGCTCGCCGAGCTGCCAGCGCGTCGTCGCGGGTTTTCGCGCCGCCGGTGCCGACCGACATCTTGGACTGCAAGCGCTCGATCGCATCGGCAAGGTTGGCCTTGCCCTCGATGTGGATGCCATCGGCCTTCACCCGGCCGGCAACTCGGCTGTCGCCTGCGATGATCACCGCCGCGCCGGCTGCCTGCGCGATCGGCGTCACGCGTCTCGGCCAGCCGCTGGAAAGCTGCTTCATCCAGGCTGTATTGCGGCAGGATCAGCGAGGCGACATCGCCGCCGGCCAGGGCTTGCTGCAGCGATTGCGCGAATTCATCGGGGCTCGCGCCCTCGGGCGCGATCAACACGATGCGGCAGCGGTTTTCAGGTGCTTTGTCGGTCATGGATATCCGGTCCGACATTGCTCATGCCGCGCGATCTTGGTTGCATTGCGGCATAGACCAACACGGTCCAAGGCGCTAGCCGGCTCCAAACGGCAAGCACCGCTCGCCAAAGCCAGCCAATCAGGCTATTGCAAAGGCCTCCCGCCGCGAAAATCTCCCGATGCCTCTGCTTACAGATCCCTGGTTCTACGCCGTCGCCATTCCGGCTGTCATTTTGGTTGGCCTGTCGAAAGGCGGCTTTGCCGGCGGCGTCGGCTTCGTCGGCGTGCCGCTGATGGCGCTCACCATCTCGCCGGTGCAGGCGGCCGCCATCCTGCTGCCGATCCTGTGCCTGATGGACGTCGTCTCGGTCTGGACCTGGTGGGGCGTCTACGACCGCCGCACGCTGCGCGACATGCTGCCCGGCGCGGTCCTGGGCGTCGGTCTCGGCTGGATGCTGGCGGCGCTGGTCACCGTCGAAATGGTGCGTCTGGTCGTCGGCGCGGTCGCCTTCGTCTTCGTCGCGCGCTGGCTCTATACGCAGCTTCGCCACGGTTCGGGCCATGCCTCGCAGCCGAATACCGTCGCTGCCGGCTTCTGGGGCATTGTCTCGGGCTTCACCAGCTTTGTCGCGCATGTCGGCGGGCCGCCCTTCCAGGTCTATGCGCTCCCGCTCAAGCTCGATCCCAAGGTATCTGTCAGGCACCACGGCGATCTTTTTCGCCATCACCAATGCCATCAAGCTGGTGCCCTATTTCGCGCTCGGCCAGTTCGATGCGGCCAATCTGGCGGCTTCCGCCGTGCTGATGCCGCTGGCGCCGCTGGCCACCCTCGCGGGCGCCTGGCTGGTGCGGCGCATGAAGCCGGAGGTCTTTTATCCGCTCACCTACGCCACCGTCGGCCTGATCGCGCTGAAGCTGATCTATGACGGCCTGATTGGTCTTTTGGTGGGGTGACGAGCCGCTTCCGCTTGGCTAAGGGAACGGCAACAAGGAGAGACATGTGGCCAATCCTTACGACGAAAATCTCGACAAGAACGCCGCCAACTATCAGCCGCTGACGCCGATCACCTATCTCGAGCGCGCCGCGAAGACCTATCCTGACCACGTCGCCATCATCCATGGCCGGCAGCGCATCACCTATCGCGACTTCTGGCGGCGCTCGCTGCAGCTCGCCTCGGCGCTGGCCAAGCGAGGCATCGGCAAAGGCGACACGGTCAGCGTCATGCTCTCCAACACGCCGCCCATGCTGGAGGCGCATTTCGGCGTGCCGATGGTCAAGGCGGTGCTGCATTCCCTGAATACGCGGCTCGATGCGGCGATCATCGCCTTCCAGCTCGATCACGCGGATATCCAAGATCCTGATCGTCGATCGCGAGTTTTCAGTCGTGGTGAAAGAGGCGCTGGCGATGACCAAGGTCAAGCCGCTGGTGATCGATTTCGACGATCCCGACTACGCCGCCGATGCACCCTATCCGAAGGGCGAGCGCATCGGCACGCTGGACTACGAAGAGTTCGTTTCGGGCGGCGATCCGGCTTTCGATTGGTCGATGCCCGACGACGAGTGGGACGCGATCTCGCTGAACTACACCTCCGGCACGACCGGCAATCCGAAAGGCGTCGTCTACCATCACCGCGGTGCTGCGCTGATGGCCTACACCAACACCATCCATGCCGGCATGGCCAAGCATTGCGTCTACCTCTGGACGCTGCCGATGTTCCACTGCAATGGCTGGTGCTTTCCCTGGACGCTGGCCGTCCAGGCCGGCACGCATGTCTGCCTGCGCTGGGTGCGCGCCAAGGCGATGTACGATGCGATCGCCGATCATGGCGTCACGCATCTCTGCGGCGCGCCGGTCGTCATGTCGACGCTGCTCAACGTCTCCGACGCCGACAAGCGCGATTTCTCCCAGACGGTGACCTTCAACACGGCCGCAGCGCCGCCGCCGGAAGCAGTGCTGGCCGGCATGGCCGATGCCGGCTTTGCCGTCACGCATCTCTATGGCCTGACCGAAACCTATGGTCCGGCTGTCGTGAACGAATGGCACAGCGACTGGGACAATCTTGAGCGCGGCGCCCGCACCGCGAAGAAGGCGCGGCAAGGCGTGCGCTATGCCGCGCTGGAAGGTTTGACTGTCCTTGATCCCGAAACCATGGAGCCCACGCCCGCCGACGGCGAGACGATCGGCGAGGTCATGTTCCGCGGCAACATCGTCATGAAGGGCTATCTCAAGAACAAGAAGGCCACCGACGAAGCCTTTGCCGGCGGCTGGTTCCATTCCGGCGACCTCGGCGTCATGCACGCCGACGGCTATATCCAGCTCAAGGACCGCTCGAAGGACATCATCATTTCCGGCGGCGAGAACATCTCGTCCATCGAGGTCGAGGATGCGCTCTACAAGCATCCGGCCGTTGCCTCATGCGGCGTCGTTGCGCGCCAGGACGACAAATGGGGCGAGGTGCCGATTGCCTATGTTGAGCTCCGGCCCGGCAAGACGGCGACGGAGGCAGAGATCATCGAACACTGCCGCACGCTGCTGGCGCGGTTCAAATGCCCGAAGGCTGTGGTCTTCGCCGAAATCCCGAAAACATCAACGGGTAAAATCCAGAAGTTCAAGCTGCGTGAGATGGCACGGGTGTAAACTGCCATTTTTGTCCCTTGGCGAAACATTAAGGCTGAATTTTTCCTCAACTGGTAACCATCTGTTAGGGTTACGCATGCACATTAGCGGCATCCAGTGTTCTGGATTCTTACCGAGTGGTTGGAGCCACTTTGTTTGACGCCTCCCTGTTAACTCCTGAGAGCCGCCTTCCCGCGGCTCTTTTTTTGTGCGCAACTTGTGCGCACCCCGTGCGCGTTAACCTTCTGTTAAACATACGCTTGCCAAGTCTAGACCCCTGGCGCATTTTCAATCGCGCCGGTCCTGAGAGATTTGGCGGGGGATACGCCATCGCGGCGATCAGTGGGTAGAGATGGTATCGATGGGCGAGCCTTCGAGGGAAACTGCAAAAACGATCAGTCTCGCAGAGCATCGTATCTTCTCGGACTCCTTCAAGCCGCTCTACAATGACGGCATGCGGCTGGTCGAGCAGACCGCCGAATATCTGGATGGCGAAGGTCGCACCCAAGCCAAGCATCTGTCGCGCTATGCCGCGACGCTTTATGCCGCCGAATCCATGCGTCTCACTACCCGCCTGATGCAGATCGCCTCATGGCTGCTTCTTGCAGCGCGCCGCCAATTCCGGCGAGATGACGCGTGATCAAGTCGCATCGGAAAAATCCAAGGTCCGGCTCGACACGGCCTCCGCCCATCAGGAAACCGAGGGCTGGTCCGAACTGCCGGCCGACTTCAGGCAGTTGGTCGATCGCTCGTTGCGTCTTCAGTCGCTCGTGCGAGCGCATGGACGAGGAGATTTATGGTGAGCATGCCGTTGCCTCCGCCGTCGATCGCGAAGTCAATCCCGTGTCGGAGCAGATCACACTGCTGAGAACGGCGTTCGGCCGCGGCTGAAGCCTCATCGGGCATCGGGATTTCCCCAAGTCTGTTTCTGATTTGTTCACATTTTGCTGACACGTCACGAGGGGAACGATAGAGTTTCCCGGTATGTCGCAAACGATTCGCATCATAGGCATCGATCCAGGGCTTCGGCGCACCGGCTGGGGCGTGGTCGAATTGCAAGGCAATGCCTTGCGATTCGTGGCGGCAGGTACGGTCAAGTCCGAAGACAAAGCCGAACTCGCCACCCGCCTCAAGCAGCTCTACGATGGTCTGTCAGCAATTTTGGGCCAGCAGCAGCCTGATGAAGCGGCGGTCGAAGCGACCTTCGTCAACAAGGATGCATCCGCCACCTTGAAGCTCGGCCAAGCGCGCGGCATTGCCATGCTCGTGCCGGCGCTGGCCGGTTTGCGGGTTGCCGAATACGCTCCCAATGCGGTCAAGAAAGCCGTCATTGGTGTCGGGCACGGCGAAAAGGCGCAGATCCATATGATGGTGAAGGTGCTTCTGCCGAAGGCCGGCTTCGACAGCAGCGACGCCGCCGACGCGTTGGCGATTGCCATCTGCCACGCGCACCATAGGCAAAGTGTGACCTACAGGCTGGCGGCGGCAGAATGATCGGCAAACTCAAAGGCGTCCTTGACGAGATCGACGAAGACCACTGCATCGTCGACGTCCATGGCGTGGGCTATGTCGCTTATTGCTCGGCACGAACATTGTCTTCTCTGCCGGGTGTCGGTGTCGCGATCGAGCTTTTCATCGAGACCTATGTGCGCGAAGACATGATCCGGCTCTATGGTTTCCAGTCCGCGCTGGAGCGCGAGTGGTTCCGGCTCCTGATGAACAATGTGCAGGGCGTCGGCGCGAAGGTGGCGCTTGCGGTGCTGTCGACCCTGTCGCCGCCGGACCTCGCCAACGCCATCGCGCTGCGCGACATCGCCATGGTTTCGCGTGCGCCGGGCGTTGGCAAGAAGGTGGCCGAGCGCATCGTCACCGAGCTCAAGAACAAGGCGCCGCAGTTTGCCGGCTCCGCCTCCGGCACGATCGGCCTGAAGCAGGAGCTGGGCGAAGGCGTTGCGCCCGCACCGGTGACCGACGCCGTCTCGGCGCTGACCAATCTCGGCTATTCGCGCGACATTGCGGCCAATGCCATTGCGGCGGCGCTAAAGGCGGCTGGCGAGGGTGCGGATTCGGCAAAGCTCATCAGGCTGGGCCTGAAGGAGCTGGCGCGGTAAGCATTTTGCGTTTCGTACCTACTTCATGTAAATGGTGGGAAGCAGTTGGATTGTTCTTACTATGGGTATTGAATCAAGGATTTCCACCAAAGGTCAGGCGACCATTCCCATCGAAGTGAGGGAAAGGCTTGGGCTTCATGCAGGTGATCGCATTGCGTTCATCGAAGTCGAGCAAGGTTACCTTATCCTTCCACGCAATCGGTCGGTGGCATCGCTTTTCGGAGCCTTGGCGCGATTTCGCGATTCCGGGGACGACGATCGATGACTATGATCGAGCTGTCGGCGAAGGCATCAGCGATCATGTCGAGGGCGCCCGGAAGGGCGGCGGCGGGGCTGCCGTTTGATTGGTCTGGACACCAACATCCTGTTGCGCGCAACGTTGAACGATGATCCCATCCAATCGGCCGCCGCGCAGCAGCTGATGCGGCAGCTTGGGGCGGACGAGCCCGGCTTCGTGAACATACCGGTGCTTATGGAATTCTTCTGGGTTTTGCGATCGCGATATCGGCTGCCACAGCCACGGCTGGCGGCGATCGTCCGAGCACTACTGGAGGCGGAGCACATCGAATTCGAAGCTCTTGAAGTCGCGGGCAAAGCGCTGGCGGCCTATGAAGGCGGCAGCGCGGATTTCGCCGATACCATCATCGCGCTCCGTAACCGCGAATTGGGCGCGCATAGCACTTTCACTTTTGACGGGCACGCCGCGAAATCGGTTCCGGGAATGCAGCTTCTGTCATGAACACCGCTCCGCGCCTCATCTCGTCGGAAAAGCGCGGCGAGGATGTCGAGCAGTCACTGCGCCCGTCCTCGCTGGATGAGTTTGTCGGCCAGGCGGCGGTGCGCGCCAATCTGAAGGTTTTTGTCGAGGCCGCGAAGGGCCGTGGCGAGGCGCTTGATCATGTGCTGTTTGTCGGGCCGCCAGGCCTCGGCAAGACGACTCTGGCGCAAATCATGGCGCGCGAGATGGGCGTCAATTTTCGCTCGACCTCGGGTCCGGTCATCGCCAAGGCCGGCGATCTCGCCGCGCTGCTCACCAATCTAGAAGATCGCGATGTCCTCTTCATCGACGAGATCCATCGGCTCAGTCCGGCGGTCGAGGAAATTCTCTATCCGGCGATGGAAGATTATCAGCTCGACCTGATCATCGGCGAAGGACCGGCGGCGCGGTCGGTGAAGATCGATCTCGCTCGGTTCACGCTGGTGGCGGCGACGACGCGGCTTGGGCTGATCACCAATCCGCTTGCGCGACCGCTTCGGCATCCCGGTGCGGCTGAATTTCTACACCGTCGAGGAACTGGAGCAGATCGTCCGGCGTGGCGCGCGTATTCTGGGCATGCCGCTGGCCGATGACGGCGCCCTCGAGATCGCGCGACGGGCGCGCGGCACACCGCGCATCGCCGGGCGTCTGCTGCGCCGTGTGCGCGATTTTGCCAGCGTGGCTGGCGCGGACCACGTCAACCGCAAGATCGCCGACGAGGCGTTGCTGCGGCTGGAGGTCGACGCATTGGGCCTCGACCAGCTCGACCGGCGTTATCTTGTGATGATCGCCAACAATTTCGGCGGCGGGCCGGTCGGCATCGAGACGATCGCGGCGGGCCTCTCCGAACCGCGCGATGCGATCGAAGACATCATCGAGCCCTATCTGATCCAGCAAGGTTTCATCAACCGCACGCCGCGCGGCCGCGTGCTGACAGCCAATGCCTGGCGGCATCTGGGGCTCGATGCGCCAACGGATCTGGCGCAGCAGCAGATCACCCTGTTTCAGGAGGAGTGAGGAAAGGCTTCGCGGAAGGCGGGTCGGTTCAGAACGCCCGAGGCCACGTACCGAGGCCGGTGCGGACGAGTCTATCTCTCAACGCCCGCACCATCTCCAACACGTCCGGCTCGGCCTTCTTGCCCTCAAAAGCCTCGACCACCCCGAACGCCCCGCCATAGCTCCACATCGACCAGCCGAAGCCGTGCTTCTCGGCGTGTTCGATCATGCCCTTGTAGTAGGCGGCGCGGGAGGCGGCCGGCATGACAAAATCGTTGCCATATTCCTGGCGGATCATGCCGAACTCGCCGAGCAGCATGTCCTTCGGATCGATATTGTTTGTTTCGGCCCATTTTGCTGCCGTCTCGAATGGCTTTTCGAGCAGCGCCTCGAGTTTTTCCTTGGTGTCGACGGTCGCCACCAATTCGTCGAGATAGGTGATCAGCCCATCGCGCCGCGACCAGGGCGCCTCGGCGCGCATCTTTTCCTTGATGCGCTCCACGATGGCGTCGAGTTCGGCGCGCGGAACGGAATAGGGCGGGTAGGGGAGACCGGTCACGTAGGGGATAAAATCGCCTGCCCAGGTCGCGCCCTGATGGGTGAGCAGGAACGGGTCGTAGCTGTGGAACTCCCAGATGACGTTGTCATCCGGATAGTCCTTCGGATCGACCATGGCGAGCCGATCGGCGCTGGAATAGCAGGCGCCGGTCAAGACGAGCGTCAGCCGCGTGGCCGAGGCGCGGGCGGCCGCAAAGAGCTGCTTCTGCAAATCTGAGGCCAATTGTTGGTGCCGGCGTCGTCGCAATCGATCACCGGCTCGTTCATCAGTTCGAAGGCGACCTTGGCGGGATCTTCGTTTGCAAGCAGACGGCCGACATCGCGCACAAGGCCGACATAGGTTTCGAACACAGCCGGATCGTCGAGCACTTCGCGCATGCCGATCGATCGATTGTCGCTGGATGGGATCAGGTGAAGGTCGACGATGACGTTCAGTCCTGCGTTGTTGACCAGCCGCACCGATTCCAGCACCTGATCGAGAAGCTTTTCGCGCAGCGGCGCGGCCGTTGGCGACAAAAACGGCGCCGGATCGACCGGCATACGCACGAAATCGAAACCGGCAGCTTTCAGCTCGCCAAGACCAGCCTCGTCCAGCGTCTTGCGCCACTCGGGAAACGGCAGCATCGCCGCTGGATCAGCCCCATTGGCTTTCCGGCGGCCACGTCACCCACTGGTCGAGATTGATGCCGCGGCGCGGCTGAAACTCGGCCGCAGCTGTCGCGGCAGCGAACATGCACAGTGCGCTTGCCGCAATCACTGCCTGCTTGATTAGTGCTGCCAAGGATGCCATCGCACTCACCCGAACCCGCCGGTTACCTGTCAGGCGGAAGGCCAAAAGGAAAGTGCGATGGGCAATCATGGTGAACAGGAGGCTGAGCTTCTGGCCGGCATTTCCGGCGCGATCACGCCGGAGGGCCATCGGCTGAAAGCCCGTGTCTACTATGCCGATACGGACTTTTCCGGTGTCGTCTACCATGCGCGCTATCTCGAGTTCCTGGAGCGCGGACGCTCGGATTTTCTACGGCTGTCAGGCGTGCATCACACCGAGTTGATGGACGGCAAACATGGCGAGCGCATCGTCTGGGTGGTGCGGCGCATGGAGATCGATTTCCACACGCCCGCCCGTATCGACGACATCCTGACCGTCGAGACCCGCGCGGAGAAAATCTCCGGTGCGCGCATTTTTATGGCGCAGCGTCTGATGCGCGACGACGAGCTGCTGGTCTCGGCGAAGGTCGAGGCGGCGATCATCGGCGAGCTTGGCCGGCCGAAGCGGTTTCCGAAGGAATGGATCGCGGCGTTCATGCCGGCCGGATGAGAGCCCAGCTCAAGGCAATCCGACGAGTTCGAAGACATCGATCCCTGCCATGCGGCCCTTGGCGTGGGCGCTGCCAAGTTCGCGAAACTGAAATGCTTCGCGGCAGGCATTGCGGGCCGCCGCGCTGACCAGGATCGTCGTGCCGAATTCCTTGTTCAATCCCTCCAGCCGTGACGCGACATTCACCGTGTCGCCCATCGCCGTGTATTGCCGCCGCTGGGCTGCGCCGACGCTGCCGACGACGGCTTCGCCTGTGTGCACGCCGATGCGTGTGACAAATTCCGGTCGGTTCGCGCGTCGCCGCTCGTCATTCATGGCGGCGATCGAGGCCTTCAGTTCAAGCGCGCAGCGACACGCCGCGTCGGCATGTTCTGCGTGGGCAATTGGCGCATTCCACATGGCAAAGATCGAGTCGCCGAGGTATTGCACGATGACGCCGCCATTGCGTTCGACGATCTCGTTCAGACGCTGGAAATATTCGCCCAGCATCTCCACCACGTCCTCCGGCGGCAGTCGCTCCGAGATGGTGGTGAAATCCTTGATGTCGGTGAACAGCACCGACACTTCCTGGCGTGTGGCCTGGCCGGCATCGCTTTGACCGGCGGCAACGATCCTGCGCACCAGTTCGCGCGGTACATAAAGCGCGAAGGTGCGGATCGCGCCGCGCGCCGAAGTCAGCGCGCTGGCCAGCATATTGATCTCGCTGATCCATGAATGGTTTCGCGGCCTGCTCTCGAAATTCAGGTCGCCGATGCGTCGGGCATCGGCGGCGAGCTCAATCAACGCCCGGCTGATCAGGCGGGCAATCAACAGCGATAGCAGAACGCCGAGCGCGACGAGGACGGCCGCGACGGCCATCGTCTGGTTGAGTGCGCGCAGGCTGGCGGCTGCGAAGTCGTCCAATGGGGCGACGATCACCGCGACGCCGCGATCGAGCGCATTGTCCGATCCGCCGAGGCGGGCCAAGCGGGCTACGTAGTCCTCGCCACCGAACTTGAACTCCAGCAAATGTTCCTGGTCATCGCTGGCTGCTGCTGCACCAGGTTCGTCACGGCAGGAAGGATCGGGTCGGACGTGCTCGCAATCAGGTCAGCGGCATCCGGCGCCGATAGGGCCCGCAGGATCTCTTCCATCACCTCAGGGTCGGAATGGACGACCAGCCGGCCGTCCTCGTCAAACACATAACCCTTGGCGTTGTCAGAGACGGCCTGTTCGGCGAGCATCGCGCTGATGCTTTCCAGAAGCACATCCGCCCCGAATACGATGGAGGGATTGGCTTCCATGCCGGTGACCAGCGAGAAGGTGAGCGAGTTGGTGCTCGCCGAGACATAAGGCCCGATCGAGTCCGGTGCGGTCTTCCCGACCGCAGCCTTGTACCAGGGCCTTTGGCGCGGATCGTAGGTGGTGCGCTCGGCGGGTCGTTCTTCGATCAGGCCGCCGCTCTGATCGAGGAAACGCCAGATCGACATGCGTTGCCCGGCCGGCGAAGGCATGACAGTGCGCATTGCGTAAACCGTGGCCTCGGGCGCGGTTATGGTTTCACGCCAGCGGGCATTGCGCTCAACATTGATCATCTGAATGAACGCGCCGTCGGGATACCCGGCATAGACGCCGTCGAGATGCGGAGATCCTTGCAGCGCCCTGAGCAAGACCAACCGCTTCACATCGAGATCCGCCGGTGGTGGATCGCGAAGCGCCTGCAGCGCCGATGCGATCAAGACGACGGCCTTGCCGTCGCGAAAGATGTTTTCGTAGAGACCGAGCGTCTGGTCGCTCAGCAGGTCCATCTGTTCCTTGGCGGAAGCGAGTGCGGCGCGCGTGCCCTGCCGATAGGTCAAGGCCAGCAACGCGACCGAAATCGCGACGAGCAGCGCGACGATGATGAAGCTGAGATGGACCCGAAGCGGCTTTTGCCACCCCTGGCGCGGCGGCTGAGACATGTCGGAAGTATTCGTATCCGCCATCGCGCGCCGAACGGCTGTTTCCCCTTAGGGACATTCATAAGCCGTTTCGAAAATATTGGCCACTGGGCGTAATTCCTGGCTTGGCAGTGCGCAACTACCTCCGAATTGTGGCTAGTGCGTCCGCCAGCCGATCGACATTGTCAGTCCGGCAAGTCTCGCCCATCAGGCCGATGCGCCAGATTTTTCCGGCGAGCGGGCCGAGGCCGCCGCCGATCTCGATACCGAAATCGTCCAGCAGTTTACGCCGGGTGGGGGCGTCGTCGATGCCCTCGGGAATCCAGACCGTATTGAGCTGCGGCAGGCGATAGGCCTTGTCGACGACGAAGCCGAAGCCGAGGGCCTCGAGCCGCTCGGCGAGATATTCGTGCACCGCGCGATGGCGATGCCAGGCAGCTTCGAGCCCTTCCGACAGAAGACGGCGCAGGCTCTCATGCAGGCCATACAGCGCATTGACGGGCGCTGTGTGGTGGTAAGAGCGCGCGCCTTCGCCGTCCCAGTAACCAAGGATCAAATTCAGATCGACGAACCAGCTTTGCACGGGCGTCTTGCGCGCCTTGACTGCAGCGACGGCCTTTTCGGAAAAGGTGATCGGCGCGAGGCCGGGCGGCGCTGACAGGCATTTTTGCGTGCCAGAATAGACGACGTCCGCCTGCCACTCGTCGACCGACACGGGCACGCCGCCGAGGCCGGTGACCGTATCGACGATGGAGAGCATGCCGGCGTCGTTGGCGAGGCGGCATAGCGCGGCGGCGTCGGAGCGCGCGCCGGTCGAAGTCTCGGCATGAACGAAGGCGACCAGTTTTGCCTGCGGATTATCCTTGATGGTGGCATGAACGGCGTCCGGATCGACCGGTTTGCCCCATTCGCCGGCGACCAACTTGACCTCGGCGCCGGCGCGCCGGGCGATTTCGGCCATGCGGCCGCCGAACACGCCGTTCTGCGCGACGATCGCCGTGTCGCCGGGCTCGAGCAGGTTGACCAGCGCCATTTCCATCGCCAGCGAGGCCGGCGCGGAGAGCGGAAAGGTCATGCGGTTGCGGGTCTGGAAGGCGGCGCGCAGCTGATCCTTGATCTGCTCCATCAACCCCACGAAGGCCGGGTCGAGATGGCCGATCGTCGGCCTCGCCTGAGCGGCGGCGACCTCTGGCGCGACGTTGGATGGGCCGGGACCCATCAGCAGCCGCACCGGCGGCATGAAGGCGGCAGTCGCGAAATCAGTCCTGGTTACCGCATTCATCGTCGAGCCCGACCTCCGCTTGGGGCTCCTCGGATATTCCCAGGCGCCTTCCGATGGCGGCATGAAAGCGGAGGCAAGGCCATAAGTAAAATTTAAAGAACTTAGCAAGGCGATAAACGCTGCTTAGCTGCCCTGTAGATCGGCATCGACCGTCGCCCTACCTCAAAAGAGGTAACCTCCCCCAAATTGACTACCAATCAGAAGGCAACCGACGGGCTATAGTGCCGTTTGCGGTTTGGAGTTTTCCCCATGCCGCGCGCGGTGAGGGGCGCGGTAGCTGGAATCCAGCGGGAGCTTTCCTCATGCTGCAGGTCCATGATCAAGAACAATCTACGACAGGCCGGCGCCGTTCGGTCGCGCAACACGCGGCCGCTGCCTGCGCTGGTGTGGGTCTTGTGCTACGCCCTCCTGTTTGGGGCGGTCGCATTGCAAGGTGCGACATCCGAAACTGATCCTGTTCAAACTGCAAGCGCCGAGCGTTTGCCGGATCACCTGCTGGGCGCTGATCCCCAAGATCGCAGGCTTGATGCCCTGGCAAGCGTGGCGAGCCGGAAAAGGCAGCTCGACCATAAGCTTGCCGAGCAGGCGCAGGCGTTCGATGAGCAGCGTCTCAAGGCTGGGCGCTATGAGCATGCGCTTGAGGCCGCGCGTCACGATATCGAGGCTTTGAAAGCCACCGCGCTGGACGTCGAGGCAACACATTTGTCGTCGCTCGCAGAAATGAAAAGCGCCTTGGCGAGCGAGCGGCAAAAGATACAAACGCTTCAGGATCAGGCGCGCGCGGATGAACGTGACCGAGCGCGGCTCGCGCATGAGAGGCTGGTCGCCGTTCAGGAACGCGACGCAGCCAAGGCAGCGGTCACGCGCGCCGAAATGACGTCGCAGCGCGCCAGCCAGCAGTATGCAGCATTGGAACGCGCTCTCAACGGAGCGCAGCAGACTTGGGAGCAGACGGCTCAAATTGCTGCTGCCGATAGGCTGGCCCTCCAGCAGGCGCTGGACAGAACGTTGGTTATGGCGCGCGACCTTTCTACCGCAACTGATGAAATTCGACGGCTCAAATTGCGCGAAGCGATCCGATTCGTTCGTGCCAGCCTTCCGGCTGATGTTGCCGCGCCCATGAGAACAGTCAAAAAGCGTGCGGCCCGGTCTCCATCAAAACCAAAGCCGGTGAAGGTGGCGTCTCGCAAAACGCAGCAGGCGACCGGGTTTCTACCCGCATCGCTCTTGCCCGCATCCTTGCTTCCCACGCGGCCGCCTCTGCGCAACTGAACTGGAGTTTGGTCATGCGTAATCGTTCCGTTTCCGCTCTCGCCCTTTCCATATGGCTGGTTGCAGCTCCGGCGTCGGCTTTGGATATTGGCATTGGCGGTGTCGATATCGGGGCTGATGTCGATATCGGAGGCGGCGGCGTGTCGGTGGGCGTCGATGTCGACGTCGATGGTGTCGGCGGAGCCAATGTCAATGGTTCGGTCGGGCTCTGGTGGGACATCGGTTGATGTTGATGTCGACGGAGTTGGAGGTGTCAGTGTTGGCGGCGCGGCAGGGTCTGGCAGCGCCACGGTCGATACCGACGTTGGCGGTACAACCGGTCCGGCGACCGGAGGAACCGCACCTAGCGGCGGTAGCACTCCCAACACCACAGCGGCTACGGGCGGTCCGAAGAGTGGAACCCAGGCCCCTGAACGCCCCAGCGCGAAAGAGACGTCAAATGATGTCAAACCCGACAGGAGCATGCGTTGCACCGCACCATCTCGTTGCCGCCGGTACTGCGGCCAGCGGGTGGCGATCGGTCGTTGCGGCGGCGCTCGGATATCCCGCGCGTCTCGCTCGTCGTGCTAAAGCGAAGTTGGGTGTGTTGCCGGCAGTCGTCCGCAGCTGCCGCTCGCCATCTTTTCGGCTCGCGCCCGAGCGTCAGCGACAATATCATCTAATCTCTTCTTACTCCTCAAACGTCAGGAATTTTTTCGGTACGCTTTCGTACAAAAGCGTCTCGCTGAAAGTCCGCTATCTCAGACGAAAATGTCCTACACTCAACAAACAGTCTTACTTCAATGCGCGTTCGGACTGTCGCTCAAGCGCCGACGCTTGCTGTCGGCAAGCCGTCCGTCGTATATCACTCTCGTTGTCAGCGCAGAGCCGCGGCCAGCCGCTGCCGCTGCCGCGCGTCCACTCGGAGCCACCAGGGTAGAGGCAGTCAGCGCCGGGCGGCAGCGGCAAGTCGGCAAGCTCGTCTACGCGCCGCTCGACGTCAGGATTCGGTACGCTCGACAGGGCGGCCGCGAAATCCGCCAGGCGAAGGTGTCCTGCCGCATCAACGAGGCTGGTCGGGTGGTCGCGGTGCGTTGAGGATTTTCTAAGTGCAAAGCCAGACGGTTGCTGTCGCAAGCCGTCCGATCTCCATTCCAGATTCGATGTCGGCACATAGCCGCGGCCAAAGCAGCATGCCCGCAGCGACTTCCCTAACCCTTCCTTAACCTTACCGGTCCATGAACGAAGCGGTGAAAATAGGCCGCAGCCTGCGCGCCTTCCTTTCACCAAATTTTGCCGCGAGAAGGCCGCAATACGCGCATTTCGGGGATTTGCGGCCGCCTCGGCGGCGTCGGATCGGGATTGGGTTTGCGCGAGGTCCGGCCGGTCGGCTGGCCGTCTCACTTTAAGGACGTTCGTCATGGAATCATTGCCTCTCGCGACGACAGGCTCGGAATTGTCCGTGTGGGCCCTGTTCTGGCAGGCCGGATGGGTGGTCAAGCTGGTCATGCTGGGCCTGCTGGCGGCCTCGGTGTGGACCTGGGCCATCGTTTTCGACAAGATTTTCGCCTTCCGGCGCATGCGCGCCAGCCTGAGCCGCTTCGAGCAGGTGTTCTGGTCGGGGCAGTCGCTGGAAGAGCTCTACCGCACGCTGTCCGACCGCAAGACCACCGGCATGGGCGCGATCTTTGTCGCCGCCATGCGCGAGTGGAAAAAGAGTTTTGAGAAGGGCGCGCGTTCGCCCTTGTCGCTGCAGACGCGAATCGACAAGGCAATGGATCTGGCGCTGACCCGCGAGATGGAGAAGCTGGAGGGCCGGCTGGGCTTTCTGGCCACGATCGGTTCGGCCGCCCCCTTTATCGGTCTGTTCGGCACGGTGGTCGGCATCATGACCTCGTTCCAGGCGATCGCCGGTGCGAAGTCGACAAACCTCGCAGTCGTCGCGCCCGGCATCGCCGAAGCGCTGCTCGCCACCGCGATCGGCCTGTTGGCAGCCATCCCGGCCGTCATCGCCTACAACAAGCTGACATCCGACGCCGGTAAGATCGCGGTGCGCATGGAAGGCTTCGCGGATGAGTTCTCGGCCATACTCTCGCGGCAAATCGATGAAAAAGTCGCGCCGCGCATGGCCGCTTAAGAGGGATTAGCGCAAATGGGTATGTCCGCAGGCGCGCCCGGTGGCGGGCGCGGAGGCCGAGGCCACAGACGGCGCGGCCGGCATCACGCACTGGTATCGGAAATCAACGTCACGCCGCTGGTCGACGTGATGCTGGTGCTTTTGATCATCTTCATGGTGGCGGCGCCGCTGTTGACCTCGACCGTGCCGATCGACCTGCCCAACGCGAATGCGGCGGCAGCCGCGGCGGACACCAAGCCGCTGGAAATCTCGGTCAATCGCGCCGGCGAAATCTGGATCGGCGACGAAGCCTATCCGATCACCGAGATCGTGCCGAAGCTGCAGGCCATCGCCAAGACCGGCTATGACGAGCGCATCCTGATCCGCGGCGACAAGACGGCCGACTACGGCACCGTGATGAACGTGATGGCCGAGATCAGCACTGCCGGCTACAAGAATATCGGCCTTGTCGGGCTTCCCAAAGCGGGCTCCTGAGGACGCATGAGATCCAGCCTCGCCAGCTCGGTTCTGCTGCACGCCGCGGTGCTTGGCTTCGGCCTGATCTCGCTGTCGTCGCCGCGTTCGTTCGACGTGGCGGATGTCGAGGCGCTGCCGGTCGACATCGTGCCCATCGAGGAGATGACGCAGATCCAGGAAGGCGACAAGAAGGCGCCGATGGCTGAAAAGCCGGCGCCGAAGCCGACCCAGCGGCCCGACACCGTGCCCGATGCGCAGAAGGTCGGCGACAATGATCTCGACACCGACAATCCGGCGACGCCGGAGCCGAAGCCGAAACCGGTGAAGACGGCGGAAGCGGCAGCGCCCGCGCCGACGCCGACGAACAAGCCGAAGCCGGAAGAGACGCCGAAGCCGAAGGAAGAGCCGAAGCCGACGCCGGCGACCGAAGTCGCGCCGGTGCCGCAGCCGAAGCAGGAGGTGAAGCCGGAGCCGGTGAAAGCCGAGCCGAAGCCGGCGCCCGCCAAGCCCGCTGAACCGAAGCCGGCCGACGAGCCGCGAAACGGTTGCGGCAATAGAGCCGTCCAAGCCGGACGAGGTCGCGGAGACGATCGCGGCGCAGAAGGAACAGCCGACCGAAGAGGCCGTGCAACTGCCGGACTCGGCGCCCGCGCCAGAGGCGCGGCCGCGCCCGGCCGAGGCGCAGACGGCCAAGGCGCCTGACCGCAAGGACTCGCAAAAGCCGGTCAAGGAAGCCGCCTCCAAGCCGAAATCTGAAGATCAGGGCGTGCTGGACGAGGTGACGGCGCTGCTCAACAAGGAAAAATCATCCGGCGGCGGCGCCAAGCGCTCGACCCAGCAGACCGCTCTAGGCGGCGAGAAGACGACCGGCGCCGGCAAGCTGTCGCAAAGCGAGATGGATGCGCTGCGCGGCCAGATCCAGAAATGCTGGATTGTGCCGGACGGCGCGCTGGACGCCACGGGCCTGCGTGTTTCGATCAAGATGCGGCTGACCCCGAACGGCGAGGTCGAAGGCCGGCCCGAAGTTGTCGACGGCGGTGGCGCTGGCGGAATCGAACGGGCGATGGCCGAATCGGCCAGACGCGCGGTGATGCGCTGCGCGCCCTACAATCTGCCATCCGAGAAATATGAAACCTGGGCGGACGTGACCGTCAATTTCGACCCGACGGACATGTTCTGACGGGTCATCCAAGGACCAAAGAGGCTTAGTTGATGAACAAATTGTTCAAGGCGATGCTGACTGCGGGCGTGATGGCTTTCGGCGCGGCAACCGCGACGATGCCGGCGCGCGCCGAGGTGGTGATCGATATCAACAAGGGCGTGATCGAGCCGCTGCCGATCGCCGTCACCGACTTTCTCGGGCGACTGCCGGAAATCTCGCAGATCGTCGCCGCCGATCTGCAGCGCTCGGGCCTGTTCGCGCCGATCGACAAGGGCGCCTTCGTCGAGAAGATTTCCAATCCGGACGCGCAGCCGCGCTTCGAGGACTGGAAGGTGATCAACGCCCAGGCGCTGGTCACCGGCCGTGTCACGACCGAAGGCGACGGGCGCGTGCGCGCCGAGTTCCGCCTGTGGGACACGTTTGGCGGCGAGCAGCTCATCGGCGAGCAGTTCTTCGCCAATCCGCAGAACAAGCGCCGCGTTGCGCATATCATCGCCGACGCGATCTATGAGCGGCTGACCGGCGAGAAGGGCTATTTCGACACGCGCATCGTGTTCATCGACGAGTCCGGCTCGACCCAGAAGCGCAGCAAGAAGCTGGCGATCATGGACCAGGACGGCGCCAATGTGCGCTACCTGTCGAACGGCAGTTCGATCGTGCTGACGCCGCGTTTCTCGCCGAACCGGCAGGAAATCACCTACATGTCCTACGAGAGCGGGCAGCCGCAGGTCTATCTGTTGCAGATCGAGACCGGGCAGCGCGAGCTCGTCGGCAATTTCCCGGGCATGACGTTTGCGCCGCGCTTCTCGCCGGACGGGCAGAAGGTGATCATGAGCCTGCTGCGCGAGGACGGCAACTCCAACATTTTCGCCATGGATCTGCGCAGCCGCACGACGACGCGGCTGACCAACTCCAATTCGATCGACACCTCGCCATCCTATTCGCCTGATGGTTCGCAGGTGGTGTTCACCTCCGACCGTGGCGGCCAGCCGCAGATTTATGCGATGGGCGCGGACGGCTCGGGCCAGAACCGCATCTCGTTCGGCGGCGGCAGCTATTCGACGCCGGTCTGGTCGCCGCGCGGCGACCTGATCGCCTTCACCAAGCAGAGCGGCGGCGAGTTCCAGATCGGCGTGATGCGCACCGACGGCTCCGGCGAGCGCATCCTGTCGTCGGGCTTTTCGCAGGAAGGGCCGACCTGGGCGCCGAACGGCCGCTATCTGATGTATTTCGCCGGCGGCAGCAGCCCCAAGCTGAAGACCATCGACCTGACCGGCCGCAACGAGCAGCAGGTGCCGTCGCCGAATTTCGCGTCGGACCCGGCCTGGTCGCCGCTGCTGGATTGATGGCCCATTCCTGCTTTGGTCTTGAAATTGCGAGTGACATTCTGATATCTAGTCAGAATGACTAGAAAATTCTCGGCCAAATCCGACCTCCCTGTGCGGGCAGGGAACCGATCACACCAATCCGCGGACGGTCATTGGGCTCTGCAAGACGCCAAGGCGCGGTTCAGCGAGCTGGTGCGACGCGCTCATAGTGAAGGGCCGCAACACGTTACCGTACACGGCAGGAATGAGGTCGTGGTGATGGCGGCCGAGGAATTCCGTCGGCTCAAGGGCGCGCGAACGGGCGAAGCGATCGTCAAGGCGATGCAGGCTGTCCCATACCCCGACTTCGAATTTGAGTTTGAGCCAGTTCATTCTCCCATACGCGACGTCGACCTGTGAGCGGCTGGCTTCTCGACACCAACATTCTGTCGGAACTCAAGCGCCCTCGGCCAGAGCCGAGAGTGGTTGCGTTCATGACAGCGCATCCGCTGGAAACCTTGTTTGTAAGCTCGGTCGCCTTGGCCGAGATTCGATTTGGCATTGAGCGTTACGATGATGCGGCGCGGCGAGCCGACCTCTCGGATTGGCTTGTCAACAAGATCCGGCCGCTATTCGAAAACCGAGTGCTGCAGGTTACCGAGGATGTGATGCTGCGATGGCGGCTATTGGTCGAGGAGGGTCGAAAGACGAGGCACACCTTTTCGCAGCCGGACCTCATCATTGGCGCAACCGCCTTGGAGCACGGTCTGACATTGGTGACGCGCAATACCGCAGACTATGCACTTGCACGTGTGGAAACGCTCAATCCCTGGCTCGACTGAGCTGACCTTGCGACGCCTGTCCGATTGTCGCATCTCGTCTGAACCCGCCATTTTTGGCCCAGCGGTCGCGTTTTGGCCGTATTTCAGTCTCACCTGCGCTTCCACTAATAATAACACGGGGATTCGCTCGCGGACGGCGGCGAAACCAAAAATTAACCCTGTTTCTTGATCCCGGATTAACCGCAACGTGGTTACTGAAGGCTCAATGGATTCATAAAACTTCAAAGGAGAGGCGGGCATGGGCCGCATCGCAGCAATGACCAGGAACCCTGCCATCGTGGCGCTCGTATGCGCCTTGGCGATTGCCGGTTGCGCGTCGAAGAAGACTCCAAACAGCGCGGCTGATCTCGGCCTCGGCGCCGGCGCGGGCACCCCGGGTTCGACGCAAGACTTCACCGTCAATGTCGGCGACCGCATCTTCTTCGACACCGATTCCTCCGCCATCCGCGCCGACGCGCAGGCGACGCTCTCCAAGCAGGCGCAGTGGCTGGGCAAATACCGCAACTATGCGATCACCATCGAAGGCCACGCCGACGAGCGCGGCACGCGTGAATACAATCTTGCGCTCGGCGCCCGCCGCGCCGCCGCCACGCGCGACTTCCTGATCGGTCGCGGCGTCGCCGGCAACCGCTTGAAGACCATTTCCTACGGCAAGGAGCGTCCGGTCGCGGTGTGCGACAACATCTCCTGCTGGTCGCAGAATCGCCGCGCTGTCACCGCGCTGAATGGCGCCGGCAGCTAACGCCGACAACGATTACAAGTCTCAGGCAGCGGGAGCGTCGGGCGAAAGCCCGGCGTTTCTCCATTTTAGAGCGATGCGCCAGGCGTTGCCGATGCGCCACGGTGACGACAAAACCGGCGCGGCTGCGCCACTGCAGGTCTTGCGCGGTTGCCTGACAAACAAACTTTGGCCGAGATCATTTGCTTGATCGGCGGCACAAACGACCGGGTCTGCGGAATAGCGGCGAGATAAGATGAAATCAGGAAAAGTGATTGGGGGCGCGCTCTTTGCTTTGGCGCTGGGCGGCGCTGCCTTTGCGGCAAATGGCGACCAGCCTCGCCGAAATGTCCGGCGGCAGCCTGCCTGGCGTGTTCCAAAGCGACGTGCAGGCTCCCGTGCGCATGGCGCAGGCGGGCGATCCCTATATCCAGAACCTCGAAGAGCAGATTCGCGCGCTGAATGGCCGGGTGGAAGAGTTGAACTTCCAGATCAACCAGATGCAGGAACAGTTGCGGAAGATCCAGGAGGACAACGAGTTCCGCTTCCAGGAACTCGAAGGCGGCAAGAAGTCCGACGCCCGGCCGGCCGAGACCGGCACCAAGCTGACCGAAGCGCCGCAGACACAGCCGCCGGCCTCCAGCGATCGGACGGCAAGCACGCAGCCCGGAACGAGCATTGTCGAGCCGGCCCCGCCAATGGCAGGCGGCGAAGTCGCCGGCACGCCGAACGGCAGCCTCGATGCCACTTCGAAAACCTTTGGTACGATCACCTTCGACCCCAACGGCAATGTGTCGGCGGCGAGGTCGGCGATCAGGCAAACATTCCGGCCGATCCGAATGGCGCCGAACCGCTTCCTGGCGCCGACAATTTGGTCGTGGCGGCCCTGCCGCAGACCAATGATCCGGAAGAGCTTTATCGCGCGTCCTACGATTTCATCCTGTCCGGCCAGTACGCCACCGCCGAGGCGGGGTTTATCGATCATGCGAAGCGCTTTCCCGATGATGTGAAGGCGCCGGATGCACGCTTCTGGCTGGGCGAGGCGCAGCTCGGCCAACGCAAATACCGCGATGCGGCCGAGACTTTCCTGGCGGCCAACAAGGCGTTTCCGAAGTCCAAGAAGGCGCCGGAGATGATGCTGAAGCTCGGCGTCTCGCTGGTCGGCCTCAACCAGAAGGACGTGGCCTGCGCGACCTTCGCCGAAATCGGCAAGCGCTATCCAGCCATTTCCGGTGCGCTGAAGGAACGTGTGGGCGCGGAGCAGGCGCAAGCCGCTTGCTGAGAGCCCGTGCCGAAACGCATGAGGGTGGCCTGATGCGTTTCGATACGGGCTCTGACACGTGACAGCCGGGGCGGATTTCTCGCAAATTTTCGGGTCGGCCGCGTTTCTTTCCGAACCGGTGATCGTTGTCGCCGTTTCCGGTGGCAGCGATTCAACGGCGCTGTTGTTCCGCACAAAAGAGAAGGTTTCTCCGGCGACCCGGCTGGTCGCGGTGACGGTGGATCACGGTCTGCGGCAGGAGTCGGCAGACGAAGCGGCGGCGGTGGCCAGGCTCTGCGCGGCACAAGGCATCGAGCACCGGATCATGCGCTGGGAAGGCGCGAAGCCGGCAACGGGTTTGCAGGCGGCGGCGCGGCTGGCGCGGTATGACCTGCTAGTCAAGGGTCGTGGCCAATCTTGGCGGACGGCTGGTTCTGACCGGCCATACAGCCGACGATCAGGCCGAGACCATTTCGATGCGCATGCAGCGCGGCGAGGGGTCTGGGCTGGCCGGCATCGCGCCTCTAACGTTGTACGACCGCAGCGTCTGGTTCGCCCGGCCGCAGCTTGGCGAGCGCCGGGTCGCACTGCGCGCAAGAATTGGTTCGACGCGGCATCGGCTGGATCGACGATCCCAGCAACGCCAACGAGGCGTTCGAGCGGGTGCGGGTTCGGCGCGAGCTGTCGGCGCTTGCGGATGATGAATTCAATGGTTTGCTCGAAATCGGCGCGAAAGCTGCGGCCGAACGGATCGATCTCGGTCGGCGGTCGGCAATATTGGTCGATAAATTTGCTCGGCGACGAGCGCAAGATACCCCCACCCCTAACCCCTCCCCACAAGAGGGAGGGGGATTCGCCAGCGTTGCCGTCAAGTCCACCTCCCCCTTGTGGGGAGGGATTAGAGGTGGGGGTAAAGCTAGCCAGGCCGTTGAATATGATCGGGATTGCCTTAGATGTGGCCCTTCTCTCGGAAGATGCCAATTCCGCCGTCCACGCGCTGCGCATTTTGCTGGCGGTCGTGGGCGGCACTGACCATCTGCCCGAACCTGCAGCGAACCGAAGCTCTGTTCAACCGGCTGCGCGAAACCGACCGCGGCAGATTCAGCCTGGCGCGGGTCGTCATCGCCAAGCGAAAGGGCGAGGTGCTTCTGACGCGCGAGCGGCGGGGCAAGAGCATCGATGCCGGCGAAGTGAACAGACCGACCATGCGCTCGCCCTGGGAACGCCTGCTGCCTTGTTTCGACCTTGAGCCGGCGCGGGCCGTCGATGAACTTCTCGGCAAAACACCGCCGCCCGCCTTGCCGTGGCCATAAACTGGATGGAGCTTGCTGCGAAATAGCGCCTTAACTTTAACCGAGACAGCGCGCCGCGCTTGGCAAGGGAGGGTCGCCTCCCTATGTTGTTGTTAACGTCGCGCCCCTACCTTGGCTCGGCAGGGGCTTGAACAGGACCATCGATGAACCCGAACTATCGCAATCTCGCTCTCTGGGCGATCATCGCAGTTTTGCTGATCGCATTGTTCAACCTGTTCCAGACGCCGCAGCAGCGTGGCGCGGTAAGCGACATTGCCTATTCGCAGTTCCTCCAGGAAGTGACGAGCGGCCGGGTGAAATCCGTGACGATCGCGGGCGACCGCATCACCGGCACCTATTCCGACAATTCGACCGGCTTCCAGACCTATTCGCCGGGCGACCCGACGCTGGTGCAGCGGCTTGAGGAAAAGAACGTCACCATCAACGCCAGGCCGGAGAATGACGGTTCGGGCTCGCTGATCTCGGCGCTGATCGGCTGGCTGCCGATGCTGCTGATCCTCGGCGTGTGGATATTCTTCATGCGCCAGATGCAATCCGGCTCCGGCCGCGCCATGGGTTTCGGCAAGTCGAAGGCCAAGCTTCTGACGGAAGCGCATGGCCGCATCACCTTCCAGGATGTCGCCGGCGTCGATGAGGCGAAGGAAGATCTCGAAGAGATCGTCGAGTTCCTGCGCGACCCACAGAAATTCCAGCGTTTGGGCGGCAAGATTCCGCGCGGCGTGCTTTTGGTCGGCCCTCCCGGCACCGGCAAGACGCTGCTGGCGCGCTCGGTCGCTGGTGAAGCCAATGTGCCGTTCTTCACGATCTCCGGTTCCGACTTCGTCGAAATGTTCGTCGGCGTGGGTGCGTCCCGTGTGCGCGACATGTTCGACCAGGCCAAGAAAAACGCGCCCTGCATCATCTTCATCGACGAAATCGACGCGGTGGGCCGCCATCGCGGCGCCGGCCTCGGCGGCGGCAATGACGAGCGCGAGCAGACGCTGAACCAGCTGCTCGTCGAGATGGACGGCTTTGAAGCCAATGAAGGCATCATTCTGATTGCCGCGACCAACCGTCCCGACGTGCTCGACCCCGCGCTGTTGCGTCCGGGCCGTTTCGACCGTCAGGTCGTGGTGCCGAACCCGGACATCATCGGCCGCGAGAAGATCCTGAAAGTGCATGTGCGCAACGTGCCGCTGGCGCCGAATGTCGATCTCAAGGTGATCGCGCGCGGCACGCCCGGTTTCTCCGGCGCCGACCTCGCCAACCTGGTCAACGAAGCAGCGCTGATGGCGGCGCGGCGCAACAAGCGACTGGTCACCATGGCGGAATTCGAAGACGCCAAGGACAAGGTGATGATGGGCGCGGAACGCCGTTCGTCGGCGATGACGCAAGCTGAAAAGGAACTCACCGCCTATCATGAGGCAGGCCACGCCATCATGGCGCTCAACGTGCCGTCGGCCGATCCGCTGCACAAGGCGACGATCATTCCGCGCGGCCGGGCGCTCGGCATGGTGATGCAGTTGCCGGAAGGCGACCGCTATTCGATGAGCTATAAATTCATGATCTCGCGCCTGGCGATCATGATGGGCGGGCGGGTTGCCGAAGAGTTCAAGTTCGGCAAGGAAAACATCACCTCCGGCGCCTCATCCGACATCGAGCAGGCGACCAAGCTGGCGCGCGCCATGGTCACGCGCTGGGGCTTTTCCGACAAGCTCGGGCATGTCGCCTATGGCGACAACCAGGAAGAGGTGTTTCTCGGCCATTCGGTGGCGCGCACGCAGAATGTCTCGGAAGAGACCGCGCAGATCATCGACGCTGAGGTGCGCCGCCTGATCGACGAGGCCTATTCGACCGCCAAGCAGGTGTTGACCAAGAAGAAGAAGGAATGGATCGCAATCGCCGAAGGGCTTCTCGAATACGAGACTCTGTCTGGCGAAGAGATCAAGCAGCTGATCGCGGGCAACAAGCCGGCGCGTGACCTTGGTGACGACACGCCGCCGAGCCGCGGCTCGGCCGTGCCGAAGGCGGGCGGCGCCCGCGGCAAGAAGAAGGGCCCGGAGCCGGAAGGCGGGCTGGAGCCACAGCCACAGGGGTGAGAGCCCGGTTCGCCGAAGGCGAATTCATCGTGCCGGTGGCACGATGAAAGGGGGTCGAACGGGCGGGAGCTGCCTAGGGCAGCGGGACCCGCCCCGGGAGACGGTCCAGAGGCGATACTTTCCTTCAAACGCTGCGGCTTGCCGCAGCGTTTTTGGTTTGGAGGGGAAGATGCACCTTGTCGTTGAGGTCGCGATAGCTGACGATCGCGATGCCGTCATCGCCTTGTGGCGCGTTTGCGGTCTCGTCGTGAGCTACAACGATCCTTACACGGATTTCGATTTCGCGCTCGAAGGCCCGAATTCAACTGTGCTTGTGGCGCGCGATGACACTGGCACGATCCGCGGTGCAGCCATGGTCGGCCATGACGGTCACCGTGGCTGGCTCTATTATGTGGGCGCGGATCCTGGATTGCGCGGAATGGGTATTGGCCGGAAGCTTGTCGAGGCAGCGGAAGATTGGTTGCGCCAGCACGGCGTGCCAAAAATCCAACTTCTGGTACGCGAATCTAATACTCAGGTCGTCTCGTTCTACGAGCGGCTGGGTTATGAGGAGACGCCGCGTATCGTCATGGCCAAGTGGTTGAACGAGCCTGCCGTATGACAAGACCGCTAGCGTAGGCGGGATACTCCGACGCCCCGCCTTGACGCTTGCGCGCTGCCTTGTACGCTTTCGCCCGCATCTGGGAGAAAATCCATGGCCACGATGAAGCTGAAAGTGATCACTGCCTGCAGTGTGGTCGCGCTGATCGCATCATGTCCGGCGTTTGCTGAGACAATCGTGTTGCGTGGCGCGCGGGTGATGACGATGGATAGCGCCAGTCCTGAAGCCGATGCCGTTGCAATCGTCGATGGGCGCATCGCTGCGGTCGGCTCCGCATCCGATATGGAGCCGCACCTGAAGGGAGCGAAGGTCTACGACCTGCCCGCCGACGCGCTGGTGTTGCCGGGTTTCCAGGACTCGCACAATCATCTGATCTGGAGCGCCACCGAGGCGGAGGACATCAGCCTCGCCGACGTGACGGATGCGCAGGGTCTGAAGAAGGCGCTGGACGGGCGGCTGGACGATCTGGCTGCCGGCGCATGGGTGCGCGGCGGCGGATGGGACATTGCGGCCTTTCCAGGCCCGACGGCCGCCATGCTTGATGAATTGACCGGCGCTCGACCGGCTTATTTCAGCTCCAGCGACGGTCACTCCGGCTGGGCCAATTCGACCGCGTTGAAACTTGCCGGCATCGATGGCGCCGACGACGCGCCGGAAGGTGGCCGTATCGAGGTGGACACTGCCGGAAAGCCGACAGGGCTTTTGCGCGAAAGCGCGATGGAAAAGGTCGCCGACCTGATGCCTGACTATCCCGACGCGCAGGTCGATACGGGCTTCGGGAAGGCGCAGGCCGAGGCGCATAGCTATGGTGTTACCGCACTCATCGACCCGTCGGTGAGCGAATGGATGCTCAAGGGTTACCAGCGCGCAGACGCGGCCGGCAAGATGACGATGAAGGTCAACGCCGCGGTCAAGATCGAGGCCGACGCCGGTGCTGCCGGCGTCGGCGACGTGCTCAAGCTGAAGCAGCAATATTACGGCCCGCATTTCGAGGTGAACGCGGTCAAACTTTTTGTCGATGGCGTGATCGAAACCGGGACGGCAGCGTTGCTGGCGCCCTATGTCGGCAGCGACAAATCCGGCGATCTGCTGTTCACGCCGCAACAGCTCAACGACATCGCGACGGCCGCCGACAAGGCCGCTTTGCAGTTGCATGCTCACGCGATTGGCGACCGCGCCACGCGCGTTACGCTCGACGCTTTCCAGGCGGCGCAAGCGGCAAATGGCGCGCGTGACAGCCGCCATCAGATCACCCATCTGGAACTGATCGATCCGGCGGATATCGATCGGTTCCAGACGCTCGGCGTGATCGCCAATATTCAGGCGCTCTGGGCCTATCCGGACAGCTACATCACCGATCTGACCGAACCGAAGATCGGCCCCGAACGGTCACAGTGGCTGTATCCGTTCGCCGCGCTGAAGAAGGCTGGCGCGACCCTGGCCGGCGCCAGCGACTGGAGCGTCTCGTCGATGAACCCGCTGGAGGCGATCCAGACCGGCGTGACACGGCAGGACATCGCAGACGCCAACGGACGTGTTGTTACACCGCAGCACAAGCTCGATGTGATGGATATGATCGCCGCCTACACTGTCAATGGCGCCTACGCCGCTTTCGATGAAACAGAGTCGGGTACGCTGACGGCAGGCAAACGGGCTGACGTGGTTGTGCTGGCGCGCGACATCTCGAAAATTCCGCCGACCGAAATAGCAGCCACAAAGGTGTTGCTGACACTTGCCGACGGCAGGACCGTATTCGTCGGGGATGATTTGCCAAAACCGAAATTGGACTGAGTAGGAGCGTTCCGGAAACCGAAGGAAGTTCGACGTCATGCCACATGAAGCAACGATCGACCGCTACTGTGAAGCCTGGACCGATCCTGACCCAGACAAGCGCGCCGACTTGCTGGCTCGGGGTTTGGGCGCCGGGCGCAACCTATACGGACCCGATGGTGCATGCCGAGGGCGCCGAGGCGCTGTTGGCGCATATCACCGGCATACATCAGCAAATGCCCGGCGCGCGCATCGCGCGAACCAGCGAGGTGCAGGTCCATCACGACGTCGCGCGTTTCGCCTGGCAGTTCACGCTGCCGGACGGCAGTTCGCTGCCCGAGGGCCTCGACCTCGCCATCTTCGACTCCGCTGGCAAGATCAAGCGGATCGTCGGCTTTTTCGGGCCGCTCGGCTCGCGCTGAGTCATTGGCCCATACGATGCTGCAATAGCCTCAGGAAAAAAATCTGGCAGCAGCCAATACACCCACGCCAACAACGACCAACCCTCCGAGCCGCACGGTAAGTTGCAGCGTCTGACGCTCGATCAGATTTTTCAGCTCGAAAATGTCGGCCCTGGTGGCAAGCTCTGGCATGACTTTTTCACGGATCGCTTCCGCCAAGGCATCCGCCTGTTTCGCCGGCATTCCAGCCGCAGTCAGGTGCTTGGCAAAACCAAGCGTATCATAAGCCACCGCCATTGATCAGCCCTCACAACTCGATGCTACAAACAGTGCTTGCCGATATGCCGGTCATGGCCGACCGCGAGAGCCATCCCCGGATCAGACCTTCGCTGCCCCCCGCAGCTTCGCCGAGCACAGGCTGTAATAGCCGCCGCCCTTCTCCACCCATTTGATGCCGTAGAGCGCGCCGGCCTTCTTCGCTTCATGATAGCTTTTCAGGCAGGTGCGCATGCGCGCCTGCCACGGCTTCTGACCGCTGAACTCACTTGCCAGTGCCGCCGGAAACGTCAGGCGACGCGCAGCTTCCGAGCGCGAAGCCTCGGAGCGGACCGGCGGCCTTTTGGAGGCGGCGGCTGTGATGCCGCATTCGATGCGGCGATAGTCCAGCCATTTGCGGTCGCCCAAGCTGCCGTCCGCCTTGGCCGCCTGGTACTTTGCCCCGCATTCCTTGAACGACAGCGGGTTGGACGTCGTGGCGTCTTGCGCCATCGCCGGTGCGGCCACGAGCGCCAACAGGATGACGGGCGAAATCGATTTCAAGAACATGATACTCCCCATGCAGAACAGAACGTGAATTGTTTAGCATATGTTCTTTTTATGTTCTACAAGAATCTGTCCCGGACGTGATATTCATCCGGAAGTTGCTGCGGTGATGTCTTGCCCCTTGAAGGGTTGCGCTTAGCCGAGCCAAGGCTGAGGGGATTCATGCGCACCCAGCCGGCCCGGACGCTAAGAGGTCGGCTCCGTCACGCCGACAGAGCGCGCTCCAGCGCCAGCCGCATGTGGGCGGTGATTTCAGGACGCAGGCGCTGGCGGCCGAGCGGGTCTGACGTCATCAGATAGAGGTCGACCAGCGTGCCCAACAAGACGCTGAGGAAGTGCAGCCGCTCCGGGTCGGGTGGGGCGTCGGCATAGCGTTGCCAGAAAGGCAGCAGCAGTCCGCCGACGATGGTGGTTTCGTTATTGCCGGTCTGGTCCGCCTCGATCGGGCGAATGGCGCGCATGGCTTTCAGCAGGCCGGCATGGCTGGGGATCGCCTCGGCGGTGCTGAGATAAAGCGACAGAAGGTCTTCGGCGGCATCGAGGGGTGACGCAGAGGGCTCGGCCTGCTCCAGGCTGCGGGCGCAGGCCGTCACGATGCGTGTGACGGTCTCGTCATAGGCGGCCAGCAGCATCTCGTCGCGATCGGTGAAGTAACGATAGATCGTGCCGACGGCGAGGCCGGTCTCTTTTGCGATGCGGGTGGTGGTGACGGCCTCGGCGCCGTCTGTCGCGACGATACGCTCGACCGCGTCCAGAAGCGCTGCGCGGGTGCGATGAGCGCGCGGCTGGATTGGCACGACCTTTTGCGCGAGCGGCGGGAAGTGAATTGGGGCGACGACATCAAAAGTGAAACTATTTCATTTTTGTTGACAGCGCCAGCCGATATGGCGCATGCTCGCGAAAATTTGAGGAGGCTATCGATGCGGCGAACAGCAATCGTGGCGGTTATGGTTTCCGCGGGGCTTTCCGGGGCCAGCGCCGCTGAACTCACAGTGCAGGCTGGCCCGGATGCCGCGGAAAAACTGACCGAAGCGCTGATCATGGCGCAACCGGGCGATGTCGTCAGCATCGGCGCCGGGCGTTTCGAGTTGACGGAAGGCCTGTCGCTCGACGTCGACAACGTCACTGTGCGCGGCGCGGGGCCGGACCAGACGATCCTTTCCTTCAAGGGCCAGACCGGGTCGGGCGAGGGGCTGCTGGTCACCTCGAAGCAGGTGGTGCTGGAAGCCTTCGCCGTCGAGGATACGAAAGGCGACGGGGTGAAATCCAAGGGTTCGGACCAGATCACCTTCCGCAATCTGCGCGTCGAATGGACCAACGGCCCGGACGCCAAGAATGGCGCTTACGGCGTCTATCCGGTGTCGTCGAAAAACGTGCTGGTTGATGGCGTCACGGTAAAGGGCGCGGCGGACGCCGGCATCTATGTCGGGCAGAGCGAGAACATCGTCGTGCGCAACAGCCGCGTCGAATACAATGTCGCCGGCATCGAGATCGAGAACTCGTTCAAGGCCGATGTCTATAAGAACGTCGCCACGCACAACACCGGCGGCATTCTGGTGTTCGACCTGCCCAACCTGCCGGTGCAGGGCGGCCACGACATCCGTGTCTTCGACAATGAAGTGGTGAACAACGACACCGCGAATTTCGCGCCGAAGGGCAACACGGTCGCCATGGTGCCGAAGGGCATGGGCATCATGGTGATGGCCAACCGCAACGTGCACGTCTTCAACAACAAGCTCGACAAGAACGGCACGGCGCATGTGCTCATCGCCGCCTATCCGAACGACTATGAGGACGACAATTACATGTTCGTGCCGCGCGGCGTGTATGTGCATGGCAACACCTATGGCGAGGGCGGCAACGCGCCCGACGGCGAGGTCGGCAAGACGATCTCGGATGTTTCGGGAACGCCGGTGCCGGATATCGTCTGGGACGGCGTGACGACCATTCCGGAGTATTTTTCCTGGGCGTCGGCCGAAAACGGCGTTTATGTCGACGAGGCGGAGGGGACGAGCTTCGTCAATCTGAAGATGATCTCGCAGTTGCTGCTGCCCTGGGGCTGGTGGCCGGACACCGATATCGCCGCCTACAAGGGCAGCCTGCCCGAGCCTGCACCAGTTAAGCTGCCGCAGGATGGCGGGGCGTGAACGACTTGGCTCGGGTTGCGACGCCTTCACGTCGATGATCATCCTGCACCGATCCCCCCTCTGTCCTGCCGGACATCTCCCCCTCAAGGGGGGAGATCGCGGCAGTGTCGGCCAAGCTGCCAATCTCCCCCCTTGAGGGGGAGATGTCCGGCAGGACAGAGGGGGGTCGGTCAAAAGATAGCAAGGCGGCTTGGCTGCAATAGCGCTGCTTGCCTCGCTAGAATTCGCGCCCGCCCACGCCGCTCCATCCGACAGCGCGATCCTTGCCAAGACCCCACCCAAACTTCTTTCGGACTTCGGCTTCTTCGAAGATCTGAAGGCCCAGAAGCCGGCTGCAAGGCGTCGTGCCGTTCCGGCTCAACACGCCGCTGTTTTCCGACGGCGCGCTGAAGCGGCGGTTCGTCTACCTGCCGGCAGGCAAGGCGGCCACATATGATACGACGGAAGCGTTTGATTTTCCGGTCGGGGCGGCGCTGATCAAGAGCTTTGCCTTTCCGGCCGATTTTCGGGAGCCGGACAAGGGTGTGCGCCTGGTCGAAACGCGCGTGCTGCTCAGACAGGAGAGCGGCTGGCAGGCCTGGGCCTATCTCTGGAACGAGGAACAAACCGAAGCGACGCTGAAGATCGCCGGTGCGAAGGTCGACATCAAGACGACCGACAAGACTGGCGCGCCGCTGGCTTTTACCTATTCGGTGCCGAACAAGAACCAGTGCAAGGGCTGCCACGCTGTCAATGGCGAACTCGTGCCGCTCGGGCCGAAAGCGCGCAATCTGAACGGCGAGATGGATTATGGCGCCGGCGTCGGAAAACCAGCTCGCGCATTGGGTTGCCGCCGGCATGCTTTCCGGTCCGCCGGCAGCCGGTGAGGCGCCGCGCGTCCCCGACTGGCGCGATGCTGCCGCGCCCGTCGAAGCCCGCGCCCGCGCCTGGCTCGACGTCAACTGCGCGCACTGCCATCGGCGCGAAGGCCCTGCCAGCAATTCAGGGCTGTTCCTGACCTATGGCGAGGCCGAACCGGTGGCGCTCGGCATTCACAAACGACCCGTGGCGGCGGGCAAGGGCACCGGCGGGCGCGAATTCGATATCAAGCCTGGCGATCCCGACGGCTCGATCCTGCTCTATCGCACCGAAAGCACCGAGCCGGGTGTCATGATGCCGGAACTCGGCCGGCACCTGGCCGATCCGGAGGCGGTTGCACTGCTGCGCGAGTGGATCGTCGGGGATGCAACCGTAAGTCGGCATCTGGAACCAATTCGAAAGAGTTGGTAACATAGCCTCATCAAATGTGATCGCTAAACTCCCCTTTGCTGTGGCAAACAGCGCCGCAATTGAGGGAATCGCGGGATATTTCATGGCCAAGCGCTATTTCGGCACCGACGGCATTCGCGGGCGGGCCAACAGTTTTCCGATGACGGCGGAAATCGCGATGAAGGTCGGCATGGCTGCCGGCATGTCGTTCCAGCGTGGCAACCATCGCCACCGTGTTGTCGTCGGCAAGGATACGCGGCTTTCCGGCTATATGATCGAAAATGCGATGGTGGCCGGCTTTTGCGCGGCAGGCATGGATGTGTTCCCGCTCGGGCCATTGCCAACGCCGGCGGTCGCCATGCTGACGCGTTCGCTGCGCTGCGACCTCGGCGTGATGATTTCGGCTTCGCATAACCCCTATCATGACAATGGGATAAAACTGTTTGGCCCAGACGGCTACAAGCTGTCGGATGAGATCGAACACCGCATCGAGGCTATCCTCGATCAGGAGGTCGAGATCGCCATGGCCGATTCCGATGGCCTCGGCCGCGCCAAGCGCCTCGACAGCGTGCACGACCGCTACATCGAGTTCGCCAAGCGCACGTTGCCCAAGGCGATGTCGCTGTCCGGCTTGCGGGTCGTTGTCGATTGCGCCAACGGCGCCGCCTACAAGGTCGCCCCCGCGGCCCTTTGGGAACTCGGCGCGGAAGTCATCGCGATCAATGTCGAGCCCAACGGCTTCAACATCAACAAGGAGTGCGGCTCGACCATCCGGCCGGCCTGCAGAAGAAGGTGCATGAGGTGCGCGCCGACATCGGCATCGCGCTCGACGGCGACGCGGACCGCGTGGTGATCGTCGACGAAAAGGGCGAGATCGTCGATGGCGACCAGATCATGGCGCTGATCGCGGAGAGCTGGCAAGAAAGCGGCCGTCTTGTCGGCG
>CAVQCL010000017.1:0-18460 GCA_963710935.1 uncultured Alphaproteobacteria bacterium | reverse complement strand
ATTTCGAAGTCCGCTTGAGTCCCACCTCGGCGGGAAGTCCGGAGCTTTTCGATCCGGCCGAAGGTCGTTTGCGAGAACCCGCCGCCGCGCAACTTCACTTGGCAGCGTCCGGAGCTACCGCGGATGCGTTCAACCACAATGCCGGTCTTTCCTTCCCGGAACGCAAACCCCTCAATTTGCCAACTATTGCGCGTTACATGTGGTTTAGCGCCCAAGACAGTTGGCCCTAAAATGCGCAACGTCAGTTGGCAGCAGTTTGGAGCGCAGGGTCAGTCAGGGGCTAACGAAGGAGAAGCGCGATGTTTTGAGAGGGGCCCGGAGGCCCCCCAATCAGATAGTCGATCGCTCAGAGGATGAAATCATCTGCGCTGAGGCTTGCAGCCGGAACACCGTTCAGGTCGATCGAGAAATCATCGACGCCGTCGATCGTGATGACGTCGCCGGTGAAGACGAGGTCAGCGAAGGTGATGTTGAAGGCCGACAGTCGATCAGGTCGAGGTCAACGACAAAGTCGGCGATTGTGTCGTTGCCGCCTTCTCGACGAACACGAACGTATCAAGGTCGGCGCCGCCAAACAATATGTCGTTGCCGGTGCCACCGTACAGGAAGTCCTCATCGGCTTCGCCGTGGATGTAGTCATCGCCGTCGCCGCCGAAGATCAAGTCGTCGCCATCGCCGCCATGAGCAACGTCGTTCCCGGTGTTCATGAAGAACGAGTCGTTTCCGTCAAAGCTTTAGCGCGAAGTCAATGCCCGTTCCGGCACCCAGCGTATCGGCGCCATCGTCGCCAATGAGAGCGTCATTGCCGGTGCCGGAAAAGCATGTCCCACCATCCGCCGAGGTGGCAGGACACCAATATTTCCGTTCCACAACTGGTCGTTGCCCGAGCCGCCGAAAATCGTGTCAACGCCGCTGTCTCCATCAAGGCGTCATTGCCCGCGCCGCCGCCAATCTGATCATTCCCGATTCGCCGAGGTAAACGTCATTGCCGGAGTCGCCGGCACCGGCGAACATGAAGTCATTGCCGGCACCACCGAGGCCGATATCGTTGCCAGCGCCGCCTGCAACAAAGTCGCTGCCGTCGCTGGCGAGCAGAATGTCGTCGCCAGCGCCGCCCTGCATCAGGTCATCGCCTGCGCCGCCGTCGATAAAGTCATCACCTTCCAGGCCGTATAGTGAGTCATTGCCGCCGAGCCCGTAGATGAGTCGTTCAAGGAAGTGCCGGACAGGTTGTCAGGACCGGATGTTCCAGTAATTGTAGCCACGTTGAGTTCTCCCCTGTGAGTTTTGAGCTAACAAGGCGACAGAACGACCGCATTACGCTCGCTCGTCGCAACCACAAATGCGTCTCCTACAAGCTGCGATTAATTCCAGTCCGCTTGGGCCGCGTCAATCGAACATTTCCGGGCAGGGGCGCAGGCGCAAAAAAAGGGGCCAGAGGAGCCCCTCTGCGAAGCGCAATGATCGATCCTCAGAAGATAAAGTCGTCGGCGCTGAGGCTTGCAGCCAAAATGAAATCATCCGCGCTCAGGGACGCAGCCGCAACACCATTCAGGTCGATCGAGAAGTCATCGACACCGTCGATAGTGATGACGTCGCCGGTGAAGACGAGGTCAGCAAACGTGATGTTGAAGGCCGACAGGTCAATCAGGTCGAGAGTCAACGACAAAGTCGAAGATCGTATCGTTGCCGCCATCCTCGACGAATACAAACGTGTCAAGGTCGGCACCGCCGGTCAATAAGTCATTGCCGGTGCCGCCGTACAGGAAGTCTTCATCGGCTTCGCCCCGGAGGTCGTCGTTGCCATCGCCGCCGAAGAACGAGTTGTCACCGTCGCCGCCATAGGCGCGGTCGTTTCCGGTGTTCATAAAGAACGAGTCATTTCCGTCGAGGCCAACGGCTCCGTCGGAACCCGTTCCGCTCCGAGTATCTCTGCCGTCGTCGCCCTGCAAAGCGTCGTCGCCCGTTCCGGCGAAGGTCGTACCGCCGTCAGCCGATGCAGCGTTGTTGTTGATGAGGATGTCATTGCCCGAGCCGCCAAACAGCGTGTCAACGCCGCTGCCGCCAATCAAAAGGTCATTGTTAGCCCCGCCGCCGAGCTGGTCGTTACCCGAGTCACCGAAATAAAAGTCATTGCCCGAGTTGCCCGCACCGGCGAAAATGTTGTCGTTGCCCGCACCGCCATAGGCGCGGTCGTCACCGGCGCCGCCGGCGACGAAATCGTCGCCATCGCTGGCGCGAATGAAATCGTTGCCCGCGCCGCCCTGGATCAGGTCGTTACCGGCGCCGCCATCAAGCACATCGGCGCCTTCCAGGCCGTGCAACGAATTGTTGTCGCCGAGCCCGTAGATCGTGTCGTTCAAGGTCGTGCCGGACAGGTCGTCAGGACCGGATGTTCCAGTAATTGTCGCCACGTTGAAGTTCTCCCCTATCAATTTCTGAGCATAGCACGGCGCCAGGGCGACCAGTGCGCCGGTACCATAATGCGCAATCTTTACAACTGGTAGTTGATTGCAGCGCGTCTTCTCCGGCTCTTCCCAGCTAATCGCGGCAAATCCTGAATTCGGCCAACCGTCTTGCGCCTTACAAGAGGGGCGCAAGCTGGTCGATCCGTATTTGCGCCCCTGTCCAGAGCGTCGAGGGTGTGAATAAATTTCGTCGCGGAATCCCGGTTTTCCGCCCTTTCCGCCCTTTTTCATCCACCTGTTTGCAACCGGACATACGATGGTTGCAACCACAGGAGGCAGTTACATGCACAGATTTGAGATCGAGTTTTTGTCGGCCAAGCTGAAGGCTAACGGCGTGTTCGGGATTGCTGGCGCGGTAGCGGTGCTGGGCGCAGTCCTGGCCATCGTCTGGCTTGCGCCGGGGCTGATGGGATAGGCGTTGCGAAGCCGCGTGCCCCGCCGATGTCGCGGAACCGCCGCTGCATCCGTGGCGTTGAAGCCCTTGTGAACCAGGCATTTCAAGGGAGCGAGGCGATGGGCGTGAAAGAAGCACCGACGGCAAAAGGCAAGGCTGCGGCCAAAGGGCTGAGGAAAAGCACTGCCAAGGAAGAGCGAAAGGTCGAGGCCAAGACCGGCAAGGATCTGCCAAAAGGCGAAAAGCGCTTCGAGGAGCGCTCGAAGAGTTCGGACGGCAAGAGCGCCGGGACCAAAGCAGAAATCCAGCGATTTTAGCTGACTGGCCATTTTCGTCTGAGTCGGCGACCGCGCGCTTGATGGCATTCGGTCGCTTCGAATTTGGTGTGACACCTCAGACAGCTTGCGATAACAGTTGGCGTGAAGGGATTTCCGGCTTGCCGGATGGATACGAGGGAAGAGCGCATGCGCTGGAGAGGCCAACGCCAAAGTGACAATGTGGAAGACCAGCGCGGCCGCGGCGGCGGCGGTATGGGCCTTCCGGGTGGTGGCCGCATGCGCATCCCGATCGGCGGCAGCGCCGGCGGCGGGCTGTCCGGCATCATTATCCTCGTCGTGTTGTTCTTCGCGCTGAAAGCGTGTGGCATCGACCCGATCCAGGTGTTGACCGGCGGCGGCGGCATTCCCGGCGGCGGCGGGGAGATCACCCAGGACGAAAGCGTCGGGCCGGAAGCGACCGACGAGATGAAGCAGTTCATGGCGACCGTGCTGGCCGAAACGGAAGATACCTGGAACGGCATCTTCAAGGCCGAGGGCGAGACCTATGTCGAGCCGAAGATGGTGCTGTTTTCCGGCCAGGTCCGCTCGGCCTGCGGTTTTGCCAGCGCGGCATCCGGGCCGTTCTACTGCCCGAACGACCAGAAGCTCTACCTCGACACGGCGTTTTTCTCGCAGCTTGACCGCCAGTTTGGGGCGTCAGGCGATTTTGCCGAGGCTTACGTCGTGGCGCATGAGGTCGGCCACCATGTGCAGAACCTGATCGGCGTGCTGCCGAAATTCAATCAGGCGCGGCAGAACATGAGCGAGGCTGAAGCCAACCAGATGTCGATCCGTATCGAACTTCAGGCGGACTGCTTTGCTGGCGTGTGGGGCCACTACACGGCGCAGAAAGGCCTGCTCGAGCAAGGCGATATCCAGGAAGCGCTGAACGCCGCGCAAAAGATCGGCGACGACAATATCCAGAAGCGCACGCAGGGTTATGTCGTGCCGGAAAGCTTCAATCACGGCACTTCGCAGCAGCGGCAGACCTGGCTGGCGCGTGGCCTCAAGAGCGGCAAGCTGTCGGACTGCGATACGCTCAACGGTCCTGTGTGAAGTCATCCGGCGTTGCGAGGCAAACGGGGACGCGATGGCGTCCCCGTTTCCGTCTGGAAGCACGATATGACTTATGAGCCGAGAATTGCATTGAAGGGCGGGGCGGTGTCGCTCTCGCGGCTGGTGTTCGGCGCGTGGCGGCTGCTCGATCAGCCGCAGCGCCCGAGCGCGCAGGACACGGCTCGCCTGATCGCGGCCGCAGTCGATCTCGGGCTGACCAGCTTCGACCATGCCGACATCTACGGCAACTATCAGGTAGAGGCGGCATTCGGCGAGGGTCTCGCCGCCTGGGGCGGTGCGCGGCGATCGATCGAACTGATCACCAAATGTGACATCATGCTGAAATCGGCGGAGCGGCCGGCGAACCGGCTGAAACACTACAATACTGGTGCGGCGCATATTGTGGCTTCGGTCGAGCAGTCGCTGAAGAATTTGGGCACGGATTATATCGACGTGCTGCTTCTGCATCGTCCGGACCCGCTGATGGATGCCGACGAGACAGCGCGCGGCCTTGAATTGGTGGTGAAGGCCGGCAAGGTTCGCGCGATCGGCGTGTCCAATTTCATGTCTTCGCAATTCGACCTGTTGCAGTCGCGGCTGTCGTTTCCGCTGGTCACCAACCAGATCGAGATGTCGGTGCTGCATACCGCGCCGTTGACCGACGGCACGCTCGATCACGCGCAGCAGCATTGCTATGCGCCGATGATCTGGTCTCCGCTTGGCGGCGGCTCGCTGTTCACCGGGCAAGGCGAGCGCGAATTCGCGCCTGCGCGCGACATTGGAGAGGCTGGCGGCAGAGGCCGGGTCGGATATCGCCGCCGTCGCCATTGCCTGGCTGCTGCGTCACCCGGCGCGACCAATTCCAGTGCTTGGTTCCATGAAGCCGGAACGGCTGGCAGGGCTGGTCAAGGCGCTGGATGTCGAACTCGGCCGTCAGCAATGGTTCGAAATTCTGGAGGCGAGCGAAGGCCGCGAGGTTGCCTAGACGTTTCAGCGCTTGCCTTCCACGATCTGCCGCAAGGCATCGCCTAGCATCGCCGGTGAGTACCTCCGGTTCGGCCTTCGCCAGCGCCTTCAGCCCGATCATCTGGCGCATGAACTGGAAGCCGGCGACGACCGCCAGCACGAGCGCGCGCGCGTTCCGCAGGGTGATCGGCCATGATGGCGGAGGCCATCAGGGCATGATGATGCTTTTCCATCTGCTCGCGGATGATTTCGGCTGCGCGCGGGTTTGACGCCGAATTCAGTATGATGCGCATGCCGTCGAGCGGCGGGTCGCCGGCGCCAGTCTTGGCGATCGAGGGCGGCCGTGATCGCCGTGCCTGGATCGGCGGCGCCAATGCGCTCGCCGCTCATGACGCTCGGCGCGTTCATCGGCCTTGCGACGACTTCGGCGAAAAGTTTCTCCTTCGAGCCGAAATATCGGTTCACCAGCATGGCGGTGACGCCGGCATTGCCGGCGATCTCGCGCACGCCGACGCCGTCATAGCCGGCCCGGGCAAAGGCGGCGAAGGCCGAGTCCAGGATCGCCTCGCGGGTGGCGGCGGCGTTGCGGGAGCGGGGGACGGGTTGTTTTTCCATCAGGTCGCCTTAAATCTACAGGTGTAGACATATCTGCTCATCAACATGTATACGACTGTAGACTTAAGATTCAAGGACAACGCAATGACGGAAACTGTTCTCGTCACCGGCGGCACGGGTTTCGTCGCCGGCTGGGCGATCGCGATGCTTTTGCAACGGGGTTTTCGCGTGCGGACCACCGTGCGGTCGAACGCAAAGGGCGAGGCCGTGCGGGCCGCGGTGAAAAAGGTTGCCGATCCCGGAGACCGGCTGGACTTTGCCATCGCCGACCTGATGAACGATGCGGGCTGGGACGAGGCCATGGCCGGCATCGACTATGTGCTGCATGTCGCCTCGCCGCTGTCCGGCGGCGTTGCGGGAGACCGCATGTCCTGGTCGCGCCGGCGCGGGACGGCACGCTGCGCGTTTTGCGCGCGGCGGTGAAGGCGGGGGTGAAGCGCGTGGTGATGACGTCCGCTGCCGCGACGACCCGCCAGCGGCTGGACAAGGACATCGTCAGCGACGAGACGATGTGGGCGGACCCTGACGATCCGCAGTTCGACGCCTATCGCGTTTCGAAGATTTTGGCCGAACGCGCCGCCTGGGATTTCATGAGCCGGGCAGGGGGCAGAACGGAGTTCGCGACTGTGCTGCCGGGCGCGGTATTCGGGCCGCTCCTGATGCCCGAGAATTTCTCGTCCGTGCAGATCATCGCCGGACTGCTGGACGGCCGGCCGAAACTGATGCCGCAGCTCGGCTTTTGGGTGGTCGATGTGCGCGATCTGGTCGATCTGCATATCCGGGCGATGATCGCGCCAGAGGCGAAGGGCGAGCGGTTTCCTCGCGGTCGGTGAGTTTCTTGTGGATGAGCGACATCGCCAAGATGCTGCGCGAGAGGCTTGGCGCTCGCGGGGCGAAGGCGCCGACGCGGACGCTGCCGAAATTTCTGGTCAAGCTGCTGGTGCCGTTCATGCCGCAGTTGAAGACACTGGCGCCGCTGATCGGCCGGCGGTTTGGCGTGTCCAACGGCAAGGCGCGGCGCGATGCTAGGGTTCAAGCCAAGGCCGGCAGCGGAGACGATCGTGGATTGCGCACGGAGTTTGTAGGCGGCGACTTACCCTCCCCCTTGCGGGGAGGGTCGGCGAATGATGATCTTGCGAAGCAAAGTGAACGTGAGACGGGGTGGGGGTGGAGACGAGGGCCCGAACTGTGAGATGCTTCCGTCTGCGTCGTCCACCCCCACCCCGTTCGCAGTTTCGCTACGCTCCATGCTCATCGACCCTCCCCGCAAGGGGGAGGGTAAGCGCCAGCGCCTACCTCGCCCCGGCTGCCTCCAGCAAACGCACGATCTCGCCATAGCCGCGCTGGCGGGCGTGCTGGAGCGGCGTGACGCCGTCCTTGTCGGCGAGGTTCACGTCGGCCTTGGCGTCGATCAGCAATCTTGACGATCTCGACATGGCGCGGGCCGCCGTCGCTCAGGATGATGGCTTCGAGCAGACCGGTCCAGCCAAGCTTGTTGACGTGATCGACATCGACGCCGGCCTCGATGAGCGTGCGCACGGTCTCGACATGGCCGCGCTCGCAAGCCGGGATCAACGCCGTGCCGCCATAGCGGTTGGTCGATTTGAGGTCCGCACCATGGGCGAGCGTCAGTTCCAGAATTTCCAGATGGCCGCGCGCACCGGCGTAAAGATAGGGGCTGTCCTCGATCGCGTCCTTGGCGTTGACGTCGGCGCCAGCCTCGATCAGAGCGCGGGCGATTTCGATGCGGTTGCCATGGACGGCGGCCATCAAGGCGGTGCGGCCGCGGTCGTCGCGCTCTTCCAGTTTGGCGCCGCGTTCCAGCGCCTTGCGGGCAGCGGCGAGATCGCCGGCGTCGGCGGCTGCGATGAGATCGGTCATGGCATAGCCCGTTCCAAGCGTGGAAAATACAATCGCGCAGCCAAGCAGGATGGCTGCGCCAATGCGGGTGACGGCCATCGCGGACGGCAGATTACCGCTCCGCCAGCGCCGGCTCGCCCTTCTTCTCGCGGATCAGGTTGACGAAGCGCTTGAAGAGGTAGTGCGAATCCTGCGGGCCGGGCGAGGCTTCGGGGTGGTGCTGCACGGAGAAGACCGGCTTGCCGGTGAGCGCGATGCCGCAGTTCGAGCCGTCGAACAGCGAAACGTGAGTCTCTTCAACGCCTTTCGGCAGCGACTTCGAGTCGACCGCGAAGCCGTGGTTCATCGAGACGATCTCGACCTTGCCGGTGGTGTGGTCCTTCACCGGGATGGTTCGCGCCGTGATGGCCCTGGTGCATCTTCTCGGTCTTGCCGCCGACGGCCAGCGCCAGCATCTGGTGGCCGAGGCAGATGCCGAACATCGGGATGTCGGTCTTGAGCAGATCCTGGATCATCGGCACGGCATATTCGCCGGTCGCTGCCGGGTCGCCCGGGCCGTTGGAGAGAAAGATGCCGTCCGGCTGCATGGCCAGGATGTCTTCGGCCGTGGTCTTGGCCGGCACGACGGTGACCTTGGCGCCGAGGCCGGCGAGCAGGCGCAGGATGTTGCGCTTCACGCCGTAGTCGACAGCGACGACGTGCATGGATGGGCTGTCCTGCTCGCCATGGCCTTCGTTCCAGGCCCAGGGCGTTTCCTTCCAGACGGACGACTGGCCGGAGGTGACTTCCTTGGCGAGGTCGAGGCCGATCAGGCCGGACCAGGCTTTGGCCTCGTTCTTCAGCTCGTCGATGTCGAACTTGCCGTCCGGCGCATGGGCGATGGCGGCGTTCGGCATGCCCTTTTCGCGGATCAGCGCGGTCAGGGCGCGGGTGTCGATGCCGGCCAGGCGCGACGATGCCGCGCCGCTTCAGCCAGTGGTCGAGATGCTCGGCCGAGCGCTAGTTGGACGGGTTGGTGATGTCGGCGCGGAAGATGGCGCCGACCGCGCCGGCGCGGGCGGCCGGGTTCAGATCCTCGATGTCTTCGTTGTTGGCGCCGATATTGCCGATGTGCGGGAAGGTGAAGGTGACGATCTGGCTGGCGTAGGAGGGGTCGGTGAGGATCTCCTGATAGCCGGTCATCGCGGTGTTGAAGCAGACTTCGGCGACCGCCGCTGCCGGTCGCGCCGAGGCCGCGCCCTTCGATCACCGTGCCGTCGGCCAGCACCAGCAGGGCGGTCGGCTTTTCGGTGGTCCAAGGGTTCGGTCGCGTTCGTCATTCTTTCGCCTTCCAGCCATGCGGCGCGTGCATTGCAAAATCACGGCCGCGGCGCCATATACGCGCCAAATCGCACGCGGACATAGCCGGTTGGCCATCTCCCGTGCAAGCTTTAGTCAAGTCCATGCAAGGCGCGGACAATAGGCGAAGGCAGGGTGCGGGTCAATCAGCCCGGGCGGCTTCCAACCAAAAGTTTTTGTCAACAAAAACAGCGGCTTGGACGCCATGCGGCGGTTTGCCTTGGGGCTTGCCAAGCGCTATTGTCAGCGCCCTTGGCGAAGGAGAGTACGATGCGCGAGAAAATCGCCGAGGCGCTGAAAACGGCTGTGAAGGCGCAGGACAAGCGCCGCACCGGAACGCTGCGGCTGATCCAGGCGGCGATCCATGACCGTGACATTGCCCACCGCGGCGCCGGCAAGGATCCGGTCAGCGACGACGAAATCATCCAGATCCTCGCCAAGATGGTGAAGCAGCGCGAAGAGTCCGCCAAGGCGTTCGAAGAGGGCAGCCGCGTCGACCTGGCGCTGCAGGAGCGCGACGAAATCGAGATCATCCGCGACTTCCTGCCGAAGCAACTCGGCGAGGAGGACGTGAAGATGGCGTGCACCCATGTGATCAAGGAGATCGGCGCCGAAGGCCTGCGCGACATGGGCCGCTGCATGGCGGCGCTGAAGGAAAAATTCCCCGGCAAGATGGATTTCGGCAAGGCCAGCGGCATGGTCAAGGAGATGCTGAAGTAGCATCCTCGCCATTCCGTGACGATCGTCATCCGCAAAGCAAGACAAGACGAGCGCGCCTTTCTGGAAGACCTCCAGAGGCGCGCTTCGCTCGTTCATGAGGCCTATCGGGAACAGCTGCTGGCGAACCCGGAGTCATTGACCTGCCGGCATCGCATATGGCCGGGACGATTGTGGCGGAGGTCGATGGGACGGTGGCCGGGTTTGCTGTTGTCCTTGGTGAAGGCGAGACCGTCGAACTGGATGGCCTGTTCGTGGAACCGGCATTGGCACGGCAGGGCATTGGACGTGCGTTGGTCAAACGAGCAGTTGCCGATTTGCGCAAAGCCGGGGCGCGGCACATGCAAGTGATTTCGGGTCCGGAAAGCGCGCCGTTCTATGAGCGCTGCGGGTTTGTTGTGGTCGGCCATGTCGAGACGCAGTTTGCGCCGGCGTTGCGGATGGAGACTCGCGTTGGAGCAAGCGGCCGATGAGTGTCGAGCTGGTCAAACCCGCGCTCGAATATCTGCCGTCCTACAAGGCAGCCCTTGAGCGCAACTGGTCGCCGGACAATGTGCGGCTGCTTGACGTTGACGCGGGAACAGCTTGCGGCGATCGATGAAGACCCGGCGAGATTTGCCGCCAGTCTGGACGATCCGCAGGGCAGGCAGCCGCCGTTCAAGTTGCCTGACGGGTCGTTCGTGCAAAGGCTGCCGTCGATCCGGCGCTGGATCTGGGACGGCGAGATGGCTGGCTCGATCGGTTTTCGCTGGCAGAAGGGCACAGCCGAATTGCCGGCACATGTGCTCGGCCATATCGGCTTTGCGATCGTGCCGTGGAAGAGCGGACGCGGTTATGCGACCGAGGCGCTCAGGCTGATGCTGGGCGAGGCGCGTGCGATCGGCCTGCCCTATGTCGAGCTGACCGCCGACCCCGACAACTGGCCGTCGCAGAAGGTGATCCTCAACAATGGCGGCCGGCTGGTCGAGCGGTTTGCCAAGCACGCCGCCTATGGCGGGGAGAGTTTGCGGTACCGGATTGAGCTGTAGTCCGGCGCGCCTAAGCAGCGACCTTCACCACCGCATCCGCCATATATTCATCGCCCCAGCGCTTCAGCGCCAGGATGACCGGCTCGAGGCTGCGGCCGCGCTCGGACAAGCTGCTAGTCGACGCGCGGCGGCACCTGCGCGAACACCGTACGTGTGATCAGCCCGCTGGCTTCCAGCTCGCGCAACTGGTTAGTGAGCATGCGCTGGGTGATGCTGGGCAATTTGCGGCGGATCTCATTGAACCGCAGCGTACCGGAAAGCAGGTGGTAGAGGATGACGCCTTTCCACTTGCCGCCGATGACGCCAAGCGCTGCCTCCACCGTGCAGCCGGGGCCGCAATCAAAACGTTTGTGCGGTAGGCGTGGCATCCAATGGTACCCTTTTTGACACTATATGCATTTTATGTGCGTTCTTGCGTATTTGCATCTTAACGCGCATCTGGGCTCCATTCAACTCAAGGAGCTTTCCATGCGTGCCGTTGGCTATCAGAACCCGCAACCAATCGACGCCGAGATCTCGCTCGTCGATGTCGAGCTGCCCAAGCCGGAGCCGAGGGCCGTGATCTGCTCGTCGAAGTGAAGGCGGTTTCGGTCAATCCGGTCGACACCAAGATCGCGCAAGTCGGCCAAGCCGGACGCCGGCGAATGGAAGGTGCTCGGCTGGGATGCGGCGGGCAGTCGTGGTGGCGACCGGGCCGGACGCAAACTTGTTCAAGCCGGGCGACGAGGTGTTCTATGCCGGCGCGATCAACCGCACGGGCACCAATGCGGAATTCCATCTGGTCGACGAGCGCATCGTCGGCACGAAGCCCAAATCGCTCGATTTTGCCGCAGCGGCCGCGCTGCCGCTGACCTCGATCACCGCCTATGAGGCGCTTGTTCGACCGGCTCGACGTGACGAAGCCGGTGCCGGGTGCGGCCAACGCGATCCTGATCATCGGCGGCGCCGGCGGCGTCGGCTCGATCGCAATCCAGATCGCGCGGGCGCTGACCGATCTCACAGTGATCGCGACGGCCTCGCGGCCGGAGACGCAGGAATGGGTGAAGGCGCTCGGCGCGCATCATGTCATCGACCATCGCCGGCCGCTGGCCGCGCAGGTCGAGGCGCTGGGCATCGGCCAGCCGGGTTTCGTGTTCTCGACCACCAACACGGACGACCATTATGCGGAAATCATCGAGTTGATCGCGCCGCAGGGCCGTTTCGGGCTGATCGACGATCCGAAGGTGCTCGACGCGATGCCGCTCAAGCTCAAGAGCATTTCGCTTCACTGGGAGCTGATGTTTACGCGCTCGCTGTTCGGAACCGCCGATATGGAGAAGCAGCACGAGCTGCTGAACGAGAGTCTCGAAGCTGGTCGATGCCGGCAAGATCAAGACGACGCTCAACGAGGATTTTGGGCCGATCAACGCCGCAAAACCTGAAGCGCGCGCATGCGCTGATCGAGTCCGGCAAGGCCAAGGGCAAGGTCGTGCTGAGCCGGTTTTTGACGCCCGATGCCGCGGCAGGGCGGTCAGTTAGCGGCGGCCTCCGCAGCCGAGGCCGGCGGGGTTTCGCCGGCCGTCCGCTCCTGGAGGTAAGAAAAGACCGCGACCAAAGTCGCGAAGGCCATCGCGGCGACGCCGAGCAAAGGCAGGTCGCGATAGCTGTAGCCGGCGTTGAGCATGATCGCGCCGGCAAAGGCGGCGAACGCGATGCCGATGTTGAAGCCGGACGGGATCAGCGCCGAAGCGAGGTTCGGCGCGTCGGCCGTCCAGGTGAGGATGCGTGTCTGGATCAAGCGTGCCGATGGAGAAGTTCAGGCAGCCCCAGATGAAGAGCACGACCATGAGGGGTGTGGGGTAGGGGCTGCGGCAAGATAGAAGCCGATCAGGACGGCGACCTGCAAGGCGACCAGCCCGATCATCGACTCCATCGGCTTCCAGCTCGACAGCCGCCCGCCGATGAAGACGCCGAGGGTCGAGCCGGCGCCGTTGAGCAGCAGCGCCCAGGGCACGATGGCCGGGTCGAGCCGCGTGACTTCGAGCAGCAGCGGCGCGATGTAGGTGTAAGGCACCATCTGGCCGATCATCAGCATCAGCATGAGGATCAGTCGAGGTCCAGGCCTGCTGCCGGCCGAGCACCTTGACCTCGCGCCGCAGCCCGACCGGCTCGGCGACAGCGCCTGCCTGACGTGGCAGGAGGAGCGCGATCGCGAGCGGTGGCGACTATGCCCAGGATAAACATCGCCCAGAAGGTGGCGCGCCAGCCCCAAACGTTGCCGATCGCCGTGCCCGCCGGCACGCCGACGATGTTGGAGACGGTGAGGCCGGCCAGGATCAGCGCGACGGCCATGCCGCGCTGCTCCTTGCGCACAAGGCCGACGCCGACCACCATGGCGACGCCGAAATAGGCGCCGTGCGCGATGGCAACTGCGACCCGCAGCGACAGCATGGAGAAAAAATCAGGCGCGAGGGCGCACGCCGCCTGGCCGACGGTGAAGGCGACGGCGAGGCCAAGCAGCAGCGTCTTGCGCGCCAGCCGGGCGGTGGCGAGCGTCAGCAGCGGCCCGCCGATGGCGATGCCGATCGCATAACCGGACACGAGATAGCCGGCGGTGGGGATCGAGACGTCGAGGCCCGCCGCCACCTCGCGGCAGGACGCCGGCAATGACGAATTCCGTCGTGCCATAGGCGAAGGCGGCGAGGAACAGGGCGATGAGGGAGAGAGGCATGAGGGAGGATTAGCGGTTCTTCGTCGCCGCCACAGATCACGCGGCGTCCCACGGCGCAATCCACAATTGCTGGGCCAGGGTTTAGCTTTTCTTCAAGGAGCTGCCGCTATTCGCCGGCCAGCCGCGAGCCCTGCAAAATGCCATGCTCCTCGAGCACCGGATAGGCCATCGAGGCGAGCAGCGAGTTGATCTGCTTCAGGTCGCGGATCGTGTCGAGATGGATGGAGCTGGTCTCGACGCTCTTGGCCGTGCCGTCGCGCAGCCGCGTCGAAATGGCTCTTGTTGGTCGCCTTTTCGAGGTCGCGCAGCCGGTCCTTTTCCTTCACCAGCTGGCGGGCGGTGGCGGTGTCGCGCGAGACCAGCACGTTGAAGGCCATGCGCGCATTGGCGAGCACCGCGGCGTGGAAGGACGACAGTTCGCGCCAGCCCTCCGGCGTGAATTCCAGGCCGCGCTCCCACTTCTTCCGCACATGCACCAGCATGTTGCGCACGATGATGTCGCCGACCTGCTCGAGCTTGACGCAGGCGCCGATCAGTTCCTGGCAGCGCAACGCCTCGTCTTCGGTGAGCTGATGCGTGGTGACCTTGGCGAGATAGAGTTTGATCGCCTGGTGCTTGCGGTCGACGCGATCGTCGAGCGCGGCCAGCGCCTTGATCTTGTCGTCGTCGGCGCTCTCGTAAAGCTCGATGATGCGCTGGAGCATGACCTCTACGGTCTCGCACACGCGCACGACCTCGCGGGTGACGTTGGCGAGCGCCTGGCCGGGCACATCGAGCGCGGTCTCGTCGAGCGCCGAAGCTTCGGCAGTCTCCAGCGTCTCGGCCGGTCCGGCGGCGCGCCGATCATCGCCGCGCGCTCGGCCAGCGGGTAGACCAGGCCGGCCAGCGGCATGCCGACCAGCGCCAGCGCCAGATTGAAGGCGATGTGGGCGTTGACCATGATCGTCGTCGGCGTCGAGCCAAGAAGCTCGAGTGGCGGATGGAAGAGGTTGATGCCGATCAGGGCGAGCGATCGCGCCGGCGCCGCGCATCATCAGATTGCCGAGCGGCACGGTGCGCGCCTTCGGCGGCGCGGCGCGCGACAGCATGACGGCGATCATGCCGCCGCCGATGTTGGCGCCGAGCATCAGCACGACGCCGAGCTCGACCGGCACGATGTCGCGCGCGGCGAGCGCGACGAAGAGCAGGATCGCGGCGACGCAGGAATGGAACAGCCAGGTCATGATCGCGGCGACGATGAAGGCCGTGACCGGGTCGCCGGCCAGGTAGCCGATGATGACGGGCAGGAGCTGGCTATCGCGCAGCGGGTGGGAGGCCTCGCCGATCAGTGCGCAGCGACAGGATCAGCAGGCCGATGCCGATCAGGATGCGGCCGAGCTGCAGCCAGTCGCGGTCGCTGGTGGTCATGAACAGCACCGTGCCGGCGACCAGGCAGAGCGGCACCAGCAGGCTCAGATCGAAGCTGAGCAGCTTGACGACGATCGAGGAGCCGAGATCGGCGCCGAGCACCGCGAGCAGGCCGGACGTGCCGCCGACGATGCCCGAGCCGACGAAGGAGCCGACCAGCAGGGCAACCGCCGTGGCGCTCTGCAAGGCGATGGCGAGCGCGGCGCCCGCACCGACGGCCAGCACCGGGTTGCGCAGGATGCCGCGCAGCTTCTGGCGCAGGACATCGCCATAGGCGCGCTCGACGCCGGTGCGCACCATGCGCGTGGCGAACAGCAGCAGCGCCACCGCGCCGGCCAGATTGAGCAGGACGACCGAACCGCTCACTCTGCGGTGTACCTATGATGAGATGGGGCCATCGTAGCTCCAGTCCTTCCACTGTTATCCTTGTGCCAAATGCCCTGACAGACAAGTGATTAACATTAGCCGCATAACGAAATACAGGGTATCGGGGAAATCGTTTAATTCAATGGGATCGATAGCTCTGGCTGATAGTTTGGGTCGAGCCAGGTTGCGCGACGCAAGCATAGGTAGCACTCGGCGGTTGCTGGCGCTTATCGGGACTGCTGGCAGATTCCAGCCTGGAGCGCGGAAGCAGCACGCACAAAACCAGCTTGTGCCATCGGAGAGGATTGGCCACTCCGACCGCGGCGACGGCCTCGCCCTCCTACGGAGGTAATGCGATGTGGTTTCGACTGCGCAGCATTACCCTTAGAATCACGAAGACCCGGACGAGCTGGCTAATCACGATCCGGGTCGACGTGACGTTCTAAGGAAGGGGCAGCCGGAGCAATCCGGCTGTCCACTCCGTAACTATAATGCCCGCCGGGTGTTTTCCAAGATGTGCACAGGCTGAGGCTCTCGACCCGCCTCGCCCGGTGTGGGACAAGCGGCACACGATGCGTTTTCCTCCCGCCTTTCTTGACGAAATTCGTGACCGCGTGCCGATCTCTTCGCTGATAGGCAGCCGCGTGCCGTGGGATCGTCGCAAGACCAATGTTCCGCGCGGGGACTATTGGGCGTGCTGCCCGTTCCATGGCGAGAAAAGCCCGAGCTTTCACTGCGAGGACAAGAAGGGCCGCTACCACTGTTTTGGCTGCGGGGTTTCCGGCGACCACTTCAAGTTCCTGACCGAGCTTGACGGTGTGACGTTTCCCGAGGCTGTGGAGCGGGTGGCCGAAATGGCCGGCGTGCCGATGCCGGCGCGCGATGTCGAGGCGGAGAAGCGCGAACAGCAGCGGACCAGCCTGACCGACGTGATGGAAATGGCGACCGCCTATTTCCAACAACGGCTGCAGGCGGCGGAAGGCGCGAAGGCGCGCGCCTATCTGCGCGACCGGGGACTGACGCCCGCCACGCAACAGCGCTTTCGCCTCGGCTATTCGACCGATAGCCGCAACGGGCTGAAGGAATTTCTGGCCGGCAAGGGCGTGACGCAGGAGCAGATGGACGCCTGCGGGCTGATCTATTCCGGCCCCGATACGCCGGTGTCCTACGATCGTTTCCGCGACCGCATCATGTTTCCGATCCCGGATTCGCGCGGACGCATCATCGCCTTCGGCGGGCGGGCGATGTCGGCGGACGTGCCGGCGAAATATATGAACTCGCCGGAGACCGAGCTTTTTCACAAAGGCAATGTGCTGTTCAACTTCGCCAATGCACGCAAAGCGTTGCAGAAGGGCGGGGCGGTCATTGCTGTCGAAGGCTATATGGATGTCATCGCGCTGGCACAGGCCGGGTTCGAGACCGCGGTGGCGCCGCTCGGTACGGCGCTGACCGAAAACCAGCTCGAATTGCTGTGGCGTATGTCGCAGGAGCCGGTGCTGTGTTTCGACGGCGATCAGGCCGGGCTGAAAGCGGCCTGGCGTGCCGCCGATCTGGCGTTGCCGGCGATCCAGCCGGGGCGCTCGGTGCGGTTTGCGCTGTTGCCGGAGGGGCAGGATCCCGACGATTTGGTGAAGGGCGCCGGTCCGGAAGCCTTTCGCGAGGTGTTGAAGGATGCGCGGCCGCTGGATGACCTTCTGTGGATGCGTGAAACCTCGGGCGGCAATTTCGAGACGCCAGAAAGGCGGGCGGAACTGGAAAAGACGCTGCGCGAGCTGACCGGGCGCATTCGCGACGAGAGCGTGCGCTTCCACTATCAGCAGGCGATGCGCGAACGCGTGCAAGCATTTTTCGGCGCGAACCGTGGCGGCAACCGGCAGGGTAAGGATAGGAACGGCGCAAGGCGGGCAGTGGGCGCGCGGCGGCAAAGTCGCAGCGGGCCGGCTCGCCGTGTCGGAGAGCCTGGCGCGCTCGGCGCTGGTCAAGCGCGCCGGCGGCGTGATGCCGCTTCGGGAGGCGACGATCGTGGTTGCTCTGGTGAACCAGCCGCCGCTGATCGATCTCTATTTCGACGAGGTCGAGCGGCTGGAGCTTACGCACGCCGAGTTGCGCAAGCTGCACGCCGCGTTGATCGACGCGCTGGCGCATGGCGTCGAGCACACGCGTGACGCGCTGATTGCCTGGATCGAGGCTGCCGGCCTCGGCGAGGCCTGGACGCGCGCTGTCGAGCATCTGAAAAGCTCCTACCTCTGGACGGCGCTGGAGGGCGCGGCCCTTGACGATGCCCGCGACGCTTTCGCGCAGGCGCTGCACCTGCACCGCTCGACGCGATCGCTGGAGCGCGAGCTGCGGGCGGCCGAACAGGCGCTGGCCGACGATCCATCCAACGAGAACATGCATCATCTGTTGGAAGTGCAGGCGCAGTTCCACGACGTGCAGGCGACGGAAGCCCTGATTGAAGGCTTTGGGGCGATGTCCGGCAGGGCCGAACGGGCCTAGACTATCGCTTGGCCGTCGCAAAGCGCCTTCATTTGATTCGCTTTTTTAACGCGAATCAGGTGAGAGGCGCTTGACCTTGTACGCAAATGACGGAATCAGGGCAGGTTGAACGGGGTAGTGAACCGACTTTTGGCCAAAACGGCCGGTCGGGACTGGACGATTTGGGCCACGCGCCCCACATAGTGGGCAGTTAGCATTCAGCGTTGGCGAGAAATGCGCGGCGACGCGCGGGCCAGTAACATTGCGCCGGATCGAGGGATCAGCACCCAAAATTGGCAGTATGGAGACGATAAAGCATGGCGAAACCGGAAAAGGAAGAGGCAGAAGACGAACGCGAGGGCACCAGCGATGGTCCGCTGCTCGACCTCTCCGATGACGCCGTCAAGAAGATGATCAAGGCCGCCAAGAAGCGCGGCTATGTCACCATGGACGAACTGAATTCGGTGCTGCCTTCCGAGCAGACTGATCCTGATCGCATCGAAGACACGATGGCGATGCTGTCCGAAATGGGCATCAACGTCGTCGAGGATGAGGAACAGAGCGAAGAGCCCGAGGGCCAGGACAGCCAGGCGGACGCCGAGGAAGACGCCAACGAGCTGGCCGAGCAGACCGGGACGGCTGTAGCGGCAGTTGCCAAGAAGGAGCCGACCGACCGCACCGACGACCCAGTGCGCATGTATCTGCGCGAAATGGGTTCGGTGGAGCTTCTGTCGCGCGAAGGC
>CAVQCL010000016.1:0-83733 GCA_963710935.1 uncultured Alphaproteobacteria bacterium | reverse complement strand
GGCGAACATCCATCAATACGATATCAGGTCGTTGCTCACCAGCGATGACCACGGCGTCTTCGCCGCGGGCAAGATTGCCGACAACACGACAACCCAGATGGATTAGTTTGCTGGCCAAATCGGCGGCGACGATCGCTTCGTCTTCGACGATCAATACCGTTCGCTGCTTCATCGGCGACCGCCTCGCCGAACGGCTCTGACACCGGCACGCGGAAACTTAACTGAAGCCGTGCCCGGCCCCGTTTGCAGATCGAGGCTCCATTGAGTTGTTCCGTCACATGCGCACCAGCCGGAAGCCGAGAGTGTCGAACTACCCGAGTCGAGCCCCCGAGGTAAACCGCAGCCGTCGTCGCCGATCACGATGAATCCGCTGGTCGTCAAGGAGTCGCAAAGCGATCACGACCTCGCCGTCGGCGCGCCCACGAAACGCGTCTTGAGTGCATTGGTAACGAGTTCGTTGATGATTACCCCGCAGGGGATCGCTAAGTCGACCGGTAGGAACACCCGCTCCTGCTCGATACGTAACGCACGGTCGACGTCAACCGGCTGGGCACGCAACAAGTCTTTCATCAGGCTTTGCAAGTATTCGCCGAGCTCGATGCGAGCCAAATTACGCGACTCATAAAATTTCTCATGCACCAAAGCCATCGAGCGCACCCGATCGCGAGCGTCGGGGCGGGCATCGGCATCGGCGAGATTATCTGATTGCAGACTCAGCAGACTGGAGATCACTTGCAGATTATTTTTCACCCGGTGATGGATTTCTTTGAGCAACGTTTCCTTCTTGCGCAGCGTCGCGCGAATCTGCTCGAGGCGATGCTCGATCTCCGTTTCCATCGCCTGATTCATCTCGCCGACTCATGAGTTTTGCGATACAGCTCGACGAAAATCGCGACCTTGGAACGCAGCACGAGCGGATTGACCGGCTTGCTCAGATAATCCACCGCGCCGGCGCCATACCGTCTAGGTCTTTGTCGTCTTGATAATGGGCCGTGAGAAATAATCGGAATGTGTTGGGTGCGTTTGCGGCTCTTGATCAACTCGGCCAGTCCAACCATCAACTACCGGCATCCTAATGTCGAGCACGATGACGGCGAAGTCGTGGTCAACCACGCCAACACGCTTCATTCGCGGTGGATGCGAACGACAGGACAGTCGGAACGGCGCCAAAATCAAGTCAATGATTTCGAGATTGCATGATCACCGTCGACCAACAAAATACGAATAGGTTCCACGGGAGTCTGCTCTGCCGCCGGCGCGCTGGCGTCTGCAAGCGCGGCCAACCGCACCACGGCGTCTATTCCATGCTAAACAGATCGGTCGATTTAGCTGGAAGGCAAAGCTCAGCGAACCAACCCGATGCCGCAAGCCGTCATCACCTTGGTCGGTAGCGGACGACGCGCTCACGGGAGCGACCATAGTCGTAACATTGACAGCAATTGCTCGGCATTGACCGGTTTGGCAACATATTCCGACGCGCCTGCTTGCAAACATTTTTCCCGGTCGCCTTTGATAGCCTTCGCCTGTAAGCGAAAATCGGCAACGAGCGCAGCTTGGGATTTTGCCGAATCAGTTGATAGTTTCATAACCTTCCATCTCCGGCATCATGATGTCCATCAAAACCGCGCTTAAGTCCGGCGTCGATTCAATGATCGAGATCGCCTGCCGACCGCTGGTGGCGCTGATAAGTTCTATCTCGTGATTCTCCAAAATGGTTGCCAGGGCAAAAATATTGCGCGCCTCGTCGTCCACCACAAGCACTTTACTACTGGAACGCTCCATCGGAGCCGTTCCGACATTCGATCAGTTTCTGTTTGCTTGCGGGCACGCTAGATTGCGATGTAAAAAAAGCGTCGTGGCAGCGAACAAGCGCGCTTCCACGCGAACATCTTTCAGCACAATACTCCGTGCCATCGCTTTAATCCGTACTTGATTCCTGGTCAACAACATTTTGGTAGTACCATGACCTGCAATTGGGCCTAGTTGAGCTGCATTTTATTATTTCTAGCAGTTCTTTACTGCTCATGTTGTAGGCGCAAATCGATCACGCAACAATCAAAATCCCCTTTCAGGAGAGCGACCAACGCGGACTCGGCGCTCCGGGCTACAACGATCTCAACGTCTGGTGCAGTTCAAAAGCGCGACCATAGTCTGGCTTTCCGCTTCATTAACTTCCGACTACCAGCAGGCGTTTCGGATGGCGCGCGATGAAGTTACGGCGAGACGATCCGAGCACTCTTCGATCGCGGAAGTCGTCGCCGGTTTTACCAGAACACCCAAAAGCGCCTTGGGTACAAGGCCGTGTTGTAAATCTTCCTCTGAGGAAATAATTTGCACTGGAAATGTGACGCGTAGCCGGATCGAGCTTAAGATTTGTCCAAACACCGTCGAACCGAGCATATCCGGCAGAAAGATCTCGAGAGTGATTGCTCCGGGCTGAACTGACGTGCGAATTGCAATGCTTGCTGACCATTCCTTGCAATCACGCCTTTGAATCCCTTGTCGCGCGCTAGACCGAGCAGCACACGAGCATAATAAGCGGCGTATCGGTCGTCAACGATTAGCATCACTGCATCGCCGGTGGTGCGGTATTGCTGCTGTCGCTTCGGTAACTCGTCTTTCGGCACCATGGGCAGTCAAAAAGGCGCAGCAGCGGCGAAAATCCACCTCCGTAAAAGCGGCGTCATCGGATCGACATAATCCACCCGGTAAAGATAAAGTAGAAATACTGCCCTGTCCCGCGTGCCGTCAGGCGGCGTACCTCGCCACCGAGTAAATTGGCAAACTCGCTTCTTATCGCGAGGCCAAGCCCCGTGCCGCCGTACTTGCGACTGGTACTGGCATCGGCTTGCTGGAAAGCTTCAAAAATAAGCCTTTGATTTTCATAGGGGATGCCGATACCGGTATCGGCGACCTGAACCCCACTGACCGGCGCTTGCCTAAGCACCGGATGACCGCTACTCCAACCGCTTCTAGCGCGCGCGATTTTGAGGCTCACGCCGCCCCGTTCGGTGTATTTGAAAGCGTTGGACAAGAGGTTTTTCAGGACTTGCTGCAGTCGCTTGGGTCCGTCACCAGACTTTTGCCGAGACCTGGATCGTTTTGACCTGGAACGATAGACGGCGGCTTCCGCCTCGTGGCGAAAGAGACGCGCCGCGACCTCAATAACTTGGGCGAAAAAAATGTCTTCAATGTTCACGGTGACGGTGCCGGACTCGATCTTCGAGAGATCGAGGATATCGGTGATCAGATTTAGCAGATCGCTGCCGGCAGCGTGAATCGTGCGCGCGAACTCAACTTGTTTCGGCCTCAAATTGTCTTCAACATTGTCGGCCAGTTGTTGACCGAGGATCAATATACTGTTGAGCGGCGTGCGCAGTTCGTGCGATATATTAGCAAGAAATTCTGATTTGTATTTGGAAGCCAAAGCGACTCGGAAGCCTTTCTTCCAACGCGCCCGCGCCTGTTTGATTTCCTGATTTTTGCGCTCGACTTCGACGTTTTGCTCGGCAGTTGTTGCGCCTTTTGACCGAGTTGTTTGTTGTCAGCTGCAATTCCGTCTGGCGAGTTTGCAGCTCGATAGCCAATTGCTGTGATTGTTTGAGCAAGGCTTCAGTCTGCATCGTCGCTTCGATACTGTTCAAAACGATGCCAATGCTCGCGGTAAGCTGTTCAAGGAATGTCAGATGCGGCGGCGCAAACTGACCGAGGGAAGCCAACATGAGCACGGCTTTGACCTGATCTTCGAAAACCACGGGGAAGACCACGAGGTTGCGTGGCCGTTGCATGATCACGGCGTCGATTGGAACGGTATCGGCAGCTACATCGGTGATCAACATGCGGCGTTTTTCAACGGCGCATTGGCCGATGAAGCCCGCTCCCAAGGGCAATCGCACCGGATAACCATTCTCAGGTCCATTTGCATAACTCGCATAGTTTCAGCGCCGACGGATACTTGGCTGTCCATCTGGTAGATCAACCCCTGGTGCGCATCGACTAATGGCACCAATTCCGACAACAGCATCTTACCGACGGTAACCAGCTCGCGTTGGCCTTGAATCATGCCGGTGAAACGCGCCAGGTTGGTCTTTAACCAGTCCTGCTTGGTATTGTGATCGGTGGTCAAGCGCAGGTTGTCGATCATCGTATTGATATTGTCTTTCAGCTCAGCGACTTCGCCGCGCGCGTCGACCTCGATCGATCGCGTTAAGTCGCCCTTGGTGACAGCGGTGGCTACCTTGGCAATGGCGCGCACTTACCCGTAAGATTTTCGGCGAACAGATTTACGTCACCGGTCGAATCTTTCCATGTGCCCGCAGCACCGGGAACGTTGGCGCCGACCGCCGAGACGTCCGTCGACGCCGACCTCGCGCGCGACGCTGCTGACCTGGCCGAACGTCGCTAGCGTCTCGGTCATGTTGTTGATGGTTTCGGCAAGTGCCGCCACTTCGCCTTTGGCATTACGGTAAGGTTTTGCTTCAAATGCCAGTCGCCACAGCGGTAACGACTTTGACGATGCCGCGCACCTGCTCTGTGAGATCGGCCGCCATGACGTTAACCGTGTCGGTCAGATCCTTCCACGTACCAGCCATGCCCGGTACCTGCGCTTGGCCGCCGAGCTTGCCGTCGGTCCCGACCTCGCGCGCCACCCGCGTCACCTCGCCGGCGAAGCGATTGAGCTGGTCGACCATCGTGTTGAGCGTTTCTTGAGCTGAAGGATTTCGCCGCGCACGTCGACGGTGATCTTGCGCGACAAATCACCGCGCGCCACCGCTGTCGCCACTTCCGCGACATTGCGTACCTGGGTCGTCAAATTGCTGGCCATCGAATTGACCGAGTCGGTCAAATCCTTCCAGGTGCCGGCCACGCCGGGCACCTGCGCTTGGCCACCGAGCTTGCCGTCGGTCCCGACCTCGCGCGCCACCGGGTGCTTCCGAAGCGAAGGAATTGAGCTGATCGACGATCGTGTTCATCGTTCGATGAGACGGTCAAATACGACGGTAGGCACCATCGTCGTCGATGGTGGTGAAGTGGTACGGTGTTGCGATGTGGGCGCCACCGCAGCGCAGGATTCCACGAAAAATCTGGCGGTTTTGCCGACGCTGCGCAAACTTCCACGAAGGTGCCGCAACTGGCACGCTTCGTGCTTTCATTGGCGCGAGCGGGCAAGCCCGGCGGCAAGCACAGCGGAGGCCATTCACGGAATGAAAAAAATCGAAGCGATCATCAAGCCGTTCAAGCTCGATGAGGTGAAGGAAGCGCTGCAGGAAGCCGGTTTGCAAGGCATCACGGTCACCGAGGCGAAAGGTTTCGGCCGGCAGAAGGGCCACACCGAGCTTTATCGCGGCGCCGAATATGTCGTGGATTTCCTGCCCAAGGTGAAGATCGAAGTCGTGGTTGCCGACGAATCCGCCGACGGCGCGATCGAGGCGATCCGCAAGGCGGCGCAGACCGGCCGCATCGGCGACGGCAAGATCTTCGTCTCCAATATCGAGGAAGTCATTCGCATCCGCACCGGCGAGACCGGCGTCGACGCCATCTAGTTCCAACAAGTTCATTCGTTTTCAACGTCATCACAGGGAAAAATCATGACGACAGCCAAAGACATCATGAAGCAGATCAAGGACAACGACGTAAAGTTCGTTGACCTGCGCTTCACCGATCCGAAGGGCAAATTGCAGCACGTGACGATGGACATTTCAGAGGTCGAGGAAGACATGTTCGCCGACGGCGTCATGTTCGACGGCTCCTCGATCGCCGGCTGGAAGGCCATCAACGAGTCCGACATGGTGCTGATGCCGGACCCCGAGACGGTCCACATGGACCCGTTCTTCGCCCAGTCGACCATGGTCATCCTGTGCGACATTCTCGATCCGGTCTCGGGCGAGGCCTATAACCGCGATCCGCGCGGCACCGCCAAGAAGGCGGAAGCCTACATGAAGGCGGAAGGCATCGGCGACACCATCTATGTCGGCCCGGAAGCCGAGTTCTTCGTGTTCGACGACGTCAAGTACAAGGCCGATCCGTACAACACCGGCTTCAAGGTCAACTCGACCGAACTGCCGTCCAATGACGACACCGACTATGAGACCGGCAACCTGGGCCACCGTCCGCGCGTCAAGGGCGGCTATTTCCCGGTTCCGCCGATCGACAGCGCCCAGGACATGCGCTCCGAAATGCTGACCGTGCTGACGGAAATGGGCGTGCGCGTTGAAAAGCACCACCACGAGGTGGCGGCCGCTCAGCACGAACTCGGCGTCAAGTTCGACGCGCTGACCCGCAACGCCGACAAGATGCTGCTCTACAAATACGTCGTGCATCAGGTCGCCAACGCCTACGGCAAGACGGCGACCTTCATGCCGAAGCCGATCTTCGGCGACAACGGCTCGGGCATGCACGTGCACCTGTCGATCTGGAAGGGCGGCAAGCCGACCTTCGCCGGCAACGAATATGCCGGCCTGTCGGAAAGCTGCCTCTACTTCATCGGCGGCGTCATCAAGCACGCCAAGGCCGTGAACGCCTTCACCAACCCGCTGACCAACTCCTACAAGCGTCTGGTCCCGGGTTATGAAGCGCCGGTTCTGCTCGCCTATTCGGCGCGCAACCGCTCGGCCTCGTGCCGCATTCCGTTCGGCTCCTCGCCGAAGTCGAAGCGCGTGGAAGTTCGTTTCCCCGATCCGGGCGCGAACCCCTACCTCGCTTTCGCCGCGCTGCTGATGGCCGGCCTCGACGGCATCAAGAACAAGATCCACCCCGGCCAGCCGATGGATAAGGATCTGTACGACCTGCCGCCGAAGGAACTGAAGAAGATCCCGACCGTCTGCGGTTCGCTGCGCGAAGCGCTGCAGTCGCTCGACAAGGATCGCGGCTTCCTGAAGGCCGGCGGCGTCTTCGACGACGACCAGATCGATGCCTATATCGAGCTGAAGATGGCCGAGGTCATGCGCTTCGAAATGACCCCGCATCCGGTCGAGTTCGACATGTACTATTCGGTGTAAGTGGCTGCTTTTGCAGGACAAGGAGACCCCGGCGGCAACGCCGGGTTTTTGTTTCAGGCGTAGCGCGGCACATAGCTCTCGCGCAGTCGCGCCGCGGTACGGGTTGGCAGTGCGGCCAGGTCGACCACCTTGCCAAACGACGTCGCCCCTCGTATTGACTGGCGACCTTCAAAACGTTCGCTTTCGGTTGCGCTGTTCGATCGACAGTCTCCTTTGCCCCTTCTCCGCAAGCTCGAGCGATACCTTGGTGTCTGCGCGTTCGACGAAGCGCTGAACGGCCGCGTTCAAGCCGCCCAAAACAAAAGCGGGGCGCATGGCCCCGCTTCCCAAACTCCGAGAACGCTAAAAAAGATCAGTTGGCGGCTTTTGCCTTGTCCTGCTCTTCCTTCAGCTTCTTGGCGAAGTCTTCGTTGTTCTTGTTGACGAATTCCTGCAGCTTCTTCTGCCGGTCCTGAATGTCGCCCTGCTTCATCGGCGCGCCGTCATAGGCGCCGGTAAAGCCCTGCAGCGACACTTTCACCGGGTTTGGCTGGTTCTGGAAGTTGACCGAGGTCAACGTCAGATTGGTGCCCTTCTTGAACTGGCCGACCAGCGCATCGTTCAACGGCGCTTCCGCAACGCAGCGATCCGGGAAGCAGATCATATATTCCAGCTTCTGGGTCTTGCCGCCATCGACCTGAAGGCCGATGCCGGGCGGCATCAGGCGGCCGGTCGGCACGGTGACCTGGAACACCTTGCGGTTCACCTTGCCCTTGAGCTCGATCATCGAAACGCCGGTGACCAGCTGGCCGGTGCTGGCCGTGACGATGTTCTGGACATTGCAGACGTCGACATCCTGCTGCTTGGAGCAGGCCTTGAACCAGCCTTGCGGAATCTGCGGCTGTTGCGCCTGCGCGCCTGCCGGGGCGGCCATGGCCGCCAGCACACCCGCGACGCTGGCCGACAGCAGCGATACGCGCGTCTTCGTCGCAATCAGACTGGTCATCGTTCTCAGAACCTCTCGAAAGCTTTTCCAGATGGCCTCTTGGGCCAAATCCCTGCGTTCTCCTGTTGCTCAAATGAGGCAACAGGATGACTGGCCGGCCTGTTACACGCGCGGCGCGGCCAAATCCAGCCCCTCGGCACTGGGAAAGTCTTATCCGGCAAGCAATTTCGCCGGTTTCGGGTTTCAATTCCACAAGCGGTTCCGATCAAGGGCCCATTGCTCTAGATTGCGCGAATCGACGCGAAACGCCTGGAGGAACTCGATGGTGCGTCTGCTGCTTGCGTTCTGCACCGGCGCGCTGCTGGCCCTTGCAACGGCCAGCGCCGGCGCCGAGCCGTCGCACGCCATCGCAATGCATGGCGATCCGGCACTGGCGGCCGACTTCCAGCACCTGCCTTACGCCAATCCCGACGCGCCCAAGGGCGGCAAGATCAACTATGGCTGGCTCGGCACTTTCGACAGCGTCAATCCTTTCATCGTGCAGGGAACCGCGGCGCGCGGGCCGATCGACCTCATCTATGGCGACCTCGTCTTCGACCGACTGATGCAGCGTTCGGCCGACGAGCCCTTCACCATGTATCCGCTGCTGGCCAAGACGATCGATACGGACGACGAGCGGACCTATGTCGAGTTCACGCTGGACGAGCGGGCCAAATTCTCCGACGGCCAGCCGGTTACGCCGGAAGATGTGATCTTCACGGTCGAGATCCTGCGCGACAAGGGCCTGCCGCGCTATGGCAACTGGGCAAGCAAGATCGCCAAGATGGAGAAGGTCGGCACGCATGGCGTGCGTTTCACATTCAAGCAGGCGGATCGGGAACTGCCCTTGATTATTGCCTTCATGCCGGTGCTGGCGAAGCACACGATCGATCCGGCAACGTTCGACAAATCGACGCTCAAGCCGATGATCGGCAGCGGCCCTTATACGATCGACGTCGTGAAGCCGGGTGAAAGCCTGACGTTCAAGCGCAACCCGGATTATTGGGCGAAGGATATTCCGTCCAAGAAAGGGTTCGACAATTACGACCAGATCATCCTGACCTACTATCGCGACGAGAACGCCATGTTCGAGGCGTTCAAAAAGGGTCTGATCGACGTCCTGATCGACGAAAACAGCGGCCGCTGGGCGAACCAATACAATTTTCCGGCCGTCACACGGGGCGACATCGTCAAGGAAACGCTCGAGATGCAGATGCCGTCCGGCATGTTCGGCATCGTGCTGAACACCCGCCGGCCGGTATTCCAAAACAGGGATTTCCGCGCCGGCCTCGGTGACATGTTCGATTTCGAGTGGGTCAACCGCAACCTGCTATCGGCCGCCTATACCAGAACCAAAAGCTTCTTCGACAATTCGGAACTGTCGTCGTTCGACCGTCCGGCCAGCGAAGGCGAGAAGGCGCTTCTTGCCGCATTTCCGGATGCCGTGACGCCCGACATCATGGCCAAGGGCTGGCAGCCGCCCACCTCCGACGGCTCCGGCCGCGATCGGGCGTTTCTGCGGGTCGGCTTCGAGAAGCTGAAAGCAGCCGGCTACAAACTCGATGGCGGCCGGATGGTTGGGCCGGACGGCATGCCGGTGACCTTCGAGCTGATGCTGAAGGGCAAGGAAAACGAACAGGTCGCGACCGCCTTCCAGCAAACCCTGCTAAAGATCGGCATCGACGTGACGATACGTTCCGTCGACGCATCGCAATTCCTCCAGCGCCAGATCAACTACGATTTCGACGCGATGATTTTCCTCTACACGGGATCGCTGTCGCCGGGCGTCGAGCAGATGGCGCGGTTTGGCTCGGTGACGCGCGACAAGCCCGGCACGTTCAACTATGCCGGCGTCGCCAATCCCGCGGTGGATGCGCTGATCGACGCCATGCTGAAGACGCGTGACCGCGCGGCGTTTGTCGACGTCGTGCGTGCCTATGATCGCGTACTCTTGAGTGGCGCCTATGTAATTCCGCTCTATTTTCGGCCCGAGCAATGGGTGGCGCGCTGGAAGCGGATCGAGCACCCTGAGAAATCGCCGATCAACGGCGCTGCGCTGCCGACCTGGTGGCACGCGGCGAACTGACAAGGCTGAAACGCTATGGCCGAGAAGCCGCGCATCGCCATCGACGTCGTCTCGGATGTCGTATGCCCTTGGTGCTTCATCGGCCGCCAGCGGCTGGCAAAGGCCCTGGACACGCTGCCCGACATCGAAGCCGAGGTGCAGTGGCGGCCGTTCCAGCTCGACCCGACCATACCGCCTGAGGGCAAGGACCGCCGCGCCTACATGCTGGCGAAATTCGGCAGCGAGGAGCGGTTGCGCCAGATACACGCGAACATCCTACCGCTTGGCGACGGCCGAAGGCATCGACTTCGATTTCGAGGCGATCAAAGTGTCGCCGAACACGCTGGACGCCCACCGCGTGATCCGTTGGGCGGCCGGCAGCGGCGGCAACGTGCAGGACAGATTGGTTGGCGAACTCTTCAGCCGCTATTTCGAGCGCGGCGAAAATATCGGCGACCATGCGATCTTGCTCGACGCCGCGCGCAGCGCTGGCATGGACGACGCAATCGTGGCCTCACTTTTGCCGACCGACGCCGATCGCCAGGAGGTTCAAACGGAGATTGCCACAGCTTCGCGCATGGGCATCACCGGCGTGCCCTGCTTTCTGCTGGCCAGGAAATACGCGGTCATGGGTGCTCAAGACGCCGCGACGCTGGCCACGGCTATCAGCGACGTCGCACGCAGTGCCGCCGCCTGACGTGGCCGGCATCCCGGCCCGTGTCGTCAGAGGCCGACCATGGCCAGCAGGCCGCGCAGGAAACGCACCGTATGATCCAGATAGTTTCCACTGTTATACATGCCGTCCCAGATAAAGAATATCATAAGCCCGACAATAACGATTGTATAGCGCATCTATATTGGCTCCGAAGACCATGGACTTTTAGCTATAAACTCAGAAAGTCCGATTTCGCTCTTGCACTTTTTGCCGACTTAATGCGTTATATTGCGAGGCGGCTTCTTACCCGGCAAAGCATGGTGGTCCGAATCGGTCCGCCCGCTGCCTAGCTTGAAAGGAATGGGCATGCGGGGCAAGGCTGAGGCGGCAAACCCAGCCATTGTGCTGTTCCGCAACGATTTGAGGCTTGGGGACAACCGAGCTTTGGTTGCAGCATCACAGGCCGGCGCGCCGCTGCTGTGTGTCCTGATTTTCGACGAAGTAAGCCCAGGCATCCGACCGCTTGGCGGCGCGCGTCGCTGGTGGCTGCACCACTCCATCCAAGCCTTGCAGGCCGATCTTTCGAAGCTTGGCGCAACGCTGGTCCTGCAACGCGGCGCGATGGAAGAAACCGTCCTCGACCTGCAAGACAGGACCAAAGCTGGCGCAGTCTACTGGAACCGCCGCTACGCACCAGCCGAGGCGAGTGCCGATGCATCCATGAAGGCGGCGTTGCGTGAGCGTGGTGTCAGGGCCGAAAGCTTCGAGGGGCAGCTGCTCCACGAACCGACATTGGTCAGGACGGGCGCCGGCGGATCGTACAAGGTCTTTGGCGCTTTCAGGCGCGCTTTGGACAACCAGCCTGAGCCGCGCGATCCGGTCGATGCGCCTGAAAAGCTCGTGGCGTGGAACGGGGAAGTGGCTTCCGACACGCTGGAGAGCTGGAACCTGCTTCCAACCAAGCCGGACTGGGCCGGCGGCTTGCGCGAAAGCTGGACGCCGGGCGAGGCCGGAGCCCAGCAAAGGCTCGATGAATTTCTTGAAGGACGGCTCGAGGACTACGCGGCTGGCCGCGATTTCCCCGCCAGAGACGTGACGTCGCGTCTATCCCCTCACCTCGCCCATGGCGAGATCACGCCCTATCAGATCTTCGCTCGGCTTAAGCGTGTCCGGGCGGAGGCGAAAGCGGACGACGTCGCCAAATTGCGCAGCGAGCTCGCGTGGCGCGAGTTCTGCTACCATCTGCTGTTCCATTTTCCGGCGCTGGCCGAGAAAAACTTCAATGACAGCTTTGACCGTTTTCCCTGGGCCAAGTCGCAAAAGGTCCTGCACGCCTGGCAGCGCGGCGAAACAGGCTACCCGATCGTCGACGCCGGCATGCGGCAGCTCTGGCAGACCGGCTGGATGCATAACCGCATCCGCATGGTCGTCGCCTCGTTCCTGACCAAGCATCTGCTGATCGACTGGCGTGAAGGCGAACAGTGGTTCTGGGACACGCTTGTCGATGCCGACCCGGCCAACAATCCGGGCAACTGGCAATGGGTCGCGGGCTGCGGCGCCGATGCGGCCCCCTATTTCCGCATCTTCAACCCAGTCTTGCAGGGCGAAAAATTCGACGGCGAGAACGCTTACACGACGAGCTTCGTGCCGGAGCTCAAAAACCTCGACGGCAAATTTGTCCAAAAACCTTGGGCGGCGCCGCAAAAGGCGCTCGCTGCCGCCGGCGTGAAACTCGGCAGCGACTACCCCGTACCTTTGGTTGACCACGACACGGCGCGCGACCGCGCGCTGGCAGCCTATAAAAGCCTGAAGGGGGATTGATGAACATTGTGCCGTTCGGACGCAGCCGAGGTCGCCGGAAGATCGCGGTGATTGGCTCCGGCATATCGGGAGCTTCAGCCGCCTGGGCCTTGAGCCAAAGCGCCGATATCACGATGTTCGAGGCGGGCGAGCGGCTTGGCGGTCACACGGCAACCGTCGACATCGACTACGACGGCATACAGATACCGGTCGACACCGGCTTCATTGTCTACAACGAGCTGAACTACCCGGAACTCACCGCCCTTTTCGCGCATCTCGGTGTTACGACGCATGCCAGCGACATGGGTTTCGCGCTGTCGCTCGACGGCGGCAAACTCGAATGGTGCGGCAAGAATTTGCGCACGATCTTCGCGCAAAAGCGCAACTTCTTCTCGCCGGGCTTTCTATGGATGCTGCGGGAAATCCTGCGCTTCAATCGCATCTGCGTCGCCGATCGGGACTCCGGCTGGATCGGCCATTCGACCATTGGTGATTACCTGGAACGGCGCAGTTTTTCGCATGATTTTCGCGAAAACTATCTGATCCCCATGGCCGCCGCGATCTGGTCGACGCCGCGGGCGCAGATGCTGGATTATCCGGCGTCGGCCTTCGTCACCTTCTTCGACAATCATCGTCTTCTCCATGCCGACCGCGAGCGGCCGGTCTGGCGCACGGTCACCGGCGGCTCCAGAAGCTACCTGCACAAGCTGCTGGCGCCCGTGACCGGCCGAATTCATCTTGGGACGCCGGTGCGAAACGTCATCCGCGACGCGCTGGGCGTGACCGTCACCACGGACACCCTGCCGCCGGAGCGCTTCGATACGGTCGTCATTGCGACCCACAGCGACCAGGCGCTGGCCATGCTGGGCGACGCAACCTCCGTGGAGGAAAAGATCCTGTCGGCGATCCCCTATTGCCCCAATCGCGTGGTGCTGCATCGCGACCCGCGCCTGATGCCGAAGCGATGCAACGCGTGGTCGGCCTGGAACTATCTGCGCAATTCGAGCGGTGAAGGCGAAGAATGCGTCTCCGTCACCTACTGGATGAACCGCCTGCAAGGCATCGACGAACGCTATCCGCTTTTCGTGTCGCTCAACCCGATCATCGAGCCGCGCGAGGAACTTGTCTTCGGCGAATGGACTTTCGATCATCCGCAGTTCGACGCACGCGCCCTGTCGGCGCAGGCGCGGCTGCATGATATCCAGGGCCAACGCAACACCTGGTACGCAGGCGCATGGACCGGCCATGGTTTTCACGAGGATGGGTTGCGGTCCGGCCTGAACGTCGCGGCCGCGCTGGGCGCATCCATTCCGTGGCGCAAGCAAGCCGCCGATGCAGCGCCCGAGCTGGCGCTGGCAGCGGAGTAGAAACTCGATGAACCAGAGCAGCCGCATCACCACGCTGGAACAGAACGGCCCGCCGCCTGAAGCCGCCGTGTCGCTTTTCCCGGGCGAGGTGATGCATGCCCGCCTAAAACCGTTCGGCCATCGATTTGTTTATACGGTCTTTTCGCTGCTGCTCGACATCGACCGACTGGAGCGAGGCAAACAAGGCATCGCCGATCTTTTCGATCAACCGGCCGAACCTGACCAGTTTTTTCGAAAGCGATCAGGTGGAGCGACCCGGCGAAACGGTTCGACAATTCGTCGACCGCCTGCTGGCGCAGGCCGGGCAGCGGACGCGGGCGGCAAAAGTGCTGCTGCTCTGCTACCCGCGCATCTTCGGCTACGTCTTCAACCCCATCTCGGTCTACTTCGCCTATGACGAGACCGGCGAGCTGACGGCCATGATCTATGCCGTGCGCAACACCTTTGGCGAGCGGCACACCTATGTCGCGCCGATCCGGCCGGGTGAATTCGGGCCTGCCGGCGTGCGCCAGGAGCGGACAAAAATCTTCCATGTCTCACCCTTCATCGAGATGGGCGCGCGCTACCATTTCCGTGTCCTGCCACCTGGCAGAATCGTTCGCCTGCGCATCCATGAGACCGAGAACGGCGAGCCGCTGCTTGCCGCAACCTTTGTCGGCGAACAAAAAACGCTTGATACAAAGACACTTGCCACCTGCCTCTTGAAGATTCCCTTCATGACATGGAAAATCACCGCCGGAATTCACTGGGAAGCGGTGAAGCTGTGGCTCAAGGGAGCCCGCTTTCACAAGAGCCCGCCACCGCCGGTCGCGGCGAGTTATCGCGACGAGGTTGCGGACCAACCCCGGTAGAGTGCCGAAAGGTTCACAAGCCCATCGAGGCTGGGCAAACGGGGTGGTTCGATGACAACGCGCCGCACATCAGCGCTGGTTCGCGACGAAGCGATCAAGCTCGACGAGAGTAATTTTGCCGAGGTCGTGCGCGGCCTGCCGGCGAAGGCCCGCATGGTCTTGTCGGCCGCGTCGAAGCTGGCACATGGATCGCTCAAGATCACCATGCCCGACGGACGCAAGGTGCTGATCGGCGGCAAGGGCCGGGGCCCGCAGGCCGAATTCGTGCTGAACAACTGGAAGCTGCCGCGCCGCGCCTACATGGGCGGCACGATCGGACTGGCCGAATCCTACGTCGACGGCGACTGGCATAGCCCAGACGTGACCAGCTTTCTGGAACTCTTCGTCCGCAACGTAGAGACCGGCGAAAACGTCGCTCCGGGGTCGGGCTGGCTGAGCAATGCTATCCAGCGTTTTCGCCACTGGCTGAATGCCAACACCAGGCGCGGGTCCAAGCGCAACATCTCGGCGCATTACGATCTTGGCAACGAGTTCTACAGGAAATGGCTTGATGCCTCGATGACATATTCGTCGGCGCTGTTCTCGACCGGCGCGAACGACCTCGAGAGCGCACAGGCCGCAAAATATCGCGCACTGGCCAAGGACACCGGCATCGGACCCGGCGACCATGTGCTTGAGATCGGCTGCGGCTGGGGCGGCTTCGCGGAATTCGCTGCGCGCGAGATCGGCTGCCGTGTAACCGGCCTGACGATCAGCCAGGAGCAATTCGCCTTCGCCAACGAACGCATCGCGCAGGGCCGGACTGTCCGACAAGGTTGAAATCAAACTACAGGACTATCGCGAGGAAACCGGGAACATATGATCGTATCGCCTCGATCGAGATGTTCGAGGCTGTCGGCGAGAAATACTGGCCCACCTTCTTCGGCAAGATGAAATCCAGCCTGAGAGAGGGCGGCACGGCGGGGCTGCAGATCATCACCATCAACGAAGCGGCCTACAAGACCTACCGCTCACGACCCGATTTCATCCAGCGCTACGTGTTCCCCGGCGGCATGCTGCCGACGCCTGCGCTGCTGAAGTCGCTCGGCGCCGACCAGGGCCTGACTTATCTGCAAAGACCGGATTTTCCCGCAGGACTATGCCCGCACGCTGGCCGAATGGCGGCAGCGCTTCTGGGGCTCGTGGGACAAGATCGTGCCGCTCGGCTTCGACGAACGCTTCAAAAGGCTGTGGGAGTTCTATCTCTACTACTGCGAGGCAGGCTTCCGGGCCGAATACATCGACGTGCGGCAAGTTGTGTATAAGGCTTGACTGTAGAAGCCGCTGGGGGCCATAGCTTCGCCACGAGTGGAGTTGAGCCATGCGAACCAACATTGCAGTTTTTCGTGGCGCGCCCGCACGTTCAACTTTGGCGATTGCCTTGGTTCTGACTTGCGGTGCTTTCACGACCGGCTGCTCGCAGACAGACGATGGCGGTATGCTGCTCAGTCGGCCGTCCATGTCGCTGGGTTTCGGCAGATTAGGCGAACGCATCGCCGAGCGCCGGCGCGCAAGGGCCGCCGAGCAGACAGCGGTCCTGACGACGTTTCCTGCCGCGCCGCCGCCGCCGGTCGTCGAGCCGGCAGCGCCGAAGCCGCAGGTCGCACGCCCTGCTCAAGTTCGCCGGGCAATCCAGCCGGCACGCGCAGCTGAGCCGGCACGCACGGTTCAGCAGGCGCGTGTCGTCAGGCGCGGCCCGGTCCGGGCCAGTGACGTTCGCGCCCCGCGCATCGGCGTGAAGGCGCCGTTCAAGGCTTCCGATACGAGCAAACCGCTGACCTGCACCGATATGGCGAGGCCGCCAAGACAGGCGGGCGGGTGAAGATCAGCTGCCAGTAGGCTGCGAGAGGGCGCTCGCCTCCCGCCGCTACAGCGTGATCTTGTATTTGGCGAAGCCGTTTTCGCCCTCGCCGGCCGGCTCGATCTTCACCGCCTTCACATCGCCAATGAAGTCTTTCGCCTTCGGGCCGGTTTCGAAAATCACGCTGGTGTTCGGCAATGGCGCGAACGACCAGTTGGAATCGGCTGACGGGTTGATGGTGCCCTGGTCGACGATATAGCGCACGATCACATCGCGATTTGTATCCGGCCCCTCGAAGATGATTTTCGACGCATCGATATCCGGGAAACTGCCGCCGCCGCCGGCCCGGTAGTTGTTGGTCGCGACAACGAATTTCGCTGCCGGATCAATGGGCTTGCCGTCGAACATCAAATCCTTGATGCGATTGGCGTCCGGATTCTTCACCGGCCCTTTCGGCTCGTATTTCGGCGGCTGTGACAGGTCGATCTTGTAGGTGACGCCGTCGATCACATCGAAATTGTAGGACGGGAAAGTCCGGATTGAGCAGCGGCTGGTCGGCCTTGCCGGCCTCGACCTGGTTGAAGATGCCGGCCGACATTTCCAGCCATTCCTTGACCTGCGCGCCGGTGATCGCCACTGCCCGCACGGTGTTCGGATAGAGATAGAGGTCGGCGACATTCTTGATCGCCACGTCACCCGGCCGGCACATCGGTGTAATAATCCGCGCCGCCGCGCCCGCCCGACTTGAAGGGCGCCGCCGCCGAAAGCACCGGAAGATCCTTGAACTCCGTGTCCTTCAGCATATCCTTGATGTACCAGGTCTGCGCCTGGCTGAACGATCTGCACCGAGGGGTCGTCGGCGACCAGCGCGAAGTAGGAATAGAGCGGTGCCGATGTCTTGCCGACCGGCCGTCGCACATAGGCCAGCGTCGCCTCGTGATCCTCCTTGAGCGCCGCCTCGACCTCAGGGAAGCTCTGGACGGTGGCGACCGTCACATTGGTCTTCTTGCCGTCGACTTCCTTCTCCTCGCGCTTCCAGATCGGCCGGGCCTCGGACGTCGCCGAAACGACTTTCCACTTGCCGCCGTCCTGTTCGAGCAACAGGTCGATCAGGCCCATATGCGAGCCCCAGAAGCCGCCCATCACCGCCGGCTTGCCGTTGAGCAGGCCTTTTTCCGCATCGACGCCGGCAAGGTCGACGAAATCCTTCGGCCCTGGGAAAACGAGATGCTGGTGGCCGGTGAACACGGCGTCGATGCCCTCGACGCCGGCAAGATGGAACGACGCGTTCTCCATCATCTCGCCCGGCTTGATGTCGATGCCGGAATGCGACAGCGCGATCACGATATCGGCGCCCTCTTCCTTCATCTGCGGCACCCAGGCCTTGGCCGCCTGCACGATGTCGCGCGTCAGCACATTGCCGGCCAGGTTCTTGGCGTCCCACATCATGATCTGCGGCGGCACGAAACCGATGATGCCGACCTTGATCGGCAGCTCCGCGCCGGCGCCGTCTTTCACCTTCTTTTCCAGGATAACGTATGGCTTGAGATAGAGCTTGTCGTCGCGCGGATTGGCGGCCAGCTCGGTGCCCTTGATCAGGTTGGCGCACACGAACGGATAGTTCGCGCCGGCCAGCACCTTGTCCAGGAAGGACAGTCCATAGTTGAACTCGTGATTGCCGAGTGTCGAGCATTCGTAGGCGAGCAGGTTCATGCCCTTGATGACGGGATGGACGTCGCCATCCTTCATGCCCTTCTCATAGGCGATGTAGTCGCCCATCGGATTGCCTTGCAGGAAGTCGCCATTGTCGACCAGCATGGCGTTGGTCGCTTCCTTGCGCACGGCATCGATCAGCGTCGCGGTGCGCGCCAGACCCATCGTGTCGTTCGGCTTGTCGGCGTAATAGTCGTAGGGCAGCACGTTCACGTGGATGTCGGTGGTTTCCATGATGCGCAAATGCGCCTGCTTGGCCTGCGCACGCGCCGAGAACGGATGCAGCGCGATGATGCCTGTCGCCGCCGTGCCGGCCAGAAATGAGCGTCTGGAAACAGGAAACTGAAGGGTCGACATACGCGTTCTCCGTCTTGTTGTTGCTTGTGTTTTGGGTCGCCGGCTAAGGAATTTCGCCTCGAAGGTGGGCCGAGTCCAGCAAATTCACATGACCGGGGATGACGCCCACTTGACGTAGCGGTCAGTGAGGAGTGCGATGTCGCGAAAGCATAAAGACCAAGAATGCCTGAAGACGACCGGAGCCCCACCGAATACGCCTCGCCGCCCTGCTTCATGCATGAGCTGGACGAAGCTGTTCGCACGCCCGTCGCCGCATCGATGCCGGCCGAGGTCGCGCGCTGGCGCAAAGCCGAGCGCGAACGGCTGATCGCTGCGCGGCTGGCGGTGTCAGCCGACGCCCGTGCGGCGATGACGAAACGCATCGCCGAAGGCATCGACACCGCGATCGGCGACGTCGCCGGCAAACTGGTGAGCCTCTACTGGCCGTTTCGCGGCGAGCCCGACCTGCGTGACTGGATGGCCGGCGTCAATGCGCGCGGCGGACGAACCGCCCTTCCGGTCGTCGTCGCCAAGGGCCAGCCCCTGATCTTCCGCGCTTACAGACCCGGCGACCGGCTGGAAAAGGGCGTCTGGAACATCCCGATCCCCGCCGAAGGCGACCCGGTGATGCCGGACGTGGTCATCGCGCCGGTTGTCGGCTTCGACGCCGAAAATTATCGCCTCGGCTATGGCGGCGGCTTCTTCGACCGCACGCTGGCCGCGCTACCCCGCAAGCCGCTCGTTATCGGCGTCGGCTACGAATTTCAGCGCATCGCTACGATTTATCCGCAGCCGCACGATGTTCCGATGAGCGTGATCGTGACGGAGGCTCGCCAGCCCGCCCCTGCGTGATGAGCCGCGCGCTGCGCTGGCCGGTCGTGTAGATCCACAGCCAGCTCAGCGCCACGGCCAGCCGGTTGCGCAAGCCGATCAGGAAGAAGATGTGGACGATGCCCCACAGCCACCAGGCCGGCCAGCCGGTGAAGCTGAACCGTCCGAAATCGATCACGGCTGCCCGTTTGCCAATGGTGGCGAGATCGCCTTCGTGTTTGTAGATGAACGGCCGCGTTGCTGTATCCCCGGCGAGCCTTGCGCGAACGGTTCGGGCAACGTGCTTGCCGGCCTGCTTTGCGGCTGGCGCGATGCCCGGCACAAAACCACCGCCTGGCCGCGCGACTTGCGCCGTGTCGCCGATGACGAAAATCTCCGGATGGCCGGGAACCGTCAGGTCGGGTTCCACGATCACCCGCCCTGCCCGATCGGCCGGCACGCCGAGCCATTGCGCGGCCGGTGAAGCCGCGACGCCGGCCGCCCAGATGATTGTCTTGGCCGGCAGCCGAATGTCGCCGAAGACAACGCCATCCGCATCGCAAGCCGAGACCGGCCGCCCGAGTTCGACCGTCACGCCGAGCCGCTCCAGCGCCGTCTTGGCATAGGCCGACAGCTGCCGGCTTGAACGCCGGCAGGATGCGGTCCCCAGCCTCGACCAGCACCACCTTGGTCTCACGCGTATCGATGTTTCTGAATTCACCCGGCAGGGTCACGTGGGCGAGCTCGGCGATCGTGCCGGCGAGCTCGACGCCGGTCGGACCGCCGCCGATGATGACGAAGGTCAGCTCGGCGCGGCGCTTTTCAGGGTCAGTTTCCTGCTCGGCACGCTCGAAAGCCAGCAGCATCCGCCGCCGGATCGTGGTCGCGTCCTCAAGCGTCTTCAGGCCGGGCGCAAACTCTTCCCACTCATCCTTGCCGAAATAGGCGTGGCGCGCGCCGGTGGCGAGCACCAGCGTGTCGTAGCCGATCGAGCGTCCGTCAGCGAGCTGCACCTGCTTTGCGGCGGCATCCACCCCGGTGACGGTGGCGAGCAGCGTGGTGACCTGCTTGTCCTGTCTGACCAGATGGCGGATCGGCCACGCGATCTCGGAGGTCGCCAGCGACGTCGTCGCGACCTGGTAGAGCAAGGGCTGGAAAAGATGATGGTTGCGCTGGTCGATGATGGTGACGCGCACCGGCGCCTTCACCACCGCCTTGGCGAATTCCAGGCCGCCGAACCCGGCGCCGACAACAACGACATGATGTTCAGTCATGGCTCACCTCTGGCCCGGAAATAGGCCGATCCAGAGCAGCAACAATGCACAACAATGCCGGTTCTCCATGCGGCAGTGCAATGGCGTGAGGTTCAGGTAGCACGCGCGGCGCAACACCATCCGTTCAGGGTGAACATCAACGCATGCCAGCCATGCACTCGTATCAAGTCACCCCGATCAGTCGTGCCAACAGCCTGAAAGCATCTCGATCGAGAATTGAGGTCAGGACGTGTCTGGGAATTGCACCGGGTCGTTGCACAGGCTGCCAGCGTGCAAGGACCGCTCTGGCGGGGGGCAAGGTAGCGGTTGGTTCATCAACTCCCAGACCGCTCGTGCTTTCACGATGAAAAGCTGCCCGGCGGCTTCGGCCAGGCACAGCAACACAAGCGTGGCCTGGTAAAGCTCGGCCGGCGACGTCGAGGACGGCTGATGGTTGGCCGCCGGCGCGGCCTCTTGCGGGGCGCTTCCGGCAGGATGGGCGGCGAGCGCGCCCCGGGACACCAGTCCGGTGCGGATAATCAGCACAGCCATGGCAACGAACATCAGGAAGACGCGCCACAGCGCCTCCTGTTGTTGCTCGTTGGCCGCCTTCCACTCCATCGTCTTTCCTTCGTGTCAAATTCAGTCGGAGGCATTGTCGCGCAGGTTGAGAATGGGTGGACAAAATTTTTTTCTTTACCGGGAATCGTGCGGCGTCGAAAAGGCAAATGCCGGCAGCAGGCGACGGTTGAAAGCGTTCGTGCTCCTACAGGCAATTGCCCCTGGCGGGTGGCGAAGCATTGTCGTTGGCATATTTCGCGGCTATTCTAGTCAGGCAACTAGTCAGGTGATCGATGACGAAACACTGGGCAGTGCAGGATGCAAAGGCGCGCTTCAGCGAATTGCTGGAGGCAAGCGTGACGGATGGCCCGCAGATCATCACGAAACGTGGGGTCGAGACGGCAGTGTTTGTGTCGATTGAAGAGTGGCGCAAATTGAGCGGCAAATCTGCTAAGACAGCCAAGGACCTACTATTGAACGATCCGAGACGATTCGAGCTCGACATTCCCGATCGAAAATCGGTGGTGTTTCGCCGCGAGCCGCCGGTTTTCGACTAGATGTTCCTCCTTGACACGAATGTTGTTTCAGAACTTCGAAGCGTCAAACCGCAAGGAGCGGTAACCGCTTGGCTTGCAACCCTAGAATCGTAAGGATTTCTGCCTGTCCGCAGTCACGGCAGCAGAAATACAACAAGGCGTAGAACGCGCCAGAACACACAACGCGATGAAGGCCCTGGAAATCGAGGCTTGGCTGGTTGAATACCTCGCTTCTACACTGGTGATACCAGTCGACGCTGAAATTTTTAGAATCTGGGCGCAACTGATGCACGGGCGACAACAAAATCTGGCTATGGATGCGATGATCGCAGCAACCGCCTTGCAGCGCGGATTCACGCTCGCAACCCGTAATGTCATCGACTTTCAGCAGTTTCCCGTGACTATCTTCGATCCATTCGGCTATCGATAGTCGCTATTACGACTCCTCCACCTTCAGTCCCACCGCCGTCCGATCGATAATCTCGCGCAGGGCAAAGCTCGAATTGATCTTCGTCACATGCGGCATGGCGGAGAGCCATTCCTTGTGGATGCGCTCGTAGTCGGCGAGATCCTTCGCCGCGATGCGCAGGATGTAGTCGTATTCGCCCGACATCAGGTGGCAGGACAGCACGTTCGGGCAGCGTTTGATTGCTGCCTCAAACTCGGTCAGCGACTTCTCGAACTGGCCCGACAGCGAGATATGCACGATCGCCGTCATGCCATGACCCATCGCGGCATTCGAAAGGCGCGCGTGGTAGCCTCGGATCACGCCGGATTTCTCCAGATTGTCGAGCCGGCGCGAGCAGGCCGATTGCGACAGGCCCACCTTTTCGGCCAGCGCCGCGTTGGAAATGCGGCCATCTTTCTGAAGCGTGTCCAGAATGGCGATATCCAGCCTGTCCAGTGACATTGTTGATGATTCCTGCGAAATGATCCGATTTGGCGCAAGGATTATCGAAGTCGGCGCACAACTGCAACCAACTTCGCAAACACATTCGAGTCTGCCCTGTGCTCTACTTTGCGCAATGAGACAAGGTCCAGCAACGGACCATCGAGGAGGCTGTTTCCATGCGCGTCGGTTGTCCCAAAGAAATCAAGAACCACGAATACCGCGTCGGCCTGACGCCGGGTTCGGTGCGCGAATATGTGGCGCATGGCCATGAAGTGCTGGTCGAGACCGGCGCGGGCGCCGGCATCGGCGCCGACGACAACGCCTACCGCGCCGCCGGCGCGCGCATCGCCAAGACAGCCGAAGAAGTCTTCGCCAAGTCCGACATGATCGTGAAGGTCAAGGAGCCGCAGCCGACCGAATGGGTGCAGCTGCGCGACGACCAGATCCTCTACACCTATCTCCACCTCGCGCCGGATCCGGAGCAGACCAAGGGCCTGCTGGCGTCCGGCGTCACGGCGATTGCCTATGAAACGGTGACCGACGATCGCGGCGGCCTGCCGCTGCTCGCGCCGATGTCTGAAGTCGCCGGGCGTCTGGCCATCCAGACCGGCGCGACCGCGTTGCAGAAGGCCAATGGCGGCCGCGGCGTGCTGCTCGGCGGCGTGCCGGGCGTGCTGCCGGGCAAGATCGCCATCCTTGGCGGCGGCGTGGTCGGCTTGCAGTCGGCCAAGATGGCCGCCGGCCTCGGCGCTGACGTCACCATCATCGACCGCTCGATCCCGCGCCTGCGCCAGCTCGACGACATCTTTAACGGCCGCGTCCACACACGCTATTCGACCGTCGAGGCCGTCGAGGAAGAATGTTTTTCGGCCGACATCGTCGTCGGCGCGGTGCTGATCCCGGGCGCTGCCGCACCGAAGCTGGTCTCGCGCGAAATGCTGTCCGGCATGAAGAAGGGCGCGGTGCTGGTCGACGTCGCGATCGATCAGGGCGGTTGCTTCGAAACCTCGCACGCCACGACGCATGCCGAGCCGACCTATGAGGTCGATGGCATCGTGCATTATTGCGTCGCCAACATGCCGGGCGCGGTGCCGGTAACGTCCGCCCATGCGCTCAACAACGCCACGCTTCAATATGGCCTGAAACTCGCGGACCATGGCTTGAAGGCGATCCTGGACGACAAGCATCTGCGCAACGGCCTGAATGTCCACAAGGGCCGCATCACCAATGCGGCCGTAGCCGATGCACTTGGCTACGACGTGACCGAGCCGCAGGCAATTCTCAAAGTGGCGTAAGCACTTAGTCTCACATCCTCCAGCAATTGGGCCGCCGGCTTCTGCCTGCGGCCTTTTTCTTTTTCGCGTTCAGCGGAGCGGCCAAACGTTTCGGCCTCACGAAATGGTGACGTAAAAATGCGCTCCCGGTGGTAACATCCGCCATGAAACTCGCGAAAGTTCCGGCACGTAGCTGAGTGCAATTCCAAGACAAACCCGCCACACAGCAAGGCCAAATCATGGACGCGACATCAATCGAGAGTCGTGACGATCTCGTTCCGACTTCCGCTAGTCGGGGCGAACTCGTCTACCGCCAGTCGGCATGGACGCGGATCACCCACTGGGTCTGGGCGATCTGCCTGTTCTTCCTGCTGCTGACCGGCCTGCAGATCTTCAACGCCCACCCTGCCCTCTACATCGGCGACCAGTCGGGCTTCGGTTCGACAATCGAGTCCTGGCGATCCGGCGCCGAAAACACGGCCGACGGCCCGCGCGGCTACACGACGGTGTTCGGCCAAAAGTTCGACACGACCGGCGTGCTCGGCCTGTCTGGAGAGCCGGCGCAGCTCGAGGCGTTTCCGAGCTGGGCGACGATCCCGTCCTACCACGACCTCGGCGACCGGCCGCGTCGATCCACTTCTTCTTCGCCTGGCTGCTCGTCCGGCACGCTGCTGGTCTGGCTGGTCGCCAGCCTGGTCAACGGCCATGCCTGGCGCGACCTCATCCCCAAGCCGCGCGATCTCCGCAACCTGCCGCGCGACATCGTCGATCACGCTCAAGCTGAAATTCCACCACGCGCGCGACTACAACGCGCTGCAGAAACTCGCCTATGCGGGCGTGCTGTTCATCTCTGCTGCCGCTGATGATCGCTGACCGGGTCTGGCCATGTCGCCGGGCGCCAATGCGATGATGCCCTGGCTGCCTGAACATTCTGGGCGGCCGCCAGACCGCGCGCACCATCCACTTCGTCGTCATGCTGCTGCTGGTCGGCTTCTTCGTCATCCACATGCTGATGATCCTGGCTGCCGGGCCGATCAACGAGCTGCGCTCGATCATCACCGGCTGGTATCGCATCGATCCGACCGCGACGACGCACAGCGAGGAGCGCCTGACCATGAGCAACTTCAGCCTCACCCGCCGCCGCTTTCTCATCGGCTCGTCGCTCGGCGGCTACCGGCCTGACGCATGCCGGCTGCGACGCCTTCGACTAGCTCGGCGGTTCCGACAGCTCCGTGCGCGATGTGCATGGAAAGCGCCAACGACCTGACCTATCGCGTGCAGCGCCTGCTGCCAGGCGCGATGCGCTGGCGCAGGAATTCACCGAGGCCGACATCCGCCAGCCGCAGCGGCCGAACGGCGTCACCGCGCCAGACGACGAGGTCTACAAGGCGCTTGCTCGCCAACAATTTTGCCGACTGGCGGCTGGAGGTGATCAGGGCTTGTCGAAAAGCCGCTGTCGCTGACGCCGCGACCAGCTTCAGGCGATGCCGTCGCGCACCCAGATCACGCGCCACGACTGCGTCGAAGGCTGGAGCTGCATCGCCAAATGGACCGGCACGCCGCTGGCGCTGGTGCTCGACCAGGCGATGGTGAAGCCGGAGGCCCGCTACGTCGTCTTCCACTGCATGGACACGATCGAGACGGGCCTGTCGGGCGATGTGCAAATATTACGGCTCGATCGACCTGATCGACGCCCGCCACCCGCAGACCATCCTCGCCTATGGCCTCAACGGCAAGCCGCTGCCGGTCGAGAACGGCGCGCCGCTGCGCGTCCGGGTCGAGCGGCAGCTCGGCTACAAGATGCCGAAATACGTCCACAAGATCGAGCTGGTCGACAGCTTTGCCGCGATGGGCTGGGGCAAGGGCGGCTATTGGGAAGACCGCGGCTACGACTGGTATGGCGGAATTTGACCCGTTGTTCTAAGCGGGGTCATGGAAGCTGCACCGCAGATTTACGTCGACGCCGACGCCTGTCCGGTCAAGGCCGAGGTGACAAAAGTCGCCGAGCGCCATGACCTTGTCGTGACTTTCGTCTCGAATGGCGGGCTGCGTCCCTCGCGCGATCCGATGGTTCGCCATGTGGTGGTGTCCAAAGGCGCGGATGCAGCCGACGACTGGATCGCCGAACACGCCACAGGCGCGCGACATCGTCGTGACCGCCGATATCCCGCTCGCGGCACGGTGCGTAGCGCTTGGCGCGCAGGTCATTGGCCCAACCGGCAGGCCGTTTACGCCGGAAACGATCGGTATGGCGGTCGCCATGCGCGACCTGAAACAGCATCTGCGCGAGACTGGCGAAAGCAAAGGCTACAATGCGAGCTTCGCGCCGCAGGACCGCTCGCGGTTTCTTGTCGGCGCTCGATCAGGCGGTGCGGCGCGCGAAGACGGCCGCACCGTAAGCGCTGATCAGGCGACCTTGGCCAAGAGCGGTTTCAGGTCGTCATGGATCTCCGACGCCGTCGCGCCGATGAATTTGAGCAGCGCCCGCTCATTGTCGTGCATCGAGCCGTCCGCGCCGATCTTGCCGGCCAGCCAGCGCGCCTCTGCCGCTTCCACACGCTCGGCCTGACGCACGCCTGCGTCAAAGGCGTCATTTCGCTCTCTTGCGGCGGATTCGCCATCCTCGAACAGGCTGCCGGGGTTCCGCAGTGCCTCGGAAATGCCGGACAGGCCGGCGCTGAACATTCCACCAAGCATCCCACCAACACCCGGGCGTCTCACTGTCAAGGAATGCTTCATGGCGCAGGGCTTCGTCGCGCGTCGCCAACGCATGGCGCGAATAGCCGAGCACATAGTTGGCGATCGCCTTGACGAACAGATCATTCCAGGCTGGATCGTTCTTGTCGTGCGCGGTCTTGTCGTTCAGGCTGAAAACAATTCGGCCTCGTCCTGCGAAATGCCCATGCCTCCCGGCCCGCTCATCGCATGGAGGATGCGGCGCATCATTTCGGCTTCCTCGCGATTGATGACGCCCTTTTCCAGTTTCCCGCCCCTGGCCAGAGGTCCTTCGCCGGTCAACACCGCTTCGGCCACCTGCTTCAGCGCGTAGGATGGCAGCGAGCCCGGCGATGTCCGCGCGGTCTCCAACACTTTGACCAGCAATTCCAACTCGTTGCGGCTTTCGACCTTGCCGTCCTCAGAAATTTGCTCGATCAGCCAGGTGGCGTTTTCGTCCGAGACGTGGCCCTCCGGCTTCGCCTGATGAACGACGTAGTCGGACAAAGCCTCAAGGAAGAATGCGCTCCATTCGGCTGAATGCTCTGCGACCTTGGCGTTCAGGGCAAGCAGCGCCTCGGCTTCCGGCTTGCCGACAACGCCGTCGGAAAACACCTCGCGGCGCATGCGCAGGACATCCTCCGCGCCAATGCGATCAGGATTGGCGAGACAAGACTGCGTACGCTGAAAAATTGTCTGATCCATGCAAGCCCCCAAACAACGTCGAAACCGACAGGTCGGAAAGCTTGGCTATCATAAATGGCTTAATAAATGCCGAGTACGGCCGACCCACTAGGTCTTGAGGAGTTCTTCGACGAGCCGCGGCAATTCATCAGGCCGGGTCGCGATACGAGCCGCGCCAGCCTCTTCCAGCTCCGCGCGGTCGCCAAATCCCCACAGCACGCCGATCGTCTTGATGCCGTTGGCGGCGGCGCCGTGAACATCGTGAAGCCGGTCGCCGATCATCACGGTCCGCGCCGGGTCGATGTTTTCGGTCGCGATAATGTGCTGGATCAGCTCGGCCTTGTTGGCGTTCGAGCCGTCAAGGCGAGAGCCGTGCACCGCCTTGAAATAGGGCATCAGGCCAAAATACTCGACGATATCGACAGAATAGCTCTCGAGCTTTGACGTCGCGACGAATAACTCATGCCCGCTATTAGCCAGGCTCTTCACCGCGTCCTCGATACCGTCGATCAGCTCGTTCTCAAATTTGCCGGGACCGGAGTAGCGCTCGCGATAGTGGCCGAGCGCTTCGGCGGCGAGCGCCGGATCGTCGCTCGCGAGAAGAGCAGGAAACGTGACTTGCAGCGGCGGCCCTATATAGCGCCGCAGTTCCTCGGCCAGCGGGATCGGCCGGCCCATCTTTTCCAGCGCATACTGCATGGATGTGGAAATGCCGACGAACGGGTCGGTCAACGTGCCGTCCAGATCGAACAGGACGGCTTTCTGCTGCCGACATCAGGCGAACTCCATGATGACGGCATCCACCGCCAGGCTCTCGCCCGGTTTTGCATTGATTTTGGCTACGGTCAGATCACGGTCCGCACGCAGCACGTTTTCCATCTTCATCGCCTCGACCACGGCCAGCGTCTCGCCTGCTTTCACCTCCTGCCCCTCGATCACGCCGATGGAAACGACCATGCCGGGCATCGGGCAAAGCAACATGTTCGACGTATCCGGCGGCAGCTTGATCGGCATCAGCCGGTCGAGCGCGGCGGTTCGCGGCAGCATGACCCGCGCCAGGACGGACAAACCCTTCCAGGCGAGGCGGTTGCCGTTCAGCGCGGGCCGCACTTGCACGGAAACCGGCTTGCCGCCGACGACGCCGACCCAGACCGGATCGCCGATCCGCCAATCTGTGACCACGGTGACTGGCTTGGCGCCGGCGATCGAAAAATCCGCCTCGAAGGGCGTGCCGACCAGGCCGTCGGTCATCGACACATCGACGTAGTCGTCCTCGATGCGCACGACCCAATCAGGCTTTGTCGCTCCCGAATGGGGCGCAAGACGGCCGGACAAACGGTCGAGCCTGTCGCGGCGGACCAGTTCGATTGCCGTGGCCACCGCGGCCAGCACCGATTTTTCTTCGGCGTCGGGCTGGCGCGGGTGGAAACCGTCGGGAAACTCTTCGGCGATGAAGCCGGTCGACAGCCGCCCTTCCCGCCAGCGCGGATGCTGCATAAGAGCCGTGAGGAACGGAATGTTGTGCTCGATGCCGTCGACGACGAAATTGTCCAGCGCGTCCGACATGGCGTCGATCGCCTCGAGACGGGTCGGCGCCCAGGTGCAGAGCTTTGCGACCATGGGGTCATAAAACATCGAGATTTCCGAGCCTTCGGTCACCCCGGTATCGTTGCGGATGATCGCCTTGCCGACCCTGCCTTCCGCCGGCGGCTGATACCGCGTCAGGCGGCCGATCGACGGCAGGAAATTGCGATACGGGTCCTCCGCGTAGAGCCGGCTTTCCACCGCCCAGCCGTTCAGAACCACGTCTTTCTGCTTGATCTTGAGCTTTTCACCGGCCGCAACGCGGATCATCTGCTCGACCAGATCGATGCCGGTGACAAGCTCCGTCACCGGATGCTCGACCTGCAATCGTGTATTCATTTCAAGGAAATAGAAGTTCTTGTCCTTGTCGACGATGAACTCGACCGTGCCCGCGCTTTGGTAATCGACGGCCTTGGCCAGCGCCACGGCCTGCTCGCCCATCGCCTTGCGCGTCTTCTCATCCAGGAAGGGCGACGGCGCTTCTTCCACGACCTTCTGGTTGCGGCGCTGGATCGAGCATTCCCGCTCGCCGAGATAGAGTGCATTGCCATGCGCGTCGGCCAGCACCTGGATTTCGATGTGGCGCGGCTCGACCACGAACTTTTCGATGAACACCCGGTCGTCGCCAAACGAGTTCTTGGCTTCGGATTTCGCCCGCTCGAAACCGTCGCGCACCTCGCTCTTGTCCCAGGCGATCCGCATGCCCTTGCCGCCGCCGCCAGCGGAGGCTTTGATCATCACCGGATAGCCGATTTCGCCGGCGATTTTTTCCGCATGGTCCCCATCTTCGATGACGCCGAGATGGCCCGGCACCGTGCTGACCTTCGCCGCATTGGCGAATTTCTTGGACTCGATCTTGTCGCCCATCGCCTCGATGGCCTTCGGCTTCGGACCGATGAAGACGATGCCTTGCTTTTCGAGCGCAGCGCAGAACGAGGCGCGTTCGGAGAGAAAACCGTAACCGGGATGCACCGCCTCGGCGCCGGTCTGCTTGCAGGCTTCGATGATTTTCTCGGCCAGCAGGTAGCTCTGCGCCGCCGGCGGCGGGCCGATATGCACGGCCTCATCGGCCATTTCCACATGCACGGCGTCGCGGTCCGCATCGGAATAGACCGCGACGGTGGAAATCCCCATTTTCCTGGCAGTCTTGATGACGCGGCAGGCGATCTCGCCACGGTTCGCGATCAGTATTTTCTTGAACATCAGGCGGCGTCTCCCTCGCCTCCTTTTATGAGGCTGCGTGATACGGTCAAGCGCGGTTTCGTGCACAGCGGCTGCGTTAATGCGCATAAGTGACGGAAGTGCTTGACAGAAACGGCAGCGCGGACCGATCCATGGCCAACATTCTCGAGCGACAACGATGCTGACGAAACACCAGCCGTTCTTTCTGGCGATCGCGGCCTGGGTGGTCGGGCTGGCACTGGCATTGCTCGGTCTCGACCTGGACCTGCCTTTCGCCATGACGATCGCGGCCGACGTCGCCTTCCTGACTTATCTCGTCCTCACCTTCGTCCGCATCCCGCATATGACGAGGACATTCCTGCGCAAGCACGCCGCAGCGGACGACCTGCCGATATGGGTCATCTTCAGCGTCATCGTGGCGGCACTGGTGACGGCCGCGGTCGCGATCTTCACGCTGATCAATGCCGATCCACGTCCGCCGATCGTCCAATTGTGCCTGGCGCTTGCGGCGCTGCCGCTGGGCTGGTTCACGATCCACCTGATGGCAGCCAGTCACTATGCGCACCTTTTCTGGCAGCCAGGGCCGTCGGATGAGGATTCCGGCGAAGGGCTGGAGTTTCCAGGCACCAAGGAGCCGCAAGGCTGGGATTTCGTCTATTTCGCGTTCGTGATCGGCATGACGGCGCAGACGTCGGATGTGCAGATCACCGGCAGCCACATGCGCCGGTTCAACCTGGCACATGCGATCATCTCGTTTTTCTTCAACACCGTTCTTGTGGCCGCAGCCGTCAATCTGGCGGTTTCGCTTGGAAATTAGGCACGCTGCCTGCTTTTTAAGCACCGGTCAGCGCTTACGCAGGGGCACGCTGCTTTTCAATCGATTATGAAGGACTTACTAGCCCAAATGCATATTGAACCCGCCCTGTTGCGGTGCAACATTGCGCTCGCTCGCCTGCTTGGCAGGCCGCAGGAAATGGTCTAGCACTACGCCCGATTTCCGTAATTTTGCCTTTTGTGCGCCGCCAAATTGCCTGGCCTGCCGCACCAATCGATGGAAGGATTTTTCGTCATGGCTACATCGTCAGCAGCAAAAGTTGAGCACGTGACAGAGCCTTCGGCGACGCTGGAATTCGAAGGCAAGACCCACGAATTCAAGGTCTACAAAGGTTCTGTCGGGCCGGACGTCATCGACATTTCGGCGCTCTACAAAGACACTGGCGCCTTCACCTACGATCCGGGCTTCACCTCAACCGCGAGTTGCGAATCCAAGATCACCTTCATCGACGGCGATGAAGGCGTCCTGCTGCATCGCGGCTATCCGATCGAGCAGCTCGCCGAGCACGGCGACTTCCTCGAAGTCTGCTATCTGCTGCTTTACGGCGAACTGCCGACCAAGGCGCAGAAGGAGGATTTCGACTATCGCGTCACGCGCCACACCATGGTGCATGAGCAGATGTCGCGCTTTTTCACCGGCTTCCGCCGCGACGCGCACCCGATGGCGGTGATGTGCGGCGTGGTCGGCGCGCTGTCGGCCTTCTACCACGACTCGACCGACATTTCGGACGAGTACCAGCGCATGGTCGCCTCCATGCGCCTGATCGCCAAGATGCCGACGATCGCGGCGATGGCCTACAAGTACCACATCGGCCAGCCGTTCATTTACCCGAAGAACGAGCTGAACTACGCCGCCAACTTCCTGCACATGTGCTTTGCCGTGCCGTGCGAGGAGTACAAGGTAAACCCGGTGCTGGCGCGCGCCATGGAGCGCATCTTCATCCTGCACGCCGACCATGAGCAGAACGCCTCGACCTCGACCGTGCGTCTTGCCGGCTCCTCGGGCGCCAATCCCTTTGCCTGCATCGCGGCCGGCATCGCCTGCCTGTGGGGCCCGGCGCATGGCGGCGCCAACGAGGCGGCGTTGAACATGCTGACCGAGATCGGCAATGTCGACCGCATTCCGGAGTTCATCGCCCGCGCCAAGGACAAGGACGACCCGTTCCGCCTGATGGGCTTCGGCCACCGCGTCTACAAGAACTACGACCCGCGCGCCAAGATCATGCAGAAGACCTGCCACGAGGTGCTGGGCGAACTCGGCATCAAGGACGATCCGCTGCTCGACGTCGCGATGGAGCTGGAAAAGATCGCGCTGCACGACCCGTATTTCATCGAGAAGAAGCTCTACCCGAACGTCGACTTCTATTCCGGCATCACGCTGAAGGCGCTCGGCTTCCCCACCACCATGTTCACCGTGCTGTTCGCGCTCGCCCGCACCGTTGGCTGGATCGCGCAGTGGAAAGAAATGATCGAGGACCCGCAGCAGAAGATCGGCCGGCCGCGCCAGCTCTACACCGGCGCCCCGACCCGCGATTACGTGCCGATCGCCAAGCGCTGAAAAGCAAAAAGCCGGAACCGCTGAACGCGGTTCCGGCTTCGTTTTTGCTTCGCGATCTACCGCTTGCCGGCGTCCAGCGCCGAGGCAAGCCGCACCAGCGACAGGAACTCGGAGCGGTAGCCGAACGGATCGGCGCCGCGCGCCGCATTGGCGATCTCGCTGATGCGGTCGTAGCCGAAATCAGCCGTCGGGCCTTCCCCGCGCAGCTTCTGGCCGAAGGCGGCGACCGCAATCGAGAAGCGCTGATCGACACCGGCCGCATCGAAGGACTGGATTTCGTTGGCCTTGGTCACCGGCGAGGTGATCAGCTTGGAAATGTCCTCGTCCGGCAGCTTGTAGCGGATCTTTACAAAGGCATATTCGTCCGAGTTCGCGATGCCGCCGGGATTGTTCGTCGTCGCCTGGCCGTAGCGCAGATCGTCGATCTGCTGCGCCGGGCTGCCCTTTGGCGTGATCTCGTAGATCGCCGTCACCGAATGGCCGGAGCCGATCTCGCCGGCATCCACCTTGTCGTTGTTGAAATCCTCCCGGTTTAGCGCCCGCGTCTCGTAACCGATCAACCGGTACTCCGAGATCGTCTGCGGATTGAACTCGACCTGGATCTTCACGTCCTTGGCGATCGTGAACAGCGTCGACGACGCGTCTTCGACCAACACCTTTTCCGCCTCGGCGAGCGTATCGATGTAGGCCGCCGTGCCGTTGCCGTTCTGGGCGATGGTCTGCATCATCTGGTCGTTCAGATTGCCGCGGCCGAAGCCGAACACCGACAGGAAGACGCCGGATTTGCGCTTTTCTTCGATCAGGCGCTTCAGATCGTCGTCGTCCGTCTGGCCGACATTGAAGTCGCCGTCCGTCGCCAGCATGACCCGGTTGACGCCGTCCTTGACGAAGGATTGCTGCGCCAGGCGATAGGCTTCGCGAATGCCCGCTTCGCCGGCGGTCGAGCCACCAGGCGCCAGATTGTCGATGGCCTGCAGGATCTTGTCACGGTCGGACGCCTTGGTCGGCTCCAGCACGGTTCCAGCGTTACCCGCATAAGTGACGATCGACACCGTATCGTCCGGCTGCAGCTTGGTCACCAGCAGGCGGAAGGCCGAGCGCAGAAGCGGCAGCTTGTCGGGCTCGTCCATGGAACCCGACACGTCGATCAGGAAGACCAGGTTTGCCTTCGGCTGCTGCGTCGGCGTCACGTCAAAGCCCTTGATCGCGACATGCATCAGCTTGGTGTTGGCGTTCCACGGCGTCGGCATGACGCTGACGGTCGAGTTGAACGGCGTCTCTGCGGTGGCCGGCCCCGCCAGTCATAGGGGAAATAATTGATCATCTCCTCGACGCGCACCGTGTCGGCCTGCGGCAGGATTCCCTGCTTCAGCGAGCTGCGAACGAAGGAATAGGAAGCTGTGTCGACATCGATCGAGAAGGTCGAGACCGGCTCTTCCAGCGCCGACTTCACCGGATTCGACTTGAAATCCTGAATGCGATCGCGGTTTTCTTCCGGCCGCGGCAGTAGATCGGATGGCTGCGTGGGCGCAGCCGAGGGCATCGGAGCGTACAATTTCTCTCCCGCTGCCGCGACGCGTCCACGCGTCAGCGCTGTTGCCGGGGCTGTCGCATCTGGCGCGACAGGTGCTGCAGCCATTTCATCGGCAGGCGCCACATAGAGACTGGCTCCGCCGCTGTCTTTCTTCGCCAGGGCATCGCCAAGCGAGCGCTCTTCCTCAGCAGGCGCTTGTTCCATCGGGGCCGGCTTCGGCGTCTCAGCGACCGTGACACCACTAGCGATGTCTTGATCCGATCTTTGATCACCTTCCGAAGCAGCAAGCTTGTTCTTTGCCGGCTCGGCCGGCTTGTCAGCGGAGACCGGCTGCTTGGCTTCGGGCTTTCCGCCGTTGATAGCTGGACCCGTTGTCGCCAATAGATCGGGCGAATTCTGCATCAATTCAAACGTCGCATATCCCGCGATCGGCAGGGCGACGAGACCGGCTAGGGCCGGCGCAGTTATCATCTTCTTTTGCATGATCTCACTCCAGAGCTTCCAGGCTCGTTCGGTGAGACGCGGCCGCGCCGCCAAAGCTTGGGCGGGTTTTCCACTTTTTTCCGCCTCGAAAGCGGCGACTGAGGCTTTCAGCGCGCGCATGCGGGCGGCCGCATCGGGCGCCGGAATGCGCTGGTCGCGCAATTTCATCAGATCGTTATCGTCAACCATGGCTAAACTTCCCCGACTTCGCGCATCAGAACGCGCAGTCGTTTCTTCGCTTCATGGATATGCCAGGACACCGTCGCCTCGGAGACCGCCATGGCTTCGGCCGCCGCCGCGTGGCTCAACCCTTCTCCGTAAACGAGGGTCACCGCCTCGCGTTGCTTGTCAGGCAGTTGCCGTACAGCCGCCCACATCTGGCTGATGGCTTCGTCCTCGTCGTGTGTACCCTGTGTCTCGATCAGGGCGTGCGCCCCGAAAGCGTCCGTCTTGGCGGTTTCGCGCGCCGTCTTGCGACCGAGATCGCGCGCGGCGTTCATCGCCATCGCATAAAGCCAGCTCGTAAACGCGCTTCCGCCGCGATAGCCGCCGATCGCCTTGCCGAGGCGGATGCAGACTTCCTGCGCGATATCCTCGGCGTCCTGCTTGCGGCCGCACCAGCGATAGGCCACGCGATAGACAAAGTCGTAGTGCCTCTCGACCAGTTGGCCGAAAGCCACTCCGTCACCTTCGCGTGCCCGCCCGACGAGTTCGGCATCGGATGCGGACGATTCATCCAGCGTCATGGCCATCATCAATCGTTGGACGCGTGCAGATTCGCAATCCTTTGGTTCGAAAGAAGAATTTTCTGGCTAGGCCGAATCACTTTCTGGTCCGACCAGTTTTGCAAAACACAAACTGGCCACTTAGTGGCCACATTTTGCGTCCAATTTGTCACATTACAAAAATTTTGCTGGCGGTCGTCCGATCGCCCAGCGGGGAAACGCAGTTCGGGTAAGGGTGGGGTCCGACTGGTGCAGGCGAGACACGGGTCGTGAAAAAGTTCGGTTTGTTCTCCCCGAAGAAGGGGAAAGACGGGTCGGCCGAGTCCGAACGTCTGGTTTGGCGTGCGTATGAAGATCAACCCCTTAATCTGTCGGCGCCACAGCGCGGCGACACGGCAAACAGCCAACGCGCTTTGGTCCTGGGCTTCGCGGCCCTGGCCGTCGCAGGCGCAGCCTATTTCGGCACGGTGATGCTGACGCATCAGGCCGACAATGGCGTCAGCCTGTTCTCCGAAGCCGACGCGGCTACCGCACCCGCCGAACCGGCGGCACCGGCAAAGGCGGCGCGTGCGAACGCAGCTGGCTGCCCAGCCAGCGCCGGCCGCCGCTGAACCGGCTGTCCCGCCGAAACCGGCCGCCGTTCCAAAAGCCACGGCAGCGACAACCACCGCCAGGGCCGCAGCCCCGGCAAACAGCAACCCGCTGGTGCCCATCCCGGTCAAAGTGACCACCATCAGCATTCCGGCCAAACCGTCGGCCGCAAGAATGGCAGGCGCCAAACCAGCCGTCGAAACGCGTGAAGAAGCCAACGCACGCTGGGCCGCCCTTGCCGCGGAAGCCAAACCGGTCGTCACCGACCCAACCGCCTACACCGACGAAACGAAAAAGATGGTGTCCGAAGGCGTCGAGGCGGTTCTGCGCCAAGTAGCCACCGAGAAGTCGTCGAAAAAGCCGGTCATCGTCGCCAGCGCACAATCTGGCGAAGCGGTGGTACAGGATGCCGAACCGGAAATGGCGGGCAATGCATCCGCCGGCGGGACGCCAGGCTCGAATCCGCACGTCGGTCAACATGCGGTCGGGGCCAGGCGACGGTTCGCGCACGCTTGGCGTCATTCCGAGCAATTCGACGGTCGCGTTAGCCCCCGGTTGCCGTCATTGGTGCAAGGTCACCTATCAGGGCCGCACCGGCTATATCTACAAGCGCTTCCTGCGCTAGGGCGAGCACGAATCTCAGCTCTTCGCCGAAACCGGCGAGAGCTGAATTTCGATGCGCCGGTTGGCGATGCGCCCCTCGGCATTGTCGTTCGAGCCGACAGGGCGCGATGCGCCGAAACCCGTCACCGACAGCCGTTTCTCGTCGATCCCGTGACGCGCGAGATAGACCGCGACAGCCAGCGCGCGCCGCTGCGTCAGGTCCAGGTTCTTCTTCTCGCTCCCACCGTCGTCCGTGTGCCCGTAGACATCGACGGTCGTCCGATTGAATTTCTTCAACACGCCCGCAACAGCGTCCAGGACAGACCCCGCACCTCTGCTGAGATCGTCGCTGTTGGCGCTGAAGGCAGACGAGGACGGTATCGTGATGATGATGCGCTCGCCGGCGCGCGTCACCTTGGCGCCTTTTGGCGCGACCGCGGCCTGCAGGGCTGCTTCCTGCTGGCCCATATAGCTGTCAGCTTCCGAGGTCTTGACGGCATCGACACCGGACTCGATCAGCGCCGCACTCCGTTCGGCTCGGCCGCGACCGGTCAGATTGGACAGCGCATCGAGCCCTGCCCCGATCATCGATCTCCCGTCAGAGCCACCGCTCATGCACGCCGACAGCACAAGAGCGGCGGCTAATGCCGCGCCACTCAGAACGATGATACGAAAGCGTTGCATCCAGTCAGCCTGCACCGACGAATGATCCATAAATCCACCGCATTGCGGCAAAAAGCGGACGCGGCCCCATGAAGGCCGCGTCCGCCACTTTCTCAGTTGACCGGACCGCCGCTGCCCAGATCCTCTGCCGACGGCGGCAGGGGCTGCTTGGCCCGTCGCCCGGTTCACCATGACCGTGACAACCCACAGGACGACGCCAATCGCCAGCAGGATGCCGGCGATCTTGTACTGGTCCGGATTGCGGCCAGTCCAAGGGCCGGTCAGGAAACCGCAGCAGACGGCGCCGATGATCGGCAAGACCGTTGGCGCCTTGAAATGCTGGTGCGAGACCTTGTCCTTGCGCAATACAAGAACGGCGACATTCACCACCGTAAACACGCACAGCAGCAGCAGCGCCGTGGTGCCGCCCAATTGCGGCACCGAGCCGACGAAGGTGATCAACCCAAACGCCAGCAGCGTGGTGAAGATGATGGCGATGTACGGGCTGCGCCGCGTCGGATGAACCTTGCCGAGCGCTGCCGGCAGGACGTGTTCGCGGCTCATGCCATAGACCAGACGGCTCGCCATCAGCATGTTGATCAAGGCGCTGTTGGCAACCGCGAACATGGTGATGAACGCGAAGATGCCGATCGGGAAGCTTGGAGCGCCGGCTTGCACGACTTTGAGAAGTGGCGCCTCGCCTTCGCCCAGCTCGGCAGGATCGACGAGCGTGACCGCGGAGATGGACACCAGCACGTAGATCAGCCCGGTGATCAGCAGGCCAAGGAGCAGGATTTTCGGGAAGGTTCTCGTCGGATCCTTGGTTTCTTCCGCCATGTTGACCGAGTCTTCGAAGCCGACCATGGCAAAGAAGGCCAGCGTGGTTGCCGCGATCACCGGCCAGAAGGCGGTCTGGCCTTCCGGTACCTGGAACTGGGTCACGCGCGACACATCGCCTTGCCCCGCGCTGATCGCCCACAGGCCGATGACGATGACGATCAGCAGGCCCGTGAGTTCGACGCAGGTCAGCACGACATTGGCCTTCACGCTTTCGCCGACGCCGCGAAAATTCACGGCCGCAACGATCGACATGAAAAGCAGGCCCGAGCACGATGATCCCGGTGCCGCCGCTTTCGAAGCCGAGGCCGAAGGCACTCGAAAGATTGACCGAAAAGGCGCGCGAAGCCGTCGATGCCGAGGTGATGCCCGAGCACATGACCGCAAAAGCGACGATGAACGTCACGAAGTGGATTCCGAAGGCCTTGTGGGTGTAGAGCGCCGCGCCCGCCGCCTTCGGGTATTTCGTCACCAACTCAAGATAGCTGAACGCCGTGATGACGGCGACGACGAAGGCCACCAGAAACGGCAGCCAGACGACGCCGCCGACCTGCTTGGCCACCTGGCCGGTCAGTGCGTAGATGCCTGTGCCCAGGATGTCGCCGACGATGAATAGAAGCAGAAGCCAGGGTCCCATCACCCTGTTGTAGACTGGGCTCGGCGGTCGCGCCGTTTGCCGTCGTATCGGTCATTGTCCCCTCCTCGTAAAGGTTCAATTGCCCCTCAACGATTGAGACTATGTTTCAATGAAGAGTCGAGTCAAACGCACGGCGCAAAAAGGATGTTGATCCAAGGTCTTGCATGAGACCTCGGGATGCTGTGGATGAGAGCGGACAAGGAGCAAGGGTGATGGACAATCGATCGACGTCCGGGCGGGTTTGGGTCGATGAAGCGATAGCGCGCATCGAGGCGGACGCAGCGGCGTTCGGCCGACACGCATCTGTGGCGGCTGGCGCTGCCGGCGCTCGATGGCATCGACATCTATCTCAAGGACGAGTCCACCCACCCGACCGGCAGCCTGAAGCACCGGCTGGCCCGCTCGCTTTTCCTCTACGCGCTGTGCAACGGCCACGTGCGCGAAGGCACGGCGGTCGTCGAGGCCTCGTCAGGTTCGACGGCGGTCTCGGAAGCCTATTTCGCCCGCATGATCGGCGTGCCGTTTTATGCCGTCATGCCGCGCTCGACCTCGAAGGAAAAGATCGCGGCGATCGAACACCATGGCGGCCAGTGCCATTTCGTCGATGACGGCCGCCGGCTCTACGCCGAAGCGGCCGAACTCGCCGCACGGCTGGGCGGGCACTATATCGACCAGTTCACCTATGCCGAGCGGGCGACCGACTGGCGCGGCAACAACAACATCGCCGAATCGATCTTCGAGCAGATGCGCGGCGAGCACCATCCGATCCCGACCTGGGTGGTGATGAGCGCCGGCACCGGCGGCACGACGGCCACGATCGGCCGCTACATCCGCTACAAGCGCCATGCGACGCGGCTTTCCGTGGTCGATGTCGAGCACTCCGCCTTCTTCGACGGCTACGCGACGCGCAATCCGGATTGCCGCTGCGAGAAGCCAACCCGCATCGAAGGCATTGGCCGGCCGCGCGTCGAGCCTTCCTTCGTGCCCGGCGTGATCGACCACATGGCGCGCGTGCCGGACGCGGTATCGCTGGCAGCCATGCGTGTGCTGTCGCGCCATCTCGGCCGCCGCGTCGGCGGCTCGACCGGCACCAACTTCGTCGGCGTGTGCCTGAAGGCCGACGCGATGCGTCGCGCCGGCGAGCCGGGCTCGATCGTCTCGCTGATCTGCGATTCCGGGGAGCGCTACGCCAACACCTATCATTCCGACGAATGGCTGAATGCAAACGGGCTCGATACGCGTCTGTTCGAAGACGTCATCGAATCCTTCCTCGCAGGCGGTCCGCTGGAGCTTGAGCTCGAACAATGTCCCGCCCAGGTCTGAGGGCCAGAAGGCGGCTTGTGACGAACTCATCTTCTGCTAAGCAGGCGCTAAAATTGTCCGCCCTCGGGAAACGATGAAGATGAAGAAGCCCATCCGCCTCGGCATTGTCGGCGTTGGCAAGATCGTGCGCGATCAGCATCTGCCGGCCGTTGCGGCAAACAAGGATTTTGAGCTCGCGGCGGCAGCAAGCCGCAACGCGACGGTCGACGGCATCGCCAATTTCAAGACGATCGAAGAGATGCTGGCCGGCGCGCCGGACCTTGATGCGGTTTCACTCTGCATGCCTCCAACCGCCCGCTACGAGGCCGCTCATGCCGCGATCACCGCCGGCAAGCATGTTTTCTTGGAAAAGCCGCCAGGCGCGACGATCAGCGAGGTGGAAGACCTGAAGGCGCTGGCCGAAGCAAAGGGCGTAACGCTTTTCGCAAGCTGGCACTCGCGCTACGCGCCGGCCGTTGAGGCTGCCCGCAAGTTTCTTGCTGGCACGACCGTTCGCTCGGCTGGCTTCGTCTGGAAGGAAGATGTGCGCCGCTGGCATCCGGGCCAGGCCTGGATCTGGGAAGCCGGCGGCTTTGGCGTATTCGACCCGTTTATCAACTGCCTATCGATCGTGACCCACATCCTGCCGCCGCTGCACATCACATCCGCAACGCTGGACTTTCCGGCCAACAAGGACGCCCCGGTCGCAGCGCGGATGAGTTTCGCGGGCGCCGCTGGATTGACCGCAACAGCCGACATCGACTGGCTGCAAACCGGACCGCAAAGCTGGGACATCGTGGCCGAGACCGACGCCGGTCAGATGCTTCTGTCCAGCGGCGGTGCGAAGCTGGAAATCGCCGGCAAGCCGGTGCAGGACGAGCCGGAACGAGAATATCCTGTGCTATACGAGCGCTTCGCGGCGCTGGTGCAGGCCGGCAAATCTGATGTCGATGTTGCGCCGCTGCGCCAGGTCGCCGATGCCTTCATGCTGGGCAAACGCAACGTCGTCGAACCGTTTTTTGACTGAGCGCGTGAGACAAGCACTGTTGCGCACTGGCCCTATCTCATAGGCCAGATCGCCCGCACAGACCATTTCGATGATCGACCAATCCCGCATCGCTCCGATCGCCCTCACCATGGGCGAGCCAGCCGGCATAGGCGCCGAGTGCGCAATCAAGGCCTGGCAGAAACTGCGCCATGAGCCGACGTCCTTCTTCCTGCTGGATGATCCTAGGCGAATTGCTGCGCTGGCGCGCAGACTGGGCGAAGACGTTCAGGTCGCCGAGATCGGGCGCCGGCGAGGCCGGCAAGGCATTCGCGACCGATCTGCCCGTCCGGCCGGTCAAGCTCGATCACCCGGTGTCGCTCGGACAGCCGGACAGCCGCAACAGCAAGGCTGTCATTGCATCGATTGAGCGGGCAGTTGCGCTGACGAACGAACGGTGAAACGTCGGCGGTCGTCACCAATCCGATCCAAAAATCGACGCTCTATGAAGCTGGTTTTTCCTATCCTGGCCACACTGAATTTCTCGGCGCATTGGTGGGCGACGGGGTTCGCCCGGTCATGATGCTCGCCTGCCCGGAACTGCGCGTCGTGCCGGTGACGGTGCACGTCTCTCTGCGCGAGGCGATCGCGTCGCTGACCACGGAACGCATCGTCGAGGATGCGACGATCGCCTGGCAGGCGCTGCGACAGGATTTCGGCATTGACAGCGCCCCGCCTCGCCATTGCCGGGCTAAATCCGCATGCCGGAGAGAATGGCGCAATGGGCGACGAGGAAGAGCGGCTCATCGCGCCAGCCATCGCCGCGTTGCGTGCACGCGGCATCGACGCAAGTGGCCCCTACCCGTCCGACACGCTATTCACTGCCCGCAAGCGCACGACCTATGATGCAGCTATCTGCATGTATCACGACCAGGCGCTGATCCCGGTCAAGACGCTGGCCGAAGATGGCGGCGTCAATGTGACGCTCGGCCTGCCCTTCGTGCGCACCTCGCCTGACCATGGCACGGCACTCGACATTGCGGGCAAGGGCATTGCCGATCCTGCCAGCCTGATCGCAGCCATCCGCATGGCCGGCGACATCGCCAGACAGCGGCAACGGAGTGTTTTATGAAAAAGCTTCGACTGGGCGTCAACATCGACCACGTAGCAACGATCCGTAACGCGCGCGGCGGGGCGCATCCCGATCCGGTCGAGGCCGCGCATCTGGCCGTGCGGGCCGGCGCGGACGGCATCACCGCGCATCTGCGCGAAGACCGCCGACACATCCGCGACGAAGATATCCGCCGGCTAAAGGCCGAGCTCGCAGCGCCGCTGAACCTGGAAATGGCCGTGACCGACGAGATGGTCGGCATCGCGCTCGCGACCAAACCTCACGCGGCCTGCCTCGTGCCGGAAAAGCGCACGGAGGTCACGACCGAAGGCGGCCTGGATGTTGCCGGTCAGGAGGCCGCACTGAAGCCGGCCATCGCCAAACTTTCGGCTGCCGGCATTAGGGTCTCGCTGTTCATCGATCCCGATATCGGGCAGCTCGATGCGGCCAAACGTGTCGGTGCACCGGTTGTGGAGCTACATACCGGCTCCTACGCGCACGCCGCGCCAGACGACGCAGCTGAACTGGACCGTATCCGCGCTGCCGCGCGCCATGCCGACGCGATCGGTCTCGAATGTCACGCAGGCCATGGGCTGAACCTTGAAAACGTCGGCGCCGTCGCCGCCATTCCAGAAATCGTTGAGTTGAACATCGGCCACTTCATCATCGGCGACGCCGTCTTCGTCGGCTTGGAAGAGGCGATCAAGCGCATGCGTGCGGCGATGGACGCAGGGCGACGGTAGCAGACGGACCTCAGTTCACGATCGCAATCGCAAACCCGTCATAACCTTTCGCGCCGACTGTCTGGATCGCGGTGCCATCGAGGCGCGGGTCTGAACCGATGAACGCCAAGGCCGCTCGCGCACCCTGAACATTGGCATCGGCGGATTTTGCGTCGATCACATCGCCATTGCGGATGACGTTGTCGCAGACAATCACCGTGCCCGGCCGCGAAAGAGCCAAAGCCGCCGTCAGATAATTCACATTGCTCGGCTTGTCGGCGTCGATGAAGATCAGGTCAAACGGCTTGGCCGCGTCGGCCTGCAGCCGCTTCAGGCTCTCAAGCGCCGGCCCGACCACGATATCCACCTTCGCTGTTAGTCCGGCGTCGGCGATGTTTTTGCCCGCGACATCGGCATGATGTTGCTCCAACTCGAGCGTCACGACCTTGCCGTCTTCCGGCAGCGCCCGCGCCAACCATATTGTCGAGTAGCCGCCAAGCGTGCCGATCTCAAGGATCCGTTTTGCGCCGACCATCCGCGCTAGCAGATGCAGGAGCTTGCCCTGCGCCGCCGACACGTCGATGGCTGGCAGCCCTGCTTTCGCATTCCGTTTCAGCGCCTTTGCCAAGGCCTTGTCTTCGCCAAGAACCAGCTCATCCACCAGTCGGTCGACTGCTTCCCAAACCTGTTTCGTCATCGCTTCGTCCTCCGCGGCCGGAAATGAGAAAGGGGGCCGTTGGCCCCCTTTCGTGATCGTATATGGTCGGGCTTACTGCGCGGCCGTCGACATATCCGTCAGCATCGGCTCGGCAATTTCGACGCCCGATGCCTTGCGACGCTCGTCGAGGATCAGCTCGTCGCGCGAGGTGGCGATGCGCCGGATCTGGCTCATCGTGCCGCCCGTACCGGCCGGGATAAGCCGGCCGACGATGACGTTTTCCTTAAGACCCTGCAGCATGTCGGTCTTGCCGGCAACCGCAGCTTCCGTCAGCACCCGCGTCGTCTCCTGGAAGGAGGCGGCGGAGATGAAGGACGGCGTTTGCAGCGAGGCCTTGGTGATGCCCAGCAGCACCGGCTGGCCCGATGCAGGTTTCTTACCTTCATCGACCAAACGCTCATTGACCTCGTCGAGTTCGATCGAGTTGACGTGATCGCCCGCAATGTAGGTCGAGTCGCCCTGGTCCGTGATCTCGACCTTCTGCAGCATCTGGCGAACGATCACCTCAATGTGCTTGTCGTTGATCAACACGCCCTGCAACCGGTAGACCTCCTGGATCTCGTTGACGAGATAGGAAGCCAGCTGCTCGACACCCTTGATGGCCAGGATGTCGTGCGGCGCCGGATTGCCCTCGAGGATATGGTCGCCCTTCTCGATCGGGTCGCCGTCCTGAAGATGGAACGGCTTGCCCTTCGGGATCAGGTATTCGACCGGCTCCAGCGTAGAGTCGTGCGGCTCGATGATGATGCGGCGCTTGTTCTTGTAGTCGCGGCCGAAACGGATCGTGCCATCGATCTCCGCCATGATGGCGTGGTCCTTCGGACGACGCGCTTCGAACAATTCCGCAACACGCGGCAGACCGCCGGTGATGTCCTTGGTCTTGGCGCTTTCCATCGGGATACGCGCCAGCACGTCACCCGGTTTCACATGACCGCCTGGCTCGACCGAAAGGATGGTCTCGACCGAGAGCAGGAAGCGTGCGTCGCCGCCCTTCGACAGCTTGCCGATCTTGCCCTTGGCGTCGAGCACGGTGAGCGCCGGCTTGAGGTCCGAGCCGCGCGGCGTCGACCGCCAGTCGATGACCTCGCGCTTGGTGATGCCGGTCGATTCATCGGCCGTTTCCTGAACGGATAGACCGTCGACCAGATCCTCGAAGCTGACACGACCCTCGATTTCGGTGAGGATCGGGCGGGTGTACGGGTCCCACTCGGCGATGCGCTGGCCGCGCTTCACCTTGTCATTGTCATCGACGAAAATGCGCGAACCGTAGGTGACGCGATGTGAGGCGCGTTCCTTGCCGGCTTCGTCCATGATCAGAACCGCCATGTTGCGGCCCATGACCATCAACTGGCCGTCCGAGTTGCGCACCACGTTGCGGTTGCGGACCTGCACCGTGCCCTCATACGAGGCTTCCACGAAGGACGAGTCGACGACCTGCGCCGTGCCGCCCATGTGGAACGTACGCATCGTGAGCTGCGTGCCCGGCTCGCCGATCGACTGCGCGGCGATGACGCCGACAGCCTCGCCGATGTTGACCGGAGTACCGCGCGCCAGATCGCGTCCGTAGCAGACCGCGCAAACGCCGGTCTGCACTTCGCAGGTCAGCGCCGAGCGGATGCGGATCGACTGGATGCCAGCCTTTTCGATCTGCTCGACATCGCGTTCGTCCATCAAGGTGCCGGCCTTGACGATCAGATCGCCCGAAACCGGGTGATTGATGTCGTCAAGCGAGGTGCGGCCAAGAACGCGTGCGCCGATCGACGCCACCACCTGGCCGGCATCGACGATCGGCGTCATGGTGAGACCCTTGTCGGTGCCGCAATCGGTGGCATTGACGATGCAGTCCTGCGCAACGTCGACCAGACGGCGGGTCAGGTAGCCCGAGTTTGCCGTCTTGAGCGCCGTGTCGGCCAGACCCTTGCGGGCGCCGTGCGTCGAGTTGAAGTACTCGAGAACGGTCAGGCCTTCCTTGAAGTTCGAGATGATCGGCGTCTCGATGATTTCGCCCGACGGCTTGGCCATCAGGCCGCGCATGCCGGCGAGCTGACGCATCTGCGTCGGCGAACCGCGCGCGCCCGAATGGCTCATCATGTAGATCGAGTTCATCGGCTTCTGACGGCCGACGTCGTCGAACTCCACCGCCTTGATACGGCTCATCATCTCGTCGGCGACCTTTTCCGAGCACTTGGCCCAGGCGTCGACGACCTTGTTGTACTTTTCGCCCTGGGTGATCAGGCCGTCATTGTACTGCTGCTCGTATTCCTTGGTCAGCGCCTCGGTATCGGCAACCAGCTTCTCCTTGGCAATCGGGATCAGCATGTCGTCCTTGCCGAACGAAATGCCGGCGCGGCAGGCATGCGCGAAGCCAAGCGCCATGATGCGATCGCAGAAGATCACAGTCTCCTTCTGGCCGCAGTGGCGATAGACGGTATCGATCATCTTGGAGATGTTCTTCTTGGTCATCTCCTGGTTGGCCGTCTCGTAAGGCACGTTCACGTTCTTCGGCAGCAACTCGCCGATGATCATGCGGCCAGGCGTCGTGTCATAGATCTTCGACACGACCTTGCCGTCCGCGTCGACCGACTTGAAGCGGCCCTTGATCTTGGCATGCAGCGTGACCGCCTTGGTCTCCAGCGCATGCTGAAGCTCACCCATGTCGGCGAACACCATGCCCTGTCCCGGCTCGTTCTCATTGACGATCGAGAGGTAGTACAGACCCAGCACCATGTCCTGCGACGGCACAATGATCGGTGCGCCGGACGCCGGATGCAGGATGTTGTTGGTCGACATCATCAGGACGCGCGCTTCGAGCTGCGCTTCCAGGGACAGCGGCACGTGAACCGCCATCTGGTCGCCGTCGAAGTCAGCATTGAAGGCCGTGCAGACCAGCGGGTGAAGCTGGATCGCCTTGCCCTCGATCAGGATCGGCTCAAATGCCTGGATGCCCAGACGGTGCAGCGTCGGCGCGCGATTCAACAGCACCGGATGCTCGCGGATAACCTCGTCCAGGATATCCCAGACTTCCGGCTTTTCCTTTTCGACCAGCTTCTTCGCCTGCTTGACGGTCGAGGAGTAACCCTTGGCGTCGAGGCGAGCGTAGATGAACGGCTTGAACAGCTCCAGCGCCATCTTCTTCGGCAGGCCGCACTGGTGCAGCTTGAGTTCCGGACCGGTCACGATGACCGAGCGGCCGGAATAGTCGACGCGCTTGCCCAGCAGGTTCTGACGGAACCGGCCCTGTTTGCCCTTGAGCATATCCGACAGCGACTTCAGCGGACGCTTGTTGGCGCCGGTGATGACACGGCCGCGGCGGCCGTTGTCGAACAGAGCGTCGACGGCCTCCTGCAGCATGCGCTTTTCGTTGCGGATGATGATGCCAGGCGCGCGCAGCTCGATCAGCCGCTTCAGACGGTTGTTGCGGTTGATGACACGGCGATAGAGATCGTTCAGGTCCGACGTCGCGAAGCGGCCGCCATCCAGCGGCACCAGCGGACGCAGGTCCGGCGGGATCACCGGCACGACCTTCATGATCATCCATTCCGGACGGTTGCCGGACTCCATGAAGTTCTCAACCACCTTCAGGCGCTTGAGATACTTCTTCTGCTTAAGCTCGGACGTCGTCGAAGCAAGCTCCGAACGCAGGTCGCCGGCGATCCTCTCCAAATCCATGCCGGCCAGCAGCGTGTGGATGGCTTCCGCGCCGATCATGGCGGTGAAGCTGTCCTCGCCATACTCGTCGACAGCCAGCATGTACTCTTCTTCCGAGAGCAGCTGGTTTTCCTTGAGCGCGGTGAGACCCGGCTCAGTGACGATGTAGTTCTCGAAATAGAGGACGCGCTCGATGTCCTTCAGCGTCATGTCCAGCAGCGTGCCGATACGGCTCGGCAGCGATTTCAGGAACCAGATGTGCGCAACAGGCGCGGCCAGCTCGATATGGCCCATGCGCTCACGGCGCACGCGCGACAGCGTGACTTCGACGCCGCACTTTTCGCAGATGACGCCCTTGTACTTCATGCGCTTGTACTTGCCGCACAGGCACTCATAGTCCTTGATCGGGCCAAAAATGCGCGCGCAGAACAGGCCGTCACGCTCGGGCTTGAACGTGCGGTAGTTGATGGTCTCCGGCTTTTTGATCTCACCGAACGACCAGGACAGAATCTTCTCAGGGCTGGCCAGGGAGATTCGGATCGAATCGAACACCTGGGCCGGCGCCTGCGGGTTGAAGAGATTCATGACCTCTTGGTTCATGCCATTCTCCTTTGCGGGGCTCTCGAAACCCCTTTGCATCGAATGCGGACCGGGCAGTCCGCTTTTGCGCCGGTCTGCGCCGGCTGAATCTTAAGTGGCCGCCCGCATGAACGGGCGGCCGAAGAGCCTTACTCGGCTGCGTCCTGCATCCGGTGCGGCGGCTGGTCTTCCACCTTGGTGTTTTCCAGCTCGACGTTGAGCCCGAGCGAACGCATTTCCTTGACGAGAACGTTGAAGCTCTCTGGAATGCCCGCCTCGAACGTGTCGTCGCCGCGAACGATCGCTTCGTAGACCTTGGTGCGGCCGGCGACGTCGTCCGACTTCACCGTCAGCATCTCCTGCAGCGTGTAGGCGGCGCCGTAAGCCTCGAGGGCCCAGACTTCCATTTCGCCGAAGCGCTGGCCGCCGAACTGCGCCTTGCCGCCCAGCGGCTGCTGGGTGACCAGCGAGTACGGGCCGATCGAACGTGCGTGGATCTTGTCGTCCACCAGATGGTGCAACTTGAGCATATATATGTAGCCCATCGTCACTTTGCGATCGAACGGTTCGCCCGTGCGCCCGTCATAGAGCTGCGACTGACCGGAAGTGTGCAGGCCCGCCTGCTCCAGCATGGTATTGATGTCGGCCTCGTGTGCGCCATCGAACACCGGGGTGGCGATGGAGACGCCGCGGCGCATCTGCTCGCTCAGGCGAACGATGCTCTCGTCGTCATACTCGCGCACCGGCTCGTTGCGGTCGTTGGCCGGCATGAAGCTCTCGAGCGTCTTGCGCAGCGGCTTTGTGTCGCCGCCCGCCTTATACGCGTCGATCAGCTCGCCGATCTTGCGGCCCATGCCAGCGCAGGCCCAGCCCAGATGCGTCTCCAGGATCTGGCCGACATTCATGCGCGACGGCACGCCCAACGGGTTGAGCACGATGTCGGCATGCGTACCGTCTTCGAGGAACGGCATGTCCTCGACCGGAACGATGCGCGACACGACACCCTTGTTGCCGTGACGGCCGGCCATCTTGTCGCCCGGCTGCATCTTGCGCTTCACCGCGACGAAGACCTTGACCATCTTCATCACGCCCGGAGGCATTTCGTCGCCGCGCTGCACCTTCTCGACCTTGTCCATGAAGCGCTGTTCGAGCGCCTTCTTGGACTCGTCGTACTGGCCGCGCAGAGCTTCGAGTTCGCCCTGAAGCTTCTCGCTATCGAGAGCAAACTGCCACCATTGCGAGCGCGGGAACTCGTCCAGCACGTCCTTGGTGAGCTTGGTGCCCTTCTTGAAGCTCTTCGGGCCGGCGATCGCCTCCTTGCCGACCAGCATGTCGGTCAGGCGGGCATAGACGTTGCGGTCCAGGATCGCCTGCTCGTCGTCGCGGTCCTTGGCCAGACGCTCGATCTCCTCGCGCTCGATCGCCATCGCGCGCTCGTCCTTCTCCACGCCGTGGCGGTTGAAGACGCGCACTTCGACGACCGTGCCGAAGGTTCCCGGAGGCATGCGCATGGAGGTGTCGCGCACATCCGATGCCTTTTCGCCGAAGATGGCGCGCAGAAGCTTCTCTTCCGGCGTCATCGGGCTTTCGCCCTTCGGCGTGATCTTGCCGACCAGGATGTCGCCCGGCTGCACTTCCGCGCCGATGTAGACGATGCCGGCTTCGTCGAGGTTCTTCAGCGCTTCTTCCGAAACGTTCGGAATGTCGCGCGTGATTTCCTCAGGCCCGAGCTTGGTGTCGCGCGCCATGACCTCGAACTCCTCGATGTGGATCGAGGTGAAGACGTCGTCGGCCACGATACGCTCGGAGAGCAGGATCGAGTCCTCGTAGTTGTAGCCGTTCCACGGCATGAACGCGACGAGCACGTTGCGGCCGAGCGCCAGATCGCCGAGATCGGTCGACGGACCGTCGGCGATGATGTCGCCCTTGTTGACGATATCGCCGACATTCACCAGCGGGCGCTGGTTGATGCAGGTGTTCTGGTTGGAACGCTGGAACTTCATCAGCCGGTAGATATCGACGCCGGACTTGCCGGCCTCGAGGTTCTCGGTCGCACTAACGACGATACGCGTGGCGTCCACCTGGTCGACCACGCCGCCGCGACGGGCGCCGATGGCGGCGCCTGAGTCACGCGCCACGATCGGCTCCATGCCGGTGCCGACGAACGGCGCTTCGGCGCGCACCAGCGGCACGGCCTGACGCTGCATGTTCGAGCCCATCAGAGCGCGGTTGGCGTCGTCGTTCTCGAGGAACGGGATGAGTGCGGCGGCAACCGACACCATCTGCTTCGGCGAAACGTCCATCAGGTCGACGTTTTCGCGCGGCGCCATCATCACCTCGCCGGCATTGCGGCAGATGACGAACTCGTCCTTGAAGCGGCCGTTCTTGTCGAGCTCGGCGTTAGCCTGCGCGACGAAGTGCTTCGCCTCTTCCATGGCCGAGAGGTAGATCACCTCCTGGGTCAGCTTGCCTTCGACGATCTTGCGGTACGGGCTCTCGATGAAGCCGTACTTGTTGACGCGCGCAAACGTCGCCAGCGAGTTGATCAGGCCGATATTCGGGCCTTCCGGCGTCTCGATCGGGCAGATGCGGCCGTAATGCGTCGGGTGCACGTCGCGCACTTCGAAGCCGGCGCGCTCGCGGGTCAGACCGCCCGGCCCAAGCGCCGACAGGCGACGCTTGTGGGTGATCTCCGACAGCGGGTTGGTCTGGTCCATGAACTGCGACAGCTGCGAGGAGCCGAAGAACTCGCGCACGGCGGCAGCCGCTGGCTTGGCGTTGATCAGGTCCTGCGGCATGACGGTGTCGATCTCGATCGACGACATGCGCTCCTTGATCGCGCGCTCCATGCGCAGCAGGCCGACGCGATACTGGTTCTCCATCAGCTCGCCGACCGAACGCACGCGGCGGTTGCCGAGATTGTCGATGTCGTCGATCTCGCCCTTGCCGTCGCGCAGTTCGACCAGCGTCTTGACGACGGCCAGGATGTCCTCCTTGCGCAACACGCGCACGGTGTCCTCGGCGTCGAGTTCCAGACGCATGTTCATCTTGACGCGGCCGACGGCCGACAGATCGTAGCGCTCGCTGTCGAAGAACAGCGAGTTGAACATCGCCTCAGCCGTTTCCAGCGTCGGCGGCTCGCCCGGGCGCATCACGCGATAGATGTCGAACAGCGCGTCCTGGCGGCTCTCGTTCTTGTCGACGTTCAACGTGTTGCGGATGTAGGCGCCGACATTGATGTGGTCGATGTCGAGGATTTCGAGTTCCTCCTCGCCCGCATCCATCAGCACCTTCAGCGTCTTCTCGTCGATCTCGTCGCCGGCTTCGAGATAGATCTCGCCGGTGGCGAAGTTGACAACGTCCTCGGCCAGGTACGAACCGAACAGATCTTCGTTGGTCGCCTTGATTGCCTTCAGGCCCTTGTCGGCCAACTGCTTGGCCTGGCGAGCCGTGATCTTCTTGCCCTGCTCGACGACGACTTCACCGGTATCGGCATCGACGAGGTCGCCGACGGCCTTCAAGCCGCGGAAGCGATCGACATTGAACGGAATACGCCAATGGTCGCCCGACTTCTTGTAGGTGATCTTGTTGTAGAAGGTGGACAGGATCTCTTCGCCGTCCATGCCCAGCGCCATCAGCAGCGACGTCGCGGGAATCTTACGGCGGCGGTCGATGCGGGCGTGCACGATGTCCTTCGAGTCGAACTCGATGTCGAGCCACGAGCCGCGATAGGGGATCACACGCGCGGCAAACAGAAGCTTGCCCGACGAGTGCGACTTGCCCTTGTCGTGGTCGAAGAAGACGCCCGGCGAGCGGTGCATCTGCGAAACGATCACGCGCTCGGTGCCGTTGATGATGAAGGTGCCGTTCATCGTCATGAGCGGCATGTCGCCCATGTAGACGTCCTGCTCCTTGATGTCCTTGATCGACTTCGCGCCGGTATCCTCGTCGATATCGAACACGATCAGCCGCAGCGTCACCTTCAGCGGCGCAGCGTAGGTCAGGTCGCGCTGACGGCACTCGTCAACGTCGAACTTCGGCGCCTCGAACTCATATTTGACGAACTCCAGCATCGAAGAGCCGGAGAAGTCGGAAATCGGGAACACCGACTTGAAAACAGCCTGCAATCCCTCGTCCGGACGGCCGCCCTTGGGCTCGTCCACCATCAGGAACTGGTCGTAGGATGCCTTTTGAACCTCGATCAGGTTCGGCATCTCGGCCACTTCCGGGATTTTTCCGAAGAATTTGCGTACGCGTCTGCGGCCGTTGAAAGTCTGTGTATGGGCCATCGTCGCTCCTTGCCTTAGCCTCTAGGGCTTTACCTCTTGGGGCGCGTCGGGACCGCGCCTTGCACTTGCCTGCCGTCCGGGAGAGACGGCCAATCCTAGAAACGGGAGAAAACCCGTTTCCTGAAGGCCGCCCGCAAGCCTTCAGGAAAGAGGTTTCCAAACGTCCCGCTTAACGCCGGGACGGCGGACGGAAAGGCCCGTCCGCCGCGCACCGAAACGCTTACTTCAACTCGACCTTGGCGCCAGCCTTCTCAAGCTGCTCCTTGATCTTGTCGGCATCAGCCTTGTTGACGCCTTCCTTGACCGGCTTCGGAGCGCCTTCGACCAGGTCCTTGGCTTCCTTGAGGCCGAGACCGGTGATGGCGCGCACTTCCTTGATGACCTCGATCTTCTTTTCGCCGGCAGCAGCCAGGATCACGTCGAACTCGGTCTTCTCTTCAGCCGGAGCAGCAGCGGCAGCACCACCGCCAGCGGCGGCAACCGCCACCGGAGCAGCGGCGGAAACGCCCCACTTCTCTTCCAGCAACTTCGACAGCTCGGCTGCCTCGAGCACGGTCAGGCTCGACAGGTCTTCAACGATTTTGGCGAGATCAGCCATTTTTCAGTTCCTTAGTTTGGTTCGAACACTTGATGACAGCGAGGAACGGCCTCATGCCGCCTCGTCCTTGCGGGCATAGGCGCCGAAAACGCGGGCCAGCTGTGCAGCCGGCGCGTTGACGACCTGTGCGATCCGCGTTGCCGGCGTGACGATCATGCCAACCAGCTTCGCGCGCAACTCGTCGAGCGACGGCAGGGTGGCCAAAGCCTTGACCCCATCCGCATTCAACGTCGTTGCGCCCATCGCGCCGCCGAGGATGATCAGCTTCTCGTTCGCCTTGGCGAACTCGGAGGCGATCTTCGGCGCCGTAATGGGATCGTCCGAGAAAGCGACCAGCGTCTGTCCCTTGAACAGATCGATGATCTTCTCGGAATCCGTACCCTGAAGGGCGATTTTGGCGAGACGGTTCTTCGCGACTTTGACGGTGCCGCCGGCCTGACGCATCTTCGTGCGAAGATCGTTCATTTGCGCGACGGTGATACCGGCATAGTGGGCCACGACGACCGAGCCGGCGCCTTTGAAAGCGTCGTTCAGACCCGTGACGAGCTCGCGTTTTTCCGCTCTATCCACTGCCTATCTCCAGTTGACCCTTTGCCCATTCTCGGGCTTGGGGCCGGGTTGCCTTATGCCGGGCAGGCTATCCATTTCTGGATCTCCCGAACGGCGTTCGAGGATCCTGCCGCTTCCCGCCACACCTGCCCGTTGCCGGGAGAGTGCGCAGACAAAGGTCAACACGGTTCGAACCATTCATTGGAGCATTCGCCCCTTTGTCCGGTTGTCACCCGTCTCATGCAGACCCCTTTTGGATTTCTCCGGTGGGATTAAGGTCCGCCCTTTCGGGACTAGACCGCCTGCAATCTCGGACAGGATTTGCGGAAGGTTTTCACCTTCCACATCCGGACCCCAGCGAACCGGGACCCGGAATTCTTCGTGTCGATCAGCCGCTTGCGGCCGATCGTGAAACTTAGCTCGCGGCCGCGGCCAGCGAGGCGATGTCGAGCTTCAGGCCCGGGCCCATCGTCGAGGTCACGGAGACCTTCTTGACGTAGTTGCCCTTGGCGCCAGCCGGCTTCGCCTTCTGCACCGCATCGGCAAACGCGCGAACATTCTCGGCGATCGCCTTCTCATCGAACGACACCTTGCCGACGCCGGCATGGATGATGCCGGCCTTCTCGACGCGGAACTCGACAGCGCCGCCCTTCGAAGCCTTGACGGCGGCAGCGACGTCCATGGTCACGGTGCCGACGCGCGGGTTCGGCATCAGGCCGCGCGGACCAAGCACCTTACCCAGACGGCCGACGAGGCCCATCATGTCCGGGGTCGCGATGCAGCGATCGAAATCGATCGTGCCGCCCTGAACGGTCTGCACCAGCTCCTCGGCGCCAACGATATCGGCGCCGGCGGCCTTGGCTTCCTCGGCCTTGTCACCCTTGGCGAACACGGCGACACGCACGGTGCGGCCGGTGCCGTTCGGCAGGTTGACGACGCCGCGGACCATCTGGTCAGCGTGACGCGGGTCAACGCCCAAATTCATCGCGACTTCGACCGTCTCGTCGAACTTGGCCGACGCACGCGCCTTGAGCAGCTTCACGGCTTCCTCGAGCGAGTAGGCCTTGTTCGGGTCGATGCCCTCGCGGGACTTGGCTACGCGTTTTGCAATCTTAGCCATGATCTCAGCCCACCACTTCCAGGCCCATCGAGCGGGCGGAGCCTTCGACCATGCGCATTGCGGCTTCGACGTCGTTGGCGTTCAGGTCCTTCATCTTCTTCTCGGCGATCTCGCGCACCTTGGCGCGGGCGATCGTGCCGGCCTTCACCTTGCCCGGCTCCTTCGAGCCCGACTTCAGGTTGGCGGCCTTCTTCAGGAAGAAGCTCACCGGCGGCGTCTTCATGACGAAGGTGAACGACTTGTCCTGGTAGTAGGTAATGACCACCGGGATCGGCGAACCCTTTTCCAGTTCCTGCGTCTGCGCGTTGAACGCCTTGCAGAATTCCATGATGTTGATGCCACGCTGACCAAGTGCGGGACCGATCGGCGGCGACGGGGTCGCGGAGCCGGCGGATACCTGCAGCTTGAGCTGGCCTGCAACTTTCTTAGCCATCTCTTTCCTGCCTCTATTCTCGTGCCGGCTTCCCTCTTGGAGAAAACACCGGCGGTTGCAGTTTGGTGGTGCGGTTCAGACGACCGGCTAAGCCGCCCTCGCCTCCCACCAGCTTCGCGCCGATCCCGAGGGATCAGGCGCCGACAGTCAGCCCTTTTCGACCTGACTGAACTCCAGATCGACCGGCACGGCGCGCCCGAAGATCGAAACTTCCACCTTGAGCCGCGCCCGCTCCTCGTCGACTTCCTGAACGAAGCCGTTGAACGAGGCGAACGGACCGTCCGACACGCGCACCTGCTCGCCGATCTCGAAGGTGATCGACGGCTTTGGCCGCTCGACGCCTTCCTGGACCTGGTTGAGGATGCGCTCGGCTTCCTTCTCGGTGATCGGCATCGGCTTGGCGGTGTGCTTGTCCTCGCCGAGGAAACCGGTCACGCGCGGCGTATTCTTGACCAGGCTGATGACCTGGTCGTTCAAATTGGCCTTCAAGAGCACATAGCCCGGGAAGAACTTGCGCTCGGCATCGACCTTCTTGCCGCGGCGAACCTCGACGACCTTCTCGGTCGGCACGACGACCTGCTCGATGCGGTCGCTCAGGCCCTTCTGCTTGGCCTTGTTCTCGATGTCCTCGGCGACCTTCTTTTCGAAGTTCGAATAGGCGTGAACGATGTACCAGCGAGCCGTCATCCAAATTTCCCCGTGTTCGCCAGTCTCAGCGGCCAATGCCCAGAATGAACTCGACGCCGAACGCCATGATCTGATCGGCGAGGAAAAAGAAGATCATCGCGATCACCGAAAAGATCAGAACCATCACGGTCGAGATCATCGTCTCGCGCCGGGACGGCCAAGTCACCTTCGCCGTCTCCGCCCTCACCTGCTGTATGAAGGTGAAGGGATTGCTCGATTTTCGAAGCCATTCGCCGCCTTGCTTTCAAGAACCCGTAGGCCGGGCCTTCTGGATGTTCCCGCCGAAACGGGAGAATTCTTTGCTTGCCGGGCGCTTGAGGCTCTCGCCACGCTACCGATTCGGCCAGTCAGACCACGCAACAAGGGCGCGTAAAGCCAGCTCCCCAGCTCCACGCACCGCGTGTCCGTCCCTCTACATAGAGGCGATTCCGACCCCATGCAAGGGGAAACAGAAACCTCTATCGCACCAAACGCCGCATCGGAACCATCCAGTCGTCCCGTCCCGGCTATGGATTTCCTATGCCAGAATTCGTCCACCTCCGCAAGATGACGGCAAATGGACCGCTGGCTGAGTAGATGGCAGGGGCAGCAGGGCTCGAACCCGCGACCTTTATAAGTTGCTGCGCTTTTGCCGGTAACTGCAATTAATGCTCATATTCTCGGCAGAATGGACAACTAGGCGGAACCGCGACCCCGACGCCGCGGCGGAGTTATGGCCGAGACGCCGCAGGCCGTCCTTTTTGCTCTTAGTACTTGTAATTCAGGCGCAGCAGTAGCTGCTCCACCTCTTTGAGGGTCTCTTTGCGTGTGCCATTTTCGTAGAGAAGCGAAATAGACGTACCGCCCGTGGGATCGAGGTTGTAGGCAAGTTCCGCCGAGAGGAGGGAAATATCTTTCCGCGACACGGCATCCCAGTGGTACCTCGCCGTCCCGGTGAATGTGATGCGGTCCTGTAGAAAGGAGCCATCCCAGAAAGAACCGGAGAACGGATAGATATGCAGCTTGGTCGTGAACCCTAACCACGCGTAGTCATTAGCGTCCAGGCCGGTATGACCAACGCGGTCTACGTTGAGGTAGTCGGCCTCGGCCGAAAATTGCCAATACCAGTCAAAATAGTCCGAGAAGCGGCGGTGATAGCCACCTAGACGCGCCTCGAGCCAATAAGGTGTCCAGCTCGCCTGGATACCTTGGGCCTGCGCTTCACCCCGAAAGTCCGTTTGGTAATATGGAGACACCGATAAATACTGGGTGTTGAACAGAGCTCGAAAACCTCAACCTGCCCTTCGACGCCAAGACGGAGCGCTCTGGTCACCCGGACCGTTGGTGCGGGTTCCGTGCGCCCCGATCCACGGCGCAAACGCATACGCCGATATGTAGGGACCTGATGAGCCTTCAGGCCGGTCACGGCAAGGCTCCCGCCACGCAAAGCTTATATTCGCGTCTATTGTGAACTTGTCGACATCGTTCAACCAATCCCGGGTATAGGCAACCGAAGCGCCCTGCGCTTTGGCCACCGGCGTTAGATTGAACATATAGTTGTCGAGCTTATCTCACGGACAAACAATTGTTTGTCGTCATCGCACATGGTTGCAGGCGGCGGCGCGGGAGTCGTTAGAAGGAAATCGACAGGGACACCACGCTTGTATTGAACTTCCTGCGCGGCGGCCACGAACAGGTCATCGGGACTGGTGGGTGCCTTATTTTCCGCCCCGGCAGCGTACTTCGACATATCATCATTGCGGCTGCCTCGGCTTCCGTGGCATTCCAGTCGCCGGATTGTCTATGTCAAACTTCTTCAGACGGCTGTCCGCGTCGTGGCTGTTACCACCCTCACGATCGGCCCTGGTACAATAGCAACATCGGGATCAACGCCGTAACGCTTAATCAGTTCCTCCCGGTTGCTGCTCCCGCTTCGGTGGCGGTGACGAAAGCCAGCGTCACAAGCGCTATTCTCGGCAGCAAATGCACGCCTTGCCTCCCTAGTAAACTTTCCAACCGTTTCGCTGATACCAAGCGACAATAGCGCCGCCGACGTGTTTCATAAGCTTGGCCCCACCGAGTTCTCCGGGGTCAGTCGAAGTCCGTCGTTTCTGAAGTTGGGGCTATTATTGAGGACCGCGGCAAAGGCACGAAGCGCCTTCACCGGATCGGCTCCTTTGATGTATTGCGTGGTCGGTGCATCGACGTTGATTTGCGGTACGCCAAGGACTCGGCAAAGCCATAAATATATATCCACCGCCGGCCGCAGCTTTTGCTCGGCACGACCATCAACACGGCTTATTCTGCGCCGCCACGCACTCGAAGATAGCCTGGGACGCGATTACTAACGGCCTCTTTTTAGCCGCCAGCTCACGCTTTGTCGCTTTGGCCCTCTTCTTGCGACTTTCTTGAAACAGCCTTGCCCCGCGGGTCAGACATAAGCCTGCGCATCCCCATAACCAGCCCGCAAGTACTCCTGCTATTGTTATACACAGCCTCCAACAAATATCAACGTATTCATCTATCAACTTCACTTCACTTTATTGACCATGCGTTGTTGGCTACGATACGTTGTAGCTAGATTGAGAGCCTGGAAGACCTCGGCATTGTTGCCCAGCCCCCTTCGTTCTAGCCAACCAAAGTAGTCATGTTCAGGCTTTTGATTTGTCTCAGATTGACAACCGTCGGTACATGAATGTTACACCCTCTCCACTGTCACGCTGGCCGATATGTAACTTATTGAAAAAATAGTGCTATTGAGAAGGATTGAACTTCTAACCTCGTCATTAAAAATCAGAGTGCGTATCTCATAATATGTTGTTTTCTATTTAGTTATTTCGATGAAAGTATCGGGTGTGCGTGGCAATGTGCGTGTGAGAATGTCATCAAATCGGGTGGTTTGCTGCTTAAGACCGAAATACGAGTTCTCGGCCCAGTCCCTGGGCTTCGACAGGCTTTCTTCCTTCGTGCTCATTCGCCACTTCCTACCCTGTAGGAAGGTCGAACACTGCTAAATCGGGCTATCGTTGCACCGATAGACGTGAACTTTTCCATCCAGAATCGTGTGCTTTTCCGACATCGCTGAACCGCTCCTGCGGCGTGCAAGTTTGTGCAAGAGATGTATAGGCTAATTTTGGTGCTTCCAATAATCAAGAATTCAGTAAACAACTGTTTTTCCTCGATAATTTGGCAGGGGCAGCAGGGCTCGAACCCGCGACCTGCGGTTTTGGAGACCGCCGCTCTACCAACTGAGCTATACCCCTAAGAGCGGTCGCGTTCATTTCACAAAGCCGCCGCGGAACTCAAGCGCAATCGCGATATTCGTTTCTACGCTTGATACGGCCCGCCCGGAACGCCCCAACCCCATTGCGGCATCGGTTCGTCAAGCGTCGGCGCAGCGCCATCCTGCGAGTTCAGCCTGGCCAGCCGTGTGCCCCATTCGATATAAGCGACGAAGGCCGAACGGAACTCGGGATCGTCCGGCAAGCCGGTCGCATCAGCCGCATCGATCAGCAGCGCAATCCACCGCCGGCGCTGCTCCTCCGTCAAATGCCGGTTCAAATGATGCGTGATCATGGCGGGGTGCCCGCCATAGTCTTCGCTGTAGGTCTTCGGTCCGCCGAACACTTCGCCCAGAAATGCCGCCACGTGCCTGGGATGATCGCCGGACATGTGCCGGAACACCGGTTCCAGCGTCGGGTCTTTCAGCACGCGATCGTAAAATGTTTCGGTCAAGCGGTTGAGAGCCTCGATGCCGCCGGCCCAGTCGTAAAGTGTCGGAATTCCTTTGCCATCCGCTCCACATGGGACTGAACGGCTGCGCTCGCAAGCCCGGCGCGCCGAATGCTATTTCCGATCACCTGCAGAGACGCAAAGACCGGCGCGCATCGCTGCGCGCCGATCTGAAGAGTGCAGAAAAAAGAAGCTTACGCTGCTTCGGCCTGCTCGGCGCCTTCAGCTTCGGCACGGGCCTTGTCGCCGGCGCCCTTGGCCGAGGTGTCGCGATCGACGAACTCGATCACCGCCATCGGCGCATTGTCGCCATGACGGAAGCCCGCCTTCATGATGCGCAGATAGCCGCCATTGCGCTGCGCGTAGCGCGGCGCGATCTCGTCGAACAGGCGCTTCACGATCGGCTCGTTGCCGATCTGGGCAATCACCAGACGGCGCGCATGCAAATCGCCGCGCTTGCCCAGCGTAACCAGCTTCTCGACGATCGGACGCAAATCCTTCGCCTTCGGCAGGGTGGTGACGATCTGCTCATGCTCGATGAGCGACGCCGCGAGGTTGGCAAACATCGACTTGCGATGGCTGACACTGCGGGCGAACCGGCGGCCTCTAAAACCGTGGCGCATGGCGTTTTTCCTTCTCGGTTATTCAAGAGGCCACGGCCTCTGATGGTTTTCCGCATGACCGTCGGGCCCGAAGGCCCTTGGCATCATGCTCGATTATCGGCTCAGTACTGGTCTTCGTAACGCTTGGCGAGATCTTCGATGTTGTCTGGCGGCCAATCCGGCACTTCCATGCCGAGATGGAGACCCATGGCGGCCAGCACTTCCTTGATCTCGTTCAGCGACTTGCGGCCGAAATTCGGCGTGCGCAGCATCTCGGCTTCCGTCTTCTGGATCAGGTCGCCGATGTAGACGATGTTGTCGTTCTTCAGGCAGTTCGCCGAACGCACCGAAAGCTCCAGCTCGTCGACCTTCTTGAGCAGCGCCGGGTTGAACGCCAGCTCGGTAACGGCTTCCGAAGCAACTTCCTTCTGCGGCTCGTCGAAGTTGACGAACAGGCCAAGCTGGTCCTGCAGGATGCGCGCCGCATAGGCGACCGCATCCTCGCCGGTGACCGAACCATTGGTCTCCAGCGTCATGGTCAGCTTGTCATAGTCGAGAACCTGGCCCTCGCGGGTGTTCTCGACCTTGTAGGAGACCTTCTTGACCGGCGAATAGAGCGAGTCGACCGGGATCAGCCCGATCGGCGCGTCTTCGGCGCGGTTGCGCTCGGCCGGCACGTAACCCTTGCCGGTGTCGACGGTGAATTCCATGCGGATCTCGGCGCCATCATCCAGCGTGCAGATGATGTGGTCGGGATTGAGGATTTCGACATCGCCAACGGTCTGGATGTCGCCAGCCTTGACGGTGCCCGGACCCTGCTTGCGCACAACCATGCGCTTGGGACCATCGCCTTCCATCTTGATGGCGATTTCCTTGATGTTGAGCACGATGTCGGTGACATCCTCGCGCACGCCGGCGATCGAGGAGAATTCATGCAGCACGCCGTCGATCTGCACCGCGGTCACAGCCGCGCCGCGCAGCGACGACAACAGCACGCGCCGCAGCGCGTTGCCGAGCGTCAAGCCAAAACCGCGCTCGAGCGGTTCGGCAACGAGCGTCGTCTGCGTCTTGCCCTTCGAGGAGAACTCGATCTTGTTGGGCTTGATCAGTTCCTGCCAATTTTTCTGGATCATCTTGCTTCCTTCCGTTGGCCCGACACCATCCAATCGTGACGGGCGCTATGGAAAGCCGTGGAGGAACGCCCGGTTGCCCTGGCGTTCACGCGGCAGTTCAAAAAAACTTAGACGCGGCGCTTCTTGCGCGGACGGCAACCGTTGTGCGGGATCGGCGTCACGTCACGGATCGAGGTGATCGTGAAACCAGCCGCCTGCAGCGCGCGCAGCGCAGACTCACGACCCGAGCCCGGACCGCACACCTCGACCTCGAGAGTGCGCATGCCGTGTTCCTGCGCCTTCTTGGCGACGTCTTCGGCGGCAACCTGCGCGGCGAACGGCGTCGACTTGCGCGAGCCCTTGAAGCCCTGAGCACCGGCCGACGACCAGGCAATCGAATTGCCCTGCGCGTCGGTGATGGTGATCATCGTGTTGTTGAAGCTCGAGTTGACATGCGCCACACCCGAGGAAATGTTCTTGCGTTCGCGGCGGCGAACGCGGCCGGCTTCCTTAGCCATTCAAAAGTCCTTCCAGTTGATCTCGACACCGCCGTAGTTCCAGCGGCTACACCGTGGTGAATGGTCAATAGTGAAATGGTGAATAGGAAAAGTGCGAACTCGCCGCTGCCTACCATTCACTATTCACCATTCACTATTTCACCAAATTACTTCTTCTTCCCGGCAATCGCCTTTGCAGGCCCCTTGCGGGTGCGGGCGTTGGTATGCGTGCGCTGGCCGCGGACCGGCAGCGAGCGGCGATGACGCAGGCCGCGGTAGCAGCCGAGGTCCATCAGACGCTTGATGTTCATCGACACTTCACGACGCAGGTCGCCCTCGACCTGATAATCCTTGTCGATCGCTTCGCGGATCTGAAGCACTTCGGCGTCGGTCAGCTGGCTGACGCGACGATCCGCCGGAATGCCGACCTTGTCGACGATCTCCTGGGCGAACTTCTTGCCAATGCCGTGAATGTACTGAAGCGCGATCACGACGCGCTTGTTGGTCGGTATGTTAACGCCCGCTATACGAGCCATCTTCATCTCCATATGGGTCGGTCAATGCGATGCATTGCCGGCGGTTGTTGTTGCCCCGCGTCCGGTGGAGGCCGGCCCTTGCGGGTACGCTCCAATCAAAAAACCGGCCTGCCCTGAAAGGGCGGCCAGTCCAAACCTGATTGGAATGTGAGGCGCATATAGGGGTGTTTGGGCGTGAAGTCAACAGCAGTTCGGCTGGCTTTTGTAAGCCCGATTGTTGCACGACATACGGTCGGCGGGCGAAATATCAATGCAGAACACGCGGACCGTATCTGTTCCAAACGTTCTCTGGGGTCACGAACCTAAGCGCCTTGTCTTTGGTCGCCAACAAGGCATCCTTCAATTGTTCAGAGACCACGATATGGTCAGTATAAGTGTCTCGGGCAAGATGTTTGTCACCGAGGCAGTCCGGCTTGAAAACAAGAAGTCGGGCATCGGCGATAGCTTCTCCTGGTATAATCCAGCGTTCGATTTCAGATTTTTCTAGGTCAACGCAGGGTCTTCCGACAAGCGGCTTGGCATATGAGAATCGAAATACGTCTCCGTCCTTTGCGCGCACCGTTACCGGCAGGAACTGAACTTCAGGGCCAACGAAACGGGCAATGATGTCTTGCAACGTCCGGTCAACAAGCGGACAAGTGACCAAATTCGGCAACGTATGTAATTCGTCAAGCTTTTTAACCGTTGACCTTGGAGCGGAGAGGATGATGTCTTCTGGCCCTCGTTGTACTACTTTTTCCTCACCTACTGATATATCAGATGACGCAATGCGGGACTCTTTATAGTTGAAACGAGCAACCGGGATACCTCGCGCGTCAAAAGCAGTCTGTCCAGATTAGGCTGTTGTGGCCAATTTCTCTACGCTCCATTACTCTGCACGGGGTGATCTTATCGCTTCAGACTTTTCACCTTTGTCCCTTTCTCAGCGGATTTCGCTTTGGCCTCGTCGCTCGCCTTGTTGAGTGATTTAATCCCCGCCCGCAAATCTTTTCGCTCTCTAGCAATGGCCGCTTCGATCGCAGCCCGCCCCTCGGCAGGCGTCATTCGACCAGCCGCCAATGCCTTATCTATGCGGTCAAGTTCCTGTGCCAGCGCTTCCATAGACGCAGCGGTATGACGCCCGTTGTGAACCGTTCTTGTAGGATGAAGTCCTGGCTTGCTGGGCAAGGCAATCTTGTTGACATATTTTTCGATATTAAAACCTGCCCTTGCCAAAGCTGGATGAGTTGCAAACTCCTTGGGAACGATGTGGTGGAATTGATAGCCTGCCGCGCGAGCTTTCGCCGCCCATTTTCCACCGGTCGCCGCCCAGCCGGCTCCCGGAACCATCGCGCCCAATGAAAGAGACGCATCCACATAATTTCCGCGCACGGCGCTAATGCCAGCATTTGCAATGTCTGCGACTTCTCCCAGGCCAGGCGCAAGACCTGCAACGTCAAGTCCCATCTGGAGACCGTCCGCTAACTCGGAAGCCTCCATGCAGCCGCTACACGGACCGCCCGGACCGGCATAACCACTTGCGTGTCCGTTGGGGTCGCTTTTGTTGATCGGATCGTTTTGAGAATACGAATAGCGATTAGTTCCGACCCCCGGAATGGTCGGGTCCCAGCTATCGGGCGAGATGTAACGGATGCGCGTAGCATGCCATTGGCCGGCTGACGGCTTCAGATTCGCCCCGAATGCCGAGCTCGCATGTGTGCCCACCGTGCCGGTGACCATCATGGAGACCACCAGCATCATCGCCAGCACGAATTGAATAATTTGCTCTGCTCTCGACCTCATCATAAGTCCCTCCCTTCATCGCCCGTCTTTGTCAATTTATCGCTGCTTCGCGCCAGCCGAGCGCTTCGGACGTCGCACACGCCTCCTGGTCGGCACGATGCAACTCGACCGCGAGCGTCTGCTCGGCCGTTGCCGGGCAGACATTTGCAATATTGAGTACTAATATAAGAACAAATTGAATTAATGACCGAGCCATCAACATGCCTCAGACGAGTTAAGAAGATTGTCAGGTGATTCGGTCGGCAGTCCGAAAATGAATGTCGCTGCTTCATTCAAATTGTCTGTGGATAATTCAATCCTGAAGCCACTCGGAGCGGATCGAACGAACTTCTACAGATCATGACGCAACTATCTTCGCCTTGTAGTTGCAATCTATTTGGACGGCGGCCCTTCGCGGGCGTATCACAGCCTGACTTCCGGCAGGAGGGGTTGACTGACCCACTCAGCACCGCTGCCGCAAATCGTACTCACGAATTTGGGAAGGTTACTTTTGCGCCTTCGCCTTCTTCAGCCCCTTGAGCAGCTTGTCGATCTGGCCAGTCACCTCATCGATCGACGCCATGCCATCGATGCCGGAAAGCTGCTTCTTGGCGTAGTAGTAGCCGGTCAGCGGCGCGGTCTTCTTGTAGTATTCGCGAAGGCGCTCATCGAACACGGTCGGGTTGTCATCCTTGCGCACCGGCTGGCCGGCGGCTTTCGCCTCCTCGGCGCGCTTGACGATGCGGCCGACCAACGCCTTGTCGTCGACCACCAGCTCGATCACCGCGTCCAGCTTCAGCTTGCGCTTTGACAGCATTTTGCCCAGCGCATCGGCCTGCGCCAGCGTGCGCGGATAGCCGTCCAGGATAAATCCCTTCTTGCAATCCTTTTGCTCGATTCGCTCAGCGACGATAGCATTGACGACATCGTCGGACACCAGTTCGCCGGCATCCATAATGGCCTTGGCCTTAAGCCCGACCGGCGTCTGCGCAGCCACCGCGGCGCGCAGCATGTCACCTGTGGAAAGCTGGGGAATCTTATGTTTTTCGACGAGACGCTGTGCCTGGGTGCCTTTTCCCGCCCCCGGAGGTCCAAGCAGAATTAGCCTCATCGTCCCCTCTCCCTCCCAATATGTGGAACTGCTGGCGCGCCATCATCGAGCCACGAGATCGCCGACCACGCAATTTGAGCGTTACACTGGCCGCACTCAAAAGCGAAGTGCCCCATTGGTAGAAAATTGTCCGATACGACAATCGGCCTCAGGCCGGCTTGGCGGCAGCCGGTGTGCGTCAATTCTTGACGAAGATCGAGCTCGTCCCCCAGGCAAGAATCCACCGCATCTCTTCGGAGAGGCCCGTCACGAACGGATGGGCGTCAAAATGCATTGCCGTCGGCTGGTTCTCGACAAAAGTGCGCACAGGCGCGTTCAGAAAGACCTCACGGGTTTCGCCTGAAAGCCCGTGGGCATATTGGCCGAGGATCTGGTGCAAGGTGAAGATCGGTTCGTTCGCCAAGTCGAGGAACTGACGCTCTAGCGACGCCCCCTTCTCGAACAGTTTTCGCACACCAAATCGTGTCGCATTGAAGAAGTGCGACGGGTATCCGTGCTCGGCTTGCAGGAATGGAATGACTACCATCGCCTTGCCGCCAGGTTTCAGCACCCGGATCAGTTCGCTGGCACACAGAAACGGATCGTCGACATGTTCGAGAACGGCCAGCGACAGCACGCCGTCGAAGGTATTGTCCTCAAATGGCAGCTCTTGGCCGATCGCCAGTACATCGGTCGACGGATAGTCGTAAATCTCCATGTTGATTACGTTTTTCGTCGGCCAACGGCGAAGCCCGGCGCCCGCGTCGAGCACCCAGCGGTCGGGGCAAGACTGTCCAGGAACGCACGAACCTCGCCGCCATAGGCGTGCGAGGAAACGGCTTCGGTGATGTCCTCGCGCCTGGGTGAGAGCGCCCAGTCCGCAGGCAGTGCGCTGGGCGCATCGCAACCGTCAATGCGTGCAAGCTTGGCACGAGTGGTTCGGCCGACAAAGTCTGCCTTGATCGCGCGGTTTGCCTGGATCCATCTGGCGCCATCCACAAGCTTCGGGTCGACAGAGATCGAGAAGGTAGCCAAGAGCTCATCGTCGGATAGGAATTCGATCGAAAGCGCATCGAAACCTCCCTCCGACGTTGCGACGATGTCCGGCAAATCGATGAAAAACGAAAATCCGAAATGGTCGGGATGACCGGCCCGGCCAGCATCCGGACGATTAACACGCGCCATTCTCAGGTCGCGACCGTTGCAACGGGCTCGAATGTGCTTGCGCGGGCCAGGCAATCCGCCCCACCCGACAACATGTTCGATCGGTGATTGCAGCCGCCGATCGGGATGGGAATCGATGAAGAGTGGCTGCGCGGCCGTCATAGATAGGCCCACGCAACCATGTCGACGCCGTTACCTGCCCCGTTTGCCGCCGCGCAGCTTCGACTTCTTGATCAGTCCCTCATACTGATGGGCGATCAGATGGCCCTGGACCTGCGCAACCGTGTCGAGCGTAACGCTGACCACGATCAGCAGCGAAGTGCCGCCAAGGTAGAACGGCACGCCGGCCTGAGAGATCAGGAACTCGGGCAACAGACAGACGATCACCAGATAGATCGCACCGACCACCGTGATGCGCGTCAACACATAGTCGATATATTCGGCTGTGCGCTCGCCCGGACGATAACCGGGAATGAAGCCCGAATGCTTCTTCAGCTGGTCTGCCGTGTCTTTCGGATTGAACACGATCGCCGTGTAGAAGAAGCAGAAGAACGCGATCATCGACGCATAAAACAGCATGTAGAGCGGCTGGCCGTGGCCGAGCGCCGTCAAAATGGCGCTGGCCCACCCGGGCAACGTCGTCGTGTTGGAAAAGCCTGCCAGCGTCGCCGGCAAAAGCAGCAGCGACGACGCAAAGATCGGCGGAATGACACCGGCCGTATTCAGCTTCAGCGGCAGGTGCGAGGTGTCGCCCTGGAACATACGATTGCCGACCTGGCGCTTCGGATACTGGATCAGCAGCCGGCGCTGCGCGCGCTCGAAGAACACGATCGCGGCGATGACAACGATGGCCAGCACGATGATCGCCAGGATCAGGCCGGTCGACAGCGCGCCGGTGCGGCCAAGCTCCAGGGTCTGGCCCATGGCGTGCGGGAGACCAGCAACGATGCCGGCGAAGATGATCAGCGAGATACCGTTGCCGATGCCGCGTGCGGTGATCTGCTCGCCGAGCCACATCAGGAACATCGTGCCGCCCGTCAGCGTGATGACGGTCGATAGGCGGAAGAACCAGCCTGGATCGGTGACGATGTTTTGTCCGCTCTCGAGGCCGACGGAGATGCCATAAGCCTGCACGACCGCCAGAAGCACCGTGCCGTAGCGCGTGTACTGGTTGATGATCTTGCGGCCCTGCTCGCCTTCCTTCTTCAGCGCTTCCAGCGTCGGGATCACCGACGTCATCAGCTGCATGATGATCGAGGCCGAGATGTAAGGCATGATGCCGAGCGCAAAGATCGCCATGCGCTCCACCGCGCCGCCGGCAAAGGCATTGAAAATGCCCAGCATGCCGTTGCTCTGATTCTGGAACGCCTGGGCAGAATGCGTCGGGGTTGATGCCAGGCAGCGGGATGTAGGTGCCGAGGCGATAGACCAGCAAAGCGCCAAGCGTGAACCAGATGCGCTTCTTCAGGTCTTCGGCCTTTGAAAAGGCCGCGAAATTGAGGTTGGATGCTAGTTGTTCAGCAGCCGATGCCATGCACCTGGTCTCCGTTCGAACAACGATCGATCAGGTCTGGCCGATCGTCGGTCTGAATGCTGGGGTGTCCGCGCGAAGCACGGCCAAAATGAGGTCGCCACGAAATAGGCGTCCGCTGCGCAACATGCAAGCGCACAACAGCGAAACGGCGGCACTTGGCCGCCGTTCTTAGTCCGGTTTACTCGGCTGCCTTGGCCGCTTCCGGCAACTTCACCGAGCCGCCAGCCTTTTCAACGGCCTCAAGGGCCGACTTGGAGGCGTGGGCGATGTCGAAAGCGACTTTTGCCTTCAGCTCACCACCGCCGAGCAGGCGTACGCCATCCTTGGCGCGGCGAATGACGCCGGCCTTGATCAGCGCTTCCGCATTCACCGTTTCCTTGGCGTCGAGCTTCTTGGCATCGATCGCAGCTTGGATTCGGCCGAGGGACACGGTGTTGTAGCTTTCCGGGAACGGCCTGTTGAAGCCGCGCTTCGGCAGGCGACGATAGAGCGGCATCTGGCCACCCTCGAAGCCGTTGATGGCAACGCCGGAGCGCGCCTTCTGGCCTTTCACGCCACGGCCGCCGGTCTTGCCTTTGCCGGAGCCGATGCCGCGGCCGAGACGCTTCTTGTAGTGGGTTGCGCCTTCGTTATCGCGAAGTTCGTTGAGTTTCATGATGGCCTCCTCACTTCTCGTCGACGACGCGGACGAGGTGCGGGATTGCGTTGATCATGCCGCGCACGGAAGGCGTGTCTTCCAGCGTGCGGCGCTTGTGCATCTTGTTCAGGCCGAGACCGACCAGCGTCGCGCGCTGCTCCTTCGGCTGGCGGATCGGCGAACCGATCTGCTCGACGACAAGGGTCTTGTCCGCCTTCTTGGCTGCTGCTTTCTTGGCCATAACTCTTACTCCTCAGCCGTCACGGCCGAACCGCGGCGCGCCTGCAGGGTCGAGTACTTGATGCCGCGGGCGGCAGCCACATCCTTCGGATGCATCTGGCTCTTCAGCGCGTCGAAAGTGGCGCGAACCATGTTGTACGGGTTCGACGAACCCATCGACTTGGCGACGACGTCATGCATGCCGACCGTCTCGAAAACGGCGCGCATCGGGCCGCCGGCGATGATGCCGGTACCGGCCTTGGCGGCGCGCAACAGAACGCGTCCAGCGCCCCAACGGCCTTCAACGTCGTGATGCAACGTGCGTCCCGAACGCAGCGGCACGAAGATCATCTCACGCTTTGCGGCTTCGGTCGCCTTGCGGATGGCCTCCGGCACTTCGCGCGCCTTGCCATGGCCGAAGCCGACGCGGCCCTTCTGGTCGCCGACGACGACGAGTGCTGCAAAGCCGAAACGCTTGCCGCCTTTCACAACTTTCGCAACGCGGTTGATATGGACAAGCTTGTCCACCATGCCGTCATCACGTTCTTCGCGGTCGCGGCCACGGCCGCCTTCCCTGCGTTCTGCCATATCCTGTTCCTTATTCTTTTCCGGACTGGTCGGTTAAAAATGAAGTCCGGCGTGTATTGCATCGCCGGACCGGTTTCAACTGCGAAGAAGCCGGCGAAATGCCGCCGGCAATTTCGTCAGAAGCTCAAGCCTGCCTCGCGGGCAGCTTCGGCCAGCGCCTTGACGCGGCCATGATAGATGTACGGCCCACGGTCGAAGACGACTTCCTTGACGCCGGCCTTGACCGCACGCTCGGCAAGCAGCTTGCCAACGGCAGCCGCGGCCGCCGTATCGGCGCCGGTCTTGCCGGAAGACTTGTGGTCCTTCTCCAGCGTCGAAGCGGCGGCAACGGTGTGGCCCTTCGCGTCGTCGATGATCTGCGCGTAGATGTGCTTCGACGAACGATGCACGGAGAGGCGCGGACGGTCGCCGGCGACCTTCTTGATCTGACGGCGGATGCGCTGCGCGCGCTTCTGGATAGCTGCCTTGTCGGCCATGGTTCTCTTCCTTGCCTTGTGAAACGGCGGCGGTCTGGTGGATCACACCACGCGGTAAGCTGATAAGCGCTTCCCGCAACCGCCTTCCGTGGCGTCAATTCAGTGAATGGTGAATGGAAAAATGGTGAATGGGAAGAAAGGCTTACAAGCCAAGCTTACCAACTGCCATTTCACCATTCACCATTCACCATTCACTACTTCTTCTTGCCTTCCTTGCGGACGATCTTCTCGCCAGCATAGCGAACGCCCTTGCCCTTGTAGGGCTCGGGGCCGCGATACTCGCGGATCTCGGCCGCGACCTGACCGACCTTCTGCTTGTCGATGCCGGTCACGGTGATTTCCGTCGGCTTCGGCGTGGCGATCGAGATCCCCTCGGGGGTCTGGTAGACCACGTCATGCGAGAAGCCGAGCGCGAGCTGCAGGTTCTTGCCCTGCATCGTGGCGCGGTAGCCAACGCCGGTGATTTCCAGCTTCTTCTCGAAGCCGTCCTTCACGCCGGAGAGGATATTGACGATCTGGGTGCGGTTCATGCCCCACTTCGAACGCGCATCCTTCGACTGGTCCTTCGGCTCGACGGAGATCTCGTTGTTCTCCAGCTTCACCAGAACCTCGTCGTTGACGACGAACCTCAACTCGCCTTTCGGGCCTTTCGCAGTCACGGTCTGGCCGCTAACGCCGGCAGTAACGCCGGCCGGAATGGCCACAGGCTTTTTGCCAATACGAGACATTTGTGTCTCCTCGTTCCTATTCTAGTTGCTGCCCAGCGTTCCTGCTTAGAACACCTGGCAGAGGATTTCGCCGCCGACGTTCTTCTCGCGCGCCTCGTGATCGGCCATCACGCCCTGCGGCGTCGACAGGATCGAGATGCCGAGGCCGTTGGCGACGTTCGGGATCGACTTCGCCGAGACGTAGACGCGGCGACCCGGCTTCGACACGCGAGAAATCTCGCGCACCACCGGCTTGCCATCGAAATACTTCAGCTCGATCGAAATCTCCGACTTGCCGTTGTCGAAATCGGTCTGGCTGTAGTCGCGAATGTAGCCCTCGGACTTCAGCACGTCGAGAACGCGAGTGCGCAGGCGCGAAGCCGGCGTCAGGCAGTTCGACTTGTTGCGGCCGTAGGCGTTACGGATACGGGTCAGCATATCGCCGAGCGGATCGGTCAAAGACATGTCAAACCCTCCTTACCAGCTTGACTTGACCAGGCCGGGCACCATGCCCAGCGAGCCAAGTTCGCGCAGTGCAATGCGCGACATCTTCAGCTTGCGATAGTAGGCGCGCGGACGGCCCGTCACCTCGCAGCGGTTGCGAATACGCACCTTGGCGCTGTTGCGCGGCAGTGCTGCGAGCTTGAGCTGCGCCTGAAAACGGTCTTCCAGCGGCAGCTTATGATCCATGATGATCTTCTTCAGCGCGCGGCGCTTGCCGGCATACTGCGCCGCGAGCTTGCGGCGGCGCTCGTTCTTCTCGACTGAACTGGTCTTAGCCATTTCTTCGTTTTTCCTTGTTCGCTGCCGTTACTGCCGGAAGGGGAAGTTGAAAGCCTTGAGCAAAGCCCGGGCTTCGTCGTCCGTCTTGGCGGTCGTACAAACGATGATATCCATGCCCCAGATCTGATCGACCTTGTCGTAGTTGATCTCCGGGAACACGATGTGCTCCTTGATGCCCATGGCGTAGTTGCCACGGCCGTCAAAGCTCTTCGGGTTCAGGCCGCGGAAGTCGCGAACACGCGGCAAAGCGATGTTCACGAGGCGGTCCAGGAACTCGTACATGCGCTCCTTGCGCAGCGTAACCTTGGTGCCGATCGGCATGTTCTCGCGCACCTTGAACTGCGCGATCGACTTGCGGGCGCGGGTGACGACCGGCTTCTGGCCGGCGATCATCGCCAAATCTTCCGCAGCCACGGTCGGCTTCTTGGAAGTCGCCGGTGGCCTCGCCAACGCCCATGTTCAGCACGATCTTGTCGAGACGCGGTATCTGCATCTCGTTGTCGTAGTTGAACTGTTCCTTCAGCGCCTTGCGGATGGTCTCCTTGTAGACCTTCTTCAAGCGCGGCTCGATTTTTGCCTTAGCGGCTTCTGCTGCCTTAGCCATTGATGACTACTCCCGAGCGCTTGGCGACGCGCACCTTCTTGCCGTCCGCCTCGATGCGGAAACCGACGCGGGTCGGCTTGCCGTCCTTCGGGTCGGCGATCGCGATGTTCGACAGGTGGATCGGCGCTTCCTTGGAAATGATGCCGCCTTCCTGAGACTGCGACTGCTTCTGGTGGCGGCGGATGATGTTGACGCCGCGCACGACAGCCTTGTCGTCCTTCGGCATGACGCGCAGCACTTCGCCCGAACGGCCCTTGTCCTTGCCGGTCAGCACGACGACTTTGTCGCCTTTACGGATCTTCTGCATTTTAACCGGCTCCTTACAGCACTTCTGGCGCGAGCGAGATGATCTTCATGTGGTTCTTGGCGCGAAGCTCGCGCGGAACCGGGCCGAAGATACGCGTGCCGATCGGCTCTTTCTTATTGTCGACAAGAACGGCTGCGTTCTTGTCGAAACGGATCACGCTGCCGTCCGGGCGGCGGATGTCCTTGGCCGTGCGAACCACGACCGCCTTCATCACATCGCCCTTCTTTACGCGGCCGCGCGGAATGGCTTCCTTGATCGACACCACGATGATGTCGCCGACCGAGGCATACTTCCGCTTCGAACCGCCCAGCACCTTGATGCACATGACACGACGCGCACCGGAATTATCCGCCACGTCGAGGTTTGTTTGCATCTGAATCATGACTGGCCGCCTTCTTTATTCTCTATCGGGAGGGCAAATCCCCTCCCCGGCTTGTCTCAAAATTCGGTTCGTTACGCCTTGGCTTCGCCGGCGGCTTCCGCCTGCGCCGCAGTCAGCACGACCCAGCGCTTATCCTTTGAAATCGGAGCCGATTCCTGGATGAACACCTGGTCGCCAACCTTGTGGGCGTTGGTCTCGTCATGCGCCTTGTACTTCTTCGACAGGCGCACGGTCTTCTTCATGACAGGGTGCGTGAAGCGACGTTCGACCTTGACCACGACGGTCTTCTCGTTCTTGTCGCTGACGACGGTGCCCTGCAAAACGCGCTTTGGCATTGTTTTCGTCCTTAAACCTTCTTGGCGGCTTTCTGGGCCGCGATGGTCTTGATGCGCGCGATGTCCCGACGGACTTCCTTCACGCGGCCCGTCTTCTCGAGCTGACCCGTCGCCTTCTGAAAGCGCAGGTTGAACTGCTCCTTCTTCAGCGAGGCGAGCTGCGTCTCCAGCTCGTCGGTGGTCTTGGTCCTGACCTCAGAGGCTTTCATCGTTCAGTCCCTTCCTTACTCGGCGATGCGCTGCACGAAGCGCGTGCGGATCGACAGCTTCGCGGCGCCGAGACGCAGCAATTCACGCGCCGTCTCTTCGTTGACGCCGTCGATCTCGAACAGGATCCGGCCCGGCTTGACGCGCGCCGCCCAGTAGTCGACCGCGCCCTTGCCCTTGCCCATGCGGACTTCGGTCGGCTTCGAGGTCACCGGAACGTCCGGGAACACACGGATCCAGACACGGCCCTGGCGCTTCATCTCGCGGGTGATCGCGCGGCGGGCCGCCTCGATCTCACGCGCGGTGACGCGGTTCGGTTCCAACGCCTTCAGGCCAAAACCGCCGAAGTCGAGGTTCGTCCCACCCTTCGCGGTGCCGTGGATACGGCCCTTGAACTGCTTGCGGAACTTTGTGCGCTTTGGCTGCAGCATCTTTTCTATTCTCCAATTCTATCGCGTCGCCGTTCAGGCGGCTTCGCGTTCCGGACGACGGCGGCCAGTCGAGCGTTCACCGGAGTGATCGCCTTCGGTCGCGCGACGCTCCGAAGCCATCGGGTCGTGCTCGAGGATTTCGCCCTTGAATACCCACACCTTGACGCCGCAGATGCCATAGGCGGTCTGTGCTTCAGCGGTGCCGTAGTCGACATCGGCGCGCAGCGTATGCAGCGGCACGCGGCCTTCGCGATACCATTCCATACGAGCGATTTCGGCGCCGCCCAGACGGCCCGCGCAGTTGATGCGGATGCCTTCGGCGCCAAGACGCATGGCCGACTGCACGGCGCGCTTCATGGCGCGGCGGAAGGCGATGCGGCGCTCGAGCTGCTGCGCGATGGACTGCGCGATCAGCGTGGCGTCGATCTCGGGCTTGCGCACTTCGACGATGTTCAGGTGCGTTTCCGACTTGGTCATCTCGGTCAGCTTCTTGCGCAGCTTCTCGATGTCGGCGCCCTTCTTGCCGATGACCAGACCCGGACGCGCGGCGTGGATCGTCACGCGGCACTTCTTGTGCGGACGCTCGATGACGACCTTCGACACCGCCGCCTGCTTGAGTTCCTTCTTCAGGTACTCGCGGATCTTGATGTCTTCGTGCAGCAGCTTGCCGTACTCGCCGGTGTTCGCAAACCAGCGCGAATCCCAGGTACGGTTGATGCCGAGGCGCAGGCCGATCGGATTAACTTTCTGACCCATTATGCGGCTTCCTTCTCTGCGACTTCACGAACGACGATCGTGAGGTGCGAAAACGGCTTCTCGATGCGGCTGGCACGACCACGGCCACGAGCATGGAAACGCTTCATGACGATCGACTTGCCGACATAGGCCTCGGCGACGACCAGCGCGTCGACATCGAGGTCATGGTTGTTTTCGGCGTTGGCGATGGCGCTCTGCAGCGTCTTCTTGACGGTCGAGGCGATCCGCTTGCGCGAGAACTCCAGATCGTTCAGCGCAACGCCAACCTTCTTGCCACGGATCAGCGCGGCAACCAGGTTCAGCTTCTGCGGGCTGACACGGATGGTGCGGAGAACCGCACGAGCCTCGTTGTCAGCAAGCCGGCGCGGGGCTTTTGGCTTGCTCATCGTTATTTCCTCTTCGCCTTCTTGTCCGCGCCATGGCCGTAATAGGTACGGGTCGGAGCGAACTCACCGAACTTGTGGCCAACCATCTCTTCCGACACGGAGACCGGAATGTGCTTCTGGCCGTTGTAGACGCCGAAGGTGAGGCCGACGAACTGCGGCAGGATCGTCGAACGACGGGTCCACATCTTGATCACTTCACTACGGCCGCCCTCACGGACCTTCTCTGCCTTCTTGAGCAGGAAGCCGTCGACGAACGGGCCTTTCCAAACTGAACGGGTCACGTCTGACTACCTCTCTTATGCCTTGCGCGCGTGGCGCGAGCGCATGATGAACTTGTCGGTCGACTTGTTGGACCGCGTCTTCTTGCCCTTGGTCGGCTTGCCCCACGGCGTGACCGGGTGACGGCCGCCGGAGGTGCGGCCTTCACCGCCGCCATGCGGGTGGTCGACCGGGTTCATGGTGACGCCGCGATTGTGCGGGCGCTTGCCGAGCCAGACCTTGCGGCCAGCCTTGCCGAGATTGATGTTGCCGTGGTCCGGGTTGGACACGGCGCCAACCGTCGCCATGCACGAACCGTGGACGATACGCTGCTCGCCCGAGTTCAGGCGCATGATCGCCATGCCCTGGTCACGGCCGACGAGCTGGGCGTAGGACCCCGCCGAACGGGCGATCTGGCCGCCCTTGCCTGGCTTCAGCTCGACATTGTGCACGATCGTGCCGACCGGCATCGCCTGCAAAGGCATGGCGTTGCCCGGCTTCACGTCGACCGACGCACCCGCAACCACCTTGTCGCCGGTGGCAAGACGCTGCGGCGCCAGGATGTAGCTCAGCTCGCCATCCTCGTACTTGATCAGCGCGATGAAGGCGGTGCGGTTCGGATCGTATTCGATCCGCTCGACGGTCGCCGTCATGTCGAACTTCGTGCGCTTGAAGTCGATGAGGCGATACGTACGCTTGTGGCCGCCGCCGATGAAGCGGGCGGTGATGCGGCCGTAATTGTTGCGGCCGCCGGACTTGGTCAGACCTTCGGTCAGGCCCTTCACCGGCTTGCCCTTGTAGAGGCTCGAACGGTCGACCAGAACCAGCTGGCGGGTGCTCGGCGTCGTGGGCTTGTAGGTTTTCAATGCCATCGTACTATTCCTCAGAGGCCGGTGGCGACGTCGATCGAGTGGCCGTCAGCCAACGTCACGACAGCCTTCTTGACATCGCTCAACTGGCCGATGGTTCCGCGGAAACGCTTAACCTTGCCCTTGCGCACCAGCGTGTTCACGCCGGTCACCTTGACGTTGAACAGAGCTTCGACCGCCGCCTTGATCTCCGGCTTGGTGGCCTTCTTGGCGACGTTGAACACAACCTGGTTGTGCTCCGAAGCCATGGTCGACTTTTCGGTGATCGCGGGCGACACGATCACGTCGTAGTGGCGAAGATCGGTCATTTGAAGCGCTCCTCGAGAGCCTCGACCGCCGCCTTCGAAAGGACCAGCGTGCCGCGGCGCAGAATGTCGTAGACGTTGATGCCCTGAACCGGCAGCACGTCGATGTTGTGCAGCGCCCGCGCTGCCTTGGCGAAGCCGGCATCCACCTCGGCGCCGCCGATCAGCAGCGCATTGGTCAGGCCCAGCGTCTCAAAATTGGCAGCCAGCACCTTGGTCTTTGCTTCGGCCAGCTTCAGCTCGTCGATGATGATGATCGACGAAGACTTCGCCTTGGCCGACAGCGCATGCTTCAGGCCGAGCGCGCGAACCTTCTTCGGCAGGTCGTGCTCATGCGAGCGAACCACCGGGCCGTGCGCCTTGCCGCCGCCACGGAACTGCGGTGCGCGAGCCGAATGGTGACGGGCGCGGCCCGTACCCTTCTGCTTGTACATCTTGGCGCCGGTGCGATTGACCTCGGCGCGGCCCTTGGCCTTGTGCGTGCCCTGCTGCTTCTTGGCCAACTGCCAGCGCACGACGCGCTGCAGGATGTCCTCGCGCGGGTCGAGACCGAAAATCTCGTCCGAGAGGCTGACCTTGCCGGCGTCCTTGCCGGCGAGCGTGGTGATCTTGATGTCCATTACTGGGCCCCCTCAGCGGCCGGTGCTTCATTCTTGGCCGACGCGGCGCGCAGGCCGGCAGGCTTCGGCGCATTTGCCGGCAGATCGGCCTTGACCGCATCGCGGACCAGGATCCAGGCGCCCTTGGTGCCGGGTACGGCGCCGCGGATCAGGATCAGGCCGCGATCGGCGTCCGTGCCATGCACTTCGACGTTCAGCGTGGTGACGCGGGTGGCGCCCATGTGGCCGGCCATCTTCTTGCCCTTGAACACCTTGCCGGGGTCCTGGCGCTGGCCGGTCGAACCGTGCGTACGGTGCGACACCGAGTTACCGTGCGTCGCGCGGCCGCCACGGAAGTTGTACTTCTTCATGACGCCCTGAAAGCCCTTGCCGGTCGAGGTGCCCGTCACGTCGACCTTCTGGCCGGCGACGAAATGGTCCACCGTGATCTCGGCGCCGACATCCAGCAAATTCTCCGGGGAGACGCGGAATTCGGCGACCTTCGACTTCGGCTCGACGGACGCGCCGGCAAAATGGCCGCGCAGCGCCTTCGACGTGTTCTTCACCTTGGCCAGGCCGACGCCGAGCTGAACGGCGGTGTAGCCATTCTTCTCCGCCGTGCGCTGCGCCACGACCTGGCAGTTCTCCATCTTGAGAACCGTGACCGGGATATGCTCGCCGGCGTCGTTATAGACGCGGGTCATCCCGACCTTCTGTGCAATTACACCTGAACGCATTGTTTCGTTCTTCCTTCAGAGGAGCTTGGCTTTCGCCCGGCTCATGGCAGTTCTTCAGGTTTCCCTGTCGGGGCTCCGCCCCTCTTCGCCGCTTGTCCTTAGAGCTTGATCTCGACGTCCACGCCCGCCGCCAGATCGAGCTTCATCAGCGCGTCGACGGTCTGCGGGGTCGGGTCGACGATGTCGAGCAGACGCTTGTGCGTGCGCATCTCGAACTGCTCGCGGCTCTTCTTGTCGATGTGGGGCGAGCGGTTCACGGTGAACTTCTCGATCCGCGTCGGCAGCGGAATGGGGCCGCGCACGTTGGCGCCGGTGCGCTTCGCCGTCGAGACGATTTCCTTCGTCGACGCGTCGAGCACGCGATGGTCAAACGCTTTAAGGCGGATGCGGATATTTTGGCCGTTCATCTTCGTCTTTGTCCTTGTTCTGGCGCGGCGCGGGCGAAACCCGCCCGCGACAGATCATTTGTTCTTGTTCTTACTCGACGATCGAAGCGACGACGCCGGCGCCGACGGTGCGGCCGCCTTCACGGATGGCGAAGCGCAGCTTCTCTTCCATGGCGATCGGCACGATCAGTTCGACATCGACCGTCACGTTGTCGCCGGGCATCACCATCTCGGTGCCCGAAGGCAGGGTCACGATGCCGGTCACGTCCGTCGTGCGGAAATAGAACTGCGGACGGTAGTTGGTGAAGAACGGCGTGTGACGGCCACCCTCTTCCTTGGTCAGGATGTAGGCTTCCGCCTTGAACTTCTTGTGCGGCTTGACCGAACCGGGCTTGGCCAGAACCTGGCCGCGCTCGACGCCTTCACGGTCGACGCCGCGCAAAAGCGCGCCGATGTTGTCGCCAGCCTGGCCCTGGTCGAGCAGCTTGCGGAACATCTCGACGCCCGTGCAGGTCGTCTTGGTGGTCGGACGGATGCCGACGATCTCAAGCTCCTCGCCAACCTTGACGATGCCGCGCTCGACGCGACCGGTCACAACCGTGCCGCGGCCCGAGATCGAGAACACGTCTTCGATCGGCATCAGGAACGGCTTGTCGATCGGACGCTCCGGCGTCGGGATGTAGCTGTCGACAGCCGCCATCAGCGCGCGGATCGCGTCCTCGCCGATCTTCTTGTCGCCGTCGTTCAGCGCAACCACCGCCGAACCCTTGATCATCGGGATGTCGTCGCCCGGATATTCGTACTTCGACAGAAGCTCACGCACCTCCAGCTCAACCAGCTCGAGCAGCTCCTCGTCGTCGACCAGGTCGACCTTGTTCAGGAACACCACCAGCGCCGGAACGCCGACCTGACGGGCGAGCAGGATGTGCTCGCGGGTCTGCGGCATCGGGCCGTCGGCGGCCGACACGACCAGGATCGCGCCGTCCATCTGGGCAGCGCCGGTGATCATGTTCTTCACATAGTCGGCGTGGCCGGGGCAGTCGACGTGGGCATAGTGGCGGTTCGGCGTCTCGTACTCGACGTGCGCCGTCGAGATGGTGATGCCGCGCGCCTTTTCTTCCGGCGCCGCGTCGATCGATCGTACGACCGGTACTCGCCAAAATACTTCGTGATCGCAGCCGTCAACGACGTCTTGCCATGGTCAACGTGACCAATCGTGCCGACGTTCACATGCGGCTTGTTACGCTCAAACTTACCTTTTGCCATGGAATATCTCCACTTCCTTCAAGCCCGTCAGGGCACTTAACTGATCTTCGTAAGTCCCTGAACTTACGCGTATTTCTTCTGGACTTCCTGCGCCACCGCGGTCGGCACAGGCTCATAGTGATCGAACTGCATCGTGTAGGCCGCGCGGCCCTGGCTCATCGAGCGCAAATTGTCGACGTACTTGAACATGTTGGCCAGCGGCACCATCGCGTTGATGACGACGTCGACGTTGCGGCTCTCCTGGCCCTGGATCTGGCCACGACGCGAATTCAAGTCGCCGATGACGTTGCCGACGTAATCTTCCGGCGTCACGACCTCGACCTTCATGATCGGCTCGAGCAGCTGCACGCCAAGCTTCGGCGCCGCTTCGCGGAAGGCCGCGCGCGCGGCGATTTCGAAAGCCAGCACGCGACGAGTCGACGTCGTGGTAGGCGCCGTCGATCAGCGTCGCCTTGACGCTGATCATCGGGAAGCCCGCGAACGGACCGGCGCCGAGCACGCTCTGGATGCCCTTTTCGACGCCCGGGATATATTCCTTCGGCACCGCACCGCCGACGATCTTCGACTCGAACGCGAAATCCTCGCTCTCGGTGTTCGGCTCGAAGATGAGCTTGATGCGGGCGAACTGGCCGGTGCCGCCGGTCTGCTTCTTGTGGGTGTAATCCTGCTCGTGCTTGCGCGTGATCGTCTCGCGATAAGCCACCTGCGGCGCGCCGACATTCGCCTCGACCTTGAACTCGCGACGCATGCGGTCGACGAGGATGTCGAGATGCAGTTCGCCCATGCCGGCAATGATCGTCTGGCCGGACTCTTCGTCGGTCTTGACGCGGAAGGACGGATCCTCGGCAGCCAGGCGGTTCAGCGCCAGGCCCATCTTTTCCTGGTCGCCCTTGGTCTTCGGCTCGATAGCGATCTGGATGACCGGCTCCGGGAATTCCATGCGCTCGAGGATGACCGGCTTCAGCGGGTCGCAGAGCGTGTCGCCGGTGGTGACTTCCTTGAGGCCGGCCAGGGCGACGATGTCGCCGGCGAAAGCCTCTTCGATGTCAGCGCGCGAATTCGAGTGCATCTGCAGCATGCGGCCGATGCGCTCTTTCTTGCCCTTGACGGTATTGTCGAGCGAAACGCCCTTGGACATCTTGCCGGAATAGATGCGGCAGAAAGTCAGCGAGCCGACGAACGGGTCGTTCATGATCTTGAATGCCAGCATCGACAGCGGCTCGTTGTCGTCGGCCTTGCGCACAACCTCGGCGTCGGTCTTCGGGTCGATGCCCTTGATCGCCGGAACGTCGACAGGCGACGGCAGGAAGTCGATGACGCCATCGAGCAGCGGCTGCACGCCCTTGTTCTTGAAGGCCGAGCCGCAGAACATCGGGAAGAACTTCACCGCGATCGTGCCCTTGCGGATCAGCGCGCGCAGTTCTTCATTCGTCGGCAGCTTGCCTTCGAGGTAGTTGTTCATGGCGTCGTCGTCCATTTCGACGGCCGCCTCGATCATCTTCTCGCGGAACTCTTCTGCCTTCGCCTGCAGGTCGGCCGGGATCTCGACGACATCCCACTGCGCGCCGAGCTGCTCGTCGCGCCAGACCAGCGCCTTCATCTCGATCAGGTCGACGACGCCGCGTGAACTCGTTCTCGGCGCCGATCGGCAGCTGAACCGCAACGGCGGTCGCGCCGAGGCGCGACTTGATCATGTCGTAGGAGCGGAAGAAGTCGGCGCCGATCTTGTCCATCTTGTTGCAGAAGATCATGCGCGGGACGTTGTACTTGTTGGCCTGACGCCACACCGTCTCGGTCTGCGGCTCAACGCCGGCATTGGCGTCGAGCAGCGCGATGGCGCCGTCGAGCACGCGCAGCGAACGCTCCACCTCGATGGTGAAGTCGACGTGGCCGGGGGTGTCGATGATGTTGAAGCGGCGCTTCTTGCCGTCGCGGCCTTCCCAGAAGGTGGTCGTCGCGGCCGACGTGATGGTGATGCCGCGCTCCTGCTCCTGCTCCATCCAGTCCATGGTCGCAGCGCCGTCGTGCACTTCGCCGATCTTGTGCGACTTGCCGGTGTAATAAAGGATGCGCTCGGTCGTCGTCGTCTTGCCGGCGTCGATATGCGCCATGATGCCGAAATTTCGGTAGTCTTCGATTTTATATTCGCGGGCCATCGTCGTTGCCTCTTCCTTCTCGCGCGCCAATTACCAGCGGTAATGGGCGAAGGCGCGGTTGGCCTCGGCCATCTTGTGGGTGTCTTCACGCTTCTTCACGGCGGTGCCGCGGTTGTTGGCCGCGTCCATCAGCTCGCCGGAGAGGCGGTCGACCATCGTCGTTTCGTTGCGGTTGCGGGCAGCGGTGATCAGCCAGCGGATGGCGAGCGCCTGGCGGCGCTCCGGGCGAACGTCGACCGGCACCTGGTAGGTGGCGCCGCCGACGCGGCGGGAACGAACCTCGACATGCGGCGCGACATTGTCGAGCGCCTGATGGAACACGGTGACCGGCTCCTGCTTGGTCTTCGACTTGACCTGGTCGAGCGCGCCATAGACGATCGTCTCGGCGACCGACTTCTTGCCGTCATACATGACGGCATTCATGAACTTGGTGACAACCAGATCGCCGAACTTCGGGTCCGGGTTGATCTCGCGCTTTTCTGCAGCATGACGTCGCGACATTTTTTCTTCCGTCTTTCTCTCGTCGGCTCGGCTCAAAAACAAAGAGCGCCGAAGCCGGGAAAACCCTTGACCTCAGACGCCCTTACTTCGGACGCTTCGCACCATATTTCGAACGGCGCTGTTTGCGGTTCTTCACGCCCTGGGTGTCGAGCACGCCACGGATGATGTGGTAGCGCACACCCGGAAGATCCTTCACGCGGCCGCCGCGGATCATCACCACCGAGTGCTCCTGGAGGTTATGACCTTCACCCGGAATGTAGCCGATCACTTCGAAGCCGTTGACGAGGCGGATCTTGGCCACCTTGCGCAGCGCCGAGTTCGGCTTCTTCGGCGTCGTCGTATAGACGCGCGTGCAGACGCCCCGCTTCTGCGGGTTCTGCTGCATGGCCGGAACCTTGTTGCGCACCGCCGGCGCAATGCGCGGCTTGCGGATCAACTGGTTTACTGTAGGCATTAGCCGTCCTTTTAAATCTCGATCTCGTGTCCTGAGCCCGAAAGCCCGCTTCCGAACAACGCGCCATTTCCATACGCGAATTCGGGCCCAAAACCGCATCAATGCGGTCTAGCCCGAACAATTGGCAGAGGAAGCATTGCTGCTTCATGCACGCCGGAAATGTCTATTCGCTCGTAGAACGAACCCTGTTTGAGGCTTTGTGTCCGGGGACGCGACGTCCTGGACTGAAAGCCTCACATCGGCTCAGACGGGGCGGTCTCTACTCGCAAGCCCCTGTTTGCGTCAACCCCGCAGCACGTGAAAAACGCCGCAGGCTTGCGCATATTTGGCATGCGCGGGACGCAGTTCAAGGCATGTGAAAGAAAGTGTCGCAGTTTCGCATAGGCAGAGAAGATTCTGTCTGGGCCGCTGTCCCAATGGCATCGGTCGCGGGGTGCAATCCGCCAAGGCCGGCACTAGATTCGTCCGAAAAGGAATCGCCGACATATGAACGACAACGACCCGCCCCTCGTCTGGATCATCACCGGCACGCGTCACGCGCCGCAAAGGCGGACCAGAATTGCAGGTCCATGTGATTCTGCGCGCGCCGGACGACGATTCGGCGGTGCGCCTCACGCTGGAAGCGCTCCAGCGCGAAGGATTCGCCGAAGCCGCAGCTCGACCAGATCGGCGAATTGCAGGGCGAGCCGGACGAGGAGCCGCACCTGTCCGCCTATCAGGGCGCACTGGAAGGCGAAGTCTCGATCGTCGTGGTGTAACGAGCGAAGGGACGGCGGCGGGTATCAAACTGTGGCATCCGGTTCAGCTTGCGCATAAAGCTGTCGCATCCATGGGACCCGACGCCAAGATAAAGCCGCTGCCGCCTTTGACCTCGCTGCGTTTCTTCGCGGCGGCGTCGATCGTGATCATGCACAGCGCCGGCAGATGGGGCATGCCGCCCCTGTCGTCGCTTCATTTCGCTGTCGGCGTCGACCTGTTCTTCATCCTGTCGGGTTTTATCCTGGCCTACAACTACCGCTCAATGCCGAGCCTCGCGCACGCGCTGCGCGTCATCGGCTACCGCATCGCCCGCATCTGGCCGTTGCATTTGGTCACGCTCGCCGCCGCGATGCTGCTCTTTGCCGACCCCGCAAACCCCTATTTCGACCCGGCGCGGCTGTGGGCAACCATCCCCATGATCCAGGCCTGGCTCGGCAACGGCATTGATGCGCTGCACGGCAACGCCGTCTCCTGGACAATCTCGGTCGAGTTTGGATTCTACCTGCTGTTCCCGCTGTTCGTGATCCTGCCGACCCGCTGGCTGCTGGTGCTGACCGCCATCCTGTCAGCCGCCACCATCGCCTGGGCCGCCATGTTCGTGGACGTGAAAGTGCATACGGACGCGATGTCGGCCCCCGCCATCATGCGTTTCCACCCCGGTTCCTACATCGTCCAGTTCGCCGCCGGCATGGTGGCCTGCCGCCTCTTCCTGCAAAGCGAGCGGCAGTGGTCGTTCGCCAAGGCGTCTACTGTTGAAGTCGTCGCCGCCGGTTTGGCGGTGTTCTTCTTCTTTGCCAATCTGGCGATGTTCCTCGGCATCGAAACGATCTGGCCGTTCCCGCGGCCGATGCTGTTCTGGCTGACGCACCTCTATGCGATCGCCTTCCTGCTGCCGCTGATCTTCGTACTCGCCGTTGGCCAGGGTGCGATTTCCAAAGCGCTGCGCCACCCGGCGCTGGTGTTTCTCGGCGAAATCTCCTTCGCCACCTATCTGTGCCACCTGATTATTCTGATGGTGCTGCAAAAGACCGCGCTGCCCGACGGCCTCGCACTCGCGACCTATTTTGGTGTCGTGTATCTGACATCGGCCGCCCTCTACCTTGCGATCGAGCGGCCGGCCCAACGTCTGCTGCGGCGAGTTACCGACGCTTGACGGGTTCGGGTCAAACAGGCCGCAGGGTCGCAACGAGACGCCGACCGTTGCCGCCAATCCCGGGACAAAGTCGCAATAGAGAGGATCATCAATCCTGGAGCAGCGGTCGCGGCGCAACCCAAGTCTGGTCAGGATGTGTCGGCGTAGCGCGGGTTGCAACGCGGCGATCGCACGGAGAA
>CAVQCL010000015.1:0-44462 GCA_963710935.1 uncultured Alphaproteobacteria bacterium | reverse complement strand
GAGATGGGTTTCAAAGTGGCGCGCAAACACGCCGACAAGCTATTTGTCATTGCGTTGGTGGTCGGTGGGGTTGCGCCAGCGGTCTTGTCATTGATCGTGGCGTGGATGGGTACGAGCGCATGGCTATTGGCGCTGCTGGCCATAGCTTGCTATTTGCTGGGCGTGCTGGTCGAGCGCTGGCTGTTCTTCGCCGAAGCGCGGCATGCCGTCATGAACTACTACAGATCGTAAGCGCATTCCGGCTTGGCGGAAAGATCAGCCTTCTGCTTCTCCTGCCGGCGCTTGTCTTTCCGGTCGCTCATCCTGCGCAGGGTCTTGCGCAAAGACGTCACGTGCGGACTGGAGGCTGCCGTCGCTTGCGGACCCCACGGCGTCCAAAGCGTGCAGGAACCACTGGAAGTTTTTTGGACCGCAGACTCGCTCATCGCCTTTCTCCCGAACATGCTGATGATGCGCTGGTAACGCTAATTTATCAAGCTGTAAGAAAGTGGCATAAGCATGGAGGCGCAATGACGCTTCCGTGAGCGCATGGTAGCGAAGTGCGTCTTGGGCGGCTGCTAGGCGGCCTGATCCGCGATCCGCGCCAGGCTCTCTTCGCGGCCCAGAACGCCGATCACGTCGAAGACACCCGGCGAGGTGCTGCGACCGGTGAGCGCCGCGCGAAAGGTTGCGCCACAGCTCCAAGCTTCAGGCCGTTCTGCTCGGCATAGGCGCGGATGGCAGCCTCGGCTGAGGCGGCGGTCCACTCGCCGTTGATAGCGCGAAGGGCATCAAGCGCGCCGCGCAAAACGTCCTTTGCTGGGCCAGCGACAAGGCCGGCCGCTTTCTCGTCCAATGACAGGGGGCGAGATGCAAAGAGAAAGCCGGCGCTGTCGGCCAGTTCGACCAGCGTCTTGGCGCGCTCCTTCAGGCCCGGCAGCGCGGCCAGCAGCTTCGTCTTGCCGGCGGCGTCAAGTTTCGACGCAAGGGCAGGGCCGCCCTCCAGATGCGGCAGCGTCTCTACAAAAATGTCGAGCAACTTGCGGTCGTCCATCTGGCGCATGTGGACGCCATTCAGCGCCTCCAGCTTTGCGAAATCGAAGCGGGCTGCGCCCTTATTGACGTCACTGATGTCGAACCACTCGATCATCTGGGCGATCGACATCACCTCGTCGTCGCCATGGCTCCAGCCGAGGCGGGCGAGATAGTTGAGCAGCGCCTCCGGCAGATAACCCATGGCGCGATAAGCTTCGACCCCGAGCGCGCCGTGACGCTTCGACAGTTTCGCGCCGTCCGCGCCATGGATCAGCGGGATATGCGACATCTCCGGCACGTCCCAGCCCATCGCCTGGTAGATGACGGTCTGGCGCGCGGCATTGGTGAGGTGGTCGTCGCCACGGATGATGTGGGTGACGCCCATGTCGTGGTCGTCGACCACAACCGCGTGCATGTAGGTCGGGTTGCCGTCCGAGCGCAGGATGATGAAATCGTCCAGATCCTTGTTGGGAAAGCGCACATCGCCCTGGACGAGGTCGCGCACAAGCGTCTCGCCGTCCTGCGGCGCCTTGATGCGGATCGCGCCCTTCGCGCCGGCCGGCGCCTCGGACGGATCGCGGTCGCGCCAGCGCCCGTCATAGCGCGGCGGGCGGCCCTCGGCCCGCGCCTTCTCGCGCATCTCCTCGAGCTCCGCCGGCGTGGCGTAGCAATAATAGGCCTTGCCGAGGCGCACCAGCTCTTCCGCCACCTCACGATGGCGCGGCGCGCGCTCGTACTGCGAGACCGCATCGCCGTCCCAGGAGAGGCCCAGCCAGGAAATGCCGTCCAGGATCGCGGCGGTCGCGGCCTCCGTCGAGCGCTCGCGATCGGTGTCTTCGATGCGCAGCAGCATCTTGCCGCCGGTGTGATGCGAATAGAGCCAGTTGAACAGCGCCGTACGCGCGCCGCCGATGTGCAGGTAGCCAGTGGGCGAGGGGGCGAAACGGGTAACGACCTGAGACATGGAGCTGCTGCCAAGACAAGAAATCGGAAGCGAAAGCAGTCTGTCCGAGGACAGGCTGGGCGCATGCGTTGCCCGTGGTGTTTCGCGAGCGCTCATGTAGCATAGAAGGTCGGGCGTGCAAGGGGCGGGCCGCGATGGCGGGCGAGCCGGTAGAAGAACGTGTCAGCGAGCGCGCGTTGTTCGCGCTGACGCCAAGACGTTGTGCTGCTGCCGGTTCCGGGCAAGCCGGCAAGCGCCAGTTCCAGACGATCACGGTGCCAAAGCCGTCTGCGGTCAAGCGCTGGCGCCTCCCGAAGCTATCCTGGCGAACTGTTGTCCGAGTCTCCACGACAGCGCTTGCGTTGGAGCGGGATCGCGGCGTTGCGTTTCTGCTTGCGCCGCCGATCATGATAGCTGGCGTGTTTGCCTATTTTGCGCTGCCGGTAGAGCCTTCTTTGGCCGCGTTCGGTGCTGTGGCTGTGGCCCTCGCGCTGCTGACCTATCTGGCACGCGAGCGGTCGGGTCTTGCGACGGCGCTGACAGTGCTGCTGATCCTCGTTGTTGGCGCGACGTGCGCCCGTTTCGAAACCTGGCGGGCATCGACAAAAATGCTCGGCTCCGAGATCACGACGCGGCTGACCGCGCGGGTCGTCGACATCGACCATCTGGCGAACGGCCGCATCAGGCTGACGGTCGATGTGCTTTCGCACCGAACGGCCAAAATTGCGGTATTCGCCGGACAGGGTGCGCGTCTCCGCTGCATCTGTGCCAGACGGCCTGGTCGCGGGCTCGACGGTCGCCGGCGTGGCGCGACTGTTTCCGCCGTCCGGACCGTTGCGACCCGACAGCTATGATTTTTCGTTCGAAAGCTATTTTGACCGGATTGGCGCCAACGGCTTTTTCTTCAAGCCGCCGGAGCTGGTAGCCGGTCCGGCACCACAGGGATCTTGTCGGGGCAGTTCGTCCCGCCATCGACAATTTTCGCAATCGGGTTGCCGGACGCATTCGCGAGGCGATCGGCGGGGCCGAGGGCGAGATCGCGGCAGCATTGATCGTCGGCGTCAGGGCCGGCATTCCGGAGCCCGTGAACGAGGCGCTCAGGCGAACCGGACTTGCGCATATCCTGTCGATTTCCGGCCTGCATATGGCGCTCGTGGCGGCCTCGATCATGGGCGCGCTGCGGCTTGGCTTTGCCTTCTTTCCGGATTTCGCCTCGCGTCATGCAGTGAAGAAATTCGCCGCAGGCGTCGGCGCTGATAGCGGTCGCGGCCTATCTGCTGATCTCCGGCGCGGAGGTTGCGGCGCAGCGCAGCTTCATCATGCTCGCGGTGATGTTGGTCGCCGTCATGTTCGACCGCGCGGCGCTCACCATGCGCAACCTTGCCATCGCCGCGCTGGCCGTGCTTGCGGTGTCGCCGCATGAAGTCGTTGGGCCGAGCTTTCAGATGTCGTTTGCCGCGACGGCGGCGCTGATCGGCGGATACGCCATCTGGTCGGAGCGGCAGGAGGGCAAGGCAGCTTTCGTCCATCACGGCATCGTCCGGACGATGGCAAGCAAGGCCGGCAAACTGATCGTGGGCATCGCCTTGACCGCGCTGATCGCCGGGCTTGCCACGACCATCTACGGCGCCTGGCATTTCCAACGCGTGTCGCCGCTCAGCCTCGTCGCCAATCTGGCGGTGACGCCGATCGTTTCAATCGTCATGTGGGCGGCTGTGTTCGCATCTGTCGCAATGCCGTTCGGGCTTGATGGACCTTTTCTGGCGGTGGTCGGGTGGGGCCTGTCGATGATGCTGGCGATCGCAGACTGGCTGGCTGCGCGGTCGCCGATCGATGCCATCGGCGTCATACCGCTCGGCTCGGTCGTCGTTCTGACCCTGGCGATCTTCGTGGCGACGCTTGCGACGACCTGGTTCCGGCTCGCCGCGCTGCCATTGGCCGGGTTGGGTCTGTATCTGCTTCTCGACAGGCCGCTGCCGGACGTGCTGATCGCCGAGGATGGCCGGCTGGTCGGCGTCAGGACCGCGAATGGCGATCTTGCGGTCAATCGGGCGCGTCCGAATGGTTTTACCGTCGAAGATTGGCAGCGCGCGACCGTGGCAGGCAAGATCGTCAAGCCGGTCAATGGCTCAGGCGTGGCCCAACAGTCCGCGTTCACCTGCAAGGATGGCGTCTGCTCAATCGTCCACGAGAGCGGAGCGCTGATTGTTCATGTCGAGAAATCGACCGAAGTTTCCGCCTATTGCGATACCGCATCGATCATTGTCGCGGCCAATCCGGCGACCCGCAATCCGTGCGGCAAAGCATCAGGCGCGCGTCATCACGGCGAAGGAACTGGCGCGGCGCGGCGCTGCGACATCGACATTGAGACAGGCGCCGGAAGGCTTTGAAATTAGCAACAAAATTCGCGGTGCAGCGAACCGTATCGGCCGTGGCACGACCATCGCCAATTTTCGCGCGCGGCGCGCGGACGCGAGCCCTACCGGCGCTCGACCAGAAACGGATTGAGACGGCCCGGTCAGACCTTGGCCGACACCATCATGAAGGCCGGCGTCTCGCTGCCGAAGCCGACAGTCGTGTTGACGTCGTCTTCGCGATATCGGCGGCCACGATCATGCTGTCGGCGGTCATGCTGCGGGCGATCCTGGTGGCCGGCGCGTTCTGCCTTGCGGCCATTTTCCACGCGGATGGCTTCCTTGCGCTCGCGGCGCTCGGCCAGTTCCTCGGCGGGCACGACCGACCCTGGCGCGGGCTCGGCGCCGCGCGGCAGCGACCGGTTCTTTCGTTTCGCGAGGTTCGCGGCGGCGATCATCCGATGCGCCACGCGGTTTGCGGTCACCGCGTCCGCCACGCTCGCTGCGGCCACCACGCTCACGGCCGCGCCGCGGCCGCTCGTCGTCGCTTTCAGGAGAGGCAACAAGCGTTGACAGGTCGCCGTCGTGCCATTGGATCTTCAGACCAGTCATGCGCTCGATAGCGTCGACATATTTGGTGTCGGAGCGCGTCGCGATCGTGAACGACTTGCCGGCCCGTCCAGCGCGGCCGGTGCGGCCGATGCGGTGGACGTAGTCTTCGGCGTGGATCGGCACATCGTAGTTGAACACGTGGCTGACATCGGGAATGTCGAGGCCGCGCGCGGCGACATCCGACGCCACCAGCAGCCGCAATTTGCCATCGCGGAAGTTCGCCAGCATTTGCATACGCGCCCGCTGGTCCATGTCGCCGTGAAGCGCGCCGGCGTCGAAATCATACTTGACCAGCGACCGGAACAGTTCGGACACCTCGACCTTGCGGTTGCAGAAGATGATCGCGTTCTTGATCTCATCGCCTTCGGCGTTGATCAAATTGCGCAGCGTCTCGCGCTTGTCCCATGGTTTTGGACCGGACTTGACCAGACGCTGAACGATATGCGTGCCGGTCGATGCGGCCTTCGAAACCTCGATGCGCACCGGCGCATGCAGGAATTGTTCGGTCAGCTTGGTGATCTCCGGCGGCATGGTGGCCGAGAAGAACAGAGTCTGCCGGCTGAACGGGATCAGCTTGCAGATGCGCTCGATGTCCGGGAATGAAGCCCATGTCGAGCATGCGGTCGGCTTCGTCGATGACGAGGATTTCGACGCCGGTGAGCAGCAGCTTGCCGCGCTCGAAATGGTCGAGCAGCCGGCCGGGCGTTGCGATCAGAACGTCGACGCCGCGCTCCAGCTTCTTTAGCTGGTCGTCAAACGATACGCCGCCGATCAGCAGCGCGACCGTCAGGCGTGGTTCTTGCCGTACTTGATGAAATTTTCTTCGACCTGCGCGGCGAGTTCGCGCGTCGGCTCGAGGATCAGCGTGCGCGGCATGCGCGCCCGGGCGCGGCCTTTTTCAAGCCGTGTGATCATCGGCAGAACGAAGGCTGCGGTCTTGCCGGTGCCGGTCTGGGCGATGCCCAGCACATCCTTGCCCTGCAAGGCGTGCGGAATGGCGCCGGCCTGGATCGGCGTCGGAATGGTGTAGCCGGCATCGGCTACGGCAGACACCACCTTCGTGAAAGGCCCAGATCCGCGAAGGTGACCTGTTCGGCTGCGATGGGATTAGAGATTTCGGTTTGCGCGTCGTGCGCAGTCTCAGTAACAACGGACAAGATGTTTATGCGCCTTGTGGCTGGCGAAGTCGCGGCTCCTGCCGCGGCGGGCGCACGGCGCCCACTTATTTTGTGCGCTGCAATACGCTCAATTCCGGACAGTTGTCAACAGAAACGCCCAGATTTGCAGGCTTTTCCAACGTCTGCGCGTAAAATGTCACGCGAAAGTGTCAACAAACGGTTCAATACCTGAACTGCTCGGCCAGGATGCGCTCGTTCCAGGAATGGCTGGGATCGAACAGCAAGGTCGCGGTTGCGTCGGGCGACTCGCGTACGGTCACCACGCTGACGGCCTTGACCTCGGTATGGTCGGCGGCTGCGTTGACGGGGCGCTTGCCGTCTTCAAGCACTTCAAAGCGCACGGTCGAATGGTTCGAGATCAGCGCGCCGCGCCAGCGTCGCGGCCGGAAAGGACTCACCGGCGTCAGGGCCAGCAAAGGCGCGTCCAACGGCAGGATCGGGCCATGGGCCGAGAGATTGTAGGCGGTCGAGCCGGCGGGGGTTGCGACCATCACGCCGTCGCAGCTCAACTCCTCGATCCGCACCTTGTCGTCGACGCTGATGCGGATCTTGGCGGTTTGGTAGGACTGCCGCCAGAGCGCGACTTCGTTGATGGCGAGCGCCGTCATTTTGGCGCCGTCGTCGCATTCGGCCACCATCTCGAGCGGACGGATGGTCTCCGGCACCGCGCTGGCGATGCGCCTGGGCAGGTTCTTCTCGCTGTACTCGTTCATCAGGAAGCCGATGGTGCCACGGTTCATGCCGAAGACACGTTTGCCGGTGCTCATCGTCTCGCGCATGGTCTGGAGCAGGAAGCCATCGCCTCCCAGGGCCACGATCACATCGGCGTCGAGCACCTTGGCGTTGCCGTAGATGTTCCGTCAGGCGCGCGACCGCATCCCTTGCGTCGGCGGCATCGGACGAGACGAAGGCAATCGCTGCCGGCTCAGCCATCAACGCGTCTCCATCCCTTTGACAGTTGCGGGCGTCGGCGTAGCATGCGTCATGTCGCCTGCATAGGCGCTTTGGCCCCGGAGGAATGCCTTGAAAATCGACGGCTCATGCCACTGCGGCAAGATCACCTACGAGGCCGAGGTTGATCCCGAAAAGGTCGGCATCTGCCATTGCACGGATTGCCAGCAACTGACCGGAACGGCGTTCAGGGTGACGGCATTTGCCCCGGAAACCGACTTCAAGGTCCTTTCGGGCGAGCCGAAGACCTACATCAAAACCAGCGCCGACAGCGGCAACCCCCGCGCGCAGATGTTTTGTCCTGATTGCGGCTCGCATCTGTGGGTGACCTCGGTCGGCGATGGACCGAAGCTCTATGGCATCCGGGTGGGCACGGCGCGCCAGCGCGACCAGCTGCCGCCGAAACGACAGGTCTGGCATCGCTCGGCTTTGGATTGGCTGGACAAGATCGGCGAATTGCCGGCGCTGGAGAAGGGCTGACAGAGCTCCAGGCGCGCATTGCATGAGCCAGCTCGGTGGCATCAGCGACTGTGTTTTTTCTTTACTGCCACGGCAAATATGGTAACCGGGGCGCATTGCCCTTGTAGCTCAGTTGGTAGAGCACCTGATTTGTAATCAGGGGGTCGCGGGTTCGAATCCTGCCGGGGGCACCATCTTCTTCTGTGCGGCCCGCCGAGGCACGATGTCCGGGCGCCGCGCGAGACAGCTGCCGAAGATTTTCCAAGCCAGCTCGACGTAACCGCGGTCGGTTTTGCGAGGTGAGCCGGATGAGAATGCATCCTGGACTTGAGAATTCAGGAAAAATCGGCTGGTAGTGCAAACATACTACCATCACTCGTCACAAAAAGCGTCGCTTTGCTGCAACTGCCCGTTAACACCGCTTGTGCTAATCAACGCTGGGCATTGGCGGGCTAATTATGACCAACGGTAGCCGGCGTAACACCACGGTTGAATCGCTTTCGATCGAAGCACCCAAGCGGGGCTGGGTTCCGATACTGTTCGACGTTCTTTATCCGTCCCTTGTCGCGGTCATCGTCATCAATATCGCGCTTTACATTGGCTACATAGAACCCGGCCAGCTCAATGATCTGTTTCCGCCCATTCTGAACTTCTTCGGCCGTTTCTTCTAGCCGCATCGCCGGCGGCGGCTCTGGAAATCGCCGCTTGCCCTCACCATTTCAGATGCGAAGGGCGTCGGGTTTCGGGCAGGGCGTTTCATGATCAGGGTTGTCTTCGTCGCATGCGCGGTCGTTCTGATATGGCTGCTGGTTTTGCAAACCATCCGCTTCGTCAGGACGCGCAAGATCGATTGGACCGGCATCGCCTTTGCCGTCGGCTTTGTCGTTCTCGCCGTCTACCTGCGGCAAGTCACGGGCTGGGGCTGAGCGGACAGTCCTGCAGCGCTACTGTCCGACGGCGACGCGCAGCACAGTCAGCGGCGTTGTGATGACGATCTCGGCGGCCGAGGTGAGTGTCTTGCCGAGACCCTGCGTGAGCTGATTGACGCGGTCGGTGACCTGCCGCTCATTTTCGGGCAACTCTTCCTCGCGCTTCAATCCTTCGCCGATCAATCTGATCAGCACCGGGTTTTCCGCAAATTTCGTGTGGCCAAGCCGGTCGCCGGAGACCTGGGAGAGGTCGACGACGGCGACGCCGAGCTTGGCGAGGTCTGCCGGGTCGCCATAGTCGCCGACGCGCGGACGGTCGCCGGCGATGCGACGTGAGAATTGCAAGGCGCGATCGTCACCCGACAGCATGATCAGGAACGGGCGCTTCGGCTTGCCGTAGCGCGCCATCTGCGCCTTGAAGACATCGACGTCGATGTCGGGCGAGGCCAGCACGACGTGCTCGAGCTTGCCTCCCAGTTGCGGATCGCCGGAGATGGCGAGCTGGCGAAGCGCCTCCATCGTCACCCAGTTGCCCATGGAATGCGCCATGATGTCGATGCGCCGGGCGCCGGCTGCCGCGACCAGCCGCAAGGTGCCTTCCAGGGAGTCGCGCGCGGCGGTGGCGCTGTTGTTGTCGTAGACATAGTCGACCGTCTTGCCGCCGGACGCCCAGGAAAACAGCACCGGCGTGCCGGAGTAGTCGGCGTCGTGGACGATCTGCGTCATCCGGTAGATCGCGGCATCGAAGGCGGTGTTGTAGCCGTGGATGAAGATGATCACCTTGCCGTCGCGTTTGGCGATGTCGGCGGCGAGCGCCTTGCGGAAGGAAGCCTCGCTGTAGACCGACACATCGGTGGCGTTGAAATATTTTGCCGGGTCGCCAACCTTGCCGCGCCGGCGTTCGATCTGGCCGACCTTGTGGGCCTTGGGCACGGTGATGTTGACGCTGGCGAAATCTGTCTGCGGCGCGCGGACGCCACCGAACACTTCCAGTTTGTCATCCGACCGAGCGCGGGTCGTCGCAACAAAAAGCTGATGCTTGGCCGCGATCTCGTGGGCAGCTGCTGGCTTTGCGGATTCGGTCAACAGTTCGCGCGAGCGCTGCCCGGTGCAGGCCGACAGAACACAGACGATCAGCAGGAAACGGGCAAAAACCGACGCGCGCATGACGGGCAATTTCTTCGTAAGGGCGATTTCGGCCCTCATAGACCTTGCGGCAGCACCCGTCCAGTTCGGTTCAGCCGCGCCAGAAGACCGGCGTGAAGATCACCAGCACCGCCAGAATCTCGAGACGGCCGAGCAGCATGGCGATCAGCGCAGATCCATTTCGCGGCATCGGGCAGCGATGAAAAATTGCCGACCGGGCCGATGATCGAGCCGAGGCCAGGACCGACATTGGTGAGCGAGGCGAGCGCGCCCGTCAGCGCGGTGACGAAGTCGAGGCCGGTCGCCCCGAGCAGCAGCGTGATGATGCCCCAGAGCACGAAGAAGGAGGCGATGAACAGGATGACGGCGCGCTGCATGTCCGGGTCGATCGAGCGGTCGCCATAGCGGATCGGCACGACGCTGTTCGGATAGAGCAGGTGCCGCAGACCGCTCGCCAGCAGTTCGAACAGGATCAGGAAGCGATAGGCCTTCATGCCGCCCGTCGTCGAGCCGGAACAGCCGCCGAGGAACGTGGCGAGGAAAATGGCGGCCACGGCGAACGGACCCCACAACGTGTAATCCTCGCTGGCAAAGCCGGATGTCGTGATGATCGCCACCACATTGAACGCCGACTGGGTGAGCGCATCGAGGAACGGCAACTGGTTCGCTGACGCGCAGATAGACCGCCACCGCAATGACGAAGACGATCGTATAGCCGGCATAGATCCGGATCTGCGGGTCGCGCAGCGCGTCGGGCCGGCCGCGCACGGCAAGCAGGATCATGATCGAAAACGGCAACCCGCCGATGAACATGAAGATGACGCCGATCCACAGGATCGCCGGCGTTGTTGTCGTAGCGCAGGAACGATGTGTCGTGGGTCGAGAAGCCGCCGGTCGCGACGGTCGTCATCGCATGATTGATGGCGTGGAAACCTTCCATGCCGGCGGCCGTGTAGGCGGTCGCGCAGGCGAAGACCAGAAAGGCGTAGATGCCGATCAGGCTGGTCAGGAAGGTCTGCAGCCGCTCGAAGGGACGGTCCTGGAAGTCGCTCGATTCGATCTTGAAATAGGAGACGCCGCCGAGGTTGAGATAGGGCAGCAGGAACAGGCCGAGCGCGATGACGCCGAGGCCGCCCATGAAGCTCAGCAGCGAGCGCCAGATGAGGATGCCTGGCGGCGCGCGGTCGAGGCCGTTGATGACGGTCGAGCCGGTGGTGGTGACGCCGGAGACGGATTCGAACACCGCATCGGTGAGCGACATGTCGAGCGATGAGATCGCGAAGGGCACCGCGCCCGCGATCGCCATGGTCAGCCACAACAGATTGACCAGCAGGAAGCCGAAGCGGGGGCTGACCGGCGGCGGCGTTCCGCGCGTGGCCAATGCGACAGCCATGGCAGCGCCACCGACCACCAGCGTCGAAAAGGCGAAGACCTGCCAGTCGGGATGGCCGTAATAGAGGTCGAACGCGGCCGGGATGAGCATCGCGGCCGCCAGGTAGATGGCGAAGACGGAGGCGACATGGATCGCCGCGCGAATCTGCATCCTGTTCAAAGAATCGGCGACCTTGTGGACTTTTCCGCAGCTTGGGACATCAACATTGGCTTGCATGCAACTGACGCGCAAGACGTGCGCGGCTCGGCCGTAGCCCATGATGGGCGATTGTGCGATAGCCGGTGAGAACGGCAACCGGCAAAGAGTCGTGGCGAGATGACACATTTTCCTGAACGGACCGCGCAAGCGGCCAGCTTCTTGCGCGGCCTGTTTGCCGAGACCCCCTTGCAGGCAAACGACTATCTGTCGCGCAAAACCGGCGCAAAGATCCTGCTGAAGCGCGAAGACCTGTCGCCGGTGCGCTCCTACAAAATCAGGGGCGCGTTCAACTTTTTCCGCAAGGCGCTGGCGGCCGGCGCCGGCGAAAACCTGTTCGTCTGCGCCTCAGCCGGCAACCATGCGCAAGGCTTTGCCTTCGTGTGCCGGCATTTTGGCGTCAAGGGTGTCGTCTACATGCCGGTGACGACGCCGCAGCAGAAGATCGACAAGACGCGGCATGTTCGGCGGCGGGTTGGTCGAAATCCGCCTGATCGGCGACTTCTTCGACGACTGCTATCGCGCCGCGATCGATTTCTGCGCGGCGAGCAAGGGCCATATGGTGCCGCCCTTCGACCACAAGGACATCATCGAGGGCCAGGCGACGGTCGCCTACGAGATCGCCGACCAGATGCCGGGCGCACGCATGCCCGACATGATTTTTCTCCCCGTCGGCGGCGGCGGGCTCTCGGCGGGCGTGACGCGTTATTTTCACGAGCAGGGGCGCGAGACGCGGTTCGTGTTCTGCGAGCCGGCCGGCGCGCCGAGCCTGAAACTCAGCCTCGCCGAAGGGCGGCGGATCAAGCTCGCCAAGGTCGACAATTTTGTCGATGGCGCCGCGGTCGCGGAGATCGGCCGGGAGAACCTTCGGCTGCTGCGCGATTTCCAGGCTGACGACGTGAAGCTGATCCCGGAAAACCGGCTCTGCGCGACGATGATCGAAATGCTGAATGTCGAGGGTGTGGTGCTGGAACCGGCCGGCGCGCTGGCGATCGATGCGCTGAAGGATTTTTCGCGCAAGGAGATCAGGGGCAAGACCATCGTCTGCGTCGTCTCCGGCGGCAATTTCGACTTCGAGCGGCTGCCGGACGTGAAGGAGCGGGCGCTGCGCTTCGAAGGCCTGAAGAAATATTTCGTCTTCCGCTTTCCACAGCGGCCCGGCGCGCTGCGTTCGTTCCTCGACCTGCTCGGGCCGGACGACGACATCGCCCGCTTCGAATATCTGAAGAAGTCGGCGCGCAATTTCGGCTCGGTGCTGATCGGCATCGAGACAAAGGATCGGCACAATTTCGACGTGCTGGCGAAGCGCTTTCGCGAGGCCGGCTGGGTCTATGAAGACATCACCGAGAACGAGATGCTGGCGAATTTCATCATCTGACGAGGACAGTCTTGACCGTCTACATCATTCTGTTTCGCGGCGTCGGCGGGCCGACGCAATTGCCGACCGCGCCGCTGCGCGCGGCGCTGACGGAGGCCGGCTTCGAGAATGTCGCGACCTATATCAACAGCGGCAATGCCGTGGTGAAGAGCCGGCTTGGGCGGGAGAAGGTGATCAAGACGATCGCCGCGATCTGCCGCGAAAAATTCGGCTTCGACAAGGCGATCTATGCGCCGACGCTGGCCGAATGGCGCGAGGTGATCGCCAACAATCCGTTTCCGAAGAACACCGAGCCGGGCAATCTGATGCACGCCGCGCTGCTGGCCGAGACGCCGAAGCCGGAAAATATCAAAGCGCTGCAGGAACTCGCCGTCGAGGGCGACCAGTTCGCGGTCGTCGACGATGTCGCCTATCTGCACACGCCGCGCGGGTTCTCGCAGTCGAAGCTGTCGGAGCGATTCGACAAGTGGATCGGCGTGCCCAACACAGCGCGCAACTGGAACACGGTGCTTGAAGCTCGAGGCGCTGGCCGTGAAGGCCGCAGGCTAGGCAGCCACTTTTTGCGCTGCAACATAAATCGCTTGCTTTTGGAGCGCTTCTCCACCATATGGGCGGCAGGCGCTTAGGTCGGGCTATCCGACTTTCCTTCGTGGGACTGGTTGCGTCTGACTTCATCCCTCCCATCCGGATCGGTTGAAGAGACCCGTTGCAGAACGCAGCGGGCACGACAGCGCAGCCGAGTGGGCATTTGTCGCCCGCACGCCTTGTCGTTCCAGAACAGAGATTTCGCGACGGGTTGCGCCCCGCCGTCCATGATATTTGCGGCGATCCGCCGCGTGAAAGATGAACGAATTGAATATTGCAATCACCGCGGAGCCGATGGGCTTCGCAGAACTCGGAATTACAGGCCAGCTCCTGAGGGCCACCAATGCGGCTGGCTTCATCGAGCCGAAGCCGATCCAGATCAAAGCCATTCCGGCGCAGCTCGAGGGCCGCGACATTCTGGGCATCGCCCAGACCGGCTCTGGCAAGACGGCGGCCTTCGCGCTGCCGATCCTGTCGAAAATCATCGCGCTCGGCGACAAGCGCCGGCCGAAGACGGCGCGTGCGCTGATCCTGGCGCCGACCCGCGAACTCGCCGTGCAGATCGAAGAGACGATCCGCAAGCTGTCCAAGGGCGCGCATATCTCCACCGCGCTGGTGCTGGGCGGCGTGTCCCGCTTCAGCCAGGTCAAGAAGATCGCGCCGGGCGTCGACGTTCTCGTCGCCACGCCGGGCCGGCTGACCGATCTGGTGCGCGAGCGCGACATCGTGCTGTCGGACACCACCTGGCTGGTGCTCGACGAAGCCGACCGCATGCTCGACATGGGCTTCATCAACGACGTCCGCCGCATCGCCAAGGCGACCCATCCGGCGCGCCAGACGATGCTCTTTTCGGCCACCATGCCGGACGAGATCGCCGAACTCGCGGATGGCCTGCTGCGCAGTCCGCTGCGCGTCGACGTCGCCCCGCAGGGCACGCCCGCCGCCGAGATCAAGCAGAGCGTCGTGCTGGCCCGCACCAAGCAGAAGCGCGCCATTCTGTCGACCATGCTGGCCGACCCGGCGATGCAGTCGGTGTTGATCTTTGCCCGCACCAAGCACGGCGCCGACCGCGTTACCCGCGATCTCGAGCGCGATGGCTTCGAGGCCGCGGTGATCCACGGCAACAAGTCGCAGAACGCGCGCCAGAACGCGCTGAACGGTTTTCGCGACGGCAAGGTGCGCATTCTGGTCGCCACCGACATCGCGGCGCGCGGCATCGACGTACCCGGCATCAGCCATGTGGTGAATTTCGACCTGCCGGACGAAGCGGAGAGCTACGTCCACCGCATCGGCCGTACCGGCCGCAACGGCGCCGATGGCATCGCGATCACGCTGGTCGATCCTTCGGAGAACGGCAAACTGCGTTCGGTCGAAAAGATCATCCGCATGCGCCTGCCTGTAGAGGCCGACCATCTGGGCAAGCCCGATCCGCAGGGTGCGCCGCGCGAGGCCGCAAACGATCGTGGCGCCGATCGCCAGCCGGCCGACGGGTGAGGCGAGGCATGGTCGTCCGTCGCGCAACGACAGGCCGCGTCAGGCGCAAGGCCATCACAGCGCGCAGCGTCAGCCGCATCAGCCGCGTGGCGAGCAGGATGCAGCCGCTAACAACCGTGCGCCGCAGGGCGAACGCCGCCCGCAGGGCGACGGCTTTGGCAAGAAGCGTTTCGGCGGCAAGCCGTTCGTGGCCAATGACGGCCAGCCGAAGCCTTTTGCCGGCAAGCCGGGCGGCAAGCGCTTTGGCGGCAACAAGCGCAAGTTTGGCGGCGGCGGCGGACGCGGTCCGGCGCGCGCGGCCTAAGAGCATCTGGCGCAAGCGAACTCGGTCCTTTGTCGAGTTGCGCGGCAGGTATTGATCGAATAGGGCGGTTGAGGCGGTGCTTCGGCCGCCCTTTTTTGATCGGACCGATTGATGGCCGGAATAGCCGCCCTCGCGGTCGCCTATGTGCTGTCGCAATTCTACCGCTCGTTTCTGGCGGTGCTGACGCCGGCGTTGACCGCCGAGCTTGGCGCGACCAAAGGCGATCTGTCGCTCGCGTCCGGCATCTACTTCCTCACCTTCGCGCTGGCGCAGTTTCCGGTCGGGGTGTGGTTGGATCGCTTCGGCCCGCGACGCACCTGCGCGGTTCTCCTCACAGCCGGCGGGGCAGGCGGCGCGCTTGTCTTTTCGCTGGCGCAGAGCCCGTCGATGGTGGTGGTCGCGATGGCGATGATTGGCATCGGCTGCGCGCCGGTGCTGATGGCCTCCCTTTTCATCTTCGCCCGCATCTACACGCCAGCGCGGTTCGCGGTGCTGACCTCGTGGCTGATCGCCTTCGGCGCGCTGGGCAATGTCTTTGGCGCGTCGCCGCTGGCCAATGCGGCGGAAGCGTTTGGCTGGCGGCCGGTGATGGCCGGTCTTGGGCTAGTCACGCTGTTTTCAGCGGTCGTCGATCCTGCTGCTGGTGCGTGACCCAGCCGCGCCGAAGGATATGCGGCAGGACGGCCGCGGCCTGCGCGGCTATCTCGAGCTGCTGAAAATGCCGGTGCTGTGGCCGATCATTCCGATCACTGCGCTGAACTACGCGCCGCCGATCGGCATTCGCGGCCTGTGGGCAGGGCCATATCTGCAGGATGTCTACGGCGCGGACGCCCTTGTCATCGGCAACATCACCTTCTTCATGGCGCTGGCCATGGTTGCCGGCAATTTTATCTACGGCCCGCTGGACACGCTGCTGCGAACCCGCAAATGGGTCGGCGTCGGCGGAACAACGATCGCGCTGGCGGCGCTGGGTTATCTTGCCCTGAACGTCGTGACCGACACGACCACTGTCACGATCTGCTTATCGTCATCGGGCTTTCCGGCGGCGCTTACGGCCTGCTGATGGCGCATTCGCGGGCGTTCTTCCCGCCGCATCTGGTCGGGCGTGGGGTGACGCTGATGAATTTTTTCACCATCGGCGGCGTCGGCGTCATGCAATTTGCCACCGGCGCGGTGGTTTCCTCGGCGGCGGATTCGCATGACCCCGCCGGACCTTACGCAGCGTTGTTCGGATTCTATTTCGTGCTGCTGGCGGTGGCGCTGGCCATCTATCTGTTCTCGCGCGACGCCAAGCCCGAGCAAAGGTAAGCCTATCGGAACCAAACCAAGGCTCGATGTGTTTCTGGGCAGCGCCGAAGGGCGTGGTCACGCATATCGAGAGGGTATTGATGTCTAATCGTGAGAAAGAAACAGTCGTCGTCACCAATGGCGGCGGAGGCAGCGGCGGTTGGGTCGCCGCGATCATCATCGTGATTGTGGCGGCAGTTGCCGGCTATCTCTACATGAACGGCACATTTGGCGGTCGCGGCGGCGACGTGAACGTCAATGTCGAGGCGCCATCGGCTCCGGCGCCGGCCGAGCCCGCTGCTCCGGCAGCGCCAGCCGCACCTGCGGCTCCAGCTGAGCCTGCACCGGCACCAGCGGCTCCTGCTCCGGCAGAACCTGCTCCCGCGCCGCAGCTCCGGCTGCACCAGCGCCAGCGCCGCAATAACGGCGCAACAATTGCGGCCTGCCTTCGGGCAGCCCGCAGTCAGTTTTGGCTAGGCGGCGACGGTTTTGATGACGTTGCCCCAAGGGTCTTCCTTGGAAACGCCCACCCGGGCAGCGTCCTTCGCGGCCAGTTCGACCCAGCTCAGGCCTGTGCGATCCTTTTCGCGCGGTCCGGCGCCCCGGCTATGCCAGGTGTTGGCGCCGATGTGGTGGTGATAACCGCCGGTCGACAGGAACACGGCCTCCGCGCCATATTTCGCCACGGTGTCGAAGCCGAGCTCCTTGTGCCACCACTCTTCGGCAACCGTCGGATCGCCGACGCGCAGATGCACATGGCCGACAACCGAGCCGTCCGGGGCGCCTTTCCAGCCCGGATCGCCGGCAGGAACGGACGCCCGCACGTCGGGGATGTTCATTCTAAGCGTCGCCATTTTCTGGCTACCGTCTTCGTTGCGCCAGGTCGACGGCGCGCGGTCGGCATAGATTTCGATGCCGTTGCCTTCGGGGTCGGTCAGGTAAAGCGCTTCCGAAACCAGGTGGTCGGATGCGCCTTCGATCGGGATCTGCTTCTGGACGGCGTGCTCGATCCAGCGGCCGAGATCGGCGCGAGACGGCAGCAGGAATGCCGTGTGGAACAGGCCGGCGCTGCGTGGATCGTCCGGGCGCAAGGTCTTGTCGCTCTCCAGGACAAGCAGCGGGCGTTCGCCCGTGCCGAGCGTGATCGTCTCGCCGTCGCGCGACAGCTCCCGGAGTCCGACAACCCTTTGATAATATTCGGAAAGTGCCGCAGCATCGCGGGCGCGCAGCCCGACCTTGGCGACGCTGATCGGCGTTTCGGCCGCAAACGGCAATTCACTCATCGGGCTCTCCACTGAGCCGCGGATTCGCGGCGAACAACGAAATCGCATGGAATTCTATCACGACACATCGTCCATCGGGATCGTTCACACAAGTGACAGATTGCACGACACCGCGTTCACTGATTCAGTCACAATGGCGGTCCGAGCAGCGCTTGCGGCGTCGGAAATCGGCGGCTACATCGGCTGCATGAAGGTCAAAGACACCGATATTCTCATCGTTCCCGGCTACACCAATTCCGGGCCGGATCATTGGCAGAGCCGCTGGCAGGAGAAGCTCTCCTCCGCCCGGCGCGTCGAGCAGGCGGAATGGTCGAAGCCGGTTCGCGAGGACTGGACGGCCAGGGTCGCCGAGGCCGTCAACGAGGCGACGAAGCCGGTGGTGCTGGTGGCCCATTCGCTGGGCGTGGCAACTGCCATCCAGGCGATCCCGCAATTCAACAAGCCGTTGGCCGGGGCTTTTCTCGTCGCGCCGCCGGACGTGGCAAACCCGGATATTCGGCCGAAGCATCTGATGACGTTCGGACCCTATCCGCGCGACCCGCTGCCGTTTCCGTCGGTTGTGATCGGCAGCCGCAACGACCCGTTCTGCGCCTATGAGGTCGCGGAAGATATTGCTGCCGCCTGGGGATCGCTGTTCATCGACGCTGGCGAGGCGGGGCATATCAACAGCGATTCCGGCTTTGGGCCGTGGCCGGAAGGCTCGATGGTGTTCGCGCAGTTCCTGTCGCGGCTGCAAGCGCCCGAATGAAATGTCCGGGTGGATTGTCGTCCGCGTTCGTGGTGCGTGCAGGGGACAGTTTACTTTCTTTCCGCTAGCGCCAACTGTTTGAAACGGCACGCCTTTCTGCGGAAAAAAGTAAACTGTCCCCGGCGCAACGTTCTGAGCCGCCGTCAGCGTTTTCCGATGTTGTCGCGGATCGCGCCGGCGACGAGACCCGCGCCCTGGCCGATCAACTGGCCTTCGCTGCCGCAGGCCAGGAAACGATAACCCATCTCGACGTAGCGGCCGGCGACGGCGGCATCCATGACATAGATGCCGCAATGCTTTCCCGCGGCGCGGGCGCGTTTTGCGACATCGGCCACCGTCGCCATCATGTCCTCAAGCGTCGGGTTGACCTGCTTGCCGCGCGTCCAGGCGATGGAGAAGTCCGAGGGGCCGAGGAAGATGGCGTCGATACCTGGCGTCGCCAGAATCCCGTCGAGCGCGTCGAGTGCGGCGCGGGTTTCGATCATGGCGAAAGAGACTGTGCGGGCGTTGGTCTCCTCGAGATATTGCTGCAAGGTGCCCTTGCCATAGCGCGGAAACGCAAAGGTCGGACCCCAGGAGCGCTCGCCCAAGGGCGGATATTTCATCGCCGCGGCAAAGAGTTTTGCGTCGGCGACCGAATTCACCATCGGCGCGATGACCGCATCGGCGCCGAAATCGAGCGCACGGCTGGCCATATCCCAGCGGCCGACAGGAATGCGCACGACGGCCGGCTTGTCGGCGCGCATGATGGCGGGCAGGCTGCGCAGGATGCTGTCTTCGTGGTGGCCGCCATGCTGCATGTCCATCGTGACCGCATCGAAACCCTTGGCGCCGGCCATGAGCTCGACTGTCACCGAATCCGGCACGCCCGACCAGCAGGTCAGCACAACTTCATCTGCGGCGAGCTTGGCGGCGAGGGACATACGCTTGGTTCTCCAACGTCGAAGTGCGGGCACTGTTGGCGATTTCAGGCCGGAAACGCAAAGAAAAACCGCCCGGCGATGGGGCGGTCTTTTGGTCCAGGCGCTGCTACGCGGGTAGCTGGCAGCTAGTTGTTGCGAATGTCCTCGATGGCCTTGACCATCAGTTCATCCATGGTGCGGCGGATCTGGTGCTCGGACTGATCGACGCCGGCAGCGTCGAAGTCGCCCTTGACCTTGGTCAGCACGTCATGATCGCCGGCTTCCGCGATGTCGGACATCACCACTTCCTTGGCGTAGGCATCGGCATCCGCACCGGTTTTGCCGAGCTTTTCGGCGGCCCAGTGGCCGAGCGCCTTGTTGCGGCGGGCGTTTGCCTTGAAGCGCAGTTCCTCGTCGAAGACGAACTTGCGCTCAAAACCTTCCTCGCGGTCCTTCATGCTGCTCATGGCTGTCCTCTGGATGTCCGTTATCGTTAAAGCGCTGGTGGGTGCGGCCTATGTATGTTGTTCCCGCTCAAATCAAAAGGCGGGCCGCCGGTCAAGTTCGCGTCATGCACTCTCTTTGATGCTGCAACGCAATATTTCGGCGGCCGAAAGCAGTTGATGCGCCGATTTGCCAATTGAGCGCGGTGCCGTATTGCGATAGAGACGGCCAAACGCAGTCTGAGCGGTCTTTTTGACAGGCCGCAAGCCCGAGGGACCGCTCGTCATGACGCTTTCCCTTCAAACCAGAGAAAAAGCTCAATGAAGACCCGCCGCCGCATCTATGAGGGCAAGGCCAAGATTTTGTATGAAGGGCCGGAGCCCGGCACGCTGATCCAGTTCTTCAAGGACGACGCCACCGCGTTCAACAAGAAGAAACACGAAGTGGTCGACGGCAAGGGCGTGCTCAACAACCGCATTTCCGAGCACATCTTCAATCATCTGAACCGCATGGGCATTCCGACCCACTTCATCCGTCGCTTGAACATGCGCGAGCAACTGATCAAGGAAGTTGAGATTATCCCGCTGGAGGTCGTGGTGCGCAACATCGCCGCCGGCTCGCTGGCCAAGCGGCTCGGCATCGAGGAAGGCACGGTTCTGCCGCGCTCGATCATCGAATTCTACTACAAGGCCGATGCGCTGGACGACCCGATGGTGTCGGAAGAGCACATCACCGCCTTCGGCTGGGCATCGCCGCAGGAGATCGACGACATCATGGCGCTTGGCCATCCGGGTCAACGATTTCCTCTCCGGCCTGTTCATGGGCGTCGGCATCCAGCTGGTCGATTTCAAGATCGAGTGCGGCCGGCTGTTCGAGGGCGAGATGATGCGCATCGTCGTCGCCGACGAGATTTCCCCTGATTCGTGCCGGCTGTGGGACGTCAACACGCAGGAGAAGATGGACAAGGACCGTTTCCGCCGCGACATGGGCGGGCTGGTCGAGGCCTATCAGGAGGTCGCGCGCCGGCTGGGCATCATGAACGAGAACGAGCCGCCGCGCCCGACGGGTCCGGTGCTGGTTGCCGTCAACGAGGAGCCGAAGGGCACCAAGCACTGAGCTGCTTCCAACCTATCGAAGAGGGCGGCCGCGGCCGCCCGACGTTTTTGAAGGACTAGGATTTTCGCGTGATCAAGGCCCGCATTACCGTCACCCTGAAGAATGGCGTTCTGGACCCGCAAGGCAAGGCGATCGAGCATGCGCTGGGCGCGCTCGGCTTCGACGGCGTGGGGTCGGTGCGGCAGGGCAAGGTGTTCGACGTCGAGCTTCAGTCGACCGACAAGGCCAAGGCCGAGGCCGAGCTCAAAGCCATGTGCGACAGGTTGCTGGCGAATACGGTGATTGAGAATTACACTGTCGTCGTCGCTTGAGACGATTCCAATGGCCGAAGTCACCAGTGAGCTTATGTATGAAGTCCTGAAGCAAATTCAGGGACGGCTCGACAAGATCGATGCCGGGATAGGTGAGATTCGGCACGAGATCGTGTCGATCCGGCTAACGCAGATGGGAATGCAGAACGACATTCACAACATGTACGGCATTCTGGCACGCCACGACGAGCGCTTGGAGCGCATCGAACGCCGACTTGATCTGCGCGAACTAGCCGAAAAACCTCAATCGCCCTACGAGCCGCCAAGAGCATGAAATCCGCCGTCGTCCTTCTCCCCGGCCTGAACCGCGACCGCGACATGATCGCGGCGCTGACCAAAATTTCCGGCAAGCCGCCGGTCACCGTCTGGGAAACCGACGCGACAGTTCCCGATGTCGACCTGATCGTCATTCCGGGCGGCTTTTCCTATGGCGACTATCTGCGCTGCGGCGCGATTGCGGCGCGCATGCCGGTGATGCGGGCGATCGCGGAGAAGGCCGACAAGGGCGTCATGGTGATGGGCGTGTGCAACGGTTTTCAGATCCTGGTCGAGGCCGGGCTGCTGCCGGGCGCGCTGATGCGCAACCAGTCGCTGAAATTCGTCTGCCGCGAAGTGAAGCTGCAGGTGGCGAATGCGAACACCGCCTTCACGCGCAACTATGCGCCGGGGCAGGTGATCAGCTGCCCGGTGGCGCATCATGACGGCAACTATTTTGCCGATACCGAAACGCTGAAGACGCTGGAAGGCGAGGGGCAGGTGGTGTTCCGCTATGCCGAGGGCACCAACCCGAACGGCTCGATCAACGACATCGCCGGCATCGTTTCGGCCAAGGGCAATGTGCTCGGCCTGATGCCGCATCCGGAGAATTTGATCGAAGCCGCGCATGGCGGCATCGATGGGCGGGCGCTGTTCGAGAGCGTGCTGGGCAAGGCGGCGTGAATGCGGCACGGGCAGGGTAATGGTGCGGAAGCCTTCGCTGGCGCTGCTGGGCGCTTGTGCTGCCATTGGGGTTGGCGGCTTGCCAGCAATCCAAGGTGAAAGTCACAAACAGTGGCTCCGGCGCGCGGGAAGAGCGCGTCGCTGCGGGTCATGGAGCAGGTGGCGATCGCCGCGCACAAATGCTGGTTCGCTTCCAAGGATCCGGCCTTCCGGCCTTACCGTTTCGCCAATGAGCTGAGCTCCTACAGCGGCAATCCGCGCTTCCTGCTGGTGCCGGCCAAGAATTATGGCGGGCTGCCGCTGCTGGTCGTGCAGGCGCGCGGCGGCTCAAGCCGCGTCGAGACGTTCGGGCCGCTTCTGAGCGAGCCGCTTGGCACGCGCATCAATGGCGACGTCGCGCGTCTGGGTCGTCGGCGACGTTCGTGCGGTCGCTGCAGGCTTCGAGACGGCGTGAGTACCGGATTACAGAGCGCCGCTCGTGGCTTCGAACGGCCGGTCTTGGCCCGAGAGGCCGCGCAAGCCCAGCGCGATTGGCTACGCGCGTCCGGCTTGCGCGCCGGCGGCGCCGCGTGCCAGTCGTATTCGATCGCATATTGATGGAACGACCATGTTGCGCCGTCGCGGGTGGCGATGGCAAAGCGGGCATGCGGGCTGCCGGTCGCCGTGAAGGACGGAAAAGCCTGTACGCCGACGCTGCCTGGGTTGAGGATGGTTGGACCGTCCGCCATGCGCACCAGGCGCGGCGTATGCGAATGTCCGCATAGCACCAATTTCGCGGAACAGTCGCCGAGTTTTGCCCGAACCTGGGTCTCGTCCGACGGGTAGAGGAAATCCTCGCCTTCCTCTTCGAGCAGGAACACCTCGTCGCTCGATGGGCTGCCGTGGCAGAGCAGGATGTCGTCATCGAGCTCTGCGGTTGCCGGCAAATCGCCAAGCCAGGCCATCGTGGCGGCGGAAAGCTCTGGGCGCAGCATCTCGTCGAGATCGTGCGGCTCGGTTCGGTCCGATAGCCACCGGTCGTGGTTGCCGCGCACGGTCAGCCAGTTCTCGGCCATCAGATATTGCGCGGTCTCTTCCGGCCAGAGCGGCGCGGAGAGGCAATCGCCGAGATTGACGATGACGTCCGGCGCCGCGGCCTTGATCTCGGCATGGACGGCCTCCAGCGCGCGAAGATTGCCGTGGATGTCGGAGATGACCGCGAGCCGCATCGCTAGCCGAACACCCGCTTGAAGATCGTGTCGACATGCTTGGTGTGATAGCCGAGGTCGAATTTTTCGCGGATGTCGGCCTCGGAGAGTGCTGCGCGCACCTCCTTGTCGGCCAGCAGTTCCTCAAGGAAATCAGCGCCGTGTTCCCACACCTTCATGGCGTTGCGCTGGACCAGGCGATAGGCGTCCTCGCGGGACACGCCGGCCTGCGTCAGCGCCAACAGAACGCGCTGGGAATGGACCAAGCCCCGGAACTTGTTCAGGTTCTTGTCCATGTTCTCAGGATAGACCACCAGCTTTTCGATGACGCCGGTCAGCCGCGCCAGCGCGAAATCGAGCGTGACCGTGGCATCCGGCCCGATCATGCGCTCGACCGAGGAGTGCGAGATGTCCCGCTCGTGCCAGAGCGCGACGTTTTCCATCGCCGGCAGGGCGTAGGAACGCACCATGCGGGCAAGGCCGGTCAGGTTTTCCGTCAGCACCGGGTTGCGCTTGTGCGGCATGGCCGACGAGCCTTTCTGGCCCGGCGAGAAATACTCTTCCGCTTCCAGCACCTCGGTGCGCTGGAGATGGCGGATTTCGATCGCCAGCCGCTCGATCGACGAGGCGATGACGCCGAGCGTCGCGAAATACATGGCGTGGCGGTCGCGCGGGATGACCTGGGTCGAGACCGGCTCCGGCTTCAGGCCGAGCTTTTTCGCGACATGCTCCTCGACATAGGGGTCGATATTGGCGAACGTGCCGATGGCGCCGGAGATGGCGCAGGTGGCGATTTCCTCGCGGGCGCGCACCAGCCGCTCGCGGCAGCGCTGGAATTCGGCATAGGCGAGCGCCAGCTTGATGCCGAAGGTGGTCGGCTCGGCATGGATGCCATGGCTGCGGCCGATGGTGACCGTGTCCTTGTGCTCGAAGCGCGCGCTTCTTCAGCGCGGCCAGCAGGCCGTCGAGGTCGGCCAGCAGGATGTCGCGAGGCGCGGGCCAGCTGGACGCTGAGGCAGGTGTCCAGCACGTCGGACGAGGTCATGCCCTGGTGGATGAAGCGCGCATCCGGGCCGACGAATTCGGCGAGATGGGTCAGGAAGGCGATGACGTCGTGCTTGGTGTCGCGCTCGATCTCATCGATGCGCGGCGACGTCGAATTTCGCCGCGCCGCCCTTTTCCCAGATGGTTTTGGCGGCTTCCTTCGGAATGACGCCGAGCTCGGCCAGCGCATCGCAGGCATGCGCCTCGATTTCGAACCAGATGCGGAAACGGGTTTCGGGCGACCAGATGGCGACCATTTCCGGCCGCGAATAGCGCGGGATCATGCTTGCCTCAGTCGTTAAAGATGCGTCCTAGCAGAGGCGGGCATAATGCTCAATTGCGCTGCCGCGCAAACCACCAGCTGGCGACGAAAAGACCCAGGAAACCGATGGGGAAATAGAGCCGCATGCCCAAGACAGCGAACTGGTAGATGGCGCTGAGCGTGGTGAAGGTGATCTCGAAGACCAGGCGGATCGAGAATTCGTCGTCGTGCCACTCGGCATAATAGGTGCGGTAGTCGAAGGCGAAGATCAGCGAGGTGATGCCGATGGTGGCCGCGGCGAGGGAGAGAAACGCGGCGGCGAAGGCGACCTCGCGCCCGCGGCGCCCGGTGAGCAGACCGGGCGACCAAGATGCCGGCGGGGAAGGCCACGAATGCGCCGGCGGCAAACAGCAGGACAATGCTGGTGATGCGGCCCTGCGTCTCCCAGTCGAGGGCGGAGACGCCGTACCAGGCGCTAGCCGCCATGACGGCGGCCCATAACAGCGCGCCAAGCATGACGCGGGCAAAGCTGGGCGCGGCGGCCGGGCGGGCAGCCTGATCGGAAGTTCGCTGCGAAAAATCGCTCACAGCCTGCCCGTGACAGCCAGCCAGCGATAATCCGGGCCCTCGAAGCCGACGCTACGGACAGCGATCATGACGGCAAAGGCAGGCTGACCGGTTTGCGGGTAGAAGGTTTGCAGGCCGCTCAGTCGATAGCCTTGCGGGCAATTACGGCTGGCCGGGACGGACTGGTCGTTGTGCAAGATTTTGGACGACCCCAGCCGGATGTTCCATGATCAGCCGGAAGCCTTTGGTCTCGCCGAAATCCTTGCACAAGGCTGGCGCTGGAACGGTCGTCTCCTCGAGCCGGAAGGCGATGGATTTGTCGACCGGCGGAAAAATCGGCCGCGGATTGGCGAGGATCATATAGGGATCGGCCGATTCCTCGGTGACCGCGTTGAAGGCGGCGAGATAGCCTCGATTGGCGGTCAGGATCGCGTCCGCGATGATTGTTTGGCTCTGCTTGGCTGCCTGGTCGCGCGCTGCGGCAATGGTCGCTGCCTCATCGTCCAGTCGCACGCGAACCGGCGTTCCGGGCAGGAATTTGTCGGTCGTCGTGTCGATGTAGAAGCGGTTGGCATAGGGGAAACCCGAGCCATCCTGTACGCCATATTCCTCGAACGCGAAGATCTTGCCGTCGGCGCTGAAGCCAAGAATGTTCAGCTCGGCCGTGTCGCCGGCATGTGCGGGACTGGCTCAGAGGCATGCCAGCCAAACTGCCGCGAGAAGCGTTCGTTTCATCATGGTACCTCCATTGGCCCGGCGCCGGCATCATCGGCGACAGGTCCTAATGGCGCATTGACGCCAGGAAAAGCGCTATTTCGCGTGGCGCTGCGCCCAGGTCGGGAACAGGTCGTTGTCGGCTGGCGTCGCTGCATAGATCGCCCGCGCGATGGCGCGCGCCATGGTGGCTGCAGCGACGGCGTAGACATCGATTGCCGCTTCGATGCTGAGGTCGACGCCGCTTTGTGCCGGTCGCCAGCGCGAAAACCAGATCACCGTCGGCTGGCGTGTGCGATGGCCAAATCGCGCGTGCAAAGCCATCATGGGCGGAAATTGCCAAGCGTCTGGCCGCAGCCTTGGTCATCACCGCGTCGGTCGCGATGACGGCAATCGTCGTGTTCGCGGCAGCCAGGGCATCGCGGAATTTGAAGCGGACATCGGCTGCATCTGGCGGCGTTTTGGAAGGCAGACCCAAACCACCGAACTCGTCGCCGATCTCGAAGGGAGCGGCCCAGAAATGGGGCGTTTGGCCCATGGTCACGGAGCCGACGGCGTTGACGGCAACCAGGGCGCCGATCGTGACGCCGTTCGGCAAGACGGTCGATGCCGAACCCAGCCCGCCCTTGAGGCCGGCTGTCGTGGCGCCAGTGCCCGCGCCTGCGGTGCCGAGCGCGAATGTGCGGGCGGCCGCGTTGACCGCGCCATGACCGAGTTCGCGATAGGGCGGATGGAGCCCCCAGTCCTTGTCGCCGCCATTGACGAGGTCGAACAGGATCGCGCCAGGCACGATCGGAATCCGCATGCCACGCACATCGAGGCCGACGCCCTTTTCGCGCAAGGCAGCGCGTGCGCCCGCGGCCGCATCGAGGCCGAAAGAGGAGCCGCCGGACAACACAAGTCCGTGGATCGTGCTGCACCATGTTGTGCGGTTCCAGAAGATCCGTTTCGCTGGTGCCGGGCGCGCCGCCGAGCACCTGGACCGCCGCGATTGTGGGCGCCTCGCAGATAACCGCCGTGACGCCGGATTTGAGCTTGTCGTCCTGGGCATTGCCGACCGTCAGGCCGCCGACGTCGGTGATGAGGTTGCAGCGGTCCGGCGCGATGCGTCATTCGACCCCCATCGGCACGAAGCGCGCGCCGTCATAGGTGTAGGCGCGGTAGAGCGGCTCGGCTGAGGTCGCCTTTCGAGTTGAAGCGGAAGGTACCGATCGCCGTCTTGAACTCGTCCTCGTCGAGCCGACCGAACAGGCCGATTCCGGTGGTGCCGCCGGCCGCCGCCGCCACCGCGATCTCAACCGCCGCATAGGCGGGCAGGGCATACCCTTCAGCCATCACCTTCTTCGCGCCGAATGCGGTAAGCGACGCCAGGGTCCGCGATCTCGGACCATTCGGGCAGGCCGATCATGATCGTGCCCTTGGCCAGCGGAACGCCGCTGGACGCCGCGCGCAGCGCTTCGCCGCCCGCGAAAATGATGCCGGCGCTAAGTTCGGCGCTGTCGCGGCCCATGATCGCGACATCGTCACGATCGCCGCCGACGAACGCCGCCGTCGCACCCGCCTTGCGCAGGCGGCCGATGAGGCCGATCTGATTGTCCAGCTGCGGGCGGAACACATCCAGGAACACCGGCTTGAGCTGCACCTGCTCCACCGCCGACCGAAGACTTTCGGCGAGTTCGCGGCCATAGATGGTGCCGTCATCGATGATGGCGAAGGGTTTTTCGCGCCACAGCGCGGGAATGACGCGCGAGACCGCCACTGCCTCGCCGTCGGCGCGCGGCGCCAGCCGATAGAGCGGCCAACCGGTCTTTTCGCGGTTGTCGGTCAGGCTGTTGGTGCGCACGCCGATGGTGATGACCGGAATGCCGGCCTGCTTCAGGGCGGGCAAGTGCCGCCTCGAGCGCCTCGCCGCACAGGAAGCCGACGGCCAGCGCCACCTTGCGGTCGACGAACTCTTCGCGCAGCCTTGGCGCCGCCGGCCGCGGTGCACTGATCGTCGACCAGTGCAATATCAGCGCCGGTCTTCTCGGCCGCCAGGGTCGCGCCATCGCGCACCTGCGTGCCCAGGATCGCCGACGGACCGGACATCGGTGCGGCCACGCCAAGCAGCGGCTCTGCGGCGAGCGCGGTGCTCACCAGCGCGAAAAAGGAAAAGGTCAGCGCAAAGCGCCTGGAACGATACATCGAAGGGTGGGGCCGCCCGTTTACGAGTCAAGTTCGTTGCAGAGGTAACGTCACACGGCCGAAGTCGCAATATGAACGGCCGACGAGCTTGCTTGTCGGTTAAGCTTCGGCCCCATATATGGCGGTCCTACGCAGGATCGTTGCGCCAGTGCTGAAAAAATATGAGATAGGGCCGCAGGCCTATCGTGACGCGATGGCGCATTTTGCCGGCGCGGTGCACGTCATCACCACCGACGGGCCGGGTCGGCTTGCGCGGCACGACGGTGATCGCCGCCTGCTCGGTGTCCGACTCGCCGCCGACGGTGCTGGCCTGCCTCAACCGCGAGAACCCGAACAACCGGGCTTTCATCGCCAATGGCAAATTCGCGCTGAACACGCTAGCCGCAAAGCATGAGCCGCTTTCGGTGGCGTTTTCCGGCCTGACCGGGCTGACTGCCCAGGAGCGGTTCGCGCTGGCCGAATGGGACACGATCGCTACCGGCGCGCCGACGCTCAAGGGCGCGGTGGCGGTGTTCGATTGCGAATTGGTCGACACCAAGGAATTGGCCACCCACCGTGTGCTTTTTGGCAAGGTGACAGGCCTGCGCATCGGCGATAATTTGCGGCCGTTGATCTATCATGACCGCGGCTATCACGTCCTTTGACCGCCGCCTGCCGGCGAAAGTGAGCTTATGACCAAGCCGACAGCGCGACCGGTTCCGGCAAGCATCGATGAAACGCTGGAGCTTGTTGGCCGGCGCCGACTATGTGGCCGACCGCTCGCTGGCGACGGTGCTGTTTCTCAGCCTGAAGATGAAGCGGCCGCTTTTCCTCGAAGGCGAGGCGGGCGTCGGCAAGACCGAGATCGCCAAGGTGCTGGCCTCGGCGCTGGGGCGCAAGCTGATCCGCCTGCAATGCTATGAAGGCCTCGACGTCTCCTCCGCTGTCTATGAATGGAACTATGCGGCGCAGATGATCGAGATCCGGATGGAGGAAGCCGCCGGAGCCGTCGACCGCAAGGACATGGAAAAGAACGTCTTTTCCGAACGCTATCTGATCCGCCGGCCGGTGCTGGAGGCGCTGACCGGCAAGGATGGGGCGGCGCCGGTGTTCCTGATCGACGAACTCGACCGCACCGACGAGGCGTTCGAGGCGTTCCTGCTGGAAATCCTGTCGGACTTCCAGGTGACGGTGCCGGAGCTCGGCACGATCAAGGCGGAGGAGCCGCCGATCGTCATCATCACCACCAACCGCACGCGCGAAATCCACGATGCGCTGAAGCGGCGCTGCCTCTATCACTGGGTGGATTATCCGAACGCCGAGCGCGAACTGGAGATCGTGCGCCGCAAGGTGCCGGACGCCAACAAGCGGCTGTCGGCCGAGGTGGTGCGCTTCATCCAGAAGCTGCGCGAGCTGGAACTGTTCAAGGTGCCTGGCGTCGCCGAGACGATCGACTGGGCGAGCGCGTTGACCGAACTGGACAAGGTGGCGCTCGATCCGGAAACGGTGTCCGACACGATCGGCGTGCTGCTCAAATATCAGGACGACATCGCCCGCATCGAGCAAGGCGAGGGCCGCCGCATCCTCAAAGAGGTCAAGGCGGAGCTCGCCACGGCGGCGGAGTGAGAGCGTTGGACGACCGATTTCTTGAGAAGAGAATCGAAATGAGCCGCAAGTCCGTTCGTTTCGTCCATGCAAACAAATATGCGGCAGAGGTCGAGGTCGATCTGATCCCGGACGACGGAGCTGGGGGCCTTCCTATTTCCCAAGATGACGCGCTGAAGCTTGACCGTGTTCGCACTGCGTTGAAGCGGGGCGACGTAGCTGCTGCGAAGTCGGGAAGCGCGCGTTTACGAGCTCTTGCCCGTTTCTGCCTGAGATGCAGGACAAGCTTCACGCGGAAGGCCGCATCGCCGACAACATCGTCTATTTCGCGCGGGCCTTGCGCAAGGCCGGCATGCGGGTCGGGCCGGCTTCGGTGAAGGACGCCATTGAAGCTGTCCTGACGGCCGGCATCGGCAGCCGCGACGATTTTTACTGGGTTCTGCATTCGGTGCTGGTGACGCGGCATGAAGACCACCCCGTGTTCGACGAGGCGTTCCGCCTGTTCTGGAAATCGCGCGAGCTGATCGAGAAGATGATCGCGATGTTTTCGCCGGTCGCGGCCGATCATCGCGAAAAGCAGAAGCAGCGCGCCGCCGAGAACCGCGTCAGCCAGGCGATGTTCGAAGGCCATCAGAAAAACCAGCCGCCGCGCGAAATTCCGGAAGTGGAGGTCGATGCGCGCTTCACCGTGTCCGGCAATGAGGTGCTGCGCGAGAAGGATTTCGCGCAGATGAGCGTGCAGGAAATCGGCGAGGCCAAGCGGGCCATCGCGGCGCTGCGGCTGCCGTTCGACACGGTCAGAACGCGGCGTTTCCGGTCCGATGCGTCAGGGCGCACCATCGATCCGCGCGCGATGATGCGGGCGGCGGCGCGCACCGGCGGCGAGCTGGTGCTGCCGCGTTTCAGGTCGCCGCGCGAGGTGCATCCGCCATTGGTCGTGCTGGCCGACATTTCCGGCTCGATGAGCCAGTACACGCGCATTTTCCTGCATTTCCTGCATGCGCTGACCGAGAAGCGGCGGCGGGTGCATACCTTCGTGTTCGGCACGCGGCTGACCAATCTGACACGGCAGATGCGCCATCGCGACCCGGACGAGGCGCTGGCCAACTGCTCGGCGGCGGTGCAGGACTGGTCCGGCGGCACGCGCATCGGCGACACGCTGCATGAGTTCAACCGGCTCTGGTCGCGCCGGGTGCTGGGGCAGGGCGCCATCGTGCTGCTGATCACCGACGGGCTGGAGCGCGACGATGTCGCCGGCCTGTCGGAAGAGATGGAACGCCTGAACAAAAGCTGCCGGCGGCTGATCTGGCTGAACCCGCTGCTGCGGTTCGACGGGTTCGAGGCGAGGGCGCGCGGCGTCAAGGCCATGCTGCCGCATGTCGACGAGTTCCGCGCCGTGCACAATCTGGCGGCGCTGTCCGACCTTGTCGCGTCGTTGGACAAAAGTTCGAGCCGCGCGGCTGATCCACGCCGCTGGATGGACCTTGGCAGCAGGCGTGCGGCATGACCATATATAAGGCCTATCGATATTCGGCCGAGGATGGCCTGCAAATGGTGTCGTTCTGCGCTTCCGATGCTCGTGTACCCAAAAGTACACTCCGCTTCGGTTCTCGAAAGTCACCATTTTCGGCTCATCCTGGGCCGAATCTCGACGGGCCTTGACCGTCCGTGCAAAGGTGACACCCATGCAGACAATCGCAAATCTCGACGAAGCCCGTGATCCTCTGGCGATCGCGGAAGGCTGGATGAACGAGGGGCGCGATGTCGCCCTCGCCACCGTGGTCGAGACCTGGGGTTCCGCCCCGCGCCCCGTCGGCAGCCATCTGGTGATCGACGCCGAAGGCAATTTTCACGGCTCCGTCTCTGGTGGCTGCGTGGAGGGCGCGGTGGTTTCCGAAGCGGTCGACGTGATTTCCGACGGCAAGCCGCGCATGCTGGAGTTCGGCGTCGCCGACGAGACCGCCTGGCAGGTTGGATTGTCGTGCGGCGGGAAGATCAAGGTTTACGTCGAGCGCCTGGGTTAGCCTGATGGACCCGTTTGTCCTGAAAACGCTGAACGAAGAGCGCCGGGCGCGCCGGGCCGTCATCGTGGTGACCGATCTGGGCGACGGGCGGGATCGTGTCGTGCGCGAAGGCGACGCTGTGGCCGGAGCGCTTGGCGAGGCGCTCGGCAAGGCGTTTCGCACCGGCAATTCCGGCTCGGTGGAGGCGGAGGGACGCAGCTTTTTCCTCAACGTGCATCTGCCGCAGCCGCGCCTGGTGGTGATCGGCGCGGTGCACATCAGCCAGGCGCTCGCCCCGATGGCGAAAATCGCGGGCTTTCCGCTGGAAATCATCGATCCGCGCACGGCGTTTGCGACGCCGGACCGGTTTCCGGATGTGCAGCTTGATGCCGAATGGCCGGAAGACGTGCTGAAGGCGCGGCCGCTGGATGGCTACAGCGCACTGGCCGCGGTGACGCATGATCCCAAGATCGACGATTTTGCGCTGAAGGCGGCGCTTGATGCCGGCTGCTTCTATGTCGGTGCGCTGGGCAGCCGGAAAACGCACGCCAAGCGTGTCGAAAGGCTGCTGGCGATGGGCGCATCGCAAGGCCAGATCGACCGTATCCATGCGCCGATCGGCCTCAACATCGGCGCGGCGACGCCGGCCGAGATCGCGGTCGCGGTGCTGGGGCAGGTGATCGAGGCGTTCCGCTCGCGCGGTCTCGTCGCCAAAACGCAGGCCGCGGCGTGAAGTTCGGCCCGGTTCCGATCGACAAGGCCGAAGGCGCGATTCTCGCGCATTCGCTCGCCGCCGGCGGCAAGAAAATTCGCAAGGCGCAGGTGCTGTCGGCGGAGGATGTTGCCCTGCTTCGCGAGGCCGGCGTGCGGGACGTCATCGCCGCCGTGCTGGATGCCGGCGATGTCGAGGAGAACGCGGCTGCCGAGCAGATCGTCGCCGCACTGCGCTTTTCCGGCGTCGACGCCAGGACGGCGGCCACGGGCCGCGTCAATCTGCATGCGATTTCCGCCGGCATCTTCACCGTCGATGCGGCGCTGATCGACGCGATCAACGCGGTCGACCCGGCCATCACGGTCGCGACGCTGGCGCACAATGCCGCTGTCGAAGACCACCAGATGGTGGCGACGGTGAAGATCATTCCTTATGCGGTGCCGGGCGCGGTTTTGGCCAAGGTTGTTGCCCTGGCAAGCGCTCGGCCCGTCTTCGACGTGCATCCGTTCAGGACGGCCAAGGTGGGCATCGTGCAGACCACCCTGGCGGGCCTGAAAGACAGCGTGCTGGACAAGACCGTGCGCACGACCGAAGCGCGGCTGGCGCGCTCCGGCAGCAGTGTCGGGTCGGAGAAGCGGGTGGCGCATCGCACGGAAGATGTCGCGGCAGCGGCGGCCGAATTGGCGAAGAACGCATGATCTGGTGGTCATTTTCGGTGCATCGGCGGTGAGCGATTTCGACGATGTTATCCCGGCCGCGATCCGGCAGGCCGGCGGCAGCGTGACGCGCACCGGCATGCCGGTCGATCCCGGCAATCTGCTGGTGCTGGGCCAACTTGGCGGCAAGCCGGTGATCGGGGCGCCGGGTTGCGCTCGCAGCCCCAAGGAAAACGGGTTCGACTGGGTGCTGGACCGCACGCTTGCAGGCATCGAGGTCACCGACCGTGACATCGCCGGCATGGGCGTCGGCGGGCTTTTGATGGAGATCGCCAGCCGGCCGCAGCCGCGCGAAGCGGCGGAGCGCCAGTCCGATCCCAAGGTATTTGCGGTCGTGCTCGCTGCCGGCCGTTCCAGCCGCATGGGCGGTCCAAACAAGCTGCTGGCCGATTTCGACGGCAAGCCGCTGGTGCGGCGCATGGCCGAGCGTGTGCTGGCCTCGGCCGCCGATGGACAGGTGGTGGTGACCGGTCATCAGGCGGCGCGGGTCCGCGACGCCGTCGAGGGGCTCAGCGTCCAGAGCGTGCACAATCCGGGCTTTGCGTCCGGCCTCGCGTCATCGCTCAAGGTGGGTATCGGGTCGCTGCCGGAGGATGCTGCCGGCGCAATGATCGTGCTGGGCGATATGCCGGGCGTCACGAGCGCGGATTTCGACGTGTTGATTTCGGCGTTCCGCAAGGCCGGCGGGCGAGCGATCGTGCGGGCGACGCACAACGGCAAACGCGGCAATCCGGTGATCCTGCCGCGCAGCCTGTTTGGGGCGGTCGCCGCGCTGGAAGGCGATACCGGCGCGCGGCATCTGATCGAAGGCGGGAATGCCGAAGTGGTCGATGTGGAGCTCGGCGACGTCGGCATCGCTGGATGTGGACACGCCGGAAGCCATGGCGCAAGCAGGTGGGGTGTTGCAGGGGTAGACGCCCTTTACCCTCCGCCCTTGTCGGAAGGGTCGGCGAGAGGATTGCCGAAGCCAGACCTTGAGCCGGGGTGGGGGTGGTGACACATTCCGAGCGATGTCAGAGATTTATCAGTTCCACCCCCACCCCGCTTCGCAGTTTTCGCTTCGCTTCAACTGCTCATCGACCCTCCCCGCAAGGGGGAGGGTCATGGCGCTGCTGTCGCGGCATTCGCCCTTTCTGTCGTTACAACCACCGCCTCCGCCCAATCCATCGCCCCCTTCAAGGACGAACTCTTCGCCTATCCGCCCACGCTGTCGTCTTCCGACAATGGCAACTATCTCGTCGTCGACTATCGCGAGATGCGCGATGTCAACGAGCGCGACGAGGTGCCCGAGAAGCGGGTCAAGAAGGACTACATTTCGCTCGGCGTGCGCAGCCAGCAGAAGGAACTGAAGCTTGCGCACCGACGCCGGCAATCTTCGCTTCGTCGCGGTCGGCAAGCAATCCGGCGCATCGATGATCGTGCTCTACCTGCACGGGCAGGGCGGCAGCCGGGCGCAGGGCGTCAACGATTTCACCTTCGGCGGCAATTTCAATCGCGTGAAAAACCTCGTCGCCAAGGCGGGCGGGCTTTATCTGTCGCCCGACTTTTCGACCTTCGGCGACAAGGGGGCGGCCGAAATTGCCGCGCTGATCGCCAACTATGCGGAAAAGTCGCCTGGCGCGCCGGTGATCGTCGCTTGCGGGTCGATGGGCGGTGCGCTGTGCTGGAAGCTCGCCTCGGATGCGGCTGTGGCGCCAAAGCTCGGCGGTTTGCTGCTGCTCGGCTCGCTATGGGATGACAGCTTTTTCTCCAGCCCCGCCTACAAGGCGAAGGTGCCGGTGTTCTTCGGCCATGGCAGCAAGGACACGGTGTTTCCGGTCGGCAAGCAGGAGGCGTTCTTCAAGCGCGTGCGCGGAAAATCCTATCCGGCCAAATTCGTGCGCTTCGAGACCGGCACGCATGGCACGCCTATCCGCATGTCGGACTGGCGCGACGTGCTGAACTGGATGGTGGCCCGGTAGCGGTTTCAATGCCGTCATCCTCGGCCTTGTGCCGAGGATCTACTGCCGATCCGCTATCTGAACGGCTTGCCTCTTGGGGGCCGCAGATCCTCGGGACAAGCCCGAGGATGACGGCGCGGGAGGCGCTAACCTACGGCGCGCTCTCGTAGTCGACGATCGTCTGGGCGTCGACCTCGCCGTCATAGCTGGCGTCGACATCGTATTTGACGAGGACGAAGTTGCCGTCCTTGAAGGTCCAGACGCCATTCGAAGAGGCATCGCCGACGCCGCGCCATTTTTCCCACGAGGTGATCGTGTTGTGGGCCGGATCGAATTCGGAATTGATCACCTGGTCGACGGCATGGAAGCCGGTGACGGTGATTTCCTTCACCTTGCTGTTTTCGGTGTCGTCGGGGTTTTCGTAGACGACGTCGAAGTCGGGCGTCGGGAATCCGACCTGCTTCAGGCCTGAAATCTCGTCCCACAGATAATAGACCTGCGAGGTGTTGTAGGCGCCCATGAAGCACGGGAAGCTGATCAGCCGCGCGGTGCGCTCCGGGTCCGTCGCAGGGTCGTCCTTGTAGCGGTATTTTATCGTGTGGTCGGCCGGCGGATCGTCGGGCAGGCCGGTTGCGGCATTGGCCTGGTCGCAGCTTTGGCCGTAGAGGGCCGAATAACTGGCCTTCGCCTGTTCCAGCACCGCGTCGCCGCCGACCGGCTGGCCCTCGCCGCAGCTTTTCGGGGCTGCGCTATCGATCGGCTGATCGCTCGGCTTCAGCGCACCCTTCTCGATGTGCATCGGGCGAAAATCATCGCCCTGGATGGACGGGTTGGCGAGGCGCGCCGTGTAGCAGCCGGCAAACACTTTCGGCTGGTCATCCGCGCCGGTCGCTTCAATGGCGACGGGAATGTTGAAGAAGGTGCTGCCGGCCGCGCCCTCGGAGGTGACCGCGCCGACGCGCAACTCGATCGACTTGGTGTCCTTGTAGCCATCGGCGAAGGCTTCCAACGTCTTCGAAGGCTTTTCATCGCCATAATAGGACCAGGCGCGGCTGTATTCCTTGCGATTGATCGCGTTGTAGAGCGACTTGACCAACGATGCCGCGTCGGAGCGGTTGTCGAGGTAGGGGAGTTCCTGGGCGTCGGCGGCGCTGGCCACGACAGCCATCGAGATCGCAAGCAGCGCGGTGCGAATCGTCATCGGTCGGTCTCCAATCAGGCGAATCTTGGTTCGAGCATTGCGGCGGGGCGATGGCATTTTGCGGCGCGACGCGCTAAAGCTGCAAGCCTCCTCCCAAGCAAGCCTGACAATCTCCGGAGTTTCAATCATGGAAAAGCGCCGCCTCGGCCGCACCGACCTTTTTGTGTCGAAGATTTGTCTCGGCACGATGACATTCGGCGAGCAGAACAGCGAAGACGATGCCCATCGGCAGCTCGACCGGGCTATCGAGCGCGGCGTCAACTTCGTCGATACGGCCGAACTTTATCCGATCCCGCCCAAGGCCGAGACGCAAGGGCGCACCGAGACCTATATCGGCAACTGGATGAAGGCGCGCGGCAATCGCGACAAGGTCATCCTGGCGACGAAGGTGGTGGGCCGCACCGCCAATGAATGGTTTCGCGGCGGTCGGCCTTCGAAGCTCGTGCGGGCAGACATCTTTGACGCCATCGACAAGTCGCTGGCCAAGCTCCAGACCGATTATGTCGACCTCTACCAGATCCATTTTCCCGATCGCCGCGTGCCCTGGGGCGCGAACCCGGCGCGGGTCGGCGATTGGCCGGCGGCGCGTGACAAGGACGAAACGCCGATTGCCGAAACGCTGGCCGTCTTCGACGAGTTGGTGAAAGCCGGCAAGGTCCGCCACGTCGGCCTGTCCAACGAAAGCTCCTGGGGCGTGATGCGCTATCTTGCCGAGAGCGAGCGCGGTGTCGGACCGCGTGTCGTGTCGCTTCAGAATGCCTACAACCTTGTGAACCGCACCTTCGAAGTGAATCTGGCTGAAGTCTGCGACCGGGAAAGCATCGGCCTGCTTGCCTATTCGCCGCATCGCGCAGGGTTATCTGAGCGGCAAATATGACCATGGCGCGCGGCCCGTCGGCTCGCGGTCGCAGCTTTTCAATCGCGGCCAGCGCTATGAGACGCCGAATGCGGCGGAAACGCTGCTGGCCTACAACGATCTGGCGCGTTCGCTGGGCATTGCGCCGGCGCTGTTTGCCGCCGCCTTCGTGGTGAGCCGGCCATTCGTGACGGCCAGCATTCCCGGCGCTACCACGCTGGAACAGCTGGATATGGCGCTCGACGCGGCGGATTTCGTGTGGACGTCAGAGATGCAGGCGGCGGTCGACGCCATTCATCAGCGAAGCGGAAATCCCTGTCCCTGAGTCGACAGGGATGCTGCGTGGACGAAAATTCTCCGGCAACATGTCGTAGCGTGCGAGCACCTGGTAGACCAGCATCAGCGCCAGGATGACGCAAAGCCATACCGCCGCGATGCGCAGCATCGGACCGACCGGCGCGCCTCGGCCGAACAGGCGAACCGCGAAGACGAGGCCGATCGAGCCGAGGAAGACCAGCGACGCAAACTGATAGTTCTCGACGCCAAAGGTCTGTCCGGCGTCATTGTTGAGCATCAACAGCACAACGCCGACGCCGAGCACACCCATCAAGACCCAGAAAAGCGTATCGCGGCCCATATGCGTCAGCCTGCTTCCTGTCGTTCGCGCGCCATGCGGGTGCGCCGCGTCTCACGGCGCGGCTTGCGTTCCACGGTCTCCAGCCTGGCCGGCAGCAAGGCCATCACTGCGTGTCGCTCGGCCGGCGTATAGCCGATCCATGCTGCGATCTCGTCACGCGTGCGACCGCAGCCGAAGCAATAGCCGGTGCGCATGTCGATCGAGCAGACGAGGATGCAGGGCGATTCCATATTCACCGTATTCTCTATCAGCGCTTGAGATGGCGCATGAATTGGCCGTATGCAAGGCGTGGCGGGTTGTGCGGGCCATTGGGCGGGCCTATCAAGGCGCACTTTTCCATGCATACACGACCCATGCCCTCAATCGCTCCCCTGGACGACATCCGTGATCTGATCCGCGCCCTGCCGGATGGCAACGAGGCGGCGGGCGCCGCCACGCGCAACGCAGTCCGCAAGGAAGGCTGGCTGGAGAGCGGCGCGCTTGAAAACGCGGCGGTCTGGCTGTCGACCTGGTCCGGCAAGACGCCGCCGCAATTGAACAAACCCATGGTGGCGATTTTCGCCGCAGCGCATGGCGTCGCCCGCCACGGCGGACCGGGGCCGACCGAACGCCAAGTGCGAGACTATGTCGGGGCTGTCTCCGCGGGACAGGGTGTCCTGGGGCGGATGTGCGCCAGCGCTAATATCGGGCTCAAAATGCTCGACCTGGCGCTTGATGTGCCGACCGGGGACATCACGCAGGATGCAGCGCTGGATGAGCGGGCGTGCGCGGCGACCATCGCCTTCGGCATGGAAGCGGTCGCCGGCGGGCATGACCTCATCTGTCTCAGCAGCATCGGCGCCGGCGGCCAAACGAGCGCTGCCGCGGTGCTTGCCGCCATGTTTGACGGCAAAGCCTGGCCTTGGGTTGGTCAGGGCATCGAGCAACATGTCGCGCTGCGCGAGATGGCTGCGGTGGATGCAGCATTGGCACTGCATAAGGCGACGCCGAGCGATCCGCTCGAGATCATGCGCCGGCTGGGCGGCCGCGAAATCGCGGCGATGGCGGGAGCGATCATCGCCGCGCGGATGGAAAAGGTTCCGCTGGTGCTGGATGGGCTGGCCGCCCTCGCCGCAGCGGCCGTGCTGCAACATGTCAGGCCCGATGCGGTGGCGCATTGCGTGCTTGCGCGCGCAGCCATCGCTTGCCCGCGCCGCGGAAGCGGCACGGATCATGGGGCTGGAATGCCTCGCCATCGAAAGCGGCGGCGCTGGACCCGGCGTCGATGCGGCGCTGGGTGTCGGTTTGCTGCGGGCGGCGGTTCTGGCTGCCGGCTAGCGATAGGACCACTAACGCGTCCTGCCGGCAGCTGCCGTCTGTGTCGGCAAGGCAGGCAGTTCCTCCATCACCCGCGACGTTGGGAAGATGACGATGACTTCGGTACCTTCGCGCAGCTTCGAATGAAGCTGGAACTCGCCGCCATGCAGGGCGACAAGTCCCTGCACGATCGGCAGGCCAAGGCCGGTGCCCTGCTCGGCGCTCTTGATCGCAATCGAACCTTGGCCAAAGGCCGACAGCACGACCGGGATCTCATCTTCGGGGATGCCCGGCCCATTATCCTTGATCGCGACATACTGCCCGCCGCCCGCAGTCCAGCCGACGCGAACGCGGACTTCGCCGCCGGTCGGCGTGAACTTGATGGCGTTGGAGAGCAGATTGAGGCCGATCTGGCGCACCGCGCGCTCATCGGCAAAGAGCCGCGGCAGATCCTGCTCGAACTGCTGGACGATGCGGATCTGCTTGCCGCGCGCACGCAGCTCCATCATGTGGCAGCACTCCTCGATCGTATCGAGCAGGTGCATCGGCTCTTCGTTCATCTGATAGCGGCCGGCCTCGATGCGCGAGAGGTCGAGGATTTCGTTGATGAGATCGAGCAGATGTTTGCCCGAATCGTGGATGTCGCGGGCATATTCCTTGTAGGTCGGGCTCGACATCGGGCCGAGGACCTCATTGGCCATCACCTCCGAGAAGCCCAGGATCGCGTTGAGCGGCGTTCTGAGCTCATGGCTCATCGAGGCGAGAAAACGCGATTTGGCGAGATTGGCTTCTTCCGCCCGGCGGCGCGCCTCGTCCGACATGGATTTTGCCGTTTCGAGCTCGGCGATGAGGCCATCCTTTTCCGTGCGGAAGGACAGCACCTGAAGCGTCGAGCGCTTCATGCGGCTGGAGACGTAGATAAAATAGGCCAGCGAGACCGGCAGCAGGAATGCCATGATGAGCTCGAGCGGCGGCGGGTGCCAGCCCATCGCCACGAAGTAGGCGACCAATGCGCCGACGAAGGTGAGCAGCAGCGCGCCACTGAGATGGGCGGTGATCACAGTGCTCGCCGCCATGGCGATCAGCAGGATGACCGCCTTGACGACCGACAATGCCTCGACGCCGCAACTATCGCAGTCGATATAGGCGAAATACGTCCAGGCCAACCCCGTGATGGCATGGCCAATCATGAAGTTGCGGCGCGTCGCGACGACATCGAGTTTCGATGGGTCGCTACGTTCAACCCTTTGGCCGTACCAGGCCAGCCCGAGATAACATATCAACGCGGCCACGCACCAAATCGCCAGGGGCAGGCCGATCCCGGCATATGCGCCGACCGCCGTGACGGCGACGATCAACAGGGCGATCGATGCCGTGCTGACCACCAGGGCGTGCGCATGCAGTGTCAGAAGTTCGGGGTCGAACACCGGGATTCCGGGTTTTTGCGACAGTTTTTCGCGTGTCTGACGGACGGCGCGCGCGACATCGGTCTCGCGATGCGCCTTGCGGCGATCGACGATGAATTTGTCTGTACTGTTGGAGCTTCTGAGCGCCATCCGGAACTGCATACATTGCCGGTTCGAAGTCTATCGTTCACGCTAGCGGCGAATGATTAAGAGACTGTTTGCCATATGAGTCGCGGCCGCTATCGGCAGTTCGCCGACGTCTTCGGGCCAGCGCCGCGCTGCCGCGCTGGTCGGACTATGTTTTGGCCGTGGTGGTCATCGGCCTCGCGCTTCTCGTGGCGGCCCGGCTCGACCGGGTGGCGGAGCGGTCAAACGCCGGCAATGCGACTGTCCACGATGGCGATACGCTGAGCGTGCAGGGGCACGGATGCGGCTCCGCGGTATCGATGCGCCGGAATATCGGCAGACCTGCACGACCGGCGGCAAGGCCTATCCATGCGGCCGCCAGGCACGCGCGGCACTGGCTGCGATGACCGCCGGCAAGGCGGTGACCTGCAAGGGCTGGGAGCGCGACAAATACGATCGGCTGCTCGCTGTTTGCAGCGTCGGCAGTCCGGCCCTGGACATCAATGGCGCGATGGTGCGGCAAGGCTGGGCGGTCGCCTATGGCGGTTATCGCAGCGAGGAGGCCGAGGCGCGGAAAGCCAAGCGGGGGCTTTGGCAAGGCGAGTTCCAGCGGCCGCGCGACTGGCGCATCGAACATGAGCAGGATCGAGCCGACGAGCCGGAGCGCGACGTCCTGGCCGGCATCTGGGCGTGGTTGCGCCAACTGTTGCGGTCTTGACCCACCCAGTTGGCTGTGTCGTCTTCGCGGATCAATGGGAGCAGGCCATGAAGCTTTACGACGGCGGCAAGGCGCCAAATCCACGGCGGGTGCGCATCTTCCTGGCCGAGAAGGGCATCGAGGTGCCGCTGGTGCCGATCGACATGGGCGCGCTGGAGCACAAAGGCGGCGCCGTGACCAGCCGCAACCCGTTGCAGCGCCTGCCGGTGCTGGAGCTCGACGACGGCACGATCCTGACGAAATCGGTGGCGATCTGCCGCTATTTCGAGGAATTGCATCCGAAGCCGCCGCTGATGGGAGAGGGCGCGCTTGGCAAGGCGCTGGTCGAGATGTGGCAGCGCCGGATGGAACTCAACCTGCATGTTCCGCGTGGCGCAGGCCTTCCGGCACATCCATCCCGCGATGAAGGAGTGGGAGGTGCCGCAGATCGCGGAATGGGGCGAGGCCAACAAGCCGAAGGCGCTGGCGTTTCTCGCCGTGCTGGATGGCGAACTGGCATCGCGCGAATTCGTGGCGGGCGATGCCTATTCGATCGCCGACATCACCGGCCTGATCGCGCATCGATTTCATGAAGCCCGCGCGGATCGCAGTTGCCCGAAGAGATGGCCAATGTGCGCCGCTGGTATGCGGCGGTGAAAGCGCGGCCCAGCGCCGAGGCATGAACCGCGCCGAAGAGCTGCGCGTTCTCGAGGCCGAGATTCGCGGCTGCAGGATTTGTGTCGAAAGCCCGCAAGGCAAGCCGTTGCCGCATGAGCCGCGACCCGTGGCCTGGCCGTCGACGGCGGCCAAAATCCTGATCGCGGGCCAGGCGCCCGGCACAAAGGTGCATGCATCCGGCATTCCCTTTCACGACGGTCCGGCGACCGGCTGCGCGAATGGCTCGGCATGTCGCGCGACGAATTCTACGACCGCAGCAAGCTGGCGATCCTGCCGATGGGGTTCTGCTTTCCGGGGCAGGACGCCAAGGGCGGCGACCTGCCGCCGAGGCGCGAATGCGCGCCGGCCTGGCGGGCCAAGTTCCTGGCCGCGATGCCGCAGGTCGAACTGGTGCTCGCCATCGGCCTCTATGCGCATGCCTGGCATCTGGGCGACCTGCGGTCGCCGTCGCTGACCGAGACCGTCGCTGACTGGCGGCGTATCCATGACAGCACCGACGAGCCCCACGTCCTGCCGATGCCGCATCCTTCCTGGCGCAATACGGGATGGCTGAAGAAAAATCCCTGGTTCGAGCGGATCTTTTGCCGTTTCTGCGCAGCCGAGATCGACCGGCTGCTCGGGCGAAACTGAGCGCGAGGCGTCAGCCGAGCGCCGTTATGCCAAGCGAAGCGCTCTAATAGAATTTCTTTCCAATTTCGGAATGGTTTTGCTATGGGAGTAGGCGATTCCATTCTACGGAGCCCTCGATGGACCGCCTCGACCGCAAAATTCTGCGCCTTTTGCAGGAAGACGCCACGCTCGCCGTCGCCGATGTGGCGAAAAAGGTGGGGCTGTCGACCACGCCCTGCTGGCGGCGTATCCAGAAGCTGGAGGAAGAGGGCGTCATCAAACGCCGCGTCGCCATTCTCGATCCGGACAAGATCAATGCGCGCGTGACCGTGTTCGTGGCGATCCGCACCAATTCGCACAGCCATGAATGGCTGCGGCGCTTCTCGGAAGTTATTCAGGAATTCCCGGAAGTCATTGAATTCTATCGCATGAGCGGCGACGTCGACTATCTGCTGCGCGTGGTCGTGCCCGACATCGGGGCCTATGACGCCTTCTACAAGCGCATGATCGCCAAGATCGAAATCCGCGACGTGTCGTCGTCCTTCGCGATGGAGCAGATCAAATACACGACCGAGCTGCCGCTGGATTACATGATGCTCGACAAGGAATCAGTCGCCAACGCCGCCTGAGCAACGCTCATTTCCTGGATCGCTTAGCAGCGGATTTTCGCGGGCGCGACGGCGGCTGCGAGCGCGTCCGGATGTGTCGACGCGCCGCTCCGCGATCGAGGCGAAATCAACGTCGACGACCTTGATGCCGTCGACCATGAAGAACTGCAGGCGGTCAGTCTCGGCGCGAAACCTTCCCGTGACGGCAATCGGCTCGTAGTTGCCGGCGGCGAGCATAGGGTTGAGCCGGGAAGACGTGGATCATCTGGTTGGCTGGCGGTTGGGGCATGTGGCTGCACGCGCCGGCATAGGGAACCAGCAGGAACTCGTAGACCTTGTCGCCTTCGCGATCGACCGGCAGCATGTAGCCTTCGATGCGGATTTCCTGTCCGTCATATCGCGCGCCGACCGGCAACATGTCGGTTGTCTTCAGCGTCGTCCAGCGGGCGCCGGGTCAGCGCCGACGCAGGACGTCCCGAGAGCTCGATCGGCGCAGGTGTGCCCCGCCGATGCGCTGCCGTCAGCAGGTCGCGCCAGCCAGGATGGCGAGTCCGCATGCCGCTCATTTCGCAGCCTTCTTTGCCAGGCGTTCCAGCTGTTTGGGGTCGGTCAGTTCACGCACCGCATCCTTGCCGATCCAGCGGGCCGTCTTGTCTTCGAGGCGGCCAGCTTTTCGGCGAGGGCGAGCGCCGGGCGCATGCAGCGCCATCGAGCGTTTGCCGATCGTGCGCAGCGCCCAGTTGACCGCCTTCTTGACGAAATTGCGCGGGTCGGTGGCGTGTTTTTCGACCAGCGGCAGGTAGCCGGCGAAGGTTGCGTCCGGCTCCTTCTTGCGGTGGACGGTCGCCCAGCAGAGCATGGCGAAAGCCGTCCGGCGGACGAATTCACGCTCGTCCGCGGCGAATTCGTCGATGAGTTGGCGCCAGTCGTCGGTGTCGACGAACAGGTCCGAGACGCCGTCGACAATGTCCCAGCTGTCGAATTCGGCCGCCCAACGGCGGGCATCGTCGGCGGTGAAGCGTTTCGGGTCGGCGGTTTGCGAGGCGATGAACTGCGCCTCCATGATGCCGCTTTCCCATAGCGCGAAGGCGCGTTCGTGGTTGCGCTTGATCTTCTTGGCGATGTCGCGCTGGACGCCGTGCGAAATGCCAAGCGCCCGCTCGATCTTGATGCCGTAGCGCTTCATGCCTTCGCGGTTTTCCTCCGAGCCGAGCGAACGCAGATGCGCGATGATCTCGGCGGCGGAGGAGGCGGGCGACAGCTCGGCCATTCCCTATTTTTCCAGGCGGGCGAGCAGCGACGAGTATCCCAGCGTTTGCCGCCCATTGCCTGCACGTCCTTGTAGAACTGGTCGACCAGCGCCGTGACCGGCAATCTCGCGCCGTTGCGGTCGGCCTCGTCAAGGCAGATGCCGAGATCCTTGCGCATCCAGTCGACCGCAAAGCCGAAATCGTATTTGCCGGCGTTCAT
>CAVQCL010000014.1:0-169785 GCA_963710935.1 uncultured Alphaproteobacteria bacterium | reverse complement strand
GTTCAGGCCGCTCACCAAAACAATGCACCGCCGATCTACAATCAGGGCGACCTGCTGACCCTGGCGCTGCTGCATTTGCAGACTGTATTTATCGCAACCGCAGCGGCCACGGTTGTCGCGCTTGGCCTGGCGGTCCTGGTGACCCGTCCGATCGGTGCGGAGTTCCTGCCGCTGTCTCGCAGCCTGGTGAATATCGGCCAGACTTTCCCACCCGTGGCTGTTCTTGCCCTTGCGGTACCGGCCGTTGGTTTCGGCGAAAAGCCGACCTTGATCGCACTCTTCCTCTACGGATTGCTGCCGATCTTTGAAAATGCCCTGACGGGCTTTTCCACACTACCCAAGCCGGTGATCGAAGCAGCCAACGGCGTCGGCATGACCGGTTGGCAGCGGCTCTGGAAGGTGGAGTTTCCGCTTGCCACGCCGGTCATCCTGGCTGGGATCAGGCTGTCTTTTGTCATCAACCTCGCCACCGCCACCATCGGCTCCACCGTGGCGGCCAAGACGCTTGGCGAGGTTATCATCGCAGGTCTCCTGTCCAACAACCTGGCGTTTGTGGTGCAAGGCGGGCTTGTCGTTGGCATCCTGGCGGTACTCATCTACGACGCCTTTTCCTATATCGAGCGGGTACTGGCTTCCCGTACGGGTGCATATTCGCAAGGGTGATACCGAGGATCAGGCTCCGCCTTCGAGCCGACCGTCATCCATTGACCCGACCCCAGTCGAACCGTAACGTGCAACTTCCGGTAGATATCGCGCCTGACTGGTTCAGTGAATGGCTCGCAATGGGGACACTGACGTCGTCATTGAAGGTGCACGTCTCCAAGGGCGGGCATCTGGGGGCGATGCGCATCATTCCATCTCGGCAACGATACGTCGGCGCGAGCTGTTGGTGGCGGTCTCCACTCTTGTCGCATTCTTTGGGTTGCCAAGCTCCGGCTACGGTCAGAGCGCCAATGCCAAGCCAATCGATCTTGGCTCGTTTCGGGAGTTGACTTCGGCGTTGACCGGCATTTCGCCAAGCGACGCCGCTTTGCCGCAATTGTTCCTGGACGCATTTGCCGCCGACGCGGACGATCTCGGCAGGCTGCATGCCATCCTGACCGACCAAGCCGAGGCGGAGTGGGACAAAGCAATTAACGCCGCCGGCCTCAAGCCGTTGGAGGAGGCGCTATTGCAGGCTTGGTATACTGGCAGCGTCGGCTTGAGTTCCGAGGAGCGCGTGCTCACCTATCTCGATGCTTTCGTTTGGCATGCTTGCGGATACACCAAACCGCCGACACGGTGCGACACGAATTTCGGGGCATGGGCGGAAGCGCCACCGCCCGGCAGGTTTCAAGAATGACGGCCCCACTGTCCGCGGATGTCGTTTTCGTGGGCTCCGGAATTGCCGCTGCCATCGCCGGCGCAGCGCTCGCCAAGGCGGGATACAGCGTCTTGTTCCTCGAGGCCGGTCCACGCGTCGATCGCGGGACGGCGGTTACGCGTTTCCAGTTCTCGACCGCGAAGGGGCAGAACTCGCCATACCCGGACCAGCCGTACGCGCCGCAGCCCGAGGAATCCGACTTCTCCGCCTATTACGTCGAGGCAGGTCCCGACACGTTCAGAGGCCAGCAGGCCAGGATCGTCGGCGGCACGACATGGCATTGGGGCGGCCTCGCCGCCCGCTTTCGGCCGAATGATTTCAAGTTGAAATCGACCTTCGGCGTCGGCGTCGATTGGCCGGTGTCCTACGACGATATGGAGCCCTGGTACCAGATTGCGGAAGAGGAGATCGGCGTCGCAGGCGACAATGAATTCGATTTCGGCGCGCCTCGTCCAAGCCATATCCGATGCCGCCTATACCCATGACCTACGCCGACAAGCAGGTGGGTGCAGCCGCGGCACCTCTCGGCTACAGCGTGTTACCATTTCCTCAGGCCCGCAATTCCATATGGCGCGACGGCCGCCCGCAATGTTGCGGCAACGCAAGCTGTGTGCCGATCTGCCCAATCCAGGCGAAATACGACGCAACGCATCACCTCATGATCGCCGAACGCGCCGGCGCTCATGTGGAGCCGCAGGCGGTGGTCCACCGGCTGACGGTGGGGCAAGATGGCCGCATCACCGAGGTGCGCTATCTGCGTCCTGACCGGAGCGAGGCGGTCGCGTCCGGCAAGATCGTGGTGATCGCCGCCCATGCGATCGAAACGCCAAAGCTTTTGCTGCTTTCCGCCGGGGACAATGCTTCGGCCGGCGTTGCGAACAGCAGCGACCAGGTTGGTCGCAACCTCCTGACGCAGATCGACGTGGGCATTCAGGGCCTGACGAAAGACCCGGTATTCACCTATCGCGGGCCGGTCTCGACCGGCGGCATCGCTGAACTGCGTGACGGCGATTTTCGCGGCGAACGGGCCGCCGTGGGAATCTCGCCCTCCAATGAAGGGTGGTCGCGGGCGGTGGGGCCGCTTCAGGCAGCAGCGAGCTTCATCAAGCAAGGGCTGCGCGGCGATGCGCTGAAGAAAGCCATCCGCGGACACGTCGCGCGCCAGCTCATCATCGGCAGTTCGGCTGAAATGCTGCCCAACCCGGACAATCGGGTCACGCTGGCGCAAGAGCAGGATGGCATCGGCATCCCGCGACCAAGAATCGCGTTCAAATATGACGATTATTCCGCGCGCGGACTGGCTGTGGCGCGCGATGTCCAGAACAAGCTGATGGCAGCACTTGGCGCAACCGACATCAAGCAACTGGGCCCGATTGCCGACAGCGCCATCATGGGCGGGACAACCCGCATGGGAAATGAGCCTGGCACATCCGTCGTGGATAAGAACCTGAAGGCGCACGATCATCCCAACCTCTACATCGTCGGCTCGTCAGTGTTTCCGTCCATTACCGCCAATGCACCCACGCTTACCGTCGCCGCTCTCAGTGCACGCCTTGGCGCGCATCTGACCGCCGTGTTGAAAGCGTCACCATGAGGGGATTGCTTACGGTTCCGCATCTCCTTGGATCGGCACTGCTGACGCTCTCACTGCGACAGGCGCTGGCCGATTCACCGTCGAACTGGCAGACGGATTTTGGGGTTACAGCGTCCGAGACCAAGGCACGTATCGTCGAGCTTCACAATCACATCATGCTGATCGGGATGGTGATCCTCCTGCTGGTGGCGGCTCTCATAGCGTTCGCGCTGTTTCGATTCAGGGCGAGCAAACATCCCGTGCCGTCCAACGTGGTTCGGTTGCCGTGGCTCGAATTCGGCTGGACGGTCGTCCCGGTTCTGGCGCTCGGCGCTATCGCCGCGCCGTCGCTGCAGTTGCTGGCCTATGAGAGCAGTCTCCCCGAAGCGAGCATGACAATAAAGGTCAGCGGCCATCAATGGTTCTGGCGCTATAGCTATCCTGACAAAGGCGGCTTTGCCTTCGATTCCATCATGCTTCCGCCGGCAGCGGTTCTCGATGGCGAACCGCGCTTGCTCGCAGTGGACAACCGGATGGTCGTTCCGGTCGGCGCAACTGTCCGTATCCAGGTAACGTCGTCCGACGTGGTCCATTCGTTTTTCATGCCCGCTCTGGGCCTTCAGATTTATGCTGTGCCGGGCCGCCTCAACGAAACCTGGATGAAGGTAGACCGGCCGGGCATCTACTACGGTCAGTGCAATCAGATTTGCGGCCTGAATCATTCATTCATGCCGATCGCCATTGAAGCGCTGCCTCAAGCCGAATTCGACGCTTGGGTGCGGAGTGCTTCGACACGCTATCCGACTGTGAGCGACCAATCCGCGCCGTCGATGGCCGTTCACGCGTGGGCCAAGCAATGAGTAGCGCCCAGAAGGCCCCATCATGGTCACGGTCGGTTTTGGCCTGGCTGTTGACCACCGATCACAAAGCGATCGGTACGCTCTACCTGGGCTTTGCCATCGTCGCGGGAACATTCGGCGGGGCGATATCGGGCTACATGCGGCTCGAGCTGGCGCATCCGGGGATGCACTTCGTCGTCAACGGCCAGGCGTGGAACGCGCTGATCACCGCGCACGGCCTGATCATGATCTTCTACATGGTCATGCCGGCGTTGATCGGCGGCTTTGGAAACTGGTTCGTGCCGTTGATGATCGGCGCCCGCGACATGGCATTTCCGGGCCTTAACAGCCTGGGATTCTGGCTGCTGCCGCTGTCATTCATCATGCTGTTGGCATCGCTGATGACTGGCGACGGCGCGGGCACCGGTTGGAGCCTCTATCCGCCCTTGTCTGGTATCGACGGCCAGCCCGGGCCTTCGGTCGACATGACCGTTCTCGCGCTTCACCTCGCAGGCATCTCCTCCATCATCAGCGCGATCAATTTCGTCGCTACCATCCTCAATATGCGTCAGGCGGCATGCGGATGTTCGACCTGCCGTTGTTCGTGTGGTCGATCCTGATAGCCTCGGTCATGCTGATATTTGCTATGCCGGTTCTGGCGGCTGCGCTTGCGATGCTGCTGGCCGACCGGAATTTTGGCGGCGCTTTCTTCGACCCCTCAGGCGGCGGCGATCCAATGCTCTTCGTCAACCTCTTCTGGTTCTTCGGCCATCCGGAAGTCTACATCATGATCCTTCCCGCCTTCGGGATCATCAGCCAGGTCGTTTCCCAATTCTCCGGCCGGCCCGTGTTCGGCTATGGCGGCATGGTCGCGGCGATGATCTCAATCGCCGGCCTGGGTTTCATCGTGTGGGCGCACCACATGTTCACCACCGGGATTGGCTTTGCACCGCGGGCCTTCTTCACGCTCGCCTCGATGGTCATCGCTGTGCCAACCGGCATCAAGGTGTTCGCCTGGATCGCCACAATGTGGGGCGGATCGATCCGCGTCACGGTTCCGATGCTTTGGGCGCTCGGCTTCATCATCATGTTCACAGTTGGCGGCATCACCGGTATCGTACTGGCCAATGCCGGCGCGGATCAGGTGCTGCACAACACCTATTATGTGGTTGCGCATTTCCACTACGTGCTCAGCCTTGGCGCGACCTACGCCATATTTGCCGGCTTCTACTACTGGTTCCCACGCATGTCGGGGCGCATCTTTCCAGAATGGGCGGGCAGGCTCCATTTTTGGAGCTTCTTCATTGGAACAAACATACTGTTCTTTCCGATGCATTTCCTGGGTCTGGGTGGCATGCCCCGGCGGATCGCGGACTATCCGGACGGGTTTGCGGGTTGGAACCTGATAGCATCCGCCGGCGCTTTATTGGCGCTAGGCTCCACGCTGCTGTTCCTTGTGATGCTGGTGATCACATTGCGGTCCGGCGCTCCGGCGCGGCAGAGCTTCTGGGTCCGGGCTTTACACTTGAATGGGATGAGGACGATCGCGACGTCCGAAGGCGCGGAGGCGCGCATGGCGTGGCTAAAGGGGAGCTGCCAGCGTGAGCGCCGGCCTTCACGTCGATGGCCGGCGGCCTTTGGCGATTGCGGCGTCGCTATTTCTCCTGGCTTGCTCGGGCGTTGCCCTTTTTCACCCCTCATTGTTCGGGTCCCTGGCTGGCAGCTTATCCACCCTTGGTCCGCTTGTTTTGCTGGTCGGGCTGCTGCCGCTGATCGTTTCACTTGCCGCGTGGCTGCGAAGTGCTCAACGCCGAGGTATCGAGGATAGTACCGGGCGGGTTGTCGGTCGACAGATTGCCATGTTGGCCTTCATCGCCTCCGAAGTCGCATTCTTCGCGGTTCTGTTCGTTGTTTACCTGCAATTTGCAATCTTTCCAGAGATCGCGGGCCTCGGATCCTGGCCGCCGGTCCAGATGCGCCCTGCGGACCCCTGGGGTGGCCCGCTTCTTAACACCCTTATCCTGCTTGTATCGGGGGTCTGCGTAGCCGCCTCCCATGATTGGCTGCTCAAAGGCAGGTGGCGACGTTCCGCCGTCGGTCTCGCAATCGCGATCACGCTGGGGATCGTCTTCATTGGTCTTCAGCTTCGGGAGTTCGGTCTCGCCCAGCAGAGTTTCCGGGACGGCATCTACCCGTCCATCTTCTTCCTGGCGACGGGGTTCCACGGTTTGCATGTGATCATTGGAACCATGCTTTTGTCGATCTACCTTTATCGCGTGATCCAGGCGCGATCGGCCGATGGTGTTGGGTTCATTGCCACGGCCGCATCCTGGTACTGGCATTTTGTTGATGCCGTCTGGCTGCTGCTTTTTGCGGTCTTTTATGCCTGGGCGGGCTGAGGTCTGGCGCGAGCCATGGCATGCCGGTCACAATCCGCGCAATTCATGACTCCTCGTTTGGCGCGACGAATTGCTCGACAAGCAAGATGAATCGGAACAGCAGCATTGCGCCGCTCACGGCGATCATGAACATCACCCAGTACACGAACACCAAGTTTGGCAGTGCCCCGTTGTAGAGGCAAAATGCAACGATCGATGCAAGCACGGGGCGCAGCTGTCGCGTCAACGCATTGATCGCGGCGCAGCCCGATTTCGACAATGTTGCTGATCGGAGGAGGATCTGTCTCATCTTTCTAGACACCATTTGGGCTTGTGCCTGATCTTTGCCGGGCACCTGCCTATCTGTTCCTTTCAAAATACGGAACGTTGGGACACGGTCGCCGGACGCAACTTGTCGTCCGGCGACGCCTGTTCACTTGTCTGTATGGCGGCGCTCGCGCTCAATGAACGGGATCTGGCCGCGTGTAAGGCCGATATCTTTCAACATGTGATCGGGCAATTCACCCAAATGCTTGGCCGTTCGATGCGCGTTCAGTGACCGCGAAAATGCCTTCAAAAAGCTGATCATGGTTTTCTCCATTGCGGTGGTTCAACACGTTGGCGTCGATTTAGAATTGAACCTGTATTCCTGTGGTCCGGGCTCAGAGCCTGGTGATGACGGTTTCCAGATATTCGCTGGGCACGATCATCGAGCCGTCGGTCGCTCGGTTGAATTGCTTCACCAGCGCCAACAGGTCAGCCGACAATGCAACCTGTCCAGCTGGCGGCAGAGCGGCAAAGGTCTTGAGCATTGGCCCGTAGACTTCCTTGAAGACCCCAAGCCAATGGCGCGGCGTGCGATACCGGAACATGAAATGCCGAGGCGTCGACGTTACGGTTGCCAGGTTCGCCGGAAACAATTCTGCAAGTCGGATGGCTGTGCCCCACTGGGCTGGCGAGCGAGCGCCAGCCGGCGGTGGAAGGTGCTTGCCAATCGTCTTGAACACCTGGCCGATGAAGCCGTCGGGCGTCCAGTTGGCGAGGCCGATCGAGCCGCCGCGCCGACAAACCCGGATCATTTCGGCCGCGGCAGTCTCTTGGTCCGGCGTAAACATGACGCCGAACGTGGACAGAACGACCTCGAAGCTTTCATCAACGAAAGGCAGGTCCTCCGCGTCAGCGTCCTGGAACGTGATGTCCAGCCCTTCGGCCATGGCGCGCTCGCGCGCTCGGTCGAGAAGTGAAGGAACATAGTCCGTCGCCGTCACGTCGCACCAGCGGCGGGCGGCTGCAAGCGAGGCGTTGCCGTTGCCGGCCGCAACGTCGAGCACTGTCGAGCCGGCGCGCAGGTCGAGCGCTTCGCAGAGGCTTTCGCCGACGATCTGAAGCGTCGTGCCGACAATCGCATACTCACCCGAAGACCAGGCGCTGTGTTGGCGCGCCTTCAATGCAACGAGGTCGACGGTCGGCTGATTACGGTTTTGATCGGCAAGAACCGCAAATGTGGACATGTTTGCTCTCCTTGAGGCAAAGTGAGTGTGGGTTTGGGTCTTGGGGCGGATGGTTGCCAATTCGGCAGCCGGTTCACTGTTGTTCAACGGTGCGGCTTCTAGTCGGCAACCGTGGGAGGATGCGTGGTATCCCTCGTGGGTAACGCTATGGAAACGAACGATCCGAAGGTCGGAGACGGGCCGAACCTGGAGCTGCGGCTTCTCGGGCCGCTGACCTTGCGTCGGCAAGGCGTTGCCGTTTCGTTCCCCGCTTCGCGCAAGGTGCGGGGCTTGCTGGCGTATCTCGCGCTCAGGCCAAATCCCGTGACGCGCAGCCAGCTTTGCGATCTCCTATGGGACGTCCCCAACGATCCACGCGGTGAGCTGCGCTGGTGTCTCAGCAAGATCAGAGCTCTTGTTGATGATCCGGACCGGAGCAGAATCGAGACGCACGGCGACACGGTCAAATTCGATGCCGGCGACTGTTTCGTGGATGCCATCACGGTCGCCCAGGCGGCAGCGAAAGGATACGACACCCTGCAGCCTGGAGAGTTGAAGCAGTTGGCGGACCTCTATGCCGGCGACTTCCTGACGGGAATGGAAATCGAACGCAATCCCTCGTTCGAAGGTTGGCTGGTTGGACAGCGGAGACACTTCCGCAATCTCCACATCGACTTGCTGCAGCATCTGACCAAGCGTCTGAGCAACGGCGAAGAGAGAGTCCATCTCGATCGGTGGCTGCAGCTCGCGCCCTTTGATCTGCAGCCGCATCTGACCCTTCTCGGCGCGCTCGCAGCGCAAAATCGGATTAGAGAAGGCGAGGAGCATCTGTCGGTCACCGCGAAACTCTTCGAAGCCGAGGGTGTGGACTTCAAGCCGCTCAAGGAGGCCTGGCGGACGGCGCGAACGCAGCCGGCTGCAAGTGCCGCGGCTCAGCAAGTTGCCAGCCTCGGAGCCGTTCATTCCTTGGCGCCGCCGGCGAAACCTTCAATCGCCGTTTTGCCGTTCACGAACATGGGCGGTACCGCCGAGCAGGAAGCTTTCGTCGACGGCCTGACGGAAGACCTGATTACAGACCTGTCGCGAAACGCAGGTTTGTTCGTGATCGCCCGCAATTCGGTTTTTGTCTACAAGGGCAGATCGGTTGACGTCCGCCTCGTCGCGCAAGAGCTTGGTGTTCGCTACATTCTGGAAGGCAGCGCGAGGCGGGCCGACGGGCGCGTACGCATAAACGCTCAGTTGATCGATTCCGTCGGTGGGGAGCATCTGTGGGCGGAGCGTTTTGACCGGACCCTGGAGGACGTCTTCTCGCTGCAAGACGACGTGAATGCCAAGATCGTCGATGCTCTTGTTGGTCGTTTGGGTATGCCGCCTCCACGCAGGCGGGCCGCAAACGTCGAAGCTCATGATCTGTGCGTGCGTGCTCGTATGCTCACCGAAGAGTCGCCGCAGACCGCCCGTGAAGCTTATCTTCTGCTCAAGCGCTCGGTCGAACTCGACCCTACCTATGCCGAGGCCCATGGCTTGCTTGCCTATAACAGATGGCTTGCCTGGACGCATTTTGGCGAGCCGGAAGACCCAAACCGGTCACTGGCCGTTCAGCTTGCCGAACAGGCGGTCGCGTTGGATCCCAACGATGCCGGTTGCCGCTATTTTCTCGGCACGATCCTGGCCTATGACCGACGGTGGGAAGAATCCGACGCAGCTTTCGCGGCAGCTCTCGAAATCGACCCAAACCACGCCGACACATGGGCTGCGTTATCCGACATGTCGGTCTTGAGTGGGAAGATTACGGAAAGCCTGGAAAACATCGAGAAGGCGCTCAGACTAAATCCGTACCCGGCAGTTTGGTATTTTTGCCATCTCGGGCAGGCCCAATATGCCGCTCGCGACTATGAGGCGGCGGCTGTGACCCTTCGCAGGGAAGACACCTACCGGACCAATTCCAGAAAATTCCTGGCAGCGAGCCTTGCTCAACTCGGCAGAGTAGACGAGGCCCGGCGTGAAGCGGAACTCTTCCTGGTGGCGCATCCGCATTTCACGATCAGCCACTGGATCAAATCTCAGCCGTTGCGCAGCCAGGCGGTCCGCGACCACATCATTGATGGCTTTCGCAAGGCACATCTGCCCGAAGCATGACGGTCACCTCATGAAAGGCGCAGCCACACCGGGGCGTGATCGCTCGCATTGGCGGCGCCTCTAGCCTGCCGATCAATGCCGACTTCCGAAAGCCGAGAGGCAATGGCCGGCGCCAGGAGGAGATGGTCCAGTCTCAGACCTGCATTTCGTTCCCATCGCTTGCGCCGATAATCCCAGAACGTGAAAACCTGTTCCTCGGGAAACGCCTTGCGGACGGCGTCAATCCATCCCTGTTTCAGGAGCGATCTGAACGACTGGCGAGTTGCCGGCTGGACGAGTGCGTTGTCGTCGTAGGAACTGGTCGGATAGACGTCGCGAGGCTCGGGAGCAATGTTGAAATCGCCCGCCAGGACAACCGGCGCTCCTGATCCGATCAACTCCTTGGCGTGTTTGTTGAAGCGCCCGTGCCAGGCGAGCTTGTACTCATATTTAGGCCCGGGCTGCGGATTGCCGTTTGGGGCATAGAGGCATGCAATCAGCACGCCGTTGACGGCCGCTTCGATGTAGCGGCTCTGACGGTCGTTCTCATCGCCTGGGAGTTTGTCGCGGGTGATGACAGGCTCGCCAACCGCGCGACAGGATCGCAACCCCATTCCACGAGCGTTCACCCCGCCAGACTGCCGAATATCCTGCCTTGTTGATTGCTGCGGCAGGAAACTCCGCATCCGTCGCCTTGAGCTCCTGCAGGCATACGACATCCGGCCGGGCATCGTCCAACCAGTCGCGCAAATTGGTCAGGCGCTTGACCACGTTGTTGATGTTGTAGGTGGCAATCTTCATAGCGCTTCAGCGCGTGATCCTGGCTGCCCAGGCCAACACCTCGTTCGCCACCGTTTTCAGATGATCGGCGGTCGAGAAACCGGAAACGCTTTTGCGTGGCTTCAGATCGTGGTCGCCATCCTCCAGCCAGAGCAGCTGGATATTGGACGACAGATCGTACCCGCCGACTTCGTCGCGCGTGCCAAATTCATCACGCGTGCCTTGGCAGATCAGCGTGGGTGTCTTCAAACCGGCCAGGTGCTTTGTTCGCAATTGTGTTGGCTTGCCTGGCGGATGAAAGGGATACCCCAGGCACAAAAGACCCGCGATCTTGCCGGATGCCAATTGCTCGTCGGCGATCATGCTCGCGACGCGCCCACCCATTGATTTCCCGCCGATAATGAGCGGCGTCGTCGCATTCAAAGCTTCGATCGCAGCCGCATATTCAGGATTGAGCAATTCCGCGCGTGGTGGAGGCTTGCGTGCGCCGGTGCGCCGACCAGCCATGTAGCCAAACTCAAACCGCGCAACCCGAAAGCCGACCTCTGCCAGCGCCTTCGCCGTCGCATTCATCGACGCTGAATCCATCGGCGCGCCGGCGCCATGGGCAAGGAGGATTGTTACCGAGGCGCTATCTGCGCCATCAACGAGAAACTGGACGCCCATCTCTCACCGCCAACAGGTCAACGTAGTGGATGCCTTTGGCAGCCCGCTTCGCCCATTCCGACTCGCTGTCGAGCTGGAGATAGCGGGTCCAAAGGCGCTTTGCTTCCGTCAGATTGCCGGCATCGAACTCCAGCCTGGCAAGGTTGTAGACCGGGTCTGAATAATTGCCATCAAGGTTGATAGCGCTCTTCAGATAGCGTCGAGCTGCAGGCACCTTGCCTGCCTCCGATACCAGGCGCGAGAGATTGAACCAGGCTTCGGCGAACTTCGGATCGAGCTTGATCGCACGCAGATACGCGACCTCGGCCTCTTTCGGATTGCCGGCTTCGGCAAGGCAGTTCGCTCGATTGAAGAAGGTTGCCGGGTCCGAAGCGTCGAGAGCGGCACAACGGCCATAAAGATCGGCTGCCTCAACGAAGCGTCCGTCTTCCTCCGCCTCCTCGGCTGACGCGAACGTTGTTTCCAGGTCATCGTCCGCCTCGGAGAATTCGAACAGCGACTGACCGCTCAGATCCATGATGCCTTCGCCCTGTCTGGCGACAACGCCTCCCTTGTCGGCCTGGAGGGTCAACGACGTCAGCGACGACACTTGCCCTGATCTCTTTATCGACTTCGCCAGCGCCAGCCACGTCGTACCGTTCGCGATCAGCGCGCCATACTTCTTGGCGAGGATCAGGTCCTTGAACGAGAATGGCTCGATATGGTTCTCAAAGGCGTCGAACAGGGCAAGCAAATCCAGCGTGTCGCCGCGCAGGTTCGATTGGTCGATCAACGCTTGCCGCGCCAACCCGGAGCTTGGTTGACTGCTCATCACGCCGAGCTGGCGCATGAACGCATTTTCGCTCAGCAATGTCTTCTGGCGCTGCCGGTGCTCGGCAACAATGGTCTTGATCTTGCCCGCGCCCAAACGATCGAGCAGCGACGCTCCCAACACGACATGGGATGTTCGTCGTGTAACCCTGTGCTGGAATTCCCCGCCCTGCCGGGCAACTTCCTTGGCCAGCGCCCTTCGAGGATACGACTTGAGTGATCCGATGAGGCCGAACGTCTTGCCTGCGATCACTTCTTGACTCTTGGGGCCTTGCCGCCGCTGGCTGCGACTTTGGCAACAACCTTCGGTTCAGGCTCGACTTTGGTCTTGCTCTTGGCGGCCGGTTTCGTTTGCCCAAGGCTGGCCTTCAATGCATCCATCAGGTTGATGACATTGCCACGCTCTGGGGCCGCAGCGACGATCGGCTTGTGGCCTTTGAGCTTTTCCTTGATCATGCCCATCAAGGCAACCTCGTATCGATCCTCGTAGTTCTTCGGATCGAATTTGGTCTGTTTCTGCTGGATCAGCGCCTCGGCGAGCTGCAACATTTCCGCGTCCGGCTTGCCGACCGGAATCTTGTCGAAATATTCGGCCGTGCCACGCACTTCATTTGGATTGCGCAGCGTACAGACGAACATCCCATTCTCGCGCGCGCCGACCGTCACGATGCGTTCGCGGCTCGACAGAACCAGCCTTGCAATGGCCAGTTTCCCGGATTTGCGCATCGCCTCGCGAAGCACGATGAACGTCTCTTCGGCCATGGCCCCATCGGGCGCAAGATAGTAGGGCGCATCCTGGTAGATGACGTCGACTTCGCCCTCGTCGACAAACGCCTCGATATTCATCGTATGGTTGGACTCGATCCTCACGGCGTCGAGATCGGCATCCTCGATGATGACATACTGCTTGTCCTCGTATTCGTAGCCGCGAACGAGGTCTGACCGCTCCACCAAGCCCAGTTCAGGATCGACCGGCTTCATGTTGATGCGGTTGTGTGTGTCTTTGTGCAACTGATTGAAGCTTATGCGGTCGCTGGCGCTCGTCGCCGGGTAAAGCCGCACCGGACAGCTCACCAGACTGAGTTTCAGATATCCCTTCCAGCTTGCCCTAGGCGCCATCATCCATCTCCTACGCGACCGTACGACTTACTCTCGTGCCTTTTTTGGCGACGGCAAGTCTCGGGCATAGTCGTTAATATCAGCCCAAGGGTCACCGGTTGTGGCCAGAAGGCCAGGCAGTGAAGAATAGTTCAAATCTTCAGGAGCGTCGATGGACTCCAGATTGGACCACGTCAGCGGGGTCGACGCCGGCGTGTAAGGACGCCCGCGCAAGGAATAGGGAGCGGCTGACGTGTGACTGCGGGCATTGCGGTGAAAATCGATGAATATCCGCTTCTTTCGATTTTCCTTGCCCATCGTGGTGGTGAATGTATCGGGCGCGCCGGCCGCAATCCCTACGGCGATTTCGCTGGTTGATTGATGAAAGTTCTTCCACGTCAGCCGACCGGTGGTCGGCACGACCACGTGAATTCCTTTGCCCCCCGACGTCTTGACGAATGGCGCCAATCCCAGCGCCTCCAGTTCGCCTTTGACATGCAGTGCAGCCTCAACGACTTCACGCCAGGCAATGCCTTCGCCCGGGTCGAGATCGAACACCGCACGGTCCGGTCGTTCCAGTTTTCGCCTCAGGCATCCCCATGTATGGAACTCGACAGCGCCGAACTGTGCCAACGCCAAATATCCCTTTGCATCCTCGACACTGATGTAGGACTTGGCTTCGTCTTCCGAATTGCGCGTCTCGAAAGCGACGACCGTCGGCGGCATGCCCGAAAATGCATGTCGTTGATAGAAGCAGTCGGCTGCACGTCCTGTCGGACACCGTATCAACGACACAGGCCTTCCGAAGATGTGCGGAAGCATGAAGTCGCCAACGGCCGCATAGTAGACCGCGATATCGAGCTTCGTCGGACCCGTCTTGCCAAAAAGGCGACGGGTCGGATTGGTGACCCAGATTTGGGCGAGATCAGCATCGGAAATAAGTCGCTGCCGCTCAAATGTCCCAGCCGACAATTCGACATCCCTGAGCCCCCTGAAAACGGCGTGGCGCAGAGCGTTGTCGTTGGTCCGGTTGGCATAGTGGATTTGCGCGGTGAGCAAAGGCCGCACAGGGATCACGCCTTTCGGCATTCCGTCCAGCCTTTCCGCGCCAGATGTCAGGGGCTCGAGCCGGCCGAGCAGGCGCGGAAGTGTTTCGGTATCGAAGCCGGACCCGACCTTGCCGACATATCTCAGCTCATCGCCGTCCAATTCCGCCAGGGCCAGCGCGGCAAGCCCCTCCGCCGCCTGTGAAACTGTGTAGCCCGCGATGATGAAGTCACCGGTCTTGCCGTGCCTTGACCTTGGTCCAGGTTTGGCTGCGCCCGGGAGCATAGGTGGACGATGCGCGTTTGGAGACGATGCCTTCAAGGCCCAGTTCCGACGCGCGGTCATAGAGGGCTTGGCCATCACCGACGACATGATCGCTATACTGGATTGCGGCGTTTCCCGTCCCTTGGCCGGCGAGCAACGCGGCGAGCAATTCCTTGCGCTTGTCGAGGTGGGCCGCCGTCAGGTCCCAGCCATTGAGGTAAAGCAGATCGAAGGCATAAAAGACGAGCTTATGGCTCTCGCCGGCAGCAAGGGCGTCCTGGAGGGCCGCAAACCGGCTGATGCCCTTGTCGTCCGGCACGACGATTTCGCCATCGATGATGGCTTCGCGGCAGGGCAGCTTCAAGAAATGCTTGGTCAGGTCACGGTAGCGCTTCGTCCAATCCAGACCGCTACGCGTCAGAAAACGAACATCGCCCCCGGCAATGTGGGCCATCGTCCTGTAGCCATCGAACTTGATTTCGTGCAGCCAGAGGCTGTTGCCCTTGTCGCTTGGCGGTTCTGCGGCAGCCGTTGCCAGTTGGGGCTCCAGTCGAGCAGGCATCACTCCCTCGCGCGCGCCCGACACCTTGCCGGGCCGCAGAGCGCCAACCTTTGCTGCCGTTTTTGGGGGTGCAACAAGCTCCTCGATGCGGCGTCCGGTTTTTACGCTTTCCGGTCGCGCCGACAGGATATCGAGTTTTGCGTTCGCAGCAGGGTCGCGCTCCTTGAACAGGAGCCAGTTGACGCCTTCATGGTCGTGCTTGGGCTTCAGGCGCGCGAGCATCCATCCGCCTTTCAGCTTTTCGCCGTCCAGGCGAAACTTGAAGGCTCCTTTGGCCAGCGCCTGTTCGGGGTCTTCCATCGGCGCCCAGGTGCCCGTGTCCCAGACGATCATTGGGCCGCCGCCGTACTCACCGTCCGGAATGACCCCCTCAAAATCGAGATATTCGATCGGATGATCTTCGGTTTGCACCGCCAGGCGCTTGTCGTCCGGATTGAGTGACGGTCCCTTTGGAACGGCCCAGGATTTCAGAGCGCCGTTGAGTTCAAGCCTGAGGTCGTAGTGTTCGGCGGTTGCGGAATGCTTGTGGACGGTGAATCGCGAACCTCCGGCGGCTGCTTTCGATCCTCGGGGCTCGATCGTTCGGGCAAAATCGCGCTTTTGACGATATGCGCCGAGGCGATCACTTTTGCTCATGGGTAGCCAGCAAAAGGATTGTCCTCGTTCTCACAGGGCTGAAGCTCGAGATCAGCAAGGGACTCCCCGCGTCGAAGCGAACTGAGATTTGTGTCGTCGACGACGTATGGCTGCCCGTCCATGTAGACCAGGTAGAGCTTTCGCAGGCCACCAAACCGCGTACGGCCGATATGGATTGTCCGGCGTTTTGCAGCCCCGACGGCCTTTCGTTGTTTGAGCTGCTTGGCGACGAGATCGCGCATTACTCACACTCCTACCCACAACCTAGCGTAGCTATGCACCAGATGTCCCGCAAGGCCGAGGCCGCAGGCACTTGCCTCAAGGACGCTCACGGGAAGTCGGTTCCGACAGGAAATCTGAAAAAGATGACTGATATGTTGCGGGATGCTGGCCAGCAGTCACGGCTGCTAGTCCGAGCGCGTCGAATTGTTCCGTAGCAGACCACAGAGCCTTCGTTAGAGGGATGGCGCGCCGACGTTGGTCGATTACGACGATCAGCGCTCCGCGTGCTGGCAGAGAAGCGTCACCGCTCAGCCAGCGAGCTCCGCACCATTGTTCCACAGCCAGACCGACACTGAACCGGATCGACCTCGGATAGCTGCCTCGATCGGCCCGACAAGTGCGCCTGTTTGGTGGAGCCGACTGTCATTTCCGGCCGTTCGCAGCAAGTCGTCGCTGACGGCAACAGTGGCATGGTGCTCTGCTGCCACCTCCATCAGCCGATTGGCGACGTTGACCGTATCGCCTGTCGCGGCAATCTGTTGGTGGCTCTCGCCGCCCAGTCTGGATGCCACGACAGTGCCGTAGTGGCCCCCGATCTTATAGCCAAGCCGCGACGACACATCGGAGGGCAAAGTTGCGCGCCAGGCCTTGGTTCGTTCGAAAAGCCGGACGATGCATTCAGCGGCCTTCGCGGCGTCATGAGCGGCAGGCTCCGGCAAGCCAAAGATAATCATGGCGCCGTCTCCCATGAAGCCAGTCACGATACCGCCACATGCGGTCACCTCTTCATCGATCAACAGGTGGTACGCTTTCAGCAACTCTCGTGTGGCGTTTGGGCCCAAGCTTCTCGCTCAAACCCGTAAACCCGGACAAATCGATAAACACGACGCCAAGGTCCGCGCGAACCGGGGTTTGCAGGAAATCGGCGTGCCTTGCGAGCCATTTACCGAGTCCTGGCGCTTGAACTTGTTGCAGCAGTCGGCTCTGCGCGGCGAAGTATTGCGCCCGGCTTCGATCGCGCCACAGCTGCATCGCTCCAAACAGGACGACAGGTGGTCCGGCCGCTGCCAGGGGCAAGGCGACGCTGAGCCACACGCCGTTGGAGAACGCCACCAGGTTCGCGATAGCCCAGGCCAGAACAACCCCAACAATCGCTGCCATTCCGACCACGCTGCGCCGCCACGCGACAAGTGCTACGAGGACGAGTGGCAGAACCAAGGCGAAAAGAGCGTCGATCAGGCGTGTGCTTTCGTCCCTGACAATACCGCCCTCGCTCGTCAGATTAGCGATTGCTGTTGCAATGACCTCCACGCCGGGAAGTATCGGATCGAAGGACGTGGAAAACACATCCCCGCCGCCAGTGACCGTGCTTCCAATCACGACAATTCGATTCTGAAGGACGCTGGGGTCGAAATTGTCGCCCACCACGGCGGCGGCGCTGATCGTCGGAATCGAACCACGCGGGCCGTAGAAGGAGAGCGGCATCAAATAGCCCAAATCTGTCCGGACCGTTCGATCCCCAAGGCTAAGCTTGCCGCCCTCAAATTCCGGCTGGGCCTTTGCGGCCAAGGCAGCAACGCGCAGCGCAAGCGAAGGCACCACTTGCCCTCCTGCTTGGAAAAGCAGCGGCGCAAACCTTGGGGTGCCGGATTGGTCCGTCGCAATGTTCACGACGCCGAGGGTCGCCACATCGGCAAATGTCGGAAGGGGCATCAGGAAGCGTTCGGCGTTCGGCACGCGAGACAATGGTCCATACGATTGAGGCGCTACCCATTGTTTGCCGCCTGCAAATACCGCGGCGGCGGCGAGAACCACCGGGCTCTCGCCCAGCGCGGTCGCCAGCATGGCGTCGTCCGCTGGTTCTCCAGGATCGACGAGCAGCATGTCGACTGCAATCGCTGCTGGCCCGGCTCGGGCAATTTCCGTGATGAGGTGCGACAGCGTTGAGCGAGGGATAGGAAAACCCTGATCCTGTGCAATTCGGTCATCGATCGCGACGATGGCGATGTTGCCTGGCGGCTTCGTAGCGCCCCGGACGATATTTCGCAGATCCACCATGGTGCCCTCGACACGATCGAGGAACCACATATCACCACGCCAATGGAGCAAGCCTAGTGTCGCTCCCCACAGCCCCGCCAGCATTAGGGCAATGAGTACGGGAGCCTGGCGGCTCAAAGCCTATTCTCCCAGGCGCGCCATCAGTGCAGACACCCGTGCCGCCGGCCAACGCCGCACCGTCAGCGGGCCTGAACCGCGATCAACATCAACACCCTGACCCCGCCTTAACAGAACGCCGTCGCCGGACGTCGGCCGTTGAACCTGCACCCGACCCTCGACGACAAAGACAGCTGTCTTGCCGCCTTGGACGTCCACCGCCCATTTGGTGCCCCGAACGGCCGCTATCGCTTGCGGGGTGATCACCACGAAGCCGCCCGTCTTCCTTCTCGCAGCTTCCAGAAGCAGCGCCCTGCGGCGCAAAACAACGCCGTCCGCCTCGCCATCCTTGTCTCGATCGATGATCGAATATCGAGCCCCTTGCTCAGCCGTTATCTTCACGCCTCCCGGACAGCTCAAGACGTGCCTTGAGGCAGTAACCTGCTCCATCGAGCAGCCATAATTGGCCGTCTGAGACCAAGCCGCCGTCGTACAAAGGGTCAAAAACGTGCAAACAATCGTTGTACCAAGTATCCGGTATCCCGTCGGCATGAAGTGCCCCCGAAGCGTCTTCTTGGTTGAGTGTTGTCAAAGGCCGATCATCAATCGGAATTTACGAAAATACACGTCAATCGGGTTGATGACTAGAATGAGTCTGTCCCGAAGCATGGGACCAGGCCTCAGTGCAGCCGCCCATGGTGCCGAAGCACCAGGCCCACCGCGCCAAGCAACGCATTGTTCTCCGTATGCTTGCCGACGACGATCCTCGTGCGCAGATGCTCGGGCGATATCGCGCGACTTGATGAGCGTATGGCGCTCATAGGAGGCGATCAGCGGCGTCAGAAGGATGTCGCCGGCCAGCGCCATGCGTCCGCCGACGACGATGAGCGGGGGATTGAGGATCGAGCCGATGAGCCCGAGCCCGCGGCCGGCGATGCTCCGCGGTATCCTCGATCATCCTCAGCGCGCCGACGTCGCCCGCCTCGGCACTTGCGATCACCTCGTCCATGGTGACGCGGCCGGCCGACGACGCGCGAAATCTGTTCGAGCGGGCGGTTGAAGCTCGCATAGAGCTCCAGGCAGCCGCGATTGCCGCATCGGCACAGATCGCCGGCGGGATCGATGCTGATATGCCCGAACTCCCCCGCACCGCCGGCGATGCCCGTCATCACCTGGCCGTGCTGGACGATGGCGCCGCCGACGCCGACGGTCGATCGTGAACAGCACGAAATCGTCGTGGCCGTCGCGCCGCGCCCCACATCATTTCTGCAATCGCCGCGCAGTTGCTTTCATTGTCGGCGAAGATCGGCTGGTCGAGGGCCGGCCCGAAGACGTCGCGGATGTTGACGCCCGCCCAAGTCGGAACGATGCTGGCCCTCTGCACCACGCCGTCGGGCGTGACGGGCCCGGATACGGAAACTCCAACCCCCAGGAGGCCGGCCACCGAAAGACCGTTTTCGCGATAGCAGCTGGGCGATCGCCGTCGCTTGGCCAGCTGCAGCGGCTTGCTGCGGGCGAGTAGTCGCGGCCGACATGGATAGTTTGTTCGGAAATGACAGAATGGGATACGTCGGCCACGATGACGCGAGACTCGTCCAGCCCGATGTGGATGCCGACGCAAGTTCCCGCCTGCGGATTGAGGGTCAACGCCGCCGCCGGTCGGCCGACCGCCTTTGCCGCCTTCGCTCGGGCCGCTGGGCTTCGACACCACTCCCGACTTTTCGAAGGCTCGATCAGCGCGGTAGACACGGTCGAGCGGGCCAGCCCCGTGGTGCGGGCGATCTGCGCCGCAGAGAGACCGCCGCGTTCGCTCAGGCAGCGCACGATCAGGCTTTCAGGCGACGCCGACGCCTGGTCGACCAGCAGGGTCCGCAGCGGATATCTGTCATAGATCCGAACCCACTAAAGCCATCTTGACTGATAGCATCGTAATTTGTCATCTCTGGAAAAAACTCGAGCGTGAACGCCTCGTTCAGCGGCCGCAGTTGAAATCGTGGCCACAAGCAGTCGAACGAACGCGTCACATTAGAATGGGAGGAAACCATGCAATTATTGAAGGCGGCGTTGCGGCCGCTGCAGCCTGCACACTTGTCTTGCCGGCGCGGCATCTGGCCGAACCCAAGACCAATCTGCTGCATCAGTGGGCGACCGGCTCCGACGCCCAGGCTATCGCCAAGCTCGGCGAGATGTTCACGGCGAAGGGCGGCACCTGGCAGCAGACCTCGATCGCCGGCCACACCGCCAATACGCTGGCCAAGCTGCGCGCCGACGTGATCGCCGGCAATGCGCCGCCGGCCGTGCAGCTGAAGGGCCCTGAGATCGCCGAGTGGAACGAGACCGGCATGACCGCCAATCTCGACGATCTCGCCGCTGCAGGAAGGCTGGGAAAAGGTGGTCGCGCCCGAACTGCTGCCGGTCATGAAGCCGACCGGCAACTGGGTCGCCGCGCCGATGAACATCCACCGCATCAACTGGCTCTGGGCATCGCCGAAGGTCATGGAGGCGGCCGGGGTCGCCGAAATGCCCGAAGACCTGGGCCGAGTTCAATGCGGCCTGCGACAAGATCGTGGCCTCCGGCAAGATCTGCATTTCGCATTCGACCGCCGACTGGACCGATTCGACCGTGTTCGAGGTCGTCGTCTACGGCATGGACCTCGACCTCTTCAAGAAGGCCTTCGTCGAAGGCGATCCCGAAGCCATGCGCAGCCACGGCATGGTCAAGGCGTTCGAGCAGATGCGCCTGATGACGACCAAATACATGGATCCCGGCATGGTCGGCCGCGACTGGGATTCGATGTCGGCGCTCGTCGGCCGCGGCGAGGCGGCGCTTCCACATCATGGGCGACTGGACGATCGGCCTTCTGACCGCCGGCCGGCTTCAAGGAAGGCACCGACTATGTCTGCGCCCAGGCGCCGACCGACTGGGGCAAACCCGGCTTCATCCTCAACTCGGACTCGGTCGTGTTCTTCAAGCAGAAGGATCCGGACTACGTCGAGGGCCAGAAGCTGCTCGCCAGCCTGATCCTGTCGCCCGAATTCCAGACGGTCTTCAACCAGGCCAAGGGCTCGATCCCCGCGCGGCTCGACGTCGACCTGTCCAACGGCTTCAATCCCTGCCAGCAACTCTCGCAGAAGGATCTGCAGGCTTCGATCGAAGCCGGCACGCTGGTCCGCTCGATGGCGCACAACATGACCATCCCGCAGAAGGTGCGCGGCGCGATCATGGACACGATCACCGAGTTCGTGGCCACTCCCGGCATGTCGGCAGAGGATGCCGCCAATGCCATGGCCGATGCCGCCGAGGCTCAGATGTAGATCCTGACGGACTGCCGGGCGGACGATCCTCGTCGCGCTCCGGCCGCCTGCTACGCACGGGCGACGCCATGTCGAACGCAGATATGACTGCTTGCCGGTCGGCGGAGCCGCCGCGCCCCTGGCGGCGAGCGCCTGGGCAGCGCCGTTGCCGCTGCTGGTGCTCGCGCCCTCGCTGCTGGCGAGCTTCGTCTACGTCTTCGTGTTCACGCTGTGGACGCTTTACATCTCGCTCTCCAATTCCTCGCTGCTGCCGACCTACGGCTTCGTCGGCCTCGACAACTACGTCTCGCTTTGGGCGAACCGGCGCTGGAACATCGCCTACACCAACCTCTTTTCTGTTCAGCGGCCTCTACATCGTCGGCTCGATGGCGGTCGGGCTGCTGCTGGCGATCCTGATCGACCAGCGGGTGCGCGGCGAGGCGGTCTGGCGCACCATCTTCCTCTATCCGCTCGCCGTCTCCTTCATCGTCACCGGCACGGTCTGGAGCTGGCTCTACAATCCCGTCGACGGCATCCAGGCGTTGGTGCGCAGTCTCGGCTGGAGCGATTTCTCCTTCGCGCTGGCCAGCGACCGCAACTACGCGATCTACGCCGTCATCATCACCGGCATCTGGCAGTCCTCGGGCTTTGCCATGGCGCTGTTCCTCGCCGGCCTGCGCTCGCGTCGACAGGACCTGATCAAGGCCGCGCAGATCGACGGCGCCTCGACTTTCCGCACCTATCGCAAGGTGATTCTGCCGACGATCGCGCCGATCTTCCTGGCGGTCGCGGTCATCCAGATCCAGTTCGCCATCAAGACCTTCGACCTCGTCGCGCGCTGACGCGGGGCGGCCCGGGCGTCTCGACCACCTTCCCGGCGATCTACGTCTACGACCTGATGTTCCAGCGCGGCCAGATCGGCGAAGGCGCCGCGGCGGCCATGATGATGCTGGCGGCACTTGCCGTCGTCCTGGTGCCCTATTCGCTCTGGGTGGTCTGGCGCCGGCGCAGGGAGGGCGGCCATGGCTGATGTCGGTCGCCGACCGGCAGCGTCGACCGCGAAGCGGCGCGCGCCGGTCGCGCGCTATTTCCGGACCCGCTTCGTCATCTATGGGATCGCTGGTGCTGTTCGCAGCCGATCTATCTGGTGCCGTTGCTGGTCGTGGTGCTCAACTCGCTTCCGCGAGCAGCAGGAGATCGCCCGCAACGGCCTGATCTCGCTGCCGCGCAGCTTCCGCTTCGACGCCTGGGGCCAGGCCTGGGCCACCTATTGCATCGGCGGCACCTGCGAGGGCATGAAGCGCAACTTCTTCAACTCGCTGTGGATGACCGATCCCGGCCACCATCATCTCGACGATGCTCGGCGCGCTCAACGGCTACGTCCTCTCGAAATGGCGTTTCCGCGGGTCGGAAGTGCTGTTCACCTGCATGCTGCTCGGCGTCTTCATGCCGGGGCAGATCTCGCTGATGCCGTGGGCCTTCATCCTCGGCAAGCTCGGGCCTGACCAATTCGACCTACGGGCTGGTCCTCGATCCACTGTCGTCCAGGGCATCTCGTTCACCACGCTGTTCTGCCGCAATTACTACGTCAGCATCCCCGACGACCTGATCAAGGCGGCGCGCATCGACGGCGCCGGCTTCTGGCGCATCTTCCGCAAGATCATCCTGCCGCTGTCGCCGCCGATCCTGATCGTCACCGTCATCTGGCAGTTCACCGGCATCTGGAACGAGTATCTGTTCGGCGTGGTCTTCACCTCCGGGCCAGCAGCAGCCGATCACGGCGGCGCTGGTCGCGCTGACGGCAAGCGGCACCAACGTGCGCGCCTATGACGTGATGAGCGCCGCGGTGCTGATCGGCGCGCTGCCGCCGCTGCTGATCTACCTCTTCGGCGGCAAGTATTTCGTCCGCGGCCTGACGCAGGGCGCGATCAAGTGAAGGAGCTCGCGCCGATGTCGAGGACGCATGTCGACATTGACCATCCGCAACCTGCGCAAGAGCTACGGCGCGGTCGAGGTGCTGAAGGGCATCGACCTGGAAGCGCAGACCGGCGAGTTCATCGCGCTGGTCGGACCGTCCGGCTGCGGCAAGTCCACCCTGCTGGCGATGATCGCCGGGCTGGAAAGCGTCACCTCGGGCGAGATCCGCATCGGCGGCCGGCTGGTCAATTCGGTGCCGCCGAAGGACCGCGACATCGCGATGGTGTTCCAGTCCTACGCGCTCTACCCGACGATGACGGTGCGCGAGAACATCACCTTCGGCATGGAAAGCCGCGGCGTGCCGAAGGCCGCAGCAGGACGAGGCCGTGAAGCGGGTCGCGGCGCTGCTGCAGATCGAGCAGCTGCTTGGCGCGCAAGCCCGGCCAGCTCTCCGGCGGCCAGCGCCAGCGCGTCGCCATGGGCCGGGCGCTGGTGCGCGACCCGAAACTGTTCCTGTTCGACGAGCCGCTCTCCAATCTCGACGCCAAGCTGCGCGTCGACATGCGCACCGAGATCAAGAAGCTGCATCACCGCGTCGGCAAGACGACGGTCTACGTCACGCACGACCAGGTCGAGGCGATGACGCTGGCCTCGCGCATCGCCGTGATGCATCAGGGCTCGGTCCAGCAATTCGACGAGCCGGCAGACGATCTACAACCGCCCGGCCAACATGTTCGTCGCCGGCTTCATGGGTTCGCCGGCGATGAACTTCATGCCGGCCGAGACTGAGCGAGACGGCGGTCACCCCGGCGTTAGCCTTGCAGCCGGCCGACGGCGCGGCGGTCAGCGCTGCCGATTGGCGCAGACGCTTGCCGGCCGGGACGCCGCGGCGAGGTGCGTCCTCGGCATCCGGCCCGAGCACATCTACCGCTACGATCGCCGATCTCGCAGCGCCGCAAGCCGGCGCATCGCGCACGATCGACGCGCCGGTCGAACTGGTCGAGCCGACCGGCGCCGAGACCATGGCCGTGCTGCGCCTCGGCGACCAGGAGGTGACCGGCCGCTTCGACCCCGACGGCGCGCCGCGCATGGGCGAGACGCATGACGCTCGGCATCGACATGGCGCGTGCCTGCCTGTTCGACCCGACGACCACGCAGCCTGACTCTGAGAGATGCCGCATCTGTGACCTTCGCCACCTATCCCAGCCTGTCCGACCGCGTCGTGCTGATCACCGGCGGCGCGTCCGGCATCGGCGCCGACATGGTTCGCGCCTTCGCCGCCAACGGCGCACGCGTCGCGCTTCCTCGACATCCAGCGACGAGGCCGGCGAAGCGCTGGCGCGGCGAACTCGGCGGCCACGGCGCGGCACGCGCCGCTTTCCTGCGCTGCGACGTGACCGACATCGCCGCGCTGCAGGCCGCGATCGAGCAGGTGCGCGACCGCTCGGCCCCGTCGCGGTGCTGGTCAACAACGCCGCCAACGACAACCGCCATCCGGTCGCACGAGGTGACGCCGGAGTACTGGGACCGCGCCCAGGACGTGAACCTCCGGCACCATTTCTTCGCCGCCCAGGCCGTGCATCCGCACATGAAGGAGCTGGGCTTCGGCTCGATCATCAATTTCTCCTCGATCGCCTGGCGGTTCGGCGCCGACGATGATGGCGCCTACGCGACGGCCAAGGCGGCGGTGGTCGGGCTGACCTTCGCGCTGGCGCGGGCCTTCGGCCCCGACAACATCCGCGTCAACGCCATCGAGCCGGGCGCCGTCATCACCGAGCGGCAGCGGCAGCTCTGGTACAAGACGCAGGACGTCGGTCGACCAGACCGTGCAGCGCCAGATGATCCGCAAGGTTCTGCTCGGCGAGGAGATCGCGCGCACGGTGCTGTTCCTCGCCGCCGACGACAGCCGCATGATCACCAAGCAGTCCATCACCGTCGACGCCGGCCTGCGATGATGGCCAACCGAACCAAAGGTCCCATGCTCGAGGTCGGGCTGAACCCCTACGGGCTGACCTATCATCTCGGCCTGCAGGGCAGCGGCACGCCGCGCGCCAATCCGCAGGCCGGCGGGCTCGAAGGCTTCATCGCGCTCGCGACCGGAACTCGGCGCGCAGACGCTGGAGATCTTCGAGCCATGGCTGACGCGAGCTGTCCGACGACGAGGTCGATCGGCGCTGCGCGAGCGGCTCGCCAGAGCTTGGCATGACGCCGGTGGTCAGCGGCGGGCTGCTGGTCGGCGGACCGCTGGACGACGCCTTCCGCGCCGCGCGCCTGCTGGACGCCAAGATCATCCGGCCGCGCTGACGCCGGTGCTGTGCGGCGACCGCAACGCCTGCGGGCGAAAAATGGCGCGAGTTCGACTGCGATGATCCGCGCGCGCTTGCAGGAATGGGGCCCGCGCGCTGCGCCGAGCGGGCTATGTCCTGGCGATCGAGAACCACCAGGATTTCGGCAGCGACGAGCTCGTCGCCTTCTGCGAGCTCGGCGGCGCCGGCGTCGGCATCACCTTCGACACCGGCAACACCTTCCCGGTCGGCGAAGCGCCGCTCGACTTCACGCGGCGGCATCGCACCGCATGTCCGCCACGTGCACCTCAAGGACTATCGGGTGCAGTTCACCGACGAAGGCTACCGGCTGGTCCGCTGCGCCATCGGCGACGGCGCGGTGCCGTTTCGCCGAGCTGGTCGCCATTCTTGCCGAGCACCACACGATCGCTGACCGCGGTGCTCGAACCGGGCGCGCTGGAGGCGCGGCATGTGCGCTTTCTGACGCGACGACTGGTGGCAACGGCTATCCGCCGAAGGCCGCGCGCGACTTTGCCGCGTGCCTCGCGCGCCGCGCAGCGCAACCGGCTGCCCGACGATGCCGACTACCGCACCCCGTGGGAGCGCGAGGACGACGGTCCGCTCGTCGCCTACGAGCTGGACATGATCCGGCGCAGCGCCGCCAACATGCGCGAGCTGGTTTGATGAAAGGGAGAATGATCCGATGACCGACACGTGAACTCGAGCGGATTGACCGCCTTCGTCACCGGCTCGGGCCGCGGCCTCGGCCGCGTGATGGCCGAGCGCCTGGCGCGAACTCGGCGCCGATGTCGCGATCCACGACCTGGACTGGAACCGCGCCGGCCAAATATGGCGAGTTCGCCGATCTCGGCGACGTGGCCGAGGCGTCTGAAGCGGCATGGCACGCAGGTCACGTCGGTCACCGGCAACATCGGCGACCCGCGAGGCGGTGGCCGAGATGAAGCGCAAGATCGAGGCCGAACTCGGCGACGTGCACGTGCTGGTCAATTGCGCCGGCGGCGACATCGGCGCCAAGGGCGGCAAGCCGAACCCCAACAACGCGCTCGACATCGACCTCGAGGACATCCAGGTGCTGACGGAGAACAATCTGATCGGCACGATGCTGGTCTGCCAGGCCTTCGTGCCGCCGATGAAGGCAGCGCGGCGGCGGGCTCCGTCATCAACATCGCCTCGGCCGCCGCCCATCTCGGCTGCTCGCCCGAGGTCGTCTATTCGACGCTGAAGGCCGCGGTCGTGCACTACACGCGCTGCCTCGCCAAGGAACTGATCGACGACGGCGTGCGGATCAACGCGGTCAGCCCCGGCGCCACCAAGACGGCACGGTTCCAGGCGACCCGCACGGTCGATCCGGACCGCATGGATTCGAGCAAGAAATCGCTGAACCGCTATGCGGAGCCGGAGGAGATCGCCGAGGCGGTGGCGTTTCTCGCCGGCCCGCGCGCGCGCTTCATCAACGGCCAGGTGATCCGCGTCGACGGCGGCTTCACGATCTTTGCCTGAGTGGGATGCGATGAAACTCTTCGATCTCACCGGTCGGCTGGCGCTCGTCACCGGCTCCTCCCAGGGCATCGGCCTGGCGCTGGCCCGCGGTCTGGCGGAGGCCGGGCCCATGGGTCCTCAACGGGCGGGATCAAGCCGCGGTGGAGCCGCGGTGGCGGGCCTGCGCCAGGCGGGCCACATCGCGCACGCGCGCGCCTTCGACGTGACCGACGCAGACGCCGTGCGGCGTCGTCGGCTCGCATCGAGACCGACATCGGCCCGATCGACATCCTGGTCAACAACGCCGGCATTCAGCACCGCGCGCCGCTCGAGGACTTCCCGCCCGACGCACTGGCAGCGCGCTGATGCGACCAACGTCGACAGCGTGTTCTTCGTCGGCCAGGCCTGGCGCGGCACATGATCCCGCGCGGCCGCGGCAAGATCATCAACATCGCTTCGGTGCAAAGCGAACTGGCGCGCCCGAACATCGCGCCCTACACGGCGACCAAGGGCGCGGTGAAAATGCTGACCAAGGGCATGGCGACCGACTGGGCGCGGCACGGCCTGCAGGTCAACGCCATCGGCCCGGCTACTTCAACACCGAGCTCAACGAGGCGCTGGTCGCGACCCCGCTTCAACGCCTGGCTGGCGAAGCGCACGCCGGCCGCGCCGCTGGGGCGAGGTGCGAGGAACTGGTCGGCGCCGGCGTCTTCCTGGCCTCGGACGCCTCGAGCTTCGTCAACGGCCACGTGCTCTATGTCGACGGCGGCATCACCGCTTCCCTTAGGTTCCGTCGATTCAGTCCCTTGCCCGCCAGGTGTGCCGGACGCGCCAGGAGACGCGGTAGCTTCTCACGCGCTGTCCTGCACATTGGGCGCGCTGCGAATTGTCTCCCCGCTATCGACCGGTCATCGCGCCCTTTTTCAGGACACTTGCCGGCAAAGGATCTGGTTCTGACATTACTTTGCCAAATCTGGACCTTATCGAGGTGCCAGGATTGCCATAGCGTTCTTCCCGTGACATTACCGTCTGGGAAGAACAGCCGCGTAGGGAGGACACACGCTGAACCCAGTCGTCAAAACCGGCCTGATCGGTTGCATCGGCCTAGCAGACGGAAGAAAAGACCGAAAAAGGCGGAATCCGCTCGCCAACGGACGCTTGAGCGCCACCTCGATCGTGTTGTCCACTTCCACTGCAAGGACGTCCGCCCGGCCATCCTGAAAAAGGCGCGCGACACCGACATGAGCTTCATGGACGCCGTGCTGGCAGGCATTTTCACCGTTCCGGGCGACGGCAGCGTCGACTTTACAGCGCTCCTGTCGAAGCTGGCGCGGCGCGGCTACGCGGGCTGGATTGTCGTCGAAGCGGAACAGGATCCCAAGAAGGCGCATCCGCTGACCTATGCCAGCATGGGTTATCGCAATCTGGTCAAGGCCGCGCAGGACGCTGGCTTTTCCGTCGATGAAAAGAAGCGCGCGGCATGAGCAGTTCATCCTCGCACATCGTCATCAACATCGACGATATCGGCATGTGCCACGGCGCCAACACGGCTTTCGTAGCGCTTGTCGAAGGCAGGGCGGGTCGATTCCGGTTCGCTGATGATGCCCTGTCCCTGGGCGCTGGAGATGGTGGAGCTGGGTCTGGCGGACCCGACCCTGAACATCGGCGTTCACCTGACGCTGAACTCGGAGAAGAAGCATTATCGCTGGCGACCGTTGACAGCGGCGAGCAAGGCTTCCGGCCTTGTCGACGGCGATGGCTATCAATGGCGCAGCGTGCCCGAGCTGCGGCGCAACGCTGAGCCCGAAGCCGTCGAGGCGGAACTGCGCGCGCAGATCGACGCCTTCCTGGCCACCGGCCTGAAGCCGTCGCATATGGACGGTCATATGGGCGCCGTACTGTCGCCGGAATTCTACGACATCTATCTGCGGCTGGCGGCCGAATACGGCATCACCGCTCTCTACCCGAAATCGATGTCGACCTACGGACCGAACCATAATCTCGGCGGCGTCGAAGACAGCTTCTACACGTCGCGCGCGCAAATGCTGGAGAGCGCCGGCAAGACCACGGTCGACCGCGTTCTGGAAACGCCATGGCATCTCAACGGCACCGCCGGTGATCGCTATCGCGAACTGTTCGGCCGTATTGGCGAAGGCGTCAACTTCTTCGCCCTGCATGCCAACGCCCCGGGCGAAATCGAACATCATCGAACCTGCCTCCGCTCAGGTGCGGATCCAGGAATACCAGTTTCTGGCCAGCGACGAATTTGGCGGCTGGCTTGAGGGGCAGAAATTCACACGTGGGGTGCTGCCGGCCTGAACGGCCCAAAAACAATGCCATCCGCCTGCACGAGATGGCTGCAGTGCATAGAGCGTCTTTGCTTTCAAATGGGGAATGAGACATGTACCGATCAGTCTTGAAAATGACACGCCGCACTTTGGTCGGGCCTGGCCTTCAGCGTCGGCAGCACTTTCGTCCGTCGCGATACCGGCGGCGCAGGCGCAGGTGAAGGAGGCCAAGGATGTCCGCATCGTCTTCGTGACGCACGGACAGGCCAACGACGTCTACTGGACCGTCGTCAAGAACGGCATGATGGCCGCGGCCACGCAGCTTGGCGCAACCGTCGAATACCAGGCGCCGGAAACCTTCGACGTTGTGCGCATGGCCCGCATGATCGAGGCTGCCACGGCCTCGAAGCCCGATGGCCTCGTCGTGTCCATTCCTGACGCGGCGGCGCTCAAGGCGCCGATCGAAGGCGCCAAGGCCGCCGGTATCCCGGTCATCGTCGTCGACTCCGGTGAGGAGCAGGTCAGCGAATGGGGCCTGGACCTCTTCGTCGGCGGCGGCTCGGAATATGACAATGGCGTCAGGGCCGGCCAGATCATGGGCAAGGAGGGCGTCAAGGAGGGCCTTTGCGTCAACCACGAAGTCGGCAATGTCAGCCTCGACCGTCGCTGCGAAGGTTTCGCCAAGGGCCTTGAAGAAAGTGGCGGCAAATCGCAGGTGCTGGCCGCGACGATGGACCCGACCGATGTGACCCGCCGCGTCGAGGCCGCGCTGACCGCCAACGCCAATGTCACCGGCATCCTGTCGCTCGGCCCGACAGCCGGCGCCCCGATCCTCAAGATGCTCGAGGAGCGCGGCACGATCGACAAGTACAAGCTCGGCAATTTTGATCTGTCGCCAGAAATCCTCGACGCGGTCGACAAGGGCAAGATGCTGTTCGCGATCGACAACCAGCAGTTCCTGATGGGCTACTATCCGGTTGTGTTCCTGACCAGCAAGGCGATGTACAAGACGTTCCCGGCGCAGGCTGTTCGTACCGGTCCGGCGTTCATCACGCAGAAGGACGCCGCCGCCGTGCGTGATCTCAGCAAGCAAGGCATCCGCTAGGAACGGGCGCGTTGAGGAGGGACAGCGATTGAGCGGCACGTCGACATTGCAGGCTGCGAGGCCTGTTCCCTCCACGCCGCCGCCCCGACCTGCGGGGCGGCTCCTCTCCAGGCTGCTGCGACGACCGGAGCTAGGCGCGCTCAGCGGCACGATCCTCGTCTACCTGCTGTTCGGCCTGTTTGCCGGCGGCAGCGGCCTGTTCAGCGTGCTCGGCATAGCCAACTTCCTGCAGGTGTCGGCAGAGCTCGGCATTCTCGCCGTCGCCGTCTCCCTTTTGATGATCGGCGGCGAATTCGACCTCTCGGTCGGGTCGATGATCGGTTTTGCCAGTGTAACGATCGGCTTGGGCGTCACTGAGTTCGGCATGTCGATCACCGGCGCCGTGCTCGTCGCCTTCGCGTTCGCGGTGCTCATCGGCTGGGCCAACGGGCTGCTTGTCGTACGCACCGGGCTGCCATCCTTCATCGTAACGCTGGCCAGCCTATTCGTTCTGCGCGGACTGACATTGGCGGTGACGCGCACCGTCACCGGGCGCACGCAAATCCCCTACATCACCGAAGGCCACGAAGATTCGTTTGTGGTGCAGCTCTTCGGCGGCAAGTTCCTGACCGGCCTGTTTCACTGGATGGGCACGATGGGTTGGGTCGACGTCAAGCCGGACGGTTCGCCCGTGGTTGCCGGCCTGTCGATGGCGGTTGCCTGGTGGCTGATCCTGGCAGCCGTCGCGACCTGGGTGCTCCTGAAGACGCGCTTCGGCAACTGGATATTCGCCGTTGGCGGTGACGCCAATGCGGCGCGCAATGTCGGCGTGCCGGTCGAGCGGGTGAAGATCGCGCTCTTCATCGGCACCGCCTGCGCGGCAACCTTGTTCGCGACGATCCAGGTGCTGGAAGCCGGGTCGGCCGATACGCTGCGTGGCTTCCAGAAGGAGTTTCAGGCGATCATCGCGGCGGTCATCGGCGGCTGTCTGCTGACCGGAGGCTACGGTTCCGCCATCGGCGCGGTGTTCGGCGCACTGATCTTCGGCACGGTCGAGATGGGCATCTTCTACACCGGCATCGACAATGATTGGTTCAATGTTTTCCTTGGCGTGATGGTGCTGATTGCGGTGCTGGTCAACAACTACGTGCGCCGCAAGGCGACGGAGGCGCGCTGATGGCCAACGTTCCCATCATCGAGCTGCGCGGCGTCAACAAGGGCTTCGGTTCTGTCATTGCTTTGACCGATATCAACATTGCCGTCGAACCGGGCGAGGTGCATTGCCTGCTGGGCGACAACGGCGCCGGCAAGTCGACGCTGATCAAGATCCTCTCCGGCGTGCATCAGCCGACCACCGGCGAGATCCTGATCGACGGCCAGCCGACGGTGCTGACCTCGCCGCGGGATGCGCTCGACCGGGGCATCGCCACGGTGTTCCAGGATCTGGCGATGATCCCGCTGATGAGCATCACGCGCAACTTCTTCCTCGGTCGTGAACCGACGAAGGGCTGGGGGCCGCTGAGGCGCATCGACATGCGCAAGGCGGATGAGACCGCCTTTGGGGAACTGACCAAGATCGGCATCAACGTGCTCGACCCGCAGCAGGCGGTGGGCACATTGTCCGGCGGCCAGCGGCAATGCGTGGCGATCGCGCGCGCGGTCTACCATGGCGCGCGCGTGCTGATCCTTGACGAGCCGACATCCGCGCTCGGCGTGCATCAGGCCTCGATCGTGCTGCGTTATGTGGCGCAGGCGCGCGAGAACGGTCTGGGCGTAATCTTCATCACCCACAACATCCATCACGCCTATCCGGTGGGCGACAAGTTCACGCTGCTCAACCGCGGTCGCTCGGTCGGCACGTTCCGCAAGAACGAGATCACTGAGATGGAAGTGCTGGACATCATGGCCGGCAAACGCGAGCTCAAGGCTCTTGAGGCCGCCGTCAATGAGGTCAGGCTGACAGCCAGCTCCTGACCTGCCTTTCCTCCCAGCTGACCTCGGCGCAACGTCCTGTTCGCCGAGGTCCTTTTTTGTCGGAAGCCTGGCGCCGTGCGGCTAAAACGTGCGCAGCCGCTTCAATAGGTGGCGCGGCCGCCGGACAGGTCGAACACCGAGGCTGTGGTGAAGCTGTTTTCTTTCGATACGAGCCAGGCGATCATGTTCGCTGCCTCATCGACTTCGAGGAACCGGGCGCGCGGGATCTTCGACAGCATGTAGTCGATATGCTCCTGCTTCATCTGGTCGAAGATGCGCGTGCGGGCCGCCGCCGGCGTGATCGCGTTCACCGCGATATCGAGTCCGGCCAGTTCCTTGCCGAGCGACTTGGTCATGCCGATGACGCCGGCCTTCGATGCCGAATAGGCCGATGCGTTCGGATTGCCTTCCTTGCCGGCGATGGAGGCGATGTTGACGATGCGGCCGTAGCCGCGCGCCTTCATGCCGGGCACCACGGCGCGGTTGACGTAGAAAGTGCCGTTCAGGTTGATGTCGATCACCCGCTGCCACTCATTGACCGGATAGGCTTCTAACGGGTGGTTCGGGCCAGCGATGCCGGCGGAATTCACCAGGATGGAAATCGGCCCGCTCTCGGCTTCTGCCTTTGATGCCGCGGCGACGACAGCATCCGGATCGGTGATGTTGACCACCACCGACTTCGCAGCCGCCCCAAGCTCGGCCGTCGCCCTGTCGAGCTCGGCCGCGTCCATGTCCCACAAGGATACCTTGGCTCCGGAGGCGACAATGCGCTTTGCGATGGCAAAGCCCAAGCCTTGCGCGCCGCCCGTGACAACGGCCGTCTGCCCGGCCAGATCGATCTTGTTCATGCACTAATCCTTGAATTATTCGAATGGGGTCAACATGGCGCGGTCGGCGATTTCCATGCCGAAGCCGGGCGCGTCGCCGACGCTCAGCTTGCCGTTCGCCGGAACGGGCTCATTTGTGAACAGTTTGCCGAAGACAGGCAACACCGAGCGGCCGTCGGGGCTCGCCGCCACATATTCGCAATAGGGCGAATGCGGCTGCGAGGCGATGAAGTGGTAGGAGTACGGACCGCTGCCGTGCGGAATGACCGGAATGTCGTAGGCCGACGCATGCGCCGAGATGCGCAGCAATTCGGTCAGGCCGCCGACCCACATCACGTCCGGCTGCAGGACATCGATCAGCCGGTTCTCGATCAGCCGGCGAAAGCCGTAGCGGGTATATTCATGCTCGCCGGTCGTCCAGCGGATGGTGGGATGCGCTTGCTTGATCAAGCGGAAGCCCTCGACGTCGTCGGGATGCAGCACCTCTTCCCACCAGTAGATGTCGAGAGGCTTGCAGGTTTCCGCGAGCCGGATCGCGTAGGGAACATCGAGCGACATGTAGCAGTCGACCATCAGCGGGAAGCCCGGCCCGACCTTCTCGCGATGTGCCGCCAGGAACTCGAAATTGGCGCGCAGGCCGGCCTCGCCGTCGGCCGGACCGTAGGGCAGGGGCACCTTGCCGCCCCAGAAGCCCATCGCCTTTCACCGCGTCTGGTGCTGGGCCGGTGCAGTAGAAGCTGATCTCGTCGCGGCTCTTGCCGCCGATCAAATTATAGACCGGCTCGCCGCGAACCTTGCCGACGAGGTCCCACAGCGCCAGGTCGATCACGCTGATCGCCGCGATCGGCAAGCCCTTGCGGCCATAAAACATCGAGGCGCGGAAGAGTTGGTCCCAGATGCGATTGATGTTGCGGGCATCCTGGCCGATCAGGAAGCGCGAGAAATGGTTGCGGACCAGCCACAGCGCCGGCGGCCCGCCGAAACCGGTGGCGACGCCGGTCGCGCCGGACTCGGTCTCGATCTCGATCACGATCGAGCCAAGAACGGCGATGCCCCAGCTGGTGCGGCTCGCCTTGTACTCGGGATAGGCCGACATCGGGTTGCTGATCAGACTGTCGATCAGCCAGTGGCCTTCCTTCTGGCGATGATAGTCGCCGCCATCGCCATTGCTCTCGACGAGGTAGGTGCGCACTGCGGATATGCGGAATTGGGAACTCACGTTGCGGCTCCGAAATGATAACGCGTGCAACCACCCCTAGCCCCTCCCCTCAAGGGGGAGGGGGACTTCGCACAGGCCCGCTTGGCACCAAACCTCGCAATGGTAGCGCGAAGATACGGTAGCCAAGTTCCCCTCCCCCTTGAGGGGAGGGGCTAGGGGTGGGGGTATCCAGGAAAGCCAACATCCACACTCTCGCTATTGAAGGTTGACGAACATGCCGCCATCGACCAGCAGCGATGCGCCGGTGACATAGGCGGCCATGTCGGAAGCGAGAAAGGCGACGCAGGTTGCCACGTCCCGCGGCTGGCCGATGCGGCCAAGCGGGATGCGTTTGCTGAAATAGGCGAGCTTTTCCTCGTCCTCGAGGTCTTCGCGGTTGAGATCGGTCAGGATCGCGCCCGGCATCACCGAATTGCAGCGAATGCCGTAAGGTCCGAGCGCGATTGCGGTCGACTGCATCAGCGAATGCACGCCGGCCTTCGTTGGCGTGTAGTGCGTCTGCATGCCGCCGCCCACCAGCGCCGAGATCGAGCTGGTGGCGACGATCGCGCCGCCGGTCCCCTGATCCTTCATGCGGTTTGCGGCCGCCTGGCAGATGTAGAACGCGCCTTCCAGATTGACGGCAACCGTCCGCTGCAAGATCTCGGGCGGCATGTCGAGAAAAGCATGGAAAGGGCAGATGCCGGCGTTCGACGACAAAATATCCACGCCGCCGAACGCCCGGGCCGCCGCATCTACCAGTTTTGCGGCCGTTGCCGGCTCGCCGATATTGCCTTCCACCGGCACGCATTTGCGGCCCAGCGCCTCGACTTCGGCGACCACCGCATCGACGGCCGAGCCCTTGCCGTAGCCGCTGTCATTCTCGCCGAAATAGCCGAGCACGACATCCGCGCCCTGCCGCGCAAATTCCACCACGATGGCAGCGCCGATGCCGCGCGACCCGCCGGTGACTATGGCTCGTTTGCCTTCTAGCAGCATGACTGTTCTCTTCTTCGTCCCTATGTTGCGCGCGGCGCGAAGCCGGCTTCCAGTACGGGCATCAGCAGCTCTTCCAGTTCAGCGACATCGACGCGCGCCGGCTTCGGCTCCCTGCCGGGAAAGCCGACGGTGGTCCGGACCTCTGGCGACATGAAATAGATGGCCGCCACGGCCTCGCAAAAGGAGTCATAGGCCGCGCTGTCGCTCTGCTTGAGCGACAGCAGCGCGGCGTGGGGTGGCCGCCCGCCGACTTTGCCTATGATCCTGCGCAGCAGGGCTGGGAGGCTAGGCGCGTAAACCGCTGCCTGCGCAAGAAGATGATCGGCCACGCCCGCCTGGCTGGCGGAAAGCGCGCCGGGTGCGGGCGGGATGAGCGCGTCGGCCAGTTCGCCGAGAAGCACGCGCTCGGCTGCCGTCAACGGCTCGCTGCTCATGACGCCATCCTCTGGTTTGCCCGGTTGGCGACGACATGCGCAGCGCTCCACGAGGCAAACGCCGCGATGGTGGCGGTCGGGTTCACCCCCGCCGATGTCGGCCACACGCTGCCGTCGACGATGAAGAGATTGGCCACGTCGTGCGTGCGGCCGTAGCGGTCGACGACGCTGTCTTTCGGATCGTCGCCCATCTTGGCGGTGCCGAGGATATGCCAGCCGGATTCGCGGCTCTGCGGCGCGGTCACCGTGCGATATGCGCCGGCCTCGATCAGCGACTCGCGAGCCCGCTCGGCCATGAACTTCAGCATGCGCTTCGAGTTCTCGCCGGTCTTGTAGTGGATCTTGACGCCGGGCATGCCGGTGTCGTCCGGCGCGCCCGTATCGAGCTCGACCCGGTTCTGCTCGTCCGGCAGATCCTCGCAGATGATGCCCCACGACACCGACCGGCCGAAGCGGCGGGCGAACTCGTCGTGAAAGGTTTCGCCCCAGAGCTGGTTCTCGTCACCCCATGGCCAGCGACGCGCGATCTGCGCCGGGCTGCCGGTCGGCTGCAGGCTCCATTTCGAGCCGCGCACGAAATCGCGATCCTTGCTCGTCTCGTAAAAATTCAGCGTGTAGGCGACCTGGCCCCAGGCGCCGCGATAGCTTTCCAGCGGCTGGTCGAACAGGCCGACGACGGCCGCCGTCGGGTGCAGCATCAGCCGCTTGCCGACCAGCCCGGAGCTGTTGGCGACGCCGTCTTCCTTGCCGGGAACACGGCTCGACAGCAGCAGCCGCGGCGTGCCCACCCCATTGGCGGCGATCACGACGATCCCGGCTTTTGCCAGATGCTCCTTGCCGGTGGTGCGGTCGACATAGACCGCGCCGCGCGCCAGCCCCTGCCGGTCAAGTTCGATGCGGATGACACGGGCATTCGGCACCAGCCGCACGCCTATGCTTCATCAGTTCCGGCCAGTGGGTGCGGTCGGTCGAGGCCTTTGCCTTTTCGACGCAGCCCCACATGCAGGCCGTGCGCTGCTGGCAGGGTTCCATGCCGTTGCGCGGCACGGTGGCGATGGCGTTGGTGCCCGGCCACCAGTGCCAGCCCAGCCGGTTCTGCGCGGCGGCCACCAGCCGCCCAGCCTTGGTCAGGTCGACCGGCGGCAAAAGCTCGTCCTGGCCGGGATACATCGGGTCGCCCGCCGACGCCCGACACGACGAATTCGCGCTCGGTGCGCGGCATAATGCGGCATCAAATCCTGGTAGGTGATCGGCCAGTCGTCGGCGACGCCGTCCAGCGTGCGAACGCGGAAATCGCTGGGCAGATTGCGCATCCAGTTCGCCGCCCAGGAGATCGACGAGCCGCCGACGCCGTTCCAGTAGAGCGGGATGATGTCGGAGTCGTCGACCGAGATCGGATAGTCGCCGGAATTGTCGCGTTTGGTCGGCACATATTGCCAGTCGCGCGAGGCGGTCAGCTCGAAACCGGGCTGGTCGGAAATCGCCTTGGAATAGTCGACCCAGTCGCCCTGTTCGAGGCAGACGACCGTCATGCCGGCTTCGGCCGCGCGCTTGGCGAACACCGCGCCCGAGGGGCCGGAGCCGACCACCAGCACGTCGCAGTCGATCGGCTTTGGCGTCTCGGCCATGGCTAGGTCGCGGTCATCCTCACACCCCCTTCAAATTCCGTCGCGCGCCGTAGCGCGAGGCGAGGATGTTGAGCAGCACGGCAGCGACGATGATCACGCCGCTGCACCACCGGTTGCAGATACGAGTTGATGCCCATCAGCACGAGGCCGTTGCCGATCAGCGAAATGACGAAGATGCCGAGCAGCGTGCCGAGGATCGAGCCGCGCCCGCCGGTCAGCGCCGTGCCGCCGACGACGACGGCGGAGATGACGCTGAATTCCAGCCCGCTGCGCGACACTGAGGCGTCGCCGACGCCATTGCGGGCGGTCAGCAGGATCGCGGTGATCGCCGCCAGGAACCCGGCGATGACGAACAGCGCGACGCGGATGTTCTTCACCTTGATGCCGGCCAGATGCGCCGCGCTCGCATTGCCGCCGATGGCGAAGATCGAACGGCCGAAGGCGGTCTTGCGGCTCACGAAAGCGAATACGCCGAACAGGATGAACATCACGATGGCCGAGATCGGAAGGCCGAGCAGCTCGCCGCCCAGCCAGTCGAGGAAATCGTTCGGCGGAATCGTCACCGGCACCGAGTCGGTGAAGTAGAGCGCCAGTCCGCCAAGCGCGCTCCACAAGCCCGAGCGTGCCGATGAAGGACGGCACGTCGTAGAAGGCGCGCAATATCCCCGGGATAGCGCCGAGCGCACAGCCGATCACGGCCGTCAGCACGAACGCCATCACCATCGGCATGTCTTCGGTCTTCAGCAGAAAGGCGAAGCAGACCGACAGGAACGCCACCATCGGCCCGACGCTGATGTCGATTTCGCCGGCGATGATGATCAGCGTCGCGCCCCAGGCGGCGATGCCGAAGGCCGCCGCATCGCGCAGGATCGAAACCTGGTTGCGGAAGGTCAGAAAATTGTTCGCGTAGATCGTGAATGCCACATAGAGCAGCAGGATCACCACCAGCAGGCCGATCTCGTTCATGCGCTGGAAGTCGAACCGTCGCTGCGGCTTGGCCGCGTCTGTCGAGAGTGATGTCTGAGCCATGGTTGTGCCGCCTCAATGCGCCTGGCCAGCGATGCTGATGGCCATCAGCTCGTCGGCGTCGATATTGGGTGCGCTGAATTCTTCGACGATGCGCCCATCCCGCAGCACCAGCACACGGTCGCACACTTTCGGCAGCTCCTCGATCTCGCTCGACACGAAGATGATGCTTTTGCCTTCGGCGGCCAGACTGCGGATGATGGCGTAGATCTGGCCCTTGGCCTCGACGTCGACGCCGCGCGTCGGTTCGTCGAGCAGCAGCAGCCGCGAGCCGGCATAAACCCAGCGGCCGATGACGATCTTCTGCTGGTTGCCGCCCGACAGCGTGCCGATCGGCGTCGTCGTCTTCGGCGCCTTGACGCTCATCCGCTGGACCACATCGCGCGTCGCGTCGGCAATCCGCCGCGCCGACAGAACGCCATAGGATCGTCACCGCCTTCGGGTCGCTCATCACCGTATTCTCGTCGATGCCGAGCAGCGGCACGATGCCGTCGTCCTTGCGGCTTTCCGGCGTCATGCCGAGCCCGCGCTTCAGCATGCCGCTCCAGCTCTTCCCTGGTGACGTCGGCGCCGTCCAGCGTGATGGTCCCGGCATCGGCCGGCTCCAGACCGGCGATGACGCTGAGCAGCTCGGTGCGGCCGGCGCCCAGCAGGCCGGCAATACCCAGCACCTCGCCCTGATGCAGGTCGAAGCTGATATCCTCGAGCTTCGGACGATAGGCGACGTTGCGAACGGAGAGCAGCGTGCGGCCCGTTGCATGCGGCACGACCATCTCATCCTTCTTCTCGTCATGGCCCAGCATCATGCGAACGATCTCGCGCGTATCGGCAGCGCCAATATCCATCGTCGAGACGATGCGCCCGTCGCGCATCACGGTCGCCGTGTCGGCGATCTCGCGGATTTCCTTCATGCGATGGCTGACATAGATCAGCGCCGCGCCGCGTTCCCTCACGCGGCGCACCGCGTTGAACACCTGCTCGACTTCAGCCGCCGCCAGCGAACTCGTCGGTTCGTCGAGGATCACCAGCTTCGGTTCGCCCATCATGGCGCGGGCGATCTCGACGAGTTGCCGCTCGGCTGGGCTGAGCGATGCGATCTTCGTGGCGGGGTTCAGCTGCAAGCCCAGATTGGCGAGCGCTTCCGCCGCGCGCCGGCCCATCTCGCCATGATCGAGAATACCCAGCTTGCGTGGCCATGCGCCGAGGAACATGTTTTCGGCGATGCTCATGTCGCGCACCAGGCTGAGCTCCTGGTAGACCGGGCGCACACCGAGCGCGGCCGCCTGTCGCGTGCGGTTCTCACCGGATTGATCCAGCGATCGGCCGTCGAGCGTCACGCCGCCTTCGTCCGGCGTCTCCGCACCGGTCAGCAGGCGGATCAGCGTCGACTTTCCGGCGCCGTTCTTGCCGAGCAGCGCCCGCACTTCACCCGGCTGCACGGCGAAGTCGACGCGGTCCAGCGCAAGCACGCCGGCATAACGCTTCACCGCGCCGGAAACGGCGGCGATGGGCGGTGCCGGTTGGTGAGATGGTGCGAGAGCTGCCATATAACGTTGCTCAATTTTGGTGGCCCGCGCGCCTCACTGTCCTGCCGAACTCTCTCCCCGTAAAAACGGGGAGAGAGTCGCTGGCTTCTTTGGTTTCGCCAATCCCGGGCATTGACGACTGGCGAAAGCCATGAAGCTTGAGTCTTCTCCCCGTAAACGGGGAGAAGGTACCGGCAGGCGGATGAGGGGCGGCGCTACCTGGGCCGATTAGGCCCAAAGAGCGCTACCTCACGGCAGCCCGTCGGGATGCGCTACCAGCCAGGCCTTGGCCTGGTCGGCGTTGGTGTAGAGATCGATCGGGTTGGGAACGATCAGCTCGCCCTTGGGCTGCTTTTCGATCGCCTTGACTGCCTGCTGCAGCGCCAGCTTGCCGAGCGCCTGGCCCGACACGTCGACTGTGCCGCGCATCACATCGCCGGCGATGATCTCCTGCGCGATCTCGGTTGTCATGTCCGAGCCGTAAGCCTTGATCTTGCCGATATTGTTGGTGTTGCGGATCGCCTTGGCTGCGCCCAGCGCCGCGCCGCCGGACTCGCCCCAAAGGGCGTCGAGTTCCGGGTTGGCGGTGATGATCTTCTCGCCGGTCGAGATCGCCTTGTCGAGGATCGTCGCTTCCTGGTTGGAGACGATCTTGAAGCCCGGCACCTTTTCCGACAGCGCCTTTTCGAAGCCGAGCCGGCGTTGCACGCAGACATCGACGAATTCGCAGTTGAGGATGCCGATCTTCGGCTCCGTCTTGCCGTCTTTCACGAAATCGTCCGCAGCCACCTGACCGATCTTGTAGCCGAACTGGAAGGGGTCGCCGACCGCATAGGCGTAGACGTATTCCTTCATGTCCTTTTCATTGAGGCAGGTGTTGTAGCAGACGATCGGAATGCCGGCCTCGTTTGCGCGCTTGATCGCACGCACGGAGCCATCCGGCGAAACCGCCGACAGGATAATGGCCTGCACGCCGGCCGACACGAGCCGGTCGATGAACGACGCTTCCTTGCCGACGTCGCCGCCCGCGTTGGTCTCGATGATCTGGACGTTCTTGCCCAGTTCCGTCCCGCCGACCTGCACGCCCTTGCGCACGCCGGCATAAAAACCCTGCGCGTCGAGATAGATCGCGCCGACGGTCAGTTCACTGTCCTCGGCGGCGGCGATGCCGCCAAATGCTGCCGTCGCGACGGCAAGCGTGGCAACGGTGGTGGTGAGTTTCCTCAACAAGTCGAAATCCTCCCTCAGGTGGCGCTGCTCCATCAGCGCAGCCTTATCCTTCAGGAATTTCGGCTTCCTGTCAACTGGTAATCTTGTAAGCTAAGTTTTCAGTCTACCGGGCTGCCCGTCGTGGTGCTTTTTCGCTGGTGGGCTTCGGGGAGCCGATCCTCTGCATTGCGTCATGGGTGGTGCGGTTGATGGACTCCAGATGTGCCTGCATTGCCTCGGCCGCCGCATCTGGATCGCGACTCGCCAGCGCGTCCACGATCGCCTCATGTTCGGCGGCGCTGCGGTCCAACACGCCCGCAGTCTCGGATGCAACGCGGCGATACTCCATGCCGAGTTCGTAGAGGCTGCGCGCCACCAGATCCATGAAGGGATTGCCCGCGATCTTCATGATCGTTTCGTGGAACTCGAGGTCGAGCACCCGGAAGCCAACGGGATCCTTGGTGAGGCCGTAGCCGGTCTTCACCATCTCGCGCAGTCTGGCGAGCGTGCCGTCGTCGACCAGCGGAGCACCCAGCTTGATCAGACCGACTTCGATGATCAGCCGCGCCTGGTAGAGCGCCCCCACATTGCTCTCGTCGAGGGAGATGACGAATTGCAGCGGCGCCAGCAGCCGCGACACGGCCAGGTCGGTTACATAGCAGCGGCCGCCCTGGCGGCTTTCAACGACCCCCATGATGGCAAGGCCGCGCAAAGCCTCGCGCACCACCGGCCGGCTGACCTGCAGAGCGCCGGCGAGGTCATTCTCGGAAGGCAACACATCGCCGGCCTTCAGATTGCCGGACCGCACCAGTTCCAGAACTGGTTCGCCACCCGCTCGGCAGCGGCGGGGTTACGCTGCAGCGGCGCAATCTGTCCAAGCTTTTCCATCGTGCTCCCCGTGATCGTCGTCCCCTCGCACGGCGTAGCCGACCTTGGGATAGGCGCGAGTGAATTTGTCTCGACAAGACTGAAGTCTAACCCGCGATTCGGCAACCTGCAAACTTGTCAGTCAGGTGTCGGAGTCGTCGAGAGATCGCTGCATCCCGCAATGGGGCGCCTATCGCATATGGAAAGAACCGCTCGCCGGCCCTTCGGGCCACCTCTCCCCAAAAGGGGCGAGGAACCCAAGCTGGATGAGTGCGCGGCACTGTCGCATCTCAACCCCGCCGGACATCTCCCCCTCAAGGGGGGAGATTCGCAGGGCCGGCGATTGGCGAAACCTTGCGGCCAGTCAAATCTCCCCCTTGAGGGGCCGCGTCCAGCGGAACCCGAGAGCCGGGTCGCTGACGTTTCGCATTGATTGACCTTTTTTGGAATCGCGCCGCTCTGGATCCCTCGTCACCTCTGCGCGGCCCCGGATGACGGTAATTCGGCGCCATGCCGATGACTCGGAAGCTAACAGTCACTGCGATGTGGATAGTTTCAGACTCGGTTTTGAATAAACTTCTCTTTCCTTTCAATCATTTGTCATTTTTCCGCGCGTGAATCTGTCCACCCCCTCTCGACCTCCCTCATCATGTTCGCAGTGTAATTGGAATGACACCGCGATGGACTGGAGTTTGGCGATAGAGATGGAACGGGAGGCGCTGAAGCGCATCATGTCCCTGTTCTATGCGCTCGCCGTCTTGGCAGACCGCGCTGGCGGCCGGTCGCGTCCCGTGCGTGGCTTTGTGCTGTGGATTTTCCGGCCCGCGTGGCCATCGCGCTGGACTATATCGCCGAGGCCGGGCCGGTGCATGAGGCTTTTATGCGGGAGAGCGGCGACAGTATTGCTGAAGCCAAGCGCTACTCCCGCTGCTTCCGGGCGGCGGCGCGTTCGATGAAACGGATGCTCAAGGCACTGAACCGTTGCGAAGCGCATGAGAAAGCTTTCCCTGTGGCTTCAACCGCCACCTGCCTGAATTTAGAGCATCGTTCGGCAGTTTTGTCGGCCGGGATCTCTATGCGGTCTCTACGCGACCTTGCGGCCTCAACCGGGCTGCTGCGCTACGCTTCCATGACCGAGCCACCCCTACCAGAACGCCGCAACTCGTCCTGACCGGCCGCCCGCCTCCAAAAGCCTGGCTTAACATCCGCTTCACACGCACAGCCGTGTCGGAGCGCGATCCCGCATGCGATGATGGATGCAGTGATGTCAGCGTTCCTCGTCGAAAGCGATGATCACCTTGCCCGACTTGCCGCCGGCCATCAGCGCATAGGCTTCCGGCGCCTGCTCGAGCGAAAACGCGTCGCTGATGATGTCGTGCGGATGCAGGCCCCAGGCGTCGAGATCCTCGCAGCACTGGTCCATATTGTGCACGCTGGTCACCCACGAGCCGTAGATCGTCCGCTGGCGGTGCAGCAAATCGTCGCTGACATCGAACTGCACCGGCCCCGTCTCGCCAATATAGACGCAGCGCCCCCATGTCCGCGTCGCCTGCAAAGCCAGCACACGCCCGCGTGGATTGCCGGAGCAATCGATCGTGACGCCTGCGCCGCCCTTGGTCAGCGCTTCGATCTCGCCAAGCGTGTCCGGCCCTGCCGCCAGCCCGTGATCTGCGAGGCCGAGCTTCAGTGCCGTTGCGACGCGGTCGGGCTGCGTGTCGACGCCGATCGCGAGCCGCGCCCCGCGGCCCTTGGCGATCATCAGCGCCGCCATGCCGACCGGTCCCAATCCGACGACCACCACCGCGTCGCCGCCCGAGACATTGCCGCGCAGCACCGCCTCATAGGCCGTGCCGACGCCGCAGGAAATGAAACAGCCGTCGCGATAACTCAGCGAGTCGGGAAGGTGCACGAGGTCACGCTCGTCGGCGACAAGATATTCGGCATGGCCGCCGTCGCGTTGCCAGCCATAGGCGGCGCGCTGTGGGTCGGTGCAGGAGATCTGAAAACCCTTGCGGCAGTTGCGGCAAAAGCCGCAGCCGGAGATATGATAGACCGCCACCCGGTCACCGGGTTTGAAGTGGCGGCAGCCAGCGCCGAGTTCCACAATCTGCCCAGCCGGCTCATGCCCCGCGACGACACCTTGATATGATGTACGCGGGTCATCGCCGAGGTGCTTGTGGTAGATGTAGTGGATGTCGCTGCCGCAGATGCCGGACGCCTTCATCTTCAGCAGCACCTGGCCGATGCCAGGCTTCGGCAGCTCGATCTCGCGCAGCTCGACGGTGGAATTTCCAGGCAGATAGGCGGCAAGCATTGTCGGCATGTCGATAGATCCTATCCGTTCACTTTCGCCATGAAATCTGCGTCGCGCACGTCAACCATCGTGCCGGCGTAGTCATCGCCCATAGCCGGACGCGAGCCAGGCGATGGCGCCGGCCGAGACCGCCGGGTCGGACAGATTTTCCTGCGGGATTTTCGAGACCTCGTTGATGCCGGCGGCACGGATGCTGGCCTGCATCGCGGTGTCGACCAGGCCCGGCGCGATGCCGAAGCAGCGGATGCCGGAAGCCTTGCCTTCCTCGTCGATGGCCCGCGTCAGCATCAGCAGCGCCGCCTTGCTGGAGCAATAGGCCGCCCAGCCATTCAAGGGGCGCAGCGCCGCCCCGGACAGCAGGTTGACGATCCGGCCATGCCCTTCGAGATGCGGCCATGCTGCCTGTACAACCGCCGCCGCTCCCGACACGTTCACGCGCATCGCGAGGTCGAACTTTTCCGCGTCGAGATCGGCGATCGTCGCCATCGGCTCGATCGTGGCGGCGTTGTTGACGACGATGTCGAGCCGCCCCAGCCGCCCGGCAATCTCGTCGATCCGGCTTTTGACGTTGGCCAGATCGGCCACGTCCAACTCTGGCGTCGAAGGCTTTGCCGCCCGCTGCCTCGATCGCGGCGACAACTGCCGCGCAATCGCCTTGCTTGCGTCCGCAGACGGCAACGGTCGCGCCAGCCTCGGCCAGCGCCTTGGCCGTCGCCGCGCCGATGCCGTGGCGTGCGCCGGTGACGATGGCGGCCTTGCCGGAAAGGTCGACGCTCATGACGTCGCCTCGATCGCATCGAGCACGGCCTGGCGGTCAGGCGATACACCGTATGCCTGGAAGCCGCCGGTGATCGAGATCACCTCGCCGGTAACGAACTCCGCGTCCGGCCCAAGCAGCCAGGATACGGCGCCGGCGACGTCCTCGGGCTTGCACCAGCGCCCGAGCGGGATCGAGCCGACCACCTGTTTCTCGAAAGCGTCCCAATCCTTGCCGAGCTTCTCCGCCTTGGCCCGGAACGCCGCTTCCATGCCAGTGCCGACGCCGACATGACCGGGCGCCACCGCGTTCACCCGCACGCCAGTCGCCGCCATCTCGACCGCGAGGCATTGCGTCAGCGCCGCCACCGCATTCTTCGACGCCATATAGACGGACGAGAACGGGTTGCCGTAGCCAAGCCGCGTGACGATGTTGATGATCCGCCCGCTGCCTTGCGGGCCCATCACGCGCGCCGCCTCGCGGCACATCAGGAAGGTGCCGCGCGCATTCACCGTGTGAATGCGGTCCCAGTCCTCGGCCTTGGTCTCGACCACCAGGCTCTGCATATGAATGCCGGCATTGTTGACGACTGCCGCCAATCCGCCTTTCGCCTTGGCGACATCGCGCACGACGCCGATGATCGACCGCTCGTCCGCGATATCGAGAGCACGCCAGTCGCAGCCGGCGTCGACGGCAGCCTGCTCAGCCGCGCCTGCATTGCGGTCGGCGATGACCACGTCGAACCCATCGGCCACGAGCCGCTTTGCGATGGCCAGCCCAATGCCGCCCGCGCCACCGGTGACCAGCGCAGCTTTGCCGCTCATGCGCCTCTCCAGGCGCGGAACAGGTCGCGCATCTTGATCGTCTCGGTGATGACGTCGTCGTGCAGCGTGTCGAAATAGCCTTGGTGGACATATTCGCTGGCCACGAAGCCGTCGAAGCCGCCGTCCTTGAAGGCCGCGAACATGGCTGGGAAATTGAGCGTGCCTTGTTCCATTTTGGCTTGCAGTGCGCCCGGCCGCGCCTGCCTGAGATGCGCATGGCCAAGCCAGGGGATCAGCGCGTCGATCTCATCCTGGCGGTAACCGGTCACCGCGAAATGCGCGTAGTCCAAAGCCAACTTCACGCCCGGCGCGCGCTCGCACAGTTCGGCCGTCAGGGCAGGGGTCTCCAGATAGGAATGCACATGCGGCTCGACGCAGACATCAACGCCGGCCTGTTGTCCGGCTTCGATCAGCGGCTTCAGCAATTCGACCGTTTCAGCCAGCGCCTGGCGGCGCGTTTGCGCGCCGTTGATGACGCCGGGCAGGATGAAGATCGTCGGCGACCCGGCCGCCTTGCAGAAGGCCAGCGCCTGTTTGAAATCGATCAGGTTTTCCTTGCGATGCGCGGGCGAGGCCAGATTGCGCTCTTCGACCGAATTGCCGAACAGGTGGTAGAGGTTCGACACCGGCAAGGGCAGTTGCGCCCTGATCTCGTGTCCGTAGGCCTCCGGCTCTTTCAGCAGGCGCGCCTTATCCAGCGCCGACCGATAAAAATAGCCGACGTCGATGCCTTCCATGCCGATCGCCTTTGCGACCGCGCCAACTTCGTCCAGCGTCAGCAGCGGAAACGACCAGCTCGTGATCGAAAGTTTCATGGTCAAACGTCCTCCATGCGCCCGGATTTGGCCGAACGGTACATTGCGTCGAGCACCGCCGTGGCGCGCATGCCGATCACGCCGTCGGCCGGGTTGACGACGTCGACCCCACGGCAGAGATCGACCAGCCGTGTGATCGGCTCGACCTGCTCATAGTCGCCAGCATTTGCGCCGAGTTCTTCGACATGCGTGCGGCCGTCGTGACGCACCGCCTCGACCCGCGCCCGCTCGATATCGAACAGAAGCATGCCTTCGGTTCCGAAGACACGGATGTCCACCTGGAAGCCTCGCGCCTTCGGCACGGTGGCCGAGCCCGACAGCGCCATGGTCGCGCCGTTGGCGAATTCGACCACCGCCGCATCGTAGAAATCGACGCCGGCCGGCGACAGTCCGGTTTTGGCGAAGACGCGCGCCGGCTCCAGATCGACGAGCCGGAACAGCGCGCCCAGCCCATGCGTGAGCTGGCCCCAGCCATAGCCGCCGGAACGCTTCGGGTCGGCCCAGGTCGAGGCGGGCGGACGGAACAGGTGGTCCTTCGTCTCGACCATCGGCTCGCCGCCGAACAGGTCGGCCAGGGCCGAGGCCATCTGCGCCACGACGTGACGCACCTCGCCGACCCAGCCTTCCTTGATCAACCGGTGAGCGACATCGGTCATCGGCTTGTAGTTCCAGCCGTAGGGCATGATGATCTCGCCGCCCTTCGCCTTGGCCAACTCGACCAGTTTCGCGCGCGTCGGCGGCCGAAGTCGCCATCGGCTTTTCGATCAGCACCTTCAGCCCACGCTCCAGCGCCAGCGTCGCATGCTCGGCGTGCAGAACATGCGGCGAGGCGACTACCACGCCATGCAGCTCTTCCTTATCCAGCATCTCGCGTGCATCGAGATACGGCATGCGGCAGGTCGAACGTCTTGGACACCATTGCCAACCCGTCCGCGTCCGGCCGGTTGATGGCAACGATGCCGACATGCGGATTGGCGATCAGCGCCGGGATGTGGCTGAGCGTCGCCCACCAGCCCGCGCCGATGACGCCGATATTGATCTTGTCGGCCATGCCGCTCCTCCCGCGTCTCTATTTCGCCAGCGAGCCCGGCACCGGCTTGCGCAAGGGCCGTCCGGCGAGATGCGCCTCGATATCGACGGCAACGAGATGCTGGAGCTGCTCGATGGCCGCCGACGAATACCAGGCGGCGTGCGGCGTCAGGATCAGATTGGGCGCTTCGCGCAAAGGCAAATCCAGCGGCAGCGGCTCGGTTTGGAACACGTCGAGCGCCGCACCCGCTATCGTGCCGGCCTTCAGCGCGTCAGCCAATGCCGGCTCGTCAATCAGCGCGCCGCGCGCCGTGTTGACGATGAAGGCATTGGGCTTCATGCGGCGCAGCCGTTCCGCATTGATGAACTTCGTCGTCAGCGGCGTCGCCGGCACGTGCAGGCTCAGCACGTCCGCCCGCTCGACAAGGCGTTCAGCCTCGATCCGTTCGACACCGAGCTTCGCCGCGGTCGGTTCGTCCAGCGCGGGGTCAGCAACGAGGAATCGGAAGCCGGAAGGACGCAGCCGGTCCAGCACCGCGCGGCCGATTTGACCGAGGCCCAGGAAGCCGATCGTCGTCTCGCGATAAGACGCCAGCGGCTTGGCGACCGCGACGGCCGCCCATTGACTGGCACGCACGCTGGCGTCGAGCGGAACGATCTTGCGCAGCAGCGCCAGGATCAGCGCGACCGTGTGGTCGGCCACTTCGTCAATGCAATAGTCCGGCACGTAGCCGGCCGGCACGCCGTGCCGGTTGGCCGCCTCGATGTCGAGATTGTCGAAGCCGATGCCATAGCGAATGACGGCCGCGCCCTCCGCCAACCCTTCGACAGCCTTTGCGGTCAGCGGCGCGAACTGCACCACCGCGACATCGGCGCCGCGAACGGCTTCCGTCACCTCGTCGGCGGTGCGGCACTGGAACGACTGGAATTCGGCGTTGGCGTTGGCCGCCGCTGCCCGCTCGCGAGTCAGGGTCGGGAAAGTGTAATCCGTGACGACGACGCGACGCTTGCTCATTTCGTTTCCAGGTAGTCGTGAATGATCTCGCCGCTCACCAGCGTGAAGTCGGCCCGCCAGTAGATAGGCTTCCAGCGGCTCCAACACCGGCAGCCGGAAGACTGGCGCCTGCGCATTGGGCCTGAGTTCCACCGTGCACGGACCGACCCAGCACTCATGCACCCGCACGTCGGTCAGCTTGCGCGAGGTGATCTGCCGGATCGCCGGCCGGCCGTCGATATGATCGATCACTTTGAGGTTGAGGTTGGTGCCGAAATCGAAATGGCGGCGCATGTCGGCCGGATCCGCCCGCCGTTGTTTGTAGGGCGTCGTGACGGTCAGGATGTCGATGCCGTTGCGCTCGACGCCGCCGACGATCAGGTCGCCGCGAAAGTCGAGCGAGGGGTTGGCATATTTCTTCGGCTGGCCATGCATCTCGCGCCCATGCGCAACGCCGCCGTCAGAGTGCAGAAAGAGATAGGGCGAATAGGCGCCGCTCCGCTGGCCGAGCCTCGCCCCGAACATCACATTGCATTCGTGATACGGTCCGATCCAGTCCGTGTCGTTCATCTTGTAAATGTGAACGGCGACGACATCGCCGCTCGCTTCGACCGGCGGCGGCGCGAGGAAGGCGGCGGCGGCCGGATCGGTGCGATAGAACACCGTCAGGATCTCGGCATTGCGGAACTCGAACGGGTAGCGTGGGATGAACGGCGCGTCCCATGGCGTCGAGAACCCGCCTTCACGATGTCGGCCTCGGTCGGCTTTTGTCAGCCCCCAGCGGCGCTCGGTCATGATTGGTCTCCGCCCTTCATGGATTGGCGTGTCGAGCGCAGCACGTTCTGCATATGTGCGGTCATGGCCTTTCGCGCGCCCTCGGCGTCCTTGCCCTTCAGCGCCTTGACGATCGCCTTGTGGTCCTTGATCGAGCGCTCGATAACGCTCGGCGTCTCGGACGCGATCTTGCGGAACTCAAGGCCCAGTATGTTGAGGCTTTGCGCCGTGCGCGAGAGAAATTCATTGTCGGCCAGTTCGGCCAGCCGCCGGTGGAAAGCGGTGTCCACCTCGCGGTACCTCTCGGGGTTTTCCAGCGCTGCTTCCTGGTCGCCGATCAGCGCCTCAAGCACCGCAACGTCGTCCGCGCTGGCGTTCTTGGCGGCTCGCGCCGCAATGTCGCCCTCGATCAACTGCCGCGCCTCATAAAGTTTGTCCACCTCCGTGTTCTGCAGGGTTAGAAAGAAGGTCAGCGGTTTGAGCAGGTCGGCCGCGCTGAGCTGGGAGACGACGATGCCACCGCCATGCCGGATTTCCAGAACGCCGAGGACGGCCAATGCACGCACCGCCTCGCGCACCGTCGGGCGGCTGACCTGGAAGGACTCGGCCAGGCTGCGCTCCGACGGCAGATGGTCGCCAGCCTTGAGGTTACCCGCAGTCACCAGGCCGAGAATCCGGGCAACGAGGATTTCCGTCAGCCCCGCCTTCTTGACGGGCTCGACACCCGAAAGGCTCCGCTCCTGCACGCTCCTGCCTCCCACAGAATTGGTCGCGCACATCTGCTCATCTTGACCGCAATCTTGTCAAGTGGCCAAGTGGCCTTACCACTTATTGACGCATCGATGGGGATGGTGGTAGTCAATTCGGCACCGGCGGCAAGGAGCCGCCGGCATGGTGAGGAGACGTCATGCGCATCCGCGACGTGCGGCCCGTTGTCATCGGCTATCCCGATCCGAACGATTTTTCGAACCGCCGCATGACGACCCTGGTCCGCGTCACGACGACGGACGGCGTCGTCGGCTGGGGCGAAGGCATCGCCATGTGGCCAGAAGCCTGCGCGGCGACGAAAACCATCATCGAGGCGCTGGGCAGGCTGCTGGTCGAGGCTGGCGACGTCACGGTGCGCGGCGCGTGGGATCTGATGCGCGCGCATTGCTGGTGGTACGGCGAGGGCGGCATCGCCTGCTTCGCCTATTCGGCGCTCGACATGGCGCTCTGGGATATTGAGGGCAAGCTGCAGGACAAGCCGCTCTATGCGCTATTCGGCGCCCGCGACGACGCGACCCTACCTGCCTATGCGTCGAGCCACGTCAACAAGGCCACGCTCGAGGAATGCGTCGCCGAGGTCGTTGGCTTTAAGGAAGCAGGCTTCAAAGGCGTAAAACTCGGCTTCGCCAAGAAGGGCCTTTCCAATGTCGGCCGCAACCCGGACAACGACGTGACGTTCGTGCGCATGCTGCGCGAGGCTCTCGGCGACGATTTCGAGATCATCGTCGATGCCGGCAATGGCGTGAAATGGGACGCCGCGACTGCGATCTCGACGGTGCGTCGCATGGCCGAATTCGATATCGGCTGGATCGAGGAACCGTTCTACCCGACCCTGCTGGATGATTATCGCGCCCTCAAGGCTGCCGTCGACGTGCCGATCGGCGCCGGCGAACGGGAATGGACCGTCAGCGGCTACAAGCGCCTGATCGAGACGGGCACGGTCGATGTGCTCGGCGTCGACCCCTCGCGCGCCGAAGGCGTCACCGGCTTCCGCATGATCGATGCGCTCTGCGAAGCGAGCGGCGTGGCCATCAACGCGCATGCCTGGAGCACCGCGGTGCTGACGGCGGCGAGCCTCCACCTGTCCTTGGCGTCACCCACTGCGCGGCTGTTCGAACTCAAACCGTTCCCCGTGGTCGCACAGACCGACCTCGTCGCCGAGCCGATCTGGCATCACGACGGCATCGTGCGGGCGCCGAGCGGACCGGGTCTCGGCATCACAGTCAACGAGGAATTCGTAAAGTGTCTCTCGGTCTGAACCGCCAGCCCTCTTTAGCGACACACGACCTTGAGCGGCAGGCCGAGGATCTTGGCCACGCATTCCAGCGCGTCGATATGGTGGCCGTTGGCCATCACACCGTGATGGGTCGGTCCCTGCATCGACCAGGCGTTGACGAATTCGCGCAGCCCCAGGCTGAACTGCACACGGCAGTTGGTGTCACCCAGTTCCATCGGTGCACCCGCCACAATCTCTCCTTGTGCTGCAACCAGATAGAAATCGCCATCTGGCGCCTGCGCCATCGAAAGCAGCGTCATTGCACCCAACCTCGGATAGGTCTGGGTCAGGAAGCCGCTACCCGATTTGCCATGAAACACGGCAGACTTCCGCAAAACCGGCCGCCGGTCGCTGATGCCGATGTCGGCCGCGCCGCTATGGCCGAGAATGACAACGTCATCGGCAAAATCCATCGAGTAGAGTTCGGCCAGGGTAGCGGTTCCAGCAACAGCCTTCAGCGCCAGCATGGCCAAGGCCGTCTTGATGTCGGCCTCCACCGGGCAGGCGACACCTTCATGCATCAAAACGCTGAATGCCGGATTGGAAACCGGCCAGCAATCCGACATGATCCAGGCTGACGGGTCCCTCATAGTGATTGGGCAAGGCGCACAGATCATTCTCGGCGATCAACCGGTCAAGGGCCGCCAGAACGCCAGCGGCATCGGCGACATCAGCTGCGTCGACATCGTCAGGCACATCGAACGCATCGGACAGACTTGCCAGTCGCCGCTCAAGCTCGGCGTCGGTCACCGCCGCCCGATGTCTTGCAACGTCATCCCAATTCAGGTGCCGTACATAGGCGCCGAACCGCGAGAACAGCGCAATTTCGTCGATATAGAGGTCGGTCATGCCGGCATAGGGCCGGCCCAGCAGCCCGAAACATTTCGTCCGCAACTGGCGTCGCAAGGTTGCGGCCCGGCACCATTCACCAATCTTGCGATCAACAACCACGTCGCCGGCAAGGTAGCCGGTAATCAGGTCGAACCGTTTACCGGTTCTCTGCAGCATCGCCGTCGCTTCTGGCAGGCCGGCGCAGCCCACGGCCACACCCAGCCAGTCGCCGATTTCCTTCGCATTGGAAACGTCAAGCGCCACAACAGACTGCACGTTCAGCAACACCACCGGCACGGAGATACCGGCCAGAGTAATCAGCAGGGGTTCGGAATTCGCATAGGTGGCAAGGTGTACGAAAACGACGTCAACATCGTGCGCACGGAAAAGCTGATTGGCTTCGCGCGCCGTTTCGATGCTGTCGACAAGACCGGCGTCCACAAGGGTGACTTCGTCGCCAAACTTGCCCAGCAGGGTTCGATAGTGGCCAAGCAGCTTTTCGCGCATGCCGATGAACTGCGGCCAGTAGGCGGCAAGCCCTTGGGCCAAAACGCCAATTCTTGGCTTGGGTATCGTCTGCAACATCTCGATCTATCCTCGATCAATCGAACCCTGACGGCAATTTGCGGCTTACTATCAATTTGGAACTTGACTTACAAGTTGATAAGTTACATCCCTCGTTCGAGGTCGGCCCTGGTTGCCTTTGGCGTGTCCAAAACCAACCGTGTGGTCAATTTGGGAGGAATAAAATGAAACGATTTGTCGGAGCGCTAGCGCTGGGGCTGGCATCGAGTGTTGTGTTGGCCACAGCGGCCTTCGCCGAAGATTTCCATGGATTCGATCCAGCCAGTTATGACGGTGCGCGGCTCAGCGCCGAGCAACTGCAGGGCATGGTCAAAGACGCTACTGCCGTTACACCTCCCCGCAACGGCAGCAAATATGTTATCGGCTTTGCCAACCTGCAGCGCGACATTACCTTCGGCGTCATCGTCGAAAAGGGCATTCAGGAAAATGCCGACCTTGCCGGCATCGATCTGGTCATCGCCGACAACCGTCTCGACGGCCCGACGGCGCTGGCCAATGCGGAGTCGTTCGTTCAGCGCAACGTCGACTACGTCATCGAATTCCAGACCGACGCCAATTTCGGCGCGCAGTCATGCAGACTCAATCAGGACGGCATCAAGGTTACGGCCATCGACATCCCGATGCCGGGCGCGACCTTCTTCGGCGCCAACAACCCGCAAGTCCGGCTACATGGGCGGCGTCCTATCTCGGCCAGGCGGCGATCGCCAAGTTCGGCGCCGACAAGGTCAAGGAAGGCTACTTCATCCTCGGCGACCTGCCGCAGTCGGGCGCCATCCCGACGATGCGCACCGACGGCCAGCTCGCCGGCTTCCTCGCCGCGGTCAAGGACTTTCCCGAGCCGATCACGTGATCACGCATCGACACCAAGAACACGCTCGAGGAAAGCTTCACCCAGACCAACAACGTCCTCGGCCGCATCCCGGCGGGCGTGCCGATCATGGTGACCGCGATCAACGACCAGGCGACGACCGGCATGTTCGCGCCGTCAAGCAGGCCGGCCGCGAGGCCGACCTCATCGTCGTCGGCATGGGCGCCGACGAAGTCGCAGGCATTGATGGACGAGCCGGCCTTGTTGCAGCCTCCGGCTATTTCCCCGAGCGCTACGGCAACTTCCTGGTCCCGATGGCGCTTCGCCCTCGCCGGTAACCGATCCCACCCGCCGTGTTGATGACGCATGTCATGGTCAACAAGGGCAACGTCTGCGAGTACTACCCGACGTCGAAATGCGGCGACACGGGCGGTTTCAAGTATGAATTCCCGCAGGACGATTCGAAGCTATCTCGGCGAACTGCGCAAGGCCGATTTCCTCAAGGGTTACGAGGATCTCGTTCCGGCCAACTGAAAACCGATGTTGAAGCCGAAATTGCAATGATCTGTCGGCGTCACACAAGAGGGAAGCGTCCCCACGCCTTCTGCCAGGAATGGCCAGCAGGCTGACCAGCTATCCGGGGTTTTGATGTCGACCAAACTGCTGCACATGCGCGGTATCGGAAAATCGTTCGGCGGCGTCGCCGGTCCTGCAGGACGTCTCCTTCGACGTCGAGCCAGGCGAGGTGATGGCCTTGCTCGGCTCGAACGGCGCCGGCAAGTCGACGCTGGTGAAGATCCTGTCCGGCGTCTACACGCGCGACGCCGGCGAAATCGCCGTCGACGGCGAGCAGGTGGACTTCCGCGCGCCCGGCCGACGCGATTGCCGCCGGCGTCCGGCTGCTGCCGCAGGAAATCTCGGTCTTTCCCGACCTGACCGTCGCCGAAAACATCTCGCTCGGCGCACTGCCAATGAAGGCGCGGGGCTGCTGCGACCGTTGATCGGGCGGGCATGGAGATCGCGCAGCGAAACTCCTGCACCGCATGGGACTCGATCGGCTGTCGCCCAGAATGCGGATGGGCGCGCTGTCGCATCATGAGCAGCGCATCGTCGAGATCGCCCGCGCGCTTGCCGGCAACGCGCGCGTCCTCGTCATGGACGAGCCGACCGCCGCGCTGACCGAGCAGGAAGCGAAGCTGATCTTCCGGATCATCCGCCGCCTCAAGGCGCAGGCCGTCTCGATCATCTACATCTCGCATTACCTCAACGAGGTGTTCGAGATTTCCGACCGCATCGCGGTGCTGCGCGACGGCCGGAACGCCGGCCTCTTCGAGACGCAGGACACAGCGTCGACGAGGTCCTGGCGGCCATGCTCGGCCGCATCGCCTGGCGACCTCTATCGACATCGCAGGCAGGACAGGTCCGACGCTCCGAGATCGTCACCGTCGAGGGCCTGGCGCTTCCGCGGCTGGCTCGACGGCGTCGATTTCACGGTCCGCTCGCGGTCGAGATCGTCGGCGTCTTCGGCCTGATCGGCTCGGGCATCGAGACGCTCGGCCGGGCGCTGTCTACGGCGCCCTTGCCTCGCCAAGGCAGCGCGCGCGACTGGTCGATGGCAAGCCTTATCGCCATCCGCGGCGCGCAAGCGGGCAACGCGCGCCGGGCATCGGCTTCGTCGCCGCCGACCGCAAGCGCGAGGGCATCATCGGCGACCTCACCGTGCGCGAGAACATGGTCGCCCCGTTCCAGGGCCGCTATGTCACCAAGGGCCTTTCGTCCAGCGCAAGGCGCGAGACGCAGCAGCCGGCGCTGGATCGACCTTCTCGGCATCCGCACCGCGCGGTGCCGAGCAGACGATCGGCACGCTGTCCGGCGGCAACCAGCAGAAGGTCTGCGTGTCGCGCTGGCTGGTCGGCGATCTCAAGGCTCCTGATCCTCGAGGAGCCGACCCGCGGCGTCGATGTCGGCGCGCGCCAGGAGATCTACCTGCAACTCCGCGCGCTGGCCGACCGCGGCCTCGGCATCCTGCTCGTCTCCTCCGATGTCGAGGAGGTCGCCGGCATCGGCGACCGCTCGGTCGTGCTGGACCGCGGCCGGGTCGTCGGCGACTTCGAGACAGCCGGTCCCGGCGGCGAAGCTGATGGCCGCCGCCTCCAAGCCGGATGCCGCGGAAGCGGCTTGAAAAGGAAACTCGCCATGACCGAGCAAGCGGCCAAGACCGCATCGAGCCAGATCGAAGCCTCAAAGAGCAGGTCCGGTCGCAGCCTGCTCGGCCAATCCTGGGCCGGCGTGCGATCCTGCTCGTCTTCTACATGCTGCTCCTGGTCGTCTTCTCGGTCCTGTCGCCGTTCTTCCTGACGTTCAGGAACATGATGTCGATCGGCTCCAACATCGCCTTCATCGGGCTGATGGCCGCCGCCGGCACGCCGCTGATCATCGCCGGCGGACTCGACCTCTCCGTCGCCGCCATCGCCGGCCTGGTCGGCGTCGTCGTCTCGCTCTGCTATGCCGACAGGGCATCAATATCTGGCTGGCCTGCGCGATCGCGATGGCTGCTCGGCGGCGCAATCGGCGCGGTCAACGGCTGCTCTGCACCACCGGCCTGCGGCTCAATCCGCTGATCGTCACGCTCGGCATGATGAGCATCGTCTCCGGCCTGGCGCTGATCCTGACCGGCGGCCTCACTCAAGCCGCTGATTCCCGGCTTCAACTGGATCGGCCAGGGCCGCATCTGCCAGCGTCCCGGTTCCGCTGATCCTGATGATCATCTTCTTCGCCGCGATCTCGTGCGTGCTGGCCTTCACACCGTTCGGCCGCTTCGTCTACGCCTCCGGCGGCAATCCCGAGGCGAGCCGGCTGATCGGCCTGCCGGTCGAGCGCATGCAGATCACGCTCTACATCCTCTCCGGCGTGTCAGGCGCGCTCGCCGGCATCATGCTCGCCGCCATGCTCGGCGCCGCCGCGCCGGACGCCGCGGCAAGCACCTGCTCACCGTCATCGCCGCGATCATCCTCGGCGGCACCAGCCTGTTCGGCGGCCGCGGCAGCGTCTGGGGCACGCTGCTCGCCGTGCTCATCCTCGGCACGCTCAACAACGGGCTCACCCTGTTGAACGTCTCGAGCTTCTGGCAGGATGTCACCAAGGGCGTCGTGCTGATGCTCGCCGTCAGCCTCGACCAGTTGCGCATCCGCTCGCAAATTTAGGGATTGCCAGCATGCCCGAACGCATCGCCTTCCGCATGGTACTCAATCCCGGCCAGGCCGCCGAATACAAGAAGCGGCACGACGAGATCTGGCCCGAGCTCAGTCAGGCGCTGCGCGATGCCGGCGTGTCGGATTATTCGATCTGGCTGGACGAGGAAACGAACCATCTGTTCGCTACGCTCGTCCGGACCGACGACCACACGATGGAGAAGCTGCCCAGTACCGAAATCAACCGTCGCTGGTGGGACTTCATGGCCGACATCATGCAATACAACGAGCGCAGCGAACCGCACGTCGTGCCGCTGAAGCAGGTCTTCCATATGTCCTGAAGTCCGGTCGCTGAGGAGCTGCGGACAACGCTCGCCCGGCTGCAGGACTGGCCAAGATGCTTCTCCGCAAGCGGGTCCACTTTCGAAAAGGCCGAAAGCCGGCTATTCCGGCATAGATGCTTAGGTGCGTTCCGGGCCTACGCCCATGGTGAAACGATCGGCGGGCGAACTCCTGTTCTCCATTGCGGTCGACCGTGCGCTCGGCCAATCCATCACCACGCAGGTGTACAACGCCATTCGGCAATTGGTCATGTCGGGCAACCTGCCTGCCGGCAAGCGGCTGCCTTCCAGCCGCACCCTGGCCAGGGAGCTGGACATTTCCCGCACGACGGTGCTCGCTGTCTTCGAGCGTCTGACGTCGGAAGGATTGATCGTCTCGCGCACCGGATCCGGCTCTTTTGTTTCGGAGCAGGCGACGGCCGCGCAGCCACGGCAGACTGTCCGTCGAGACGTGCTGCTGGCACGGACGACAAAGCTCGCCGATCTCATCGCGGACGCGTCGCCGCGCTTTTTCCAGCGGCTGGCCCATCCGCAAAAACCGCGCGCCTTCATCACCGGCCTGCCGGACTACGATGCGTTTCCGCTGGCGATCTGGGCGCGGCTGACCGCCAAGCATTGGCGCGAGCCGCGCGACGGCGTCATGGGCTATTCCGACCCTAACGGGCATCCGCGCGCTGCGCGCGGCAATCGCCGGACATTTGCGCTCCAATCGCGGCGTTGCCTGCGACGCCGACCAGATTTTCATCGTCAACGGCGCGCAGCAGGCCTTCGACCTGATCGGCCGGGTGCTGTTCAACCCCGGCGACCCGTCTGGTTCGAAAATCCCGGCGCTATCGGCGCGCGCAACAGTCCTGATCGCCTGCGGCGCGCGCATGGCGCCAATCCCTGTCGACGATGGAGGGCCTGTCGGTGGATGCGGGACGCGCAACTTGCGCCGCGAATTCAAGCTGGTCTTCGTCACGCCCTCCCATCAGCATCCGACCGGCGTTGAAATGAGCTTGCGGCGGCGCGAGGAATTGCTTCAGGCCGCCAATGAGCAAGACGCCTGGATCATCGAGGACGACTACGACGGCGAGTTCCGCTACGACGGGCGGCCGCTGCCGACGCTGAAGAGCGCCGACACTGCCGAGCGCGTTTTCTATGTCGGCACGTTTTCCAAGACGATGTTCCCGGCCTTGCGGCTCGGCTTCTACATCGCCCCACGCCCGCTGGTGCCGGTGTTCCAGCGGATATCGGGCGCGTTCCTGCAAGGTGTGCCGTCCAGCATCCAGGCAGTGCTCGCCGCGTTCATCGAGGAGGGCCATTTCGCCACCCATCTGCGCCGCATGCGCGAGATCTACGCGCGCCGGCATGCGGCCTTCCACGCCGCCGCGCAGTCCCATCTGGGCGGCTTGCTGAACGTCCGACATTCGGCAGCCGGATTTCATGTCGCCGGTCGTTTCGTCCGCAGCACACGTCAACGAGGACAGCGTTGTCGCCGATGCCGCTGCAGAGGCCGGCCTCGATCGTCTCGCCGATCAGCCGCTTTTGCATCCACGGCGAAGGCGTCGCACAGGGCCTCGTCCTCGGCGTCAGCGCGATCAACGAGCGCGCGATCGCGCAGGGGTAGTCGAGCCCTTGGCGCGAGTGCTGGAGCGGCACGGCTCGTAGGCGACTGTGCCGTCTATCGGTTGTCGGCAAGGATCATCGCCGCACCCTTTTCGCCAACCATGATCGTCGGGGCGTTGATGTTGCCCGACGTGACATTGGGAAAGACCGACGCATCGACGACGCGCAGCCCGGCAAGACCGTGAACGCGCAGCCGCGCGTCGACGACATTCGACCCGTCGTCGGGTCCCATGCGGCAGGAGAGGACGGATGAAACACGCTGCCGGCGCGCGCCTGATGTCGGCGATCAGCGCATCCTCTTCCGTGGATCGCCGGCGCCGGGCTTCATCTCCTCGACGATCAATGTCGCGATCGCCGGCTGCGCAGCGATGCGCCGGATCAGACGCACCCCCGCCAGCATCTCCGCCATGTCCCCTGGCGCCGAGAGATAGTTGGGCTCGATCAGCGGCGGCTCGGCCGGATCGGCGGACTGGATCTCGATGCGGCCGCGGCTTTTCGGCCGGCACGGCTGTGTGCCGATGAAAAAGCCGGGAAAGGGGTCGGGCAGCGTCAGCCGGCGCTTGCCGGGCGTCGGCTTGCTGTAGCTGACTGGCGAGAAATAGAGCTGCTGTCGACATGCGGAAGCCCCGGCGCGCGTTCGCACGAAACCGCCGGCCTGGTTGACGCTGAGCGAAAGTGGACCGTCGCGCAACAGCACATATTGCGCAGCCGAGCATGCAGCCGGCCCCACCAGGGTCGCAGCTGGTCGTTCAGCGTCGGCACGCGGGAGCGGTAGAGATAGTCGACGCCGAGATGGTCCTGCAGGTTCTCGCCCACGGCCGGCATCGTGCACGACGGGCTTGCCGAAACGCTGCAGCAGGTCGCCCGGCCCTACGCCCGAATGCTGCAGGAGAAGCGGAGAATTGCACCGCGCCGGCGGAGATGATGACCTCGCCGCGCGCTTTCGCCGTGTGGCCGTTGCCCGCCCCGGAATATTCGACGCCGACCGCGCGCGCGCCCGTCAAAGAGGATGCGCGTTGCGAAGGCGTTGGTGACCACCTCCAGATTGCCGCGCCGCATCGCCGGCCGCAGAAATGCCGTCGATGCCGAGAGCGCGCATGCCGCCTTGCGTGGTGATCTGATAACGCCGACACACCCTCTTGCGCTGGCCATTATAGTCCGGCGTGCGAGCGAAAGCCGGCCTGTTCGGCAGCGGCCAGCCAGTCGTGGCAGAGCGGATGCACGTTGGGCGCCATGTCGGTCACGTGCAATTCGGCCCGACCCGCCGCGCCAGCCGTCGGCCGCCACGGTCGAAATTTTCGACGGAACTGAAATGCCGGCAAGCACATCGTCCCAGCCCCAGCCAGGATTGCCGGCAGCCTTCCAGTCGTCGAAATCCCGCCTCTGGCCACGCACGAAGACCATGGCGTTGATCGAGCGGAGCCGCCAAGCACCTTGCCGCGCGGCCAGTAGCTTGTGCGCCCCGCAAGCGCCTCCTGCGGCCCGGTCTGAAACAGCCAATTGACTCTGGGATTGTAGAAGCTGTGGCCGTAGCCGATCGGCATGCGGATCATGAACCGCCGGTCGCTGCCGCCGGCCTCGAGCAGCAGCACGCGGTGCCTTCCGTCATCGGTCAGCCGGTCGGCCAGCACGCAGCCGGCCGAGCCCGCGCCGACGATGATGAAATCGAAATCGTTCATGCCAGACCGAGCTTTATCCCGGTTGGCGCTAGGAGGCAGGGCCATTGCGCGAAGAAGCAGTGGCCACTTCCCACTGCTGCCATGGCGCATCCACCGGATACGACAACCTATCATCACTATTCCCGGTAAAGCCCTGCATAAGTCTGGCGCATCAGGGCCTTCTGCACCTTGCCCATGGCGTTGCGCGGCAGGTCGTCGACGAACAGGATCCGCTTCGGCAGCTTGAATTTCGCCAGCCGGCCTCGAGGTGCTCCAGGATCGCGGCTTCGTCGCAGCGCGGCGTCCTTCGCTGCGACCACGACGGCCGTCACCCCCTCGCCGAAATCGGCTTGTGCGGCACGCCGATCACCGCCGACTCGACCACGCCGGCGATGCGTCGATCTCGCTTTCGACTTCCTTCGGATAGACGTTGAAGCCGCCGGTGATGATCAGGTCCTTGCCGCGGCCGACGATCGAGACGATAGCCGTTGTCGTCGATCCGGCCGAGATCGCCGGTGATGAAGAAGCCGTCGGCGCGGAATTCCGCGGCGGTCTTTTCCGGCATGCGCCAATAGCCCTTGAATACGTTGGGTCCGCGCACCTCGATCATGCCGATCTCGCCGTGGGCAGCGGCGTGCCGCGTCTCCGGGTCGGCGATGCGCACCGCGACGCCGGGCAGCGGCATGCCGACGGTGCCCGGCAATGCGCGCGCCGTCATAGGGGTTTGAGGTGTTCATGTTGGTCTCGGTCATGCCGTAGCGCTCGAGGATGGCATGGCCGGTGCGCGCTTCGAATTCCGCGATGCGTCTCGGCGAGGAAGCGGCGCCGAGCCCGAGATGAAGAGGCGCATATGCGCCGTCGCCTCGCGCGTCAGGCCGGGATGCTGGAGGAGGCGCGTGTAGAAGGTCGGCACGCCCATCATCGCCGTCGCCTCGGGCAGCAGCCGCATCACCTCGTCGGCATCGAATTTCGGCCGAAACAGCATCGTGCCGCCCGACAGCATCATCGTGTTGGTCGCGGTGAACAGGCCGTGCGTGTGATAGACGGGCAGGGCGTGGATCAGCACGTCGCGGTCGGTGAAGCGCCACGCCTCGATCAGGGCCAGCGCGTTCGAGGCGAGATTGCCGTGGGTCAGCATCGCGCCCTTCGACCGCCCGGTCGTGCCGGACGTGTAGAGGATCGCGACGAGGTCATCCCAGCCGACGTTCGAGTCGTCGAACTCGGCCGGCTGCGCCGGCTGCCGCCTCCATCAGCGTGCCGTCGCCGGCGGTGCCGAGCGACAGCGTCGCGCCGACGCCGTGACGCGCGCCGAGTTCGGCAAGGTCTCGAGCCGGCCGGCGCGGCAACGATGACCCTGGGCTCCGCTCGCCGACGAAGTAGTCGACCTCGGCCAGCGTGTAGGCCGTGTTGAGCGGCAGGTAGACGGCGCCTGCGCGCGCAGGCGAGGAAAAGGGCGATGACCTCCGGGCTCTTTTCGACCTGCACCGCGACCCGGTCGCCGGGCTTGACGCCGGCTTGCACCAGGGCGCCCGCGATGCGGCCGGTGAGCCGGCGAAAAGCGCCATAGGAGAAATCGCGGCCATCCGCGTTCCGGATGAACAGCTTGGCCGGGTCGCGCATCAGCGCCTGGACGAGAGCCGGCAGCGAGGTGATCGAGGTGTCGTGGTATTGCCAGCTCATGATGCGATCGGCTCCCGCAGAGGTTCGTTATTGCCGATCAATGGCACGCCGCGCAATGTTGCGACGCTTCGGCTGTTGCGCGTCGCGCCGCAACGACGCGTTGCTAGAACTTGCCGAGTTCCGACAGCAGCGCCGCGCCGGTTCGGATGCCGTCGATGAAGCGGACGATTTCAGATTCTCGTTCGGCGCGTGGTTCGCCTCGTCGGCATTGGCGTAGGGCACGACGAAGGACGGCATGCCCAGGATCTTGGTGAAGACGTAGTCCGGCAGGCTGCCGCCGACGGTCGGATAGAGCAGCGGCTCGACGCCCCGCGCCGCCTCGACCGCGCGCTGCGATCGGCGCGGCGAAGGGCGAATCCATCGGCGTCTTCGACGGCAGCATGCCGTTCAGCGGCACGAACTCGACCTCCGGCGCATGGCGCTTCGACATGCGCCGCGACCTTCTCGAAGACGTCGTCGGGCGTCAGCGCGCTCGACCAGGCGCATGTCGCATTTGACGAACGCCTCGCACGGCAGCACGGTCTTCGATGCCCGGGCCCGCCATAGCCGCCATGCAAGCCGTTGATGGTCAGCGTCGGGTGGAACATCAGCCGGTCGAAGTAGCCGCGCTCCTGCGGGCGCGTCGAGTTCGGCGAGCGCCGAGATCGGCCTTCACCTGCGTCGAGATCGAGCGGCAGCTTCGACACGGCCTCGCGCTCGAGATTGGTCGGCCGGGATCACCGGCTCGTGGATGCCTTCGATGGTGATCTCGCCGTCGGCGTTCTTCATCGTGGCGAGCAGATGCACCAGCTTCCAGATCGGGATTCGGCACGACGCCGCCGAAATTGCCGGAATGGACGTCGCGGCTTGGCCGTCTTGGCAGCGCAGTTCGAAGCGACGCCACGCCGCGCACGCCGAAGGTGATCGATCGGCAGGCCGGATTCGTGCAGCGGCCCGTCGGCCGTGACGACGAGATCGGCCTTGAGCCGGTCGCGCGTGCTCGCGTCACGAAATCGGCGATGTGCGGGCTGCCGATCTCCTCCTCGCCTTCGAGCAGGAAGATGACGTTGCAGGGCAGCGTCGCCGTGGACGGCCAGATGCGATTCGATCGCCAGCATCTGGGCGAAATGCTGGCCCTTGTTGTCGCCGATGCCGCGCGCATAGATGCGGCCGTCGCGGATGGTCGGCTCGAAGGGCGGGCTGATCCACAGCTCCAGCGGATCCGGCGGCTGCACGTCGTAATGGCCGTAGAGCAGCACGGTCGGCTTGCCGGGCGATACGTCTCCGCGTGCCGAGCACCATCGGATGGTTGCGTCGGTCGGCACCGCCTCGCGCCTCCATGCCGAGGCCCTTCAGCATCTCGACCAGCAGCGCCGCGACCTCGCGGATGCCGATATTGTGGGCGCTGATCGAGGGATGGCGGACATAGTCCATCACCCGCTCGATGAAGGCTGTCGCGGTTCGCCTCGATATGGGCGAAGACCTGCTGCGAGCTCGCGGCGTCGACTCGCGCGTCATTGCACGCCTCCTCTGCGTCGGCGCGGTGAGCAGGATGGCGCCGGTCTCGTGCACCGTCTCCCGACCAGCCCGGCGGCACGAGCGTCGTGGCGTCGAGCTGCGTGACAGGATCACCGGCCCGGCGAAGCGCGCGCCGGCGCCGAGCGCGTCGCGGTCGACGAGCGGCATCTCGTCGACGCCGCCGGCCGAAATGCACCGGCACGTGGTCGATAGGCCTCGACCTTGTCCGAGCCGGCGAGCCTGATCGCCGGCTGCTGCGCGGTGAGGCCGGTCGCCTCGACGCGCAGCGTGACGAGCTCGATCGCCGCGCCGAGCGTGAAGCCATAGAGCGCCTGGTGCTCGGCCGCGAAGGCAGCCTCGGCCGCCTCGCGCGTGCCGGCCCAGCCGACGGCGAGCTCGCCGCCCTGGCCATGGTAGCGCAGCAGCGCGACGCGGCGGTGCGGCGCCGCTCGCCGGCGACGCCCTCGACGTCGAGCCAGCGTCGCGCCTGCGCTTCGAGCTCGGCGAAGATGGCCTTCGGCTTCCGCGACGTCGATCGCGCCGGCGCGCGGCAGCGTGCGGCTGAACTCGGCCTTGAGGTCGGCCGCGAGCAGCCCGTCGGCGCAGAGCACGCCCGGCGCCGGCGGGATCAGGACGCTGGAGATGCCGAGCAGTTCGGCCAGCGCGCAGCCATGCAGCGGCCCGGCGCCGCCGAACGGCACCAGCGTGAAGTCGCGCGGATCATGGCCGCGCTCGACCGAGACGACGCGCATCGCGCCGACCATGTGGTTGTCGACGATGGCGAGGATGCCGCGCGCCGCGGCCTCGAGCGACAGGCCGAGCGGCTCGGCGACGCGCGTCGCGATGACCGCGCCGCGCCGCCTCGACGTCGAGCGCCATGCGGCCGCCGAGCAGGTTTGCCGGCAGGTGGCCGAGCACGACATGCGCGTCGGTCACGGTCGCCTCGCGGCCGCCGCGGCCATAGCAGGCCGGGCCGGGCCGCGCGCCGGCGCTGTGCGGGCCGACGGTCAGCGTGCCGTCGGTGACAGCGCGCGATCGAGCCGCCGCCGGCGCCGATCGTCACCATGTCGACCATCGGCAGCGGCAGCGGCCATTCGCCGACCTGGCCGTGCTGCGTCAGGCCGATCTTGCCGTCCTTGATCAGGCAGATGTCGGCGCTGGTGCCGCCGATGTCGACGGTGATGATGTCCTTGATGCCGCAGGCCGCGGCGACGGCGCGCGCGCCGACGACGCCGGCGGCGGGGCCGGACAGCGCCGTGAGCGCCGGCGCCCGGCGGATCGTCGGCCGCGCCGGCGACGCCGCCGTTCGACTGCATCAGCAGCAGCGGCGCGGTCGACCTTCTCGTCGGCGAGGCGCTGCTCGAGGCGGCCGACATAGGTCGGTCACGCCGGGCATGACGATGGCGTTGAGCACGGTCGCCAGCGAGCGCTCGTATTCGCGCACCACCGGCAGCACGTCGGTCGAGGTCGTGACCGCGATGCCGGGCAGTTCCTCGCGCAGGATCTCGGCGGCGCGGCGCTCGTGCGCCGGGATTGGCGAAGGCGTGCAGCAGGCAGATCGCCGACGGCCTCGACGTCCATGCCGCGCAGCGGCTTCGCGCGGCCGCTGCGCACGCTCGCCTCGTCGAGCGGTTCGCAGCACGTCGCCGCCGGCGCCGATGCGCTCGTCCACCTCGACGATGCGCGAGGCCGGCACCGGCCGCTGCGGCTTCACCCAGGTGTAGAGGTTGGCCTTGCGCGGAATGTCCTGCCGGCCGATGTCGAGCACGTGGCGGAAGCCGCGCGTGGTGACGAGCGCGGCGCGCGCGCCCTTGCCTTCGAGGATCATGTTGGTCGCGACGGTCGTGCCGTGCAGCACCTGGCCGAGCGTCGCCGCGTCGGCGCCCGGCCTCGGCCGAGCGCGAGGCGGATGCCGTTGAGGAAGGCCTGCGAGGGATCGGCACGGCACGCTCGGCGTCTTGGCGCGCCAGACCCGGCCGCTGGCGCGGTCGATGCAGCGCGATGTCGGTGAAGGTGCCGCCGATGTCGACGGCGATGGCGAGCGAGGTGTCAGGCGAGGACATCGACATACTCCGTGCGGTGGAAGCGGCGGACGGCGGGACGCGCGGCGCGGGCGCGCGCCGTGGCGCGCTCGTCGACGCGCATTGCCGGAGAGCACGACGCCGTAGAGGCGCTCGGCCGCCTCGCGGCTGACATAGCCGCCGAGCACGTCCTCGAGCACCTTGTCGGCCGGCCGGTCGAACGGATGGCCATAGCCGCCGCCGCCGCCGGTCTCGATGCGCAGGATGTCGCCGCGCACCAGCTTGTTGCCGTCCGAGAGCGGCGCGAGCACGCGCTCCTCGTCGGTGCCGGGGTTGACGATCGCGCGGCCGGTGCCGCCGCCCATGCCGCCGGCGATGCCCCAGGGCGGGTTCTTGACGCTGTCGATGCGCACCGCGAGCAGCGCCTCCTCGGCGAGGATCTCGTATTCGCGCACGATGCCGCAGCCGCCGCGATAGCGTGCCGGCGCCGCCGGTGTCCGCGCACGATGCCGTAGCGCAGCAGGCGCACCGGATAGCCGGTTTCGAGGAACTCGACCGGATAGTTCTCCTGCGCGACGAAATAGACCGCGTCGATGCCGTCGGCGTTCGGCCGCGCGCCATAGCCGACGCCGATGCCGTCGGCGAGCAGGAAGCGTTCGAGCTCGCCTTTCTCGTTGCGGAAATTGCCGCGCATGATGGTGATGACATAGGCGGAATGGGCCGCCGGCGCCTTGCCGCCGGCGACGTTGACCAGCCCGCCGATCGCCGAGATCACGCGCATCATGGTGAGGCCGCGCATGCCGAGCGGCGCCGGGAATCGCGGCAGCAGGAACGAGCCTTCGCGCAGGCGCACCTCGTCGAGCGCCTGCGGCCCGCCGGCGTTGCAGACCTGCGCCGGGTCGCCGCCGAGATAGAACAGGCCGAGCGCCATGCCGGGCACGCCGCGGATTCATCAGGAAGTTCACCGGGCCGGGCGCCTGGTCGTCGCTCTCGGTCGCGTCGAAGATGAAGCTGTCCTCGCCGTCCGCGCCCTGCTCGCGGGTCAGCGCGAAGCGCATCTTGAACGGGCCGTTGCCGTGGCCGTCGGAGTCGATCGCGTCGGTGAAGCGGTGCGTGCCGTAGGCGAAGGTTTCGGCGAGCTTGGCGCGCACCAGCCGCCGCGTGCGGGCGAGCAGTTGCGCCAAGCGCGTCGCCGACCACATCCGGCGCCGAAGCGGTCGAGGATCTCGCCGACGCGCTTCACGCCGAGCTCGACGCTCGCCATCAGCGCGCGCATGTCGCCGTGGCTCTGCGCCGGGAAAGCGCGAGTTGCGATGGAAGATCGCCAGCGTCGCCTCGTTGGTCACGCCCTGGTCGATCAGCTTCGTCGGCGGGATGATGATGCCTTCCTGAAAGATGTCGGTGGCGTCGGGGCTGATCGAGCCGGGGCGCATGCCGCCGATGTCGGCGAAATGCGCCCAGCTCATCACGAAGGCGCAGCGCCTGCCGTCCTTGAAGACCGGCGCCAGCAGCACCTGGTCGTTGGAATGCGAGACCGCGCCGCGCGAGCCGTAGCAGTCGTTGTACCAGTAGAGGTCGCCCGGCTTCATCGTGTCGGCGCGGGAAGTGCTCGAAGACCGGGCTCGTCATGTCGCCGAAGATCGGCACCATCGAGCCGACCGCCATCACGCCGTTCGTCGTCGAACAGCGCGGTGTAAAAATCCTTCTTCTCGCGGATGAAGGCCGAGATGGCGGTGCGCTCGAGCAGCGCCTCCATCTCGGACTGGGCGGCGCGATGGCGCCGCGGATGATCTCCAGCGAGACGGGATCGCAAATCGGCCGATCCCGGGTCGGATCGGGTGCCGTGCGCGGTTCTGGCGGATTGCAGCATCGTGCTCCTTGCGAGGTTCATCGGGGCCTCAAATGACGACGACGATGTTGCCGAGATTGCCGCCGCGCTCGACGTCGAGATGGGCCTGCGCGATTTCGGCGAGCGGATAGGTTTTGGCGATCGGCAATCGAGAGTTTGCCGGCAGCGGCGAGCTTCGCCAGCAGCGCCTCGCCCTCGCGCCGCGCCGCGGCGGGAATGGCGAAACCCTGGATGAAGCGCAGGTTCGCACCCTTCGACTGGAAGGCGTAGTAGGGCAGGACAGGCTGCGGATCGCTGCTCGACGAATAGGAGGCGATCGTGCCGTTTGGCTTCAGCACGGCAGCGTCGAGCGCCATGTTGGCGGCGAAGTCGACCTCGACGATGCGGTCGACGCCTTGCTCCGCCGGTCAGCTCCATGACGCGCGCCACGACATCCTCGCGCTTGCGGTCGATCGTGGCGAAGGCGCCGGCTGCCATGGCATGCGCGGCCGCAGCTTCATGTGCCGACCGTGCCGATCACCCGCGCGCCGCCGGCAGCCGCGATCTGCACGGCGCAATGCCCGACCGCGCCGGCCGCGCCGTTGACGAGAATGGTCTGGCCGCTCGACCGGGCCGTCGGCATGCACGGCGCGGAACGCCGTCATCGCCGGCACGCCGAGGCAGGCGCCGGCGGCGAAAGTCATCTCATCGGGCAGCCGCACCGCTTGGCCAGCATCGATCGCGATCAGCCCGGCTGCGGTGCCGAAGGCACGGCCGGCGGTGCCGTAGCCTCCCTGCGCATTCCACAGCCAGACGCGCTCGCCGATGCGGGCGCGCTCGACACCCTGGCCGACATCGACGATCTCGCCCGCGCCGTCGGTGTGCGGGATCACCAGCGGGTGCTCCATCTGCATGCCATTCCAGCCGGCGCGGCGCTTCACGTCGGCCGGATTGATGCCGGAGGCGCGGACGCGCACCAGCACCTCGCCAGGTCCGGCGACCGGATCGGGCTGTTCGCCGACGGCAGAGCACTTCGGCGGCAGGCCCGGTCTTGGTGTAGGTGGCGGCGAGCATCGGTATCGTCTCGGGTTCAGAACAGATGGCAGGCGACTTTGCGGCCGCCGGCATCGCGGAGTGCTGGGACCTCGATCGCGCAGCGGTCGAAGGCGCAGCGGACAGCGGTCGCGGAAGACGCAGCCCGATGGCGGATTGCGCGGGTCCGGCGCGCCGCGGCCGATCGGCAACGGGTCATGGCTCTGGTCGGGATGCGGCACCGGCACGGCGGCCACCAGCGCCTTGGTGTAGGGATGCAGCGGCTGCTGGACGATGTCCTCGGTCGGCCCGTCCTCCATCACCTTGCCGAGATACATCACGATCGTGCGCTCGCAGACGTAGCGCACCAGCGCGAGATCGTGGCTGATGTAGATCGCGGTCAGCCCGAGCCGGTCGCGCACGTCGCGAAAGACGTTGAGCACGCCGGCGCGCACCGACACGTCGAGCATCGACACCGGCTCGTCGGCGACGACGAATTCGGGCTGGAGGATCAGCGCGCGCGCCATCACCACGCGCTGCAGCTGGCCGCCGGAGAGCTGGTGCGGATAGCGGTCGAGATATTGCGCCGGCTGCGGCAGGCGCACGAGTTCGAGCGCGGCGATGATCTTCGCCTCATGCTCGGCCTTGGCGATGCCCGCATTCTCCAGCGGCTCGGCCAGGATCGAGCGGATCGAGAAGCGCGGGTTCACCGCGTCGAACGGGTTCTGGAAGATCAGCTGCGCGCGCGCGCGATAATGCCTTCAGCGCGCTTGCCCTTGAGCCGCAAGACATCGGCGCCGTCGAAGACGATCTCGCCGCCTGTCGCGCGCTCGAGCCTGAGCAGCAGGCGGCCCATCGAGGTCTTGCCGCAGCCGGATTCGCCGAGCAGGCCGACGCTTTCGCCGCGCGCGATCTCGAACGATACGCCGTCGACCGCCTTGACGACGTTCGAGCGGCCGCGCAACGCCGACAGCGCGCCGCCGACGCGATAGTGAAGCTTCGCGTCGCGGATGGAGACCAGCGTCTCGCCGCTGCTCGCCGCGCTCGCCCTCATGCCTCGGCCATCCATGTCTCGGTCAGCGCGGCACGCTCGCGCAACGTCGAGCTTCGCCGGCGCGATGGCAGGCAGCGCGATGGCCGGGCTCCACCTCGATCGTCTCGGGCGAGACCGATGTGCAGATATCGATCGCAAAGGGACAGCGCGGCGCGAAGCGGCAACCGGGCGGCGGGTCGATGAGATTCGGCGGCGCGCCGTTGATCGGCGTCAGGACGCCGCTGGCCGCGCCCTGGAGATCGGGAAAGGCGTTACGCAGGCCCATCGTGTAGGGATGCGACGGGCGCGTGAGCGCCGCCGCCATCGGCCCCTGCTCGGCGACGCGGCCGGCATACATCACCACCGTGCGGTCGCAGATATAGGCGACGACCGAAATGTCGTGCGTGACGAGGATGACGGAGATGCCGAGCTCGTTGCTGCAGTTCGCGCAGCTGGTCGAGGATCTGCCGCTGCACGATCACGTCGAGCGCCGTCACCGGCTCGTCGGCGATGACCAGCTTGGGATTGAGCGCCAGCGCAAGCGCGATCGCGACGCGCTGGCGCATGCCGCCGGAAAACTGGTGCGGGAAGTCGCGCAGCCGGCCCACCTCGATGCCGACCATCTCGAACAGCTCCTCGCAGCGCTTGCGGGCCTGTGCGCGGTCCAGCCCGCCGCGCCGGCGCAGCACCTCGTTGAGCTGGTATTCGACGGTGTAGACCGGATCGAGCGAGTTCATGGCGCTCTGCGGAATGAAGGCGATGTCGCGCCAGCGCAGCGCGTTCATCTCACGCTCGGGCAGGGCAACGAGATCGCGCCCGCCGAACAGCATCTGGCCGCCGCGTGATCGAGGCATTGTCGGCCATCACGCGGGTCAGGGCACGCGCGACCGTGGTCTTGCCGCAGCCGGATTCGCCGACCAGCCCGACGATCGAACCGCGCGGCACGTCGAACGTCGCGCCGTCGACGGCGTCGATATGGCCGCGGCCGATCTTGTAGCTGACCCTGAGGTCGCGGACGGAGAGGAGCGTCTCGCTCATCGGCCCAACTTCGGAAACAGGATGTTCTCGTAGCCGCGCGTGATGAAGAAGCCGGCGGAGACGACGAGGATGATGCAGATGCCGGGCGGCACGAACCAGTAATAGGCCTGCTTGGCGAGCGCCTGGCTGGCGAAGGCATCCTGCAGCATATAGCCCCAGCTGATCGACTCCGGGTCACCAAAACCGAGGAAGGAGATCGAGGCCTCGGTGAGGATCGCCCAGCCAATCGCGATCGAGCCGTAGAGGAAAGAGAGGGGCAGGATGTTGGGCGCGATGTGGCGCAGGATGATCTTGAAGTCGGACGAGCCGGAGACGCGCGCCGCATCGACATAGCCGCGCGAGCGCAGCGTCAGCACCTGGCTGCGGATGACCCGGCCGGTGTCGCGCCACAGCACCAGCGCCATCGCCAGCACGACGTTCCAGATCGACGGCTCCAGGAAGGCCGCGAGCACAATCACGAACGGCAGGAAGGGGATGCCGAACGCGATGTCGGCGAGCCGCATCAGGACCGCGTCGACCCAGCCGCCGAAATAGCCGGAGACGAGCCCGACGATCGAGCCGATCAAGGCTACCATGAAGGCGGCGGTGACGCCGATCAGCAGCGCCGAACGCGTGCCGTAGACGATCTGGGAGAAGATGTCGCGGCCGAGGCTGGTGGTGCCGAGGATGAAGCCTTGCTCGCCAGGCCGCAGATCGGCGGCGAGATCGTATTGCGGCGTATAGAGGATCTCGGTTGGATCGTAGGGCGCGATCTGGTCGGCGAAGATCGCCATCACCAGGAAAGTCGCATAGATCGCGAGGCCCAACACCGCGAACGGATCGTTGAGCGGAAGCCGCAGCGCGCCGAAGAAGCGCCTGAAGATGCCTTTGGCCGGCAGGGCGATTTCAGGCATGACTCACCCTCGGATCGAGCAGTGAGTAAAGCAGATCGGCGATCAGGTTCATCAGGATCACGACCACCGCGATCATCAGGAACGCGCCCTGCGCCAGCGGGTAGTCTGAGGCCGATACGGCATTGACCAGTTCGCGGCCAAGCCCCGGCCACGAGAAGACCGACTCGACCACCACGTTGCCCTGGAGCTGATAGCCGACGGCGATGGCGAAAGACGTCATCACCGGCAGAAGCGCGTTGCGCGCGGCATGGCGCACGACGACTGTCCAGTTCGACAGCCCTTTGATGCGCGCCATGGTGACGAAGTCCTCCTTCATCACGTCGAGCATGTTGGAGCGCATGAGCAGAAGCGGCAGACCCTGGCTGTAGATCGCCAGCGTGAGCGCAGGCAGCGCGAGATAGGTCAAGAACTCGCTCGACGTGTAGAGCGCCCAAAGGCTGTCGTAGTTGGCGCCGGCCGATCGCGTGCCGCCGGCTGGAAACCAGCCGAGCCAGAAGGAGAAGATCGCGAGCAGCACCATGCCGAGCCAGAACTCCGGCATGGCGCGGGTCATCAGCACCAGCGGGATCGCGGTCTGCTCGACAACAGAGCCGCGGCGCCAGGCAAGGTACGCGCCGGCCAGGATGCCGAAAGCATAGGCCACGATCAGCGAGGAGAAGGTGAGGACAAGGGTGTTGGGCAGCAGCGTCAGGATGCGTTCGGCCACCGGTTCGCGATAGCGGAAGCTCTGGCCAAGCTCACCCTGCAGCAGATTGCCGATATAGATGAAGTATTGCTCCCAAAGTGGCTTGTCCAAGCCGAACTGGGCCATCAGGGCTGCCTGCTGTTCGGGTGTGAATGTCGGGTCGATGTAGGCTGCCAGCGGATTGCCGGGCATCAGACGAAACATCAGGAAAAGCATCGTCACCACGGCCCACAGCACGAATGCGAGCTGAAGCGTCCGGCCGGCGGCAGCCTTCAGGTGCGACATAAAAAGCGGCTTCCTTGTCTCGGTCTCGGTGGCGCCGGCTACCATGCCTCATCGCAAGGTTTGGAGCGAGGCGCGATGCGCCTCGCTCGCCAGGTACGCCGCGCGTTGGCCTATTGACGCCAGCGCTTCCTTCTTGTCGCCCGGGTAGTGCAGCTTGTCGCCGTCGAGCGTGTAGCCTGCATCCTCCAGGATCTTCTTGGCGACCTCCTGGCCGGTCTTCATGCCACTGACGACATTCGCGTCATGCCAAAAACCTAGCGCGGGAGAGACGACCGAATTGGACGGCTCGGCGAAGCCGCGGAACGCAGCTTTGACAATCAGCTGCCGATCGACCGCCATCGAAAGGGCTTTGCGGAAGGCCGCGTCGTCGAACGGAGGACGGCGCTCGTTGAAAGCAATATAGCGGAAGCCCATGTCGACGGTCGACACGACCTCGAGATCGCCGTCCTGTGCGGCGGCGTCGATCAACACCTGCGGATCACCTGTGAACTCGCCCATGAAGTTGATCTCGCCGGAACGCAGCATACCAAGAGCCGCTTCCACATTTGGCACGATGCGCAGGATCCAGCGATCGGCCTTCGGTGCATTGAAGTGATCCTTGTTGGCCGAGAGAACGATTTCCTCGTTGGTCAGCCAAGCGCTCGAATTTGTAGGGTCCCGAGCCGATCGGCGTCTGCTCCTGGTGGCTCTCGGCGTTGGTCTCCTTGGTCTTCAGGTCCGTGATGATCGGCTCCCAGACGTGCTTCGGGATGAGGTTGATCTTGGCCAGGCTCGACGTGACGAAGGAGGCGGACGGGTTCTTCAGCTTGAAGGTCAGCGTCGATCGGATCGACGATCTCGATCGTCTCGATGTTCGACGCAAACGGCGCGTACATGGGCGCCTCGCCGGACACCGCGGCTTCGAACGAGAACTTCACGTCCTCCACCGTGACGGGTTTGCCGTCGTGCCATTTCATGCCGGACTTGAGCTTCACCTGCACGGTCTTGTCGTCGGTGAAGGTAATGCTTTCGGCGGCCCAGTTCCGCGGCAGACCGTCAGGCCCGACGCGGGCAAGGCGGTCATAGACGAGTTCGAACACCCACGAGTCGACGCCACCGGAAATGTACAGCGGGTTGATCGCCTGCACGTTGTCGCCGGAGTTGACGACGATGTCTCGCTTCTCGCCGGCCGGCTCCAACGCCATGAACGTCCAGGTGTTGCGGATGCCGATGCCGCTCTGGTTCACCACCGATTCCGGCTTCCACACCGTCTTGTCGAAGGCGAAGTCGACTTCGGGTGCACCAGCATCATGTTGGGCTGGTCGGTGGCCAGGATTTCCTGCGCCTTGTAGACCAGCGCCTTGCGCTTTTCCTGGTCGATCTCGGCGCGCTGGGCCTCCGCCACGGCGTCATAGGCGGGGTTTTTGTAGCCGATGAAGTTGTAGCCCTTCTCGGCTGTCGAGGAATGGAACAGATTGTAGACGATCTCGTCCGGATCGGAACGCTCCGGCCGGCCGACCATCTGCCAGGCCGTCGTGTCCCACTTGTCGCGTTGATACCAGACGACGTCCGACATCTGCTCCCACGGCATGACCTTGACCTCGACGTCGAGGCCGAGCTTTCGCCATTCCTGGGCGATGAGCTGGACGGACTGGAACTCCTGCGGCTGACTGGCCTGCGGACGGCTGTAAATCTCGATCTTGCGGATCGCATCGCCGGCCGATGCCGGCGAGGTGGCGACGAGCGCGGCAAGCGCGATGACCGCCTTGAAATTGGACCTCATTCTACCTTCTCCTCTGGAACGGGGACGAACATCGACGTCTTCTTGTTGTTGTTGGCGGGGCGCTCAGGCGACCCGCAATGCCTCGAAAGGTTGTCCGGCCCGCATCTTGGCGGGCAGCGGATAGGCGGTCTTGGAGTGCGACAGTCCCATCGACACCAGCATTTCGGCATGCTTGAGCGCCGCCTTGCCGGCATTGATGGCCGGCGCGCCGACCGCGGCGGAGATCTCGTCGGCGAGATCGAGGAACGACATCGTCATGCAGCCGAACAGGAAGGCGTCGGCGCGATCCTGTTTGACGCAGGCCTCGGCGACTTCGATCAGCCGGCGCTTGGTAAACTCGGGATCCTTCATCAAGTCGAGCACCGGGATGCCTGTCGCCCGCACCGACGCGAGCTTGGCCGCAACACCCGCTTTGTGCGCGAGCAGTTCCTGGCCGGCGATCAGGCTGTCGAAGACGGTTAGCACCGAGAACTTGTGGCCGAGGCCGGCGGCGAGCAGCAGCGAACTCTCGCAGGGACCGATGACCGGAATTGTCGCCAGCTCACGCGCAGCTTCAAGCCCCGGATCACCGAAGCAGCCGATGATGGCCGCATCGAAACCGTCGCGCTCGCATTTCATGATCAGGTCGATCGTGGCGGGCACGCAAAGCGCCTCTTCATAGGCGCTTTCGATCGAGACGGGACCGGTCGGTACGTCGACCACGGAGACGGTGGTTCCTGGGAACGCCCAGGAATTGAGCAGCGCCTCACGCCGGCGCATCTCCTTGAGCCCCATAGGGCCTTTCGACATCGGTCCCGGCACGACATAGGCGATGCGCATCACATTCCCTTTGGTTTCATTCAGTAAAACATTGTTTCTGAATGGGTTGAGTAAAACACAAATCTGCAATATTGCAACAGCCCATCATTCGACGATAATCCAAGCTGGAGGAAGCGCCTGATGGACGAAGCGGACAGCAAGGCGGCACCGACGGGTTACACGATTGCCGCCGTTGATCGCGCCCTGCTGGTGCTGGAGGCGCTTGCCGATCGACCGGGCCAGGGCTTGACCCAGCTTTCCAAATCGCTCGGCATGACCAAGTCGATCGTTTTTCGGCTGCTGCAGACCCTCGAGGATCGCGGCTTCGTGTTCCGCGATCCCGACCACGCCGTCTTTTCGCTTGGCTACCGCATCGGCGTACTGGGCGAGCGCGTCGGGACGCGATGGCAGCCTGCTGGTTGCGGCGCGCCCGGTCATGGACGCCCTGCGCGACCGCACTTCTGAGAACGTCAACCTGGTGATGCGGGAGGGATTGCGCTCCCTCGTTCTGGCGACGCGAGCGGGGCATCACTCGATCCGGCTGTTCGCGCAGGCCGGCCGGCACGGACCGCTGCATGCCGGCGGCGGGTCGCTGTGCATCCTTGCCTACTCCGATCCCGGCATCATCGATGCCGTGCTCGCCAACCCGCTCGAAGCCTTCACGCCCTACACGATCACCGACCAGGAGAAACTGCGCCAGACGCTCGCCCGGATCCGGGCGAATGGCTACAACATCGCCCTGAACGATCTCGACGACGGCGCCTTCTCGGTTGCCGCGCCGATCTTCGGTTCCGATGAGGCTGTCATTGCCTGCATCTCGGTCGCGGGCCCGGTGGTGCGCTTCGACGAGGAGCGCCGCGACCGCTACATCCGCGCCGCACTGGATGCCGCAGCCGAGATCTCCTCGAAACTGTCGCTGCACCGCAGCGATCCGGTGAGCGCGCGGCCGGAGATGCTCTCCACCGTCTGACAACGGCGCTCCACCGGACAGTCACGCCGACGCAGCAGACCTGCCCGTCGTGCCTGGTGCCAATTTCGTCAATTCGCGTCTGAGATCGAGCGTCGCGCTTGCAGGGCGCAAACCTCTCTGTTAGCCTTCATCAAATATCAGAAACAGCTGTTTTATTGAATAAAACAATCGGGGAGCTTGCTATGAAGAAGGTGGAGTCCGATATTCTCGTCGCAGGTGACGCTCGATGAGCCGTGGGCGCTGGTCGAGAGCTTTGCCACCTTCAAGCGCGAGCATCCGACCGACGTGAACCGCGGCATGGACGAGGTCGTCTCCCGGCTGCGCAAGCATGGCGTCGAGGTGACGGTTCACGAGCCGAGCCTCTATCTCAGCCTGCCCGGCCTCGCCCGGGTCGAGGCCGGCGGCAAGACTTTCCGCGCCAAGCCGCCGGCCTACAGCCGCGACGCCCGCAACGGCCTCGAAGGGCAAGCTCGTCTATGTCGGCGCGCGCCACAACGCGATGATCGAGGACATGTTCGAGCAGAAGGTCGAGAGCACCGCCGAGGTGGCGGCCGAACGGTCCGCGGCAAGATCGTCATGTCGGAAGGCTTCGCCAGCCCCGGCCTGGTTTCGCAGTTCGAGGAGCTGGGCGCGATCGGCGTCATCGCGCATCAATCCCGGCGTCGACATCCATTGGGGCATCTGCACCACGATCTGGGGCACGCCCGATCTCGACGACCTGCCGCGCAAGCCGAACATCCCGGCCGTCGCGGTCAACAAGCCGGACGGCGACGCGCTGATCGCGATCGCCGACAAGGGCGGCGAGCGTCACGATCTTCACCGAGATGGAGGAAGGCTGGTTCGACTCAGAAGCTGCCGGTGGTCGACATCCGCGGCACCGAGGAGCCGGAGAAATTCGTGCTTCCTGCACGGCCATCTCGACACCTGGGACGTCGGCGTCGGCGACAACGCCACCGGCGACGCGACCATGCTGGAGATCGCGCGCGTGCTCTGGGCAGAACCGCGACAAGCTGAAGCGCTCGGTGCGCATCGCCTGGTGGCCCGGCCACTCGACCGGCCGCTATGCCGGCTCGACCTGGTTCGCCGACGATTTCGCGCTCGATCTCGACGAGAACTGCGTCGCGCAGGTCAACTGCGACTGCCCCGGCTGCCGCTGGGCGACCGAGTTCAACGATCTGTCGCTGCATGACGCGAGACCGAGGAGTTCCTCGCCGAGGTCGATCAAGGACGTGGCCGGGCAAGACGAGCCGACGGCGAGCGCCCGCACCGCGCCGGCGACTACTCCTTCAACAACATCGGCATCTCGAGCTTACTTCATGCTCTCCTCGACCATGCCGGACGAGCTGCGCGAGGAGAAGGGCTACTACACGGTCGGCGGCTGCGGCGGCAACATCGCCTGGCACACCGAAGACGACATGATGGAGATCGCCGACCGCGACATCCTGCTGCGCGACATCAAGGTCTATCTGCTCGCCGTGCTCGCGCAACGCCAATGCCGAGATCCTGCCCTTCGACTGGCGCGCGACGGCGAAGGAGTTCGCCGCGACGGTCGCCGAAGTATCAGGAGAAGGCCGGCAGCCGCGTTCGACCTCTCGCCGTCGAAGGCGGCGGTTGCCGAGCTCGACGGCGGCGCTCGACGAACTTCTACGCCCGCGTCAAGGCGCGGCAAGGTCGAAGCCGGCGGCGGCCAACGCGGTGATCCAGGATCTGGCGCGCATCCTCGTGCCGATCAACTTCACCCGCGTGAGCGCGCTTCCGCCACGATCCGGCGCTGACGATCCCGCCGTTGCCCTCGATCGCCGCGGCAACGGAGCTCGACAAGTTCGACGACAGCACGATCGGCTTCGCCAAGACCCAGCTCGTGCGCGGCCAGAACCGCCTGATCTCGGCTCTGCGCCAGGCCCGCCGCCACATCGAACTTGTGGCCGGCTGACCGCGCCGCGGCGGCGTTCGCGGACGAGAGGCCAACTGGCCTCTGGCTTCACGCGCCGATCTCGCTCAGCCGTTTGGCCTGACGGGCAAGCAGGCGCTCGACATCGGCAGTGTCAGCTTTGGAGAGTTGCGCGCCCGGCTTGCGCAGGGCGGCCGATTTGATGACGCCGCGCTTGGCCAGCACATATTTGCGGCAGGCGAGGCCGACGCCCTGCTGCTGTTCGTAGCGCGCCAGCGGCAGGTAAGCGTCGAAGATGTCGTGCGCGCGCTCGGGATTTCCGGAGGCATAGGCATTCACCACGCCGACCATCATTTCCGGATAGCAGAAGCCGGTCATCGCGCCGTCGGCGCCGCGGCCCATTTCCTCGGGCAGGAACAGCCCGCCATTGCCGCAGAGGATGGAGATGCGCCGCATGCCGCGCACCGCACTTGCCTCGCGCAGCGCCGTGATCTTGGCAAGCCCCGGCCAGTCTTCATGCTTGAGCATGACGCAGTTCGGCACTTCGTTGACGATGCGTTCGATCACCTTTGGTGCGATGGTGACGTTTGTCGTCAGCGGATAGTCCTGCAGGACAAAGGGCGTATCGCCCAGCGCTTCGCCGACCGACTGATAGAAGGCAAAAGCCTGGTCGTCGGTCTTGATCGTCCAGGGCGGCGCGACCATCACGCCGGCCGCGCCTTGAGCCATGACCGCTTCCGCCAGCTCGCGCATCGGCGCAAGACCTGGCGCCGAAACGCCGACCACGACCGGCAGTCGCCCGTCGAGCCGCTTCAGCACGCGCTCCACCACTGCGCGCGATTCTTCGGCGGTCAGCTTCGGCGCTTCGCCGAGCTGGCCGAGCACGGTGAGGCCGGTGACGCCGGCGCTCTCATAGAAATCGACCATGCTGTCGACGCTGTCGAGATCGAGCGCGCCGTTGTCGGCGAACGGCGTCACGGCGATCACATAGACGCCTTTGGCCTGTTCGGTCAGTTTCGCCATGTCACGGACCCAAGCCAGCGTCGACGGTCAGTCAGATTTGCGCGGTGGCTAGGCAGCACCGCGGAGCGCATGCTGGCGCTGTTGCTGCCGACCTTCGCGGGCGGCGGCGCGGCGCCCGCGGCCTGTTCGCAGAGTTCGATATGCCTCGACAGCGCCTGGTTCGACAGGGCTGCGCTGATCGTGGTGATGTCGCGCCCCTGGTAGCGGGGCATCTGCTGTACTTCCTTCAGTCTTTCCAGGAGTGCCAGTCGGGTCATGATCTTTCTCCTTCGTTGACGGGGACGGCGACCGTCAGGCCGCCTTCTTTTTGGGGACCTCGAACGGGATCTCGATATCGACTTCCAGCGTCGAGACCTTCGCGCCGCGTTCCATCTTCACGCTGACCTTGTCGCGGTCGATCTGCATATGCTTGGCGATGACGGCGAGGATTTCGTCGCGCAGCTTGGCTGACCAGGTCGGAATCGCCGACCGATGCGCGCTCATGCGCGAGCAGCACCTGCAGCCGCTCGCGGGCGGCCGGCGCCGACTGGCGGCCGGGAAAAGAAGCGGAAGATGTTCATGCCGCCCTCCTTCCGAAGATCTTGCCGAAGAAGCCCCGCTTTTCGCCGGGGACGGTGACCGGCAGGATTTCGCCCTTGAGCCGCCGCGCGGCGTCGAAATAGGCGAGCGCCGGCGCGCTGCTTGCCGTCGGCCAGCGTGACCGGCGAGCCGAGATTGGAGGCGCGCAGCACATCCATGCTTTCCGGGATGATGCCGAGCAGCGGGATCGACAGGATCTCCAGCACGTCTTCGACCTTCAGCATGTCGCCGCGCTCGGCGCGGGTCGGGTCGTAGCGGGTGAGGAGCAGGTGCTTCTCCATCCGCTCGCCGTTCTCGGCCTTGAGCGTCTTGGAATCGAGCAGGCCGATGATGCGGTCGGAATCGCGCACCGAGGAGACTTCCGGATTGGTCACGACGACCGCGATGTCGGCATGGCGCATGGCAAGCGTCGCGCCGCGCTCGATGCCGGCGGGGCTGTCGCAGATGACCCAGTCGAAAGCCTTCTTCAGCGCGGCGATGACCTTCTCGACGCCCTCCGGCGTCAGCGTGTCCTTGTCGCGCGTCTGCGAGGCCGGCAGCAGGTAGAGCGTCTCCACCCGCTTGTCGCGGATCAGCGCCTGCGGTCAGCTTGGCGTCGCCCTGGATGACGTTGACGAGGTCGTAGACGACGCGCCGCTCCGCGCCCATGACGAGGTCGAGATTGCGCAGGCCGACGTCGAAATCGACGACCACGACCTTCTCGCCGCTCTGCGCCAGGGCCGCGCCCAAGGGCGGCGGTAGAGGTCGTCTTGCCGACGCCGCCCTTGCCGGATGTCACGACGATTACTTTGCCCATTGACCTCTCCCGTTCTGATCTCATGCGCCTGCAACTCAGCCGAGTGTTCCGGTCTTGATCGATTCGCCTTCGAGCCAGACCTGGACCGCCCGGCCGCGCAGGTCCGGGTCCATGTCCTCGGCGGTCCTGTAGAAGCCGTCGATGGCGATCAGCTCGGCCTCGAGCTTGCGGCAGAAGATGCGCGCCGAGCTGTTGCCCGTCGTGCCGGCCATCGCCCGGCCGCGCAGCGTGCCGTAGACGTGGATCGACCCGCCGGCGACGATCTCCGCGCCCGAGGCGACCGAGCCGATGATGGTCACGTCGCCTTCGGGGAAGAAGAGCGACTGGCCCGAGCGCACGGGCTGAGTGATGATGACCGAGGGGGCAGCTTTGCCTGCCAGCTGCGAAGCGGGCACGAGGCGCGTCGCCGGTATCAGCTTCCTTGGCTTCTGCTCGGCTTCGTCGGTCTTCGTCTGTGGTCGGCGCTTCGAAGTCCGAGGCCGCGCGTCCGTCGCTCATGGCGGGCGGCAGGTCCGCGGCCAGCATGGAAGGCCGCGCGCCCTCGATGCCCATGATTCGGACGTTGCGTTTGCCCAGCTGCTCGACCAGTTCGCGAAGGTCGGACCGATCGATGTCGAGGTCGTCGACGTCGAGCACGACCGGCCGGCGCAGGAAAAATCCGGCCGAGCGGGCGGCGAGATCGTCGAGCCGCACCAGCCAGTCCTCGAAGGGAAGCTCCGGGGTCAGCGCGAGCGCAAGGAAGGATCGCCCCTTGAGGCGGATAGGCCGGGGTTGGGTTAACACGGCGGTCATCTTCGTAAATTTTCGGTTGCTTTGGTGTATCGAGGAAATGGTTAACAACCGGTAAATCGCCGAGGCATAAATGCGCTATTTCGAGGTTGAAAAATCACAATGATTTTGAAAAATAGTATAATTTTCAATGAGATAATAAGATAGAGCGAGCCGCTGCCAAAAGTTACCGCCTCCTGGAAACAACAAAATTGCTGGTTGTATTCGGGTGGCTTGGCTGATGACCGAATCCCGCCTGTCGCCTACCCCGGACGGGCGGGTCAGGCCGGCTTTCCCGAGCGCAGCGCGTCCATATAGGTCCGCACCAGCCGGGCATTGTCGGCGGCCACACAGACCCTCTGGGACGTCTGGCCGTCCCACGCGCTGGCGCCGAATTGCTGTTCGTCCCACTTCTGGATGGTCTGGCCGATGGCGATGCCTTCGGTAAGCACGCGCACAGGGCCGGTTCGGGTTTCAAACAGGGATGGATCGGTCAGCCAGGCCGCGGCGGCCACGTCGTGCAGGCAGCAGCCGTCGACGCCCTGGGTGCGGCGGTAGATGTCCTCATAGCCGCGCGAAATATCCCACAGGAACTGACCTGATTCGCCGGCGCTGGCCGCGAGTTCGGCCGCTTGGTGGTTGGTCAGGACGCACTGGCTGGTGACGTCGAGGCCGATGGCGGTCACCGGCCAGGGTGCGGTGAAAACGATGTCGGCCGCATGCGGATCGTTGAAGATGTTGGCCTCGGCCACCGGCGAGACATTGCCGCGCCGGCCGGCCCAGCCGAACGCGCCGCCCATGATGACGACTTCCTTGACCAGCGTCGCGATCTCCGGATCGCGCTGCAAGGCTAGCGCGAGATTTGCCAAGGGTCCGACCGCAAGAAGCGTTACCTCGCCTGGATGCGCGCGAACAAGCTCGATGATCTTGTCACAGGCCTCGCCAGCGGCCGGTTGACGATCGACGCCATCGACCGCGCCGACATCGCCCAGCCCGTCCTCGCCGTGAATGGCGCGCGGCGCGGGATGCCGTTTGATCGCCAGCGGCTTGGCGGCGCCACGATAGACCGGTGCATCGATGCCAAAACGATTCGCCAGATAAAGCGCGTTGCGGGTCGTGACATCGATCTCGGCATTGCCGAAGACGGTGGTGATCGCCAGCAATTGATGTTCGGCTGGGCATGCAGGAAGAGCAGCGCCATCGCGTCGTCGATACCCGGATCGGTATCGAAAACGACGAGTTTCTCGTCACGGTCAGCCAATAATCCCCCCAATGGTCGAAGCCTGCCGGTGCATTGGGTTGCACAGCTTGCCGGACTTGTCGAGGTCGATCCGGTCGTCCAGCGCTGTGCCAATTTTCATGAGTTTGGAAGTGGACAAATCTTCTCCTTACCACGCCCCGGATCTTTCACCGGTCTGGTTATTGGGAGATTGGTCGGGCTGAAGGTAGGTGTCGTTTCACCCGATGCGGCGGAAAGGCGAATCCAGCGCCCGAAAACCAACTCCGCGCCGCGCGCGCCGAATTTGGCGCGCTGGATGGGCCGGGCGGTCCGAAAGCAGAAAATGGCGAGGTGCACGCCGGCGCCTGAAGGGCAATGTCTGCGCGCCAGATGTATGCCAGAACGGCGGCTAGTCGCGCGAAAGCACGCGGCCAGTTGCATGGCGTCGGCGACGCTGCCGCCATCATCAAGGTCGGGGCGGGCAGGGACAGAATGGGTATGCCGGACCTCTGCACCTCCTCGACTGAGAAGCTCGCGCGCGACAGCCTCACCGCGCAGACAGGATGGACAGCACCTTGCACCGGACACGGCGCGACCGGGCGCTCGCACGGTCGGCCAGATTCGGCCAGCGCGAACAGCAGCGCTACGATGCGCTGTAGCATCTCCCGGTGTTGTTCGATTGTAGTGGTTCCAGTCCATCGCCGCTCCTTCGCGGAGATTATGGAGGGGCTGGAAGGGGGTGGATGAAAAAATCGCTCTTTTGGAGGGGGGAATTCGGAAAGGCGATGGAAAACAATGGGATGGAAAGGAAAAGTGAGAAATTGGTGACCAAGTCCGCTCTCTTGCGATTTCTACACTGCATCTAGGCTCGCTTTCCTTCGCTTCGCTCAGGCTCGCCTAAGACGTTGAAATCGCTTTCTCCCCCGCAAGGGGGGAGATATCGCTGCCACGGCGTCTCCGCCAATCTCCGGACGTATGCGATTGGCACCGAGGTCGATGCCGGCTCTATCTCCCCCCTTGCGGGGGAGAAAGCGATATCAGCATCTTAGCGAGCCCGACCGCAGGGCGGTCTTTGCGAGCTAAGTGCTAGATATCGCAAGAGAGGGGCTTGGTCTCTTGCCGACGGTTACCGTCACTTACCCCTTGATCGCCGAGCCGACGATGCTGTCGACGAAGAAGCGTTGCAGGAAGACGAACAGGATCAGCGGCGGCAGGACGGCGAGCGTCGCGCCGGCCATCACCAGGCCGGTGTTCATCGCGCCGCGATTGTAGCTGAGCAGGCGGCTCAGGCTGATGACGATCGGATAATCGTCGCTGTTGCCCTGCAGCACGGTCAGCGGCCAGAGATAGCTGTTCCAGTGATAGACGAAGGCAAACAGCGCCAGCGCCGCGATGGCGGGCGCGATGCTGGGCATCACGATCTTGAACAGGATCAGCATTTCCGATGCGCCGTCCATGCGCGCGGCGTCGATCAGTTCGTCCGGCACGCCGGCGATGAACTGCCGCATGAGGAAAATGCCGAAGGCGTTGGCGAGGTTGGGCATGATGATGCCGGCAAGGCTGGCGTTCAAGCCGATCGAGCCGACGAGGCGATAGAGCGGGATCAGCGTCACGATCGGCGGCAGGAACATCGTCGCCAGCAGCACGGAGAACAGCAGGGTGCGCCCACGGAAATGGTATTTGGCGAAGGCGTAGCCCGCCATCATGCTGGTGAGCAGAATGCCGGCCGTGGTGATCGAGGCGATGACCAGCGAGTTCCACATCGAGCGCCCGACATTCACCACGCCGGAGACTTTTTCGTAGGCTTCGAAGCTGGGCGTGCGCGGGAATCCAGACCGGCGGCACCTGCATGCTTTCCGCCGGTGTCTTCAGGCTGGACAGCACCATCCAGACCAGCGGGAAAGCGGCGGCGAGAGCGGCAACCAGCATGGCTGTCGCCAGCAGCGCGTGGCTGCCGGAGAGTTTGCGGCGCGCCAGCGCGGCGGTCTCGACAGCGGCCGCTCATTCGTCGTCCTTGCGGTTCATGAAGGCGAAGATCGCCGCCACCACGACAATCAGCGACAGCATCAGCATGACGGCCATGGCCGAGCCGAGCCCGCCCTGGGCGCGCTCGATGCCGACGCGGCGGATGTGATAGGTCAGCACATTGGTCGAGCCGACCGGCCCGCCCTGCGTGATGAGCGCCACCGGCTCGAACACCTGCACGGCGTTGATGATGGCGATGACCGCGCTGAACAGCAGCGTGCGCCTGAGCAGCGGCAGCGTGATGAAGCGGAACTGCTCAGAACGGTTGGCGCCGTCGAGCGTCGCGGCTTCGTAGAGACTGCCGGGGATCTGCGTCAGGCCGGCGATCGCCAGCACGGTGAAATAGCCGACCTGCTGCCAGACATTGAGGATGACGATCGAGACCAGCGCCGTACTGGGCGATGACAGCCAGGGCAGGGGGCCGATGCCGACAAGGCCGAGCATCTGGTTGATCGGGCCTTCGGTCGGCGAATAGAGTTTCGACCAGACCAGCGCCACCGCGATCATCGGCACCATGTAGGTGGAAAAGAGAATGGTCCGCAGCGCCGTCGTGCCGGGCACCGCGCGCTGATAGACCATCAGCCCCAGCGCCACCGACAGCGGCAGGATCAGGATCACCGACAACAGCGTGTAGATCGCCGTGTTGACCAGCGCGCCCTTGAAATCGCGGCCGACCGAGGTGGAGCCGAAGATCTCGCGAAAATTGTCGAGGCCGATGAAGGTGGCGCGTGGAGAATGGCGTCTGCGTCGACCAGTCCTGGAACGACAGCCAGATGCTGAGCAGCATCGGCAAGAGCACGAACAGCCCGATCAGGCCGACGGCGGGCGACACCATGCTGACCGCCGCGGCTCGATTTCTCATAGCGCGGCAACCGTCTCGACCGACGTCACCCCCACCCCTAACCGCCTCCCCTCAAGGGGGAGGGGGAGTTGGCGTCGGCGCTTCCGTGATCCCCTCCCCCTTGAGGGGAGGGGTCAGGGGTGGGGGTATTGACGCTGACAAATTTCAAATCGTCGCCATGTCTCGCGTCGGACGGCCAAGCAGCTACTTCGCCGCCTTCTCCAGGATCGAGGCGGCGTCGGCCTGGGCCGCCGCCTGCGCATCCTTGGCCGACATCTGGCCGTACTGCAACGCCTCGATGGTCTTTTGCAGCGACTCGCTGAACTCCTGCCCGCCGAGCACGACCGGGAAGGGTTTGGCGTCGGAGAGCACGCTGACATAACCGGCCAGGAATTCGCTGCCGAGCTTGTCCTTGTAGGCGTCGACGTCGGACGTGCGCGACGGCAGGATGCCCATCGACATCAGGATGCCGGCCATGGCCGAGCCGCCGTTCTGGCCGGACTTCGGGCTGTTCAGCCAGGCAAGGAAATCCCAAGCCGCCTTCTGCTCGGCCTCGCCGGCATTGGCGTTGACCACCGTCATCCAGGAATAGGAGATGGAGTGCGGCTTGTCGCCGCTCGGGCCGACGGGAATGGGCGCGGTGGCGATGTTGGCGAACTTGTCGCCCATGCCGCTCTTCAGCGCGCTCTCCCACCAATTGGCCATGATGATCATGCCGGTCTTGCCGGAGACGAAATTGTCGAGGAACGGGCCGGTGGTGTTGGCGTCGGCGGTCGCCATCGGCGGGATCGCTGGAGCCGGACTTGATGAGGTCCTCGTAGAGCTGGAACGTCTCGCCCGCCTGCGCGCTGTCGAGCACCGGCTTGCCGTCCTTCACCAGGTCGCCGCCGTTCGAGACGAGCAGCGAGGAGAAGGGGTGAACGACGCCGGCCGCCCAGGAATTGATCATGCCGAAACCCTGCTGGCCGGCATCCTTCTTGGTCAGCTTCGCGGCGGCGTCCTTGAACTCGTCCCAGGTTTTGGGCGCGGCGGCGATGCCGGCTTCCTTGAACAGCTCCTTGTTGTAGTTCAGCGCATAGACGTCGATCTCGTTGGGGATGCCGTAGACCGCGCCGCCGACCGAGGCCGCGCTGACCACGCCCGCCGGCCAGGCCGACTTGACCTCGCCTGCCACGGCTTCCGGCGCGGGAGCGACCAGCTTGTCCCTCGCCAGCTCGGGCAGCCAGAGATCGTAGATGCCTGCGATCGTCGGGCCATCCGAGCTGCCGCCTTGGGAGCGAAGCGTGGTGAGAAGGTCGCCGAACGGCACGGCGCGCACCGTCACGGCGACATCGGGATTGGTCTTGGCGTATTCCTTGGCAGCCGTCTCCAACAGTGCCACGGTCTCCGGCGACCAGTGCGTCAGGTAGGAGATGTTGACCGACTGGGCCCAGCTCGTGCTGGCGAGACAGGCCAGCGCGAAGGCCCCGGCAATTCCACGCGACGACAGGTGCTGCATGACGTTCCTCCCGAATGTCTGAATTTTGAACGACGTTATAATGACATGATCTATTCTTCAACCCTCTTTATTGCGTGCTTTGCCATTCCGAGCCGCCCAATTTGAAAGCTCGATAGGCAAATCATTGATAGTGATAATCGATATGTTATGCTGAAGTCGGCCCAGTATGCCTGGCCGCGCAGGACCGTCGACCGTTCTCAAGGCTGCGGCATACTTGTTATAATGAATTGAGTGCGGTAGAGACGACAAGGATTTTTCTGGGTCTGATCACGCACAAGGAGGAGCCGATGGTTGAAAGCGCGAACAGGCCCCGGAACCAGGCGATCCGATGTGCCGGCCGCGCCATCCGTCGCGGGAGGCAAAGGCTCGTGACCGGCGTCCTGGCTATCGACCTTGGCGGCACCAATATGCGGGCCGCCCACTACACATCATCGATCGACGACATGCGCGTGCTGGAGCACGGCCTGGCGCCTGCGAGCCTGGACGAGTTCGTCAGCCGGATCAGCGGATTGCGCGCGGCATGCGGCAATCCAGGGCGCCTCGGCATTGCCGTTCCCGGCTTGGCGTCCGGAACGATCTGCCGCTGGATACCCAATTTGCCATTTCTCGATGGCGTCGACCTCAAGGCGCTGTTTCCCGACATGACGATTGGGCTGGGCAACGATGCCCAGATCGCCATGCTGGCCGAGGCCAAGGCAGGGGCGGCAAAAGGCATGACCGATGTGGTCATGCTGGCGATCGGCACCGGCATTGGGTCGGCGGTGCTGGTCAATGGCATGATCGTGGCCGGCTCGCAGGGCGGCGCCTGTTCCTTCGGCTGGGCCTGCGCGGACATCACCGACAAGGGGGCGGATCGCGACGGCTGGCTGGAGCGCGTCGCATCGGGCCGTGCCCTGGACAAATTGGCGTCGGCTTTCGGCTTCGGCACCGGCCCCGCGCTGATCGTTGCCGCCCGCGAGGGCAATCCCCAGGCGCTGGCCGCGTTGTACAAGCCGGCAAAAAGGATTGGAACGTCGCTGGCGGGCGCGGTCGCGCTGCTCGACCCTCAGCTCATTCTGATCGCCGGCGGTTTGACCGATGCGCTGGACATGCTGGAGGAGCCTATTCTGCGCTTCATGCGCAGGCAGCTTCCGCCGCATTTGCGAGCCATCGAGTTGCGCGCCGGCGCCTTCGGCTCCCGCGCGGGTCTTGATCGGCGCGGCGCTGGCTGGCGCGGCGGGCGAGGGATGGAGACGGGCCGCATGAGCGAGGCGAGTTTCCTCGTACCGGACCGCAGCCGGCCGGAGCCGCTCTGGTATCAGGTCGAACAGGCGATCCGCGCCATCGTCAACGGCGGCGAATGGGCGACCGGCGACCAGATCCCGGCCGAGGATCGGCTATGCGCCAAATTCGGCGTCAGCCGCATCACCTTGCGCCATGCTTTGCGCAATCTGGAAGAGAGCGGCTTGCTGCGCCGCGAACATGGCCGCGGCACCTTTGTGCGCAGCGCAACGCTGGTTGCCGGCACGCGTGAACTCACCAGCTTTACCCAGGAGATGGGGCTGATCGGCGTGCGCGCCAGTTCGCGCATTCTCGATTGCAGCCTGACCGTCGCCAACGCCGAGATCGCCGGCGCGCTGGAAATCGACGAAGGCGATCAGATCGTGCGCATTCGCCGCCTGCGGCTGGGCAACGACCAGCCAATCGGCATCCAGACGGCGCATCTTTCCGCGGCCGCGCGCCGGGCTTTCTCGATTCCGGCACGCTGCAAGGCTCGCTCTATCAGGCGCTCGAGGAGCGTTACGGCATTGTGCCCGCTGCCGCGCGCGAGGTCTATCGGGTCGCAGCCGTTGGGCGCGAGGACGCCGAGCTTCTGGAGATCGAGGCCGGAAGCCCGGCATTCGTGGTCGAGCGGGTCACCACCGACGAGCTGGGGCCGTTCGAATTCACCGTCTCCGTCATGCGCGCCGACCGCTACGAAATCAGGTCGGTGTTGAAGCCCGGCCGACCCAATCCCAAAAGCTGACACTTATCTACAGGAGTATCGCAGTGTCCGACCTATACATGCATCGCCTTGCCAAGTTGATCGAGAAGGCCTCCGACAGCAACGGAGAAGCACTCGACCAGGCGGCCGACAAATTTGCCGAATCGATCGCCAGCGGCGGGCTGGTTCATCTCTACGGCTCGGGGCACTCGGTGCTGCCCTGCCAGGAAGTGTTCCCGCGCTACGGCACCTATGTCGGCTTCAACCCGCTGACCGACCCGCGCGTGATGTGGCACAATGTGCTGGGCGCCGGCGGCGTGCGCGAACTGCTATGGCTGGAGCGCACCGAGAAATACGCCGAAAAGTTTTTCGATCACCAGCCGATCAACAAGGGCGACTCGATCATCATTTTCGGCCATAGCGGCCGCAATGCCTCGGGCATCGATACCGCGCTCTATTGCAAGGAGCGTGGCGTGTTCGTGGTCGCCGTGACCGCGAAGGCCAATCTCGACAAGCCGGCAACGCACTCCTCGGGCAAGCGCCTGGCCGACGCCGCCGACCTCGTGATCGACACCTGCGCGCCGATCGAGGATGCCATCGTGCCGGTGGAAGGCTGGAGCCGCCCGGTGTCGGGTTCGTCGACGGTGTTGGCGATGATTCTGGCGCATGAGCTGATCGCGCGCACCGCCACGGCGCTGTCGAAGAAGGGCGTCGAGATGCCGGTGTTCTCCTCGCCGACGATTGCAGGCGTGACGCTGCACGACACCGACATCATCTATGGCGTCTATCGCGAGCGCATGCTCGAGGCGCAGCAGAAACACCTGAAGACCTTCCAGAAAAAGATGCAGGGCGCTTGAGGTCTTCTTTGGCGAGGCTTCACGCCTCGCCAAAGCCGCCTGGCGTCGGCGTCGTGACGATGACGGCCTCGCCGGCCTTGAGCTGGGTCTGGTCGCAGGCCTTCAGCGTCTCGATGCGGCCGTCCAGGCGGCGCACTTCGGTCGATCCAACCTGGCCGTCCGCGCCGCCGTCGAGTCCGCGCGGCGGATGCGAGCGGTGCGACGAGAGGATCGCGCACTCCATCTCTTCGAGGAAGCGGATCGTGCGCCGGGTGCCGTCGCCCGCCGCCCATTTGCCTTTCCCGCCTGAGCCGGCGCGGACGTGGAAATCTTCCAGCAGCACCGGAAAGCGCAGCTCCAGCACCTCCGGATCGGTGAGCCGCGAATTGGTCATGTGGGTGTGCACGCCGGACGTGCCGGCAAAGCCGCGCCCATCGTTCATCCGCCCCGCCGGCGAGCCGGAGCAGATCGTCTCGTAATATTGGTAGCGCTCGTTGCCGAAGGTGAGGTTGTTCATCGTGCCCTGTGCATTCGCCATCGCGCCCATCGCGCCGAAGATCGCATTGGTGACGTGCTGCGAGGTCTCGACATTGCCGGCGACGACAGCGGCGGGATAGGCGGGCCGCAGCATGCAGCCATCGGGAATGATGATGTTGATCGGCCTGCAGGCACCCGGCATTCATCGGAATGTTGTCCTCGACCATCACGCGGAAGGCATAGAGCACGGCGGCCCGCGCCACCGGCTCCGGCGCGTTGAAATTGTTCTTCATGACCGGCGACGTGCCGGTGAAATCGACCGTCGCCTCGCGCTTTTCGCGGTCGATGCCGATCTTGACCTTGATGGTCTGGCCGGTGTCGGTCGGGTATTCGTAAGCGGAGCTGTCCGGCAGGCGATCCAGCACGCGCCGCACACTTTCGGCGGCATTGTCCTGCACATGGCCCATATAGGCTTCGACGACGTCGAGGCCGAAATGCTCGACCATCTTGCGCAGCTCGGCGACGCCCTTTTCATTGGCGGCGATCTGCGCCTTCAGGTCGGCGATGTTCTGCTTCGGGTTGCGGGCAGGGTAGGGGTGGTCGGTGAGCAGGGTCTGCAATTCCGCCTCGCGGAACCGGCCGCGCTCGACCAGACGGAAATTGTCGAACAGAACGCCTTCTTCATCGACCGTGGTTGCCAGCGGCGTCATCGATCCGGGCGCCGTGCCGCCGACATCGGCGTGATGGCCGCGCGACGCGACCCAGAAGAGGATCTTTGGCGACCGGCCGCCCCCTCCACCATGCTTCGCACGATCCCCCTCCCCCGTAAACGGGGGAGGATTAGCGTCGCGCTCGGCCGCTCCGGACGATCCTCCCCTGCGAAGCGGGGGAGGGGGACCGCCGAAGGCGGTGGAGGCGACGTGCGCGGGATCGACCCCACCCGGCCGCTTCGCGGCCACCCTCCCCTCAAGGGGGCGGACTCTGCGTCTCGAACACCGGCGTCACCACCGTAATGTCCGGGAGGTGCGTGCCGCCATTGTAGGGCGCGTTCAGCGCAAACACGTCGCCCGGATGGATATCGCCTTCGTTGAGGCGGATGATCGTCTCCACCGAGCGATCCATGGAGCCAAGATGCACCGGCATATGCGGCGCGTTGGCGACCAGCGCGCCGGCGCGGTCGAACACCGCGCAGGAGAAATCCAGCCGCTCCTTGATGTTGACCGAATAGGCTGTGTTCTGCAGCGTGACGCCCATCTGTTCGGCGATGGACATGAAGAGATTGTTGAACACCTCGAGCATCACCGGGTCGGCCTCGGTGCCGATCGCTGCCGTGCGCACTTTCCTCTCCGCGCGTCGCATCAGCACATGGTTTTTGGCCGTGATCTCGGCGCGCCAGCCTTGCTCGACTACGATCGTCTGGTGGTCTTCGACGATGAGCGCGGGGCCGGCCACCTCATGCCCTGGCGACAGATCGTCGCGGCGAAAGATGCCCGCGTCGTGCCATGCGCCCTCGCAGTAGATGTGGCGCGTCTCGGAAGGTTTTGCGTCGTCGTCTGTCAGCGGCGCGTCGGTTTCGTCGCGGCCGCGCCGGACAGCGTCATTGCCTTCCACCGCGACAGTTTCGATGACCATCGGCTTGTCGTCATAGATGAAGCCGAACTGCGCCTTGTGCGCGGCTTCGAATGCGCGCCGTGCGGCTTCGATCGAACGGTCGGAGAAGTCGACGGGCAAGGTCGTGTCGGAACCGTCATAACGAATGTGCAACACCGGACGCCAGATGACATTGTCCTCTGCTATACCCTGAGCCTGCAGCTCCTCCAGAACACTGCCATGCAAGTTTGCGATCAGGGCATCGACCGCCGGCGTGGATGTTTCGGCCAGAGGCTTGAGCAGGGCTTGCTGGCGTGAGGCGAAGACCGACGCCAGTCCGATGCCGTAGGCTGACAGCAGGCCGGAGAACGGGTGGATGAGCACCGCTTCCATGCCGAGCGCGTCCGCCACCAGGCAGGCATGCTGGCCGGCCGCGCCGCCAAAGCAGTTGAGCAGATATTCCGTCACATCGTAGCCGCGCTGAACGGAAATCTTCTTGATGGCGTTGGCCATGTTCTCGACGGCGATGGTGACAAACCCTTCGGCGATAGCTTCCGGCGAGCGGCCGTCGCCGATCTCGGCGCCAAGTGCCTGCGAATTTTGTGCGCACGACTTCCGGGTCGAGCGGCTGGTCTTGGTTCGGCCCGAAGATCGCCGGAAAAAAGTCCGGCTGGAATTTGCCGAGCATGACGTTCGCGTCGGTGACGGCAAGCGGCCCGCCGCGCCGGTAGCAGGCTGGACCCGGATTGGCGCCTGCCGAATCCGGTCCGGCGCGAAAACGTCCGGCTTCGTAGTGCAGGATGGAGCCGCCGCCCGCCGCCACTGTGTGGATGCGCATCATCGGCGCGCGAATGCGCACGCCGGCGACCTCGGTGTCGAAGGCGCGCTCGTATTCGCCGTCATAGTGGGCGACATCAGTCGAGGTGCCGCCCATGTCGAAGCCGATCACCTTGCCGAAACCGGCAAGCTTCGCCGTTTCGACCATGCCGACGACACCGCCGGCCGGGCCGGACAGGATGGCGTCCTTGCCCTGGAACAGATCGGCAGCTGTGAGCCCACCGGACGACATCATGAATTTGAGGCGGGGTGCTCCCTCCCCCTTGAGGGGAGGGTGGCCAGCCGTCGGCTGGCCGGGTGGGGTCGACGCGGTAGTGCTCAGCGTCAGGTTCGCGTTCGGGCGTTGCCGCGACATCCCCACCCGGCCGCTGCGCGGCCACGCTCCCGTCAAGGGGGAGGGAGCTCCCGCTCAGCTCCCCCGCCACCTGCTGCACATAGCGCCGCAGTATCGGCGACAGATACGCATCCACCACCGTCGTATCCCCGCGCCCGACAAGCTTGATCAGCGGCGAAACCTCGTGGCTGACCGAAATCTGGCCAAACCCGATCTCGCGGCAGAGTTCGGCGGTTGCCCGCTCGTGTTCAGGCGCTTTCCAGGCGTGCATGAAGACGATAGCGACGGCGTCTATGCCGGCGGCGCGCGCGGCCTTGATGTCGTCGCGTATCGCGTCGAGATCGAGTTTGCGTTCGATCGCGCCGTCGGCCCGAACGCGCTCATCGACTTCGATGACACGCTCGTAGAGCTGTTCGGGCAGGATGATTTCCTTGGCGAAGATGTCGGGCCGGGCCTGATAGGCGATGCGAAGCGCATCACGAAAACCCTTGGTGATGAGCAGCAGCACACGGTCGCCCTTGCGCTCCAGCAGCGCGTTGGTGGCGACCGTCGTGCCCATCTTGATCTCGCCGACGAGTGCAGGCGCGATGGGTCCGTTGCTCGCCTACGCCAAGCAGCCCCCGAATGCCGGCGATCGCGGCATCGCGATAGGCTTCCGGGTTCTCGGACAGCAGCTTGCGGGCGTGCAGGCCGCCATTCGGATCGCGGCCGATGATATCGGTAAACGTGCCGCCGCGATCGATCCAGAAATCCCAGCTTTGTGTCACGGACGGCCCTGAAATCGAACACCATGGATCGACCTTATGCTGCCATCATCGTTGACGGCAACCGCGGACCCAACGTCACCTTTGGCAACCTTGCGCCGCAACGACACAATGGAAAAGGCTGCGCCAAAGCACGGGCGAAGACTGGCGGTTTGGAGGAAAACCATGGTCGAACGGGCGGATGCGATTGTCGTCGGCGGCGGGCTGGCAGGGCTGGTCGCGGCAGCCGAACTTGGCGATGCCGGCAAGCGCACCATCATCGTCGAGCAGGAGGGCGGCGACTATCTCGGCGGCCAGGCATACTGGTCGCTGGGCGGCCTGTTCATGGTGAACACACCCGAGCAGCGGCGGCTGCGGATCAAGGACAGTCGGGATCTCGCCTGGCAGGACTGGCAGGGTTCGGCGCAGTTCGACCGGCCGGAGGACCACTGGCCGCGCAAGGTGGCCGAAGCCTTTGTCGATTTCGCTGCCGGCGAGATGCGGCCGTGGCTGCATGGCATGGGCATGCGCTGGTGGCCGGTTGTCGGCTGGGCCGAGCGCGGCGGCGCGCTGGCTGATGGGCATGGCAATTCCGTGCCGCGCTTTCACCTGACCTGGGGCACCGGTCCGGGCGTCGTCGCGGTGTTCGAGCGGCGCGTGCGCGAGCATGTTGCCAAAGGTCTGACCAAGGTGATGTTCCGCCATCGGGTGAGCCGGCTGGTGAAGACGAATGGCGCGGTGACCGGCGTGGCCGGCGAAATTCTCGAGCCGACGAGCGTCGAGCGCGGGCAGCAATCCGGCCGCACGGCCATCGGTGAGTTCGAGCTCGCGGCAGACACCGTGATCGTCACGTCGGGCGGCATCGGCGGCGACCACGAGCTTGTGCGAAAAGTCTGGCCGACCGAGCGGCTTGGCCCCGCGCCGAAACGCATGGTGGCCGGCGTGCCGCATCATGTCGACGGCCGCATGCTGGCGATCAGCCAGGAGGCGGGTGCGGCGGTGATCAACAGCGACCGCATGTGGCACTATGTCGAGGGCATCAAGAATTGGGACCCGATCTGGCCCAATCACGGCATCCGCATTCTCTCGCGCCATCGCCGATGTGGTTCGACGCCAAGGGTGTGCGGCTGGAGCCGCCGTTCTTCCCGGCTTTCGATTCGCTCGGCACGCTGAAGCGGGTGCTCTCCACCGGCTACGACTATTCCTGGTTCGTGCTGACCAGCACAATGGCGGCAAAGGAGTTCGTGCTGTCCGGCTCCGAGCAGAATCTGGACTTCACCTCGAAGAGCATTGCGGCGGTGCTGAGAAACCGCCGTGGCGGCAAGGCCCCGCCTCGGTGAAGGCTTTCATCGAACGCGGCGAGGATTTTGTCGTTCGCGACAATCTCGACGATCTGATCAAGGGCATGAACGAGTTGACCGGCGATGGCCTGATCGACGGCGAGCGGCTGCGCGCCCAGATCGAGGCGCGCGATCGCGAGGTCGATAATCTATACGCCAAGGATGCGCAGATCATCGCCATCAACGGCGCGCGCAAATATATCGGCGACAAGCTGACCCGCGTTACCAAGCCGCACAAGATCCTCGATCCGAAACATGGGCCGCTGATCGCTATCCGGTTGAACATCCTGACGCGCAAGACGCTGGGCGGCCTGCATACCAATCTGGACAGCCAGGTGCTGGATATGCAGGGTGAGCCTATCCCGGGTCTCTACGCGGCCGGCGAAGTGGCTGGCGGCGGTGGTGGCGGATACCATGGCTACAACGCGCTGGAGGGTACCTTCCTCGGCAGTTGCATCTTTTCAGGCCGCAATGCAGGACGCCATGCCGCCGGTCGCTAAGCTGGCGAGGCCGCAATTGCGACGCACCGCCAAAAAGCTAACTCAAATGCCGGGCATGGCGATGTCATCGCCGCAGAGGGACACGGCCTTGTTTGCACTATTCGCGCCGCGCTGACGGCGGTTCTCATGGTGATTGCGCCAGCCAGCCTGTCGGCTCAGGAAAATGGAGCGGACAGTCAGGCGGCGACCAGTACCGGGGAACCGGCCTATTTCGAGATCGTGGGCATCGCCGACAGCGATCTCCTCAATCTCCGCGCCACCGCATCTGCCGGCGGCATGGTGATCGGCCGCTTGCCGAATGGCTCACGCGTCAAGAACCTCGGCTGCACCGAGGTCAAAGGCTATAGCTGGTGTAAGGTCGTCGATCTGGTGGACGCCAAGGTCGCCGGTTGGGCCGCGGCGCGCTATCTCGTCGAAACTGCGGTTGATGCCGCCGAACTTCCGTCCGAGACGTCCCCTGACAGCGCACCGTCGGAAGGGGCCGACGTCGCGGCGTTGCCAGACGCCAAGGCCGAAGCGCCCAAGACCGGCTTCGACGCAACCGCCGTCATTCCTTGCGCGCGCCAGTTCGGCCAGCCGATGAGCCTGTGTCAGGCCGGCGCCGTGCGGGGCGATGCGGGCCAGGCGGTCGTGTCGGTAAGATGGCCGGATGGCGGCGAGCGCATCATCCGCTTTCGCGACGGCAAACCGGAGAGTTCCAACGCTAACGAAGAGTTTCGTTTCACCCGCGAAGCCGACCTCAACATGATCCGGGTGGGCAAGGGCGAGCGCTTCGAGATTCCGGATACGCTGCCTTTTGGCGGCTGAGAGTCCGTCTGCAAATGCGTGATGGCGGTCTGCAATGCTCAAAGATCACCATTTTCAACTCGCCCTGACGCATTTTCAAACGGACTCTAAAAAATTGGGGACCAGCGTCGCGCCGGTCCCCATGCTGCCGAGCTGTCAAAGCCTCTCGACCGGGATCCAGCGGCGGTCGCGTCGTTGCGACGGGATCGTCCGCGCCGGGTCGGTGATGAATTGGTGGAACCGCGCGGCGCCGACCCGACGCCAGCCGTTTTCCGCCATCGTACGGTCCGGATCGCATGACAGCTGTTCGAACGGGCGGTCGAATACCGCATAGGTCGAGGCCGGTAGAACGATGCGATCGAGCCCGCGCACCGGCACGCGCAGCGACTGCTCCAATACCGCCGCGTGAAAATTGACATGGTCGTCGAGGTTGATGGTGAAGGCCTCGTCCTCGACGACGGAGAAAACGTCCCATTCCGCCCGATTCGAACCCGATCGTGTCAGTGTGTTGAGCATGGTGTCGAAGGTCTGATAGCTGTCGCGTCCGATTCCCGAATAAGGCACGGCCAGACAGGTCAGCGGCTCGTCGAGGCGCACGATCCGCATCTGCTGCACCGGTCTCGCCGGGCCGAGCCTCAAAAATGTGCTGGCGCACATGTTGAACTGCCGATGGAAGGCGTGCGCGAACGCCTGGCCGCTGGAATAGCCGGAACTTGTCGCGACGCGCGCGATCGGTTCGCCGCGCCGCAGCGCCTGGGCGGCGAAGTCCAACTGGATGCGCCGCGCGGTCGCCAGCGGCGGTTGCCCGAAGATGGTGTGCCAGGCGCGCACCAGATGTTCGCCCGACCAGCAGGCGATATCCGCCAGCCGGTCGAGGCTTGGCCGGTCGTCGGTCTCGCCGCGCAGGCGCGACAGCGACCCCTCGATCATGTGGTCGAGCACGCGACGCACACGCCGCCGGTTGTTCAGAAAGGAAGAAGATCGTTGCATCGGCTCTTTAGGTGCTGTCCAGACGTCAGCCGGGCGCGCGACTTTCGCGCCCGGCTGCGCCGGGAACGGGCATGGAGTTCTATGCCCTATTCGATACTCATGAAACGGGTCGGGTGAACGTTCATGACATTCTCCTGAAAACCCTTGAGTTTCGACGACACGACATTGCGGTTTGAATAATACAGCAGGGGGATGTTTCCCTGGTCATCCATCAGCACGCGCTCGGCTTCGGCCAGCGCCTTCATCCGCTCTGCTGGAACGGCGGCTGCTTCCGCCGCCTTCCTCAGGTCATCCTCGAATTCCGGCTGGTCATAGCTCGAATGGTTGTTGCCGCTGGCCTTGGCCGAGATACCGAGAAAGGTCTCGGGATCCTTATAGTCGGCGATCCAGCCGGCGCGGGCCATGTCGTAATCGCCCTTGTGCTCGAGATATTCGTAGTGGGTCTTGGTATCGGTATTGAGCAGCGATACCTCGATGCCGAGCGGCCTGAGCTGCTCCTGGATCGCGACGGCGGTGTTCTTGTGGTTTTCGCCGCTGTTGTAGCGCAACTCCATCTTCAGCGGCTTGTCTGGGCCATAGCCGAGCTCGGCCAATATCTTCGCCGCCTCGTCCTCGCGGTCGATCTGCGGTTGTCGGCCCAGGAAATCAGCGCCGGCGCGTAGCCCGCGATGCCGGGTGGCACCATCGAATAGCCCGGCAACATCGTGTTTTGCCAGACCTTCTCGGCGAGGAAATCGCGGTCGATCGCCATCGAAACCGCATTGCGCAGTTTCGGATTGTTCCACGGCTCCTTTTTCCAGTTCATGGCGTAATAATAGGTGCCGAGATATGGCCCGATCCGAACCTGGTCACCGAATTTTTCCTTCAGCGAGGCAAGCTGCTCTGTCGGCAGATCGTCGTTGGACAGGATCTCTCCGGCTTCGAAACGCTTCATGGCGGTCGAGCGGTCTTCGGTCGGGATGTAGTTGATCTTGTCGATCTTCACATTCGCCGCGTCGTGGAACGCCTCGTTCTTGACCAGTTCGATGTGGTCGTTGGGGACGAAGGCCGTCAGTTTGTAGGCGCCATTCGACACCAGATTTCCGGGCTTGATCCAATCATTGCCGTTTTTTTCGATCGAGGCCTTGTTGACCGGGAAGGACGCATGGTGCGTCAGCATCTCCAGGAAATAGGGCGTCGGATTGTTGAGCGTGACCTCAAGCGTCATGTCGTCGAGCGCCTTGACGCCAAGTTCGTCGGGCTTCGCTTTGCCCGTGTTCACGGCCTCGGCGTTCTTGATGACATAGAGCATCGACGCGTACTCGCAGGCCGTCGCCGGATCCTGCACACGCTGCATCGAATAGACGAAATCATGTGCCGTGACCGGCGTTCCGTCCGACCATTTGCCGCCCGGGCGCATCTTGAAAGTGTAGGTCTTGCCGTCGTCTGAGACCGTCCAGCTTTCCGCAGCACCGGCGATAGGCTCGGCGTTCATATCAGGCATCAGCAGACCCTCGAACAGGTCGACCTGGATGTTGTTCTCATAGATCGTCGAGGTTTTGTGCGGATCGAGCGATTCCGGATCGGCGGAGTTGCCGCGATTGTAAACGACCTCGGCGAAGGCGGTGCCGAGGATGGAGCTGGAGCACAGGATCGTGGTCGTCAGCGCGGCTATGCGCAGGAAGGAGATGGACATTGTTGCGGTTCCCGAATTCTTGTTTTTGGTCTCGGGATTCAGGAATCCCGAAGCGTGGCAACGGGATATCACGCACAACCTGGCCGCGTGTGATCGCAATTGACGAGTTTGAGGCTGGCCGAGCAGCATGGCAGGGCTGGTCCTGACAAGCTTGCGGCGGAGCGCGCCGTCGTCTAACCGGAATTTACGGATTTCGATGTGCGGGATGATGCGATGACGACGACGCTATACGGCTTCAAGAGCTGCGACATCGTCAAGAAGGCGCGCAAATGGCTGGACGACAACAAGGTCCAGCACGGCTATTTCGACTATCGCGCGGAAAAGCTCGACCCCAAGACGGTAGACGACTGGTTTGCTCGCGCTGGCTGGGAGGCGGTATTCAACCGCAACTCCACGACGTTCAAGGAACTGCCGGAGAGCGAGAAGCAGGATATCGACAAGGCGAAGGCGAAAAAGATGATCCTGGCCGAGACGAATCTGATCAAGCGACCGGTGCTGGATACCGGCGACAAATTGGTGTTCGGGTTCAAACCGGAGGCGTTTGGCGCGGCGCTGGGGAAGTAAGGCGCCGCTGGATAAACTGCTTGCTCGCTTTCACGGAAGCTTGGCTTGAGGCCGCTCGAGCAAGCATGGCCGCTCGCCGAAACCTTGTTTTAGAGAGGCGTTGCCGGCAGCGGAATGGATACGGTGCCGGTTATACGCCGTTGTACGCCGCTTCTAGCGCCGCCACGTCGATCTTGATCATCCCCATCATCGCCTTCATGGCGCGTTCGGCTTTTTCCTCGATCCGAGCTGCCGATCAGCCGCGGCGGGCCGCGGGAGATGATCTGCCAGCTCAGGCCTGAACCTGTCTTTCAACCAGCCGCAGTCGTCTTCCACGCCGCGTCATCTGCCAGAAGCCGCTCTGTCCACAGCCGGTTTCAACCTCCGTCTGATCGGCTTGCAATCGTACATAGATGTAGACCGCAGGCGTGAAGCTGAAGCTCCGGGCCCGGCGTCATCTGAGGCTTCTTATGAAACCGCAAGATGATGACCCGTTGACCGGTTGCGCACTAGATGCCAGGAAGCGGTCGGCCATCCTAACTCGAACACAACCATGACCCCGGCGTCCTGAACGAGTGGGATAGCGGCAGAGATACGTAGAAGTCCGCCGCTCTGGCGATTACGTCCAACCAAAGACATGGGAGCCAACCCTTGTCCGACATTTCGCAACCTTCCTCTGCTGTCGCCGCATCAGTTTCCACAGTCCACATATAACCGACTTGGCGACAACTCCCGACAGCGTGGACAAAAAATGTTGCGTCAGCCGATGGTGCTTTTACGCCCACTCGCCCTTGCGCATCACCGGCGTGCGGCCGCCCTGATCGTCCAGCCCGTCGATGTCGATCTCGCCGGAGCCGATCATCCAGTCGATATGGATCAGGCTCGTGTTGCCGCCCTTGGCCGCGATCTCATCTTTCGTCAGCCTGTCGCCGTCGATGAAGCAGTCCGAATAGCACTGGCCGAGCGCGATGTGGCAGGCCGCATTCTCGTCGAACAGCGTGTTGTAGAACAGCAGGCCGCTGGCCGAGATCGGCGAGGAATGCGGCACGAGCGCCACTTCGCCAAGCCGCCGCGCGCCTTCGTCGGTGTCCAGCACCTTCAACAGCACCTTTTCGCCCTTCGAGGCGCGCGCCTCGATGATCTTGCCGGCCTCGAAACGCATCTCGATGTTGTCGATCAGCGTGCCCTGATGTGACAGCGGCTTGGTCGAGCGCACATAGCCGTCGACCCGCAGCGCGTGCGGCGTGGTGAACACCTCTTCGGTCGGGAATGTTAGGGTTGCAGATGACGCCGTTCTTGGCCAACGAGGCGCCGCCCTTCCAGGCGTGACCGTCCGCCAAACCGACCGTCAGGTCGGTGCCCGGTCCCTTGAAGTGCAGTGCGTGAAAGCGCCTGTCGTTGAGGATGGCCGTGCGCTTGTGCAGCGCCGCATTGTGCGTCTTCCACGCCGCGACCGGATCGTCATTGTCGATGCGCGAGACGGAGAAGATGGCGTCGGCCAGCTTGGCAACGGCGACATCCTCGTCGTCATCCGGGAACATCTGCTTCGCCCAGCTCGGGTTGGGGTAGGAGAGGATCGACCAGTTGATGTCGAAGCCGGCGATCTTTTCCAGTGCCGGCTTGTAAGCCATGGAGTTGGCCTTGTTGGCGCGCGCCACCTTGTCCGGATCCTGCTCGGACAGCAGCATCGGGTTTTCACCGTAGATGCCCAGGCGGGCTGTATTGTCGCCGAAGGCCTTGGCCATGCCTTCGTAGAGCCAGCCGGCGGCGCGATCGAAGCTGACGTCCTGACCTTCGCGGTAGCGCGCCAAGGTCAGTTCCTCGTCGGAGTAGAGGGTGGTCACCAGTCCGGCGCCGGCCTTGTAAGCCTGTTCGGCCACCTTGCGCGCCAGCGGCGCGGCGGCGATCGGCGCCGTCATGATCAGATCCTGTCCGGCTTGCAGGCCGAGCCCGACCTTCACCGCCACTTCAGCGAGTTTTTCCAGCTTTGCGGGGTCGATGGTTTCACGGTTGCGCGGGTAGGTGGTCATGGAACTCCGAGTTGTCGTAATGCTGCTCCGGCCCTTCGGGCCACCTCTCCCCAAAGGGGCGAGGAAACCTGGGTTCTGAGACGCCGTCGCTACTCCAGCTTGGGTTCTCGCCCCGGGAGAGGTGTCCGGAGGCCGGAGAGGGGTGTTGTGATGCGGGACCTTATAAAGCGGCTCACCGGCGACGTCACCCACCTGTCGGGCCGGCGCGGACCTCCTCCTGCAGCCAACGCGCAAAATTGCGCACTTTCTGCTCCGGCGCGCGTTTTGCCGACGTGCAGAAATAGTAGGCAAGGCCGGTGGCCGCCTTGACGCCGAAAGGAGCGACCAGCCTGCCGTCCCGCAGCGCCTCCCCCGCGAGCAGATCCCAGGCCAGCATGACGCCATGGCCTGCCAGCACCGATTCCAGGCACAAGATAGGATCGGAAAAATGCGCGCCCGGTAGCATCTCGATCGGCTCCACGCCGGCAGCGTCGAACCATGCTTTCCAGCCCAGCATGGAATTGTCGTCGGTAATCGCCCAGGCATGGGCAAGGTCGTCAACGGTCTTCAGATGTTTCGCCATGGCCGGCGTGCAAACGGGAAATTCGTGGATTTCGTACAGCAGCTCAGCGCGCACGCCGGGCCAATGGCCGTTGCCCAGGCGGATGGCGGCGGCGACATCGGAATGGTCGAGATCGACGAGCTGCGGCGAGGCGTCTATGCGCAACAGCACGTGCGGATAGAGACGGAAGTGGCGCGACAAACGCGGCATCAGCCAGCGCATGGCGAACACAGATGCAACCGTGATGATAAGGGTCTTGTCAACGTCAGCCATGGCGACCGCTGCCGCCAATTCGTCAAAGCCGGAAGTCAGCCGCCGCCCGAAGGCGACGCCGAACGGTGTTGGCGAGAGCCCTGTCGGCGTGCGATCGAACAACGTCTTGCCGAGCTGCGCCTCCGCGCGGGCGAGATGCTGGCTGACGGCGCTGGCCGATACGCCCAGCTCTGTCGCAGCCTTCTGCAGCGAGCCGCCACGCAAGACGGCCTCGACCGCGCGCAGACCGTTGAGATGAACCTGATTGAGCGTGGCCATAAAGTTTTTCTAAAGGGTAGCTCTGCGAATCTCAATTGAGAAATCCCCGGAAAGAGAGGAAAGTGAGGTAAAGGAGACGCGATCATGTTGAAGTTTCTCTTATCCAAGTTCCGGCATCGCGCTCGTCCGGGCCGGCCCGTGCTCGAATATGCGGTGTGCCTGCAATGGGTGCGCGACCCGTTGTCCCATCCGATGCTCGAAAGCATGAGCGAACGCGAATTGGGCGACCTGCCGTTCCGGCGCTAGCCGCAACGATCAGCCAGCGTCGCGGCTGGCCCAGTGGTTGGTCGGGCGCTTGCCTTGCGCGACTTCATAGCGCTGCTTAACTCGCGGCATATGACTGCCGCCTCCGCTTCGCCGCTGCGTTTCGCCTTTGCCGGCATGGTCGGCATGGCGGTGGCGATGGGCATCGGGCGATTTGTCTATACGCCGATCCTGCCCGGCATGATGGAAGAGCTGCGGCTGACCCCGGCCGAAGCCGGCTGGATCGCATCCGCGAATTATCTCGGCTATCTGCTTGGCGCGTTCGTTGCCGCCGGCGCCTGGGCGGCCGGCCGCGAGCGCGGATTGATGTTGGCCGGCCTGTTGTCCAGCGCACTGCTGGCAGCCGCGATGGCAGCGACAGAAAGCCTGCCGGCGTTTCTGGCGATCCGTTTTCTGGCCGGGATCGCCAGCGCCTTCGTCATGGTTTTCCTGGCCTCGATCGTGTTCGGCCGGCTCAACGCCGCCGGACGCTCCGATCTGCAAGCCATGCATTTCGCCGGCGTAGGCGTCGGCATAGCGATCTCGTCCGCTGATGATGGCGGCGCTCGTGACGGTCGAGGCGCATTGGCCGTCAGGATGGATCTGGTCGGCTTTGATCTCTGCCGCCGGTTTGCTCTGCGTGTGGATCATGATCGATGGCAGTGTCGCAACGAAGAAGGCGGATCAAGCCGAACCGGCTCTGCCTAAATCCGGCGCGCTGCTGCGCCTGATCATCGCCTACGGCCTGTTCGGCTTCGGTTACGTCATCACCGCAACCTTCCTCATCGCCATCGTGCGGCAGGAGGAGGGGAGCCGGCTGTTCGAGACCGCCGTCTGGCTGGTGGCCGGCCTGGCGGCGGCCCCGTCTGTGTTTGCCTGGGCCGGACTGGCGCGGCGCTTCGGCCCGGCGAAGACCTTCATTGCAACCTGCCTGGTCGAAGCCATCGGCGTTGCGGCAAGCGTCAGCCTCGGCGGCGCGCCGGACCGCTGCTTGGCGCGGTCCTGCTCGGCGGCACGTTCGTCGCGGCCACTGCCTACGGGCTGCAGCGCGGCGGCGCTGCTTGCGCCTCAGGCGCCGCGCCGCATCTTTGCCCTTATGACCGCATCCTTCGGCGTCGGCCAAATCATCGGGCCGATCGTTGCCGGCCTGCTGGCGCATCAAACCGGCAGCTATTTTGTCGCTTCGATGGCTGCCTCGGCGGCGCTGATTCTCGCCGCCGCCATTGCCTGGCCGCGCGCCAGCACCGCCTGACATGACGAGAATGTAATGCGGTAGCGCGGCGGCGCACCATTTCTTTGCCGCAAAATCTGTGACTTGATGCCGGCGAATCGCAACTTAGCCGGCCGCGTCAGCGTGCTGTGTTCAAGCACAGGAAGGCACCGCCCTTGTTTGTCTCCTTCTTTCCGAAGCCGAAGCTGTTCTTCATCAGTGCCGCGGCGTGGGCGCTGTTTGGGATCATTCTCTGGTTTTATGGCGGCCGCGATCTTGGCGCCTATCTTCGGCATGCCGCCGGCTCGCCGCGGACGACAGCCGCCGATCTCGGCATCCGCCGGTTTTCTGGTCGCCGCCTTTCATCTGGTTCTATATCTATTTCGCAGTCGTGTCCTGGCGGCTTTTACCTGTTCTGGCGCTGGCTATGCGCCGCATCCCTGGCAGAACTGGTCGATCCTGGTCGCCGCCGCATCCTGTTCTTCCACCTATTTCTACGTGCAGGTCTAGGTCGCGCTCAACAACTGGCGCGGCGTGTTCTTCGATCTGTTTCAAAGGCGATGTACGACGGCCGGATTCCGTCGACCAATCTGACTCTACGGGCTGCGCGGTCTTCTTCTGGCTCGCCTGTCCGACATGTTCTGCTATTCGTTGTAACGCGCTTCTTCGTCAGCCACTACATCTTCCGCTGGCGCACGGCGATGAACGACTTTTTCATGGCGCATTGGGCGCGCTTGCGCCATATCGAAGGCGCCTCTCAGCGCGTTCAGGAAGACACGATGCGCTTCTCCTGGACCATGGAGGGTCTGGGCGTCAGCCTTGTCGAGTCGATCATGACGCTGATCGCCTTTCTTCCGCTGCTTGCAGCGCTGTCGCAGCATCGTGACCGAACTGCCGATCATCGGCGCAGTGCCGTATCCGCTCGTTTTCGCTGCGCTGATCTGGTCGGTGCTTCGGGCACCGCTCTCGCTCGCGCTCGCCGGCATCAAGCTGCCGGGGCTGGAGTTCAAGAACCAGCGCGTCGAGGCGGCGTTTCGCAAGGAACTGGTCTATGGCGAGGACGACGCGGAACGCGCGCAGCCGCCGACGTTGCGCGAGCTGTTCGCGCAATGTGCGCCGGAACTATTTCACGCTCTACGTGCACTACATCTACTTCAATGTGATCCGCTACACCTATCTGCCAGGCCGACGGAATCTTCGTCAGCTATCCTGTGATGCCGACGATCGCGGCCGGCAAGATCACCCTCGGCCTGGCAGCAGATCCTCGACCGCGTTCGGCCAGGTAAGCGCTCGTTCCAGTATCTGGTATTCCTGGCCGACGATCGTCGAGCTGCTGTCGATCTATAAGCGCCTGCGGGCCTTCGAGGCGACGCTGGACGGCGAGCCGCTGCCCGACATCGACCAGCGCTATCTTGAGCGGCAGGCGGCGGGCGTCGAGCCGCCGAAGATCAGCCGGCAACCTGAGAAGCGGCCAGCTTCAACCGCCGGCATTGGCCGGCGGCTTGCCCGCGCGCTTGAGATATTCGCCATAGGTGACGCAGGCGACCTGCGGCTTGCCGCAGGTTTCTTGCGCGAAACGTTCGAGCGCGCGCCAATAGGCGGCGCCGTTCATCAGCGAGAAATGGAAGCCGATCTGCAGCGGGATGCGCTTGCCCTGGTATTGCGTGTCGAACGCCTCATGGAATGCCGTCAGCGTGCGCGCCTCGAAGACGCGATCCTTGTCCGTGCGTTCGAAGCCGCCGGAGTGGCGCACGAACAGATTGTAGTCCATGGCGATGACGCTGCGTTCCTCCGGCCCTTCCGGGATTTGCGGCAGGGCGAAGCGTGCGAGGTTTGTCGGCCGAGTCCGGCGTGGCCGGTCCCTTCGACACGCTGCTGGCGTCATAGGCGAAGCCGGCGGCGTCCAAAGCCTGGAACATGGCCTTGTTGGTCGAGAGATAGGGTGCACGGAAACCGTGTACAGAGTCGGCGATGCCGCGCCATCCGTCCGGCTCCGGATTGATCCCGTTGATTGTGTACGCGCCGGCGAGAATGGTCTTGAACTGGTCGAACTCGGCCGCCAGTCGGCTTGGTCCAGCCCTTGCCGTCAAAATGGCCGCAGCCATGGCTGCCCATTTCGTGGCCTTCGCTCGCCGCGAGCCGGATTTGGTAGAGCCGCTGCTCGACCTCTTGCTTCGATCGGGCGAAGCCGATGTTCGAGCTGCCGGGTTTCATGCCCGGCGCCTGATAGGTCTTCCGGGTCTGCGGCGACAGCAGGAAGACGCAGGAGAGGAAATAGGTGAATTTCGCGCCGGTTTCGCTGCGCCAGGGCGCGGCTGCGCCGCCATTGCGAAAGCTCATGCGCGCTGTCGAACGAGATCAGGACATATTGGATTGGTCGCGACTTCGTGTGCGGCGGGTCTGCGAGAGCATGGCTGGCTGAGGCAAGCAGCGCAGCGCAGAGACCCAGCGCACGGAACGGAACAGGCGAAAACATTGGCGCTCAATGACTGGACGAACCTTTCCAGCCGGTTACCGACAGAATGTGGCCTGCCGCTGTCACAGATTGCAGTGCCGGCGCATAGGGCTTTCCTGCGCCAGCCCAGCCAGCCGCCGCCAGCCACGGGAGCCCGCCATGCTGATCCTCATCCTCGGCCTGATCATCTTCTTCGGCATCCATTCGGTGCGGATCCTTGCTCCGGCCTGGCGCAACGAGCGCGTCAAAGCAATGGGCGAGGGGCCGTGGAAGGGCGTCTATTCGCTCGTGTCTCTGGTTGGCCTGGTGCTGATCGTCTGGGGTTTTGGCGTGGCGCGTGCCGAAACCGGCATGCTCTACGATCCGCCGATCTGGCTGCGGCATATCGCGCTGCTGCTGATGCTGTTTTCGTTCATTTCGCTGATGGTGTTCAATCTGCCGCCCGGCAGGCTGAAGCCGATGCTGAAACACCCATTCCTCATTTCCGTAAAAACCTGGGCCGTCGCGCATCTGCTTGCCAATGGCGAAACGGCGTCGGTGGTTCTGTTCGGCGCAGTGCTCGCCTGGGCTGTCTGGGATCGTATCGCCGTCGGCAAACGTGGGGAGGTTCCACCGCAGCCTGGCCCGGTCAAATGGGACGTCATCGCGGTCGTCAGCGGCCTGGCGCTCTATCTGCTGTTCATCTGGAAGCTGCACGAGTGGTTGATCGGCGTTGCGCCGATCGCTTGATCGGCAACATTTGACCATCGCCCCTTCCAACGGGCCAAAATTCCGCTAAAAGGCGGGCGCAACCGTCGCCTCGAGCGGCGAAATCGGGCCTTGAATTGATGTCGGACGACAGTTTTATCCGTGAGGTCAACGAGGAGATTCGCCAGGATCAGGCGAAGGCTCTGTGGGATCGGTTTGGGCCGGCCATTCTTGGCCTTGCGGCGCTGGTCGTCGTTGGAACCGGCGCCTTTGTCGCCTGGGAGTATTGGCAAAGCTCAAGGCCAACGCCGCCGGCGATGCATTTTCGCAGGCGCTCAATCTGGCGCGCGACGGCAAAAACGACGAGGCACTGGCGGCGCTGAAGGCTCTGGAAACGGATGGCTACGGCGCCTATCCGATTCTCGCCCGTATGCGCTCAGCCACCGTTCTGGCCGACAAGGGCGACTTCAAGGGAGCGGTCGAGGCGTTCGACGCGGTTGCCGCCGACGGCTCCATTCCGATGTCGATCCGCGACATAGCGCGCCTGCGCGCGGCCTTCCTGCTGATCGACAACGGCACCTACGCAGAGGTTGCGCAGCGCGCCGAGCAATTGTCGGCCGACACCAATCCGCTGCGTGCTTCGGCACGCGAGGCGCTGGGGCTTTCGGCCTGGAAAGAAGGCAAGGCGAGCGACGCACTCAAACTGTTTGAGCAGATCAGCAATGACGACCAGGCGCCGCAGAATGCCCGCCAGCGCGCCGGGCTGATGGCCGAGCTGATCCGCGGCTCCGGCGTCACGTCGTGACGGGTTATGACCTTCAAAATCGCCATCATCGGCCGACCTAACGTCGGCAAATCGACGCTTTTCAACCGGCTTGCCGGCAAGAAGCTGGCGCTCGTCGACGACACGCCTGGCGTCACCCGCGACCGCCGCATTCACCCGGCAAGACTCTACGACCTCGACTTCGATGTGATCGATACGGCGGGTTTCGAGGATGCCGACGCCGAGAGCCTGGCCGGGCGCATGCGCCAGCAGACCGAGATCGCTATCCGCGAGGCCGACCTGATTTTCTTCATGGTCGACGCCAAGGCTGGCGTGATGCCGGACGACCGCACCTTTGCGGAGATCGTGCGCAAATCCGGCAAGCCGGTTGTGCTGGTGGCCAATAAGTCCGAGGCCCGCGGCTCCGACGCAGGGTTCCTGGAAAGCTGGGAACTTGGTCTTGGCGAGCCGGTGCCGGTGTCCGCCGAGCATGGCCAAGGTCTGCCAGACTTGCGCGACGCGGTCGTGGAAGCGTTGGGCGAGGAGCGAGTGTTTCCGCCCGAGGAAGAAGATGACGAATCGACCGTGTCTGAACCGCTGATCGGCGAAGACATTGTCGATGCCGATGCCGAACCCGCCTATGACGACACCAAGCCGATGCGCATCGCCGTCATCGGGCGGCCGAACGCAGGCAAGTCGACGCTGATCAACGCGCTGATTGGCGAGGAGCGGCTGCTCACCGGTCCGGAGGCCGGCATCACCCGCGATTCCATCTCGGTCGATTGGGATTGGCGCGGCCGCCGCATAAAGCTGTTCGACACGGCCGGCATGCGCCGCAAGGCTAAGGTCCAGGAAAAGCTTGAAAAGCTGTCGGTCGCCGATGGACTGCGCGCCATCCGTTTCGCCGAGGTGGTGATCATCGTATTCGATGCGACTATCCCATTCGAGAAACAGGATTTGCAACTGGCTGACCTGATCATTCGTGAGGGCAGGGCGCCGGTGATCGCGTTCAACAAATGGGATCTGATCGAGGATCGACAGGCAGTGCTGGCCGATCTGCGCGAAAAGACGGAGCGTCTGTTGCCGCAGGTGCGGGGGCTGCAAGCCGTTCCGGTGTCGGCTGAGACCGGAAGTGGCCTCGACAAGTTGATGGATGCGGTCATCCGCACGCATCGCGTCTGGAACACCCGAGTCTCGACGGGAAAGCTGAACCGCTGGCTGGAAGGCATCGTCGCGCACCACCCGCCGCCAGCCGTCGCTGGTCGCCGGCTGAAGATAAAATATCTCACTCAGGTGAAGGCCCGGCCGCCGGGATTTGTGTTGTCCTGTTCCCGGCCGGAATCGATGCCGGAGTCGTACGTTCGGTATCTCACCAACAATCTACGCGAGGCGTTCAATATGCCCGGCGTGCCGATCCGCATAGCGCTGCGCACGAGCGAGAACCCGTTTGCGGGAAAGGCAAAGAAGCGGGGCTGACCCCCAAGTCGAAGGACTGGCGGAGTAGATCAGACGGTTTCCGCCAGCTGTTGAAGGAATGCTTCCAGGCCGATGGCTTCGACGTCTTTGCTCAACGGAAACCCGTCTCTGCCTGCATAAACGATCGCGGCGCGGTCAGGGCTAACGTCCTCAATTGCCTGGTGAAAACCCCGCCCGATTGTGGGCGAAAGGCTGCGTTTGATCTCAATCGCCCAAAGCTGTTGACCGTGACGAAGAAGAAGGTCGATCTCCGAACCGGCTGCAGTCCGATAGAAACTCGGTGGTTCAATAGGATTGGCGACCGACAAGATGTTCTCGATGACAAAGCTCTCCCAACTCGCCCCCACAACGGGATGGCCTGCCAGCGCATTTGAATCTTGGAGTTCCCAGGAGGGCATGAACCAAGCCGCTATCGCGGATGTAGACCTTCGGCGATTTCACCAATCGTTTCCCAACATTTGCGTGGTAGGGTGACAATCTTCGAACCAGTAGAAGGTCGACCAAGAGGTCTACGTAAGTCGAAACGGTAGGCGAGCTAACGGATAGACCTGAGGCAAGTCGCGACGCATTGAGCAGGCCACCCTGGTTGTGCGCCAACATCGTCCAAAGTCGCTCCAGCGTCTCAGCTGGAATTCGAGGACCAAACTGGGGCACATCTCGCTCCAGGTAGGTCCGAATGAAATTGCGGCGGAAAGCAAAACTGTCAGCGTCGGATTGGGCGAGGAAACTGTCTGGCAAGCCACCGCGCAGCCAAAGCTGTTCGGTGTTGCCCATGGTAGGTCCGACATTCGCGATTTCCAATACGTCAAGCGGTGTCATCTCGACGTACTCGATGCGCCCGGCAAGGCTTTCACTGCTTTGGCGCAACAAGTCCATCGAAGCCGACCCAAGCAACAGAAAGCGCGCGTCGCGTCTGCCGCGGCGTCTTCCCTGGTCGATCAATCCCCGCAGCTCTTGAAATATCTCTGGAGCACGATGGATCTCGTCCAAGATGACAAGCCGATCCTCATAGGATCTGAGAAATAATGCGGGATCAGCGAGTTTCGCCCGGTCCTCCCTCAGCTCCAAATCGAGATAAAGCGCGTTTCGTTCTTCCGCGATTTCAAGCGCGAGTGTGGTCTTGCCCACCTGCCGCGGGCCAATCAGGGCGACAGCTGCTTGGCGGTTCAAAGCCTGGTCGACAATCGGAAGGGCTCGACGCGGTATCATCCATGCATATTTAAAGTGTGGATTTAAATTTGCAAGGATAATGTAGTGTAAAAGATCTGCTGCTCTCCAGCAAGTACCTTCCGTCTTCGGAGACCGACGTTAACCGCCCATCAAGGTTAATGCTTCATTTTCGCTCTCGGGTACGGTTGCGTCCGGGAGAGTTGGTGTGGATTGGGTTCGCGTTGCGCGGCGCACGGTCGCCTATTGCCGAAAGTGGACTGCGCCAGCCTCCACCAAGCCAGTCGCCGGCCTTGCCAGTCTCGCCCCCAATCCACGTTTGGCGCATCAGTGGCGCTTTCCCAAACTCGATCGCTCGCATCTCGCGCCGGCGCTGATTGGACTTGGACTCTGGGTCGGGTTCCCGACGACGATCGCCTTGCAGGACATGACCTCGATGATCACCGGCGCGGACGCGAACTCGTCGCGCTGGAATGCCTTTGTGCAGAAATCGGTCGCAGGATCGGTGCAGGCTGCGGACATGCCGTTTGCAGACAAATCCGTCCGCGCCGGCACGATGTCGGGCGCTGGCATGGCCGTTCCGGGTGTCGGCAAGGTTGCTTTTCGCGAAAAAGCGAAGCGCGACCCGCTGAGCGACGAACAGCGTGTCGTGCGCTCCGACAAAAAGGATCGACTGCTCCAGGTGATGCCGGTTGCGCCGCCAAAAGCCTTTAGCGCCGGTTCGGTGTTCGATCGCACCAGCTCCCTGATGCGGCCCGCTCTCAACACCAACGAAAAGCTCGTCTTTGCCAAGCCGGCGATCAAGGGCAAGGAAATCGAGATTGCGGCCGCCTTCCATGCGACCGAAGAGAAGCACGCCGACCCTGCCGTGCCGTCTTACCTCGCCGAGCTGGTCAACAACGATACGGCCGACATTCTGGCGACGGCCTATGCTCCTGCCGCACCGGACTACGCCAAGGCTTCGCCTTTCGAGAGCCTGCTCAACGAGGAGCCGGATGGCGGGCGGTTCATTCCACCGCGCGGCAAGGGCGATCATGCCTGGATGAGCCAACCGCTGCCGGAGATTGTCTTCTCCGCCAAGGAGCAGCAGTGCCTCGCCAACGCGATCTATTTCGAGGCGCGCGGGGAATCGACGCGCGGCCAGGCGGCGGTCGCGCAGGTGGTGCTCAACCGGGTGCGCAACCCGACCTATCCGAAAACCATCTGCGGCGTGGTCTATCAGAACGACAGCTGGTTCAACCGCTGCCAGTTCTCCTTCGCCTGCGACGGCCGGAAAGATGTCATCACCAGCCAGTCGAACTATCGCAAGGCGAAGGAAGTCGCGCTGGCCGTCACAGCCGGCAAAATCTTCATCCCCGAAGTCGGTTCATCGACGCACTATTACGCGCAATATGTCAGCCCCGGCTGGGCGCGGGCGATGAACAAAATGACCAAGATCGGGCTGCACATCTTCTACCGCACCAAGAATGGCGGGTGGAGCTGACGCCCAAGCGCATGCCAGCCGGCAAGGCGGGTCGGCAGCGATTCCATCGGTCAGGATGTCGCACCTAGCTAAACAGTTGAAATAAATAGAAAAAATAGATACCGGCTGCCCCCCTTCCTCCGCTTGACGGGTGAGGGACCCCCCACTATGTTGCGCGCGACTTTGATAGCGGACAGCCAGCATCTGGTTGCCGGGCGAGGAGGTTGCGGTGGCCAAGGCGACCGGGCGCGACGAAGCCGGCAAAAAGGGGCCTGAAACAGCGGCCCAACCAGCCATCCGCGATGACGAATTGGAGCGCCGCCGGCGCGAGCTCGAAGCCGTTCTTGCTGAACGCGGCGAGCAGACGAGGGTGGCGAAGGAAGGCGCGAAAGCGGTCAATGCCGGCTACGGTCAGGCCCTGAAACTCTCCAGCGAGTTTATCGCTGGGGTAGTTGTCGGCGGCGGGCTGGGGTGGATAATCGATCGCTGGCTGGGGACGTCGCCCTGGGGGTTGATCGTCTTTCTGCTATTGGGCTTCGGCGCGGGCGTGCTAAACGTCATGCGTTCGGCCGGTGTCGTAGCCGAAGCAGGCATTCGGACCAAGCCACGGGACGGTGGCGGGCCGGAAACGAAATGAAGATGCGCCGTCGGCGCAGCAAACGAGGGGGTCTTAAGTGGCCAACGATCCAATCCACCAGTTTCAGATCGCGAAATGGATTCCGATCGAAATCGGCGGCATGGATTTCTCCTTCACCAATTCGTCGGCCTTCATGGTTGCGACGGCAGCGCTGGCCGGCGGCTTCCTTTATGTGACGACGTCGAACCGCGGCCTGATCCCGAGCCGGCTGCAGTCGATCTCGGAAATGTCCTATGAATTCGTCGCCAACATGCTGCGCGACGCGGCCGGCTCGCACGGCATGAAGTTTTTTCCCTTTGTCTTTTCGCTGTTCATGTTCGTGCTGGTCGCCAACCTGCTCGGCCTGTTCCCCTACTTCTTCACCATCACCAGCCACATCATCGTGACCTTCGCACTGGCGCTGCTGGTTATCGGCACGGTGGTCGTCTACGGCTTCATGAAGAACGGCGTCGGGTTTCTGAAGCTGTTTGTGCCGCAAGGCGTGCCTGGCATTCTGGTGCCGCTGGTGGTGCTGATCGAGGTGATCTCGTTCCTGTCGCGCCCGATCAGCCTCTCGGTTCGTCTTTTCGCCAACATGCTGGCCGGCCACATCACGCTGAAGGTTTTTGCGGGTTTCGTCACGTCGCTGAGCGCCTTGGGCGCAGTCGGCATCGCGCGGCTCGCTGCTGCCGCTGGCCATGACGGTTGCGATTACGGCGCTCGAATTCCTGGTCGCCTTCCTGCAAGCCTATGTGTTTGCGGTGCTGACCTGCATGTATCTGAACGACGCGATCCATCCGGGTCACTGATGACAATTCGGCCTCTGGCCGTGATCTGAACGCATACCGAAATATCCGAAATCCAAAAGGAGAGTTGGAAATGGAAGCAGAAGCAGCAAAGGCAATCGGCGCTGGTATCGCCTGCCTCGGCATGGGTGGCGCGGGCATCGGCCTGGGCACCATTTTCGGCAACTATCTGGCGGGCGCCCTGCGCAACCCGTCGGCCGCTGACGGCCAGTTCGGCCGCCTGATCTTCGGCTTCGCCGTGACCGAAGCTCTGGGCATCTTCTCGCTCCTCGTCGCCCTGCTGCTGCTCTTCACCTAAGAGACGCTTCGCAAGGATACGCCGGCCGCACGATTGGCGGCCGGGTGACGTAGGATAGGGGTCGAAGATGTTCGTGACATCGGCTTATGCCCAGGAGGCCAAACCGGCCGAGGGGGAAACGCATCCGCCTGCCGCTGACGGCCACGCGCCGGCAGTCGAGGGTGAAATTCAGGTTGCGCCCGCTGAAGCGGGGCACGATGCCGCCGTCGAAGGCGGGGCCATACCGAACAGGATGCCGGCCATGGCGGCGGGGTGTTTCCGCCGTTCGACTCGTCGACCTTTCCCTCGCAGCTTCTCTGGCTGGCGATCACCTTCGGCCTGTTCTACCTCTTCCTGAAGAAGGTGGTGCTGCCGCGCATCGCGCACATTCTTGAGACGCGCAGCGACCGCATTGCCCAGGATCTCGACCAGGCCGCCCGCTCCAAGGCTGACGCCGATGCGGCAGTCGCGGCCTATGAGCAGGAACTTGCCGAAGCGAAGGCGAAAGCCAATTCGATCGGACAGTCCGCCCGCGACGGCGCCAAGGCGGATGCCGAGACGCAGCGCAAGAAGGTTGAGGCCGAGCTCGAAGCCAAGATGGCCGAGGCCGAGAAGTCGATCGCCGCGATCAAGACCAAGGCGATGGGCGAAGTCGGCTCGATCGCCGAGTCGACTGCCGCGGCGATCATCGAGCAGCTGACCGGCGGCAAGGCCGACAAGGCCGCCGTTTCGGCCGCCGTCAAAGCCTCGCGGAGCTGAGCCATGGCATTCGATGCAACATTCTGGGCCTTTGTCGCCCTCGTCATCTTCCTGGCCGTTGTCTTCTACCTGAAGGTGCCGGGCATGATCGGCGGAGCGCTGGACAAGCGCGCCGTCAAGATCACCGCCGACATCGAGGAAGCTCGCCGCCTGCGCGAAGAGGCGCAGCAACTGCTGGCCGAATATCAGCGCAAGCGCAAGGAAGCCGAAGCCGAAGCTGCCGGGATCATCGACGCAGCCAAGCGTGAAGCCGAAATGCTGGTCAAGGACGCCAAAACCAAGACCGAAGATTATGTGACGCGCCGCACCGCTTTGGCCGAGCAGAAGATCGCCCTGGCAGAGCGCGAGGCCGTCAATGAGGTGCGTGCATCGGCGGTCGATCTGGCGGTCGAGGCGTCGCGCGCGCTGCTGGCCGGCAAGGCGGACGCGAAGGCTGTCACGGACTACTTCAAGTCGTCGGTCGCGGCGGTTAAGGCCAAGCTGAACTGACGCTTCTGCACCGAAGCTGCAAAGAGCCGCCCGATTGAGGCGGCTTTTTTGTTCGATCCCTTCTCGCGCGTTCGAAGGAGGGACCCTTGAGGCACACAATTCACAAGCCGCGCGGCGATCTGGTTCTGGTGGCCTGGATGCTGATGGTAGCGGCGCTGTTCGCGGCCTCGACCTTCAGCGCCAATGCTGAACCGGCCCGCGTCGAGTGCACCCTCCTCGTCGATGCCTCGACCGGCAAGCCCTTGCTGCGGGAAGGCGCCTGCGACCACCGGGCAAGTCCGGCATCCACCTTCAAGGTGCCGCTGGCGGTCATGGGTTTCGACGCCGGCATCCTGAAGAGTGCATCCGAACCCGCCTGGCCCTATCGGCCGGAATTCGACGCGCCGAAGCGCGACCAGAAGACGGTCGATCCGACCATCTGGGAGCGCGATTCGGTGCTGTGGTATTCTCGCGAAGTCACACGCCGGATGGGCATGGAGAAGTTCGATGCCTACGTATCAGGCTTCGGCTATGGCAATGCCGATCTTTCCGGCGACCCGGGCAAGGGCAATGGCCTGACGCATGCCTGGCTCGGGTCGTCGCTGCGCATTTCGCCGGACGAGCAGGCCGCCTTCATCGGCCGGCTGCTGGCGGACGATCTGCCGGTTTCCAAGCGTGCGACCGCTCTGACGCGAGCGGTTATCCCGCAGTTTCCCGTCAAGGGCGGTTGGGTCGTCCACGGCAAGACCGGCAGCATTTTTCTGCGCACTGCCGCCGGCAAGCCCGACCGGACAAGGCCGATTGGCTGGTTTGTCGGCTGGGCGGAAAAAGGCGACCGCCGCATCATTTTCGCCCGCCTGCTCATCGATACGAAGAAGGCTGGAGGCCCCTTAGGGCCGATCCTGCGCGAGCAGTTCCTCGGCGATTTCCCTGAAATCGTGAATAAGGTTGGCAAGAGCTAAGGACGAGCCGGGCCTTCAGCGATGCCGATCGCGTAGGCTTTCTTCCGGCTCGTTTGGTCAGCCGGCGAGGGCCAGTTCCGTGTCCTCGAGACCCGCCTCGTCCAGCTCGACCCCAAGCCTGAACGGCGAAAAAGTCATGCGGTGCAAGCGCGGGTAGGGGCCGTGCAGGTCGATCGCCGCGCGATGGCGCTCGGTCGCGTAGCCAGCGTGCAGGTGGAAGCCGTAGCGCTCGTTGCGGTCTGGGCAGCAGGACATCATGCGGTCGCGCATGACCTTGGCGACAATCGAGGCAGCGGCGATCGACTGCGAGCGCTGGTCGCCCTTGATCAGGGCGCGGCCCTCGCAGGGCAGACCCGGCGGCACGTCACGACCGTCAGCCAGCGCCAGCAATGGCGAGACCGGTAGCGAGATCAATGCACGGCGCATGGCCTCAAGGCTGGCGCGCAGGATGTTGATCGTGTCGATGCCTTCAGCCGCGACCGAGGCAAAAGAAACGCCAAGCGCGGTTGCCATGATGCGGCCGAACAGCACCTCGCGTTGGTCATGGGTGAGGCGCTTGGAATCGTCCAGGCCGTCCGGGATTTTCTTTGGATTGAGGATGACGGCGGCCGCCACCACCGGCCCGGCCAGCGGGCCGCGCCCGGCTTCGTCCAACCCGGCGACTGGCCACAGGCCGTCACGCCTTGCCTTCTTCTCGAAGGAAAAGTCGGGCTTCTCGACGATTTCGAAGAGAAGCGGAGAATCGGAACGCGGTCGAGCCATCTGCGGCGATGCTCGCACCGGGTCCGATTCTCCGCAAGAACCTTTCCGATCGGCGGGGAACGATCCGGAAAGGACGCCGTCGGGCTGATCGGGGAAAAAAGCCGGACGGAAACAGGATAATTGCGTTGCACGACAGGCTGATTACCGCCGTGCCCAAGCCTCAAATCAGCATCAGCTGCTCGGTCTCCTTCTTTGCCGGAACGAACAGATCGTTGCGCAGCTGGCGCTTTTCGAGGTTGAAGCCGAGACGCTTTGCCGCGATCTCGAAGCGCCGGCCGATCTGCCAGGCATAGGGGCCGGAACCTTTCATGCGCTTGCCCCACTCGGAATCGTAGTCCTTGCCGTCGCGCATCGAGCGCACGAGAGACATCACGTGGCGAAAACGGTCCGGATAATGCCTGAGCAGCCAATCCTTGAAGATCGGGCTGACTTCCAGCGGCAGCCGCAGCATCACGTAACCCGCCTCGCGCGCGCCGGCCGCATAGGCGGAGTCCAGGATACGCTCGATCTCCGGATCGTTCAGGCCGGGGATGACCGGGGCGACCATCACCGAGGTCGGGACACCGGCTTCGGACAAAAGCTTCAACGCCTCAAGCCGCTTCGGCGGCGTCGCCGCACGTGGCTCCATCGTGCGCGCCAGCTTGCGGTCAAGCGTGGTGATCGACAGCGCGACCTTTGCCAGCCCGCGCTCGGCCATGCGGCCAAGAATGTCGATGTCACGCGTGACCAGGGCCGATTTGGTGACGATGCCGACCGGATGGCCGCGCGCCTCCAGCACTTCGAGGATCTCGCGCATGATGCGCCACTGCTTCTCGATCGGCTGATAAGGGTCGGTATTGGTGCCGATGGCGATCGAGCGCGGCTGATAGCCGTCCTTCGAAAGTTCCCTTTCGAGCAGTTTTGCGGCATCCGGCTTGGCGAACAGTTTCGACTCGAAGTCCAACCCTGCCGAGAGGCCCATGAAGGCGTGTGTCGGCCGCGCAAAACAATAGACGCAGCCATGTTCGCAGCCGCGATAAGGATTGATCGAGCGGTCGAAGGAAATGTCGGGCGATTCGTTGCGCGTGATGATGGTGCGCGGCTTTTCCACCTGCACTTCGGTCTTGAACGGCGGCAGCTCCTCGAAGGTCGACCAGCCATCGTCGAAAACATGCCGGCTGACCGGCTCGAACCGGCCGCTCGGGTTCACGCCCGCGCCGCGACCGCGCCGGCGGTCTTCGTCGATGCGGATGCCGCTGCGCTCGATCAGCGCGTTGGCGATCTCGGCGCCGCCGCCCGCGAAGGCGGCCTCGTCGGCGCGCACGACCTGTTGCATCCTGGCTCTCTGCCAAGGCGTTTCGGGGGTGTGGGGAATCATCGCGTTCATGAATGTATTCCTATTTTGTAAATCGGAACAAAGCAAGAACTTTCTGATGATGCTCCTGACAAACTGGTGCTTTTGCCGGCTTTCGGCTATTTCGCGGGAGGGCGAAGATGCGAGGGCGGCATGATCTCGGTTCTGATCGAAACCAAAAATGACGAGGAAGGTTTGGCCCGAACGCTGTCGACGCTGATCGGCGGAGCGGTGGAAGGCGTCGTGCGTGAGGTGATCGTCTGCGACCGCGGCTCCACCGACCAGACACACAAGGTGGCGGAGCACGCCGGCTGTGTGTTCATCTCCGGCACGGCGGCCGTCGGCGCGCGGCAGGCCAAGGGCGACTGGCTGCTTCTTTTGGAGCCCGGCGCGCGGCTGGTCGAAGGCTGGATCGAGTCGGCGGCGGCCCACACCCGCAAGGCGACGATAGCGGCGCGCTTCACCCGCTCGCGCGCGCACCGCTCGCCTTTCCTGTCGCGGGTGTTTCCGGGCAACCGCGCGCTGACCGAAGGCCTGCTGATCCGCAAATCACAGGCGGTGTCGCAGTCGCGATCGGGTCAGGATGGCGAGGCGATCGGGCGTGGCCTGGCGACGAGGCGGCTGGAAGGCGAGATCATCGTCGCGCCGGCCAAATAGGCGCGCCGCCTATTTGCCGCGCCCCTTCGCAAATGCTCGTCCAGCCGCGGCATGATTTCCACGAAATTGCAGGGCATATGCCGGTAGTCGAGTTGCGCCTTCAAGATGCCATCCCAGGCATCGCGGCAGGCGCCGGGTGAGCCCGGCAGCACGAAGACGAAGGTGGCGTTGACGACGCCGCCAGTCGCCCGGCTCTGGATCGTCGAGGTGCCGATCTTGTCGTAGGAAATGCGGTGGAAAACTTCGGAAAAGCCGTCCATGCGCTTTTCGAAGATCGGTTCCAGCGCCTCCGGCGTCACGTCGCGGCCGGTAAAACCGGTGCCGCCGGTGGTGATGACCACGTCGATGTTGTCATCCTTGCTCCAGCCGAGGACTTTTTCGCGGATCAGCTCCTTGTCGTCGGTGACGATGTCCCGCGCGGCCAGGATATGCCCGGCCTCGGCGATGCGGTCGGCCAAGCGTCTGGCCGGACTTGTCGTCGGCGAGACTGCGTGTATCCGACACCGTCAGCACGGCGATCTTGACCGGAACGAACGGGCGAGGCGGCTTGTCAGTCGTGGCCATGCGCGGAAATCTCCGAGGCTATGCTGCGCGTCGCGGCGACGAACCAGTCCGGGTGACGGCGGCGGATTTCGATCGCCGCGCGCTTGGCCACATTGCCGGTCTCGAAGAGCCCGAAACATGTCGCGCCGGAACCCGACATGCGGGCGAAACCCGCGTCGGCTTTGTTGAGCGCGCTCAGCACCGAACCAATCACCGGCTGGAGCGCTCGCGCAACGGGTTCGAGGTCGTTGCGCGTTGTCTCCAGCCAATTGCGCAGGCTGTGAAATTCGATCACGCGCGGCAGCGGTGGCAGGGGTGCATTGTCGCGGCGATCCAGTGCTTTGAACACGTCGGCTGTCGAAACCGCGACGCCGGGATTGACCAGCACCAGCGCCAACGCCGGAACGTTTGCGATCGGTTCGATATGCTCGCCGACGCCGCTGGCAAGCAGTGGCCGGCCGTGCAGGCACATCGGCACGTCCGCGCCGAGGGTCTTGCCGAGCTGCTGCGAGTTGGTCGAGCGGAAGGTCAGCCTCCCAGAGCTGATTGAGCGCCCTCAGCGTCGCCGCCGCGTCGCTCGATCCGCCGCCGATGCCGGAGGCGACGGGCAGGTTTTTGGTGAGCCGGATGGCGGTAAACGTAAGTCGCCGACCGGCTTGCCCACCCCCCTCTGCTGCGGGACATGTCCCCCTCAAGGGGGGGGATTGGGCAATCGCGATCGTTGGAGCCGGCCTACCCCCACCCCGGCCGGCTTGCCGCCCGACCCTCCCCACAAGGGGGAGGGTAAAGCCAGCCGCAGCGCATCACGCGCCTTGATCACCAGATTGTCTGGCATCCACCGGCACGCCAGCCGCGAAAGGCCCGTCGACCTCGAGCGAATCGGCATCGGCCTCACTCACGCTGACAATGTCGCCAAAGCGGGTGAAGACCGCGAAGGTCTCGATCTCGTGATAGCCGTCGGCGCGTTGGCCGGTAACGTGCAGGGCGAGATTTATCTTGGCAGGCGCATACCAAGTCAGGCTGCCGACGCGGGCGCCTATCGTGTCAGCTGCAATGGAAATGCCGCTCAATCCTTGGCGACGCGATATTCGCCGGTTTTCGGATCTTGCACCAGCGTGCCGTTGACGCCCATGCGCGCCTGCTTTTCCTCGCGGCGGATTTTTGCCGTCACGCGTTCAGCTTCGCGCAGAAACGCCTTGTAGCCGAAATAGGCCGCCACGCCGACGACGGCGAAGAAAATGACCTGCGGCATGCCTTCCTCCAAATCCCGGCGAGCGCGCCGGTCAGATGGCTTCACGACTACCTTAGCCGGTAAAGCCAAAAATTCAAAGGCCGAAGCGGCCCCATAAGCTTCGCTCTTCGGCCAGGGTTACCAACCGGTCAGCAGCACCCGCGCCGATGTCGGCCGGATCGGCGCGCGAGCCGAACAGTCCGAAGCGGCCGAGAAAGCCTCTCGACTGGCTGACCAGCCTGAGCTGCGTCTTGTCGCCGTAGCGGTCCTTCAGCGTTGCGCGCATGTCGCCGAGAGCGTCGACCAGGCCGAGTTCCAGGCCCTTCTTGCCGCTCCAGAACAGCCCGGTGAAGAGATCGGGATCGTCCTTGAGCTTGGCGCCGCGCCGCGCCTTCACAAGGTCGATGAAGGTGTCGTGCACCTCAACCTGCAATTCCTTCAGCCGCTCGACATCTTCCTCGCGCTCGGGCCGGAACGGGTCGAGCACCGCCTTGTTCTTGCCGGCGGTGTGGACGCGCCGCTCGACGCCGATCTTCTTCAACAGGTCGACGAAGCCGAAGGATGACGAAACCACGCCGATCGATCCGACGATCGAGGAGGGGTCGGCGATGATCTCGTCGCCGGCCAGCGCAATCATATAGCCGCCGGACGCCGCGACATCCTCGACGAAGACGAAGACATGCTTCTTCTTCTCGGCGGCGAGGTCGCGGATTCGCTTGTAGATCAGCCGCGCCTGCACCGGCGAGCCGCCCGGCGAATTGACGACGACCGCCACGGCAGGCGCGTCGAAGGCAAAGGCTTTTTCGATCAGGCCGGCGGTTGTCGCGAGGCTGAGTGCCGGGTCGAAAGGCCGTGCCGCCGGACAGGATCGCGCCTTGCAGTCGGATCACAGGGATGGTCACCGCCGTCGAGCGCATCGATCTCGGCAGCAGTCGGTTGAAGAATCTTCTTCAAAAGCTTGTTTCTCCGGAGTCTCTAACCGGATGTAGGCATTTCCGAGCAGCGTGCAATGCCGCGGCCGTGGGCTCAATCGCCGAAAAGCGAGGCGCGGCCGTTGTTGATGTCGTCGGCGCGTTCGGAAAAGCGGTCGCTGCTTGCCTCGTGCAGGAAAAGCGGCGGTTCGAGCGACAGAGCGCCGCGCGAGCCCCTGATCGCGCGCACAACAATGCGGATCGCCGGCGCGTCGATGCGCGGATGGATCGGCAGGATGCGCGCGGAACCGAAACGGCCGGCGAGCGCAGCAAGAATGGGAGCGAGCGACTGTGGGCGGGCGATCACCGCCAGCCCGCCACGCGGCCTGACGATTGCCGCCGCCGTGCGCAGCCAGGCTTCGAACAGGCCGTCGTCCATCACATGCGCCGTACGCTTCAACGCGTCGGGCGTCGAACGGTCGGCCGGGCTGTTGAAGGGCGGGTTCATGATGGCGAAGTCGAACGCTCGGTCCGCAAGGCCGGCATTCATGGCGCCTTTTGCCGGTCAGGCTCGACATCGGCGACCACGATACGCGCACGCGACGCTAGGGCCGCATTTTCGGGATGGGCCAACGTGCGCTCGGCAAACGCGGCCATCTCCGGTTCGCAGCTCGATGAGCGTCGCGTGGGCTTTCGGGCACCGCGCGATGACCGCCATGCCCGCAGCGCCTGCGCCGGCGCCGAGGTCGGCGACGTGCGCCGGCGAAATCCGACGGCACGGCTGCCGCCAGCATCATGGCGTCCATGCCGGCGCGGTGACCGCCGCTTCTGGGCTGGACCAGCCAGAATTTGCCGCGATGGAAGGCGTCGAGGGTGAATGCGGGTACTGGTGCGTGCGCAGTTGGGCCAGACATTCACCGACCCCCCTCTGTCCTGCCGGACATCTCCCCCCCAAGGGGGGAGATTGGCTGGCCGCAAGGATTTCGCCAAACGTCGACGCTGCCAATCTCCCCCCTTGAGGGGGAGATGTCCGGCAGGACAGAGGGGGGTCGGCAGCGGGTTAGCACAGATGTTTGCCGCGTGCCACGCCAGTGACTACCTCGCGAATCTCGTTGCCGACGCCGGCATCGGCCAGCAGCGTTTTCGCCTCGTCAGCGTCGTCTTCGGCAATCAAGACCCGCCGCGGCAGGATGCCGATCGAGCCGTCGAGCACGCTCATGTTCTCGTCGGCGACGAGGCATTCGATGCCGGCGTCGCGCAGCAGCGATTGTACGAAGGACAGAACGACGGCGTCGTTGGTGCGGATGAGTTCGATCATGCGGCAAGGGTGGCAGGTTGGGACTGGTGTGGCAAGCCGCGCCAATTCGCCGCTTGGCGGGCCGCGCCCGAAATACCTAGGATCGTGACAGGGACATGACGCTGCTGCTAAGAGCGGTTCTGGACGTGACGGGAGTTCGGTTTTGGGTGTCGTCGTAAACCTCGAGGAAGGCAAGCGCGAAGCCGCGTCGATTGCGCGGCTGGTTTCGCTGACGGCTGCCGATATGGGCCGCGTCAACGAGCTGATCCTCTCCAAGGCGGGCTCGGACGTCGAAATGATCCCCGAGGTCGCGAACCATCTGATTTCCTCCGGCGGCAAGCGGCTGCGGCCGATGCTGACGCTCGCCGCCGCGCAGATGTTCGGCTACCAGGGCGACGGGCATGTCAAACTCGCCACCAGCGTCGAGTTCATGCACACCGCCACGCTGCTGCACGACGATGTGGTCGACGAGAGCGATTTGCGCCGCGGCAAGAAGACGGCGCGCATGATCTGGGGCAACCAGGCGTCCGTGCTGGTCGGCGATTTCCTGCTCGGCCAGGCCTTCAAGATGATGGTCGAGGTCGGCTCGCTCGAAGCGCTGGACATTCTGTCGACCGCCGCCTCGATCATCGCCGAAGGCGAGGTGATGCAGCTCGCCGCCGCCAACAACCTCGAAACCACCGAGGACGAGCATTTTGCCGTGATCAAGGCGAAGACCGCGGCGCTGTTTTCAGCCGCTGCCGAGGTCGGACCGGTGATCGCCGGCGCCAGCCGCACGGATCGCGCGGCGCTGCGCTCCTATGGCATCAATCTCGGCCTGGCCTTCCAGTTGATCGACGATGCGCTGGATTATGGCGGCTCGGCCAAGGACCTCGGCAAGAATGTCGGCGACGATTTCCGCGAGGGCAAGGTGACCCTGCCGGTGATCCTGGCCTATCGCCGGGGTTCGGTGGAGGAGCGGACCTTCTGGAAAGCCGCGATCGAGGACCATCACGCGGATGATGCATCTCTCGAACGAGCCATTGGGCTGATCAAGAAGCACGGCGCGATTGGCGACACCATTGCCCGCGCCCGCCATTTTGGCGAAATCGCCCGCGATGCGCTTGGGCCCGATGGCCTCAACGCCGCAGAAGCAGGCGCTGCTTGAGGTGATCGATTTTTGTATCAGCAGGGTGAGTTGAGGCGCGACCATCAGTAAGGCCGCTTCTCGGCGCAGGTCTAGGACTTCGAATTCTGATTGGAGACCTCTATTCTTTCATAAACCAATCGATGTCCAGCGTGCCTTTTCTCCACTCTGTTTCGGTTACGTCCGCGCTAGAGCGAACCACCCATGATTGCGCGCCCGTTGCAAGACGGCTTAATTCAGCAAGAGCTTCCTTTTCCTCGAGAGGAAGCAAATGTGCAGCACTCCAGAGCCTGACGTTTTCGTCAGAATGCGCTAGTAGCCGCAATAAAAAAGAATGTCCGCGATCAGCAGTCCTTCTAATCTGTCTTATCGCCTCGATCAGACGGTCGTGAGCGGTATTCGACCCCTTTCGATCTCCCATCTCAAGCAATTCACGATGCAAGATAGCTGCCGCAACGTATTCATCCTCAGGGCTTTTTGCTAGCATTTTTGGCCGCCTCATGATCCTTCAGTGCCTTTTCCAATTCCCTCTTGCCAAACGCTTGCTGCTCTTTGAAAGTCTTTTTACTCAACCAATCGCGGACAGTCTTGCCTTGAGAGTATGACTGCTTTTATGCATATAAATCTGCAAGTCTTTGGTTTACCTCTTTCGGGACAGATACGACATTTCTCGTATTGTTGATCATTTTGGAAGGAAACGAAGAGCGCGTACAGTTCCCTTGGCATTGTTCAACTATGTGGTGCCAAACATTTCCTCTGCCGGGAGACCCTAGATCTGCTTTCAGCGCCCGGAAAGATCCGTAGGACTTAATAGCTCCGGCCCCAATAACAGCGGCCGATGCCGTTGGAGCAGTAACCCCCACCTCAGAGGCAAACAGTTCGGTGATGAATCCTGCAATACCGGGATAGCGGGCGCCTAGAGCCAGCGCAGCACCCGGCGCTATCGCCGCGCCGACCGGAGCTGCCATCATCATGGCCGTCGTGCCCGGATTTTCCAGAGGATCATAGGTATATCCGGGGTATCCCGGACAGTTGCAATCTGGGCCAGGATAGTAGCCACCCATAGGATCAACGTATTGGTGGCCATTTGGATCGCTTTTGTTGATCGGGTCGTTGCCTGAATAGGAATAACGATTGGTCCCAACCCCCGGTATCGTGGGGTCCATAGTATCGGGAGAAACATAGCGAACATGAGTGAGCGCAGGCCGATCGATTGTTGGTCTTGCATGGGGAATGACCACTGAAGCGGTGCGCGCCTCGGCCGCTCCGGCAGCCATGATCGGGATCGCAAGCACGATCGCGAGCAAGCCTTGAACGATCCTTGTTATGTGCATCTGCAGAACCTCCTTGGGCTCAAATCCGTCGGTTATCACTAATTTATCTTCGGCTCGCGCCATCCCAGCGCCTCCGCCTTCGCGAATGCATCCTGGTTCGCGCGTTGCAATTCCACCGCCCGCGGCATCTCCGCCGGCGGAATGTCGCTCTCGCGTGGATATTTGCGGATGAAGTCGCGCTCCAGGAGGCGGTAGTAGGCGGTGCCTTTCTTGGTCAGCGAGTAGGCGTCGGCCGGATTGGCCTCGATCAGCAGGTCGGCGACCGCAATCGCTTCTTCATAGCGGCCCTTCGCCAGCAGGTGGTCGAGCGCACCGGTGGCAATGAGCGCCAGGGTCTCGCGGCGTGTCAGTGTTTTCAGATAGACGCCGTTGGCCACCGCCTCGTCCGTCATCGGCAAAATCTTGCGGTAGTGCGCATCGCGGGTGAAGCCGGCTCCGCTGGTTGTTTCCAGGTTCCAGGTCTTGCCGGTCGCGCGGTCGGTGAATTTGACGAACACATGCAGCGGGGCGGTTGACAGCGTGAGATCGAGGCCGAGCTTCTCGCCCAGCGCCAGAAACAGCATCGGCATCGAGATGCAGTTGCCCTTCTTCGTGGCGAGATAGCGCGTCAGCATCTGCGCGCCGGGCTGCTGGCCGAAGGGGTCGGACAGATCATACTGAAACGGCTTGTTGTCGTTCCACCAGCCTGGCTCATAGATGAAAGTCCGCAGCGCCTTCATCTTTTCCATGTCAGTCGCGGCTTCGGGGGGCGGCAGCGTTGCGAGCATTTTGGGATGGTCACGACCATGCTGTCGAGTTCGGCCAGGGCTGTCGCTTCGTCGACGGCAAGATCGGCAAATTTGTCCACGGCCAGCTTAGCGCGTGCGAAACCCATGTCATCAACTGGCGTTTCGAGGATAGATTGAATAAATACGACTGTAGGTTGTGTTTCGGCAGCCTTGGATGATGTAATAGAAAGTGCTAAAATGAATAAAGACAATATTGATTGAATCGCGTGGCGCATAATGCCTCCACGCATATTTCAATATGTTTCGCTTGCCCTGGAAAGGACGCAGAAATTGTTATGAACAGGATTGTAGGTGAGGTTCACCGGACGAACTACGCATCTGGTCGCCCGAAGGCAATTTGCCCCACACACCCAACATTGATTAGCCTCCGTAAAAAGGCCATGCTTTTCTGATTCACCGACGCCGATTGCGGCCCGGCCTCGGCCGGCTTGGAAGGTAATAGCATGCTGCGAAAAGCAAGGATCTTGCTGGCGAGCCTCACCGTGCTCGCCGCATCTGTCGCGGTTGTCCCGCCGGCGTTGGCCGAAAAGACCGCGGATACGCTGCGCATGGGCACCTTTACCGGCGCCTATCTCGCCGGGCGCGTGGCAGAAAGTGATGACGATCTCGACAATGCGATCGCCTATTACAAGCAGGCGCTGGCTTTCGACCCGACAAACGAGTCGCTGCAGCAAAGCCATGCTCCTGTCGCTGATCGCACGGGGCCGCTTCGATGAATCGCTGCCCTACGCGGAAAAGCTGAAGACCGTAGCCGAGGTCGAGCGAATCTCCCGCCTGGCGCTGGCCGTCGATTCCATGCGCAAGAAGGAATACCGGCAAGCGCAGGACTGGCTGCAGCTCGCGCTGGAATCCGATCTCGATCGCCTGATCGTCAATGTCATCGCCGCCTGGGCGAAGGCCGGCGAAGGCAAGCCGCAGGAAGGGCTGGACGTCCTGGCCAAGCTTGGCGGACCGGACTGGTACAGTACCTTTGTCAGCTATCACAGCGCCCTGATCGCCGACGCGGCCGGGATGAAGCAGAAGGCGGAAGAAGCCTATTCGCAAACGCTCGACAATGTCGGCGGCGGCAGCGCGGCACCCGACGCCTATATGCGCGCGGCGGAAGCTTATGCCGGTTTTCTCGCCCGCGATGGCCGCAAGGCGGATGCATTGTCGGTGCTCGATAGGGCGGATGCCTTTGCCGCCAATCGCCTGCCGATAACGGTGCTGCGGGAGAAGGTGAACAAGGGCGAGCCGGTTTCGCCGCTTGTTGCGACCCCGCAGGATGGCGCATCCGAGACTTTGCTCAACCTGGGCACGGCGCTCAATCGCGGCGGCGGCGAGCCGTTCGTGCGGCTTTATCTCCAGCTCGCGCTGGCGCTGACCCCGAACAATGACATCGCGCTGATGCATCTGGCCGAAGTGGCCGAGCAGCAGGAAGATTTGCAAGGCGCGATCGACTTTTATCGCCGCGTGCAGCCCAGTTCGCCGTTTGCCCGCATCGCCCAGATGCAGATTGGCCTGAACCTGGCCGACCTGGACAAGAAGGACGAGGCGGTAACGCAGCTGAAAAAGCTGCTCGCGGCCGATCCCGACGACATGCGCGCTTATCTGGCGCTGGGCGGGGTCTATGCGTCGAAGGAGGATTTCCGCTCCGCAGCCAATCTCTATGACGAGGCGGCAGCCAAGCTGAAGAGCCCGGTGCGCGCCGACTGGAACATTTTTTACCAGCGCGGCATCGCCTATGAGCGGCTGAAGGAATGGCCCAAGGCCGAGCCGAACTTCCGCAAGGCGTTGGAATTGTTTCCGAACCAGCCGCAGGTGATGAACTATCTCGGCTATTCCTGGGTCGATATGAACCGCAACCTCGAAGAGGGGTTGGACCTGATCCGCAAGGCCGTCGATCTGAGGCCGAGCGACGGCTACATCGTCGATTCGCTGGGCTGGGCTTATTACCGCCTCGGCCGCTTCGATGAGTCTGTGACGGAACTCGAGCGAGCGGTTTCCCTGAAACCGGACGATCCGGTGCTGAACGACCATCTCGGCGATGCCTATTGGCGGGCCGGCCGCCGGCTGGAAGCGACCTTCCAGTGGAGCCATGCGCGCGACCTGAAGCCGGAACCGGATGTGCTCGCCAGCGTGCAGAAGAAGCTTGCCGAAGGCATGCCGCCGCTGGAGCCCAAGGCGGTCGAAACGCCGAAACCGACCGCGCCTGAGCCGCAGCCCGCGCCGATCAAGAAGACCGAGCTGATCCTGCCGGCGGAGCCGGCAGTGCCCGCGCCGCCCAAGCCGCCTGCGGCCACGGCGCCTGCGGTCACGCGGCCGACGCCGGCCAGCTATGTCGTGCAGCCTGGACAGTCGTTGTGGTCGATTGCGGCAGAGCGTCTCGGCAATGGCGAACGCTACATCGAGATCATCGACCTCAACCCGCAGCTGCGCGATCCGGGCCGGCTGCTGCCGGGAACGGAACTGGTCCTGCCGGGAAGCTGACTGTTGTCAGAATAATTTGCGGTATTGCAGGAAGCCGGAGCGTTCAGCGACCTTGTCGTAGAGCTGCATGGCGGTCGTGTTGGTTTCGTGCGTCAGCCAGTAGACGCGTGGCGCACCTGCCGCCTTCGCCCGCTCATAGACGCCTTCGATCAGCGCACGGCCCGACCCCCTTGCCGCGTGCGGCCTCGCTCGTGAACAGGTCTTGCAGATAGCAGGTCGGCGCGATGCTCGTTGTGCTGCGATGGTAAAGGTAGTGGACGAGCCCGAGCAGTTGCCCGTCCTGTTCCGCCACCAGCGCGTTCACCGGCTCATAGGCGTCGAAGAAGCGGCTCCAGGTCGTGTCGGTGATGGCTGAGGGCAGGGCGGTCGGGCCGGCGCGTTCGTAGAATTCATTATAGCCGTCCCACAGCGGCAGCCACTGTTCGCGGTCCCTGCCGCTCGATCGGGCGTATCAAGACTTTCGCGGGCATCGATGCGCTCCATAGCGAGTTGGGACGAGCGACCATGCCGTCGTTCCTGTATCAAATCATTGGGCCATGGAAAGCCGGCTAGCGGGACAGCAGTTGGAGCGTCGCCTTGACGCTTTGTGCGGTGCACCTTAGGACGGGCCGACTTTTCGACCCGCCAGGGGCTATTCCGTGACGTCCAGCAATCCCATGAGCCCGAGCCGCTCGTTCCAGGGCCTGATCCTGACGCTCCATGCCTATTGGGCGGAGCGCGGTTGCGTGATCCTGCAGCCCTACGACATGGAAGTGGGCGCCGGCACGTTTCACCCTGCGACCACCTTGCGCGCGCTTGGGCCTAAACCGTGGAATGCCGCCTATGTGCAGCCGTCGCGCCGGCCGAAGGATGGGCGGTACGGCGAGAACCCGAACCGGCTTCAGCACTATTACCAGTATCAGGTGATCCTGAAGCCCAACCCGCCGAATTTGCAGGAGCTCTATCTCGGCTCGCTGGAGGCGATCGGCATCGACCCGCTGCTGCACGATCTCCGCTTTGTCGAGGACGACTGGGAAAGCCCGACTTTGGGCGCCTGGGGGCTCGGCTGGGAATGCTGGTGCGACGGCATGGAGGTCTCGCAGTTCACCTACTTTCCAGCAGGTCTGCGGCATCGAATGCGCGCCGGTCTCCGGCGAGTTGACCTATGGGCTTGAGCGGCTGGCCATGTATGTGCAGGGCGTCGACAATGTCTACGACCTGAACTTCAACGGGCTGGAGGGCGACGCGAGGGTCACCTATGGCGAGGTCTTCTTGCAGGCCGAGCAGGAATATTCGCGGCACAATTTCGAGCATGCCAATACGGCGATCCTGCTGCGCCATTTCGAGGACGCCGAGGCCGAGTGCCGGGCGCTGCTGGCGGCAGGAGCGCCGGCGGCGAATGCCAACCGGCCGATGCACAAGATGGTGCTGCCCGCCTACGACCAGTGCATCAAGGCCAGCCACGTCTTCAACCTGCTGGACGCGCGCGGCGTCATCTCTGTGACGGAGCGACAGAGTTACATTCTGCGGGTGCGCGAACTGGCCAAAGCCTGCGGCGAGGCGTTTCTGCTGACCGAGGCAGGCGGCGCGGTTACCTCCCCCTTAAGGGGGGAGGTCGCCGCGAAGCGGCGGGTGGGGGTGCTGGCGCTCGGGTCTAATGTCGAAGCTCGATCGCTTCAAATAGCGCGCCGCGGCTTTCGACTGCGGAAAGAGGAAACCGATGCCGAACAGGCTCTATGGGACAACCTCAACCGAATTCCGATCGAGGGCTCGCATTTCCGCAGGCAGGTCGAGATTCGGTCCTCTATCGCTCAGACTTCGGTCTCCCTTCGACTGAAGCTGCTTATTGAGGTGGATGGGCGCAATCCACGGCATTGAAGCGCCACAACGACGACGCGATACGGCAAGCAACCGATCTGGTTGGAGAATGAGGGATATCGCGTTATTCGCTTTTCCAACCATGAAGTTGACGACGCGATATTGAATTCCGTGCTGAGCGCAGATTGGTCTGGCGGTGGCATACCGCCAGAGGCATCGCCGCTGGGCATTGTAGGATGATCGACAACCACCCCACCCCGGCGCTGACGCGCCGACCCTCCCCCTCGAGGGTGAAGCGGTACAGGACAACCGCGCCGCCATTCAAGAGCCCGATGCCTGACTTCTCCTCGAACTGCGCTCCGAAGAAATCCCCGCGCGCATGCAGCGCAAGGCGGCGGGCGATCTGAAGAAGATGATCACCGACGGTCTTGTCGAGGCCGGCCTGACCTATGAGGGCTGCCAGGAATACTGGACGCCGCGCCGGCTGACGCTCGATGTTCGTGGTGTTACCGCGCGGTCGCGCGACGTCACCGAGGAACGCAAGGGTCCGAGCACCAAAGCCCCGGAACAGGCGATCCAGGGATTTCTGCGCTCGGCCGGGCTGGCTTCGATTGACGAGGCGCAGGTCCAGTCCGACCCGAAGAAGGGCGATTTCTACATCGCCCGCATTACCAAGCCGGGCAGGGCGGCGGAAGAGATCATCGCGGCGCTGGTGCCGGCGGTCGTGCGCGCCTTTCCGTGGCCGAAATCGATGCGCTGGGGCAAGGCGTCGGCCAAGCCGGGCGCGCTGCGCTGGGTGCGCCCGCTGCAATCGATCGTCTGCACCTTCGGCCCGGAAACAGAAGAGCCGGTGGTGGTCGATTTCGAGATTGACGGCATTCGGTCGGGCAACGTGACCTACGGCCATCGTTTCCATGCGCCGGGGCCGATCACGGTGAGGCGCTTCGACGATTATGTCGAAAAGCTTGCCGCCGCGAAGGTCGTGCTGGATGCCGAGCGGCGCAAGGAAATCATCCGCGCCGACGCCCAGAATATCGCCTTCGCCAACGGCCTCGAATTGGTCGAGGATGAGGGGCTGCTCGAAGAGGTGTCCGGCCTGGTCGAATGGCCGGTCGTGCTGATGGGCGAGTTCGAGGCCGATTTCCTCGACATCCCGGCGGAAGTCATTCGCCTGACCATCCGTGCGAACCAGAAGTGTTTTGTGACGCGGAGTTCCCTCCCCCCTTGAGGGGAGGGCGGCCGCGAAGCGGCCAAGGGTGAGGGTCACCAGGCGGCGCGTGAACCGACCTTACCGCCGCCAACACAGATGCGCAGCCTTCAGGTCAGACCCCACCCGGCCAGCCTTCGGCCGGCCACCCTCCCCTCAAGGGGGAGGGAACTTTGCGCCACCGCTTCGTTCTGACCTCCAACATCGAGGCCAAGGACGGCGGCAAGGAAATCGCACATGGCAACGGAAAGGTCGTCCGCGCACGGCTCTCTGACGCGCTCTATTTCTGGAAGACCGATCAGGGCGATCTGCCCGACCTGAGCCAACTCGAAGCCTCGGCCGAAAAACTCGGGCTGGATCTCAAAAAGCCGCTCGACCAGCGCATGGCTCGGCTCGACCGGTTGGGCGTCACCTTCCATGCCCGGCTGGGCACGCAGGGCGAACGCGTCGAGCGGATCAGGCGGCTGGCGCGGGAACTGGCGCCGATCGTCGGCGCCGATCCGAAATCGGCGAGCCGCGCAGCCGTGCTGGCAAAGGCGGACCTGCAGACCGAGGTCGTCGGCGAGTTTCCGGAACTGCAAGGCGCGATGGGCCGCAAATACGCGCTGCTGCAAGGCGAGCATGCGTCGGTCGCCGCCGCGATCGAGGAGCACTACAAGCCGCAAGGTCCGTCCGACCGCGTGCCGTCCGACCCGGTGTCGATCGCGGTCGCGCTGGCTGACAAGCTGGACACGCTGGTAGGGTTCTGGGCGATCGACGAAAAGCCGACCGGCAGCAAGGACCCCTACGCGCTGCGCCGCGCGGCCCTTGGCGTCATCCGGATCGTTCTGGAGAATGATCTGCGCGTTCCCCTGCGCGCGGTGTTCGCGACGGCGCATGCGACACTGATGGAGCCGAGCATCGAGCATTCGGTCGAACGGTTCGAGGCGTCGCAGCCATCGATTGACGCGGATGATGTTGACGAGGACGTCGTCAACGAACTCATTGTCGGCAACTACGAACGCCGTCTGCGCGTGACGGAAAGCACAGCCGCCGTCTCCGTGGCGGACGACCTTCTCGCCTTCTTCCATGATCGGCTGAAGGTCTATCTGAGGGACCAGGGCGCAAGGCATGACCTGATCGACGCGGTGATCTCACCGACCGCCGACGATCTGCTGATGATTGTGCGCCGCGTTGAAGCGCTCGGCTCTTTCCTCGGCACTGAGGATGGGAACAATCTGCTCGCCGGAACCAAGCGAGCAGCCAACATCCTTGCGGCCGAGGAGAAGAAAGGCACCGCGATTGGCGCGTCCCTAGACCCGGCAAAGTTCTCCGAGAAGGCTGAAACGGCTCTGTTTGCAGCGTTGAATCAGGCCGAGAAGGAAGCCGGCGAAGCGATTCAGAATGAAGACTTTTCCAGCGCCATGCGCGCCCTTAGTGCACTGCGTGAGCCAGTTGATTCATTCTTTGAAGGCGTTCTTGTGAATGATGAAGATCAATCAGTAAGAGCTAATAGGCTAGCGCTTCTGGCGCGCATTCGCGCCGCCACGGGACAGGTTGCGGATTTCTCCCGGATTGCCGGCTGACGTTCTAGACCGCTCGTTCGTTCAGAACGATGATTTGATGGCGCGAGGGGACGGCTCTGAGAGACGGATGCCGCGGGCGACCGCCGGAGGCCATGCCATTGGCAGGCATGGGCGCCCCATTTTCGCTGAATTGAGGCTGGTCGAGCGCCTCGGTCGCTGGCGATGGAGCCGTGCTAGACGGCGCCTTTTCAACAGCCTTGGTCGGCAACTTTTCCAGCGCCTTGCCGAGTTCGATCTCGTGCGTGAAAGCGTCGCCGGTAATGCCGCCGCGCATCACCATCGGCAGCGGCTTCTGGCGCGGCTTGCGGCCATCGACCGCCGCAACGATCTCGTTCGAGATGCCGGTGTCCGGCGCCAGCACCGCAACGATGGAGGGCGAGAGCGCCTGCATGCGCACCACGCTGTTGCCGCCGGCCGGCAGCATGTTCAGCGGATCGAGAACGGCGAGTTCCACGCTTCCTTCCGAGGTGAATGCGACGGGTTCTGCCGTCTCGTGTTGCCAGTGTCGGTGGGGCGACGTCGATGATCGACGGTGACGCAGCCGGCCCGGGCTCTTCGATCGTGACGAACGAGGACGCTCGAGCGGTTCCAACCGCCAGGAATACGATACCAAACGCGACGACGCCCACACGCATCAAAATACTCGAGCCCCACTGTCCTATTGTCGACGTAGCACCTTGCGGTTGCATTTGGCTTGAATGGATAGTCGGCATTTTATCGATTTCGATCGCACGCTTGTGATTGGGCCGGCCAGACGCTACTCGACGCTGACATAGGATCGGCCGTGGCAAGACTTATCGAAGAGACAATGGCGCTTGAACCAGCGGCGGCTATGCTGGCCGCCGGCGGCATCGCGGCAATTCCAACCGAGACCGTCTATGGTCTGGCGGCCGATGTGTCGAACGGACAGGCAGTGGCGCGCATCTTCGAGGCCAAGCGCCGGCCGCGCTTCAACCCGCTGATCGCGCATGTCGCGGATATTGCCATGGCCGAACGGCTTGCGGTTTTCGACCCGGTGTCGATGCGCTTGGCGAAGGCATTCTGGCCGGGACCGCTGACGCTGGTGGTGCCGCGCCGGCCGGATGCGCCGGTGCATGATCTGGTGACGGCGGGGCTGGATACGATCGCGTTGCGCATGCCGCGTGGCTTCGGCAATCGCCTGATTGCGCGACTGGGTCGGCCGCTTGCGGCCCCGAGCGCCAACAGTTCCGGCCGCATCAGCGCAACAACCGCCGAAGCGGTCCAGGCGGATCTGGGTGACCGCATCGACCTGATTGTCGATGGCGGCCCGACGCCCGTCGGCGTGGAATCGACCATCGTCAAGGTCGATGGCGACCGGGTTGTTCTTCTGCGACCGGGAGGCATCCCTGCGGATGAGATCGACGAAAGCTGTCGGCCTGAAGGTCACACGCGACGCTGGGCATGGCGAGCGCGTACAGGCGCCCGGTCAACTCGCGTCGCATTATGCACCGCACGCCCGTGTGCGGCTTGACGCCATCGATGTGCAGGCTGGCGAGGCGCTGCTGGCTTTTGGAACACGCCGGGCGGCGCATGCGGATCGGGCCGTCGCGATGCTGAATTTGTCGGAGCAAGGCGATTTGCGCGCAGCCGCAACCAACCTGTTTGCCTTTCTGAACAGGCTGGATCAGAGCGGGGCTGAGGCCATTGCCGTCGAGCCGATTCCGGCGCACGGACTGGGTGAGGCGATCAACGATCGCCTGCGCAGCGGCGGCCGCACCCCGCGATGTGACCTGTGATCAACGAAAGAGCCTGAGCCGGATGGACGCCGATCTGATCACCCGTTTCGCTTCGATCGTCGGCGACCGCTATGCCGTCCAGGACGCCGTGGACATCGAGGCCTATGTGACGGAACCCCGGGGCCTCTGGCCGGGCAAGACGCAGCTGGTGCTGCGGCCGGGCAGTGTCGACGAAGTGTCGCGCATCCTGCGACTAGCGACGGAGACGAAGACGCCGGTCGTGCCTCAGGGCGGCAATACGGGGCTCGTCGGCGGGCAGGTGCCGCATGCCGACGGCCATGAGATCGTTGTTTCGCTGTCCCGGCTCGACCGCATCCGCGAGATCGATCCTCAAGCCAACACGGTGACGGTCGAGGCCGGCGTCATCCTTGAAAAGCTGCACGAGGCGGCCGAGGGCGTCGACAGGCTGTTCCCGCTGGCGCTGGCCTCGCAGGGTTCCTGCCAGATCGGCGGCAATCTGTCGTCCAATGCCGGCGGCGTCGCGGCTGTCTCCTATGGCACGGCGCGTGACCTGTGCATTGGCGTCGAGGTCGTGCTGCCGACCGGCGAGGTGTTCGACGACCTTCGAAAACTGAAGAAGGACAATACCGGCTACGACCTCAAGAACCTGTTTGTCGGAGCCGAAGGCACGCTCGGCATCATCACGGCCGCGGTGCTGAAACTTTTTCCCAAGCCGAAAGGGCGGGAGGTGGCCTGGGCCGCCCTGCAATCGCCCGAGGATGCTCTCGCTCTTTTCAATCTGGCCGAAGATCGCGCCGGCAGCGCGCTGACGTCGTTCGAGTTGATCGGCCGCCGGCCGCTGGCTTTTCTCGACCGTCATGGCGGCGGGCTGACATCGCCGCTCGGGCTGGACTGGCCGTGGCAGGTGCTGCTGGAGATTTCATCCGGCCGCTCAGAGGAGGATGCGCGGGAACTGACCGAGAATATCCTGGCTGCCGGGATGGAGAGCGAACTTGTCGGCGATGCAGTCCTGTCGTCGAACCTCACCCAGGCCAAGGCCTTTTGGCAGATGCGCGAAACCTTGCCCGAAACGCAGAAATTCGAGGGCGCCTCGATCAAGCACGACATTTCCGTGCCCATCTCGTCGATCCCGGAATTCATCCGCCTCGCAGCGGGCGCGGTGGAGCAGGTCTGTCCGGGTGCGCGGGTCGTCTGCTTCGGGCACATGGGCGACGGCAATCTGCACTACAACATTAGCCAGCCGAAAGGCATGGATCCGACCGCGTTTCTTGCGCTCTACAAACCGATGAACCATGCCGTGCATGAGATCGTGCGCGCACTCGACGGATCGATCTCGGCCGAGCATGGCATCGGCCAATTGAAGCGCGACGAATTGCTCGAAACCGCACCGCCCGTTGGCATCGACCTGATGCGCCGCATCAAGGCCGCCTTCGATCCAGCCGGCATTATGAATCCGCAAAAAGTAATCTGACGGAAAGAAATTCTCAGCGCTTCGCTAACCATCCCCGCGATCAAGCAAATTTAACTCAGTTTCTTAAGCGGGGCGCTAAGACCCTCGCGATACCCTCTCTCCATAACGAGGCCAAAAGGCCCGTGAGACCCGCGAAAGCGGGCTCTCAGGAGCGACAGGGATTGCATATCGATGAATACCCGACTGAAGCCAGTCTGGGCGGGGCAGCATATGCGCCTCGACCCGTTCCGCATGCCGCAAATCGTGAGTTATGCGACACGCGACGATGAGGGCGACGTGACGTTCACCGTCGACCAGCGTGGCGCGATCATCCATCGCATTTTGGAACAGAGCGGCCTGCCGGTGACGGTGGCGATCCCGGCACGGCTGTTTCGTGGCGTCGCGGCGCGGGCCATGGAAGACGAGACCGGCACTGTGACGGTGACGCTGGAACTTCTGCATCAGGACCCGATGCTCTCGGTGCCGCTTTTGGTAGCCAACGACCTTGACGATGTGGCGGCTGACTGGCGTGCCTGGGCGGAAGCCTATGGTCTGCCCATGATGCTGATCGAGGCCGATGGCATTGCTCGCTCGCTGGAAGAATCCGTTGGCGCCGCTGTCCGCATCGCCAAGGCGCAGCAGCGTCGACAGGGCAGGGCGTCGCGCCAGCGTCGCCCACGCTTCCTGGTGCGCCGCAAGCAGGGCACGCTGGGCTTGCGGCTGGTCATCGATGGGGCGGAAATCATCGCCCGCAGTTAGCCTCTTGAGATTTGCCTGAGGATGGCCTGCAAATGGCGCTTTTCTGCGCTTCCGATGCTTGTGTACCCAAAAGTACACTCCGCTTCGGTTCTCGAAAAACACCATTTTCGGCTCATCCTGAGCCGATCTTCCAAAGGCCCTAGACGCCAGTTCAAAACGTGATCTTTACCGACGCGGCGCTGCGGTTGGCTTCGCCGTGGAACACGGCTTCGATATTGTTGCCGTCGGGATCGAGCAGGAACGCCGCGTAGTAGCCCGGATGATAGGGCCGTTCGCCCGGCGCGCCATTGTCCTGGCCGCCGGCCTTCAAGTCCGGCCTTATGCCATGCATCGACCGTGGCGCGATCCTTGGCCTGGAAGGCGAGATGATGCCGGCCGGTCAGCTTGCCTTGTGCGGCTACGCTGTCGGCGGCTGAAACGAACAGCTCGTCGGCCCAGAAAAAGCGCTCCGCCTCGCCGCCAATCGGGATATCGAGCACCTTCAGAGTCGCTTCGTAGAAACGCCGGCTGGCGTCAAGGTCGGCGAACGACCAGCTGGATATGGTCGATCAGGCGGCCGCGATACATTTCCGGCGTTTCCATGACAAGGTCTCCTTGTTCGCCGCTGGCAAACATAGAAAGCGCTCCGCTGGCCGTCAATTCACAACGCGGCCGACGCTCCTGACAATCTGAAGCTTCAAAACAGCGGCTTCAGCGCGATCCAGAGCCCGCCGCCGATGAGGCCGAGAAAGATCAGCCAGCCGACGATGTTGTTCGACCTGAACAGCCGTATGCACTGATCCGGATTGTCGATGTCGAGGGTGCGGATTTGCCTGAGCATATGTGCCCCCGCCGCCAGCAGCCCGGCCAGTGCCGGCATCGGCACTTCGGCCGAGGCGAAGGCGCCGGCAAAGAAAGCCAGCGCGCCGCCATAGAGGCCGATCAGCCAATATTGTGTGCGCGCGCCGAACAGCCGGGCGGTGGAGCGAACACCGACGATCGCGTCGTCTTCCTTGTCCTGATGGGCGTAGATCGTATCGTAGCCGATCGTCCACAGGATCGCGCCGCAATAGAGCAGCACCGCCGGCATCGCCAGCTCGCCGAAGGCGGCAGCCCAGCCCATCAGCGCGCCCCAGGAGAAGGCGAGACCCAGCACGAATTGCGGCCAGTTGGTGATGCGCTTCATGAAAGGATAGATCGCCACGACCAGCAGTGAAGCGATGCCGAGCAGAATGGCGAAGCGGTTGAATTGGAGCAGGACGACCAGACCGACCAGCGCCTGGATGACCAGAAACGTCCAGGCCTGTTTGCGGGTCACCTGGCCGGACGGCAGCGGGCGCGACCGGGTGCGGTCCACTTGCGCATCGATGCCTTCGTCGACCAGATCGTTGTAGGTGCAGCCGGCGCCGCGCATGGCGATCGCGCCGATCAGGAACAGGACCAGATGCCAGGGCGAGGGCAGGAGATCGAGCAAAGGCTCGCCGGCTTTCGCGAAAGCGGTCGCCGCAAGCGCCGCCGACCACCAGCAGGGCCAGAGCAGCAGCTGCCAGCCGATCGGCCGGTCCCAGCGGGCGAGTTGTGCAAACGGCCACAACCCGCGCGGCAAAGCGCGATAGACCCAATGGCCGCTCGGCGCATCGGCGACGCGGCCCTGGCCGGCGCGGGACTGGATGGTTTCCATGGTGGATTGAGTGGCAGCGGCGCGGGACGTCAAGCGCGGGGAATGCCGCGCGTCAAAGCGTTCACTAATTTGCGCCGAGGCGTTTTTCAGCCTTGCGATGCTTCTTCCAAAAGACGCGTTTCAAGAAGGGACGCAAATGCTTCGCCCATTCACCCGAAGCAACCAAATAGCCCTTTTTCACGTGCGCCATCGAAACATCCTAGCGGACAACAGCCTCGTATCCAATCGGAACCCGACGCTCCTGACTCACAGCGCCTTTATCGCCCGCGCCTTGTCGCGGACGTGACGATCGTCGGTCGGCAGCAGGATCAGCTCGGTGACGCAGGCGTGGGCCGGCAATGTCACGCAGAAGATCACGGTCGAGCGACGTCTTCCGGCTGCAGCATCAGCCTGCGCTCTTCGGCGGTCGGCGGCGACGGGCGCGTGTTGAGGATTGGCGTTTCGACCTCGCCCGGCGAGATGCAGATGCTGCGGATGCCGTGAATGCCTTCTTCGGCGTTCAGGTTGGCGCTCATGGCGACCACTGCGGTCTTGGCGGCGGAATAGCTCGGGCCGCTGACCGTCTGGAACGATACCCCCGCCTGCGAGGCGATATGCACGATGCGGCCGTCGCCGCGCTGGCGCATCGCGGGCAGGACCGCGAGCGTGCAATAGAACATCGCCTTCAGGTCGAGGTCGATGACCTCGGATACGCCAGCCGGCGCAAGATTCTTCCAATGGCGCTGCTTCGACGTTGCCGCCGGCGCTGTTGACCAGCACGAGCGGCTCGCCGAGCGCTGCGACAATCTTTTCGAAAGCGGCGGCGACATCGTCAGCATCCGTCACGTTGGCTGGCACGACAAGCGCTGCTCCGCCAGCGTCGCGGATCATTCGCGCTGTTTCCTCCAGTGCTTCCACACGTCTGCCGGTCAGCGCGACAGACGCTCCAGCACTTGCGAGCGCCAACGCGCAGGCGCGACCGATGCCGCTGCCGGCGCCGGTGACCCAGGCGACGCTTCCCGCTGGCAGGCGCTTTTCCGGTTGCATGCCGTCCCCTTCGATTGCCGATAAGCGCAGCCTGCCTTGTCAAATCCGTCCCTGCAAGCTTGACCGCTGCGCCCGCGCCCGTAGCGGAACGGCCAAAGCGAAACGGCACTGGGGAATCGCCCATGAACGTCCTGTTGATCGGCTCCGGCGGCCGCGAGCATGCGCTGGCCTGGAAACTGGCGGCCTCGCCGATGCTGACAAAGCTCTACGCCGCACCGGGCAATCCGGGCATCGCGAAAGAGGCCGAACTGGTCGATCTCGATATCGCCGACCACGCGGCAGTCGTTACCTTTTGCCAGGAGAAAAAAATCGGCCTGGTAGTCGTTGGGCCAGAAGGGCCGCTGGTCGACGGCATCTCCGACCCGCTGCGGGAAAAGGGCATTCGTGTATTCGGCCCCTCGAAGGCCGCTGCACAGCTCGAAGGCTCCAAAGGTTTCACCAAGGATCTGTGCGCCGAATACGGCATCCCGACAGGCTCGTTCGGCCGCTTCGACAATGCCAATGACGCGCGCGCCTATCTGCGCGGCGTCGGTGCGCCGATCGTCGTCAAGGCGGATGGGCTCGCGGCCGGCAAGGGCGTCACCGTGGCGATGACGGTGGAAGAGGCGGAGGAAGCCATCGACGCCTGTTTCGACGGCGCCTTTGGTGAGGCTGGCGCTGAAGTGGTGATCGAGGAGTTCCTGGAAGGGGAAGAGGCGAGCTTCTTCTGCCTCAGCGATGGCGTGCATGTTTTGCCCTTCGGCACCGCGCAGGATCACAAGCGCGTCGGCGACGGCGACACCGGGCCGAACACCGGCGGCATGGGCGCCTATTCGCCGGCGCCGGTTATGACGCCCGATATGATCGAGCGCACGATCAACGAGATCGTCGAGCCGACCATCCGCGGCATGGCGGCGCGAGGCACGCCGTTTTCCGGTGTGCTGTTCGTCGGCCTGATGATCACCGCCGACGGTCCGAAACTGATCGAATACAATGTCCGCTTCGGCGATCCGGAAACCCAGGTGCTGATGATGCGGCTGAAGGACGATTTGCTCGTGCTGCTCTCCGGCGCGGCGGACGGCCAGCTTGGCCATCTGTCGGCGCGCTGGCGCGACGAAGCGGCGCTGACCGTCGTGATGGCGGCGGACGGCTATCCCGCCAAGCCGAAGAAGGGCAGCGAAATCCGAGGCCTGGAAGCGGCGCGGCCGAGCGGCGTCGAGATATTCCACGCCGGCACTGCCGAGAAGGACGGCAAGTTGGTCGCCAATGGCGGCCGAGTGCTCAACGTCACCGCGGCCGGCAAGACGGTGACCGAGGCCCAGGCCAAGGCCTATGCCGCCGTAGACAAGATCGACTGGCCGGGCGGCTTCTGCCGGCGCGATATCGGCTATCGCGCGGTGGAGCGGGAAAAGGCGACGCGTGGCTAGCGGCGCCGGTCCGGCGTTTCGAGAAGGAAGACGGGGAAGTCGTCACGTTTGAAGGGTGACGCGCCAACCGACGCAGTCGTGACCGGATCGATCGCTTGCCCGAACAGGCTGCGAAACGCCTCCGGCTCGGTTTCGGCGGTCATCGCCGGTTCCGCCGCGAATGCACTAGCCATTGCCGACATGATCTTGGGTGGGGCGACGACAGGGCGTTCCAGATAGCGGTTGCCGGCCTGCAGATAGGCGTAGGCCAAGGCCGGAGCCGAACCTGGCTCAAGCGCGACAGGCGCAAAAGTCGTCTCGACCTTGCCCTGAAGCGCCTTGGTTCGCTCGACCGGGACCGGCACGCTGGCGATGACGTCCACGGGCAGGCCGACCAGCCCGCCGAACGGCCAAACTTGCCGCAACGTCTCAGCGTCGACGGTCGCGACGTTGACGTCGATGTCGTATTTCGCGCCCTTGATGCGATAGGGACAGGCTTTTGCGTTGCAGTTCGCCTGGGCGGAAAACTGCCAGAGCGCATAACTCTCCCAATTGCCTTTCGGAAAATGCATGCCGATTTCGGGCTTGTAGCGCGCATACCAGAGCGGCAGCCGCGACAGCAGCGGATAGGCCAGCCGGTTGTCGGCGATGTGCTTGGCCGTCTTGCCGTTGGTGTAGAGGATCGGATAGCGCCCGGTTCGGCGCTGAATCTCGTCTGGCAAAAATCTCGGCGTCGCCAAGCGACATCCATTTTTGCGGGTCGTCATCCTCGATATCGATGGCCATCAGGTCGTCGGGTTCCGGCCTGGCGAAATCGAGGAAGTTCTTTGCCTGCTCGACCGGATTGCCGGGTCGCGCCGAGATGGTAGGCGCCCCATTTCAGGCCGAGCGCCTTGGCGAGTGTGCGCCGGGTCTGGAACAGCTCCTGCGCCACCGCGTGACGCCGCCATAGCGTCTTGCAGAGCCGCTTCTGCGCAGCGTCGCCGGAGCAGCGATAGGCCGGCGGCAGGCCGTCGGAGGCCTTGTTGATGAAGCCGACGATACGCTTGTCGGAAACGAGTTCCTGCCAGTCGATCGGATTGTATTCGTAGGCGTCGATGACCAGCGCGCGGTCGAGGCGCTTCCATGGCTCGGAAAAATCGGAGGCGATGATTGGGGCAGCGTGGGGCGCGGCGTCGTCGATCTGGATCGCCAAAGCGTTGCCCGCCAAGACGCCGAATAGATCCCAATGCCAGACCGAGCACGCGACGCAACATACCCACACCCAACACACAACGGCTTATGGTGAACGGATGTGGTTAAGGAAGTGCTGCGGCCGTGAGATTGTTCGGATGGCAACAGCCCTCATTGGCGCGGCCGTGCGGTGGAGCCGCGTATCACCAGTTCAACTGGCATCACGATCTGCCGGGGAGGGCCACCGGCAAACACGGTGGCCGCGGCGAGGCGACCTTTTTCGACAATGTCATGAGCCACAGTCGTCAACGGGGGTGTTGTTCGTGCAGCCTCCGCCGTGCCGTCGAAACCCACGACCGAGACGTGCTCCGGGATGCTGATGCCACGGCGAGCCGCTTCGTCGAGTACTGTGATTGCCTGCCAATCGGACATGGTAAGGATTGCTGTCGCTTCCGGAGCTTGATCGAGTACGACGGCTCCCGCGGTTGGATCACCCGGCGTTGTCTCGATGATTGGTACATCGGCCAACGACAGACCGACCTGCGCCAAGCCCTGCGCAAACCCGTCCAGCCTATCGTGATCGAGCTGAAACCCCGCCGTGATACCCCATTTATCCATGCCAGGCTTGAGGATGATCGGCGGACCGGACGTTCGCCGGACAGACAGAATGGCAAAACGCCGATGACCCAGATCGGTCAGGTGCCTGGCAGCCGCCAACGCGCCGCCGCGGCCATCTATTCGAATGGAATTGACGTCCGGGCCAGCGTCGTTTTCGATGATGACAAAAGGCAGGCGCCGCCGCTGCGCCGACGTGATGAGGGCAATGTCCGTGGAATGGCCAAGGATAAAGCCGTCGACGAGTGCATCCTTAATGGTGGGCGTGCGTCTGTCGTCGGACCCGTTGATCAAGCTCAGAGTTGCGCCGGCCTCGTCGCAGGCGAGCGATACACCAAGCGTTAGCGCTCGCCCGTACGGGCTCCTGATGAGATCGGCAATCGCATAAGCGCCCGGCGGTATCAGCCCGATGGCGTTGAATTTGCCGTCACGCAGCACACGTCCCCTTGGGTCGGGGCCGTCGTAGCCCAGTTGACGAGCCGCTGCTTCGACCCGCAGGCGCAGGTCGGCCCGCACCATCTCCGGGTGGTTGAAAACGTTGGAGACGGTGCCGCGCGAAACCCCGGCAGCGCGTCCGACGTCGGCCAAAGTGGGCATTTTCAATCCATTCATACTATCCAGTTAGACGGTTTTTTGGAGCGCTCCAAGTTTTTTCTTGACTCGAATGTGAATTTCGCTGATCTTGCATTTGGAGCGCTCCAAATACCAAAAATTGCTCGAACAGCACCTCAGTGCGTGTCAAACTACGATTGCCCTGACATGGACATTCGGCCAAATTGCCAGGAGGGTATTTTGTCGACCCAAGCTGATCGATGTCGGTCATCGGGAAACATTCGATTGCGCCTATGGGGCAGCAATTTTGGGTACAAGGTAAAATTCAACATGTGACGGCAGCCTAATGCTGCCCCTGATCTGGAGGACATCATTGCCATGACCACCGACACCATCGACCTGGCCGAAGCTGCTCAATGGGATCCGGCGCTTGACGCCGTGGTGGCAGCCCCCAAGAACCACAAGGTCCTGTTTGAGAACGACAGGCTGCGGGTGCTCGAAGTGACCCTTGAATCGGACGAGGAAGAGCCGGTCCATCACCACCGCTGGCCTTCTGTATTTGTCTTCGACCAGGTCCAGGGGCCGGTGCACGACATGACGCCGGACGGCGAGATGCTGCCGCCCAACCGCGATGTCGTGGAGGCAATTCAGGCTTGGGACGGTATAGGCTGCCTGGTGGTGCATATGGCCCCGCAACCAGCGGGCCGCGTCCTGAATGCGTCAGGCAAGACTATCCATGGCATACGCATTGAGATGAAATCGTAGGGCACGCTGAAGCGAAGTGGCCGCCGCATCAAATGCGGCCACTTGCGCCGCTCATGCGTCAATCTGATTAAATACCCGAGCGAGCCGAGAGCCGTTTATTCGCCGCGCTACCGGCCGTAGATATCCGGCGCAGGATCGTCCGACCGCGTGCCTTCCTGCTCTCGCCGCAGCGAATGCGCCACCGAGCATTTGAGCGAGCAGAGCACGCCGCGATCGCACCAATAGGCAGGGCCGTGGTCGAGATTGCCGCCGTGGTAGGCGAAGCCCGGCGCCGTTTCGGCGAGCCCGCATTCGATGCAGCGCAAGGTTCCGGGTCGGGCGAGCATGTTGGTTTTCCGATCTGGCTTTTGCTTCCGTCGTCACCCAGTATCAACCTCTCAGGGCAGGGGTCAATCTGCTCGATTGACGTTTACGTAAGAAGTATGTAGCCAATGCGGCGTGGTCCTGTGTGAGCGGGTCGAGCGGAAGTACGCCGTCGGAGGAGAGTGGATGTATCGAGCCCCAGTCGCCGAAATCGCATTCACGCTAAAGCATGTCGCCGGGTTGAAGGCCGCGCTCGACGCAGGCGCGTTCGGCGATCTCGGCGAGGACCTTGTCGACGCGATCCTGGAAGAGGCCGGCCGTTTCGCGACCGAGGAAATCGCGCCCTTGCGCAAGGTCGGCGATGAGGTGGGCGCGGTCTGGAAGGATGCCGCCGTTACCACCGCGCCGGGCTGGAAAGAACTCTACAGGCGTTGGATCGAGGGCGGCTGGAACGCGCTGCAAGGCCCTGAAGAGTTCGGCGGGCAGGGGCTGCCGGCGATGCTGGGCGTCGCAGCACTCGAAATGTGGAATTCCGGCTCCATGGGCTTCGCGATCGGCCCGACGCTCACCATGGGTGCGGTCGAAGCCTTGGAAAAACACGGCTCGGAAGAACTGCAGCAGACCTATCTGGCCAAGCTGGTGTCCGGCGAATGGATGGGCACGATGAACCTGACCGAGCCGCAGGCAGGGTCGGATTTGGCAGCACTTCGCACACGCGCCGAGCGGGCCGGCGACGGCACCTATCGTATCTTCGGTCAGAAGATTTTCATCACCTATGGCGAGCACGATTTCACCGACAACATCGTGCATCATGGTGCTGGCGCGATTGCCCGACGCACCGGCCGGCACGCGCGGCATTTCGCTGTTTCTCGTGCCGAAATTCCTGGTCAATGAGGATGGCTCGCTCGGCGCGCGCAACGATGTGTTTGCCGCCTCGATCGAGCACAAGCTGGGCATTCATGGTTCTCCGACCGCCACCATGATCTTTGGCGACGGTTTTGCCAAAGACCGTGAGCCGGGCGCCATCGGCTGGCTGATCGGCGAAGAAAACAAGGGCCTGGCCTGCATGTTCACCATGATGAACAACGCCCGTCTCGCCGTGGGTATGCAGGGCGTGGCCGTTGCCGAGGCGGCCTTCCAGAAGGCGCTGAGCTATGCGCAAGAGCGCCGGCAGGGCAAGGCGGCAGGCTATTCGGGCCAGGGCATGGCGCCGATCGTTCATCACCCGGACGTGCAGCGGAACCTGCTGACCATGCAGGCGCTGACCCGCATCGCCCGCGCCATCAGCTATTCCTGCGCCCACGCGCTCGACATGGCGCGCGTTTCGGAGGGTGACGACGCCGCTCATTGGCGTGACCGCGCCGGCCTGCTGACACCGGTCGCCAAGGCATTTTCGACCGATGTCGGCGTCGATGTCGCGTCGCTCGGCGTGCAGGTGCATGGCGGCATGGGTTTCATCGAGGAAACCGGCGCGGCGCAGCTGCTGCGCGATGCCCGCATCGCGCCGATCTATGAAGGCACCAACGGCATCCAGGCGATCGATCTGGTGACCCGCAAGCTGCCGCTCGGTGGCGGCGCGCATGTGCACCGTTACATTGACGAATTGCGCCAGGTCGCGGCGGCCGTCGCCGCCTCAAACCGCGATGGTTTTGGCGCGACGGCCGAGCGCCTCGGCGAGGCGCTCGACGATCTGGCGGCGGCAACCGCATATCTGCAAAAGTGTCTTGCGGACGGGCAAATGGACGAAGCGCTGGCGGGCGCGACGCCCTACCTGCGCCTTTTCGCGCTTGCGGCGGGTGGTGCGTATCTCGCCAGCGGCGCGCTGGCCGACGAGCAGGCGGAGCGTGTGGCGCTCCTGCCGCTTCTTCGCGGAAAATCTGATTGGCGAATGCGCGGCCTTGAAGGGTCGTGTGACCGAAGGCGGGCAGAGCCTCGCCGCTGCTGCCTCAGCGCTTCTCTCGGCCTGATTTGGAGGACAAAGATATGAGCGAACACATTCTGGTCGAACGACAGGGCGCGGTTCAGGTCGATCCGCATGAACCGCCCGGACAAGAAAAACGCGCTGACCCGCGCCATGTATGCAGCAATGGCGAAGGCGCTGCGCGACGGCGATGCAGATGGCTCGGTCCGCTGCCATGTCATCCTGGGTGTGCCGGGCTCGTTTTCCGCCGGCAATGACCTTGCCGATTTTCTCGTCATTGCGACGGGTGGCGAGGGCGGCACGGAAGTCTGGGATTTCCTGATTGCTTTGGCTGAACTGCAAAAGCCGCTGGTTTCGGGTGTTGATGGCATCGCAGTCGGGATCGGCACGACGATCAATCTGCACTGCGATCTGACGTTTGCGACGTCGCGCACTGTCTTCCGCACCCCGTTTGTCGATCTCGGACTGGTGCCCGAAGCGGGCTCCAGCCTGCTGGCGCCACGCATTTTGGGCCGGCAGGACGCTTTCGCTCTGTTGGCCCTGGGCGAAGGTTTTACCGCCGATCGGGCCAAAGCCTCCGGCTTGATCTATCGCATCGTCGGCGAGGAGGAACTGGAAGCCGCCGTATTAGCTGCCGCCGAGGAAATTGCCCGCAAACCGCCGCAGGCGCTGAAGATCGCGCGCGACTTGATGCTGGGTGATCGCGAAGAATTGAAGCGCCGCATCAATGCGGAAGGCGCCCATTTCCGCGAACGCCTGACCTCGGATGAGGCACGCGCCGCACTCATGGCTTTCATGAGCCGCAAGGCGTCCTGAAAAGCAAAACCGGCCCGGAAGCTCCGAGCCGGTTCTCACCTATTTGTGTTGGCGCCTAGTTGTACGGCGAGTAGCACTGACGGCGCGGGCCGTCATAGGGCTGATAGGTATTGTCGTAGGCGCGATAAGACCGATAGCGGTTATAGCACCAACTAACGTGCGTATTGCCGCCGCCGCGATAGACCCGGCGAGGTGCGTAGTACGGATCTGGATCGGCCAGGGCGCCGCCGATCAGAGCGCCAGCGATGAAGGCGCCAGCCGGGAACCAGAAGTCATTGTGGCGACGATAGCCGTTCCGATAGCCACGATAGCCCCGGTATCCATTATAATAGTAGCCGTTGTTGTTGCGGTAAAAACCGCGCCGCGGGCCGAAGTTGGAACCGCGATAACGTCTCGGAAAACGCCGATACTGCACCTCTTCGGCGGTCGCCGTCGTTGGCCTTTCCGGCTGCGCCATCGGCGCGATTGGCGCGGCGACGGTCGGAGCTGCCGTCATGGCAACGCCGCTGAGCGCCATGGTGGCCGCGCAGACATATGTAAGCAGCTTCTTCATGGTTAGATCCTTTCCTGGTCCGCTAGGGCCGAAATCTGGCAACCCCAAGCTGAATGAAAGCTGAACGCACGACTACGGGAAAAGTTCGGGTGGCCCTGCCGTGTCACGGAAAAAGGCGTGTTTTGGACCAACCGTCGCCGGCGCGCCTGAAGATGGCCCTGTCGTGCAAGCGGAAAGGGCGATCGTGCCAAAACTCGATCGTTTCGGGCACGATTCGGAAGCCGGACCAGTAGTGCCGGGCGCGGAACGTCGCCGACAAGATGTTTGGCGGTGTATTCCGCGACAGCCTTTTCCAGCGCGAATCGGGTCTCTAGCGGCCGCGATTGTTTGGAAGCCCAGGCCCCGATACGGCTGCCGCGCGGGCGTGACCTGAAGTAATCGTCCGCTTCCTGGTTGCTGACGACCTCGACTTCGCCACGGATTCGCACCTGGCGGCGGAGCGATTTCCAATGGAAACACATCGCCGCTTTCATGGAGTTGAGAATCTCTTGCCCCTTGACGCTTTCGAAATTGGTGTAGAAGACAAAGCCTGCACCATCGAAACCTTTGAGCAGCACCATTCGCACATTCGGCATCCCATCACGATCGACAGTGGCCAGTGCTACTGCGTTGGGATCGTTCGGCTCGCTCCTGGTTGCGTCGTCCAGCCACTCGCCGAACAGCTCAAAAGGCTCCGTCCGCTCGAAAAAGTCACCGTTCGTTAACTCGGAATTGCTCATATCTTAATATCTTTCGCCACTCGCCTGGGAGATTGCCCATTGCCGTCGGTCGCGCAAGCGCCAGAACCGAAAGTCTCTTCGACCTCCTTGTCGAGGATGGCTGCAGTAGGCGTGCTGTTGGCTGTCGGCCTTCTCGCGGCCGGGTGCGGGGCAGGCAGCGCATCGCTCCAGGCGCAGACCGACCCATCCATGGTTGGGTGCGGTCTCTCCGCAAACGGCGGCTTCCGGCGACGTCCAAAAGGTTTCCGACGAGGCAACAATCCGCAATGCGGTGACCTCGATCGATGTTTCGCAGATTTCGGGCAGCGAAATCGCCTGGGCCAACGCCGATACGGGCTCGAAAGGCGCGATCAGCGCGCTGGTCGAGAGCCAGGAACAGGGCCAACTCTGCCGCAAGTTCACCACCACGCGTGAGAGCTTCGACGGGGTTGCGCTTTATGAGGGCAAGGCCTGCATGGCCGGTCCCGGCAATTGGCAGATGCTCGCCTTCTCGGCCTTGTGATTTGCTGCGCCGCAGCACTGGAATTTCTTCCTAGACAATCGCATATATGCAGGCGAGGTGACCGACCTCCCGGCAGGTGGATTTGATGCGAGACCCTTATGAGGTCTTGGGCGTGGCCAAAACCGCTACGGCCAAGGAGATAAAATCGGCGTTCCGCAAGCTCGCCAAGAAACATCATCCGGACCAGAATCCGAATGAACCCACGGCGAAGGACCGGTTTGCGCAGGCCAATCAGGCCTATGAGATCCTGGGCGACGAAAAAGCCCGGGCCGCTTTCGATCGCGGTGAGATCGACGCTGAAGGGAAGCCGAAGTTTCAAGGATTTGAGGGTTTTGGCGCAGGCGGGCAGGGCGACCCTTTTGCAGGATTCAGGCAAGGTCGCTCAGGCCCCGGTGGCGCGCACTTCGAATTCCGTTCTTCAGGTGGCGGTGGTGATCCATTCGCCGGCATGAACGAAGACGTATTGAGCCAGCTTTTCGGTGACGCGGTGCGCGGCGGCGCTGGCGCAGGCCCACGCGGTCGCCCACGCACCGGCGACGACATTCAAGCCAGCCTGGCAGTCGACGTGGAAGACATCGCCACCGGCGCGACCGTGCATGCGATCTTTCCCGGCGGCAAACGGCTGGCGGTCAAGCTGCCGGCCTATGTCGAGGATGGCCAGGTGATCCGCTTGAAAGGCCAGGGCGAGGTCGGTCCGGCTGGCCCCGGCGATGCCTTGGTCAAGATCGTGGTGAGAAAACATCCGCGCTATCGCATCGAAGGCCGCAATCTGCATGCCGATTTGCCCGTTGCGTTGAAGGACGCCGTGTTGGGCGAAAAGGTCGCCGTGGAAACGCCGGCTGGCAAGATCGCCGTTACAGTGCCGGCATGGTCGAGTTCCGACAAGACGCTGCGGCTCAAGGGGCGCGGGCTGCCATTGAAGGCTGGCGGTCATGGCGACCTTTACGTGCATGTGCGCGTCATGCTGGAGCAGGATCCGGAGCTGGAAGCGCTGATGCGCAAGCGCGGCTAAACCCGCAGACGACAATGCTCGAATGCTGTACGGGCTCGGTTCATAAGCTTGATGCCTTGGCAACCCTATGCCATACGGCGGTTTCGGCTATTTGCTCACGCACGGAGATGTTGGGATGGCTCAGGGACAAGGCCTGATGGCCGGCAAGCGCGGCCTGATCATGGGCGTCGCCAACAATCGATCCATCGCCTATTCGATCGCCAAGGCCTGCGCCGACGCCGGCGCGGAAGTAGCGCTGACTTATCAGGGCGAGCAATTCAAGAAGCGCGTTGAGCCTTTGGCGGAAGAGCTTGGGGCAATCGTCGCCGGCCATTGCGATGTCACCGACATGGCGAGCCTCGACGCGGTCTTCGATTTTGTGAAGCAGGCTTGGGGCAAGCTGGATTTCGTCGTCCACGCCATCGCTTTTTCGAACAAGGACGAGCTGGACGGCAGGTATGTCGAGACCAGCCGCGACAATTTCCTGATGACGATGGATATCTCCGTCTATTCGTTCACCGCCGTCGCCAAGCGCGCCGAGCCGCTGATGACGGACGGCGGTTCGCTGCTGACGCTCACCTACTACGGCGCCGAGAAGGTGATGCCGCATTACAACGTCATGGGTGTTGCCAAGGCGGCGCTCGAGGCCAGCGTGCGTTATCTGGCCGTCGATCTGGGCGGCAAGAACATCCGCGTCAACGCCATCTCTGCCGGCCCAATCAAGACGCTGGCGGCATCAGGCATTGGCGATTTCCGCTACATCCTAAGATGGAATGAGTACAACTCGCCGTTGAAGCGGAATGTCTCGACCGAGGAAGTCGGCAATTCGGGTCTCTACTTCGTGTCGGATCTGTCGCGCGGTGTGACCGGCGAGGTGCATCACGTTGACGCCGGCTACCATGTCGTCGGCATGAAGGCGGTCGACGCGCCGGACATTTCCGTCGTCAAGGATTGACGCTGAATCAATTTCGAAAGGCCCGAGCGTATCGTCATGTTTCCGCTCGTCTATTTCGTACGCCACGGAGAGACTGACTGGAACCGGGGCAACCGCTTCCAGGGCCAGAACGAGGTTGATCTCAACGATACAGGCCGCGCCCAGGCGGATCGCAATGGGCACCGTCTGGCCGAGCTGATCGCGGAGCCGTCAGCCTTCGATTTTGTGGCGAGCCCTATGGGCCGGACGCGCGAAACGATGGAGCGCGTGCGCCGTATCATGGGCTTGGCGCCGGACGACTACCGCACCGACCGCCGCCTGATTGAAGTGCATTTTGGCGACTGGACGGGCAAGACGCCAGACGAATTGAAGGCCGACGATCCGGAATTCCGTCGTCATCGCCGCCGCGACAAGTGGAACATCGTGCCGCCGGGTCAAGGCGCCGAGAGCTATCGCATGCTGCTCGACCGCTTCAAGCCGTGGTTCGATGGCCTACGCCAGCCGACTGTCTGCGTGACCCACGGTGGCAACATCCGCGCTGTGTTCCACATGGTCGACAAACTGTCGGATGACGAAGCGGCCAACATGGCCGTGCCGCAGGACAAGGTGCTGCGGCTGAAGGATGGGCGGCTGGAGTGGTTGTAACTATTCCGGCAGTTGCATATCGGTGATCAGATTTTCACCGTTCACCTTGTCATAGGCGAGCAGGATATCCATCCCCTCATGCAATGTGGCGATGTCGAATTCGCCAGGCAGCTTGTAGGCCTTGCCATCGTCCAGTGTGATCGTCTGGGCTTCCGGGTCGAGCTTCTGGACCTTCCCTTCAGCCTCGGCGGCGAAAGCGGCAGTCGAGATGAAAAGCGTGGCAATGACGGCAGGCAGGATACGCATCGTTTTCCTCTTCCTTGGGGCAAGGTCCGTTCTTTCAGCGGACTTGGAGATTTGACGGCGAATGTCCGAATTGGACATTGTGAATGTGTCAAAAGTTGCGTGGGATTGACGCGCGTTTGACCGCACGGTGAAACGCTCATAGAACCCGGCTCGTTATCCGGCCATCGCCGGACGGGATCGTTTCGGCATGTCGCACAACACCTTCGGCCATCTTTTCCGCGTCACCACCTGGGGCGAGAGCCATGGTCCGGCGTTGGGCTGCGTGGTGGACGGCTGCCCTCCCGGCATCAGATTCACCCAGGCCGAGATCCAGGCCGATCTGGACCGCAGGAAGCCGGGCCAGTCGCGATTCGTGACCCAGCGCCGCGAACCGGATGAGGTCAAAATCCTGTCTGGCGTGCTGACCGAAGACGACGGGATAACGCTGGTCACTACCGGCACACCGATTGCTATGACGATCGAGAATGTCGACCAGCGCTCCAAGGACTATGGCGAGATCGCCCGGCAGTTCCGGCCCGGCCATGCCGACTATGCCTACGAGGCGAAATACGGCATCCGAGACCATCGCGGTGGCGGACGCTCCTCCGCTCGGGAAACGGCCGCGCGGGTTGCGGCAGGAGCGCTAGCGCGCAAGGTTGTGCCGGGCCTGGTCGTGCGCGGCGCGCTGGTCTCGATGGGCGAGAAGGATATCGACCGAGCGGCATGGGATTGGGATTTCGTGCATGATGCCGAGAACCCATTCTTCACGCCTGACCTCGCTTCCGTTCCCGTCTTTGCGGACTATCTCGATGGCATCCGCAAGGCAGGCTCCTCGGTCGGCGCGGTCATCGAGATCGTCGCCGAAGGCGTGCCGGCCGGCCTGGGCGCGCCGATCTACGCCAAGCTCGACCAGGATATCGCCGCCGGCCTGATGTCGATCAACGCCGTGAAAGGCGTCGAGATCGGCCTGGGCTTCGAGGCGGCGCGCATCACCGGCGAAAAAAACGCCGACGAAATGCGCATGGGCAATGACGGCAAGCCGATCTTCCTGTCGAACAATGCCGGCGGCATTCTGGGCGGCATTTCGACCGGCCAGCCGGTTGTGGCGCGCTTCGCGGTCAAGCCGACGTCGTCGATCCTGACGCCGCGCCAGTCGATCGACAGGGACGGCAACAATGTCGAGGTGGTGACCAAGGGCCGTCATGACCCCTGCGTCGGCATCCGCGCCGTGCCGATTGGCGAGGCGATGGTGGCCTGCGCGATTGCCGACCACTATCTGCGCCATCGGGGCCAGACGGGCAGGGGCTGATGGCTCCGATCAAGATCGACATGGCCAAGGTCCGTGAGTTCCCGGACGCGGACAGCTTCTATCGTTGGCTCGCCGAGCATCACGACAAGCAGGACGAGATCTGGATCAAGATTCACAAGGTGAAATCGGGCTTGAAGTCGATCACGCCGACGGAAGCCATCGACGTCGTGCTGTGTTGGGGCTGGATCGACGGCACGCGCAAAGGGCTGGATGAGACAAGTTTTCTCCAGCGCTATTCGCCGCGTGGTAGGAAAAGCATCTGGAGTCAGATCAATGTCGACAATGTTGCCAGGCTGATCGCCGAACGCCGCATGACCGACCATGGGCTCAAGCAGGTTGAGGCGGCCAAGGCGGACGGTCGTTGGGACCGGGCATACGGGAGCGGCCAGGGCCTGAAGATCCCCGACGATCTTCAGGCCGCAATCGACGCAGAGCCGAAGGCCAGGGAAATGCTCGGCAAACTGAGCCAACAAAACCGCTTTGCGCTGGCCTTCCGCATGCACAACATGAAGACCGAAGCCGGCCGCAAGAAGAAGATCACGACGTTCGTTGAGATGCTCAAGCGCGGCGAGACGATCTATCCGCAGGGAAAGAAGTAGCTATTTCGTAGCCGGTTGCCTCAATGAGGGTCGGCGTCAGCGAACAGACTGTCGCATCTACCCCTGTTTGCTTTCTAGCGGCCATCCATTATCTGGCTTGTCACGATCACCTGCGAGTTCCTCCATGCCTTACGATCAGAAGAAAATCGTCGAAGCCCTGCGCGCGTTCGAGCGCGGAGAGATTGTCGTCGTCATGGACGATGACGGGCGTGAGAACGAGGGCGACATGATCGTTGCGGCAGTTCACTGCACGCCGGAGAAAATGGCCTTCATCGTGCGCCACACCTCAGGCATCGTCTGCACGCCGATGACGCGCGAGGACGCCAAGCGGCTCAATCTGGCGCCTATGGTTGCCGACAATGATTCGGCCCACACGACAGCGTTCACCGTGAGCGTCGACTTCAAGCATGGCACCACCACCGGCATCTCCGCCGAAGATCGCACGCTCACCGCGCGCAACCTCGCCAACGGCAATGTCGGCGCCTCGGATTTCGTGCGGCCAGGCCATATTTTCCCGCTGATCGCTCGCGAGGGCGGCGTGTTGATGCGCTCCGGCCATACCGAAGCGGCAGTCGATCTTTGCAAGCTGGCGAACCTGCCGCCGGTCGGCGTGATTTGCGAAATGGTCAATGACGACGGCACTGTCATGCGCGGGCCGCAGGTCAGCGCATTTGCCGAAGAGCACGGCCTGAAGCAGATTTCCGTCGCCGACCTGATCGCCTATCGCCAGCGGCAGGAAACGCTGATCCAGCGCATCGAAAGTTTTGAGATCGAAACACCGGCCGGCAAGGCGAAGGCGCATACCTATACGCTTCCCTGGGATCCCATGCAGCACCTCGCCATCATCTTCGGCGACATCCGCGACGGCGAGGATGTTCCGGTACGGCTACATTCGGAGGATGTGGTGGCCGACGTGTTTGGCGCCGGGCAGCGGCTCGACACGGTGATGAAATCGATGGCTGAAAAGAAGCGCGGCGTGATCGTCTATCTGCGCGAAGGATCGGTCGGTGTCGGTTCCAGCGGCCGCCTGCGCCGCGGGCTAGAAGGTGAGGGACATGATGAAGCGCTCCGCCGCGAAAACGAATGGCGCGAGATTGGGCTCGGCGCACAGATACTGAAGGATCTCGGCATTTCGTCGATTGAACTTTTGTCTTCTCGCGAACGCCACTATGTCGGCCTGGAGGGTTTTGGCATTCGCATCACGAAGACGGATATCCTCTGAGACGAGTGTCCGCTGCCTTTGACGTCAGGTGAGTAGAGCGCGGCAATGGCCGCCGCGCTCCACGAAACGGTAGGTGTCATTCAGCCGGCACGGGCACTGCGTCATAGCTCCGTCCGACTTGCCGCTCCCCGCCAGGCTGCGCTGGCCGAGCAGTACCGTTGCCAGCGAGATCAAACCGGCGGCGACGGAAACCCAGAACCCGTTTTGCGCGCCGAATTCGTCGATGACCCAGCCGGCGACAAAAGAGCCTAGCGCCATGCCGATGCCGATGCCGGTCATCACCCAGGTGATGCCTTCGGTGAGCTGTGCTGCCGGCACGCGCCGTTCGATCAGGCCGAAGGCCGTGATGAAGGTCGGCGAGATCGCAATGCCGCTGACAAAGACGGCGAGCGCCAGCAAAGGCACGGTGTTCGCAAACAGCAGCGGCAGCGTGGTCAGCGCGATGATGGCGACCGCGATCGCCAATTGTCGCTGCAGCGCCATCTTCAGGTTCAACGCGCCGACGACGATGCCGACGACGAATGAACCCAACGCATAGACGCCGATCACCAGGCTGGCGGCGCTTGCCTGCCCAAGCTCCTTCGTGATCGCAACGGTGCTGACCTCGGCCGTCGCAAAGATCGCGCCGATGAAGATGAGCGCAAAAGTGATGATCTGCACCGGCCGCTGCCAGATCGCCGAACCCGCCGCGCCATGCTCGACGCGGTCTGACCGATGGCTCGGTCGAGCGCTGAACGATGAACGCACCTGAACCGAGGGCCAGCAGCAACGTGCTCACCAGAATGCCGGCCTCGGGGAAAAGCGCCACGCTCAGACCCACCGACAGCGACGCGCCGGCGATATAGACCAGCTCGTCCGCCGCCGACTCGAAGGCGAAAGCGGTGTTGAGTTCGGGCCGGTCGCGGAAAAGTTCGCTCCAGCGCGCCCGCACCATGGCCGGAATGCTGGGCATGGCGGCAGCAGCCAGAGCCGAGGCGAACAAGGTCCATGTCGGCCACTGCTGACTTGTCGCCAGCAGCATGACAACAAAGGCGGCCACGGAAAGGATCGTCGTCGGCGTCAGCACCAGCGGTCTGGCCGAAACGGTCCACCAGCCGCGATATTTGTGGCGCAACCAGTGCGTTGGTTAGCGCGAAAGTCGCGGAAACAGCGCCCGCCAGCCAATATTCGCCATGGGTCTGGGAAAGCATTGCGACGATGCCGATCGGCGCCATGGCGATCGGCAGACGTGCGAAGAAGCCGGCGGCGGCAAAGCCTTTGGCGCCGCGCGCCCGGAAAATTTCTCGATAGGGGTTGGCCATAACGATGCTCCTCGACAAGGGAGAGAGCGCCACCTACATTGTCGTTGACATACGTGGCGTATGCGAATGAAATAGAGACATACGCAGCGTATGTCAATTGGCATACGGAACGTATGTGATTAGGGCCAGACCGATGCACAAGCCCCGCAAGGACATGATCGCCGAAACCCGCGCCAAGCTGATCGCAGCGGGGCGCAAAGCATTCGCCGAGAAGGGTTACTCGGACGCCTCGATGGATGACTTCACCGCCGAGGCAGGCCTGACGCGCGGCGCGCTGTACCACCACTTCGGCGGCAAGCCGGGTCTGCTAGCGGCTGTCATCGAGCAGATCGACGGCGAGATGAACGAGCGTCTGCGCGCCACCGTTGCCAAAGCCCCTACGCGTTGGCAGGCCTTCATCGATGAAAACATCGGCTATATCGGCATGGCGTTGGAGCCGGAAATCCAGCGCATCGTGCTGCGCGACGGACCGGCCGTGTTGGGCGATCCGTCTACCTGGCCAAGTGCTACGGCCTGCGTGACCGTCGATCACCGCAAGTCTCACCGCACTGAAGGCCGATGGCGTCGTCGCCGATATCGATCCCGAAGCCGCTGCCCGGCTGATCACTGGGGCGACGACCTATGCCGCGCAGTGGATCGCCAATGCGGACGATCCAAAGGCGACCTCGGAAAAGGCCATTCCGGCTGTGAAGCGCCTGCTGGAAGGATTGCTGGTCAGCAGCGGCGATCGCTGACACCGACACCGGGCTGCCAGCATGTTATGATCCGATGCGCGGCAATCGGGGCGATTCTCGCAATGTGGGATTTTTCGATCGGCAAGAGCTTGGGCCTCGTCTTGCAGACCTGGCCCTTCGTTCTGTTCCGCGTCTTTGTCTACACGCTGATTACGATCGGCTATCTTTTTGCGATCGCGACTGGCGCGGGCGTCGGTTGGGGCGTGGGCCACATCTCGAGCGACCCGTCTGGGCCGTTCTCGTTTGCATTCGGCGGTGGCGCTATCGGCTTCGGGCTCGCCTGGCTCGTGCTCTATTGGTTCCGCGAATACATCCTCTACGTCGTCAAGGCCGGCCACGTGGCCGTCATGGTGCATGCGATGGACGGCCGGCCGATCCCGGGCGCATTCGACCAGATTGCCTATGCGCGGCAGGTGGTGAGCGAGCGTTTCGCCGAGGCGAATGCGCTGTTCTTACTTGACCAGCTCATCAAGGGCGTTCTGCGCGCCATCTCGGGCATTTTCCGCGGTCTTGGCGCCCTGCTTCCGATTCCCGGCCTGCAAACCCTGATCGGCTTCATCAACGGCGTGATCGCCCTGGCGCTGACCTATGCGACGAGGTCGTGCTTGGCCTACAACATCCGTTCCGGCGTCAACGACCCTTGGACGACGTCGCGCCAGCGCGCTGGTGCTCTATGCGCAGAACGGCAAATCGATCCTGAAGAATGCGTTCTGGCTGGCCATCTTCATCTGGATCGTCGGCATCGTCTTCTTCGTTCTGGCGCTGTCGCCCGCCGCCTATTTCGTCTATCTGATGCCTGGCCAGTTCGCCGGCTGGTCCTTCGTCATTGCGATCATCTGCACCTGGGCCTTTCTGGCGGCTGTCGTCGAACCATTCGCCATCGCCTCGTTGATGCAGGCCTATTTCAAGCTGATCGAGGGCCAGACGCCCGACCCGGAATGGGATGCCACGCTGGCGGAGAGGTCAAAACAGTTCCGCGAGATCAAGGACAAGGCAATGGCCCAGATTTCCGGCCGGCCGGTCACGCAAGCGGGTTTCGGCCGCTGAAGCCTGTTGACGACAACAACCGAGCCGGCTCCGCATGTGGCCAACGCCGGTTGTGCCGCCTATATGGGTAGGCTATGTCCACCCGCCTCTACACGCATCCGATCTATCTGGAACATCTGACGCCGCCGGGCCATCCGGAGCGGCCAGACCGGTTGAGGGCGATCGCCAAGGTCCTTGAGGACGATGCTTTCGCCGACCTGGACCGCCAGGAATCGCCGTACGGCGATGAGGAGACGATCCTCTACTGCCATCCGGAATCCTTCCTGGAAAAGGTCCGCCGGTCGATCCCGGAAGAAGGTATTCGCTCGGTCGATGCCGACACCTCCGTCAGCCCGAAAAGCTGGGAGGCGGCATTGACGGCCATCGGCGCGGCCAATGCGGCGGTGGATGATGTCTTTTCGGGCGAGGCCGACAACGTCTTCGTCGCGTCGCGGCCGCCCGGCCACCATGCGGAAAAGACCACGGCGATGGGCTTCTGCCTGTTCAACAACGCCGCCATCGCCGCGCGCTATGCGCAGAAGAAGCACGGCGCGGAACGCGTCGCGATCGTCGATTGGGACGTGCATCACGGCAACGGCACGCAGGACATCTTTTGGGACGATGCCGACAGTGCTCTACTGCTCGACGCACCAGATGCCGCTTTATCCCGGCACCGGCGCGAAGGATGAGACCGGCGCCGGCAACATCGTCAACGCGCCGCTTTCGCCGCGCACCGGCTCCGAGCTGTTCCGCGAGGCGATGCGCTCGCGCGTTCTGCCCGCGATTGCCAATTTCGCGCCGGACCTGATCATCATCTCCGCCGGCTTCGACGCGCATCACCGCGATCCGCTGGCGGAGATCAATCTCACCGAAGAGGATTTCGACTGGGCGACCGGGCAGTTGCTCGACAAGGCGGCGCGCCATTCGCGGCAACCGGCTGGTCAGCTTGCTGGAGGGCGGCTACGACCTGCAGGGCCTGTCATACTCTGTGGCTGCCCACGTCAAGCGCCTCATGAAAGGATAGGACATGGCCGAACAAGCCAATGAAGACATCAAGGCGCTGAGCTTCGAGCAGGCGCTGGAAGCGCTGGAGAAGATCGTCGAGGATCTGGAGCGCGGCGAGGTGCCGCTCGACCAGTCGATCCGCATCTACGAGCGCGGCGAGGCGCTGAAGGCGCATTGCGCGCGGCTGTTGAAGGCGGCCGAAGACAAGGTTGAAAAGATTCGCCTTTCGCGCGACGGCAAGCCGGTCGGCACGGAGCCGCTGGACGCGGAGTAGAGGTTGTCACAGATCATCGTTCTTCCGACTATCTTGCCGGGTGCTGATGCTGAGTAATGATGCATCGTCATGCACATGTCCACGTGTAGTAAACCAGATAGGGATATTTGCGTACGCACGAACTTGCGAACGCTTGGGAACGTGTGCCTCCGTCACGCTGATGACGGGTGTGAAGTCAATATTCTTCAGGCTAGAATTGCAGCACGAACATTCCGTGCACCCGCCAGGCTTGTCTCAACGAGATAGTTCGAGATGTTTCTGAGGTCGGCCATTCGCCCGGCGCGTATAGCGGAGCTTGATGCGCGACGTTGCGGAAAGTTTCCGTCATTGCCATCTTCGGTGGCAAATTCGCCGCGCTCGCGCCTGCTCATGACCTTCGAGAACCCCAGCGAGATGAGCCGGGTCGATGCTCTCAGGCGTATCCTCGCGTGCGAGTCGAGCATCAGCCGCTGCGATCTCATTCTGGTCTTCGGCGGGAAGCTTCCGACCGCACTCGAGCGGCCCATTGCAGCAACTGGTCATACGGCGATGATACAAGACACTGGTGCCTTGAGCAAAGCGCAGGCAGGCTAGGTTGATTTTCAACGTCTGACGAACCATGTAGTTTGAAGTCGCCGGCGAGTAATTTGGTCGTGAGGAGTTGCGGCAAATCGAGCGTCGCCTTGTGGCGCGTTCGAAACGTATCATCGAAGGTCACGCGCTGCCGGACTGGCGCGACATTGAAGACTCGCCTGAGCGATCCCGACTATACCGGCAACGAAGCACTGGAAGGAGTGAAATCCCATGTGCCGCAACATCAAGCCGCTGTTCAATTTCGACCCGCCCGCGACCGACGCAGAAGTCCACGACGCTGCGCTGCAGTTCGTGCGAAAACTGTCCGGCTACAACGCGCCGTCGCAGCGCAACAAGAAAGCCTTTGATCGCGCGGTGAAGAAGGTGGCCGCGGCGGCGCGCCAGCTCATGGACACGCTGGAGACCGACCAGGAGCCGAAAGACCGCGAGGTCGAGGCCGCCAAGGCGCGTGCGCGCTCGGCCAGCCGTTTCCCGCCGGCGATCGTATTCGAATAAGAGCTCGCCTTCGGGCACTTCGCACAGCCCGTATAGCCGATTTTTCGGCTGGCATTGTGTCGTGTCCCTCTCTACAATCTGGTAGGACCAGATGGGATTGGGAGGACGCAATGCCAGGCAAGAAGATTTTGATGCTTACCGGCGATTTCACCGAAGAATACGAGGTGTTCGTGTTTCACCAGGGCATGGAGGCCGTCGGCCATACCGTGCACATCGTTTGCCCCGACAAGAACGCCGGCGACACTCTGACTACATCATTGCATGATTTCGAGGGCCACCAGACCTACACCGAAAAGCTCGGCCACTATCACCAGATCAACAAGACCTTCGCCGAGGTGCGGCCCGAACAGTATGACGCGGTCTACTGTGCGGGCGGACGCGGCCCGGAATATATCCGCACCGACAAGCGCGTGCAGGATCTGGTCCGACATTTCCACGAAGCCGGCAAGCCGATCTTCACGATTTGCCATGGCGTGCAGATCCTTGTCGCCGTGGATGGCGTGGTGAAAGGCAAGCGCGTCGGCGCGCTCGGCGCCTGCGAGCCGGAAGTGCGGTTGGCCGGAGGGACCTATGTCGACCTCTCGCCGACGGAAGCGCTGGTCGACGGCAACATGGTCTCGGCCAAGGGGTGGACGGCGCTGGCAGCCTTCATGCGCGAGTGCATGAAAGTACTAGGCACCGAGATTGTCCATCGCGAGGTGCAAGCGCCCGCAATCGCGGCGGAGTGATCGCACATCGGCTCGATAAGGGGTTGCGTACGGCACGGCTTCGGCGGAAGAATTCGCCATGAGCTTCTTTCCCGCCCCCGACCCGCGCGCCGGCGATGCCTTCGCCTGCGACAACATCGAACTGATGGTCATCCCCAACTCGCGCGACATTGGCGGGTTCGAGGTGCGCCGCGCCTTGCCGACCGCAAAGCGCCGGCTGGTCGGCCCGTTCATTTTCTTCGACCGCATGGGGCCGGCGATCCTGCGCGCCGATCAGGCCATGGATGTCCGCCCGCATCCGCATATCGGGCTGTCGACGGTGACATATCTCTTCGACGGCAAGATCAGGCACCGCGACTCGCTCGGCACCGAAATGGTCATCGAGCCGGGCGACGTGAACCTGATGACGGCGGGCAGGGGCATCGTTCATTCCGAGCGTTCGCCGGAAGAGCTGCGCGGCCATCCGATGTCGATTTCCGGTCTGCAGACCTGGCTGGCGCTGCCCGACAGCAAGGAGGAGATGGCGCCGGTGTTCGAGAATACCGCCAAGGCGTCCTTGCCGGAATTCGACGGCGATGGCGCTGCCGGCCGTCTCGTCATCGGCCATCTGGAGGGCTTGCGCGCGCCGGTGACGGCTCATCACGACACGCTCTACGCCGATGTCCGCGTCAAGCCGGGTGGCAGCTTTCCGTATTCCGCCGGAGGCGGAGGAGCGCGCCATCTATACGCTGGACGGCGAGGTCGACATCGCCAACGATCGCTTCGCGGCCGACATTCTGCTGGTCTTCAAACCCGGTGACGAGATCGTCGTGAAATCGGAGCGCGGCGCGCATTTCATGCTGTTCGGCGGCGCCTCCATGCCCTCGCCACGCTACATCTGGTGGAACTTCGTCTCGTCTTCGAAAGAGCGCATCGAGCAGGCGAAGAATGAATGGAAGACCGGCCGGTTCGACATCGTGCCCGGCGACGAGGAAGAGTTCATTCCGCTGCCGGAGGGGTAAGGCCCTATCCGGGCTTGAACTCTTCCAGCAACTGCATCCACAAAATGGCATAGAGCACAACCGCGGTGACCGCGAACATCGTGGCCACCGGTATCGTCTTCTGGAAGAAAGACATGATCGCTGCCGGAAGCACCGCGAACAGGAAGATCGCGGTCAGCGGCGCCTCGGCGATCCATTGGAAGCCGGTGCCGTCGCCCTCGGGCAACTGCGCGATGGCGTAGAAGGTATATCCCCAGAAGGCCGTCGCGGCCGCGCACAGGCCGAGTGTCACGAGACGCAGCGTCTGATTGTTCATGATGCACCCCTCGCCGTGACTGCGCGAAGCAGTACACCGGCTCAAATAGGGTGGAGCAAGTTCCCCTTGCAGACAAGATCGGCTTGAAGGCGGGCCGGGCCGTCAGGCGGCCCGCCGCAAGCACATCTATTCCGCCGGCACGGCGCTAGGCTCGGCGGCGCCAAACCCAGCCTTTTCTCGCCGATCCGCAGCCGCCGCATTGATTTTGGCCAGCACGCCGGCCCGATTGACGGATCTGCGCTCCGCATCGATGCGGTGCGATCAGCAGTTCGGCTCGCTCGACGCTGCCGAGGATGGCCAGGATCGCGCCACGCTCGATGGCGGTGATGCCTTGTCCGGTGTTCAGGGTGCGCATACGCAGCTCCTCGACCTCGGGCATTTGCACGTGGCCGGCGGGCAGCTTGGGCTCGAGACCGCCATTCGGCATGATCTGGCGAAGCGCCGATTCCAGTTTGGTCAGCGATGCGTCGATCACCTGCTGGGCCTGAGCTCCGAATTTCTGGCGTTTGACGCGACGCGCCACCTGATGCAGCGCTTCAGCGAGGCTGGCCGTGAAGTCCGCCTCCTCGATCAGGCTGGCAACGAGGTCGGCTTGTTCATAAGGCATGTCATCCCTGAACAGCGAGGAGGAATAGGCGCGGATATCGCGGTTGAGAATATCGACGGCCGTGAAGTGTTCGCCCGGGTCCTTCGGTGCGGATTTCTTGGCCGCGCGCGATGTCGAGGAACACCGCACCGGCCTGAAGATCGCGCAGCGTCTCGTTCTGCACCGCCGGCACTGCTTTCAGCAGATCGCCGGAGAATGCCCGGTCAAGAAATTTCGGCGTGGAATAATCCTCCATCTCCTCCGCTTCGGTGTGGCCGACGCGTGAAAGATAGCGCTCGAAGACACCGACGAACGGGAAGAGCAGCGCCGTGTTGAACACGTTGAACGCCGTCGAATAGATGCCGATCGCCACCGGCACCAGAGGAAAGGTCTCCTTGCCGTCGACGATGACCGGAGCACCTGGATCGCCGCCGAAATATTGCATCGCCCATTGCAGGATCTGCATGGACAGGAAAAACAGCGGCAGCATCACGGCTACGCCGAGGAAGTTGAACGAGATATGCGCGTAGGCGGCTCGCTTCGCGTTCTTGGACAGATTGAGCGAGGCCAGCCACGAGGTGATCGTCGTGCCGAGGTCGGCGCCGAGCGAGAAGGCAACCGCAGTTTGCCAGTCGAGGATTCCGGCGGCGCCGAGACCCATGACTATGCCGATCGTCGCCGACGAGGAATGGATCAGCGCGGTGATGCAGGCGGCGATCAGAACGCAGCCGAGCAGGCCGAAGAAGCTGTCCGCGCGCAGGCCCGAAATCAGGCCCATGATCTCGGGCATGCTGCGCAGCGGCTTGAGGCCGCCGGTCATCAGGTTGAGGCCGTAGAAGATCAGGCCGAAACCCATGCAGGCAAGCGCGATGTTGCGTGTGCGCTCGCTCTTGGAAAACACGTAGAAAAGCGCCGAAACGCCCGCGAACAAAAGGCCAAGCGGCCCGAGCGGCAGCGCGATCAGGCCATTGCCCAGTGTCGTGCCGATATTGGCGCCCATGATGACGCTGATGGCTGGCCTGAGCGCAACGACGCCCGCATTGACGAGGCCGACCACCATGACGGTCATGGCTGTAGAGGATTGCAGGACGCCTGTGATGACCGTGCCGGCCAGAACGCCTTTGACTGGCGTACCGGCAAATTTCGCCAGCAGTTCACGCATACGGTTGACGGCAAGCGCCTGGATGCCGTTCGACATGAACTCCAGGCCAAGCAGGAAGATGCCCAGCCCGCCGATGACCGGCACGATGATCTCGCGAAAATAATCGACTTCCATGGGAATGCCCCTCTACGAATGGATCGCGTGGCTGCGCAGGTATCGACTTCGTTAGAGGCCGACCGCACCCGGCAGCGCTTCATGCCAATAGGATTTGATTTTCTGCACGACAGATTCTGGAATTGGCACGTAGCCGAGCGCCGTTGCGTCGGCCCCGCCGCTTTCCAAGGCGTGCGACAGGAAAAACAGTGTGCGCCGGGTCCGTGCCGCCGAGCGCTCCGTGCGATGCATTAGCACGAAGGTCGCCGCCACAAGCGGGTAAGCGCTTGCCGTTTCGGTATCGGCAAGTTGAACGTAAAAGCTGTTTTTCGCATCCCAGGTCGCTGCGGCTGCTGTGGCCGCAAAAGTTTCCGGGCTTGGCGTCACGAACGCGCCGGTCCGGTTGGAGAGTTGTGCAAAAGCCAAACCTTGGCGCTGCGCCTGTCCGAACTCGACATAACCGATTGCACCTTTCGTGCCGGCGACCGCCTCGAGCATGCCGGACGTCCCCTCGGCTGGCTGTCCGGCAGGCCATTCGATCAGCGTGTCGCTGCCCGGCCCGGCCTTCCAGTCCGCGTTGGCGGACGAAAGATAATGCGTCCACGTCAGCGTGGAGCCGGAGCCTTCGGCGCGATGGACGGGCACGATTTCGAGATCCGGCAATGTGAGGCCAGGATTGGCTGCAACGAGTGCCGCGTCGTTCCAGCGTTTGATCTTGCCAAGGTAGATTTGCGCGACGAGATCGCCGGTGAGCTTCAATTGGCCGGCAGCAACACCGTCGACATTCACGACAGCGGCAAGGCCGCCTATGACGATCGGAAACTGCGCGAGATCGCGCTTGGCAAGCTCGTCCGGCGGCAACGGCGCGTCGCTGGCCGCGAAATCGACGTCCGGCTGGGCAAGCCGCATGATGCCGCCAAGCGAGCCGATCGGCTCATAGTCGACGCCCAATTCATCAACGACAAAATCCGCGCCGTCCGCGCGCTTTTGCAGGAAACTTTGCTTCCAGGCGCTGATTACGGGGAAGGCGAAGGTCGAGCCTGAACCCTGAATCCTCTGGGCGCTCGCCGGCGATGACAAGGCGCCGAGCGCAACGACCAGCGCAAGAATGAAGCTACCGGAAACGGTTCGAAGCTGACGATCGACACAACCCACACGCGCACCCGACGGCTCAATGACAACCATCGAACGGTAGCGATGTCACATGACAGACCGATGAACCATTTATGAACTGTTTACCAATGTGGCTAGGCGTCGACCGGCGCCGCCGTGATGGCGGCGCCGGTCTTGAGATCGTTGCGCTCAGAAAATATTTGCCGTGGGCAGGCCGAGCGCCATCGGCGCCGGCATATTCTGCCTGCGGCCCGGCCTGCAGCGGGTGGTAGCGCGCGCCCTGGATGTCGCGGAAACGCCGCTCCAGCCCGTTGTCGCGGTAGAAGCCGGCGCCGCCGGCGAGTTCCATCGCCAGTTCCACCGCTTCGATCGCATTGTCAGCCACCAGCCGGCGGCCGATCATCACCTCGTTGACGGTTTCGGCCGAGGGCGCATTGCGTTCGACGACATCCAGCATCCAGCCATGCGCGAATTGCGCGGCGCGCAGCGCGGTGTCCATGCGGCCGGCCAGCGACAGCGTGTGCTGGTTCATCTGCTTCTTCTTGGCGAGGTCGATGGCGATACCGCGGGCGCTCTCGGCGACGCCGAGATAGGCCGAATAGACCAGCGGAAAGGCGATCGTCGCGATGATCTGGAAAAGCGGATGCCATTCGCCGGCCTTGCGGGTGACAGCCACGCTGGCTTCGGGCACGAACAGGTCTTCGATCAGCACGTCGTTCGAACCGGTGCCGCGCATGCCGAGCGTGCGCCAGGTGTCGAGCACCTTTACCTGCTCGGATCTTCATCGACACGGGGAAATGGATCACCATATCGGGCTGGCCATCAGCTCTTCAGGATGGCGGTCGTCATCAACACATCGCCGGCTTCTGCGCCGGAGGTGAAGACCTTGCGTGCCGTGACGCGAAATCCGCCTTCGACCTTGGTCGCCCAGCCGGAGCCGCCGATCCAGTCCGAACCGCCGCTGGAGAGCAGGATGATGCGGTCGTTGGCGATGCGCTGCAGCAGCGGCTCGACCGCTGCCACCTTCTGGTTGCGCCAGCGCCAGGCCGGAATAGCGACCTGATGGGTGTGCATGGAGAAAGCGAGCGCCGTGGAACCGCAATGGTGGGCCAGCTCCCGCAGCATCGCTGCAAGTTCGCGCACGTCCGCGCCGCCGCCGCCGAATTCCACGGGAACTCCGGCGTCCACCAATCCTGCCTGCTTCAGCGCTGCATAGTTGTCGCCGACAAATCGATCGTTGGCGTCGGCATCTGCCGCGCCTTTTGCAAACTGCACGCCTAGTTCACGCGCGATCGCGACCAGATCGCGCTTGTGGTCGGCATGCTGTTCAGCCTTCAGGGCATGCGTCATTGGCTCAATCCTCTGATTTTTCATGAGGAGGCCAGAATCGCACCGATCGAGACTTTCATCTAGTTCAGGAACTGTACTAGGAGGCCTCTGGCCTTATTAGAAGAGCCTCATGCAGCGCTTGGCAGGACTTGCCGCGCGGCGTATTCTTCTTGCCGGCGGCGTCGCAAGAGGGACAGACGGATGGAAGATCGCGGCGGTTACGGCCAGTTTTGCCCGGTATCCATGGCGGCCGAAATTCTGTGCGCGCGCTGGACGGCGCTGATTATCCGCGAGATGCTGTGTGGCTCGACCCGCTTCAACGATCTGCGCCGCGGCGTGCCGCGCATGTCGCCGGCGCTCTTGTCCAAGCGCTTGAAAGAACTCGAAAAAGCCGGCGTGATCGTGACGGTGGCGCAGAAGAATGGCACTGTCGAATATCACCTTTCTCCCGCCGGCGAGGATCTGCGGCCGATTATTCTGGGCATCGGTTTCTGGGGCCAGCGCTGGGTCGAGTCGCAACTGACCCTCAGGAATCTCGACCCGTCACTGCTGATGTGGGACATGCGCCGCAGGCTGAATCCGGACCCGTTGCCGCCTGGTCGCTGCACGATTCAGTTTCTGTACCCCGAACTTCCGGAGGCCCAACGCAACTGGTGGCTGGTGGTCGACGGCGGAAAGGTCGACCTGTGCGGGTTCGATCCCGGCTATGACGTCAACCTTATGGTCCGCAGCTCCTTGCGAACAATGACGGCGATCTGGATGGGTCTGGCGGCGATCCCGCACGAATTGGCGGCCGGCCGGCTGGAACTGGAGGGCGACCGGCCGGTCGCCAAGGCAATCCAGCAATGGCTGTCGCTGAGCAGCTTCGCGCCGGAGCCGAGGCGCGTGGCCTGACTTCGCCTCTAGATCGTCGCCAATTCGGCGTTCGACAGCCGGTGCCCATAGGCTTTGCGCACTGCAAGCTTCTCTTCCAGCGCGGCGATGACGCTGTCGGAGAAATCGGCGTCATACATCGAGGCGAGCCGGCCGAGACCGCCGGGCGTGAACACGTTGATCTCCAGAAGCTTGTCGCCGACGATATCCAGCCCGACAAGAAACATGCCGTCCTTCATCAGTTTGGGACGCACAAGTTCCGCCAACTCAAGCATCCCCTCGCTGACCTTGACCTTGCGGGCTGTGCCGGCGGCGTGGATGTTGGAGCGCACGTCGCCCTTCGCGGGCACGCGCCGGAAGGCCGCATATTTGCCGTCGCGTTGTAGCGGTCTGCCGTTCATCAGGAACAGCCGCACGTCGCCATCCTTCGCCTCCGGGATATAGGCTTGCGCGATCAGATAGCCTTCGCCGCTGGCGGCTTCGAAAATCTGGTTCAGGTTGGAATCGTCCGTCGAGGCAATGCGGAAGACGTTCTTGCCGCCCGAACCTTGCAGCGGCTTGACGATGCAACCTTTCGGCTGTCTGGCGATGAAATGCGCGGATTTCGGCGAGATCTGCGCGAGATCAGTGTGGCCGGCCGCGCTGCCTCCGGAAATTCCTGGAGATAGAGCTTGTTTTGCGCCATGCGACGAGCCCTTCGGGGTCGTTGACGACGAGCACGCCGTGCTCCGCTGCCAGCCGGCCGAAAATCACGCCGGCTGTTGCCGCCCAAGGCCGGTCGGTCGCATCGAGCGACGGATCGTTGCGTAGGAACAGAACATCGATCTCCGCCGCATCGAATTCTTTCTTCTGGCCGGCGGCCGCCTGAAGCGCTGCGAACAGTTTTTCCGCCGTCTTGTAATTTCCCTCCGGCAGGGCAACGGCGCTGACGGCGAGACTATCGTCGGGCCGCAGGATGAAATCGCCAGGAGCGACATAGACGACGGAATGGCCACGGGACGGCAGCCGCAAGGGCCAACGTCGTCGTCGTGTAGCCGACCGTCTCGGTCTCAACCGAATTGACGAAAAAGGCGATGCGCATTGGCTGGCTCCCCACTCAGTCCGCGAGCATATCGATCGGATCGAGGCCCGCCATGGCTCGTCTGAGCCTTGGCTTTGTTGCCTCCGAAGACAGAAAAACAGGTTCCACGCGCGGCGCCCGCAACAGGCCGCGGCTTTTCAACTCCTCGATGGCGCCGAAATGCGCCGCCGAAATCTTGCCCATCCAGAAAGGCGTCAGGCTGCCGCCCGCTTTGAGGTGATTCAAAACCTGGAGCACGCCGCGCAAGTAGATGGCGTCCTTGGCAAATCCACCGCCGCGATAGACGCGCAGAACGACGTTGAAAGCGCTTCTCGCGTCGAGGTCGAAATCCTTGTGTAACAGGCGAAAGGTGTCCGGCAACGGCGCGCCGGCCAGCATCGCATCGCAGGCTAACACTCGCGCAGCGATCAGTCGAAGCCGCTGGATGGTCATGCCGCCAACCAGATACTCTGCAAGCACCGCCAGACCTTCCTGCATGCCTTCATAACCGGCCAGCCCGCTGCGGAAGATGGCCAGGCCTTGCGCGGAACCGTTGAAATAAGTGAGCAGATGCACGCCGATCTCATGGCTGAGCAGGGCGGTAAGACGGTTCGGCGCGATACGTGTATCGCGCGACACCAGCAGCCGATTGCCGGACACCAAGAGGCCCGCCGGGATGTCCGCCCGTATCTCCACCGAGGCGTCGAAATCGGGATAGGCCGAGCGGTATCCGCCGATCATGTCGCGAGCGGCGGCTGCGACGGTATCGCAATCGAGCATCGCGCTGCGGTTTGCCGGTCCCTCGCGCGTTTTCCCGGTTTGCGCAGAATATGCCTTTGGCGCTTGCCAGCAGGCTAGGCTCGACGCTGCCATAAAGCGCTCGCCCAAGCTCGGCAAACTGACGCGTCTCCCGTGCGGCGATCATCGAGAGCTGCAAATCCAGTTCCTGCTGCTTTTCGAAAAAGAGCTCGGCGAGCAGCGGATCCTCCAGATGGTCGAGCGCAATCGCATAAAGTTTGCGTTTCTCGTCCGGCACCTCGAACTCGAGCGGGCGGTAAAGAAATGCCGGCGCGCGTTCGAAATTGTCCGCCTTGAATTCCAGCCAGGCATGCTCGGCATTGATCGGCGTCACGGCGAGCAGGAAATCGAACGCCGATGCGACCTTGTCGAGGGATCGATCGGCGCGAGCCACCGCATCGATGAACGCCCGCCTGCCGAGCGAGCGATGCGTTGCCGGCGCCTTAAGCTTGCTGGCGTCCAAAAAGGCCGCAACCGCCTGAAGGCCCGAATCCAGCATGTTGGAGACAATGCGCTCTCGCAGGGCGGGATAGACCCGCTCGCTCGCCGGCACCCTGTAGATCGGCGCGAACCTGATGGTGAGTACCGGCAGTCCGCCGAGATATGGCGCTACTCTCGACGCGTCGGTCTCATTTTCACC
>CAVQCL010000013.1:0-91808 GCA_963710935.1 uncultured Alphaproteobacteria bacterium | reverse complement strand
GAGCTTTTCGACCCGCGGCGTCCTGTACTTCGCCTTGCGTCCCATCGACGCCTTCGCAAAGCGCTTGAGGGCAGCTTCCTCGGCTGGCGAACCACCGTTGGCCAGTGCGATCTCGAACGGCGGCAGGAACGGCGTGTCGTCGGTCAGAAAGCGATCTTCTTCAAGCTCTCCGATGTCGAGCACGAGGAATGCCGGACACTCGTCCCGCATACGCGAGCGCGACCAGCACGGCAATATCGCCGGCGGTTCGGGCATCGGGCGCGATAAGATAGGACGCATTGGCCGAGGCAGTGTCGAAAGCCGCGTTCTGGTCCAGCCCGACATGCACGCACAGAAACGGCAACGGCCGGTCGATATGCAGCCGCCCGCCATCGGCGAGGTCCCGGCGGATCGGCTTGCCCTCCGCCAGAAGTGCTGCCAGATCGGCTTCGACGGCCTCAAGCACCGACGCAGGTTCGACGAGCCTCGGCTTCATCGCAGATCTCGCAAGGCTCGCTCGAGTACAGGCACTGTCGATGCCAGTGCCTGGCGCAATTGTGCGATCGCGGCGTGGTCCGGCTCGCCGGTCCACTCGTCCATAAAGATCTTCTTGAATTCGACCGCGATGGCGCAGCCCGTCTCCGGAAACGCCTGATGGATGAATCGGGTCTGTTCGCCCTTGCCCTGAAAGGAGATGTTTTCGCGCACGTCCAGCGGCTTCCCATTGAACCGCTGGCTGCGCAGCGTCTCGATGAAGGCATCCACGACTGGAGCCCACCGTTCGCGATCCATGGAGAAAGTGCCGATATTGATGTCTGGCGCCTTTTCCGGGTCGGTCGGATCGGCATCGACGCCATCGCGCCGGTGGTTGTAGCTGTGGACATCGACGACCACGAACCGCCCAAACCGTGCTTCGATACCGGTCAGCACGCGCTTGAGCGCATCATAGAAGGCGTCGTGAAACGCCAAAGATGCCGCGACCATCTCGTCGGACGGGCGCTCTTGCCAGACCTTAAGCCCCCAGGCTTGCTCGGGTGTCAGATAAACGGCTTCGTCGCGGCCGCGGTTAAGATCGACCTCGAAACGCGAATGGTGAACCACGATCCGGTTCGGAAAGTCCTGGATGAACAGGTCGGTGAAGGGATCTTCCTCGCGCAGCCGATCGGCCTCAACGAGGCGCATTTGAGGGAGACAGTCTTCCCGAACGCGGCTGCCGGCGTGGATAGCGGTGCCCACGACCGGCGAATTGCCGAGCTGGATGTCCCAACCGGGGGCATTTGCACGCGCTGTCATGGTCGATTGTGCCCTCAACGTGCTTCCAGAATGCACAAGAAGGCCTGCCGGTTCCGCACCATAAGCCCTGCAACGGATGAGAATTGGTAGCAGAAACGTTAATCTTCACGCGCATTGCACGGCCAATGCGTCAGGCGGGCACATTTACAACATGGGCTCAGCAAACTATCTCCTGCATGAGAATTTGGAGCATCAAGGCTCGTTTTGTGACTTCAACCCCGTTTACTCCGCTGCTGGACCGCATCCGCGCACCCGCGGACCTGCGCGCGCTGCCCGAGAGCGACCTCAGGCAAGTCGCCGATGAGCTGCGTGCCGAACTGATCGACGCCGTGTCGATCACAGGCGGGCATCTCGGCGCGGGACTGGGCGTCGTCGAACTGACGGTGGCGCTTCATCACGTCTTCAACACGCCGGATGATCGGGTGATCTGGGATGTCGGGCACCAGGCCTATCCGCACAAGATCCTGACCGGCAGGCGCGACCGCATCCGCACCTTGCGCCAGGAAGGTGGCCTTTCGGGCTTCACCAAGCGCTCGGAGAGCGAATACGATCCCTTCGGCGCGGCGCATTCCTCCACCTCGATCTCCGCCGGCCTCGGCATGGCCGCAGCCCGCGATCTGCAGGGCGGCAAGAACAATGTTGTCGCCGTCATAGGCGATGGGGCGATGTCGGCCGGCATGGCCTTCGAGGCGCTGAACAATGCGGGCGCGCTGGATGCCCGGCTGATCGTCATCCTGAACGACAACGACATGTCGATCGCGCCGCCGACCGGCGCGATGAGCGCCTATCTGGCGCGGCTGGCGGTGGGAAGGACCTATTTCGGCCTACGCGATTTCGGCAAGAAGCTGACCGCCTATCTCGGCAGACGGGCAGATCGCGCGATCAAGCGGGCGGTCGAACATGCACGCGGTTATGTAACCGGCGGCACGCTGTTCGAGGAACTCGGCTTCTACCACATCGGCCCGATCGACGGACACAATCTGGAGCACCTCGTGCCGGTGCTGAAGAACGTGCGCGACAATCATGATGGTCCGGTGCTGATCCACGTCGTGACGCAGAAGGGCAAGGGCTACGCGCCGGCCGAGGCGTCCGCTGACAAATATCACGGCGTCAACAAGTTCGACGTCATCACCGGCGCGCAGGCAAAGGCCCCAGGCAATGCGCCGTCCTACACCAAGGTTTTTGGCGAAAGCCTGATCCAGGAAGCGCGTGAAGACGATCGCATCGTGGCGATCACGGCGGCCATGCCGAACGGCACCGGGCTCGATCTTTTCGGCGAGGCTTTCCCGAAACGCCTGTTCGATGTCGGCATCGCCGAGCAGCATGCGGTCACCTTTGCCGCCGGGCTGGCGACCGAGGGCCTAAAACCCTTTGCCGCGATCTATTCGACCTTCCTGCAGCGCGCCTACGATCAGGTTGTGCACGACGTGGCGATCCAAAGATTGCCGGTGCGCTTTCCGATCGACCGCGCCGGCTATGTCGGCGCTGACGGCGCGACCCATTGCGGCGCCTTTGATACCGCCTACCTCGCCTCGCTGCCGGGTTTTGTCGTCATGGCCGCCGCCGACGAGGCGGAACTGAAGCATATGGTGCGCACCGCCGCCGCCTATGACGACGGGCCGATCTCATTTCGCTACCCGCGCGGCAACGGCGTCGGCGTCGACATGCCGGAACGCGGCTTCATCCTGCCGATCGGCAAAGGGCGTGTGGTCAAGGAGGGGTCCAAGGTCGCGCTGCTCTCCTTCGGCACGCGCCTGGCCGACTGCCTGATGGCGGCAGAGGAACTGGATGCCGCCGGGCTGTCGACCACCGTCGCAGATGCCCGGTTTGCCAAGCCGCTCGACGAAGAGCTGATCCGCAACCTGGCGCGCAACCATGAAGTGCTGATCACCGTCGAGGAAGGTTCTGTCGGCGGATTCGGCAGCCATGTGCTGCAATTCCTCGCCATGAACGGCTTGCTGGACAACGGCCTGAAGGTCCGTCCGCTGGCCTTGCCGGACGAATTCACTGACCACGCCAAGCCGGAAAAGATGTATGCCGATGCGGGGCTCGACGCGGCGGGAATTGTCCGCACAGTCTTCGCCGCGCTTGGGCAAACCCGGCAGGCCGCCCGCGCCTAGCATTCTGCTGCCGGTTGAATCACACTCGCATGCGTCGGGCGCAAGCCTCTGTTAACGCAACTTTTTCACCGAACGTTGACTCTGCTGCTTGGGCGAATCTTAGCTGTGATTGGCTAGACTGCGCCCCATGCTGGGGACCCCATTTCTCAAGGCTGTCATTGGCACAGCGGTGCTGTTTGGCGGCGCGTCTAGTTTCGCGCGCCGACGGTCTCTACGATCGCAAGCTCGAACAGGCGGTAAAGGCGATCGTCGCCAAGAAAGTGGGTGGTCCACTGCGTGGTAGCCTGGAGAAGGAGTGGCGGCCGGCGCCCTTCACCATTGTTTCTCAAGCGCCTGACGCGCGTGTTTCGGCGATCATCGACGAGTGGGGTCACATGCAGATACGCGACGCCGCCTCGCAATCCGTGAGCACCTCTGTGGACCTTTTTGGCCAGAAGCCAGCTGCGCCGCCGGCGCCGCTTGCACAGCAACTGCCTCTGCGCGTCATTCCGATCGATGGCGGCTAACGCTTGCGCCGGATCGCGCCTTTCGTCATGGAAGGCGGATGCAAGGCAAGGTCGATACCCAGCGCATGCGGCTGGACGAACTGCTCGTCCAGCGCGGCCTGTTCCAGAGCCGCTCGCGCGCACGTGACGCCATTCTGCGTGGAACGGTTTCGGTTGGCGGCATTGCCGCGACCAAACCGGGGCAGGAAGTGGTGGATACTGTCGACCTCACGGTCGATGACCCGGCCAGCCGCTATGTCTCGCGCGCCGCGCTCAAGCTGATTGCCGGGCTGGATGCTTTCGGTCTCGACCCAGCCGGGTCGCTGGCGCTTGATCTCGGCGCGTCGACCGGCGGCTTCACCCAGGTCTTGCTGGAGCGCGGGGCACGCCATGTGATCGCCATCGATGTCGGGCATGGCCAGATGGGTGAGGGCTTGCGCGCCGACCCTCGCGTCACATGCATTGAGGGATTGAATGCCCGCGACCTGACCTTGGATGATCTCGGAAATCGATCTCCGGACTTTGTCGTCAGCGACATGAGTTTCATTTCGCTGCGTCTGGCGATGCCGCCGGCATTGGCTCTGGCCGTCAGATGGCGCTGCTTGCCTTCTGCTGGTCAAGCCGCAATTCGAGATTGGCCGAGACGGAATCGGCAAGGGCGGATTGCTCAAAGACCAGGCCGACGGCCCGCGCGTGGCGGAGGACTTGCGGCTTTGGCTCGATACTTGTCCCGGCTGGCGTGCGCTCGGGCTCATCCCATCTCCGGTCAAAGGCGGTGACGGCAATACCGAATTCCTGCTCGCGGGGCGCAAGGACAGATGAGCGCTCGCTTCACCATTTCCCGCCTCGGCGCGCAGGGCGACGGCATCGCCGACACCGAGACCGGCCCGGTCTTCGTGCCATTCGCACTGCCGGGCGAAACGGTGACCGCCGCCCGCGAAAAGGACCGCGCCACGCTGATCGCCGTTCTCGAAGCCTCGCCGCAACGTGTCGAACCGGCTTGCCGGCATTTTGGCGAATGCGGCGGTTGCGCAATCCAGCATCTGGAGGATTCGGCCTATCGAAGCTGGAAACGCGACAAGGTCGTCCAGGCGCTCAGATCGAAAGGCATCGACACCAACGCGGTTGGCGAACTTATCCCGTGCCGACCCGCCTCACGCCGACGTGCGGTGTTTTCAGCCCGCCGCACCGAAGCCGGCATCATCCTCGGTTACAACCGCGCGCTGTCGCACACCATCATCGATATCGCCGAATGCCCGATCGTCCTGCCGCAGATCGAGGCGGCGCTGCCGCGCCTGCGGGCGCTTGCTGCGATCATCTGCGCCACTCCGCAGCCCTTTCACCTGATGGTGACCCTGACCGAAACCGGGCTGGACATTGCGGCGTCCGGCTCCGGCAAGCTCTCCGACACGCAAAGGCAGCAGGCGACCAGCTTCGTCGTTCGCGAGCAACTGGCCCGCTTGTCGGTCGACGGCGAGATTGTTGTCGAGCCACGCAAACCGGAGATTTCGGTCGGCACGGCACGCGTAGCTCCGCCGCCGGGCGGTTTCCTGCAAGCCGTCGCTGCCGCCGAGCAGACGATGGCTGATCTCGTGTTGGCGCACCTCAAGCGCGCCAAGCGGGTAGCGGACCTGTTCGCAGGCTCAGGCGCCTTTGCGCTGCGGCTGGCGGTCCAGAGCGAGGTTCACGCGGTCGAAGGCGACCAGGCAGCACTTGCCGCGCTCGACCGCGCCTTCCGCTTCGGCTCGGGCCTGAAACGCGTCACGACGGAAAAGCGCGACCTGTTTCGCCGCCCGCTGACCTTCAAGGAGCTGAACGCCTTCGATGGCGTCGTCTTCGACCCGCCGCGCGCCGGCGCGGAGGACCAGTCGAAACAGCTTGCCCGGTCTGACGTGCCGTTCGTTGCCGCCGTTTCCTGCAATCCGACGACATTGGCGCGTGATCTGCGCATACTTGTCGATGGCGGCTACCGTCTCAGCCGGCGTGACGCCGATCGACCAGTTCCTCTGGTCGCCGCATGTCGAGGCGGTTGCTTTGCTGGAAAAGCCCAAGCGGCGGCGGTGAATTCTTGGCCGAATGGGCTGAAAAGCGTTTGACCCAGCATTTGCCGATCCATCCACAAATTCGCCGTCATGGCGACGTTTTGCTCGCGGCGACCTTTGGCACCCCAAGCTTTGCGTTTGGCAGGCGTCTTATGGTCGTCACATCAAGGGTGTCCGCCCGACGCCCAAACGGAGAACAAGCATGAACCGCCGAGTCCTTGTCGCAACCCTTGCCGCCGCCCTTGCCGCGCCCGCCATCGCCTACGCTGCTGAACCCGTGCAACCGCGCATCGTCGTCACCGGCGAGGGGGAGGCCTCAGTCAAGCCGGACCTCGCCGTCTTGACGCTCAGCGTCATGAGCGAGGCCGAGAGCGCGCGTGAAGCGATGACTGCCAACAATACATCGATGGCCGACGTCATCGCCGACATGAAGGCCTCCGGCATTGCCGATCGCGACCTCCAGACGGCCGGCATCCAGATCAACCCGAAATATGTCTATTCGAACAAGCCGGATGGCTCGCAGGAAGCCAAACTGGTCGGCTACCAGGTGACCAACACGCTCACCATTCGCGTGCGCGATATCGCCAAGACCGGCGAGGTGATCGACAAGGCAGTGTCGAAAGGCGTCAACCAGGGCGGCATGATCGCTTTCACCAATGACGATCCATCTGCGACGGTCACCGAAGCACGCAAGAAGGCTGTCGCGGACGCGATGGCCAAGGCCAAGACGCTGTCCGAGGCGGCGGGTGTCACGCTTGGCCGGATCGTCGAGATGTCGGAGACGAATTATGCGCAGCCGCCCATGCCGATCGCGGCCAAGGCCTATGCGCAGGATGCGGCGGGTGCGGCCCCTGTCGAGGCGGGTGAAAACGCCTATCGTGTGCAGGTCAACGTCACTTTCGAGCTGAAGTGACAACGGATCATCAAGCGGACATCGCCTTGACGCGCGCCCCGGCGCGCGTCACACCACCCTCCATGCCTGAGCCCTTCTGGAAGACGAAGAGCCTGGAGGAAATGACCTCCGCCGAGTGGGAATCGCTCTGCGACGGCTGCGGCAAATGCTGTCTGGCCAAGCTGGAGGATGAGGATACCGGCGAGATTCACTGGACCAGCGTCGGCTGCCGGCTTTTCGACGAAAAAACATGCCGTTGTCACGATTACCCGAATCGCCTCGCGAAGGTCGATGACTGCGTCGGCCTGACGCCACAGAATGTCGGCACCATATCCTGGCTGCCGTCGACATGCGCCTATCGCCTGCTGGCAGAAGGGCACGACCTCTACTGGTGGCATCCGCTGGTTTCGGGCGATGCCCGAGACGGTCCATAGCGCCGGCATTTCCGTGCGCGGCCGCATCACAGCGCTGGAAAGCGATCTGGCCGATGCGGAGGACTATTTCGACCATGTGCTCGAAGAAGAGCCTTGATCGGGCGCATTCCACCAACGCGCGTTGATGAACCGAAAATGAACACAGAGTTCGTGTTGGGTTCAGTCGGACCGGTCCATAGTCCGCCCATCGCTTCGAGCGAATCAGTCAGCCAACGCAGTGGAGTCCACCATGTTGACCAGCTTCAAAACCGCAGTTCTGTCCGCTGCCATCGCTGTCGGCACCATCACCGGTGCTCCGGCAGTCGCGCAGGCGGAGAACGGTATCTATTTCCATCTCGGGACCGACGATGGGTATGACGACGATCTCGGCGTGCAGGTGCAGGACGACGGTTACACCTTTCGCCGCTACAATCGCCGTGAGCAACGGCGCTATCAGGACCGACGTTATCAGGAGCAGCGTTATAGCGACGAATTCCGCCGCTGTTCACCGGAACGCGCCGCTTTGAAAGCCCGTCGCATGGGCCTGGAGCGTGTTCGTGTCGTCGATGTTAATCGCCGCACCATCACGGTGATTGGCCGCGACTATGGCGATCGTGTCCGCGTAACCTTCGGCCGCTCGCCCAGCTGCCCGACGCTCGGGCGCTACTAGTCGCTATTGGCGGCATTTCCAGCACCCCGGGCGTCGACGTCCGGGGTGGCATGCGCGCATTGACGCGCCACCAGAAGAGCCGGAACCGAAGTCTGACCAATGTGTTGGGCGGGTGACCGGACCGAATTGACGGAGTAACGCCTGTGAAAACCCCGACCCTATCACCCTTTGCCAGGGCCGCTTTTGCGTTGCTCTTCACATCAACCTCACTTTCAGCCGCACCTTTGGCGGGGGTGAACGCACCTCGTGTCGCGCCGCAGGTTGAATTGGCGCAAATGCGTTGCCAGCCGGATGAATCGCCCGACGCTTGTGCAGCACGCCGCCTCGGTGGCGGAGGTGGTGGGGGTGAAGCGCGTCCGCGCCGCCAACTCCAGCAGGAGCAGCCGGCCGGGAGGTTTTGCGTCCACGCCGCCAACAACAGCAGGAACAACCGGCTGAGGAGGCTCCGCGTCCGCGCCGTCAGCTCCAACAGGAACAACCAGCCGGGGAGGCTCTGCGTCCGCGTCGCCAGCTTCAACAAGAGCAGCCAGCCGAGGAAGCACCACGGCCGCGCCGTCAGCTTCAGCAGGAGCAGCCGGCTGAGGAAATCCTGCGTCCACGCCGTCAGCGACAACCGGAGCAACCTGCAGAAGAAGCTCCGCGTCCGCGCCGCCAGCTTCAGCAAGAGCAGCCAGCTCCGGAAGCGCCGCGGCCGCGCCGCCAGCTTCAGCAAGAGCAGCCAGCTCCTGAAGCGCCGCGTCCGCGCCGTCAGCTGCAGCAGGAGCAGCCGGCCGGAGAGACGCTGCGGCCACGTCGCCAGCCTCAGGCCGACCAGCCTGCAGGCGAAACGCCGGAATTGCGCCAGGCGCCGGTGAGGAAGGACAGGCCACGCCACGTCCACGCAACCGCCGCCAAGGCACCCAGCAGCCGTCGGATACACCGGTTCTACAACCCGATCAGAATGGTGGCCAGCAAGGCCAGCCCGAGCGCCCGCGCAACCGGCGTCAGGGGCAGCAGCCATCTGACACGCCGGTCTTGCAGCCGGATCAGAATGGCGGCCAGCCCGAGCAGCGTCCACGTGGCCGACGCCAGGGCACTGAGCAGCCGGCTGACATGCCTGCCGTCCAACCAGCTCCAGATGCCGGCGGCGAACGGCCGCAGACACCGCGGTCACGTCGCGATCAGAACGCCACGCCGCCAGGCATGCCGAGCGACGATCGGGCAGCACAGGAAGGCTTGCGCGATATTCGGCGAGCGCCTGTCACCAGCGAGCGGGGCCAGCGTATCGAGAGCGACCGCCAGTTCAATCCACGCGAGCGTCGCGGCGCCGAAGTCGTCCGCGAATTGGGCGATCGCTTCGTGCTGCAATTTGGCGGCAACGTCTTTGTCGAGAGCGACGAGCGTCCGCGTATGCGGCACAACGCCAGCGAGTTCTATACGGAAGAATTGCCGGGCGGTCGCGTTCGCGAAGTGGTGGTCCGACGCGACGGCACGCGCGTCGTGACGATCTACAACAGAAACGGCGACATTATCCGCCGCTCGCGCATCGGCGCCGACGACCGCGAATATGTGCTCGTCTATGTCGATGACGAAGATCTCGAGGATCTCGAGGACTGGCGGGATCCGGGTCTCGACCTGCCGCCGCTGGTGCTCGATATTCCGCGCGAGGAATATATCCTCGACGCCGAATACATCCAGGATGATGAGGACTACTACACCTTCCTGGAGCAGCCGCCCGTCGAAGCGGTCGAAAGGCTCTATTCGATCGATGAGGTGAAGCGCTCGTCCCGTATCCGCCAGAAGACACGACGCGTCGACCTCGACACGCTCACCTTCGAGTTCGGCTCCGACGCGATCCCGGAAGATCAGATCAGCCGGCTTGAGGGCGTTGCAAGTGCGATCCAGCGCCTGCTGGAGAAAAACCCGGCAGAAACGATCCTCATCGAGGGCCACACCGATGCTGTTGGCTCGGAATACGCCAATCTGGCCTTGTCGGATCGCCGCGCCGAAGCGGTTGCCACCGCGCTGAGCAACGTCTTCGAGATCCCGCCGGAGAACCTGACAACGCAGGGTTATGGCGAGGAATTCCTGAAAGTGCAGTCGGATGGGCCCGAGCGCGAAAACCGGCGTGTCGCCATCCGCCGCATCACGCCTCTGGTCGCGCCTGTCGCCAGTGCTAACTAGGCTTTAGATAGTCGACGAAACCGCCGGTCCAAAAGCCGGCGGTTTCGCTTGACCGGGACGAGCCGAAGCTATCGACCCACAGCCCGGCCTTGCATCAACCTCGGCTGTCACTTGCGACCGTGATGAAGGTCGTGGTGGTTCGGCTCGTCTTCTTGTTTTCCGACAGAACGAACGTGCAATCGTGCCGGCCTGCGCCTGGAGCGGTTACCCAAACGTCTCGGCCGCGCCCTACTTCCTTGCCGTCTATATGCCAGACACCAACATCGCTGGAGGCCGGAACCCCGTCGCGCGTCAGCACCGCCGCCAGCAGCCTCAAGGCGGTCCCTTCAATTGGTCGCACGCCGCGTCGGGGATGCATGATTGCGACAGGCGCCGGCCGTTCAGACACCTGAACTACTTTACTTTGCGCAGATGCGGCGGTGAAACCGTCGCTCACCAACACCTGGAAGACGATCTTGCCGGCTGGAATGTGCTCGGTTGGAAAGCGGTAGGACCTGCCTTCAATGCGGCTGCCGATGACATTCCAGGATTTGCCGCCGTCTTTGAAAATCGCAGCGTTGCGCCGCTATTTGCATCCCCGGACTTGGCTATCCATGTGGCATGTCCCATGTCACCGTCGATTTTGATGGACAGTTCCTTGGCGAAGGGACAGGCGCTTGCCCGGTCGCCGTGACCAGATGATACCGCCATCCTCGTTCTTGACCGCGTTCTCATCGACGATACGTAACTCGTTTGCGTCATCGGATGCCGGAACAATTGCCTGGAAAACGAAGGGACCCTTGTCATCGTGACCTGGCGAGCCGGAGCAGCCACAGCCACATCCGCTCGATGACAACCTCATCAGCGGTGCGCTGGACACGATGTCGCCCGCTTTGCTGAGAAGTTCGGCGGTGAGTGTCGAGATTGTGGCGTTGGCGATCTGCGGTAGCGCTGTCAATCGCTTCAGGCTGGTGATCGTCACCTTCTGGCGCCGGTCGACAATGCCGATAATTGACACCATGTCGATCGGTCTCTTGATCCAATCGATCGGATAGGGATCGTCCGGACCTGGATCAGGGATGTACTCCCAGGGCCACAGGTAGGGGTCCACAAGCACCGGGATATCGATATGGGGTGGGCGATAAATCGAGCTTGGGTTGAAACGATCGTTGTTTGTCAGCTTTCCATAGTGATACAGCGAAAACCAGTTGCCACCGCAATAGCTCATTAGATCACGCTCGTTGGGCTGCTGTATCACCCCAGTATCGACGTCGAGGCCATATTCACCCAGGCTCGAGCCAGGGCTGGCTGTGTCGTAGGGCTCGTAGGCGGGAAAGTCGGGATCGCCCGGGGTGCCGCATGATGCATGCTGTAGACCACCGGCATGGCCGATTTCATGCGACATCGTCACCGTGTCCGCCATTGCTGCCCGAAGTAACGCCATGGGTCGCGCAGCCGCCGACATTGCGGATCGGCACACCGACCGGCAGGAGCCCGTAATAGATAACGTCATCGCGGTTCCCGTCATCACTTTTGATCTCGGCGAGTGCGGCGTTCAATGCCAGCCATTCGACGGAACAGCCGCCTGGTCCGGTCGCCACGCCGGTGAGCGGCGTACCCCAATCCAGCGTTCCGGCGCTGCTGAAAACCCCGTCGCGCTGAACAGGCGCAGCAGAGAGAAAGTGCGCGGCGGTCGTGGCAAGGTTTGCCACGGTGGGGGCAGCCAGATCGATATTGGCAGCGGCGGGCGTGCCATCGGGTCCGTCGTAGTGGATCAATATGCCGCGCAGCTTCAGCGTCTGAATCTGGGTGGCCGACGCCGTCACCTTGTGCGTCGCAATATTGGTTTCCGAACCCTTGGCCCAGACCTGCGCGGTAATCTGCAGTACGCCGATCATCTCGTCGGCTGGGATGATGAAATTCAACGTGGCAGCTGTCGAGGAGCGTTGCGTCGCGTAGTCGGGATCAGGATCGGCAGTCACCGTCGACGACGCGATCGGGGAAATGTCGAAATCCGCTGTGATTGGGCCGAAGACTTGCCCGACGCGATGTATTTTCAAGACACCGGTGACGTCGGTAACAGAACCTAGCTGTGTCGAGCGCACATAAACCCGCACCCATGCAGCCTTCTTCGCGACAAACGGCACCTTGTTGTTGGCTCTTCGATCGGCAGGGTCGGTCAGGTGTTGGTCGCTGTCGTAGTACTGGATTGCCTGCGTGACTTCGACGCCCGCAATGGCTACCGGCATGAAGAGCCAGGGAAATCGATCCCCCAGATTGCGTATGGTTTCGGCATCCAGCTCCCGCCGAACGAGATCGGATAGATCAAAGCTGCCCATAGGTTATTCCTCTGGATGAAAACTATCTATCGGGTGACAAGAAAGGTAAATCCGAACGTGATGAGTTATTTGTATTGGACAAATACAATTGTACATTATGATAAAATGGCGCGCAAGCCAATTTATATAAGTATTTTCCCAGTAAAAGTGACTATGAATTCCAATATTTGAAGTATAGTTTTCCAGACCTGTTGCGGGGTGGAATGCTCAGGTTCCCGCGCTGGATAGCTGCTTAGCGGTCAGCGACCTGTCAAAATTCCGTCGACGAATTGCGGCACGATCACCGTCGCTTTTCCTTGGAATGCCTCGGCAAACAAGTTGCGTCCTTCTGACGGTTCGAGATTGAGTTCAACCGTGTGCGCACCCGCAAGCCGCGCTTCCTCTACAAAGCCGGCAGCCGGATAGACATTTCCGCTGGTGCCGATCGAAATGAACAGGTCGCAATCGGTCAGCGCCGCTTCGATGCGGTCCATTTGATACGGCATTTCGCCGAACCAAACGACGTCGGGCCGCATATGTCCGACCGAGCCGCAATGCGGGCATTGCGAGGCCGCTGACATATCATTGGGCCAGTCGCAGCGCATTTCACAAGCCGTGCAGAGGCCCTTGGCCAGTTCGCCATGCATATGGATCAGCTTCGTCGAACCGGCGCGTTCGTGCAGGTCGTCGATGTTCTGCGTCACCAGCAGGAAATTGCTTGCGAACTCACGCTCCAGATTGGCAAGCGCCAGATGTGCCGCGTTCGGTTGCACGCCGGCCAGTCCGCGCCGCCGCAAATTGTAGAAGTCCTGGACCTTGGCCGGATTTCGCGCAAAACCTTCTGGCGTGGCGACTTCGCGAAAGTCGACCTTCGACCAAATGCCATCCTTGTCGCGGAATGTATCGACGCCCGATTCGGCGGAAATGCCGGCACCGGTAAGGACCACGATGCGTTTGGAAGGTGTCATGTTCTCCGCCCGGCGATCAGCCTGATCGCCAGCAGAATCAGACCGAAGGGCAGCCCGCCCTGAAAGACCAGCGGCGCCCAGCCAGCGCCTACAACGCCCAGCGCGACATAGAACACGATAACGCCCAGCAAGAATCCGATCACCGCGCACATGAGCAGGCTGTCGCGACGCAAATGCCGCAGCGCCAGCATGACCGGCAAGACAACGGGCAAGGTGAGCGCATAACCCAAACCGCCATTGGTGATCAGCGTCGACATCAGCGAGACCTCACCGCCGTGCGCGGCCATCGCGAGCAAGGCATGCACGAGGGCGCCGACGCCTGGTCCAAGCAGGAGCCCGACAATTAGCCCGCCGTTGATCAAACCTGGCTTGTACATCTCATGCTCCGACTTCACGTCCGTGGCCCGGCGATCAGCCTCACCGCCCCGAGCATGAAGGCGAAGGGCAGGGCGCCGTCGACGGCCACCGAAAGGATCTCACTGCTGAGGATCGGCGCGCCGAACACGAGTTTGTAGAAGGCAAATCCGATCGCGAGACCGATGAGGGCACACAGCGTCAAGTCGTCCCGGCGCAGATAACGCAGCAGAAGCATCACCGGCAGAAAGACCGGCAGCGTGATAAGATAGCCGTAGACGCCTGCGGTCGCGAGATAGAAGCCGAAATATTCGCCGCTTGCGTTGGCTATCCCGCCGAGCGCAGCGGCCACCAGCGCCCCCAGCCCCGGGCCGAACAAAACGCCGAGCGCGAGCGCTCCGTTGACCAAACCTGGCCGACGCAGCCCGCCTATCAAGTGCGCGTCCCGCCGAGCGTCATCTGGTCCATTCTGAGATGCGGCTGGCCGACACCGACCGGCACGCCCTGACCAGCCTTGCCGCAGGTGCCGATGCCGGGATCGAGCTGCAAGTCGTTGCCGATCATCGACACCCGATGCATGGCATCCGGCCCGTTGCCAATCAGCATCGCGCCCTTGATCGGCTGGGTCACCTTGCCGTTTTCGATCATGTAAGCTTCGGTGCAGCCGAACACGAATTTTCCCGACGTGATGTCGACCTGTCCGCCACCGAACGACACGGCGTAGACGCCGTGCTTGACCGAGGCGATGATCTCTTCCGGCGTCTTGTCGCCGGCTGTCATGAAGGTGTTGGTCATGCGCGGCATCGGCTGGTGCGCATAGGATTTCGCGCCGTCCATTGCCGGTTGCGCCGACGCCCATCAACCGGGCATTCAGCCGGTCCTGCATATAGCCGACCAGCTTGCCGTCCTCGATCAGCACGTTGCGCGCCGATGGCGTGCCTTCATCATCGACGGTGATGGAGCCGCGCCGCTCCGGGATCGTACCATCGTCGACCACCGTCACGCCCTTGGCCGCCACCTGCTGGCCCATAAGCCCGGCAAACGCGGAAGTCTTCTTGCGGTTGAAGTCGCCTTCCAGGCCGTGCCCGACTGCCTCGTGCAGCATCACGCCCGGCCAGCCGGACGACAGCACGATGTCGAATGTGCCGGCCGGCGCCGGCACGGCTTCCAGGTTGACGAGTGCCTGCCGCAGTGCCTCGCCGGCAACGAATTGCCACCGGTCCTCGGTGAGGAACTCTCCGAAGGAGGCTGCGCCCGCCAACTCCGTGCGATCCGCTCTCCTGCCGGTCGCCATCGCCGACGACCACCGACACGTTGACCCGCACCATCGGCCGGATGTCACGGACCAGATGGCCGTCGCCGCGCAGGATCTCGACATGCTGCCATGATGACGCAAGCGAGGCCGTCACCTGACGCACGCGCGGGTCCTTTGCCCGCACCCATCCGTCGATCTCTTGCAAGAGTTTTGCCTTGGCCTCGAAGCTCGGCGAGGGGATAGGATTCTCTTCGCTGTAGAGGTGCGTGTTGGTGCGCTGCGGCGCAGCCGCCAATGTGCCGGAGTAGCCATCCTTGACCGCCGAGACGGCGTCGGAAGCCCTGAGCAGTGCCTGCTCGGTCATCTCGCTCGCGTGCGCGTAACCGGTCGCTTCACCGGCCACTGCGCGCAGGCCAAAACCTTGGCTGGTGTTGAAATTGGCCGTCTTCAGCCGGCCATTGTCGAACATCAGCGCCTCACCTTCCGAATATTCGAGGAACAGCTCGCCATCGTCCGCGCCGTGAACGGCGTCGGCGACGATCTGTTTCAGGCGCGTTTCGGATATGTCGAAGTGCTGAGTAAGGGATTTTGTCATCGATGGTTGTCCGCGATCAAACTGCTGCAATGTAAGGCTGTTGCCCGACGCAATCCAGTCGGGTAGCGCCGCATTGGCGATAGGATGATTAGGTCCGGTTGGCTACCATTTCGAGCGCGGTGTGGGGCGCTCTGGAGGAATACCATGTCAAGACGCTTCTCGATGTTAGTCTGCCTTGCTGCTGCCGGCGTTTCCGCGGCCTTCGCACAAGACCAAGCGCCGAAGCAGGATCCGGCGACCCTAAAACTGCAGTCGACCTTCGATCATATCGGCGCGGAAGTGCGTTCGCTGGATGCAGGCGGCCGCATCAGCTATTACATCGACGAAGGCAGCCCCGAAGGCCGCGCGGTCGTGTTCATTGGCGGCCAGGGCACCAGCCTGGAGGCATTTCAGCTGACCGAATTTGCCCGCAGCACACGGGAGAAGCTCGGCCTGCGGGTGATCTCGGTCGAGCGCAACGGTTTTGGCGAATCGGCCTTCGATCCAAAGCTCGGCTATGCCGACTATGCCAAGGAGGTTCTTGCCGTCCTCGACCACCTCAAGGTCGACAAGTTCGCCATCATGGCAATCTCCGGCGGCGGCGCCTACGCGGCTCATTTGGCAGCCACCGTGCCTGATCGTGTTATCTCGCTGCATGCGGGGGCGGCCGTGGCGCGGACATTGCCAACCCGCTCGGCTCCCGACTGCTCGATAACGCCCGACGTTGCCAACGAGAAGGCGAAAAAGTGGACGACAAGCCCCAAGGACTGGTGGGGCGTGCCGGGTTCGCCTGTTCTCATCATCCCCGGTTGGCAGACGACCGCCTATGCCGACGCGACGCGGTCCTTCTACGTCGGTGGACAGATGGGCGACCCCAAGGCGCTTGCGCACGAAAACATGCTTCCGTGCAGCAAGGATGCCGTAATCGACGCCAAAAAGATCACCGCGCCGGTGTTCCTCTATTGGGGCGAAGCCGACAAGGCCGTGCCGGTAGAACAGATGGAGATGTGGAAGGCAGCGCTGCCAAATGTCGCTCGCGCCACCGTCTATCCCGGCGAGGGGCATACGGTGCAATATCGCCACTGGGACCAGATCATGGTGGATATGGCCGGCTACGCCGATCAGACCGTGGTGTGCCGTGACGGCGAAACCGTCCTGGTTCCTGCCGATAAAGTTGGCGATTTGTCGCTGGGGCTCTGCGCCTGGAGTGCCGCCAAGAAGTAGGACAATGGCCACTGAAGACGTGCCGCGCCGTAACGGCGCGGCGGCTCTGTGGACGGCTCAGTAGTCGATCACGCCATCCAGCGCATAATGTTTGACCGTCTTGCGGTTGGCGATCAGCTCGTCGACCGTCGGCTCACCCTTCATGGCGCGCGCAATGGCCAGCTTCGTCGCTTCGTAATTGGTCCGGTAGAGATCCTTGCGGTCAAGGTTCTCGTCCTCGGCGCAGCGTGGGTCCAGCCACACCGTGATGATCATGCACAACTCGTCTGCCTGATCGCGCGGCAGGATGTCTTCGGCCAGCAAGTCCACGATCGCGTCGCCCATGGCTGCCTGCACCACACCGCCGAGCAGTTCGGCATAGGCCATGTTCTGGATGGTGACTTTGGTGGTCATCATCGTCGCCGGTTTGACCGCCTGGTTCAGATCACGCACGACGAACATGCGTGTGTGCCCTTTGACCTGCCCCATCATGCCGGCGAATGCTTGGCCGACCGGACCCCGGATCGAGCCAATGACGACTTCCGGCATGGCGTCCGTCGCCTGGCCTTCCGCAGCCAATACAGTCGCTTCGCCTGTGCGCAGCCAAATGTCGGTCATGTGATGTGGTCCTTTGTTTGCATTGGCCTAGCAGCTGGGCCGAGAGTGCTCCATTTGACCAATGGTCGCTAGTGTTGGCGGGTCAGTTTGCGCCCAATCCAGACGATGGCAAACCCGGCAATCGGAAACAAGCCGGCCAGTACAAACCAACCCGGCGTCCCCCATTCGACAAGCAGCGCAGTCAGCAAGATCGGACCGAGCATCTCCGCCGTCGCCGACGACATGTTGAAGAAGCCCTGATACTGCCCGTGCTTGTTGGCTGGCGCTAGCCTGAAGCTAAGTTCCCACGCCCCAGCCATGTGCAGCATCTCCGATAGGGCGTGCAGTACGGTTCCTATCACGGCAATCATGACTACCAGCAAGGGCGACGAAGGCGCAGCCATGGCCGCGAAGATCAGGCAGGCGGCCGATAGCAGCAAGGTTGCCATGCGAATGGACCGCCGCGCCTGTTCCCCGCTTTCCACGGTACGCGCGATGCGCACCTGCAAAGCGGTGACACAGATCGTGTTGACTGCGTAGAGGGCCGATGCAGTCCAAACCGGCGCCGAAGTATGCGTGATGATCCATAGCGGCAACACCATATTCAGCAGGGGAATGTAGAGCAGGATGATGGTGTTGAGAGCCGTCAGGGCGACATAGGGCGTATCTGCGAAGACGGCTATGCTGGCGCGCTTGTCGCTAAGGTCAGCCGGCGGCACGATCGGCAGGCGGAAATAGCCGATCGCTGCGCAGACATAGATCAGGCCGCCCAGCGAAAAGACGCTTCGATAGGCTAGAGGTGTATCCAGATAGAGGGCGACGCTGCCCACCAATGCGCCGATGGACAAGCCGCAATTGCCGAATGCGCGCAGATAGGCGCTTAGTCGCGTTCTCTCGGTCGTGCCAGCAAGATACGCGACGATCGCCATCCGCGCGGCCATCGCCCCGCGCAGGCATATAGCGAAACAACAGGCGATCAGCACAAACGGCAGGAACGACCGGGCGAAAATAAAAGCACAAAAGCTGAGCTCCAACTCCTGCAATCAGCCACGCGGCCACGTTGCGGGCTCCACGGCGATCCGCCAGGACACCGAAAGGCAGAGAGGCGAAGAGCCCAAGCAGCCCTGCGATGGTGAGGCCAGACGCTATTTCAACGGGCGTAAGGCCGGCGGACCTGACGAAAAACAGTATGGAACTTGAAAAATAGATGCCGCCTGCAGTGGCAGTCAGAAATTGCAGAATTGCCAGCCTGCGAAATTCGCGTTTATCCGGGAGCAGGCGGGTGAGCAGATTTGGCAAGTAGCGATGCGGCCTCTGAGTGCAAGATATGGAGGCAATTGCCACGATAGGAGCGGCCAGGCAATGATATGTATCGACACTTAGCCAGGAAGGGCTACCCGCCTCAGGCGGGTAGCGTCGAAAGTTCTAGCTCAGCGAATTAGCACATAAGATATATCTTTGCGCGCATGAACTGGCCGGCGTAGGCGCGGATCGCGTGCGAAAAAGCCGCCGTCGCATTGACCGGGATCGGCACGTCGCGCTCCTCCCTGAGAGCCGGCAAATTATTGACGATCGCCTTGGATTGCTCGCCGATGCAGTGCACGCCCCGGTTTTCGAGAATGGTTTCATCCAACTTTGGCCGCCAAACTTTCGGTGGCCTCGCCTCTCCATTTCTTGACGGTCAGGCGTTGTGGAGAAGACTTTTCGTAGAAGCCGACCTCGGCCTGGTCATTGGTTTCAACAGTCAGGACGAAGACGCGGCGATCGTCAAGCCGCAGATCGAATTTACCCAGTTTGTCCAGGATCGTGTCGGGATCGCCGTAGAGTGAGATCACCTCGGGCGACCAGGACGCAGCATCGCATCCAGCAGTCATAGAAGCGTGATGGACGTGCGCGATTGCAGCAGCACTGTGTGTCATGTGGGCCTCCTCAGAAAGCCACCCGCAACGCAACAGTATCAAAGACAAAGAGAAATTTCCACAATAAAACTTAAATATTCCAAAATACAACCGTCAAGTAACGGGATCTATTCAGCAGTTGTATTGCAGTTGCAGGAGATATTTCTAATATATCTATTTCTTCGGTGAGACGTCGCTGATCCAACTAGCCACGAGTTGTGTCGCTTGCTGGTATGGAAGCTGGAGCGCCGTAAACGAATTTCAGTGAATCCGCCATGGCACATGGCGCTCGGACGCTTCCCAGTTCGGCACCGTTGCCCGGGCGAAATTGTTGCCGCGAAGAAAATATCCTACGGCAGCGCGGCAAAGCCTTCGCCAAAGCCGGCCAGGTCGACCGGGATGCCGACGCCTTCTTCGGGCGTCTGGAAGACGATGAAGGTCGCGGCCTTGCCGGTCTTCAGCGTGTCGACCAGACGGCTTTTCCAGGATCACCTCGGCATAGCAGCCGTCCTGGAAGCAGCGCACGAAATAGGCGCGGCCGATATCCTTGCCGTCGACGTTGAGGCCGAGGCCGTTGGGCAACAGCACGCCGAGCGGGGCCAGCACGCGCAGGATTTCGGCCTTGTTGTCGGCGGTGCGCAGCACGACGACCGACAGCCCGATCTCCGGCCGATCCTCGGCGACGACATTCTGCATCATCGCGCACTGTTCGGCGGTCGCGCCGGCAGGCGTGTCGCACACGATCGACCATGCGCCATGTTTGGATTTTACCGTGCCTTGCGGCGCCGGCGATTGCGCGAGGCTCGGCGATACCGCCGTTAGCGCCAGTGCAACGCCGGCGAGCAAGCCCCAAAGCCCAGATTTCATATCGGCTCCATTGCGAATCACGGCGCGGGACGCCGTCGTTCGGCCAATTAAAGACCAAGATCGCGCCGTCAACCAGACATGCGGATCGTAGGCTGCATAAAGAATGCGAATCCGCCCGAATTGCGGCTTGGCCGTGCGCGCGCAAAAATGCCGCACGGGCCTTCCCCGTCCTTCCTTGCGGATGGGAAAAGAGTATGGTTTGAACCGCCAACGAGGGAAAAGGGGTTTCCGCGCAGGATTCCCCATGATTGGATACGCCAAATCGCGTCGAAATGCGGTGTGGATGTGGAGAAGAGAGGGCGATGAGCAAGCTTTTTGCCAGCATTGCGGCAGCTGCTGCGTTTTTCACCACCGCGGCCTGGGCCGACCAGCCTCATCCGTGGCAGTGGCGCTTCCAGGAAGCGGCAAGCCCGATCATGGAGCAGATCGAGTGGTTTGAGGTCTATACGCTCTGGTTCATCATCCCGATCACGCTGTTCGTCCTCGCCTTGCTGGCCTACTGCATCTGGAGGTTCCGCGAGAGCGTGAACCCGACCGCTTCGCGAACCAGCCACAACACGGTGATCGAGATCATCTGGACGGTCGCGCCGGTTGTCGTCCTGCTGATGATCGCCATCCCATCCTTCCAGTTGCTGACCGCACCAATACACGCCAGACGAAGAGCCGAAGCTCACCCTCAAGGCGACCGGCAACCAGTGGAACTGGGATTACGAATACCAGATCGAGGAGCCGCTCTCGTTCAACTCGGCCTTGCTGGCCGATGGTGATCGCGAAGGCGCCGGCAAGGCCGATTTGGCTCGTTACCCGCGCTTGCTCGCCGTCGACAACGAGGTGGTCGTGCCGGTCAATACGACGACCCGGGTTCTCGTGACGGCTGCTGACGTGATGCATGCTTTTGCGATGCCGGCCTTTGGCATCAAGGTCGACGCCGTGCCCGGCCGCATCAACGAAACCTGGTTCAAGGCGACGAAGGAAGGCCTTTATTACGGCCAGTGCTCGGAGCTCTGCGGCAAGGACCACGCCTACATGCCGATCGCCATCCGCGTGGTGAGCGAACAACAATACAATACCTGGCTGACAGCCGCGAAAACGGATTTGCCCGGCGCCAACAAGGCGCTGATGGCGGCGACCGACGGCCTCAGCAAGGTAGCATCCGCCGGCAACTGAGCCGTCGGATAGGAAGAATAGGGAACGGAGCGTACCCAAATGGCAGGCCCAGTCCATCACGACGATCACGCCCATGACAGCCACGCCCATGGCGGTTACGGCCACGACGATCATGGCGATCACAAGCCCAAGGGCTGGGTGCGTTGGGTCTATTCGACCAACCACAAGGATATCGGCACGCTCTATCTGATCTTCGCCATCATCGCGGGCATCATCGGCGGCTTCCTTTCGGTGATGATGCGCTGGGAACTCGCTGAGCCGGGCGTCCAGATTTTCACCGGTCTGGCCCAGATGGTCTACGGCCTCGAGGGCGACGCCGCCGTCGACGGCGGCAAGCAGATGTTCAACGTCTTCACCACCGCGCACGCTCTGGTGATGATCTTCTTCATGGTCATGCCGGCGCTGATCGGCGGCTTCGCCAACTGGATGGTGCCGATCATGATCGGCGCGCCGGACATGGCCTTCCCGCGCATGAACAACATCTCGTTCTGGCTTCTGCCGCCGGCCTTCATCCTGCTTCTGACCTCGATCTTCATGCCTGGCCCTACAGGCAGCTTCGGTGTTGGTGGCGGCTGGACGCTCTATCCGCCGCTCTCCACGCAGTCGCCCGGACCCGCCGTCGATCTGGCGATCCTGTCGCTGCACATCGCCGGCGCTTCGTCGATCCTCGGCGCGATCAATTTCATCACCACGATCTTCAACATGCGCGCGCCGGGCATGACGCTGCACAAGATGCCGCTATTTGCCTGGTCGGTACTGGTCACCGCCTTCCTGCTGCTGCTTGTCGCTGCCGGTTCTGGCAGGCGCCATCACGATGCTTCTGACCGACCGCAACTTCGGCACCGCATTCTTCCAGCCGGAGGCTGGCGGCGACCCGATCCTGTTCCAGCATCTGTTCTGGTTCTTCGGTCACCCGGAAGTGTACATTCTGATCCTGCCGGGCTTCGGCATCGTCAGCCACATCGTCTCGACCTTCTCGAAGAAGCCGGTGTTCGGCTATCTCGGCATGGCCTATGCGATGGTGGCGATCGGCGCGGTCGGCTTCATCGTCTGGGCGCACCACATGTACACGTCGCGGCATTTCGCTCGACGCGCAGCGCTACTTCGTCTTCGCCACGATGGTTATCGCGGTGCCGACCGGCGTGAAGATCTTCTCCTGGATCGCCACGATGTGGGGCGGTTCGATCTCCATGCGCACGCCGATGCTGTGGGCGATCGGCTTCATCTTCCTGTTCACCGTCGGCGGCGTGACGGGCGTCCAGCTCGCCAATGCCGGCCTCGACCGGTCGCTGCACGACACCTATTACGTGGTCGCCCACTTCCACTACGTGCTGTCGCTGGGCGCGGTCTTCGCCATCTTCGCCGGCTGGTATTACTGGTTCCCGAAGATGACCGGCTACATGTATTCGCCCTTCATCGCGCGGCTGCATTTCTGGATGACGTTTGTCGGCGTCAACCTTGTCTTCTTCCCGCAGCACTTCCTGGGGCTGGCCGGCATGCCACGTCGCTACATCGATTATCCGGATGCCTTCGCCGGCTGGAACATGGTGTCGTCCTACGGCTCCTACCTGTCGTTCCTCGCGGTGTTCGTGTTCCTCTACGGCATCTTCGAAGCGTTCTCGAAGAAGCGCATCGCTGGCGCCAATCCCTGGGGCGAGGGCGCAACGACGCTGGAATGGCAGCTGCCTTCGCCGCCGCCCTACCACCAGTGGGAACAACTGCCGAAGATCCGCTGATCGCGGCTTGAATTTCGAAACCGCCTGCCCGGCGGTTTCGGCCAGACGGAAGATAGATACGCATGGCTTTGGTTGAGCAGCACAGATTGGACGGCAGCGTCCGCCTCTCCGAGGCGACGGCGTCGGACTATTTCGCGCTGCTGAAGCCGCGCGTGATGTCGCTGGTGGTGTTCACCGCCTTTGTCGGCATTGTTGCCGCACCGGTGCATCTGAACCCGGTGATGGTTGTCACCGCAATCCTGTGCATCGCCGTCGGGGCAGGAGCCTCCGGCGCGCTCAACATGTGGTACGACGCGGACATCGACGCGGTGATGACGCGCACGGCGAAACGCCCGATCCCCTCGGGTCGTGTCCAGCCCGGCGAGGCTCTGGCCTTCGGCCTGGTGCTGTCGGTCTTGTCCGTGATGACGCTCGGCATCTTCGTCAACTGGGTGGCCGGCGCGCTGCTCGCCTTCACCATCTTCTTCTATGTCGTCATTTACACGATGTGGCTGAAGCGCTGGACGCCGCAGAACATCGTCATCGGCGGCGCGGCCGGCTCGTTCCCGCCGATGATCGGCTGGGCCGCGGCGACCGGCTCGATCAGCCTCGAAAGCGTGCTGCTCTTCCTCATCATTTTCCTGTGGACGCCGCCGCATTTCTGGGCGCTGGCGCTCTTCAAGTCGGGCGACTACGAGCGCGCCGGCATCCCGATGATGCCGAACGTGGCTGGCGAAGCCTCCACCAAGCGGCAAATCTTCGCCTATGCCTTGCTGGTTGCGGTCATCGGCGTGCTGCCCTGGGCTCTCGGTTTCACCGGCGAACTTTACGGCCTTGCGGCGGCCGCACTCGGCCTGGGCTTTGTCTGGTACGCCTGGAAAGTGCTCGCGATGCCCGAAGCCGACCGCGCCATGAAGCCGGCAAAGGCGCTTTTCGGTTATTCGCTGCTGTATCTCTTCGCCATTTTCAGCTTCTACCTCGCGGACAGCTTGTTCCTCGACCGATACATGGTGGCGTTTGGAGCATGAGCGCGGTGGCTGACAAACTCGAAACTGTGAAGCCGACCGAGGCGCAACTCAAGGCGCGCCGCAGCCGCAACATGGCGATTGCCGTCGCGCTGGCTGCCTTCGTCATCATCGTCTACGCCACCAGCATCGTGAAGCTCGGCTCCGCCGTCTTCGACCGGACATTCTGAGGCGCGGGATGACGACGGCCTCCGATCTCGACGCCAGGAAGCAACGCAGCAACCGCCTGACGGCAATCGTCTGCGGCGGCGTCTTCTTCGGCATGATCGGCCTGTCCTATGCTGCCGTGCCGCTCTACGCCCTGTTCTGCCAGGTCACCGGCTATGGCGGCACCACGCAGCGCGTCGAGCAATATTCCGACCGCATCCTCGACCAGACCTTGCATGTACGCTTCGACGCCAACACCAACGGCATCCTGTGGGATTTCGAGCCGGTGCAGCGCGAGGTCGAACTGAAAATCGGCGAGACCACGCAGATCAGCTTACAAGGCGACCAATCGGGCAAGCACGCCGAACACCGGCAAGGCGACCTTCAACGTGACGCCGGAACTTGCCGGCGCCTATTTCAACAAGGTCGAGTGCTTCTGCTTCACCGACACCACGCTGAAGCCGGGCGAGTCGATCGACATGCCGGTCGTCTTCTACATCGATCCGGCGATCGTCGACGTGCCGGAACTGAAACATTTGAAGACCATCACGCTGTCCTACACATTCTTCCAGTCGGATGCCGAAAAGCCTGTTGCGGCAATCGGCGAGACCGGACAAAAGACGAAGTTGAAGACCGAAGAGCTCGGGGGTTGATATGGCCGACGCACACGCCAAGCCGCAGCACGACTATCACATCATCGATCCGAGCCCCTGGCCGGCGCTCGGTTCGCTCGGCGCGCTCGCCATGGCCTTCGGCGCCGTCGCCTATATGCAGTACCTGAAGGGCAACGAATTCCACTTGCTCGGCATCAACATTGCGGGTCCGTGGCTGCTGCTGATCGGCTGCTGATCGTGCTCTACACCATGTTCGCCTGGTGGTCGGACACCATCAAGGAAGCGCATGAGGGCCACCACACCCGGGTCGTCTCGCTGCATCTGCGCTACGGCATGATCATGTTCATCGCCTCGGAGGTGATGTTCTTCGTCGCCTGGTTCTGGGCCTTCTTCGACGCCTCGCTTTATCCAGGTGACGCCGAGCAGGTTGCACGCGCCGCCTTTACCGGCAGCCAATGGCCACCGAAGGGCATCGAAGTGCTCGATCCTTTCCACCTGCCGCTCTACAACACCATCATCCTGCTGCTGTCGGGCACGACTGTCACCTGGGCGCACCACGCGCTTGCTGCATGATGACCGCAAGGGGTCTGGTGTGGGGCCTGTCCCTCACCGTGGCGCTCGGCGTGCTGTTCTCGTTCGTGCAGGCCTATGAGTACATCCACGCTCCGTTCGGCTTCAAGGATTCGATCTACGGCGCCACCTTCTTCATGGCGACCGGCTTCCACGGCTTCCACGTCATCATCGGCACGATCTTCCTCAGCGTCTGCCTGATCCGTTCCATGCGCGGCGACTTCACGCCGAAGCAGCATTTCGGCTTCGAGGCTGCTGCCTGGTACTGGCACTTCGTCGACGTCGTCTGGTTGTTCCTGTTCGCCTGCATTTATGTGTGGGCATCCGCCGGCGCGCCGATTGCGCACGGCCACTGAACTGTCCTAGAAAAATGCGAAGGCGGTCGGCAAAATCTGCCGGCCGCTTTCTTCTTTTGGGGCTCAGGTTTCGGCAGTTTGGGGCATGCCGCGAATCAGACTGCATCTGCTGGTGATGTTGACGTGCTGGCTTGCCATGCCGGCGCGCGCGACCGACGCCGGGCTGACGCCGGACCCCGGTCTCGCCGTGAAGCAAGCTCTCGACGCGCCGCTGCCCAAGGTCGCTGTCGTGCGTGTCGATAAATCCGAACGGCGCATGTACCTGATGGCCGATGGCAGGGTGATCCGTTCCTATCGCATCTCGCTCGGCGGCAATCCGATCGGGCCAAAGCGCCAGGAAGGCGACGAGAAAACCCCGGAAGGGAACTACGTCATCGACTGGCGCAACCCGAAGAGTGTCGCGTACCGCTCCATGCACATCTCCTATCCCAACGCGGAAGACCGCGCCCATGCGCGGGAAAGGGGCGTCTCGCCTGGCGGCAACATCATGATCCATGGCCAGCACAACGGGCTGGGCTGGCTGTGGTGGGTAGCCCAGGAATTCGACTGGACCAATGGCTGCATCGGCGTCGCCAATCACGATATGGACGAGATCATCGAGCTAGTCTCGCCCGGCACACCAATCGTGATTGGACCATGACGCGACGACAAGGCGCATTGGGCGCCAGTAGACCCGATCTCCGCCGGATTGCGGGGGCGTTGCCCGCGCTGCGGCGAGGGCCGGATGTTCGCCGGCCTGCTATCGCTCGCGAAACGCTGCGGCATCTGCGACCTCGACTATGCCTTTGCTGATGCCGGTGACGGGCCGGCCGTCTTTGTCATCCTGATCATCGGCTTTGTCGTCGTCGGCCTGGCGCTCTGGATGGAGGTTTCCTACGCGCCGTCCCTCTGGGTTCATTTCCTGCTGTGGATTCCCCTGACAGTCGTTCTGTGCCTCACCGCGCTGCGCCTTATCAAGGGTGTGCTGATCGCGCTGCAATACCGCAACAAGGCGGCCGAAGGCCGCATCGATCGCGGCGAATGACCGATACCGCTTCCGCTTCGCCGCGCAGCCGCCTGCTCGCCCTTGTCGGCGGAGTGCTCGCCTTCATCGTGCTGATAGGCCTCGGCACCTGGCAGATGCAGCGGCTCCATTGGAAGGAAGCTCTGCTTGCCACGATCGCCGAACGCATAGCGGCGCCGCCGATGCCACTCGCGGAGATCGAGCAGAAGGTACTCCCCAACACTTTGCCTGACGTCGACTATTTTGCTGTCACGGCGACAGGCACTTTCCGCCACGAAAGCGAGCGGCACTTCTTCGCCACCTGGAAGGGCGAGACGGGTTTTTATGTCTATACGCCGCTGCAGCTTGCCGACGGCCGCTTCGTCTTCGTCAACCGCGGCTTCGTCCCCTACGAACTGAAAGATCCCGCAAAACGGCTGCAAGGCGAGATCATCGCCGGCCCGGTCACCGTCACCGGCCTCAGCCGCAATGTGCTGACGAAAAGCCGTCCTTCATGGTGCCGGACAACGATCCGGCGAAGAACATCTTCTACTGGAAGGACATTCGCGCGATGACAGCGACCGCCGGCTTGCCGACGGGTGCTGAAGTTCTGCCCTTCTTTATCGACGCAAATGACGCGCCCAACCCAGGTGGATTGCCAGTCGGTGGCGTCACCATGGTCGACCTGCCGAACAACCATCTGCAATATGCGCTGACCTGGTACGGCCTCGCTGCGGCCCTGATGGCGGTGCTGGGGCTTTGGTTGTGGCGTAGCCGACCCGGAAGCCGTCAGACTTTAGAGATTTGATTAAGCCAACGCTCACCGGTGTGAGCCATACTGCGGCGTCGCAAAACGCCCAGAATTGGCAAAATACGCCAATGCAGTTGAAAATACAGCATCTTCAGTGGCTTGGCGCGTCTGTTATCGCCACCGTGTGCCTGATGCTGGCAGGCACGATCATCTTTGCCAATACATCCAAATATCTTGCCGCAAAGCGGGGAGCCGCCGAGTTCAGTCGTTATGAGGCGGCGCTGAGGGTCGGTTGGGCAATATCGACCGAACGAGGCCCGGCGAACAGCGCAATGGCTGCGCCGGAGGATACCCAGAAGGAATTCGTTGAAGCGCTTGCTCGCAAACGGGCGGAGACGGACGAGGAACTTCGACAAGTCGAGTCGATGTTTTCCAACGAAATCGAACATTCGCCTTCATTGCGCGCGGCGTTCCGCTCGGTCCGGCTTCAGCTTGGAACGGGCCGCTTCGCCGTCGACTCCGTGGTCAACAAGCCGTCATCCGAACGCCAAGGCGGCAGAGTGGCCGCTGCCATCGAAAGCATGTTCAGCGCCGCGGATCGTGCTCATGAACTACGCGAAAAATTGGGTAGCGCGATTATCGAGGATAGCCCCGAGATTGGCGTCCAGGTCATGCTGTCGGCGACCGCGAGCGTTCTTCGAGATCGTGCGGGCCGGATAGGATCCTACGTGGTCATGATGCTTGCCAACGATAGTCGAGCTGCTGAACGCTATCTGCCGGACTTCAATCGGGAAATGGCCCAAGTCGCCGACCTGCACGAATCCCTCAAGACATATTCAACGTCGTATTTCCATGCCTACCCGATTGACCAGGTGCTGAGCGAGGTCGATGTCGCCTTTGTTTATGGATCATTGGCCTACGCCCAGCAGATGGCCTATTTGGGCGCCAAGGCGTATCGCCCGACGGCGGTTGAGTTCACCGAAAAATTCATGCCCGGGCTGCAGTCGACCGAAAACCTGCGCGAACTGATCCTTTCCTCGGCTGAATCAACCATGACGACGGCGCAATCGAATGCGCTTCGCGATGTTGTCTTGTCGGCAACCTTGGTGACCGTTGCGGTCGCGGTGCTGATCGCCCTCGCCTATTTGCTGCGAAAGGCGCTGTTCAGGCCATTGATCGCTGCCCGTCGCCAGATCACGGCAATCGCGCGAGGCGACCTGACGCAGCCGCCCCAGATGCGGGGTGTCGGAACGGAGCTTCTCGATATGTTCAGGGGACTGGACTTTCTGCGCCAGCAGCAACGGCTGAAACGGCAGCTTGAGTTCGACCGTGAAAAGATGGCGGACAAACTGAAACTGCTGTCCCAGACCGATTCATTGACCGGTCTGCTTAACCGCAGGGCCCTAAACGAAGCAGTGCACGAGATGTTCGTTCAATCCGATCTGAACGGGTTTGCGATCGGCGTCGTCATGCTGGATGTCGATCATTTCAAGGCCATCAACGATCGTCATGGCCATGCGGCTGGCGACGACGTGCTCCAGATGGTGGCAGCGCGTCTTCGTACGCTGCTGCGTGAGCAAGATATTCTGGGCCGTTATGGTGGCGAAGAGTTCATCGTCGTACTCAAGGATGTGGCCGAGAGTGACGCCAACGGCGCCGCTGAACGAATGCGGCAGATGCTGGAGCACACCATTTTCGGTGAGAATGGAAACGTTACTGTCACGGCAAGTTTCGGCGTCGCGTGGCGGGCCGGCGGCGCCGCTATCGATTGGGAACAATTGGTGCGCGCGGCGGACAAGAGGCTCTATCGAGCTAAACGCGCCGGTCGCAACAGGGTCTGCTTTGACGATGTCGACATAACTCCCGGCGAAACAGAACCGAAATCGAATTCGCGTCGCAAACAGGACGCGGCTTCGCGGCTCGCCGCAGCCTGAGCAGCGGTCGCCCTAGCGCCTCAATTCTGGCCCGAGAGGCACCCTGTCACCTTGACAGTCTGGCGGTCGCGCCCCCATGTGCGCCCGAGTCAATTCGAGCTGTTCATGGGTCACTCGCCTCCAAACATCCCCTCACGATCCGTCTGTGTGGCCCCCGCGGTTTTTGCGCTGGCGTCGACCGCGCCATCCAGATTGTCGTGCTGGCGCTGAAGAAATATGGCGCACCGGTCTATGTTCGTCATGAGATCGTGCACAACCGCTATGTCGTAGAAGGGCTACAAAATCTAGGTGCGGTCTTCATCGAAGAACTGCACGAGATTCCGGCCGATCATCGCGATGCGCCAGTCGTCTTTTCGGCCCACGGCGTGCCAAAATCGGTGCCGGCCGATGCCGTGGCGCGCAACCTCTTCTACCTCGACGCGACATGCCCGCTCGTTTCGAAAGTTCATAAGCAGGCCATGCGCCACCAGCGTCTTGGTCGGCACGTGCTCCTGATCGGCCATGCCGGCCATCCCGAAGTCATTGGTACGATGGGCCAATTGGCCGACGGCTCGGTGACGCTGATCGAGACTGAAGAGGACGTCGCCAATTTTCAGCCGGCTGACCCCGATGCACTGGGTTTTGTCAGCCAGACCACACTGTCGGTCGAGGATACGGCAGGTCTGATCCGGGCGCTGGAGGTTCGCTTTCCAGGCCTACACGCGCCGGCGGCGGAATCGATCTGCTACGCAACCACCAATCGCCAGGATGCCGTGAAACAGGCCGCACCAGGCGCGGATCTCTTCCTGATCGTCGGCGCGCCGAACTCGTCCAATTCTCGCCGTCTGGTGGAAGTCGCCGAGCGGGCGGGCGCGAAAATGTCGCTGCTGGTGCAACGCGCCTCGGAAATTCCCTGGGACGACATAGACGGCATATCCGTGCTTGGCCTGTCGGCAGGCGCTTCCGCGCCCGAAATCATCGTTGACGAGATCATCGATGCCTTCCGCCAGCATTTCGATGTGCGGCTTGAACTGGCGGTCACCGCCGAGGAGACCGAAAATTTCCCGGTCATGCGTGTTCTGCGGGATGTCGAATTGACCGCGAAGGACATGGCGTTCGTCAATGGGGCGGCGGCCTAGGTAGCATGGCTGTCTACACCGACATAACCGAGATCGACCTCGGCGCTTTCCTGGCCAACTACGAGGTCGGCGAATTGCTGTCCTACAAGGGCATTGCGGAGGGTGTGGAAAACTCGAACTTCCTGCTCCATGCCGGGTCCGGTTCATACATCCTCACCCTCTACGAAAAGCGCGTCAGCCCGGCCGATCTGCCGTTCTTCCTTGGCCTGATGCAGCATTTGAACGGCAAGGGCATCCGCTGCCCGGAGCCCGTTCGCCAGAAAGATGGGACGACAATCGGCGAACTTGCCGGTCGGCCCGCGGCCCTGGTTACCTTCCTTGAAGGCATGTGGATGCGGCGGCCGACTGTCGAGCATTGCCGCGAAGTCGGTGCCGCACTTGCAGGCATGCACCTTGCTGGCCAGGATTTTGCCTTGACGCGCAAGAATGCTCTCAGCGTCGATGGCTGGCGGCCGCTATGGGACAAGGCCAAGGAGCGTGCCGACGAAGTCGAGCGGGGATTGGCTGCCGAAGTGGAAGCAGACCTTGCCCATCTGGAGCAACACTGGCCGCAGCATCTGCCCATGGGCGTCATCCATGCCGATCTCTTCCCGGACAATGTCTTCTTCCTGGGCTCGAAGCTCTCCGGCCTGATCGATTTCTATTTCGCCTGCACCGATCTCCTCGCCTACGATGTGGCGGTGTGCCTGAACGCCTGGTGCTTCGAGAAGGACCATTCCTTCAATCTGACCAAGGGCAGGGCGCTGCTTGGCGGCTACACGGCGGTGCGTCCGTTGTCCGAGGCGGAGGCCGCGGCGCTGCCGATCCTGTCGCACGGCGCAGCACTGCGCTTCATGCTGACGCGGCTTTACGATTGGCTGAACACGCCGGTCGGCAGTCTGGTCGTGAAGAAGGACCCGCTCGAATATCTGCGCAAGATGCGCTTCCATCGCCGCGTGGTTTCGCCTGGCGAATACGGCCTGCCGACAGCGGAGTGGGACATTTGAAAACGGTCGAGATTTTTACCGACGGCGCCTGTTCGGGCAATCCGGGTCCGGGCGGCTGGGGCGCGATCCTGCGCTACAACGGCACGACCAAGGAATTGTCTGGCGGCGAGGCCGCTACCACCAACAACCGCATGGAACTGATGGCTGCGATCTCGGCGCTGGAAGCGCTGAAGGAGCCGTGCGAGATCCTGCTCCACACCGACAGCAAATATGTCATGGACGGCATCTCGAAGTGGATCCATGGCTGGAAGAAAAATGGCTGGAAGACCGCCGACAAGAAGCCGGTGAAAAACGGCGAGCTATGGCAGGCGCTGGACGCCGCCAATGCCCGCCACAAGGTCAAGTGGCACTGGGTCAAGGGCCATGCCGGCCACGTCGAGAACGAGCGTGCCGACGAGCTCGCGCGCGAGGGCATGCGGCCGTTCAAGAAGTGACGCGTGTGACGTCAGTTCAGGTCCGTGGTGCTTAACTTTCGAGTTCGATGGTCGTGACGTGCTGCGCGTTGACTTCGAGCAATATCACTGAGGTTCGAATGACCGAATATAAAGCCATCCGGTCTCCCGATCGCTGTCCCAGTCATCCGGGCGCGGTATTGGATGACATTATCCCTGCCATGGGTAAGCCCAAGGCTGAGATTGCGCGACTTCTCGGCATTTCGCGGGCGATGCTGTACGATATTCTCGGCGAGCGTAAGCCGATCACGCCTAACGTTGCCGCCAAAATCGGCAAATTGGTTGGAAATGGCCCGGGAATCTGGCTGCGCATGCAGGCGGCTTATGATGCTTGGCATGTCGAGCGGGAAGTAGACGTGAGTCACATTCCAACGCTCGACGCAGCCTAAGCGCCGTTTCGCTATCCCAGCGCTTCCAATATCCGCGCCGCGCCGGACTCAACCGCCTGCCCAGGCGCGCCCTCGATGTTGAGCGTCGTCACCTTGCCGTCCTCGACGATCGAGGCGAAGCGCTTGTTGCGCACGCCCATGCCGCCGGCCGAGAGGTCGATATCGAGACCCGTCGCCTTGGCGAAATTGCCAGACCCATCGGACAGGAACAAAAGCTTGCCTTCGCCGCCGGTGAAGCGCGCCCATGCCTGCATCACGTGATGGTCGTTCATCGACACGACGGCGATGGTGTCGACGCCGCGCGCCTTGATCGCGTCGTGGTTTTCGAGAAAACCCGGCAGATGGTTGTTCGAACAGGTAGGGGTGAACGCACCGGGCACGCCGAACAAGACGACCTTCTTGCCGGCAAACACGTCCTTGGTCGTCATGTCTTTCACGCCGTCCTCGGTCTTCACCTTGAAGGTCACATCGGGCAGCTTGTCGCCAACAGCAATGGTCATGTCTCGTCCCTTGCAAACGGATGGGTGGATTGCTTCTCGACTAGCGGTTTGCCGCAGCCTGGGCAACGGGCGAGAGGATGCTGGCCTTAAAAATAGGGCACGAAGCCAGACACGGCGCCGCTGGGCGTCACCAGCGTGTAGTGAAGTCCCTCACCGGCCGGCTTGTCTTTTGGCCGCGTGATGATCACAGCCTTCCAGATCTCTTTTCCGGCTTCGGTTGCCGGCTTGGCCGGCGCAAACCAGTAGCCGTCGCCGCAGGCGAGGAAAAGCTCCGCCTTGTCGGCCTCGCCCGGCGTAGCGACCTCAAGTGTCACCGACTTTTCATCGCTCGCAATGACCTTGGCGCCGAAGTCGGCCGTTGCGGGTCGCGGCAGTGCCGCCCAGGCGCCGGCGACTATCGAGGCGTGGCTGGCGTTGTCGGGCTCGATACTCGTATCGACGACAAGTTTTGCCTGCACTGGTACGCAGATGGTCTCGCAAATGCCCAGAAACACCGAAGCATCAATGGCAGGGGCCTGACCTGATGCGCGCATCGTGAAGGTTACCGGCAGGCTGACAGATTGGTCATAACCGACCCATGTCGAGGTGCCGTCAAAATGATTTCCGGCGGCGGAAATTCGATGGTCGCTGAGGCAACCAGCGGATTGGCGGAAACGTCGATGCTCGGTGGCACGCCCGACCCGCCTGGATCACGCCAATAGGTCTTCCAGCCCGGTTTCAACTCGATCTGCAACACGCCCCTGAGCCGCCCCTCATCATCCGGAGCACCGGAGGTCACCATTCGCACTCGACCGCCCTCGGCCCGGTACCAGGCGCTTGAGGAGGCCGAGGCAGGGCTGGCGCAGCAAGCCGTCACCGCCAGCAGAAAGGCTGTTGATTTCAAGGTCATGCTATCCCTGTGGCTTCACAATTGATCTCATGCAATTCACTTGCGCGTAACCCCGCTCATTTTTGCGTGAATCACGCCTTTCAAGCACATGGCAAACGCGTTACGCTCTTCTGATGGACCTTTTGCGGCAGAAGAAAGCGTCCGCAACATCCGCCAGGTGCGGATATTTGGACGACCAGTTCCTGATTGCCATGCCCGGCATGAAGGACGACCGTTTTGCGCGCTCCGTCATCTACATCTGCGCTCACAGCGCGGAAGGTGCGATGGGACTGATCATCAACCAGGCCCAGCAGATGCTGTTTCCCGACCTTCTGGTGCAGCTCGGCATTCTGGAAGAGCAGGAGGCAATTCGGCTGCCTGCGACGGCACGCGACATGGTCATTCGCAACGGCGGTCCGGTCGACCGCAGCCGGGGCTTCGTGCTGCATTCGGACGACTATCTGGTCGAGTCCTCGCTGCCCGTTTCGGAAGAAATCTGCCTGACCGCGACGGTCGACATATTGCGCGCCATCTCCACCGGCAGGGGGCCGCGTCATGCGCTCATGGCTCTCGGCTATTCGGGTTGGGGCGCCGGACAGCTTGAAAGCGAGATCGCGGCCAATGGCTGGTTGACCTGCCCGGCATCGTGTGAGCTCCTTTTCGATGCCGACATCGAGCGCAAATACGATCGTATCATGTCGATGATCGGCATCGACCTGGCGCGGTTCAGCCACACAGCCGGTCATGCCTGAATGAGCGGATACTGTTCCTTCAGAAGCTTGAGCACACGCTCGCCGTCCATCGGCTGACCAAACAGGAAACTCTGCGCGTATTCGCAGCCCATCTGGCGAAGCTCCAGCGCGTCATTCTCGTCGGCGATACCCTCGGCAACGACAGCCATTCCGAGTTCGTGGCCCATATTGACCATGGATTTCAGCAGAACCGACCGCTTCGAGGTCGTGTCGTCCAAAAAGCTCTTGTCGATCTTGATCGTGTCGAAGGGGAAGCGGGTCAGATAGGAGAGCGACGAATAGCCGGTACCGAAATCGTCCAGCGACAGGCCGATGCCGAGCTTTTTCAGCCGCGCAAGGACGTGCGCCGTCTGCTCGGGATTGTCCATCACCAGCGATTCCGTCAGCTCCAGCCGGAAGCAGCGCGGCTGAAGATTGGCGCGGGAAATCGCCGACCGCACGTCGCTGACCAGATCGCGGCGCAACAATTGCCGGCTGGACAGATTTACCGAAACTGACAGTGGCGCATCGCCGATCTGCTTTTGCCAGCCGGCCAAATCTTCCGCCGCGCGCTGCATGGCGAAGAGGCCGAGCTGGATGATCAGGCCGCAGTTTTCGGCGATCGGAACGAACTCCGACGGGGGGATCATGCCACGGCGCGGATGCGACCAGCGCAGCAGCGCTTCGAAACCGGCGATGCTGCGGTCCTCGAGATGGACGATCGGTTGGTAGGCGAGGGTTATTTCCTTGCGCTCGACAGCACGGCGCAGATCGGATTCGATCTGCAGGCGGTCGGTTCCCAGCGTGCGGAAGGCTGGCCGGAAAGGCTCGATGCGATCGCCGCCGAAGCGTTTGGCCTGCTGCATGGCAAGCTCCGCGTCCTTGACCATTTCCTCGGCGGATTCATGCGCGGCCGTCCAGCTCAGCAGGCCGATCGAGGCCGTCAGCACGATCTCGCGCTTGGCGAAGTTGATCGGCATCTGGATCGCCTGTTTGACCGCTTCGGCAACGCCGGCGATACGCGCCGGGTCCTGTTCGGACAGCAGCAGCATGGCGAACTGGTCGCCGGAGAAGCGCGACAGCGCATCCTTCGGCTTGAGCAGCCGGTGCAGCCGGCGGGCGACCGTCAGCAGGATCGTGTCGCCGGCCGAAATGCCGAGCCCGTCATTCACCTGCTTGAAGCGGTCGATGTCGATGACGAAGACGGTCGGCCGCACCTGCTCCTCGGACTTGGCGATCGACAGGATCGCCTCCAGCCGGTTCATGAACAGCTCGCGGTTGGGCAGACCGGTCAGATTGTCGTGCACCGCATCGTGCAGCAGTCGCTCTTCGGATTTCTTCTGCTCGGTCACGTCGACCAGTGTGCCGACGCAGCGAATGACTTCGCCGTCCGAGCCGATCACCGGGCGCGCACGCAGGGCGAACCAATGGTAGTGGCCGTCCGCGCCGCGCAGGCGGAAGTCCTGCGCGACCTTGCCGCGACGATGCTCCAGCACGACATCGAGCAGGGTGCGGAAGGTGTCGCGGTCCTCGGTGTGCAGGATCGGAAGCCAATTGCGCGCCGGGCCGCCGAGGCTGTTGGGTGGCAGGCCAAGCTGATAGCTGACGTCGGGGCGCGTGACGACACGATCGCGCAGCACGTCCCAATCCCAAACGGTGTCGCCGGAGCCAGCCACGCGCCAGCGCCTGGCGCTCCATGTCGGAGAACAGGCCCTGATGCAGCGCGCCGCCGGCGAGCGCATGCTGCATGACGGTAAAGCCGATCAAAAGCACGATCAGGATAAGCCCGCCACCCAGCGCCGGCTGGATGATGTCGTTGTCGAGCCGGCCGGTCATGGTCATCCAGCAGGCGCCGATCCAGGCGAGCACCATCACCCAGCTTGGGATGAGCATGATCGCGCGATCATAGTTCTGCATGCCGAGATAGATGATCAGGCAGGTGCCGACGACGGCCGTTGCGGCAAACGAAATTCGCGCGATGCCGGCAGCCATCGGCGGATCGAAAACCGCGACGCCCGGCCAACGAGGCGAGACCAAGCATCCAGACGACAGCGCCGTAGCTGAAATGACCATGCCAGCGGTTGAGGTTGAGATAGGCGAAAAGGAACACGACGAAGGTCGCGGCCAGCGCCACCTCGGTTCCGGCCCGCCAGATCTGCTCATTGCCGGGCGATATCTCGATCACCTTGTTCAGGAAACCGAAATCGACGCAGATATAGGCGAGAACCGCCCAGGCAAGTGCTGCGGTCGCCGGAAACAGCGATGTGCCCTTGACCACGAACAGGATGGTCAGGAACAGCGCCATGAGGCCGGCAATGCCGATGACGATGCCGCGAAACAGCGTGTAGGAATTGACCGTGTCCTTGTAGGTTTCGGGGTTCCACAGATAGACCTGCGGCAGTCTGGGGGACGCAAGTTCGGCGACGAAGGTGACCACCGCGCCCGGGTTCAAGCGTGACCTGAAACACATCGGCGTCGGGGCTGTCCTGCCGCTCCAGCGCAAAGCCTTCGCTGGGCGTGATCGCGGTGACACGCGAGGAACCGAGATCGGGCCAGATAAGGCCAGAACCGACAAGCCGGAAATGCGGCGCGACGACAAGGCGGTCGAGCTGTTCGTCCGACGTGTTGGCCAGCGCAAACACACCCCAATAGCCGCTGGAAGCCTTGTTCGCCGCCTCGACCTCGATGCGCCGCACAATGCCATCCTGGCTCGGCACGGTCGTGACCTGGAAGCTGTTGCCTTCGCCGCGCGAAATTTCGACGGCGCGCGAAAGGTCGAGCGCATTGGCATCGCGCGAGATGCTGATCGCTTCCACGGCGCCAGCCGATGTCGCCATGACAATGATGGCCGCGAAAGCGGCCACCAGCCAAAGCGTCATCTGTCGCAATGTTGCAGTCAAACTGAACTCTTCGTTGCCGCGCTCATCGGGTCCCCCACAATGAGCGCGTAGAGATGATGGTCCTGCCACATGCCATTGATGCGCAGGTAGGACCGCAGCAGGCCTTCGCGCTGGAATCCGGCTTTTTCAAGCACGCGGACCGATCTTTCGTTTCCGGGAATACAGGCTGCTTCGATGCGGTGGAGGTGCAGCACGCCAAACGCATAGTCCGCCACCAGCCGCACAGCTTCCAACATGTAGCCCCGCCCGGCAAATCGTTCACCCATCCAATAGCCGATATGGCCGGTCTGCGCGACCCCATGGCGGATATTGCCCAAGGTTATCCCACCCAACAATTGGTTCGTCTTGCGGTCGAAGATGAAAAAGGCGACGGCTGTGCCCTGGGCCAGATCTTCGCGATAGCGGCCAAGCCGTTGGCGCCACCCCGATCGGTCGAGCTCGTCTTCTGTCCAGCGCGGCTCCCAGGGTTCGAGAAAAACCCGGCTTTCGCGGCGCAAATCAGCCCATTGCTGGTAGTCAGCGTTGGTTGGCGTCCTCAGCCTTACCCGCTCGCCATTCAGCACCGGCAGGTCGCGGCGGAAAAAGGGAAGGGCGAACATGGCGCGACAAGAGATGCGTCAAACGGCGAGCTTTTGCGCCGCCACTGACGTTCCGGGCAGAAGGTCGGCGATCTGCTCGTAAAGCGGCAGCGAACCGATCGGGCCGATGGCGGCGACGGTCGGCGTCGTGGAAAACAGGCGGGCCGACAGATCGGTCAGCCGTTCCACCGTGAGCGCGGACAGACGCGTCATCAATTCTTCCTTGTCGATCGGCCGGCCGAACAGGAGAAGTTGCCGTGCAATCTGCGAAGCGCGGCTGGCGGCGCTTTCTGCCGACATGATGAGGCCTGCCCTGTATTGCGCCCTGGCGCGGTCGAGTTCGGCCTGGCTGATCGAGTTCGCCGGCCTTGCGGAATTCTTGCAGCACCAGCGGCACCAGCTTGGCGATGTCGCTTTCGCCGGTTGCGGCATGCACGCCGAAAATGCCGGTGTCCGAGAAGCCCCAGTGGAACGAGTAGATCGAATAGCAGAGGCCGCGCTTTTCCCGCACTTCCTGGAAGAGGCGGGACGACATGCCGCCGCCGAGGATCATCGACAGCACCTGCGAGGCATAGAAATCGCGCACATGATAGGCGCGTCCCTCGAAACCGAGGATGATCTGGGCATCCATCAGATCGCGGTCTTCGCGGAAATCGCCGCCGACATAATGCGCATATTGCGGGACAATTCCGTCCGACTTGGCGCGGAAGCCGCCCAGCTTGCGTTCCACTTCGCGCACGAAGTCGTCATGTTTTACGTCGCCGGCCGCAACAACGACCATCCGGTCGGCGCCATAGTTGCGGTCGATAAAGGATTGAATCTGCTTGGAGGTGAAGGATTTTACGGTCTCGGGCGTGCCCAGGATCGAACGGCCGATCGTCTGGTGACGATAGGCGGTTTCGCTAAAGCGGTCGAAGACGATGTCGTCCGGCGTGTCGTGGGCGGCGCCGATCTCTTGCAGGATGACATGCTGCTCACGGGCGAGTTCAGCCGGGTCGAAAGTCGAGTTCTGCAGGATGTCGGCCAAAAGATCGACCGCCAGCGGCATGTCGTCTGACAGCACGCGGGCGTAGAAGGAGGTCGTTTCGACGCTGGTTGCGGCGTTGATCTCACCGCCGACGTTTTCGATTTGGGAGGCAATCTGGAAGGCGGTTCGCGACGAAGTGCCCTTGAAGGCCATGTGTTCGAGCAGATGCGCCATGCCGTGCTCGTCGTCGCGTTCGTTGCGAGCGCCCGATTTCACCCACACGCCCAACGCGACCGATTCAACGCTTGGCAGGGTTTCGGTGGCGACCGTCAGGCCGTTCGACAGCCGGCTTACCTCAACTCCCATGCAGATACTTCTCCCTAAGCTGCCGCCCTTGCGCGGTTGCTGACATATTCTTCCACCATTTTGGCGTCGGATGGAAGCACATCAAATTTCTCGGGTTTTTGCATCATTCCGGCAAGCCATGCCGGCAATTGCGGCCGAATGCCCGATGCGCGCTCGACGGCATCCGGAAATTTCGCCGGATGGGCGGTGCCCAGGATCACGATCGGCGCCGCGGTGCTGAGGCCTTCTGCGACTTTCGCTGCCGCTGCGGTGTGTGGGTCGAGTAGATAACCGCTGGCTTCCAGTTCGCGCGGCGATCTTGGCGTCGACATCGGCAACCGTCGGCCCGACCGGCGTCGAACTCTGCCCGGATGCGCGCGCAGTGCCGGAGCATCGATCTGGAACCCGCCGGACTGCTTCAGCCCGGCCATGTACCGGCGCACTGTTGCCGCGTCGCGGTCGGCCGCTTCGAACAGCAGCCGTTCGAAATTCGACGAAACCTGGATGTCCATCGACGGCGATGTCGTCGCGACGACGCCCTTGGTGCGATATTCGCCGCTCTCGAGGGTCCGCGCCAGAATGTCGTTGTCGTTGGTCGCGATGACCAGGCTTTCGATCGGCAGGCCCATGCGCTTGGCGGCGTAACCGGCGAAGATGTCGCCGAAATTCCCGGTCGGCACGACGAAGGACACCTGCCGGTCCGGCGCGCCGAGCGACAGTGCCGACGAGAAGTAATAGACGATCTGGGCCATCACGCGGGCCCAGTTGATCGAGTTGACGCCCGACAGACCGACACGGTCGCGGAAAGCGTGGTTGTTGAACAAATCCTTCAAAATGCCCTGGCAGTCGTCGAAATTGCCTTCGAGTGCGATGGCATGAACGTTTTTCGCGCCCGACGTCGTCATCTGCCGTTGCTGGACCGGCGAAACCCGGTTGTGCGGGAACAGGATGAAGACGTCGGTGCGGTCGCGGCCGGCAAAGGCTTCGATCGCCGCGCCGCCGGTGTCGCCGGATGTCGCGCCGACGATCGTCGCCCGTTGCGTCGCGCTCGGCCAGAACATGGTCCATCAGCCGCGCCAGAAGCTGCATCGCCACATCTTTGAACGCCAGAGTGGGGCCATGGAAAAGCTCCAGGACGAAGCGATCCGGCCCGGTCTGCACCAGCGGGCACACGGCGGTATGGCGGAAGGTCGCATAGGCCTCCCGCACCAGGCGCTCGAACACGTCCTGCTTGATCTCGCCGCCCAGGAACGGCGTCAGCACGCGAATGGCGAGGTCCGCATAGGGCAGGCCGCGCATCGCCCGGATCTCGGCGGGACTGAAGCTCGGCCATGCCTCCGGCACGTATAGTCCGCCGTCGCGGGCGAGGCCGGTCAGGACCGCGTCAGAGAAGCCGAGTGCGGGGGCTTCCCCGCGGGTACTCACATAGCGCATGATGTCACTGCTGCTTTGGGAGGGGTCTAAACGCCAATTGTCATTAAAAAGTCAAATGGCGCGGTCGATTTTTTGCCGCTGCCATTGCTATAGGACGCGCGAAAAATCGGAATGACGATGCGCATGAAACGCCAGATTCTTATAAAAGATAGACTTGCTGGTGCGGCTTTGGCGGCATTGCTGCTGGCTGTTGCCGGTTGCCAATCCGGATCGCAAAGCGGCGACAACGCAATCGCCGGTGTCGATACGACAGCTCCGCCTCCACCGGCGAGGCAAGGTTCTGCAAAGCGAATTGCGCGCCTTCTGCCCGTCGATCGTCGTGCGCGAAGGCACGGCCTTCTACAACACCTATGCCAAGGGCGGCGACGGCGACGCGTCCAAGGTGATCTACCAGGCCTCGATCACGGACTCGTCGCGCAGTTGCACGCGCGCCGACGGCAACATGACGATCAAGGTCGCGGCGGCCGGACGGGTCGTGCCCGGACCGCTGGTTCAGCCGGGCACGATCACCATGCCGATCCGCGTCGTGGTGACCCAAGGCGGCCAGCCGATCTATTCGCAGCTGCACCAACACACAGTCCAGATCAGCGACACGTCGACGGCGACGCAGTTTGTCTTCACCGATCCCAATGTGGTGATTCCGATCCCGCCCGATGGGCAGGCGCGCGTCTTCGTAGGCTATGACGAAGGGCCGAAGAAGAAGGACGAATAGCGCGCAGCGATCGCGAGATCAGGCGTCTTCGGTCCACTCGGCAAGGGCAGCCAACACGCCACGCAAGTCCGGCCAGCGGCGGATCACCGTTTCAGCGCCCGCCTCGGTCAGCATGTCGGCATGGCCCGGATAGCTGTGCGCAGCACCGGTGAAGCCGATGACGCGCATCCCGGCGGCCTTGGCGCCGCGGATGCCGTGCACGGAATCCTCGATGACGAAGGTGTTCTCGGGCTTTGCGCCCATCGCCTTCGCGGCATGGAGAAACACGTCCGGCGCGGGTTTGGGCTTCTTGCTCTCGGTCGCCAGTGACGAGAAAATATTGTTGCCGAACAGCGGCTTGATCCTCGTCGCCGTCAGCATCAGGTCGAGGCGTTCCAGCGACGAGTTCGAGCAGACGCAGCGCGGCGCGGTGACGCCAAGCACTGCCTCACGCACGCCGGCGATCGCTTGCACTTCCCGTTTCAGGCGCTCGTCGACCAGCTTTTCCGATTGCTCGAGCAGTGAAGCTTGCAGTGGAATGCCGGCGATCTGCTCGACCCTCAGCATGATGTCCTTGAAGGTCATGCCGGAATAGGTTTCCGCAATCTCCTCCGGCGAGATTTCGAACCCGGCGGCCGTGAGAAGGTCGGCTTCGACGCGCGCCGCGATGATTTCGGAATCGACGAGCACGCCGTCGCAATCGAAGATGACAAGATCGATCATGGAAACTGGTCCGCGAGGTCGGAAAGCGCCGCATTTAGGGCCGCGCGGCCTGGAGTGCAACTGACGCGCCACGAAATCGTCGGCCGCTTCATCGTTTCTTTACCGAGAAAGGTAACCATAACGGACAGTTAAGCGTGTTGCGTATCCGGGTGTAACTCATGTCTGTCGTGCGTGCCTTCGACGAAACTTCCCTGCCGAACCAGAAGCCGGAATGGCTGGATACGATCCTGAAGGGCGACTGCGTCGCCATGCTGGAGCGGCTGCCGGAAAAATCCATCGACGTCATTTTTGCCGATCCGCCCTACAATCTGCAGCTCGAGGGCGATTTGCACCGGCCCGACCAGTCGAAGGTCGATGCGGTCGATGACCATTGGGACCAGTTCGAGAGTTTCGAGGCCTATGACGCCTTCACCCGCGCCTGGCTGCTTGGCGGCAAAGCGCGTCCTGAAACCCAACGGCTACGATCTGGGTGATCGGCTCCTATCACAACATCTTCCGCGTCGGCGCCAAGATGCAGGACCTCGGCTTCTGGATCCTCAACGACGTTGTCTGGCGCAAGACCAACCCGATGCCGAATTTCCGCGGCCGTCGCTTCCAGAACGCCCATGAGACGATGATCTGGGCCTCGCGCGACCAGAAATCCAAGGGCTACACCTTCAACTACGAGGCGCTGAAGGCCGCCAATGACGATATCCAGATGCGCTCGGACTGGCTGTTTCCGATCTGCACCGGCCACGAACGCCTGAAGGACGAGAACGGCGACAAGCTGCACCCGACACAGAAGCCGGAGGCGCTGCTGGCGCGCATCATGATGGCTTCGACGCAAGCCGGGCGACGTGATCCTCGATCCGTTTTTCGGCTCAGGCACCACCGGCGCGGTCGCAAAGCGGCTTGGCCGCCATTTCGTCGGCATCGACCGCGAGGACAAATACATCGAGGCGGCCTACGAGCGCATCGCCGCCGTGCGCCCGCTGGATGACGAAAATCTGGCCGTCATGTCCGGCAAGCGCGCCGAACCGCGTGTTGCCTTCGGCAGCCTGATCGATACGGGGCTGATCCAGCCCGGCGCTTTCCTCTATGATTCAAAGCGCCGTTATGTCGCAAAGGTCCGCGCCGACGGCACGGTTGCGGCCGGCGAGCGGGTCGGCTCGATCCACAAGGTCGGGGCCGAACTCCAGGGTCTCGACGCCTGCAACGGCTGGACGTTCTGGCACTATGAACGCGCAGGCGGGCTAACGTCGATCGATGAACTGCGCCGCATTGCCCGTGTGGGCATAGAGCGGGCAGGGGCGTAGCGATAGCCTCAGAGCCGCGCCTCGATCCAAGGCATCATGCGGCCGTAGGCGCCAGTGAAGACGTGCTGCGGCAGAAGACCCTGCCTGTAGATTGCAACGATCCCGTCTTCGGTGGCCAATCGTTGGACCACCGGCACGAGGCGCTCGTTGACCAGCGTTTCGATTTCCCGCCGCCGCACTTCAATAGACATGTCGGCGTCGTCGTTGAGGCAAGGAACGGTGTCGACGTACTCTCCCGGCAAAAGCCAACCGGCGCGAAAACTGATGTGGAACGCGTGCACGGGCGGGAGCTTCCGGTCATGCCTACGCTCGATGTCCAACTCGCGAACAAAGCAGCCGGCATTGACGTAGTGGACGCCCCACCGCTTGCGCGCGTTCCAACCGCTGGTTTGCAGGTTGATCCCAGCAAGAATAGCACCGCCGTCCAGATACCAACTCAGCTGCTTCTTCTTGAAGCCATGCGGCTTCATCGCCTCGACGAAGATCGCCTCGACCGAGTGGGGCTCGATGTCAGGCATCGACGCCATAGCTCCGCAAATCCTCTTTGAGTTTGGCCGCGCCGGTGAACAGAACTGCCTTCCAGCCGGCTTCGCGGGCAGCGTCCACATTCTTCTGGTTGTCGTCGATGAACAAAGTCGCCTCGGGGGTGAGGTCGAAGCTCCGGGTATGCAGCTCGTAGATCCTCGGATCCGGCTTGATCAGTTTTACGCGTCCAGAAACCGTCACCCCGCGCGGCCGATTGAGGAACGGAAACAGCTCTTCCTGGGCCAGCCGAAATGTGTCGTCCGAAAAGTTGGTCAGCATCGTCACGTCATGGCCGGCATCGATCAACCCTTCCATGATCTCGACCGAAGTCGTCATAGGCGTGCGAAACCATTTCGTGCCAATAGCGGCGGAAACCGCGAATGTTTTCAGCGTGTTCTGGATGCTGTCCGATGAGGTGCGCTTCGGCGTCTTCCCAAGTGCGGCCGCGATCCTGCTCGATGTTCCAGTCATGCGTGCAGACGTTCGCGAAAAACCACTGGCGCTCCGCGTCGTCGGGGATCAGACGCCGGAACGGAAGGTTGGGGTCGTAGTGGATCAGCACACTGCCGATATCGAAGACGATGTGGCGAATGTCGGGCATGGGAAGGTCCGAGATATCAAATGGGGCGATGGCGCTTCGTCGCGCCGGGCAGGGCGGCTTCGATAGCCTTTTTCATGACCGTCGGCAAAGCCTCGCCCGGTAAATCTTGCGGCATCGACCAGAACATTTCGTGAGGCGTGACCTTGCCGTCCGTCTCGGCGAGGAAGACATCGAGCCGCAGCTCGAAATGGGTAAAGACATGGCTGACGGTGCCGCATGCCCGCCAGTCCGCGGCGAAAGGCGCAGCCGACGGGCCGGTCGCGCCGTCTTGCCGCGAGGTCCAACCGGTCGTCGGCGGCCCCGACATGCCGCCGAGCAAGCCCTTGTCCGGCCGCTTGGCCAGTAAAACCGCGCCGTCTCGCTTTCGCGACCGCCATGAAGGCCGCGCCACGCCGCAACGGCTTGTCGGCCTTGGCCGCTTTGACGGGATAAAACTCAGGATCGCCACTGCGTACTGCCCGGCAATCATCTCTTAAGGGACACAGGATGCATTTCGGCCGTTTCGGGGTGCAGATCGTCGCGCCGAGATCCATCATCGCCTGGGCAAAATCGCCGGGTCGCGCGGAAGGCACAAGCGGCGTCAATGCTGCCCGAACCTCTGCCTTTGCCTCCGGCAGGGGCGTCGCGATGGCATAGAGGCGCGTCATCACGCGCTCGACATTGCCATCGACCACCGCAGCGGGCCGGTCGAAGGCAATCGCGGCGATGGCCGCCGCCGTATAGGCGCCGATGCCGGGCAAGGCGCGCAAGCCGTCCTCAGTGTCGGGGAAACGATGGCCGGCCAGGGCTGCCACGGCATCGGCGCATTTCTTGAGGTTTCGGGCGCGCGAATAATAGCCGAGGCCGGCCCATGCCTTCATGACATCGTCCTGGCTCGCGGCGGCAAGATCGCCGACCGTTGGCCAGTTTTCGAGAAATTTCCGGAAATAGGGCTTCACCGCCTCGACCGTCGTCTGCTGCAGCATGATTTCCGACAGCCAGACGTGATAAGGATCTGGGCGAACGCCCTTGGCCAGCGCCAAAGGCGGCGTGCGCCACGGCAGGTCGCGATGATGCCGGTCGTACCAGGCAAGCAGACGATCGGCGATCGATGCCGCGTCTTCGGCCTTGCGGGCGATGGCTGGCTGCGCCATTGAAACGTTAGCCTTGCTCGGTTGCTGGGCAGGAATTGGAGTTGGACATGGCAGGGAATGCGTGGCGCGGCAATCCCGTTGCGGTCAGCGACCTGGCGTCGCAGATACTCGACCCGCTGCTGCGCCGCCGCGCCGGCATGTCGGTTGCGCTGGTCCAATCCTGGGAAGAAATTGTCGGGCCGAGGCTGGCGCGCAACTCCCGGCCTGAAAAGATCCAGTGGCCGCGCCGCGGCGAGGACGGTCCGTTCGAGCCGGCTGTACTCGTCATCGCCTGTGAAGGCATCGCAGCCCTGCATATCCAACACGAAACCAGCGAAATCATCGCCCGCGCCAATGCTTTCCTGGGTTTTGGTGCGATCGGGCGCGTCCGCATCGTCCAGAAACCGGTCAATGTCGACCATGCGCCGGCCAAAACCTCAGCCGCGAAAGCTAACCGGCTCCGAAGAGGACAGGCTGGCAAGGCTTGGTCGGCGGCGTGGAGGATGCCGGCTTGCGCGAGTCGTTGGAGCGGCTGGGCGCGACTGTTCTGGGAACCAAGGCGCAGCCGCGAAACTAGCCGCGTCTCTCGGATTCGTGATCGTTATGAACAGATCGTTCCATTGGCAGCGGCGCGGTCCTGCCTTAATTCCGCGCGAACTCTCGCCTTCCGGTCATTTTCTGTCGCAATATCCAACAGTTTTCAGGTGATTCGCATGTTCTCTTCTGTTTCGCGCAGGTCCGTCATTGCCGGCTTCTCTGCTGTATCGGCAGCAGCGCTGCTGGCCGCATGCAGCGATTCCGGCGAGCAGAAGGCGGCGGAAGCGCCTGCCAAGCCAGCCGAACCGGCAAAACCGGCGGAGCCCGCCACCGGCCCAGCCGCCGCAGGCGGCCGAAGCGCCTGCAAAGCCTGCGGAGCCGGCAAAACCAGCCGTCAAAGCGCCGGAAGCCCAGGGCACGGTCGATGTTGCGCAGCTGATGCAGCCGGGCGCGCTGCCGGAAATGTCGCTTGGCAAGGCGGATGCGCCGGTCACCATCGTCGAATACGCGTCGATGACCTGCCCGCACTGCGCGCACTTCCATGCGACGACGCTTCCGGAGCTGAAGACGAAATATATCGACACCGGCAAGGTGCGGCTGGTCATGCGCGAATTCCCGTTCGATCCGCGCGCCGAGGCGGGTTTCATGCTCGCCCGGTGCTCGAAGGATAACTATTTCCCGATGGTCGACGTCCTGTTCAAGCAGCAGGCGAACTGGGTTTCTGTGGAAAATGGCAAGGATGCGCTGCTGCAGCTTGCCAAACTGGCTGGCTTCTCGCAGCAAAGCTTTGAGGCATGCCTCACCGACCAGAAGCTGCTTGAACAGATCCGTGAGGTGCGTGTGCGCGGTGAAGGCATGTTCAGCGTGAGTTCGACGCCGACCTTCTTCATCAACGGCGAGAAATATGCAGGGGCACTATCGATTGACGAGATGTCGGCAATCATCGACCCGAAACTCTGACGTTCCGGCGGCAGGGAAGGGCGCGCGAGCACATGCGCGCCCTCGGCCGCGCATGAAATTTTCCCGCCTCCGCCTTCTCGGCTTCAAGTCCTTCGTCGAACCGTCCGATTTCGTCATCGAACGCGGCCTGACCGGCGTCGTCGGGCCAAACGGGTGTGGCAAGTCGAACCTCGTCGAAGCCTTGCGCTGGGTGATGGGCGAGAACTCCTACAAGAATATGCGTGCGTCCGGCATGGACGACGTCATCTTCTCAGGCTCCTCGACCCGGCCGTCGCGCAATACGGCGGAAGTTACGCTCTTCCTCGACAACGCCGACAGGACAGCGCCGTCGAGTTTCAACGATGCCGACGAGTTGCAGGTATCGCGCCGCATCGAGCGTGAGGCCGGCTCCGTCTATCGCATCAACGGCAAGGAAGCCCGCGCCAAGGACGTACAGCTTCTCTTTGCCGACCAGTCGACGGGCGCACGCTCGCCTTCCATGGTCGGACAAGGGCGTATCGGCGAGCTGATCCAGGCGAAACCCCAGGCGCGGCGGCAATTGCTGGAAGAGGCGGCGGGCGTATCCGGCCTGCACACGCGCCGGCACGAAGCCGAACTCAGGTTGCGTGCCGCCGAGCAGAACCTCGAACGTCTGGACGATGTCGTCGGCGAATTGCAGACCCAGATCGAAAGCCTGCGCCGGCAAGCCCGGCAGGCCAGCCGCTACAAGAACGTTTCCGCCGAGATCCGCAAATCCGAGGCGATCCTGCTGCATTTGCGCTGGTCGGTCGCCAAGGCGCAGGAGGCTGAAGCGCGGTCGGCGCTGGCGCAAGCGACCGCTCTGGTTGGCGACCGTGCGCAGCAGCAGATGAACGCCGCGAAGGAACAGGCAATTGGCGCACACAGGCTGCCGGAGCTGCGCGATGCTGCCGCCGCAGCCGGCGCTGCGTTGCAGCGCCTGACCATCGCCAAGGCCCAGATCGACGACGAAGAGCAGCGTATGCGCAGCCGCCAGTCGGAACTGGAGCGCCGGGTCAGCCAGCTCAACGCCGATATCGAGCGCGAAAACAAGATGTTGCGCGACAATGCCGATATCGTCGAGCGGCTCGCCAAGGAAGAGGCGACTTTGCGCGCGGAAGAGGCAGGATCGGCCGAGCGCGGGATTTCGACCAAGGCCGACTTCGATCAGGCGACGGCAACGCTGTCACTGAGCGAAGCGGCTCTCACTACTCTGACGGCGGAACGCGCCGAGGCTTCGGCGCAGCGCAGCCAAAGCGAGCGTGCCGTGCGCGAGGCAACCGAGCGCAGAGATCGCCTTGCGAGGCAGCTTGTCGATGTCGAGCGCGATCTGGCGGCGGTCGCCGCGCAGATTGCCACGCTGCCCGATCCGACCGCGAAACGAATGCTGGTCGATGACGCGCAGCAGAAGCTTACCGAGGCTGAAGCGGCGACGGTCGCAGCGGAAAAGGCAGTCAGCGACGCGCGTGCCAAGGAAACCGCCGCACGGTCGCCCTTGCAGGAAGCGAAATCCGAGCTGGCGAGCATCGAGACTGAGGCCCGCACGCTGGCCAATATGCTGAATGCGATGGCCGGCGATCTCTTTCCGGCGGTGCTGGAACAGATCAGCGTCGACCGCGGTTTTGAAACGGCCCTGGGCGCGGCAATTGGTGAAGATCTCGATCTGCCACTCGACCGTGCCGCACCCGCACATTGGGGCGAGATGGAGCCGCGCGGAAGCGACCCCGCTTTGCCGCCCGGCGTGCCATCACTGGCCGACGTTGTGCGCGCCCCGAAACAGCTCGCCAGGCGCTTGTCCCAGATCGGTGTGGTAGCCGCCGGCGAGGGCGCCAAGCTGCAAGCGCTTTTGGCGCCCGGTCAACGGCTTGTTAGCCGCGAGGGTGCGGTGTGGCGCTGGGACGGCGTGACCGCTAGTGCAGAAGCGCCGACGCCAGCGGCCTTGCGGCTTGCGCAGAAGAACCGGCTGAAGGAATTGGATGCGGCCGCCGTTCTGGCGACACGCACATTGCGTTCCGCTGAAATCGGCGCTTGGTTGAGGCGGAAACTGCTGTGCGGCAGGCAGTTGAAGCTGAGAAGGCCGCCCGTCAGGCTTGGCGCGATGCTCAACATGCGGTTGGCAAGGCGCGTGATGAGCTGGAGCGCGCGGAAAGAGCTTCCGGCGAACTGGTCAAGCGGCGCGCTGCGTTGGATGAGGGCCATGCACGGCTGGCCGAAAATGTCGCCGAGGCACAGGCTGCTTTCGACGCTGCTGAAGCGCAACTGGCTGGCAGCCCCGATCTGGCCGATTTGCAGACGCGCTTCGATCGGCTGACCGTCGATGTCGCAGGCGACAGAGCTGCCTTGGCCGACGCTCGAGCCGTCTATGAGGGGCTGCGTCGCGAGGCCGAAAACCGAGCACGCCGCTTGAGCGCGATCGACGGTGAACGTGGCACTTGGGCTCAGCGCGCCGAAAATGCCGGCAGCCAGATTGCAGCGCTGGTGGAGCGCCTCGCGGAGGCCCGGCAGAACTTGAGAAGCTGGCGGATGCGCCGGACGATATCGACCAGAGGCGCCGGACGCTGCTGTCCCAGCTCTCGCAATCCGAACAGTTGAGCCGACAGGCCGCGGACCGTTTGCAAGAAGCGGAGAACCAGCAGGCCGAACTCGACAAAGCCGCAATCAAGGCCATCCAGTTGCTGGCCGAAACGCGCGAAGGCCGCGTGCGTGCCGAGGAGCGTCTGACCGCTGCTGATGAGCGCCGGCTCGAGGTGGAAGGACGTATTCAGGAGGCGCTGAATATTCCTCCACATATGGTCATTCGCCATGCCGGGCTGACTGACGACACGCCGATGCCTGACATCGCCGATGTCGAGCGAAACCTCGAGAGATGGAAAATCGAGCGCGAGCGTCTCGGTGCGGTCAATCTACGTGCCGAAGAGGAACAGCGCGAACTGTCCGAACGGCTGGAGACGCTTGTGTCCGAGCGCGAGGATGTCGTCGAAGCGATCCGCAAGTTGCGTCAGGCGATTCAGAACCTCAATCGCGAGGGTCGTGAACGGCTGCTGGCTGCCTTCGACGTGGTCAATGGCCACTTCCAAACGCTGTTCGCCCATCTGTTTGGCGGCGGCACGGCGGAACTGCAATTGATCGAGTCGGAAGACCCTTTGGAAGCGGGTCTCGAAATCCTGGCGCGGCCACCCGGCAAGAAGCCGCAGACAATGACGCTGCTTTCGGGCGGCGAGCAGGCGTTGACCGCCATGGCCCTTATCTTCGCGGTCTTTTTGACCAATCCGGCGCCCATCTGCGTGCTGGACGAGGTCGACGCACCGCTGGACGACCACAATGTCGAACGCTTCTGCAATCTCATGGATGAGATGGCGAAGACGACCGAAACCAAGTTCGTCATCATCACCCACAATCCCATCACCATGGCGCGAATGAACCGGCTGTTCGGCGTGACGATGGCAGAACAAGGGGTCAGTCAGCTTGTATCGGTCGATCTGCAGGCGGCCGAGGCGATGCGTGAGGCAAGCTGAGCAGCGCAAGCCGCCTTACCCGAACTCAAATCGCTGATCGGGACCTTACGTCGGAGGGCCATACGGAGCCGCAACTGTTAGTTGCTTCGAAACCCTTGCCGAATACGGTGCGCGATTTGAAGCAAATCGTCGCAGCGCCCAATGATCACCGAGCCGGAAGATGATGACAGGCCGGAGAATCTTCGGAAAATAAGGGCGGTGGCACAGCGTCTGGTTGAATTGTTCGGTCCGCAGGCACTGGATCGCGCGCGTCACATGGAGAGGGTCTCGAAAAGCCGCATCATTGCTCGCTCAGTTCGCGTCGAGGTCGAACGGATATTGAAGAAGCAGTGACGGCCGAGGAAACATCCAATTGTTTTATTTTGTTTTGCGCTTCGACCTCCGCCATCTCGATAAGATAAGTCAGAAATTCGTGACGGTTGGAGAGCAGCCGCAACTGGCGCAACACGTCGGCGATGTATTTGACTTTTGCTGCCTCGCCGAGGCCTTTTACCGCCTCGCCGAGGCCTTTCTCCATCTCACGCATATGCCACCTCGCGCTCTCTCGCTGGCACTCTTACAAAAGGCATTTGGGGACCGCGTCGGACGAGCAGCGAATGCTCGATGCCCAGCAGCTTCCTCACATTGGCCAAGGCGGCTTCATTCACGTCGATATAGGCAACGACATACCACTCGTCGTTGACTTCACGTGCCAACCCACAAGGGCGCGCCCTCCAGCGCAGCCTCGTGTGATGCGGCATGAAATATGTCTCCTGTACGCCGCCGACGGCTGAAAGGCCTTCCTCGAGCGCGAATTCCATCACCGCGCAGCACAATTGCGTCAGCGTTCCGCGCAGGCCGCGATCGGCGGTATCGCCATAGACATAGGTCCGGGTCCATTCGCCGACATCGGGGCGACGAATGACGCCAGTGGCTTCGCAGAAATGAGGGAAGATGTCGGAAACCAGATGAGGTTCGCTGGTCGGAATCAGCCTCGCGCCGGTAACGACATGTCCGTTTTCTAGACCGAGCAGATAGGTCGCGTTTTTGGTGTCGTATTGATCGAGTTCGAGCCCATCGTTCGCAGGGGGTCTCCACCCCTTCTGGTGTACGAAAACATCATGCCGGCGCGCCAGATATTCTCGAAACGCCGCTGAATAGAGATGTCTGTTGAGCGCATTGACGACGTGAACTGAAATCATGCCCATCTCCTGGAGTCCGCGCTCGAAGATTAGGCATCGGTAAATTAGGGGTCACCTCCGGTATACCGGAGGTGGACAACTATGGATGGATGAGACGGCGGCGAATCGCCTCGACGATTGCTTGCGTGGTAGTCGCCACGCCAAGGGCTTTACGTGCGGCCTTCTGATGAAACCACACAGTTTCTTCGGAGATCTGCAGGATCACCGAGGTTTCCCAGGCAGTCTTACCGCCAGCAGCCCATAAGAGCACTTCCCTCTGGCGGTCGCTCAGAAGCGAATCGTCAGTGGCAGGATCAGCACCCATCGCTTGGATCGACATTCCGGCAAAGATGGCCATCGTGATCAACTGCGCCTGTTGGCCCCTGGAAATATCGCAATGCTTCAGCGGCGACGCGAACGAGAGCACGGACTGCCAATGCTCGAGTGAAAGCATCGGCACGGCGAAACCGCTCCTGATGCCGAATTCGGTCGCTTCGTTGGCGACCCTCTTTGAGCCGTCGGTGCCCGACCATCGTTGAGGGACGTCGGACCAAAAGAAGGGGTGTCGGGATTTTGCGGACCAGATGCAGACGCCGTCCACAACAGCATGCTCCTGGTCGACATAACGCTCGAACCAGCCAACGGGCCAGCCATTCAGTTCCACCATCGGAGCAAGCTTCTGGCCTCCGAGAGGCACACCAGACAGGATCAGATGTTCGAAGCCAAACGCCTTCACAGTCTGCGAAAGATCGTCAAGCAGATCCTTTGGAGTACTATGAACGCCACAGCGTTCGATAAAGCCGAACGTGTCCGCTTCGATGCTCACTGCAATTTATCCGTGTATTGAGCATTGATTATCAGCCGAAAACTTTACAACTGTAAAGACCTTTCGCTTTCTTTCGCGTGCATTGGCTTTGGGTAGTTTCTTTGTAAGTGCAACGCCTTGGACAATTCAATCGGAAGGCGAGAATCTACCTGTGGCCTACAGTTGAAATACAACCAAGACGTGCATTTCAGAGCTACACGTTGTAGAACGCTCGAAACCACGCCACGAAGCGCGCCATGCCTTCGTCGATCGACGTATCGGGTCGGAAACCAATCGCCTGCTGGAGAGAATCGATATTCGCGTAGGTTGTTTCCATGTCGCCGCTTTGCCGCGGCAACATCACCTTCTCGGCGGTCTTTCCGACTGCCTTTTCGATCGACGCCACGAAATCGAGAAGGGTTACCGGCTGGTTGTTGCCGATGTTGTAGATGCGATAGGGCGCTGCGGAACTTGCGGGATCCGGCGCCTTGGCATCCCAAATGTCTGACGGGGCCGCGATGTTGTCGAGTGTGCGCACGACACCCTCCGCGATGTCGTCGACATAGGTGAAATCGCGCAGATGCTGGCCATTGTTGAAGATCTCGATCGGGCGCCCTGCAAGGATATCCTTGGTGAACTTGAAATAGGCCATGTCGGGTCGCCCCCACGGTCCATAGACCGTGAAAAACCTCAAGCCGGTGGTGGGCAGGCCGAACAGGTGCGAATAGGCGTGAGCCATCAGCTCGTTGGCCTTCTTCGATGCGGCATAGAGGCTGATCGGATGGTCGACATTGTCGCCAACCGAGAAAGGGATGTGTTCGTTCGCGCCGTAGACCGAACTGGAGGATGCATAGACCAGGTGCTGGATCCCGGCATGTCGACACCCCTCAAGCACGTTGACGAACCCCACGATGTTGGAATCCACATAGGCATGGGGATGATCGAGCGAGTAGCGAACGCCGGCCTGAGCCGCGAGGTGGACGACACGCTCAAACGCGTGTTCAGCGAATAGCCGCGCCATGGCATCGCGCTCGGCGACATCCAGCTGGATGAACGAAAAGCGGTCATGGCCGGCGAGTTGGGCCAACCTGGCCCGCTTCAGGTCCGGATCGTAGTAGGCGTTGAGATTATCGATGCCGACGACGTCATCGCCGCGGTCAAGCAGCTTCTTGGTGACATGGTAGCCGATGAAACCGGCAGCACCGGTGACGAGTAAACGCATGAGAAATTCCTGTCGGCTAAGGGTCAGGGCGACCGGCATTCCGCCACGATGAAAGCCGTAGGCAAGTTGCTACCCTTGAACGAAACAAAAGAAAATGGCTGGGGTTCTTAGAAGCTTTTCGAACTTTCTGCATCTCGTCTTTAGCCCAACTGCGGGAGCTCGCCCCCCTAGATCAGTAGGTGTAGCTGCATTGCGACTGACGCTTTCAATCGCAACGACCGCTTTGCGGCTCAATGGTAACCCGGGCCCGCGTCAGGCCTGAACTTGGGCATCGAGGGATTGCGGTCTTTAGCCAACGGTCTGTCAGGCGAGGAAGCGCTACAGATGCTGTTGGCTGGCGATTCAGGAAGGGAGGCGCACACCTCCAATGAGATGGCGGCGATTTTAGCTCCTCGCCTTTATCGATCTAGTGGTGAAAGTCTAACGCTTAGTACCCGCGTGGCATGGCCGGGGGACAACCCTTCTCTGCCCCTCGGCTGGAGACCTGAAGACGAAATCCTGACCCGAAGCACCAAACTGGTCGCTTATCTTGCAGAGGTTCATGCTTCGGGCATCCCGGCGAGCCGCAATGCGTCGAGAATCGGCTCGATACGATCGGGTTGCTTGGCGGGCTGGCCGGCCCGAATGTTAGCGACCGTAGCCCCAGACGAAATCGTAAGCAGGGCAGCGAGGTGCTGCTGCGCCTCCTCCATCCGCCCGAGCCGGACGTTCGCAGCAATCAGCATCCAATAGCAGGGGTCGTATTGAGAATTTGCGGCCAGCGACTTGCTCGCCCACGATAATGCTTCTTCGTAGTTGCCCCGCAACAGTTCCGCATGGGCAAGTCCGGCGAGGTTCCAGTTCGCGCCGGGTCCGCCGGGATTAAGCCGTTCGGCACGCAGGAAATGCGTAACCGCGTCATCGAGATTGCCGCAGTGTATATTCGCGACGCCGGCAATACCGGCGACGTCAAGGTTGTTGGGGTTGGCAGCAACTGCTTGCCGAACCAACTCCATCCCTCGATCGTAGAGTTTAAGATATTGGACCATGGCATTGCCGCAACGCGCGGCAACGCAAGCGTCGCCAAGATTGTTCACCAGGGCGCGCTCGACATAATTCAGACAAAGGGAACGGTTGTCGCCTGAAGGCGACTCCCAACCCATGCTACCACGGTACTGCAGCAATCCGGCGGCAATCGAAAGGTAAGTCGGGTTGTTAGGCTCGATCTCGATCGCCTTGCTGATTAGCGCGAGCGAACCAGCGTGGTTGTCCGGCGCGACCGAGTAGTACATCCCCATAGTCTGAAGGTAGAGATCGTACCCCGCGAGGCTTTTGGGCCGTTCTCTTCGCGAGAGGGCGATCTCGGCGATTTGAATGTGCGGTTCGACAATGGTGACGACACTCTCGGTGATCCGATCCTGAAAGTCGAACACCTCGTCGGCGAGCCCATCGAAATGTTCGGCCCAGAGATGCTCACTGCTGGCGCCCTCGACGAGTTGCGCGCTGATCCGCAGTCGATTGCCAGCCCGACGCACACTGCCTTCGAGCACGTAGCGGACGCCGAGTTCGCGTGCAACCTGACGAACGTCGATCGCTCGGCCCTTGTAGACGAACGATGAATTGCGCGCGATCACAGCAAACGAGCGGAAGCGACTGAGTGCGGTGATCAGGTCTTCCACAATCCCATCCGCGAAATACTCCTGTTCTAGGCTGCCGCTCATATTCTGAAAGGGTAGCACTGCCAGTGAGGGGCGCGGACCCAGCCCGTGAGTTGCGGAGGCAAATGACGGCGGCACGCGGCCTTTGAAGGTGGGATGCCATCTCCAAATGCGGACCGGCCGGTCGATGTTCTTGAGCTCGACGTCTCCGCCATCCTCGAACGTTGCATCAATACGCCCGGCGACACTCTCGTTTACGATTGAGGCGATGCAGACGCCACCCGGCTCGGCCAGCTGCTCCAGACGGGCGGCGATATTTACCCCATCACCATAAATGTCATCGCTTTCGACAATGACATCGCCCAGATTGATACCGATCCGCAGGGCAATCCCGGTTGAGGAAGCGCCGGCTTCAGCGGCAACAGCACGTTGGATTGCCAGCGCGCAATTAACGGCGTCAACCACGCTGCCAAACTCGACCAGTGTGCCGTCGCCGATGAACTTGATGATACGGCCAGCGTAGCGCTCCACAATCGGACTGAAGACGGCGTGCCGGTGGAGCTTCAAGGCTGCTAATGCGCCAGCTTCGTCTTGCGCCATCATGCGCGAATAGCCGACGACATCCGCAGCAAGGACTGCCGCCAGCTTTCGGTCGAGGCGGTGGCTCTCCATTCAGCCTCCCATTACAGAATGCAAAATCATAGCCGTGGCTCGGCGTCCGTTAAAGATCATGTTTCAGCGTAGCGCGCCGGCCAATCACCAGCAAATTTCGCCTTCTGGCGCCGCCGGCTGGTTCCGAAGGATGAGACGACGGCGGCAATCCGGCTACTCCGGGAGATCGAGCGCCACGGTAGCGCCGAAGAATCATATATGGACGATGGCATCCGCCCTTTGGAACTGGCGCGCAATGCCAGCCGACTGTTTGTAAGACAGCCGCCTCACGAGAAGAAGCGGCTGATGAATCTGGTGCTGTCGAACTGCACATGGGATCGAGGCGAGGTCCGTCCCGTGTTCAAGCAACCCTTTGATTTTCTTTCGGAAACAGTCGCATCCACAAGGGGAGCCGATGTTCAGAGGGCCATCTTATCCAGGGGGCATCGAAGGTGGCTGGGGAACCTGGATTCGAACCAGGACTAACGGAGTCAGAGTCCGTGGGTCTACCGTTAACCTATTCCCCAATCGCGCGGCCGGTTAGCCGTCACAGCAAGATAGGATTTAATGGATCGATATCCAACCCTGGCAGACGCCGGTGCGCGGCCTTGTAACACATCTTTCCCGGCGATCAAGCAGCAGAAAGCGTCATGGCGAACTATCGCGCGCGAGTTGCGTCCGCTCAAATCCCAGCACGACGAAGATCGCCAGGATCGAGCGGGATGATGAGGTAAAACAGCCGGAACACCAGCAGCGCGGCCATCACCGACGGCCGGGTCCATATCCGACAGGCCGGCCAGGAAGGCGATTTCAAGCACGCCAAGACCGCCGGGCGCATGCGACAGCAGGGCGATGGAAAACGAGACCAGGAAGACGCCGAGCACGGTGAGATAGCCGGGATTTTCCGCGCCGGGCAGCGCGAAATAGATGATCGCGGCGGCTGCCATGATCTCCAGCGGGCCGATGATGAGCTGTCGCGCGACGATCTGCAGCCTGGGATAGTGGAGCTCGAACTTGCCGATCTTCAATGGCTTGAGATGCAGCCAACTGCCGAACACATAGAGCCGCCACCAGCAGGAGCAAGACGACGCCAAGCCCGTGCGACAAGGGCAGCGGCGGCAGGTCGGCGAAGCGCTCCAGAAGATTGGGGTGGATCACCATCACGATGCCGGTCAGGAAGATCACCGCCAGCGCGAAGGTCAGCGAGCACAGCCCGACCAGGACGCCGACCTCCTGGCCTGACAGGCCCCGGCTGGCATAGGCGCGATAGCGCACCACCGCGCCCGAAAGCACCGAGCCGCCGATATTGTGCGAAAGCGCATAGGTCGTGAACGAGCAGATCGTCACGAAAAGCCACGGCACGTGGCGGCGCAGATGCAGGAGCGCGATGTGGTCGTAGCCTGCCAGCGCGCGCATAGGCGACGACGGCGCTCAGCGCCGCCAGCACCCATTGATGCGGTTTAATCGCGACGAGCCCGGCCCAGACTTCCTCAAGCGAGGTGTAGCGAAGCTCGCCATAGAGCAGCCACGCCGAAAAGGCCACCGCCGCCAGCCCGATCACCGGCCATACATAATTCTTCAGTTTCATCGACTTCCGGTCAGATGCTGACTCGGTTTTGCAACCCGCCGCCTGGTCGCCAACCTGTAGACCTAACTCATGGCGCAATGCCGCGCTCCATTCAACCATTCCCGGCCATTGCGACCATTTTGCCGACTTTCCCTTTGTAATTCGTCAAACCACTGTTACTTTATCGGCAACTGAACAGATTGAGCGCCTGCTGCGTCCGAAAGGTTCGCGCGGCGTCAGAAGGGTTACCAGTGGAAAACGGTCACGCCGGCGCTTCGCCGCCGGGGGGCGGGTTGGCGCAGGGGCATTCGGGCGGCCCTGGCGGCGATACCGCGGGTTGTCGCGCCCGCCGCACAAGAAGCGCCGCAAGCGCAAGAAACATCGCAAGGTTTTCGCACGCGACGGCGCAAAGCCAGTCGTGCCGACGGCCGAACCGGATCGAGCGGTTCAAGCTCCGATTGCCCCGAATGGACAGGCAGCAGCAACTGATACGGTCGTCGCCGCCATTTGTTCCGGGCCGTGCGACGCCGCCGCCCAGATCATTCGCCCGCTTTTGCCGCGCTGGATCTCGGCACCAACAATTGCCGGCTCCTGGTCGCGGTGCCCGGCCGGCCCGGCCAATTCCGCGTCATCGACGCCTTTTCGCGCATCGTTCGGCTCGGCGAAGGGCTGACCGCTTCGGGCCGCCTTGGCGACGCGGCGATGGATCGCGCTGTCGAAGCCCTGAAGATCTGCGGCGACAAATTGCGCGGCCGCAGCGTCGAAGCGCTCGCGCCTCATCGCCACCGAGGCCTGCCGCTCGGCCGCCAATGGAGCGGAGTTCCTGGCGCGCGTCGAGCGCGAGGCGGGGCTGAAGCTGGAGATCATCGATCGCCGCACCGAGGCGCGGCTTGCCGTGTCCGGCTGCGGGTCGCTGGTCGAGCGCGACACCGACGGCGTGGTGCTGTTCGACATCGGCGGCGGCTCGTCGGAGATCGCGCTGATCGACCTCAGCCGCCAGCGCACGCCGCGGCTTGCCTCGCACATCGTGTCCTGGACCTCGCTTCCGCTCGGCGTCGTGTCGCTGGCCGAGCGTTTTGGCGGCAAGATCGTCTCGCGCGATGTGTTCGAGGCGATGGTGGCCGACGTGCGCGGCCATCTCGAAGCCTTTGTCGGCCGCGACCGGCTGGATCATGTCAGCCGCACGCCAGCGCTTTCATCTGCTCGGCACGTCCGGCACGGTGACGACGCTGGCCGGCATTCATCTCGAACCTCGAGCGCTACGATCGCCGCAAGGTCGACGGCCTCTGGATGACCTCGGAGGAGGTCGACCTGATGATGGCGCGCCTGCTTGAGCTGGGATTTCTCGGCGCGTGTCGCCAATCCCTGCATCGGCGCCGATCGCGCCGACCTGGTTCTTGCCGGCTGCGCCATTCTCCAGGCGATCCGCGAGGTCTGGCCGTCCGAGCGGCTGCGGGTCGCCGACCGCGGCCTGCGCGAAGGCATCCTGACCGAACTGATGGCCGAGGACGGCGTCTGGCGGCGCGGCCGCTTCGGACCGCGTCCATGAGCAAGAAGCCGGCCGGAGCCGGGCTCGCGGGTGCTGCGCACCAAGATCAAGAAGAAGAGCGGCCTGAAGGAATCGTCGCGGCGCTGGCTCGAGCGCCACATGAACGATCCCTATGTGCAGCGCTCGAAGGCCGAAGGCTATCGCTCGCGCGCGGCCTACAAGCTGATCGAGATCGACGAGCGGTACCAGATCCTGAAGCCGGGCATGCGGGTGGTCGATCTGGGCGCCGCGCCCGGCGGCTGGTGCCAGGTCGCCGCGGCGGCGCACGAAATCGTCGCGCCGAAAACCCGCATGTCGTTGGCATCGACTATCTTGAGGTCGACCCGGTGCCGGGCTCTGTCATCCTGCAGAAGGATTTTCTCGACGACGACGCGCCGGCCAAGCTTGCCGAGGCGCTCGGCGGCGAGCCGGATGTCGTGCTGTCCGACATGGCGGCGCCGACCACCGGCCATCGCCGCACCGACCATTTGCGCACCATGCATCTGTGCGAGGTGGCGGCCGAGTTTCGCCATCTGCAGTGTTGAAGCCAGGCGGCCATTTCCTGGCCAAGACTTTTCAGGGCGGCACCGAGGCGGGATTGCTCGACCTGTTGAAGCGCAATTTTCGCTCGATCCATCACGTCAAGCCGCCGGCCTCGCGCGACGAGTCGGTGGAGCTCTATCTGCTGGCCAAGGATTTCAAGGGTCGGGCGTCACCGGCCTAGCTCGGCTCTCGCGTTCAGGCTTGCCGCGGCGTCCTCCTCGCCGTCTGCAGCCGATAACCCGAGACCGCGTTGCCGGCTTCGCGACGCCATGCGAAAAACGGGATCGCCGACAAGGCCGTGATGGCTGCCACGGTGATCAGAAGGCGACGTGGAACGATTCGATGCTCGTCGCCTGGCCGGTCAGAGCGCCGGACAGTTCCAGCACGCCGCCGGCGACGGCCACGCCGAGCGCGATGCTGATCTGTTGGATCGTCGCCGAGATGGCGGTCGCCTGGCTCGTCTGCTTGTCGTCCAGCGTCGCGAACACCAGAGCGTTGGCCGAGGTGAAGATACATCGAGCGCGAAAGCCGGCTGTCAGCAGCACGGCAAGGATCACGATGTGCGGCGTCAGTGGCGTGAAGAAGATGTTCGCTGCGGTAAAGCCCGCGGTTGATAACACCGGCCAGGATCAGCACGTTGCGGAAGCCTGCGACCCGCAGGAGCACCGGCGCCACGAACTTCATCACCATCGCGCCCAGCGCCGTCGCAAAGGTCAGGCTTCCGGATTCAAACGGCGTCATGCCGAAGCCGAGCTGGAACAGCAGCGGCAACAGGAAGGGCAAGGCGCCCGAGCCGATGCGGAACAACGCCCCACCCACGATGGCAGCCTTGAAGACAGTATCGGAGAACAAGCCGCAGATCGAGGATCGGATTCTCGTCGCGCCGGGCGTGGAAAACATAAGCGATCGAGGACACAACGCCGATCGCCACCGCGATTGCGCCGACATAGGGCGGCAGGGCCGGCAAGCTGATGACGGACATGCCAAACACGATGCCGGAGGCCGCCAGCGCCACGATAAAGAAGCCGGTGATGTCCATCGGCTTGACCCCGATCGGCTCCATGTGCGGCAGGTAGATCCGCGCCATCAGAATGCCGAGCAGGCCAATCGGAATGTTGATCAGAAAGATCCAGTGCCAGGAGACATAGGTGGTGATGAAGCCGCCGAGCGGCGGGCCGATCAACGGACCGACGAGGGCCGGCACCGTCAGCCAGGCCATCGCGGAAACGAGTTCGCGCCGTTCGGTGGTGCGCACCAGAACCAGCCGCGCAACCGGCGTCATCATGGCTCCGCCCATGCCTTGCAGGAACCGCGCCACGACGAACCAACCAAGGGAGCTGGCCACTGCGCATGCCATCGATCCCGACCATGAACACGAGGATCGCGATCAGGAAGACGCGCTTGGCGCCATATTTGTCGGCAAACCAGGAGCTGATCGGAATGAAGATAGCCAGCGAAACCAGATATGCCGTCAACGCCAGTTTCAGCGCAATCGGGCTGGTACCCAAATCCGCGGCGATGGCCGGCAGCGAGGTCGAGATGACCGTCGAATCCATGTTTTCCATGAACAGGGCGACGGCGAGGATCAGCGGAATGACGCGCATTGGTCCAGTCGCGTAACACGGCTTCGGCGCGCTGTCCCAGTCATGTTGGCTGTTGCTATCAACTTTTGGGTGTATGGCCGCTGTCTGACAAAGTCGCGGACGCTGACGTCGTGCGACTTGGCATGACCAAAGTCAGGATGTGGGGCGCTGGCTCTTGCCGATCGTATTCGGCAAGCTACGATCCGCGCCCAAATCACGAGCGACCAATAAGCCATGCCATCGACAATGAAGCCCATCGACCAGTTGAGCGAAGCCGAGGCGGCTGAGGAACTTGCCGCCCTGGCGAGCGAAATCGCCGAGCACGACCGGCGCTATCATGCCGAGGATGCGCCGACGATCAGCGATGCCGACTACGATGCGCTGCGCCGGCGCAATGCCGCGATCGAGGCGCGCTTTCCGGAGCTGGTGCGCGCCGATTCGCCCAACGCAAAAGGTCGGCGCAGCGCCCTCCGGCGCGTTCGCGCAGGTCGCGCCACAGCGTGCCGATGCTGTCGCTCGACAACGCCTTTTCCGACGAGGATGTGGCCGATTTCGTCGCCAGCGTGCGCCGCTTCCTCGACTGGCCGGCCGACCAGGAACTGGTCTTCACCGCCGAGCCGAAGATCGACGGCCTGTCGTGTCGCTCCGCTACGAGAGCGGCAAGCTGGTCACGGCGGCGACGCGCGGCGACGGCGTGACGGGCGAGAATGTCACCGCCAATATCCGCACCATCGAGGAGATTCCGACAGCTGCCTGCCGAAGTGCGCCCGATGTCGTCGAGGTGCGCGGCGAGGTCTATATGCGCCGCGACGATTTCTTCGAGCTGCAGAAGCGCATGGCCGAGAGCGGGCCTGACCTTCGCCAATCCGCGCAACGCCGCCGCCGGCAGCGCTGCGCCAGCTCGAACCCGAAGATCACCGCAGACGCGGCCGCTGCACTTCTTCGCCTATGCCTGGGGCGAGATCAGCGAGCCGCTCGGCGAGACGCAATCCGACGTGGTGCGAGCGCTTCGGCGACTGGGGTTTCCGATCAACGCCGCATGGTGCGCTGCACGACGCGTCGAGGAGATGCTCGCGCACTACCACGCCATCGAGGCCGAGCGCGCCGAGCTCGGCTACGACATCGACGGCGTCGTCTACAAGGTCGACCGGCTCGACCTGCAGGAGCGGCTCGGCTTCCGTCTCGCGCAGCCCGCGCTGGGCGATCGGCGCACAAATTCGCGGCCGAGCAGGCGATCACGGTCCTGAACGGCATCGACATCCAGGTCGGCCGCACCGGCGCGCTGACGCCGGTGGCGCGGCTGGAGCCGGTCACGGTCGGCGGCGTCGTGGTGGTCAACGCCACGCTCCACAACGAGGACTACATCAAGGGCATCGGCAATGACGGCGAGCCGATCCGCGAGGGCAGGGACATCCGCGTCGGCGACACGGTCACCATCCAGCGCGCCGGCGATGTCATCCCGCAGATCGCTCGATGTGGATCTGGACAAGCGCCCGGCCGATGCCGTGCCCTATGTTTTCCCGACCGATGCCCGGCCTGCGGCAGCCATGCGCGTGCGCGAGGAACGGGCGAGGTCGGTCCGCCGCTGCACCGGCGGCCTGATCTGCCCGGCGCAGGCGGTGGAGCGGCTCCGGCATTTCGTGGCGCGCGACGCCTTCGACATCGAGGGGCTCGGCGACAAGCAGATCGAGTTCTTCTTCGCCGCCGAGGATCCGGCGCTTCGATCAAGCACGCCGGCCGACATCTTCACGCTGAAGGCGCGCCAGGCGAACTCGCTGACAAGCTCGAAAACATCGATGGCTTCGGCGCGACGTCGGTGAAGAAACTCTTCGACGCGATCGACGGGCGCCGCGCAGGTCGAGCTCTGCCGCTTCATCCACGCGCCTCGGCATCCGCCATGTCGGCGAGACCAACGCCAAGCTGCTGGCCCGCCATTTCCTGGCGTTCCACGCGCTGCGCGAGGCCGCCGAAAACGCCATGCCGCCGGAGGGCAAGGGCGATCCGGGCAACGCCGCCTGGCAGGAACTGCGACGCCGTCGGCGGCATCGGCGACGTCGTCGCGCGAAGCCGTGGTCGATTTCTTCGCCGAGGCGCACAACCGCGAGGCGGTCGACGCGCCTGCTGGCGGAAGTCACGCCCGCTCGACGAGGAGAAGATCGAGGCGAGCTCCTCGCCGGTCGCCGGCAAGACGGTGGTGTTCACCGGCTCGCTCGAAAAGATGACGCGCGACGAGGCCAAGGCGATGGCCGAACGCCTCGGCGCCAAGGTCGCGGGCTCGGTGTCGAAGAAGACCGATCTCGTCGTCGCCGGCCCCGGCGCCGGCTCAAAGCTCAAGCAGGCGACCGATCTCGGCATCGAGGTGATCGACGAGGACCAGTGGTTCGAGCGGGTCGCCAACGTCTGATCGCATTCACTTTTTCTTCATTCAGCATACCAATTGATCAATTTCGCTGACAGATAGGTCAACCGAATTCGTGTGACTTTCGCACTCCGTCCGCGTTGATACGCGGCAGGAGTGTCTGATGTCCGCCGAATTTGTTCTCAACGACGAAATGACTGAATCCCGCAGCAGCGACTTCTGGGAAGGCGCGCGTGCGTCGATCCCGGTGATGGTATCGGCGTCGCCCTTCGCCATGCTGTTCGGTGCGCTGGCGGTGGCCAACGGACTCAGCGTCTTCGAGGCGACGCTGATGAGCGCGACCGTCTTTGGCGGCGCCAGCCAGATGGTCGGGATCGAGTTGTTCGGCCAGAAGGTCGCCCCCTGGTTGATCGTCCTGTCGATCTTTGCCGTCAATTTCCGTCATGTGCTCTATTCGGCCGCCATCGGCAGCCGGCTGGCGCATTGGCCGGGCTGGCAGCAGGCGATTGGCTATTTTCTTGCTGACAGACCCGCAATTCGCGCTTGCTGAGGCCCGCGCGGAGAGCGGGCGCAAGGTCGGTTTCGTCTGGTATCATGGGCGCCGGCGTTGCCGGTGTTGGTGTTCTGGATAGTCGGAAGCTGGGCTCGGCGCCATGTTCGGCCAGCTTATCCCCAACCCGCATGCGCTGGGCCTCGATTTCCTGCTGCCGATCTATTTCCTCGGCATCGTCATGGGCTTCCGCAAACGCCCGCTTTGGCTGCCGGTGGTTCTGGTCAGCGGCGTCGCGTCGATCCTGGCCTACAAATTCGTCGGCTCGCCCTGGCATGTCTCGCTGGGCGCGTTGGCCGGCGTGACTGCTTGCGGCAATCGTCGGACCCCAGGCCGACAAGCCGGGAGCAGCAGGCATGAGCGTCACCGTCTGGATCATCCTTGCCGCTGCCGTCGCGACCTATCTCACGCGGGTCGGCGGGCATCTGGTGCTGTCGCGTTTCGACACCGTTCACCCGCGCGTCGAGGCGGCGCTGAACGCGGTTCCCGCCGCTGTGCTGACGACGCTGGTCGCGCCGTCGATGCTGAGCGCCGGCCCGGCCGAATGGGCCGCGCTCGTCGTCGCGGCGCTCGTCGCCCTGCGCGGTGGCCTGATGTCGATGTTCCTGGCCGGCGCGGCCGTGCTGATCGTGCTCAGGCAGTTTGTCGGGTAAGTGCTGGGGACAGTTTACTTTCTTTCCGCCAGCGCGCCCGTGGAAGCCGCAGTGCCTTTCTACGGAAAAAAGTAAACTGTCCCCTGAGCCTAAAGCGGCGCAGTCGCTGCCTCCAGCCATTTCAGCGTCTCGCCGTCGACCATCGGTCCGATCTCGTCGAGCACGCGCGCATGATAGGCGTTCAGCCAGGCCAATTCGCCGGCTGATAGCAGGTCTGTCTTGATCAATCGCCGATCGAACGGCGCGAGCGTCAGCGTCTCGAACCCATGCATCGCGATTTCGCCGTCCGGCAATCGCGGCCGGTTCGGTCACGACGATCAGGTTTTCGCAGCGAATGCCGTAAGCGCCTTCCTTGTAATAGCCGGGCTCGTTGGACAGGATCATGCCGGTGAGCAGCTTTTCCGTGCCCGTCTTGGAAAGCCGCTGCGGGCCCTCGTGAACGCCGAGATAGGCGCCGACGCCATGGCCCGTGCCGTGCGCATAGTCGAAGCCGCGCTGCCACAACGCGTGCCGGGCGAAAGCATCGAGGTCGCAGCCACGCGTGCCGGCGGGGAAACGCGCATCCGAGATGGCGATCATGCCCTTCAGCACCAGCGTAAAGCGCTCGCGCATTTCGTCGCTCGGCGTGCCGATCGCCACCGTGCGGGTGATGTCGGTCGTGCCGTCGGAATATTGTGCGCCGGAATCGAGCAGAAAAAGCTCATCCTTGCCCAGTTTTCGGTTCGAGTCCGTCGAGACGCGGTAGTGGATGATCGCCCCGTTTGGCCCTGACCCGGAAATGGTTTCGAAGGAAACATCCTTCAGCGGCATCTGGGTTTCTTCGCCGGCCTGGCGGCGGCAGGCCTCGAGGCGCGAGACGGCGACGATCTCGTCGACGGATCCCGGCTGCTGCGCGTCCAGCCAGCACAGGAACTTGGCGACAGCGGCGCCGTCGCGGCGATGCGCGGCGCGCGAGCCGGCGAGTTCCGCCTTGTTTTTCTGGGCGCGGGGCAGGCGGGCAGGGTCCATCGCCTCGATAACCTTGCCGCCGTTCTGCGTCGACGATCATGCGCAGTCTGTCGGCCGCCAGCGCCGGGTCGAGCGACACCTTCGCTCCCGTTTTCGCGATACGCGCCAGCTCGGCCTCCAGCTCGCCGGGCGCCTTGAGGTCGGAAAGCTGGGTCAGATAGGCTTCCGGTCTCGATCGGCAGCTTGCGCTTGTCCATGAAGAGCAGCGGCGCGCCGTCGGCTTGAAGAATGGCGAAGCCAAGCGCCAGCGGCGTGTGCGGCACGTCGGAACCGCGAATGTTGAACGCCCAGGCGATCGATGACGGATCGGTCAGCACGGCATGGGTCGCGCCTTGCTTGGCGATTGCCTGTGCCAAGCGCGCGCCAGCTTCTGCTTGGCCAGCACGCCGGCAAACTCGATAGGCTGGATCTCGACCCGGCCGAGCGGTGGTTTCGGGCGGTCCTCCCAGATCGCGTCGATCGGATTTTGCTCGACCGGTACGAGTTCTGCGCCGACCTTGGCGCACGCCGCCTTGAGGTCCTTGACCTCGGCGATCGTATGCAGCCACGGGTCGAACCCGATGCGTGCACCCTTGCCGAGGTTCTCGCCGATCCAGTTGGCGGGTGGATTGTCGATCAGGCTTGCCGGCGTGAACAGGCTCATGTCGGCTTGTTGGCGCACCTGCAGCGTGTAGCGGCCGTCGACGAAGATGATCGCCTTGTCCTGGAGGATCAGCGCCACGCCAGCGGAGCCGGCAAATCCGGTCAGCCAGCGCAGCCGCTCCGACCCCGGCGCGACATATTCGCCCTGATGCTCGTCGGAACGCGGCACGAGAAAGCCATCAAGCTTCTGCTCCGTCAGCCTGGCACGCAGCATGGCGACGCGCGGCACGCCGACCGACGGGTCGCTGGCCGCTTCGAAGCTCTGAAAATGGGGTGCGTCGTCCATAAAAATCCTCCGAATTGCGCGGCGGACCCTAACCGGCCACCCAGACCGGTGCAATCGCCAGACACGGTTCGCATCAGGCCCAGCCGTGTGAATCCGGTTGATCTATGATGCAAAATTGTTGGTTTGAATCACCGGTTTGCGCTCTTAAATTCATAGCGTGGAGGAGTGACCTGTTTCCTTGTGAAGGAGAATGGACATGACCACGAATTCCCGCGGCTTCTTCCGCAACGCGATCGACGCCTTCATTGCAGCCCGTCAGCGTGAGGCGGACAAATATGTCAGCCGCACCTTGTTGGCCTATGACGAGCAGACGTTGCGAAAGCACGGCTACGAGCGGGCCGATCTCGAACGGCGTGCCCGGCTTCCGCTTTGATCGAGTGCCGTCAGCGCTTCAGGTGAATTGTCACCCAGCCTTCGCGGCGCAGGGTTGATACGTGCCTGAAGTGTTGGCCGACATAGGCCGAGACGACGGCATCGCGCTGCCGCTCCAGAATGCCCGAGAGGATGATCGAGCCGCCGGGTGTGACGAAGCGGGCCATCTGTGGCGCCAGCTTCATCAGCGGCCGCGCCAGGATGTTGGCGACGATCAGATCGAACGGCGCGTTGGTGGCGAAAGCCGGATGGTGAAAACCCGGCGCGGTGCGAGTGGCAATATAGGCGGAGATACCGTTCAGCCTGGCGTTCTCGCTCGCGACTCGCGTCGCCACCGGATCGATATCGGTCGCGAGAACGGGAATATGCGCGAGCTTCGCCACGGCAATCGCCAGCACCGCGCTGCCGGTGCCGAGGTCGAGCGCATTGCGCGGGCGCTCCCGGCGCACAACCCTGTCGATCATTTCCAGGCAGCCGGCGGTCGTGCCGTGATGGCCGGTGCCGAAGGCGAGGCCAGCCTCGATCTCGATGGCGATGTCGCCGATGCGGCGCTTGTCGCGGTCGTGCGATCCATGCACCAGAAAACGCCCGGCGCGCACCGGCTTGAGGCCCTCCAGCGACTTGGTTACCCAGTCGATGTCGGGCAGCGTTTCGCGCTCGAAACCAGCCTCAATGCCAAGCGCGCGGAAAACGGCTTCAGCGCGTTGCTGAAGCTGCTCCGGCGGGCCGTCGAGATAGATGGAAAGCTCCTGGAGATCCTGCGCCTCATCGATCTCGAGCGACGGCGATCGGCAGGCCCTCGTCCTCGAACTCATGCTCAAGGGCATCGGACGCACGCGATGCATCGGCGCGCGGAAGGCGCAGGAAAAGGCGGGTCTGGCTCATGCGGCGCAACTAGCCGGTTCAGCCTTCCGACGCCAGCCTCTTCAACTTCGCAACCGCCGTATCGGAATTTTCTTCGTAGGCGATGGTGCCGAAGAAATCGCCTTTCGAATCAAGCAGCAGAACCGACGCGGTATGGTCCATCGTGTAGTCGCTGCCTTCGGTCGGCACCTTCTTCGCGTAGATGCGGAAGTCCTTCACCATCTGATTGACCTTGGCCGGATCGCCGGTGATGCCGACGATGCGGTCCGAGACGTTGGTGACGTAGGAATCCATGATCTCCGGCGTATCGCGCTCGGGATCGACGCTGACGAAATAGGCGCGGATATCCTTGCCTTCGTCGCCAAGCTTCTTCAGCCAGCCATCCATCTCGACCAGCGTGGTCGGGCAGACCTCGGGGCAATGGGTGAAGCCGAAGAAGACAGCCGTGGGATGACCTCGAAAGGCCTGTTCGGTGATCGGCTGGCTCTTGTTGTCGACAAGTTGGAACGGCGCGCCGAAGGCTTCGCCCTGACCTCGATACCAGTCGAACGTCATCCAGCCGATGACAGCGGCCATGAGCACCAGAATGCCGGCAAGGATGAAGCGCATCATGAGAGAGAATTCCGGCAGGCTGGATTGTGGAACAGGATCAGAAGCACCAGGCCATGCCGGCCTCGAACATCGACATCAGCATCGCATCGCCATTGTCGACCCAGGCCGCAAAGGCAGCACCGGTTGCTGTCGCTGCCAGCGCGACGCCCAACGCTATCTTCAAGCCCTGCTTCATGAGCGAAATATAAGACGTGAGCGGCTCGAAAAGAAGCCAGCATCTTGCCGCAGACGATGGACCAGCCCGAGAGCCGGTCCGCTGATTGCTTGCAAGCGCCGCTTTTCACACCCATGTGATCATCCGCAACGACGGAGGTCTTGAGATGCGGCTTTTCGGAAAACTGGCGCTGGCGGGTTCGATCGCGGCATGCAGCGTGCCGGCGCTTGCCCAGCAGGTCGGCGAAGTCGGTGTCGACTGGACCGGCAACGACATCATCATCGAGGCGGTGAAGGACCCGCAGGTGGAAGGCGTCACCTGTCACGTGTCCTACTTCGATCGCGGCATCATCGACCGGCTGCGCAAGGGCAATTATTTCGAAAACCCCTCCGACACGGCGATCTCCTGCAAGCAGACCGGGCCGATCAAGATCGGCGAGATCAATTTCGGCGAGGATGGCGAGGAAGTCTTCAAGCAGGGCATCAGCCTGATCTGGAAGGAGCAGGTGGTGAACCGCATCTACGACAAGGCGAACGACACGCTGATCTACCTGGCGCATTCCCGCCAGGTGCAGGACGGGTCGGCAAAAATGTCGATGTCGACCGTGCCGCTCTACGGCCAGCAGGTCGAGTGGAAGAACGGCAAGCCGCAATAGCGATGACGTCTTGCCCGAAACCATCGCCAGGCGTAGGTCTCGGCGATGGACGAGAGCCCACGCTTCAAGGACCCGCAGCCGCGCATCCACCCGACGGCCGAGCTGAAAAACTGCAAGCTTGGCCGCCATGTCGCGATCGGCGAGCGCTGCGTGTTGCGCGAGGTGACCGTCGGCGACTTCTCCTATTTCGAACGGCACGCCGAGGCGATCTACACGCAGATCGGCAAGTTCTGCTCGATCGCGGCAAACACCCGCATCAATGCGCTGGAGCATCCGATCGAGCGGGTGACGCAGCATAAGATCACCTATCGCCCCAACGAGTATTTCCGCTTTCTCGGCGTCGACGAGGATTTTCGCAAGCGGCGGCAGGGCCAGGCAGGTCGTCATCGGCCACGACGTCTGGATCGGCCACGGCGCAGTCGTCATGCCCGGCATTTCGATCGGCAATGGCGCGGTCATTGGCGCCAATGCCGTGGTGACCAAGGATGTCGCGCCGTTCGAGATCGTTGCCGGCAATCCGGCCAAACGGCTCCGCTGGCGCTTTCCTCCCGAAATCGCGGCGCGCATCGAAAACCTGGCGTGGTGGGACTGGCCGGAGGCACGGCTGTTCGAGGCGATCCCGGATATGCAAAGCCTGCCCATCGAGGCGTTTCTGGACAAGTGGGAGAGCTGACCAGGGAACACGCTCACCCATGACCGCGTTCTGGCGCTATCCGCGCTGGAGGGAGCCGTCATGGACTATCAATCTGAACTGTCGCGCCTGTTTCTTGGCGAGGCCGAAACGGCCCATGCGCTGTTCTTCGTCGAGATCGTTTTCCGAACGACGGTGATGTATCTCTACACGATCTTCCTGGCGCGCATGGTCGGCCATGACGCGATCGGCCAAATCGGACCCTTCGAGTTCGTGCTGGTGATTGCGGTGGGCTCCGCCGCCGGCGACCCAATGTTCTATCCCGACATTGGTTTGCTGCAGGGCATTCTGGTGATCACGGTCGTCATCGTGCTGCACCGCGTGACCGGCGCCTTGCTGCAGCGATCCAAAAAGGCCGAAAGCATTGTCGAAGGCGACCCGACGCTGGTCGTCGAGGCCGGCAAAATCGTCGAAAGCTCCTTGGGTTCCGGCGGATTGTCCGAGCGCGAACTGATGGCGCTGCTGCGGATCGAAGGCGTGCGCGACGTTGGTGAGATCGAGCGCGCCTATTTCGAGAACAATGGCCGCATCAGCGTCTTCCGCCGCCCGACCGGCAAGGCAAAACGAAGCAAATCGACTTTCCCGACGGAGGTCGAAGCCGCCTAACCCTTCATGAATGTCTCGAACGCCGCCTTGAAATCCGGATGCCAGCGCGACAGCGCAGGGCGGTTCTCGATGACGTCGCCGATTGCCCAGGCCATGCGCTTTTCGTCCATTGGGCGTTTCACCTCGTTGTCGGGACACAGGATGTAGAAATCGCCACGCGCCAGGCTTTCCAACATGAAATCGACGACCTGCTGCCCCGTCCAGGCGCCTGCTGGTTTCTCGGTCGCGCCGGTGGTCAGGCCCGTGAAGGTGAATCCCGGGATCAACAGATGGGCGCTGACCTTTGCGCCTGCCGTGTTGCGCAGCTCGTGCGCCAGCCCCTCGGTATAGGTTTTCAGCGCCGCCTTCGAGACATTGTAGGCGAGGTTGCCCGGAGGCGTGGTGATGCCCTGTTTCGATCCGGTGTTGATGATGAGGCCGGGTTCGCCGGCTTGAATCATCGCATCAGCAAACGCGCCGACGCCATTGACCGCGCCCCAGAAATTGATGTCGATCAGCTTGCGCCAGGCATCCGGGTTCTCCCAGGGCTTGCCCGGATTGTTGCCGACACCGGCATTGTTCATCAGAATCGACGGCGCCTTGCCGAAGCGTTCGGTGACAGCCTTCGCCAGCGCCGCGAGATCGCCGGGCTTCGACACGTCGCACTCGAAGCCCAGCACGTCGTCCTTGCCGCCCTTGGCCAGACCGGCAACCTCCGTCACGGCATCCCGGACGCGATCCGCGCCGATATCGGCGATGGCGACTTTCAGGCCGGCACTGGCAAATGTCCTGGCTGCGGCTAGCCCAATGCCGCTTGCGCCGCCGGTGATGACGGCAACGTTGCCGGCTTTGATCGCCGGGATCTGATGAGCATTGTCGTTGTGGGCCATAAAAATTCTCCGATTTGCTTCAGTCTAGCCGCACCACACGAAGGGGTGGAAGAAAAAGTCGGCCAAAAATGAAACGGGCGGCCGAAGCCGCCCGCAATCAGCTGCATGGAACGTGCTCTACGCCGCGCTTGGCTGCACCCCGACGTCCAGCGCTTCGATGCCGCCGGCCCGGTTGTATTGCGCTTCGTTCAAAATGCCCTGGCGCTTCGACACGATGGTCGGCACCAGCGCCTGGCCGGCGACGTTCACTGCCGTGCGGCCCATGTCGAGGATTGGGTCGATGGCCAGCAGCAGGCCGACGCCGGCAAGCGGCAGGCCGAGCGTCGACAGTGTGAGCGTCAGCATCACCGTCGCGCCGGTGAGGCCGGCAGTCGCGGCGGAGCCGATCACCGACACGAAGACGATCAGGAAATATTCCTGAATGCCGAGCGGCACCTGGTAGAATTGCGCGACGAAGATCGCCGAGATGGCGGGATAGATCGCCGCGCAGCCATCCATCTTGGTCGTCGCGCCGAGCGGCACGGCAAAGGCCGCATATTCGCGCGGCACGCCGAGGCTGCGCTCGGTCACCGCTTCCGTCACCGGCATGGTGCCGACCGACGAGCGCGACACGAAGGCAAGCTGGATCGCCGGCCATGCGCCCGCGAAGAATTTTGCGGGCGACAGGCCGTGGAGGATCAGCAGGGCCGGGTAGACGACCAGCAAGCACGATCGCGAGGCCGATATAGACGGCCAGCGCATACCAGGAGAGCTGCGCCAGCGTCGTCCAGCCATATTGCGCGACGGCGTTGCCGAGCAGGCCGATCGTGCCGATGGGCGTGAGCCGGATCACCCACCACAGGATCTTGCGCACGACCGCCAGCAGCGACTCGTTGAAGGCGAGGAAGGTGTTGGCGCGCTCGCCGACCTTCAGCGCCGCAACGCCGACGGCGATCGAGATCACCAGGATCTGCAGCACGTTGAAGCCGAGCGAGGTGGTTGCTGCGCCGTCGGTGATCTTGGTCGATGCCTGCAGGCCGAAGACGTTGCCGGGCACGAGACCTTTCAGGAAGTCGAGCCAGCTGCCCTGCGTCGAGGGTTCCTTGGCGGCGTCGGCGAGAACGGCGGTGTTGATGCCGGGCTGAATGATCAGTCCGAGCGCGATGCCGATCAGCACGGCGATCAGCGCGGTGATGGCAAACCACAGCAGCGTCTGCCAGACCAGCGCCGCGGCATTCGACAGCTGCCGCAGATTGCTGATCGAGGCGACGATGGCCGTGAAGATCAGCGGCGGCACCAGCGTCTGCAGCAGCCGCACGAAGATCGTGCCGACGGTCGACAGCGTCTGCGCCAGCCAGTTCGGGTTGCCGGCGGCGTCTGGACCCAGATTGCGGGCGGCAAGGCCGAGGATCAGGCCGATCACCATCGCGGCCAGAACCTGGAAACCGAAGGACGCATAAAAGGGCTTGGGAGTGGATGGTGACCGGGCGGCCGGGACGGCGCTGCGCGTTGGTGCGGTGGCACTTGCCACGGCTGGTTTCGCCGTCTTGGGGCGGCGTGAGGGTGTTTGTTTCTTCATGATGTCTTCTCGTTGTAGGCGCTTGTGGCCACATGGCGGCTGATGGCGGAATTTAACACCGGAGCAGGCGGCGATAGAGGATTCAGTTTCGCCAATCCGCCATGCCAACGAAACAATTCCGCATTGGACGCCTGACTGCGAGAATTGATATTCAATGGCGCTCATAAATGGCCGCAGTGATGATTGGAGTCGCCTGATGCTCGTCGAAATCCCGCTCGGCATTGTGTTCGTCGGCGGAACGGTTTGTCTGACCCTGGCAGCTTATCTGCTGATGCGTTGGTTCACGGGCAAGGACGCCACCGGGCGCGACCGCGAATTCGCAGGTTCAATCGCCACGCGCATTGCGGCCTTGCATGCGCTCATCCTGGCCTTTGTATTTGCGCAGGAGATGGTCGAATACCAGCAACTGCGTATCTCCAGCGCCACCGAGGCTAATGCGCTTGCCGACGTGTACAACGACATCGCGCGTTACGACCAAGCGACGAGCGGCACTGATCCGCACCGACCTGGCCGCCTATGTCAGGATTGTCATTGACGACGAATGGCAAACGCTGGCCGAGGATCGGCTGTCGGCCGAGGCATGGGCTGCCTGGGACGAGGTCTATCGGGACGTGCTCGATCTGACGCCATCCAACCCGAGGCAGCAGAGCCTGCGCGATCACATGCTGTCCAGCATTCATATCATTTCGGAACAGCGTGTCAGGCGCGAGGGCCTCGGTCGCGATGGCCTGAGCGGTTGGTTCTGGTTTGCCGCCGTGTCCGGCGTGGTATTCACCGCCCTGGCCTACTACCCGTTTCCGCCTGATCGCGGAAACATGCTGCTGCTCGGCGCCTTCGGAGCCTTCACCGGCATTGTGATGTTTCTGATCTATGCCTTCTCCGACCCCTATGCGCGACCAGGCGCGCTTGAACCGGGCGCGTTCCTCAGGCTTCGAGCGCAGATTGAATCCAGCGGGTAGTGCTCAGCCCGTCGTGCGCGCCCGCGTCGCGCGCTTTTGCGCTTCCGGCCCGTCGCACCTTCGAAGGCTGATACATGCCGACCGGGTCCGGCCCGCTTTCGATATCGGGCACATTCTGCACGAACTCACGGCTGATCCGATAGGCGGCGTAGGCGAGCGCTACGCGGAACAAGATTCTGAACATTGGCTGACCTCTGCATCTCCTGTTTCGCGAACCAAACGGTCGTTGCCGCGGATTGTTCCCGCCAACCCTTGCGCGAGGCGATTATCCTCCTGTAAGCGCAGGGGAATCGCGCGCTGCTGGAGGGCCCAATGCCGGATCTGTCGTTCACCTCTTCGGCGCCCGGCGCCTGGCGCGAAAAGCCGGAGCACCGCGCCTGGCTGAACGGGCAGGCAAACATCCTGTTCGACCTCTTCGACCCGGTCGCGATCAATCCAGCGGGCGGCTTTTTCGATCTCGACTCTGCCGGCCAGCCGCTCGCATCCGACAATCCTGTTCGACCGATCCACACCACGGCGCGCGCCGTCCATTGTTATGTCATCGGCAGCCTGCTCGGCCGGCCAGGCAGCGACCGTATGGTTGATCATGGGATGCGCTATCTCTGGGAGCGTCACCGCGACGCACAGCATGGCGGCTATGTCTGGTCGCTGGACGACGACGGGCCGAAGGATGCGACCAAGCAGGGCTATGGCCACGCGTTCGTGCTGCTGGCGGCGTCGAGCGCCAGGCTGGTCGGCCACCCCTTGGCCGAACAAATGCTGGCCGATGTAACCGAACTGCTCAACACGCGCTTCTGGGAAGATCAGCACGGTGCGATCACCGAAGAGTTCGAGCGCGACTGGACGCCGATGCGCGGCTATCGCGGCCAGAACTCCAACATGCACCTGACCGAGGCGCTGATGGCGGCGTTCGAGGCGACCGGCGAGCGCGCCTATCTCGACAAGGCCGAACGCATTGCCGACCTCATCATCAACCGACGGGCGCGCGACTGCGGTTTTCGGGTCGCCGAGCACTTTGACGAGCAGTGGACCGTCGACCGCGACTACAAGGCCGTCAACGAGATGTTCCGCCCCTCCGGCACGACGCCCGGCCACTGGCTGGAATGGTCGCGGCTGATCCTCCAGCTCTGGGTCTTGGGCGGCAAGAACCACGACTGGATGCCGCGCCGCCGCCGAGGAGCTTTTCCGCGCAGTCGATCGAACTCGGCTGGGATCGCGACAAGGGCGGCTTCTTCTACACGCTCGATTGGGCCGACCAGCCCGCCTTTCGTTTCAAACCCTGGTGGCCCATTGCCGAGGCGGCCGGCGCGGCGGCCTTCCTGGTGGAACATCGGCCGAGCGCGTTCCATGAAGAATGGTACCGGCGCATCTGGAACACCATCGCCGACCACTACATTGACCGCAGAAATGGCGGCTGGTTCGAGGAGTTGGACGAAAGACCTTCGCCCATCGCATCGCTGTTTCCCGGCAAGGCGGACATCTACCATGCCCTGCAGGCCTGCATGATTCCGCTCTATCCCGCACAGGGCAGTCTGACCAAGATGATCGGTGAGCAGCGGCCGCCGGTTACCAGCCGTTAACCAACGCAGCACCAGAACGACGGAGTCACCCGAGACTTCACGCCTGTGAAACCGTTGCATGGCTACCAACTGACCAAGTTGGGGAGTGCCATGGACGCCAGGACGATTGCTGCGAATGCTCTGGAAATTCGCGGCCTGTACAAGACATTCGACAAGCCCGCCGTCGCCGGTCTCGACCTGACCGTCAGGCGCTGGCGAGTTTTATGGTCTTCTCGGCCCGAACGGCGCCGGCAAGACGACGACGCTGCGCATGGTCGCCGGGCTCCTGCTGCCGGACGCCGGCACGATCACCATCGCCGGCCGCGACGCGCTGAAAAACCCGGTCGAGGCGAAGAAGATCGTCGCCTGGATATCCGACGAGCCGATGATCTACGACAAGCTGACGCCGCTCGAATATCTCGAATTCGTTGCCGGGCTCTGGGGCATCGAGCCGAAAGAGGCGGAGGATCGCGCCCGCCATCTGTTCGACTGGCTCGACCTGACGCCTCACGCGCACACCCATTGCAGCGGTTTCTCGAAAGGCATGCGCCAGAAGGTGGCGCTCGCTGGCGCGCTGGTGCATGACCCCGAAATCATCATCCTGGATGAGCCGCTGACCGGCCTCGATGCCGGCTCGGCGCGGCAGGTCAAGAAGGTGCTGCGCGAGCGGGTCGATGCCGGCGCCACCGTCATCATGACGACCCATATCCTGGAAGTCGCCGAGCGCATGGCCGAGCGCATCGGCGTCATCGCCAAGGGCCGGCTGATCGCCGAAGGCACGTTCGAGGAATTGCGGCGGCAGGCCGGCCACGGCGCGGGCACGCTGGAGGACACCTTCCTGACGCTGGTGTCGGAAGCCGCATGAGCGCGCATCCCGCCACGATCGGCTGGCTGGCGGCGCATGAGCTGCGGCTCTCCTGGCGCGACTGGTTTTATCTGTTCACGGCCGGCAAGAGGGCACGCACCCGCCGGATCGGCATCTTTGTCCTGGTCGCGGTGCTCGTCGCCCATATCTTTGCCAACTTCGTCATCGGCCGCTTCAGCGCGGAGGACTTTCCGGTCGCCCGCGCCAACTATCTGCTGATGACCGGCGGCCTGCTGCTCTATTTTTTCCTGATGACCTCGCAGGCCATGGAGGCGACGACGCGGGTGCTCTACGCCCGCGCCGATCTCGAGCTGCTGCATTCCTCGCCGGTCGCGCTGCGCCGCGTCTTCATCGTGCGGCTGGCGATGATCGCGCTGACCGTCGCGACGATGGCGATGCTGATCGCCTCGCCCTTCATCAATATTGCCGCCTGGCGCCAGGGCGCCCAATGGCTGGCCGCTTATGGCGTTGTCTTTTCCACGGGCTGCATGGCAGCCGCGGTAGCGATCACGCTGACAGCCTTCCTGTTCAACGTCGTCGGGCCGCGACGCACGCGCTTTGCCGCGCAGCTCGTCGCGGCAATCGTCGGCGCGCTGTTCGTCATCGGACTGCAGGTCATCGCCATCTTCACGACCGACACGCTGTCGCATTTGTCCGTGCTGCAGGATGCGTGGCTGGTCGCGATCTCGCCGCCAGAAGACAGTGTCTGGTGGTGGCCGGCGCGGGCGGCACTCGGCGACGTCGGGCGATTGGCCTGGGTGCTCGCCTTCGCTCTTGCGACTGTCGCCACGGTCGTCGCGATCTTCTCCTGGCGCTTCGTGCGCTACACGGCGTTGACCGCGAATGTCGGCGAAAGCGGGCCGGCGCGAGACGCGCAAGATCACGAATTTCCGGCTGAGATCGCCGGCGCAGGCGCTGCGGCAGAAGGAATGGACCCTGCTGCTGCGCGATCCATGGCTGATCTCGCAGAGCCTGATGCAGTTGCTCTACATGCTGCCGCCGGCAATCCTTCTGTGGAAGAACTACGGCCACGGCACCCACGCGCTGGTGCTGATCATCCCGGTGCTGGTGATGGCGTCGGGCCAGCTCGCCGGCGGCCTGGCCTGGCTCGCCATCTCCGGCGAGGACGCGCCCGACCTCGTCGCCACCGCGCCGGTCACGCCGGCCAGGCTGATCCGCGCCAAGGTCGAGGCGGTGCTGAACGCCATCATGATCGTCGTGATGCCATTCGTGATTGCTTTCGCGATCGTGTCGACCTGGCACGCGCTGGTGCTGGCGGCAGGCGCCGCAGCGGCCGCGATCTCGGCGACGATGATCCAGCTCTGGTTCCGCGCGCAGGCGCGCCGCGCGCAATTCCACCGCCGCGCAGACGTCGTCGCGCATAGCCACCTTTGCCGAAGCTTTTTCGTCGGTCGGCTGGGCCGGCACGGCGGCGCTTTATGCCGGCGGCGCGACCGTTCGCCGCCACGCTTGCCGCGATCCTGACGCTGCTCACGCTGACGGTGACCTACTTCGTCGCGCCGAAGGCGCAGCGGTAAAGCAGGCGCAACTTGCCAGCAGCCAGGCCTGCCATGTTTTCGGCCATATCGGAATCTGTTATCGCTGCCGCTTGGGGTTCGGCGCGATACCCGCCGACTGGCTTTGTCTTTGGGGGTGAAAATGGCTGATTTTCCGCATTTTTCCGGGCGTCTGAACCGGCGTGCGTTTCTTGGCGGCGCGGCGGCGGGTGTTGCCGGATTCGGGCTCGCCGGCCCGACTCAAGCGCTGGCGCAGGCCTTGGGCAGCCCGGCCACCATGTATGCCGCGCTGACCGATGGCGGCCACAAACTGCCGGCCATCCCGATCGACAAGCTGAACAAGCGGCTGTTGCGCCAGATCGTCATCGACCCGACCTTCGAGAAACCCGGCACGGTGGTCGTCGATACGACGACGCACTTCCTCTATTTCGTGCTGCCGGGAAACAGGGCGATCCGTTACGGCGTCAGCCTCGGCAAGGCCGGTTTCGACTGGGTCGGCTCAGCGACCATTCAGTTCAAGAAGGCGTGGCCGGTGTGGACGCCGCCGCCGGAGATGATCGAGCGCCGGCCGGAACTGGCGAAATATGCCGACGGCATGCCGCCCGGCCCGCAAAGCCCGCTCGGCGCCCGCGCGCTCTATCTGTTCAAGAACGGCAAGGACACGATGTACCGCCTGCACGGCACGCCGGAATGGAGCTCGATCGGCAAGAATGCTTCGTCGGGCTGCGTGCGCATGCTGAACCAGGACGTCATCGACCTGTTCAACCGGGTCAGCGGCCCGACGACGGTGCATGTGCGCCACTCCATGTATCTCGGCGCAAACGCAGCCTCCGCGCCGAAATCGTCGCCGACCACCGAGGCGATCGATACGGGCGTGCCGGAGGGCGCGGAGCAGTTGTAACGCCGCGGCGTTTCAGGACGTGTCGAGGCGCTGAGCCTCGAAAGCGAGCCCATGCGTGGCTGTCAGCACGTTGTTGATGTCCAGGGCCAGCGCTGCCGAGACGGCCGCGTCGGCAAATTCCATAAGGACGACCGCCGCGTAGGGGCGTCAGGCGATGGGTGCGGTTGCGCGCGACCGCCGCGGCCCGCCGCGCCGTCCAGCGCCTAAAACGCCGCGCCTGCGCCGGCAGGTCTTCAGAGCGCCGCGGCCAGCGCCTGAAGGCGCAGGCCAACACGCGCAGCATTCATCGGATCGTTGGGCGAGGGCAGGGGGCGCGGCGCGATGACGGCGCGCGGCAGACCCGGCACGCTGATGCGCGGAATGGCCGTCTGGCGCACCCATTTGCGCCGCCGGGATGGAGTGCGCAACGGGTCGAGCAGCGGGAAAGCCGGGCGGCGCGCCCGGGTCTGTCGAGTCAGGCCGGGAAGTTCGACGCCGGGCGGTAGAATGATGCCAGTGCCGACGCCACGGCGCAGGATTGTCGGGGTGATTTTCGGTTTAGGCTTTCGTGCAGGACGCTTGCGAGATGGTGCCTGCGCAGGCTGCGGTGCAGTCAACGCGAAGACGATGATCAACCGCCGCACGGCCGCCTCGGCGGGGCGCAACAGCCGCAGCACCGCGCGGTAGAGGTGGCGGGGAAGTGTCGGCGCCGGGGGCGGGTTGGTTACTTCCGCCTGCGCCCGGTTCTGGCCCAATGCGCCTTCGGCTGAGCCGAACCCGGCCAGGGCGACAAGCGCGGCGAGAAGGCGCTTCAGCGTCTCGCGGTGCTTCTCGATTGCCATTTCCCAGTCCATGCCATTCCTCGCGTCCATCACTCGCAGCGAAGGGATTATGGGGACGGCGGAAGGGGGGTGGACGAGATTTTTTTCTGGCGCGTCGAAACTGCAAGGCGCGCCGGGCCGTAAGCGATATTTCGCCGAGAGCTATTCGCGATTAGCGTAGAGTAGCGGAATGAAGCAGGTGGTCTACTGCCTGTCGCTGCTCCCCTTGTGGGAAACGTGGCCGAGCCGAGCGCAGCCAGAGGAGGTCGGATGAAGCGCGTTCGGGACGAAATCGATAACGACGTGCCGATCCGGCTCCCCTCGCAAGATGTCGTGCTCCCTCAGCGACCCCGCATCGTCGCCTATTCGGCTCAGCGACTTCGGCGCTTGGCGAGTGACATCTTCTGCCACGAGGATGAGCACGGGATCGACGTTATCGGGACACGGCCTTCGGCGGCAAAATTCTATGACTACGACACTACATGCGGCATGACTTTCAGACGCCCGGAGTTGGCGGCGAAATGGTCATCCGAAGAGGGCGGAATTGGGCAGATCAGGGTTTCGGAGAGAGCTGGCGCGAGCGACCTCGCGATCTATGACCGTTTCTACGAACGGCTGGCGCGCGGCGAAGAGGAACTCATCCCCTCCGAGATCGTGGACCGGCTGCTCGGCGGGGAGAACAAGGTGAAAGTCTGGCGCGGTTATCGCGGACTGTCGGCGCGCGAACTGGCGGAAAAGACTGGGCTGAGCGCGAGCTACATTTCGGAGATCGAGTCCGGCCGCAAGGAGGGCAGCATCTTGGCGATGAAGAAGATCGCCGAAGCGCTAAGGCTGGATTTGGACGAGGTGGTTTGAAGGTAGGCGCAGGGACAGTTTATTTCTTTCCGCCTGCAGCCATCTTCGGTGCGGAAAGACTTTACGCATCATTCCTAAATAATTGATTTGACTGTCCCCGGGAAGTTGGACGCCCTTGAAGTCTCCGGCACGAAGTGAGCCCGTTCGTTGCAACCGAGCATTCCGAGCTGTATCATGTGACGCAGACGTGGCAATCAGAATTGCTTGCGAGACGCGTGTTCTTTTCGATCCCCATGACTTATCGCTTCTACATCAAGTTGCCGTCGGACGGCGGCAAAGGACCAGAGCGGGATGCGGACGTCTGGTGCTGACTACCTGATGCCGAACCATGGTTGGAAGCCACCTGTCATCAGAAGTGATACCTATCGCAGCTGATTGGACGATTTCACTCGCCCAGATGCTGGGCGAGGCGCGAGCGGCGGTACAAACAGGCTCGCCCATGGTCAGCGCGTTGGCAAGGTTGGACGAGCGGGCATGAAGACATTGCTGAGGCGGCTTCTGGGCCGCGCCCATCATGAGGCTGATCTCGAAAAGCGCCGTCGATTGTGTCGCTAACCCGGCGCGGGCTGTGCTTGCTCATTCGAGCAGGCGCGCATGGACGTGAGCTTCGAGTGTCAGGGTGTTTTTTAGGCGTTGGTCAATCAACTCTTCGATTTGTTTACGGTTCCGCCGGTCAGCTCATTGAGCGCTTTCAACGGCTTTTAGCAAATCGGCGGTGCCTTCGAAATGGATGGGTGGCACTATATCGTAGAATGTCGTTGGCGAGATAAACTTTCGGACGTTCGCCAATCGGAGACGTCAGGCCGACTTGCGCGGTCGGGGCGGCAAGACGATGGGGATGTTCCTTTCAATAAATGCCTGGTCGCTAAATGTTCCATCTCTTCTGGAGCAAACGTGAGAAGAAATTTATCTTGGTGAAGGGTTCGATGTTAGGACGTCTTAGAGGGACAATTTACTTTTGTGAGATCTGCTCAAGAAGAAGTTGTCTGCCTTGAATTCGACGAGCTGAGCCTTTCTGCGGGAAGAAATTACTGGCCACCGCTTGAAGCCGCCGTTCACACCCCCGTCACAAACCCGTCCAGCACCTTCTTCTGCCCGGCCTTGTCGAAATCGATCGTCAGCTTGTTGCCCTCGATCGCGCTGACATTGCCATTGCCGAATTTCTGGTGAAACACCCGGTCGCCGATGCTGAACGGCGAGGGCGCGTCGGAGACGGATTTCGCCACCAGTTCGCCCTCGATGGTGCGGCCTTTCACCGAGGTGCGGCCGGCGCCGAAACCGCTGTCGGTTTCGCCATAGCCGATGCGCTCGACCTGGTGGCCGGAGCGCGAGCCCCAGTTGCGGTCGGTCGCTTCGGTGCGGTTTTGTTGCGCGCGCTGCCAGCCGGGCGTCGCGTAGGTGTTGGAGAAGGAGCGGCCGGCATTCGACGCCCCCTCACCCGGCCTGCGGCCACCCTCTCCCCGGTGGGGAGAGGAGGATTGGTCGCCGCGCGAGGCAAAGCCGCCTGACGGTGCGCCGACATTGTCGAAGCGCGAGGCGCCATAGGGGTTTTGCCGGCCGGCCGAAAAGCCGCCGCGCCCGCCCGCGAACGAGCCGCCGCCATAGCCGCCGTAAGAGTTGCTGGCCTCGGCCACCTCGACATGTTGTTCCGGCAGTTCGTCGAGGAAGCGCGACGGGATGGTCGATTGCCAGAGCCCGTGGATGCGGCGGTTTGAGACGAACCAGATGTGCAGGTTTTTCTTCGCGCGGGTGAGGCCGACATAGGCGAGCCGGCGCTCTTCCTCGAGGCCGGAGCGGCCGCCTTCGTCCAGCGCGCGCTGATGCGGGAACAGGCCTTCTTCCCAGCCGGGGAGAAAAACGGTCTCGAATTCGAGACCCTTGGCCGAGTGCAGCGTCATGATCGAGATGGCGTCGAGCTGCTCGTTCTGCTCGGCGTCCATGACCAGCGCGACATGTTCGAGGAAGGAGCGCAGCGACTCATATTCCTCCATGCCGCGGACGAGCTCTTTCAGGTTTTCCAGCCGGCCCGGCGCCTCGGCCGAGCGGTCGTTCTTCCACATGTCGGTGTAGCCGGACTCGTCCAGGATGATCTCGGCGAGTTCGGTGTGCGGCGTGGTTTCAAGCCGCTCCTGCCAGCGGGTGAAATTGGCGTAAACTTCGCGAAGGGCTGCGCGCGGTTTCGGCTTCAGCTCGTCGCTTTCGGCGAGTTTGCCGGCGGCTTCCAGCATCGGCACGCCGAGCGCGCGGGCGGTGGCGTGGAGCTGTGCGATGGTCGCTTCGCCGAGCCCGCGCTTCGGCACATTGACGATGCGCTCGAAGGCGAGGTCGTCGGCCGGTTGGGCTACGACGCGCATAAAGGCCATGGCGTCGCGGATTTCCAGCCGCTCGTAAAAGCGCGGGCCGCCGATGACGCGGTAGTTCAGGCCGAGCGTGACGAAGCGGTCTTCGAACTCGCGCATCTGGAACGACGCGCGCACCAGGATCGCCATGTCGTTGAGCAGAAGCCCCTTGCGCTGGTGCTGCTCGATCGCCTCGCCGACGGCGCGGGCCTCTTCCTCGGAATCCCAGGCGGCGTGGACATTGACCTTCGGGTCGTCCGGGGCAGGGTGGTCGGTGAACAGCGTTTTTCCGAGCCGCCCTTCATTGTGGGCGATCAGGTGCGAGGCCGTGGCGAGGATGTGCGCGGTGGAGCGATAATTGCGCTCCAGCCGGATGATCGTCGCGCCGGGAAAATCCTTGTCGAAGCGCAGGATGTTGTCGACCTCCGCGCCGCGCCAGCCATAGATCGACTGGTCGTCGTCGCCGACGCAGCAGATGTTGACGGTGGAGTTGCGCGACCTTTGCGATTGGCCGATCTCCCCCCTTGAGGGGGAGATGGGCGGTAGGCCCGAGAGGGGGGTCCGTCGCGATTGTCGCTTGGTCCGACCCCCCTCTGCCCTGCCGGGCATCTCCCCCTCAAGGGGGGAGATCGGAGCCGCCGGCGCTGCGACTCGGCCGCTGCGCCAAAAGCCTCAGCCACATATATTGCGCGGTGTTGGTGTCCTGGTACTCGTCGACCAGGATATATTTGAACCGCTTGTGATATTCCGCCAGCACTTCCGGATAGGCGCGGAAGATGCGGATCGGGTGCAGCAGAAGATCGCCGAAATCGCAGGCGTTCAGCGTCTTCAGCCGGTCCTGATAGGCCTTGTAGAGCTCGCGGCCCTTGCCGTTGGCGAAGGCGCGCGCATCGCCTTCTGGAATGTCGGCCGGCGCAAAACCCTTGTTCTTCCAGCCGTCGATCATCTGGGCGAACTGGCGCGCCGGCCAGCGCTTATCGTCCAGCCCCTCGGCCTGGATGAGCTGTTTCAGCAGTCGGATCTGGTCGTCGGTGTCGAGAATGGTGAAGCCGGACTTCAAATCGGCCAATTCGGCATGACGGCGCAGCAGCTTGACGCCGATCGAGTGAAAAGTGCCGAGCCAGGGCATGCCTTCGATCGCCTCGCCGACCAGCAGCGCGATGCGCTGCTTCATCTCGCGCGCCGCCTTGTTGGTGAAGGTCACGGCGAGGATCTGGCTGGGATAGGCGCGGCCGGTGGCCAGGATATGCGCGATGCGGGTGGTCAAGACGCGCGTCTTGCCGGTGCCCGCGCCGGCCAGCACCAGCACCGGGCCTTCGGTGGTCTCGACGGCGAGGCGCTGTTCGGGGTTGAGGCCTTTCAGATAATCCGGCGCGGCGTTGCCGGCGCGGGCCGCCATGGCGCGCGCGGCGATGCCGCCCTCGGCGCGCGGCGGCGCAGGCTCGTGACGCAGCGGGCCCGAAGGCTCCTCGTCGAAAAACGGCATATCGTCGGGAAAACCGGACATTCCCCGCGAATGTAGTGATTCGGGCAGGGAAAGGCCAGCAGTGTTTCCGTTTTGTACCGGAATACAAGAGGCGAGGCAGGCAAAGAGAGGAATTATTTCCTGTGCTGGACCAGCAGGGTTTCGTTGACCGTCGAAGGCGCCAAATTTAGCCTTGCGTTTCAAACCGGGGTGTCGCGATGGCCGAACTGAAGGCATCAGTTATCGAATTCACGCCGCCCATACCGATCTTCCGCATCTTCGACGAGGCGAAGGCGCGGGAGTTTTATCTCGGCTGGCTGGGCATGGCGGTCGACTGGGAGCATCGTTTTCATGACGGCGCGCCGCTCTATTGCCAGGTTTCGCTGGGTGCGTTGAAGCTGCACCTGTCAGAGCATTCCGGCGATGCCTCGCCGGGATCCACCGCGCTGGTCTACATGGAAGGCGTCGAGGCCTGGCAGAAAGAGCTGATCGCCAAACCGTACAAATACAATCGCCCGGGCCTCGAAAGGCAGGATTGGGGCCTGGAGTGCACGGTCATCGACCCGTTCCGCAACCAGATCCGGTTTCTGGAGGCGAGGGGGAGTGTGATGCCTTGGGGGACGAGTTTACAATTTGATTTCGCGACCTGCGCCGAGCCTTGAAGCGGCCCCCACCGCATCTCTGCGGAAAAACAGTATCGACCGTCCCCGCAGGCGCTAAGGCGCTGTCTCCAGCCGAGAAATCCGTCGGTCGGAAAAATTCAGCCTGCCGTCGGCGATCGGCTTCACGAGGTCCGCGATCGCCGGCTCGGCTTTCAGCCGAGCGTCGAGTTCCGTCATCTGGTTCATGGCGATGAGCGACAACAGGTCGAGGCGTGGCGAGCCGTCGGCCGCGCGGGGCAGGGCGGCGCACGGCCTGCACGAGATCGGCGGACGACAGATCGCCGAGCAATTCAGGGTCGGCCAGGCGCGGCGCTTCGGCAAAGGCGTAGATGCCTGTGCCCTTCTTCGGCAGCGGGAACACCGCCAGCGCAACGTCGTCGACGCCGGGGGCAGATTTCAGCGCCTCGATGATGGCCGCACCCTCCTTGTCGATGCGGTCGCCGGTGCCGTCGCCGTCCGACCAGCCGAATCCGCGCGTCACGGTGTTGTAGACCGGCTTGAAAGTCTTCATCCAGATACGCGATGGCAGCGAACGGCGCGCCAGGATGCGCTTGGCGGTCGGCGTCATCAGTTCCGGCGCGAAAGCCCGCATCTGTTTCAGCAGATGGCGAAAATCCTCATAGGCCATGAAACGGTAGATCGAGCCGCGCCGGCGGTGGCGCGAGGCGAGCTGGAAGTCGATCACCTCGGCAGACCCGTCCGGCGCCATCAGCCAGTTTTGCGGTTTCGCCAGATCGTTGTGGGTGATGCCGATGCGCCGCATCTGGCGCAACAGCCGGAACGCGTCGTCGTACCATTTGCGGTCACGCGGACGGGCGAGATGCAGCGGCGTGCCTTCGGTCCAGCGGCGATAGAGCCCGTGCCGGTCGGTCGAGATGAGTTGCGGCGTGCCTTTGACGCCGCGCAGCGCGGTCAGCGCCGCGATCTCGCGCCGCGCCAGCAGCCAGGCGAGCGGCCGCGACCACCAGGGGCTGGCGGTGACGATGCGGCGGATCGCCGGGCGCTGCGGCGCGCCTTCGAAATGGCCCTTGTGCGTTTCTGAAAACACGTCGCGCTTCAGGACCGCGTCGGTGACGAAGATGTCCATAAAATTCCTTCCGGCGGCGGTTCATAGGCGAGGGGCGGCGGGGAAGCAACCGGCCTGCTGCCATGCGGTCGGCCGGGCGAGCCTTCGCTTGCCCACGATTTGCACTTTTTGTGCAGCTAAGCTTAGGTGGCGAAGCTTGGGGCAGGGAGCTGATCTCGTAGGGATGGCGCGTTTGATCGGCTGGTGGCGGCTGCTGGTTTTGGTGCTGTTGGCGCTGCCATTGTGCGCGCAAGCGCAGACGCGCGGCGCTGCGTCATTGCTGGACGGCGGCAACGCGATCCGCCCGTTTTCGGCGTCCTATGCCTTGGTCATCGGCATCGACGGTTACGACGCCGGCTGGCCGCGCCTGTCCAAGGCCGTCGAAGACGCCAACGCCATCGCGGCAGCGCTGGAGAAGGGCGGTTTCCAGAAGCCGGAGGTCAAGATCGATCTCGACGGCGATGGCCTCGAGCGGGCGATCAAGGATTTTATCTACACCAAGGGTTCGGACCCCGACGCACGCCTTCTGATCTGGTTCGCCGGCCATGGCCACACCATCGGCGCGGAGGGTTATCTTGTGCCGCGCGATGCGCCGCCGCCTGGCAAGACACCGACCGAGGAGGCGGCGTTCCAACGGGTCGCCATGCCGCTGGAATCGTTCAGCCGCTACATGAACGAGGTCAAGGCGCGGCACGTCATGGCAATCTTCGACACCTGCTTTTCCGGGTCTGTCTTTTCCTCGAACAAGGCGAGCCCACCGGCTTCCGTGGTCAAGGCGTCGGGGCAATTGGCCCGGCAATTCATCGCATCCGGCAGCGCCGACGAAGTTGCGCTCGACGATGGCGCATTTCGTCAGGCGTTCATCGAGGCAATGTCGGGTAAGCAGCCGGCGGCATTGACCCCGGATGGGTTTCTGACCGGCTCGCGGCTCGGCGCTTTTCTGGCCGATACGATCAGCAAGAAGACAAAAGGCAAGCAGAATCCGATCTATTCGACGTCGAACGTGGTCGGCTACGACCGGGGCGACTTCATCTTTCCGGCCAGCTTCCCGTCGGTCGGCCAGTTCGCAACCGCGCCGATCGTCTCGGACCTCGGAACGCCGAAGCCGGACGACGCAGCGCCGCCGCCTGAATTGCGCGTCGAAAAGGTCGACGTCATGCCGGCCGACGACCCGTACGCGGTGAACCTGGCGGATAAGCTCGCGCGCAATCTCGTCGAGTATTATGTCGTCAACCGCGTCTATGTGACGAGTTCGCTGACGGGGCGGCTGCCGGACCGGCCGCCGACGCATCAGATCCGTGCACGCGTCATGGGCCTTGGAGAGGACGCGAATTTCGAGATCGACCTTGTTCGCGCCGACGGCACGCCGATCGCGACCACCAGCTTCTCCGGACCAAAAGCCTTTTTCATGGAATACTACCGTGTGCTGCCGCATGTGGTTCAGTACATGCTGGATGCGTCGATCCGCACCTTCGAGCCGCGACATTCGGCGAACCGGCCGACTGAGGATGGGTACGCCTACGCCCTGTTTCTGGCAGCGCGGCAGCGGGCAAACCGCAGCCAGTGGGATGCCGCCGCGAAGCTGGTCGAGCAGGCGATCACGGTCGACGAGCGTTTCGCCACCGCCTACGCCGCCTTGGCGGAGCTCAGCCAGCGGCGCGGCGAACCGCAGGCGCGCTATGACGAGCTGATGGCCAAGGCGAGCGCCATCGACACCGACTACCAGCGCCTCAGCGTGTTCGGCGAACAGCAGATCGGCGACCCGGTGCCAGCGCTGCGCCAGGCGGCCCTTAGCGCGCAGTGGAAGCCGATCGCCGACGGGCTGGAGCATCGGCGCATCGAAACCCCAGACTACGGCACGGCGGTGCTGGCCTGGCGCTACGATCAATCGAAGCTCGGCCTGTCTCTGGTCAAGTCGCAGACCTCGCAGGGCGAGACGGCGGCCGATATGCGCAAGCGGCGAAATGCGATGCTGGCCATCAATGCCGGCTTTTTCGACCTCGACATGCAGTCACGCTTGTCGCCGGTCGGCATGATCGTCGTCGATGGGCAGACGCTCAACCCATTCGACGCCGAGAAGGCGAAAAACCCGCTAACCGGCCTGCTGTTTTACAAGGACGGCAAGATCGGCGTCATCCCGGCGCGCGACTATCTCGGCGGCAACGGTTTCCGGTCCGCCTTGCAGACCGGCCCATTGGTGGTCGATCCCGGCGGCAGGAATGGCATCAGGCAGAACAATTACGACCGGCAGAACCGCAGCGTCGTGTGCCTGACCGCCGACCCCAGGCCGGTAATTATCCAGGTATCGGGCGGGCTCAGCCTCTATGAAGTCGGCGAGCTGTTGTCGACCGGCGAGGCTGAGGGCGGCCTCGGCTGCGAACGGGCGATCAATCTCGACGGCGGCCCGTCCAGCCAGGTGTCGGTCGACATCGAGGGCTTCAGCCTCGAAGTGCCGGGGCTCTGGAAGATCTCCAGCACGCTGGTGCTTGCGCCGCTTTGACGTGCCGTAGCGCATCGAGGATGTGCTGATCGCTTCGGTTCCGAGCTGTTTTCGATCTTGCTGCCTCACTGAGGCGTTACTGGACCTCGACCGGCACAACCTTATCTTGCTCGGCCACAGGAAGCTGGAGGAACCGAGATGAACAAGCCCGTCATCACCCAGGCGATGATCGACGCCTATGACGAATACACCCATCTGACGCTCGACCGGCGCGGCTTCATGGAGAAGCTGACGAAACTGGCTGGCACTGGCGCTGCAGCGGCGGCCATTGCGCCATTGCTGGCGGCGAATTCGGCGCATGCGGCGATCGTGCCGGAAGACGATGCGCGGGTGAAGGCCGAGGACATCACCTGGCCGGGCGATGGCGGCGAAATGAAAGGTTATCTGGTGCGGCCGGCGGACCTCACCGGCAAGGCCGGCACCGTGATCGTCATCCACGAAAACCGCGGCCTCAACGCCCACATCAAGGATGTCGCGCGGCGCATGGCGACGGAAGGTTTTGTCGCGCTGGCGGTCGATTATCTCTCGCCGCTGGGCGGCACGCCGGCCGATGAGGAAAAGGCCCGCGCGATGTTCCAGGAACTCGATGCCGCCAAGACGGCGGCGAATGGCGTTGCGACGGTGAATTTCCTGAAAGGCCACGAATCCGGCAACGGCAAGGTCGGTGCGGTCGGCTTTTGCTGGGGCGGCGGAACGGTGAACGATCTTGCCGTCGCGTCCCCCGATCTAGCCGCCGGCGTTGCCTATTATGGCAGGCAGGCAAAAGCCGAGGATGTGCCGAAGATCAAGGCGGCGCTGCTGCTGCAATATGCAGGCATGGACGAGCGCATCAATGCCGGCATCAAGGCCTATGAAGACGCGCTGAAGGCCAATGGCAAGGAATATACCGTCTACATCTATGACGGCGCCCAGCACGCCTTCAACAACGACACGTCGGAAGCCCGCTACAACAAGGCGGCGGCCGATCTGGCCTGGGGCAGGACGGTCGAGTTCTTCAAGGCTAAGCTGGCCTAGCGGCCTCTGAGGGACCATAGGCCAGGCGGCGCGTTTCGCTGACCCGCATCAGCACGGCGCGCAGGCGAACAAGCTCGAACGGTATCGGCTTCTTTGCCGCCGACAGGTCGTGAAGGCTGTAGTTCACGTTCTTCAGCGTGCGCCAGCACTGATAGTCGGTGAGATCGGGATCTTTCGCCAGAAACCCGGCGCAGATTTCGACATCTCTCGTCATAAGATTGGTGCAGGTATGATCATCTTGGCCACCGGCCATGGCTAGACCCGCATGCGTGATTCGAGCAAAGCCTTCGCTGTCGTATGTTGTCTTTTCCACCGCTAATATGACGTCGAAGGCGATGCCGATGTTGCCCGAACTCCACCACTTCAAGCCGTCGAACGGCATTCCGAACAGCCATTTGCCGCTGCTGTTCTGGCGCAATCGCCTGCCTGCCGACGTGAGCGGGGGTGAAGCCGTCTGCGCGCTCTACCGGCGCAATGGTTGGGCCGGCACATGGATCTACAATGTTTTCCCGTTCTGGCATTTTCACACGCACGGGCATGAGGTGCTGACCTGCGTGTCGGGCTCGGCGCGCATCGCGCTTGGCGGTGAGGGCGGGATCGTCGCCGAAATTTCGGTGGGCGATGTCACGATCATTCCAGCCGGTGTTGGCCACAAGCGCTTGACTCGTCGGAGGACTTCCTGATGGCCGGCGGTTATCCGCCTGGCCAGAGCGGCAATATCGTGCGGCCGGGCGATCTCAATGACGCGCGGATCGCCGGAGAAATTGCGGCAGTGTCGCTACCCAAGACCGACCCGATCAGCGGCAAGGCGGATGGTGTCGTCGAGATATGGGGTGGCCTTCGGGCAAACCCCTCGTGAGCCGGCTCACCGTCGCACGGCGGTTCCGCTCGGCTATTTTTGCTAACCTGGCAGGCCATCGAATTTGGGCAAATCGCTGAGGTCGTTGTCCCAATCGGCGCGGCTTGCGAAGCAGATATGGGCAGTCGGCCGCATGCCGATGTCGCCGTCGACGCTTCCCGCCGGCACGACAAGCACGGTTCCATTCCTCTGAAGGTTCGGAAGAGCCGAACCGCATTCGCTGCAGAAGCTCTTCTGGTGTCGGGTGTCTGGCACGCGAAAGGTCTTGATGCTGTCGTGTCCGGTGAGCCAGGCGACTGTCGCCGTCGATGAAAACATGTTGGCGGCATGCGCCGAACCGGTGTTTTTGCGACAGCGCGAGCAATGGCACAGGAAGAAGCCTTCGAAGTCTCCCAAAACTTCGTATTTGACGGTTCCGCAGAGGCATCCGCCTGTCGTCTTTTTCGCAGCCGCTTCCGTCACGTCGATCCCCTTCTGACAAATCCATTCACGACTTACGAGAAATCCCGATTTTCCGTCCTGCCCGCTCCGGCGTCGGCAACTCGGCATGGGCGGCCCGCATCTCCACGATATTCTGGACGCACGTCGTCCGGGAACGGCGCGACTTTCGGCCCCGACATGTCGACATGCAGCGCCAGCGATTCGGAGGTCGCGGCGAGCCAGCCGTCTTCGTGACGGATTTCCTGATAGAGGTGCAGCCGCTTCGCGTCGTGATCGAGCAGTTGCAAGCTCACCGTCACACTCTCGTTTTCGTGCAGTTCGCGCACGTAGCAGACGTGGACTTCCGCCGTGTAGATCGTCAGCCTTCGGGCCTTCGCATACGCCGCGCCAATGCCCAGCACATCAAAGGCCTGGTCCGCGCAGCGATCGAACAGGAGGTTGTAGTAGGCCATGTTCATGTGCCCGTTATAGTCGGTCCATGCCGGTTCGATCGCCATCGGCTTGGAAACAAAGGGCACTTTGTAGGGCATTGGCGGTCCTCGCTGGACAAGACGTGCGTCGGGCAAGCATAAACGCTGCCGCGACCCGCGCGACAAGGGTCTACCGGGAGGAACGCGATGGCGCTCAAGGATTTGCAGGCGGTCGAACGCAATGAGGCAGGCATTGCGGCCGTGCTGGGCATCCTGAAGCAGCAGCTTGGCGAGCGTTTCCAGACCGGCCAGTCCCTGCGCGAGCAGCATGCGCACACCACGACCTACATTCCCAACCAGGCGCCGGACGGCGTCGCCTTTCCTGAAAGCACCGAGGAGGTGCAGGCTATCGTGTCGACCTGTGCCGAACACCGCGTGCCGGTGATCCCGTTCGGAACCGGTACGT
>CAVQCL010000012.1:0-14204 GCA_963710935.1 uncultured Alphaproteobacteria bacterium | reverse complement strand
AATTTTCCTGTATTCGGTTTCGATGACCCAAGAACGTCTCAGTGCCGCAAGCGCCGACACGCACGCCGAAAAAAGTTCTGGGCTAGACCTCGACCCAGCCGCCCTGATCGCCGGCCTTGAAGATCGCGTCGATCAGCTTCTGGTTCTTGACCGAACTCTCAAGCGAGAAGATCTCCTCCTTGCCGCCTTCAGCGGCGCGCACGAAGGCCTCCGCCTGGAGCCTGTATTGCTGCGTGCCGGGAAAGCGGAACACGGTCGCCTCCGTGTGCTTCTGGTTGTGCAGCTCGATCTTGTGGTGTTCGTAGAGCCCGGCATTGAAGGGCGAGCGCACCTCGATGAACCCTTCGTCGCCGTGGAAGACCATGAGCTGCCGGTTGGCGAGCTGCGTGGACAGGTAGAACGACAGCTCGAAATCGCCGAAATCGGCGCGGATCGACGAATAATTGTCCGTCTTGAAGTTCGGATCGCGTTCGACCGTCGCCTGTACGCGCTTCGGCTCCTTGCCGGTTACGAAACGCGTCGAGACGGTTGGATAGACGCCGATGTCAGGCAGCGCGCCGCCGCCAAGTTCCAGCACGTTGCGCATGTTGGTGGGATCGACGTTGAAGTAGGTGAACGCGCCCTGGACATATTTGAGCGTGCCGATGGCGCCATCGGCGATCAGCTCGCGCACCTTCAGCCATTGTGGGTGATAGGTCACCATGAAGGCTTCGCTGACGATCACCTTCTTTTCATCGCGCAGCTTGATCAGCGGCAGGATGTCGTCGGCCTTCAGCGCCAGGGGCTTTTCGACCAGCACATGCTTGCCGGCCTTGATGGCATTGGCCGCCCATTCGACATGCTGCGATGTGGGCAACGGAATGTAGACGCCGTCGACCTTGTCCGACGCCAGCAACTCCTCATAGGAGCCGAAGGCATGCTGCGCGCCGAACCGGTCCGCCAGCGCACGCGCCTTGCCGACATCGCGGCTGGCGATGGCCGACAGCACGCCGTTCTCGGATTCGACCAGCGCCGGAATGACCAGATCGCGACCGATCTTGGCGGTCGACAAAACACCCCAGCGAAACATGAGCAACTCCCGGTTGATGCATTTGGACGAGGCGCGATTAGTGCTTCAAAAGCGCGCCGATGCCAACCGTGCCCGGAAAATTTAACGCCGCCTGGCCGATGAACAACAGGCCGATGAGCCAATGCAGAACAATGGCGACAAGCCCATATCGGGTTTCGGTGTTGCGCAGCATCATCGCCTCCGCGCATGCTAGCGACAGCCACGCCTTCGATCATCCGTCCGCAGGAGCTAGAGCATGAAACAGCGAAAACTGGGTAGCGCGCTTTCGGTCTTCCCCGTCGGGCTCGGCTGCATGGGCATGAGCCATGCCTATGGCGGACAGGATGAGGCCGACGCGATCAGGACGCTGCACCATGCCGTCGATCTCGGCGTCAGCTTCTTCGACACCGCGGAAGTCTATGGACCGTTCACCAATGAGGTGCTGGTCGGCAAGGGGCTGCGGCCACTGCGCGACAAGGTGACGATCGCCACCAAATTCGGTTTCAAGATCGTCGAAACCGACGATGGGCCGAGACAGGTTCCTGGCCTCGACAGCCGGCCGGAACATCTGCGCGCCGTCTGCGAGGCATCGCTGAAACGCCTCGGCATCGAAATCATCGACCTGTTCTACCAGCACCGCGTCGATCCCGACGTGCCGATCGAAGAGACCGTCGGCGCCATGGCCGATCTGGTGCGCGAGGGCAAGGTGCGGGCGCTCGGCCTGTCGGAGGCCGGTGTCGCGACCATCCGCAAGGCGCATGCGGTGCATCCGATCGCGGCCATCCAGAGCGAATATTCACTGTGGACCCGTGACCCGGAGCACGGCGTTTTGGACGTCTGCCGCGAGCTCGGCATCGGCTTCGTGCCCTTCAGCCCGCTAGGGCGCGGGTTCCTCGCCGGGGCAATCAAATCGGCCGACCAGCTCGGCGAGAAGGATTTCCGCCGCAGCCTGCCGCGCTTCGATGCAGGGAACATCGAGAGGAATATTTCAGTCGTCGCCCGACTGGAGCAACTCGCGGCTGACAAGGGCGTGACGGCCGCACAACTGGCTTTGTCGTGGGTGTTGCACCAGGGCGATTTCATCGTGCCGATACCTGGCTCGCGCAAGATCGCTAATCTCGAACAGAACGTGGCGGCTGCATCGATCGTGTTGAGCGATGCGGAAGTGGCGGAAATCGGCGCGCTGGTCTCGCCGGATCAGATCGCCGGCCAGCGCTATGCCGAGGCGGCGATGGCGCAGACGAACAGGTAGGATGGCCAGCATTCTTCGCAACACCCCTCATCCGACCTCGCATCGCCGCGTCAGCAAACCTTCGGCATTGACTAGCGGTAACGCTGCCGAAAGCCACCTTCTCCCCTTGTGGGAGAAGGTGGCCGAGCGAAGCGAGGTCGGATGAGGGGTGTTGGGCGAAGCGGAACTTCTCCCTCCTACCATTCCTCCACCACCAGCTCCGGCCACAGCGCCTTGGCGCGGGCAGCCTTCTCGGTATGGGTGCGGCTGTTGTCGGTCGTTCGGTTCGGCACCATGCGGAACGCAAAAATGTGGTCGAGCCCGAAGGGTGCGGTGATGGTCAGTCGGTCATGATTGTCGAGGCGCACGCCGACCGCATGCGTCTCCGCGGCAAAATGCTCCAGCGAATGCGCTGACGACCGAAATGCCGGAGAGTCGTTGCCGAAGCGCTGCTTGTACCAGAGGTGCACCCGCGCCTGATTGCGGATCTCCACTGGCAAAGGAACGCCGGCAAAATGCGCCGCGCCGCGCCGGATCACGATATCCTCGGCCTCCCAGGAGAGATCTGAGGCGTCGTGATAAAACAGGTCGATGTCCTTGATGCCGTATCCGGCCGGCTTACCGGTGAGATTATTCCACACAGTATTGTAGAGCGCGCCGGAAACGATCATCCAGTCAGGCAAGCCGAGATCGCGCGTACGCTCGATGGCCGGCCAGATGACCGCGTCGGAGCGCAGGATTGTTTCCAAGGCGGCGGCGTGTTCCGCAAAGCTCAGGCCGGCAAAACGAAGATGCTGCATGGCTGGAGAAAAAGACGATTCGGGCGGCGCGGCAATCGGCCGCCGCCACCCTGCTGACAAGTATTGTCAGGCCGCTTCCTGGATCGCCGAGAGCTTCCAGTCCTCGCCGCCGCGGCGGGTGAAAGTCCAGAGTTCCGTGGTCTCCGTCGGCGTCGTCTCGTCGCCTTTCACGACCTTGCCGGTCGCACGATCGCGCAAAAGGTCGATCGACTCGTACTGGAACGCGGCGGTGGCGTAGTCGCGGTCGCCCTCGCGCCAGGCTTCCGCGATGTCGGCCTGCGCCAGATGCACATTCGACACGTCGTTGCGGACGCCATTCTTGGCGTTGTCGGCGAGTTCTTCCGACAAATAGGAGACGATTTCCGGCGTGCTGAGTTTGCGCAAAGCCGCATGGTCTTCATCGGTAAACGCCCGCTGCACATCGCCCAGAATGCGCTCGAAGGCGTCGAGATCGGTCTGGCCGAGTTCGATGTCCTGCGTGGCGAGGCTGGCGGCCGGAGCCGCCGCTCCACCAATTTTCGGGATGGTGAACGAGCCGGCGCGGCCATTGCCGGCAGGGCGCTCGTCCTGAGCGTCGCGGCGCGTTTCGGTTCGGCCGAAATCGTAGCCGTTGCCGGGTCCAGCCGCACGTGGACCGCCAGCGTTCACGGTCTTCGGCTGTCCACGGAAGAAGCGCAGCGCCAGCATGACAACCACGCCGATCAGCAGAAGCTGAAGCACAAAGCCCAGCGCACCGGCCATGCCGCCAAAGCCGTAGCCCAATAGCATGCCGAAAAGGCCGCCGAGCAAGAGACCACCCATCAGCGAGCCGCCGAGGCCGTTGAAGAAGCCCGGCCGCTGCTGCGTCACGCCAGGCTGGCGCGTTGCCGCGGTCGGGCCGGGATTCGGTGTCATCGACCGCTCAACCGGCCCGGTCGTGTTCGGTGCGGTGCGCGTCGGCGGCGCGGACTGGAACGTCTTGAAACCGCGGCTGCCAAAACTGCCGCCACGGCGGGCATCGGCGAAATCCGTCGAAACCAGGGTAAAGGCCACCGCCAAGGTCGCCAGCATGGCGACGATACGGGTTTTGCCGAAGCTCATCATGGAGTTTCCTCGTAAACCGGATCAGTCGAAAAGTTCTTCGAGGAAGGACTTCTTCCTCTTCGGGTAACGCTCGCCGCGATAATCGTCGTCATGGCTGCGGCGATAGTCCTGCTGCCGCACCTCCTCCCGCTGCGGCGCCGCGCGGGCGACCGGCTGAGGGGCGCTGCGCTCGATGATCTTGTCGAGTTCGCCGCGATCGAGCCACACGCCGCGACACTGCGGGCAGTAGTCGATCTCGATGCCCTGTCTGTCGCTCATCACCAAAGCGACCTGACACGCCGGGCAGTTCAGACCGAGGAGTTTTGCTGACATTTGGACCTCCAAGCAGGTTCGATTTCCGCACCCGCTTCGGATAGTCGATGAGCGGGCCCTTTTTCTTAGCGGTCCGACATCACGCGCGCGTTAGCACATACGTCAGAGGGGCCCGGCCCGCCCTTAGAAAATAGGGACCGGAAGCCAAACCTGCAAGGTCGATCTGTACGATCACGCCTTTATGACGTGTCGCGGCGCGCCAGGGCATCGAAGGCCAGCCCGTGCGTTGCAACCAGAACGTCGTCGGCCGGATGATTGGCCTTCCGACGGCTGCCGGGCGGCCGGCCGGGGCGCAGCGGCCACAGGCGCCGCGTCAGGCCGGCATAGCTGCGCGCCCGCCACCGAGCGAATCGCCTTGCCTGCCTGGGCAGGTCGTCGAGGATCTGTGCGAGAAGCCGCAGCCGCGATCTGAGACGTGTCGCGTCGATCGGATCCTCAGACGAGGGCGGGCGGCGGACGGCAACGGGGAATGGGACCGTGACGCCCGGTACGGAGATACGCGGGACGCTGCGCGTGGCCGGGCGGAATTTGCGTGGGAAGCGCAGGAGGTCGAGCAAGGGAAACGACAGGCTGCGCCGGGGTTCTGCGGTGCCCGGCATGACATCCGAAGGCCGGACGCCCGGCGGCAGAACGATGCCGGTGCCGTGGCCGTCGCGGACAAAGATGGATTTGGGGCGGGTCTTTTTCGGGCGCTGCGGCGGCAGCGTGACCACCAGCCCCCGCGCCGCGATGATGATCAGCCGCCGCGTGGCGGCTTCGGCCGGCCGCAGCAGGCGCAGCACCGCCCTGTAGAGCCGGCGTGGCAGCGTCGGTGCGTCCGCGCCGTCGGCCAGCCCGGCCATGGCGACGAGGGTCGCGAGAATGCGCTTCAGGCTTTCGCGATGAAGTTCGACCACTGCTCCCCAATCCATAACCGCCATTCCTTTCCCAACATGTGCGGGTGGATTGTCGGGCTGGACGAGGGGGAGGTGGACGAAATTCGCGGGAATGTTCCTGACGGCTGCTGACAAGCCCGGGGGCCACGGCCGCGCGACGGTCCAGGGGAATCACTAATGGCGATTGGGCTTGGACGCCCCCTCACCCGGCCTCCACTTCGCTCGGCCACCCTCTCCCCGCTGGGGAGAGGAGGTCCGCAGGCGTGTGCGCTCTTGATTCCGCGATCTGGGGCGACAACATTCCCGACCTCCTCTCCCCAGCGGGGAGAGGGTGGCCGAGCGAAGTGGAGGCCGGGTGAGGGGGCGTATTTGATGGCCCGGCCTCCGGGGGCATTTTCGATAGGTCTGACGCAGGGAGAGGGGTAGCTACCCCCGCAGCACCCCGCCCGTCTGCTTGCCGACATTTTCGACGATGCGTTTTGCCAGCGCCTCGAAATCCTCGTCGGTCAGCGTCTTTTCGACCGGCTGGATCGACACCTCGATGGCGATCGATTTCTTGTCCGCGCCGAGCGCCGAGCCTTCGAACACGTCGAAGACATTCACGCCGGTGATCAGCTTCTTGTCGGCGGCGAGTGCGGCCTTGGACAGGCTGCCGGCCTCGACGGCGCGGTCGACGACGAAGGCAAAATCGCGCTTCACCGCCTGGAAGGCGGAAAGCTCCAGCTTCGGCTTGGTGCGCGTCGGCTTGGCCTTCGACTCGGGGATGGCGTCGACAAAGACCTCGAAGCCGCAGAGCGGCCCGTCGACATCCAGCGCCTCCAGCGTCTTCGGATGGAACTCGCCGAACGTGCCGAGCACGACCTTCGGGCCGAGCTTGATCGTGCCGGAGCGGCCGGGATGATACCAGGCCGGACCGCCGGCCTCGACCTGCAGCCGGTCGACCGGCGCGCCGCAGGCTTCGAGCACGGCGATCGCGTCGGCCCGGGCGTCGAACACGCCGACCGGCTTGGCGTTGCCGGACCAGGCGCGGCCGGAACCGTCGAGCGTCGCCGTGCCGCGGCGCACGCCGGCAGCGACGCGGCGCTGCGTTGTCGGGCGAGTCGCCCTCATAGGTGCCCGACACTTCGAACAGCGCGACGTCGGCGAAACCGCGATCGGCATTGCGCTGCGCGGCGGCAAGCAGCCCCGGCAGCAGCGAAGGCCGCATGTCCGACATGTCGGCCGCGATGGGGTTGGCCAGCTTGAGTGCCGTCTGCCCACCGCCGAAAATCTCGGCGTGTTTTGCCGGGATGAACGACCAGGTGACGGCCTCCATCATGCCGCGCGAGGCAAGCGCCCGCTTGGCCGCGCGGGTGCGCACCTGCAGCGTGGTCAGGATCTTGCCGTTGACGGTCGTCGTGGCTGGTCAGCGGCCGTGGCGCGATCTCGTCGACGCCGTGGATGCGCATGACTTCCTCGACGAGGTCGGCCTTGCCGTCGACATCCGGCCGCCAGGACGGCACCTCGACATCGACCACATCGGCATCGCCCAGCGGCTTGAAACCGAGGCGACGCAAGATGTCGAAGCTTTCCGCCTTCGGCACGTCGAGGCCGGTGAGGCGCTTCACTTCCGACACCGGGAAGGACACGATCTTCGGCGTGTGGCCGGCATAACCGACCACTTCGATGTCGCTTGGCGTGCCGCCGCAAAGGTCGAGCACCATGCGCGTGGCCAGTTCGACGCCGGGCACCATGAATTCCGGATCGACGCCGCGCTCGAAACGGTAGCGCGCATCGGTGATGATGCCGAGCGTGCGGCCGGTGCGGGCGACATTGAGCGGCTCCCAAAGTGCCGATTCGATCAGCACGTCGGTGGTGTTTTCATCGCAGCCGGAATGCTCGCCGCCCATCACGCCGGCGATGGACTCGACGCCGTTCTCGTCGGCGATCACGCACATTTCGGGCGTCAGCGTGTATTCGCGGCCGTCGAGCGCCAGCACCTTTTCGCCGTCGCGCGCGCGGCGCACGGTCAGATTGCCCGCCACCTTCTTGGCGTCGAACACATGCAGCGGCCGGCCGCGATCGAAGGTGATGTAGTTGGTGATGTCGACCAGCGCATTGATGGGGCGCAGGCCGATCGCCAGCAGCCGCTGCTGCAGCCATTGCGGCGACGGGCCGTTCTTGACGCCGCGCACGAGCCGCAGCGCGAAGCCGGGGCAAAGCGAGGGCGTGCCGCCGAAGTCGAGCGAGACTTTTACGGGGCAGGCGCCGTCGCCCTTCACGGGCTCGACCTTGTCCGCCTTGAGCTTGCCAAGCCCGGCCGCGGCGAGGTCGCGCGCGATGCCGTGGATGGAGGTCGCGTCGGGGCGGTTCGGCGTCAGATTGATCTCGATGACCGGGTCGTCGAGATGCGCATAGGCCGCGAAGCTGGTACCCACAGGCGCATCGGCTGGCAGGTCGATGATGCCGGTGTGCTCGTCCGAAAGCTGCAATTCGCGCTCGGAGCACATCATGCCGCGGCTCTCGACGCCGCGGATCTTGCCGACGCCAAGCGTCAGGTCGATGCCGGGAATATAGGCGCCGGGCGCGGCGAAGGCGCCGACCAGCCCGGCGCGCGCATTCGGCGCGCCGCAGACGACCTGGATAGGATCGCCGGAGCCGGTATCGACCATCAGCACGCGCAGCTTGTCGGCGTCGCGGATGTTTTTCGGCCGACAACACCTTGGCGATGACGAATGGCTTCAGCGCCGCCTTGTCGTCGACATGTTCGACTTCGAGGCCGATCGCGGTGAGCCGCTCGACGATCTGGTCGAGCGAGGCGTCGGTGTCGAGGTGATCTTTGAGCCAGGAGAGGGTGAGTTTCATGACTGAGCCTTCTTTCGGTGAGCCGCGCGTCGTAGCATCTTCCCAGTTGTAACTTTCGCCTGCACAGCTCAGACCATTCCAGCTGCTCGGCTGTCCTTCACGAGGTTCGATGCCCTCATTGTGCTTGTCGATAATGTCGCTAGGCGCACGTCGCATCTCGACAGCATGCGTCCTTGACGGATAAGGCGCTTCGTCTTCATACGAATGCGCCGTACTCGATACTCCTCGACATGTTTCAGCCCGACCTCACGAGCCGTCTCCAGAACTTGGCGGCCGTATCACTGACACAAGCCGCGATCCTTGGCACAACACGAAGATGGTCACGCCGAGACGTACCGTTCGTCGGAGTCGATCGGCCTGTGCGGCGAGTCGCCTAGACAGAAGCTTCCGCTCCAGCGCTATCGCCATCTCTACGAGATCGCCGACGTGCAACGCGCTGCGTTCTCCCGCAACGCTCGCATTCGCGCGTCTCCCGACAAGGCGAGCTCGTAGTGCGTAGCCGTCGCCTTCCTCAACTGAACTCAACCCGCCAAACAGCGTCGGCATGTCCAGCGGCCTGAAGCCGTAGTGCTCCAGCCAGCGCACGTCCGCGTCGAAGAAGGCGCGCAGATCGGGCATGCCGTATTTCAGCATGGCGATGCGGTCGATGCCCATGCCCCAGGCAAAGCCCTGGTATTCGTCGGGATCGAGCCCGCCGTGACGCAGCACGTTGGGGTGCACCATGCCGCAGCCCAGAATCTCCATCCAGTCGTTGCCTTCGCCGAAGCGCACTTCGCCCGGCCGCGAGCGGTCGCACTGGATGTCGACCTCGAGGCTCGGCTCCGTGAACGGGAAGTAGCTCGGGCGGAAACGCATTTTCACTGAGGGCACCTCGAAGAAGGCCTTGCAGAACTCTTCCAGCACCCAGCGCATGTTGGCGACGTTGGCCGTCTTGTCGATCACCAGCCCTTCGACCTGATGGAACATCGGCGTGTGGGTCGCGTCCGAATCCATCCGGTAGGTCTTGCCGGGGATGACGATGCGGATCGGCGGCTTCTGCGCCTCCATGGTGCGGATCTGCACCGGCGAGGTGTGCGTGCGCAAAAGCTTCGGCTGGTTCGACCCCTCCGATTGCAGGAAGAACGTGTCGTGCATTTCCCGGGCCGGATGGCCTTCCGGGAAGTTCAGCGCGGTGAAATTGTAGTAATCGGTCTCGATGTCCGGGCCTTCCGCGACCGAGAAGCCCATATCGGCGAAGATGGCGGTGATCTCGTCGATGACCTGGCTGATCGGGTGGATGCGGCCGCGCTCGGCCGGTGACTGGCGCACCGGCAAGGTGACGTCGACCTTTTCCGCCACCAGCCGCGCGGTGATCGCGACGTCCTTGAGCTCGCTCTTGCGTGCCGCAAGAGCCTCGGTCACGCGGTTCTTCAGCCCGTTGATGGCCGGGCCTTTGACCTGCCGTTCTTCAGGGGTCATGGCGCCCAGGGTCTTCAAAAGCTCCGACACCGAGCCCTTCTTGCCGAGTGCGGCGACGCGCACGGCCTCGATGGCCGCTTCGTCTGCGGCGGCGGCAATGTCGGAGAGCAGGGCGCTTTCTAAATGTTTCAAAGTATCGCTCATGATGCTTACTCGATGCGTTGAAGATGCCCCCTCACCCGGTTTGCTTCGCAAACCACCCTCTCCCCGCGGGGAGAGGAGGGCGCCGGCGCTGCCGCTGGCTTCTTCTCCCCAGCGGGGAGAAGGTGGCCCGAAGGGCCGGATGAGGGGCGATGCAATCAGCAGGCCCAACAAAAAACCCGCGCCAGCCCTGCCAGCGCGGGTTTCCCAAATCAGACTTTTGAATGCTTGGGAAGGCGCTAGCTCAGGCTACCGCGCTTTCAAAAGCATTCGGGGTGGTGTTCTTGAGGTATTCGAGCGCGGTCTTCGACTGCGCCACGATCGCGGCGAAAGCCTGCGGCTCGTGGATCGCCATGTCGGACAGAACCTTGCGGTCGATCTCGATGCCGGCCTTGTTCAGGCCGTCGATGAAGCGGCCATAGGTCAGGCCATGCTCGCGAACGGCGGCATTGATGCGCTGGACCCAGAGCGCGCGGAAGTTACGCTTGCGCACCTTGCGGTCGCGATAGGCGTACTGCAGCGACTTCTCGACCGCCTGCTTGGCGATGCGGATGGTGTTCTTGCGACGGCCGTAAAAACCCTTGGCGGCTTTCAGGACCTTCTTGTGCTTGGCGTGCGAGGTGACGCCTCTCTTTACACGTGCCATGTCATGATCTCCTTAATCGCGCGCCGGGCTCAGAGGCCGTTCGGCAGGAAGTTCTTGATGACCTTCTCGCCGTCAGCTTTGGCGAGAACCATCGTGCCGCGAGCATCGCGGATGAACTTGTTGGAGCGCTTGATCATGCCGTGGCGCTTGCCGGCGGCGGCGGACAGAACCTTGCCGGTGCCGGTGATCTTGAACCGCTTTTTGGCGGCCGATTTGGTCTTCATCTTGGGCATTTTGCTTCCTTTCTGGTGCGGCCTTTTCCGGCTCGCTGTTGTTGCTTCAGGCCGACCAAAGCCCGAAAAGCATAAAAGACCGCCACGGCATGCCCTGCCGGGCGGCTTTTTTCATAGACGGGGGCTCTATAGTGGAGCTGGGCGAAAAGCGCAACTGGTCTGCTTTGTCGCGCTACCCCAGGATGGTCAGCTCACGCGGAAAGCTCGTCAGCGAGCGGCAGCCGGTTTCGGTGACCAGCACGTCGTCCTCGATGCGCACGCCAAAACCGCCTTCGCGATAGAGCCCGGGTTCGTCCGTATAGACCATGCCGGCTTCGAGCACCTGATGGTTGCCGCGCATGATGTAAGGCTCCTCGTGAACCTGGCGGCCAAGACCGTGACCAGTCTTGGTGCGGATGCGATCGCGATAGGGCGATGCTTCCAGGATCGAGATGACGGCGTCGTCCAGTTCGTGCGCCGTGATGCCAGGTCTCGTGATGTCGCGGGCCTTCTGGTTGGCCGCCAGGACGGTGGCGTAGACGTCGCGCGCTTCCTGGGATGCCTCGCCGACAAAGAAAGTTCGGGTGATATCGGCGCAAAAGCCACCCCAGGCGGCGCCGAAATCGAGCAACAGCGCATCGCCCTTCTTGAGCAAATAGTCCGCGCGGGCATGGCCATGCGCACGCGCCGAATTGTCGGCGGCAACGACAATGGGATTGAACGCGTGTGATTCCGCGCCATGCGCGAAGAGCGCCTGCGTCAGCAGGATCTCGACATCCTTTTCCGACATTCCGACCCTGACCTTGGCGACGACGTCCGAGAGCGCGGCCTCTGATATGCTGGATCGCCTTTTCCAGGATCGTGATTTCGTCCGGCGTCTTGCAGATGCGCAGGCCGGAGATTTCCCGCTCGCCGTCGACAATGCGAATGCCGGGATTGGCTGCGGCAAGGGCATGGTGGACGAACAGCCTCATCACCTGTCCTTCCGCGGCGATCTTGCCCAGCGGCATGTGCGCCGCCAGCGCCTCGAACGCATCCTGATAACCGGTCTGGTCCCGCCAATCGAACACCTCGCCCTCGAAATTCAGCAAGGCGAACGAACTGAGCTCGAGGTTGGGAACGATTGCAGCCGGTGGGCCGTCGACTGGAATGACCAGCACCAACGGCCGTTCGTTGCTGCCGAATTGCGCGTGCATCAGCCGCGCAAAGTTTGGTCCCGGAACAAGCGCGAGCGCCTCCACGCCCAGCTTTTTGGCAACCTCTCGATAGTCAGCGTAGCGGTCGGACATATCCATCTCCTTGGGTAGCCGGCAGCTATCGCGAGACGGCTTGCCGGTTCAATCCGGCAAGCGACATGTTCGATTAGGGCACGCGCAGCAGAACCGGCAGCGCGCCCGAAACCTGGGCGTGGTCGATGAACTCGAACACCGGCATCGCCACCAGGAAGACCAGTCCATCCAGCAGCGTCATCAGGAGGCGCTTCGACTGGAACCCTTCGGCCGTGCCTTCCTGATAGGCCGCAATGTCGGGAAAAAAGCGCGGCACACGCTTGCAATAGGCGTCGTAAGGCTCGCCGAACGTGGCCGACAGGAACTTTTCCTCGCGCAAAATGACGAAATGAAAGGCGATGGCGCAGAGCGCAAAGAACCCCACCATGGTCGTCAGGCTGCCGACCTGGGCGCCGACGCCGGCGGCGGCGATCGCGGAAAAGAGGTACAGCGGGTTGCGGGTGATCGAGTATGGCCCGGAGGTCACCACCATCGCCGACTTCTTGCCGCCGATATAGAGCGTCGACCACAGCCGTCCCACGATGCCGAGGAAGATCAGCACGATGCCGGCCATCTCGATGCCTTCGTGCATGGCTGTTTCAGGCAGGAAGATCGACTGCACGAAAAGCAGCAGGACGACGAGCACGACCAGCAGCGTGCCGATGACGATACGGCGCAGCTTTTGATAGGCGCTCAGTGCCTGCAGTGAATTTCCGGACATAGGCAACCCTCAGCATGCCCGCTGAATGGGGCCGCATGTCCTGCGCTGGCGATTGTGAAGAAAGTGTGGGCGGCGCGCGAAATCAGCGCGGCGCCAGCACCATCATCATCTGGCGGCCTTCGAGCTTGGGCTCGGCTTCCACCTTGGCGATCGTTGCGGTTTCCTCGCGCACCTTGTTCAGCAATTGCATGCCGAGTTCCATATGCGCCATCTCACGGCCGCGGAAGCGCAGCGTGAGCTTGACCTTGTCGCCTTCCTCGAAAAAGCGCCGCACCGCCCGCATCTTCACGTCATAATCGTGATCGTCGATGTTGGGGCGCATCTTGATCTCTTTGATCTCGATGATTTTCTGGTGCTTGCGCGCCTCGGCAGCCTTCTTCTGGTTGGCATATTTCAGCTTGCCCAGATCGAGGATCTTGCACACAGGCGGGATCGCGTTCGGGGAGATCTCAACAAGATCGAGGCCGGCCTCTTCGGCCGCCAGCAGGGCTTCGTTGATGGATACGTCACCACGGTTCTGGCCGTCGGCATCGATCAGTTGGACGCGTGGAACCCGGATATCGAGGTTGGAGCGGGGGCCGTCCTTGGTTGGAGCGGCGGCTTTGAATGGTCTGCGAATGGCTATTGTCTCCTTGGCCGTTGATGATGATGCCGAGCCTATGTGGCGGCGAAGCGGCGCGAGTTAATAGCACAACCCGAGCGAAAAAACAGCCGCCTTGTCCGTATGGCGCAGTTTCATTTGCCCTTTAGGACAGGCGCTTTTCGCCGAGGCTTGCCTGTGGCAAGAGGCGCGTCGAACAGGATTGTGCCGATGTCGATCGAGCCGAAGCAGGAAATCGAGGTGGACGGCGTTCCGATCGCCTTCCGGCGCATCGAAGGCCGCGTGCCTGGCGTCGTCTGGCTCGGCGGCTATCGCTCGGACATGCTGGGCACCAAGGCCGAATATCTGGCCGATTGGGCGCGCGCCGGCAGCCATGCCTATTTGCGGCACGATTATTCCGGCCATGGCGAGTTGGGCGGCGACTTCGCCGACGGGACGATCTCCAAATGGCTGGCGCAGAGCCTGGCCGTCTTTCGCGCGTTCACCACAGGACCGCAGATATTGGTCGGTTCGTCGATGGGCGCCTGGATCGCGCTCCGTTTGATCCAGGAGCTGCGCAAGGCGGGTGAGGGCAGCCGGATCGGCGGCCTTGTGCTGATCGCGCCCGCGCCGGATTTCACGGCGGAACTGGTCGAACCGGCGCTGACCAAGAAGCAGAAGAAAGCCCTGGCGGATAAAGGCTATTTCGAGGAGCCATCCGACTACGACAGCAGCCCCTACGTCTATACGCGGGCGCTGATTGAGGATGGCCGGCTGAACCGTGTGATGGACCGTCCGATCGATACGCATTGCCCGGTGCACATCCTGCAGGGTTTGAAGGACCCTGACGTGCCGTCCAGCCATGCACTGAAACTGGCCAGCCTGATGCCTGCCGACGATGTGACGATGTCGTTGATCCCTGACGGCGACCATCGCCTGTCGCGGCCGCAGGATCTGGCGATGCTGGTCAAGGCGATCGAGGCGA
>CAVQCL010000011.1:0-88500 GCA_963710935.1 uncultured Alphaproteobacteria bacterium | reverse complement strand
ATTGCCTGCAACGACCCGCCATTGCGCTTGAGCCAGGCCTTGCAACGCTCGGTGTCGGGGCAAAGCTCGGTGCAGAGTTTCCAGAATTTCGGGCCGTGGTTCATCTCTTTCAGATGCGCAACTTCATGCGCCACGAGGTAATTTATCACCGGCGCCGGCGCCATCATGATGCGCCAGGAGAAAGACAGCCCGCCATCCGATGTGCAGGAGCCCCAGCGGCTGGTCGTGTCCTTGAAACGGATCGATTTCGCCCTGCGACCGACCGCCTTGGTGTGTTTCGCCACCAACGCCTCGATTTCGCGCTTGGCCTCGCGCTTCAAAAAATCGGCGAGACGGCGCGGCAGGTGCCGCCGGTCACCCGAAACGACGATAACCGGTCCACGCTCGTCCTGCCCGACTGTGACGGTGCCGCGCGCCGCCGGCTCGTGGACAATCCGATGCGGCACGCCGCGCAGCGGGATTTTGATGCCGGGCCGCACCTGCGGCCTGTCGGGAGCTTTGGCGAGCCGCTGTTCCAGCCAGCCTTGGTGACGGTTCAGGAAGCGGTCGACCTCGCCGCGCGCAATGCCGGGCGGCACGGTGATGCGCAGGCCCCTGCCGCCGGCGTCGATGCGCAAGGTCAACCGCCGCGCCCGATCGTTCTCGACGATCTTCAAGGGCAGCGTGCGGCCGGCGACCTGATGCTCGCGCTCGATCGTTCGGGGCGCCGGCGGGCTGGCGCGCAAGCTCTTCAGAAAACCAAAAGGCATGGCGAGAAGAAAATACTGATTCGAGGCTGTTGCGAGGGGCGATACTGAAGTGACAAAAAGTGAACGGCGCCGCCAGAGGCGACGCCGTCTTACACAAGACTACGCGGACTGAAGCTTAGGCTTCATCGAGCAGGTTCGTCGGCTTGCCGCGGCCTTTCGGGGCCGGGTCGGTCTTGGCGGGCGCCGTCGACTTGTTGCGCTGGGACATGAAGCGGTCGAACTCTTCCTGGTCCTTGGCGCGGCGCAGTTCGCGGGCATATTCGTCAAACTGGGCAAGCGTCTCGTCCAGCTTGATGCGCTCCTCGGCCAGGCGCTCCAGTTCGCGTTCGCGCCAATCGTCGAAGGCTACGTTGCCAGTACGCGTACCATTGCCCCAGCGATGCGCCTTGTCGGCGCTGCGGCGGCAACCGGCGAAGATGCCGTCGGTCATGCGGTTGGCGTCGCGCTTGAAGCCGTCAAGCCGGTCGCCCCAGATGATGTAGGCGAGCATGGCCAGGCCCAGCGGCCAGAACACCATGAAACCGATCACCGTCAGCGCTATGGTCGCCGGCGTCCATGCCGGACGGATCAAAGCAGTCGTGTTCATTTCTCCCGTTCCTTCCATTGGAGACAGCAGCACAGGCTGCTCGATTCGAAATGGGAATGCTTAGCCCGGCGTCAATATCCACGCCTGCGAATCCGCATAAGACCCTGAAAACGTGCGCACAAATTGCAGGTTTGGCGGGCTTTTGCCGCTGTCTCTGGCCTAGCGCCGGCGCAAAAGATCAAGTGCGAGCACGATCAATCCTGCGAGCAGACCCCAGAAGGCAGCGCCTATACCGAAGAGGGTGAGGCCGGACGCCGTCACCACGAATGCGACTGTCGCCGGCATCCGGCCGGCTTTGTCTTTCAGCGAGATCGCCAGTGCGTTGGACAGGGAGCCGAGCAGGGCAAGGCCGGCGACAAGCGCGATCAATGTCGGCGGCAGCACCGCAAAGATCGCCACAAGCGACGCGCCGAACAGTGCGAAAACCACATAGGCCAAGGCGTAGAACGGCCCGGTTTTCCAGCGCTCGGCCGGGTCCGGATGAACGTCCGGTCCAGTGCAGATGGCTGCCGAAATGGCAGCAAGATTGCTTGTCGAGGCGCCGAGCGGCGCGGTGACCAGCGAGATGAAGCCGGTGAAGCCGATCAGCGGGCCGGGAGGCGGATCATAGCCGGCCGCCTTCAAAACCGCGAGGCCGGAGAGGTTCTGCGACGCCATGGTGACAAGATAGAGCGGCAAGGCCAGGCCGATCACCGAGCTTGCGGTGAATTGCGGCCAGATCCAGGTCAAGGTCGACAATTCGGGGCTTGGAAGCGCGCCGACGCGGCCTGTCAGCCAAGCAGCCAGCCCGCCGCCAACCAGCACTGTCAGGACGGAGAGCGACGGGTTGAAGACCCGGATCAGGAAGAATGCCGCCATCAGCGGCAGGATCAGCCAAGGATCGGCCGGGATCGCCTTCACGGCATTGATGGCAAAGGTTACGACAATGCCGGCCAGCATGCCGGACGCCACTGACGACGGGATTTTGGCGATCAGCTCCGTGAGCGGCCGGAACAGACCGGTAGCGATCAACAGGAAGGCGGCGACGATGAAGGCGCCAACCGCCTCGGGCATGGTGAAACCGGTGGACGCCGCAATGAGTGCTGCGCCGGGCGTCGACCAGGCAGATATCACCGGCATTTTCGTGCGCCAGGAGAGATACGAGCTTTCCACCGCCATGGCGATGCACAGCGCCGTCACCCAGCTTGCGGTCTCGGCCTGTGTCGCGCCGACCGCCTGGGCGGCGGCGATGATGATCGCGAGCGTGCCGCCGAACCCGACAACGGCGGCAACGAAGGCTGAGGTCGGTATCGACAGGCGCATCTAGTTGTCCACGCACGCAAAGAAGGTTCTGGACTACACCTGAACCCAGCCGCCTTGATCGCCGGCCTTGAAAATCGCGTCGATCAGCTTCTGGTTCTTGACCGACTCTCGAGCGAGAAGATCTCCTCCTTGCCTCCCTGAGCAGCGCGCACGAAGGCCTCGGCCTGCAGCTTGTATTGCTGCGTGCCGGGAAAGCGGAACACGGTCGCTTCCGTGTGTTTCTGGTTATGCAACTCGATCTTGTGGTGTTCGTAGAGCCCGGCATTGAAGGCCGAGCGCACCTCGATGAAACCTTCGTCGCCATGGAAGACCATGAGCTGACGGTTGGCGAGCTGCGTGGACAGGTAGAACGACAGCTCGAAATCGCCGAAATCGGCCCGGATCGACGAATAATTGTCGGTCTTGAACTTCTGCATCCCGTTCGACGGTGGCCTGCACGCGCTTCGGCTCCTTGCCGGTCACGAAACGTGTCGAGACGGTTGGATAGACGCCGATGTCCGGCAGCGCGCCACCGCCAAGTTCCAGTACATTGCGCATGTTGGTGGGATCGACGTTGAAATAGGTGAACGCGCCCTGGACATATTTGAGCGTGCCGATAGCGCCCTCGGCGATCAGCTCGCGCACCTTCAGCCATTGTGGGTGATAGGTCACCATGAAGCCTTCGCTGACGATCACCTTCCTTTCATCGCGCAGCTTGATCAGCGGCAGGATGTCATCGGCCTTCAGCGCCAATGGCTTCTCGACCAGCACATGCTTGCCGGCCTTGATTGCGTTCGCCGCCCACTCGACATGCTGCGATGTGGGCAGGGGAATGTAGACGCCGTCGACCTTGTCGGACGCCAGCAACTCCTCATAGGAGCCAAATGCATGCTGCGCGCCGAACCGGTCCGCCAGTGCGCGCGCCTTGCCGACATCGCGGCTGGCGATGGCCGACAAAACGCCATTCTCGGATTCGACCAGCGCCGGAATAACCAGATCGCGACCGATCTTGGCGGTCGACAAAACACCCCAGCGAAACATGAGCAACTCCCGGTTGATACATTTGGACGAGGCGCGATTAGTGCTTCAAAAGCGCGCCGATGCCAACCGTGCCCGGAAAATTTACGCCGCCTGGCCGATGAACAACAGCCCGATGAGCCAATGCAGAACAATGGCGGCAAGCCCATATCGGGTTTCGGTGTTGCGCAGCATCATCGCCTCCGCGCATGCTAGCGACAGCCACGCCTTCGATCATCCGTCCGCAGGAGCTAGAGCATGAAACAGCGAAAACTGGGTAGCGCGCTTTCGGTCTTTCCCGTCGGGCTTGGCTGCATGGGAATGAGCCACGCCTATGGCGGACAGGATGAGGCCGACGCGATCAGGACGCTGCACCATGCCGTCGATCTCGGCGTCACCTTCTTCGACACAGCGGAGGTCTATGGCCCGTTCACCAATGAGGTGCTGGTCGGCAAGGGGCTGCGGCCGCTGCGCGACAAGGTGACGATAGCCACCAAGTTCGGTTTCAAAATCGTCGAAACCGAGGATGGGCCGAAACAGGTTCCTGGCCTCGACAGCCGACCGGAACATCTGCGCGCCGTCTGTGAGGCATCGCTGAAACGCCTCGGCATCGAGACCATCGATCTGTTCTACCAGCACCGGGTCGACCCGGATGTTCCGGTCGAGGAAACCGTCGGCGCGCTGGCCGATCTGGTGCGCGCGGGCAAGGTGCGGGCATTGGGCCTGTCGGAGACTGGCGTCGCCACTATCCGCAAGGCGCATGCGGTGCATCCGATCGCCGCTGTCCAGAGCGAATATTCATTGTGGACCCGTGATCCGGAGGGCGGCGTCTTGGACGTCTGCCGCGAGCTCGGCATCGGCTTCGTGCCGTTCAGCCCGTTGGGGCGCGGGTTTCTCGCCGGCGCGATCAAATCCGCCGATCAGCTTGGCGAGAAGGATTTCCGCCGCAGCCTGCCGCGCTTTGACGCGGAGAATATCGAGAGGAATTTTTCAGTTGTTGCCAGGTTGGAGCAACTCGCGGCTGACAAGGGCGTGACAGCCGCCCAGCTGGCTTTGGCATGGGTGCTGCATCAGGGCGATTTCATCGTGCCGATACCCGGCTCGCGCAAAATCGCCAATCTGGAGCAGAATGTAGCGGCTGCATCGATCGTGTTGAGCGATGCGGAGGTGGCGGAAATCGGCGCGCTGGTCTCGCCCGACCAGATCGCCGGCCAGCGCTATGCGGAAACGGCGATGGCGCAGACGAACAGGTAGTGCGCTCTTACCCTCCCCCTTGTGGGGAGGGTCGCGGAGCGGTTCGCTCGGAACGAGCGAATTGTGACGCGGGGTGGGGTGCAAGGCTAATTACCCCCACCCCGATCCCTCGCAAGCTCGGGACCGACCCTCCCCACAAGGGGGAGGGTAACAGCCGCCCTACCACGCCTCCACCGCCAGTTCCGGCCACAGCGCCTTGGCGCGGGCGGACTTTTCAGCGTGCGTCCGGCTGTTATCGGTCGTTCGGTTCGGCACCATGCGGAACGCAAAAATGTGGTCGAGCCCGAACGGTGCGGTGATCGCAAGCCGGTAACGACCATCGAGCCGCACGCCGACGGCATGTGTCTTCGAGGCAAAATGCTCCAGCGAATGGGCTGACGATCGAAACGCCGGCGACTCATTGCCGAAGCGCTGCTTGTACCAGAGGTGCACGCGCGCCTGATTGCGGATCTCGACGGGCAAAGGAACGCCGGCAAAATGCGCCGCGCCTCGCCGGATCACAATATCCTCGGCCTCCCAGGAGAGGTCAGACGCGTCGTGATAGAAGAGGTCGATGTCCTTGATGCCGTATCCGGCCGGCTTGCCGGTGAGATTGTTCCACACCGTATTGTAGAGCGCACCAGAAACAACCATCCAGTCAGGCAGATCGAGATCGCGCGCCCGCTCGATGGCCGGCCAGACGATCGCGTCGGCGCGCAGAATTACGTCTAGGGTGGCGGCCTGTTCCGCAAAGCTCAGGCCGGCGTAGCGAAGATGCTGCATGGTGGAGAAAAAGACGATTCGGGCGGCGCGGCAATCAGCCGGCGCCGCCCTGCTGACAGCTGCGATCAGGCTGCTTCCTGGATCGCCGAAAGCTTCCAGTCCTCGTCGCCGCGGCGGGTGAAGGTCCAGAGTTCCGTGGTCTCCGTCGGCGTCGTCTCGTCGCCTTTCACCACCTTGCCGGTCGTGCGATCGCGCAAAATGTCGATCAACTCGTACTGGAACGCGGCGGTGGCATAATCGCGGTCACCTTCGCGCCAGGCTTCCGCGATGTCTGCCTGTGCCAAATGCACGTTGGAAACGTCGTTGCGGACGCCATTCTTGGCGTTATCGGCGAGTTCTTCCGACAGGTAGGAAACGATTTCCGGCGTCGAGAGCTTGCGCAGCGCCGCATGGTCTTCGTCGGTGAAGGCGCGCTGTACATCGCCCAGAATGCGCTCGAAGGCGTCGAGATCGGTTTGGCCGAGTTCGATATCCTGTGTGGCGACGCTGGCGGCAGGAGCCGCCGTTCCGCCAATTTTCGGGATGGTGAACGAACCGGCGCGACCGTTGGCGGCAGGGCGCTCGTCATGAGCGTCGCGGCGTGTTTCGCTCCGGCCGAAATCGTAACCGTTGCCGGGTCCAGCCGCGCGCGGCCCGCTGGCGGTCGCGGCTTTCGGCTGTCCACGGAAGAAGCGCAGCGCCAGCATGACCACCACGCCGATCAGGAGAAGCTGGAGCACAAAACCCAGCGCACCGGCCAGACCGCCAAAACCGTAGCCCAAAAGCATGCCGAACAGGCCGCCGAGCAAGAGGCCACCCATCAGCGAGCCGCCGAGGCCATTGAAGAAACCGGGCCGCTGCTGCGTCACGCCGGGCTGGCGCGTCGCGGCGGTCGGGCCGGGATTCGGCGTCATCGAACGCTCGACCGGCCCGGTCGTGTTGGGTGCGGTGCGCGTCGGCGGCGCAGACTGGAACGTCTTGAAGCCGCGGCTGCCAAAACTGCCGCCACGGCGGGCATCGGCGAAATCCGTCGAAACCAGGGTAAAGGCCACCGCCAGGGTCGCCATCATGGCGACGATACGGGTTTTGCCAAAACTCATCATGGTGCGTGTTTCCTGTCGAAACCGAATTAGTCGAAAAGCTCTTCGAGGAAGGACTTCTTCCTCTTCGGGTAACGTTCCCCGCGATAGTCGTCGTCATGGCCGCGGCGATAGTCCTGCTGCCGCACCTCCTCCCGCTGCGGCGCCGCGCGGGCGACCGGTTGCGGGGCGCTGCGCTCGATGATCTTGTCGAGTTCGCCGCGATCGAGCCACACGCCCCGGCACTGCGGGCAATAGTCGATCTCGATGCCCTGCCTGTCGCTCATAACCAAAGCGACGTTGCATGTCGGGCAGTTTAGACCGAGGAGTTTTGCTGACATTTTTGGACCTCCAAGCAGGTTCGATTTCCGCACCCGCTTCGGATAGTCCAACGGCGGGCCCTTTCTTCAGCGGTCCGACATCACGCGCGCGTTAGCACATACGTCAGAGGGGCCCGGCCCGCTCTTGAGAAGTAGGGACCGGAAGCCAAACGTGCAAGGTCTTCCTGCTTACGATCACGCCCTTATGAGGTGTCGCGGCGCGCCAGGGCGTCGAATGCCAGCCCGTGCGTGGCGACCAGAACGTCGTCGGCCGCATGATCCGCCTTCCGACGGCTGCCGGGTGGTTTGCCGGGGCGCAGCGGCCACAGACGCCGCGTCAGTCCGGCATAGTTGCGCGCCTGCCAGCGTGCGAATTGCCTTGCCTGCCTGGGCAGGTCGTTGAGGACATTTGCAAGAAGCCGCAGCCGCGATCTGAGGCGTGTCGCGTCGATCGGATCCTCAGCCGAAGGCGGGCGGCGGACGGCAACGGGGAATGGGACCGTGACGCCCGGAACGGAGATACGCGGCACGCTGCGCGTGACAGGGCGGAATTTGCGTGGGAAGCGCAATGGGTCGAGCAAGGGAAACGACAGGCTGCGCCGGGGTTCTGCTAAGCCCGGCATGACATCGGAAGGCCGGACGCCATGCGGCAGAACGATGCCGGTGCCGTGGCCGTCGCGGACAAAGATGGATTTTGGGCGGCTCTTTTTCGGGCGCGGCGGTGGCAGCGTGACCACCAGCCCACGCGCCGCGATGATGATCAGCCGCCGTGTGGCCGCCTCGGCGGGCCGCAGCAAACGCAGCACGGCACGATAAAGCCGGCGTGGCAGGGTTGGAACGTCAACGCCCTCTGCCAGCCCGGCCATGGCGATGAGGGACGCGAGGATGCGCTTTAGGCTTTCGCGATGAAGTTCGACCACTGCTCCCCAATCCATAACCACGTTTCCTTTCCGCGCCCAACATGCGCGGGTGGATTATCGGACAGGACGAGGGGAGGTGGATGAGATTTCGCGGAAATATTCCTGACGGCTGCTGACAAGGTGCGGACGCTGCTGATGTGGCGTTCGATTGGCCCCTCACCCTTACCCTCTCCCCGTGAAATACGGGGAGAGGGGGCGTCATCGCCTGCGCCCCACAGCGAAATGGCTGACTCAGACTCGTATCTGGCGATGTTCTCGCTAACGTCGGAGGCTCCCTCTCCCCGTCTTTCACGGGGAGAGGGTAAGGGTGAGGGGCAAACAGACGTGTCCTCTTACCCCCGCAACACCCCGCCCGTCTGTTTGCCGACATTCTCGACGATGCGTGTTGCCAGCGCCTCAAAATCCTCGTCGGTCAGCGTCTTTTCGACCGGCTGGATCGACACCTCGATGGCGATCGATTTCTTGTCCGGGCCGAGCGCCGAACCTTCGAACACGTCGAAGACATTCACGCCGGTGATCAGCTTCTTGTCGGCGGCAAGCGCCGCTTTGGACAGGCTGCCGGCCTCGACCGCGCGGTCGACGACAAAGGCAAAATCGCGCTTCACCGCCTGGAAGGCGGACAGCTCAAGTTTCGGCTTGGTGCGCGTCGGTTTGGCCTTCAACTCGGGGATGGCATCGACAAAGACCTCGAAGCCGCAGAGCGGTCCGTCGACATCCAGAGCCTCGAGCGTCTTTGGATGAAACTCGCCGAATGTGCCGAGCACGACCTTTGGGCCGAGCTTGATCGTGCCTGAACGGCCCGGATGATACCAGGCGGGGCCGCCGGCCTCGACCTGCAAGCGGTCGACGGGCGCACCGCAGGCTTCGAGCACGGCGATCGCGTCGGCGCGCGCATCGAACACGCCGACAGGCTTGGCGTTGCCCGACCAGGCACGGCCGGAGCCGTCCAGCGTCGCCGTGCCCCGGCGCACGCCGGCAGCGACGCGGCGCTGCGTTTCGGGCGAGTCGCCCGCATAGGCGCCTGACACTTCGAACAGCGCGACGTCGGCGAAACCGCGATCGGCATTGCGCTGTGCGGCGGCAAGCAGCCCTGGCAGCAGCGATGGCCGCATGTCCGACATGTCGGCCGCGATGGGGTTGGCCAGCTTGAGTGCCGTCTGCCCACCGCCGAAAATCTCGGCATGTTTTGCCGGGATGAACGACCAGGTGACGGCCTCCATCATGCCACGCGAGGCGAGTGCGCGCTTGGCGGAGCGCGTGCGCACCTGCAGCGTAGTGAGGATCTTGCCGTTGACGGTTGCGTGGCCGATCAGCGGCCTAGGCGCGATCTCGTCGACGCCGTGGATGCGCATGACTTCCTCGACGAGGTCGGCTTTGCCGTCGACATCCGGCCGCCAGGACGGCACCTCGACATCGACCACATCCGCATCGCCCAGCGGCCTGAAACCGAGGCGACGCAAAATGTCGAAGCTTTCGGCCTTCGGCACGTCGAGGCCGGTGAGGCGCTTCACTTCCGACACCGGGAAGGACACGATTTTCGGCGTGTGACCGGCGTAGCCAACCACTTCGATCTCGCTGGGCTTGCCGCCGCAAAAGTCGAGCACCATGCGGGTTGCCAGCTCGACGCCGGGCACCATGAATTCAGGATCGACGCCGCGCTCGAAGCGATAGCGTGCATCGGTGATGATGCCAAGCGTGCGGCCGGTGCGGGCGACGTTGAGCGGCTCCCACAGCGCTGATTCGATCAGCACGTCGGTGGTGTTTTCATCGCATCCGGAATGCTCGCCGCCCATCACGCCGGCGATGGATTCGACGCCGTTCTCGTCGGCGATCACGCACATTTCGGGCGTCAGCGTGTATTCACGGCCGTCCAGCGCCAGCACCTTTTCGCCGTTGCGAGCGCGGCGAACGGTGAGGTTGCCCGCCACCTTCTTGGCGTCGAACACATGCAGCGGCCGGCCGCGGTCGAAGGTGATGTAGTTGGTGACGTCGACCAGCGCATTGATGGGTCTCAGGCCGATCGCCAAGAGACGCTGCTGCAGCCATTGCGGTGACGAGCCGTTCTTGACGCCGCGCACGAGACGGAGCGCGAAACCGGGGCAGAGCGATGCCGTGCCGCCGAAGTCGAGCGAGACTTTGACAGGGCAGGCCCCGTCGCCCTTCACGGGCTCGATCTTGTCCGCCTTGAGCGTGCCAAGCCCGGCCGCGGCGAGGTCGCGCGCGATACCATGGATGGACGTCGCGTCGGGGCGGTTCGGCGTCAAATTGATCTCGATAACCGGGTCGTCGAGATGCGCATAAGCCGCGAAGCTGGTGCCCACAGGCGCATCGGCAGGCAGGTCGATAATGCCGGTGTGCTCATCCGAAAGCTGCAATTCGCGCTCCGAGCACATCATGCCGCGGCTTTCGACGCCGCGTATTTTGCCAACGCCAAGTGTGGTGTCGATGCCGGGAATATAGGCGCCCGGCGCCGCGAAAGCGCCGACCAGACCGGCGCGCGCATTCGGCGCGCCACAGACGACCTGGATCGGGTCGCCGGAGCCCGTATCCACCATCAGCACGCGCAGCTTGTCGGCGTCGGGATGCTTTTCGGCCGATAAGACCCTGGCGATGACGAACGGTTTCAGCGCCGCCTTGTCGTCGACATGTTCGACTTCGAGCCCGATCGCCGTCAGCCGCTCGACGATCTGGTCGAGCGAGGCGTCAGTGTCGAGGTGATCCTTGAGCCAGGAGAGGGTGAGTTTCATGCTGATGCCGCTGCTATTCTGGAAGGATCAATCTTAATCCCGGCAGCCTCCAGCCGCTGGACGAGCTTTGGAACTTGCTCCTGAACTCTGTCGTTAAATTCTAATCGGATGATCCCGTCAGCGTCGGACGGCATCTCAAGTGCCCCCTTCTTCAAGATGGCCATCTTACCCCGACCAATGGCAGCCATGATCATACCCATTTCTAAGATCACATTTTGCCGCGCGCGTGGCTGCTTATCTTCGTCCTTCCCTTAGGATGGCCGAAGTCGTCGGGAGTCATTAGCACGATACCGAAGGCCGACTCTTTATAGATGTTTTGCTCAAGCGCCTCGATAATTGTTTTCGAGCCGCCGTCATTGTTTTGGAGAATGAATGGCTGCAGACCAAGCCTCATGAGAACGAGCTCAAGCTGATCTCTGGCTTCTCGATCATGACCGTGGACGATGAAAATCTTGGTCTTGTCATGTTGGGGGACCACCGCCGCCCCTCCAGTCAAAGGTGACTTTCCGTCGACGAGCGACTCAATCTTGTCCTTGAATTCTTGGGCGTTCTTGCCTTGGCACTGAATGGTGCCTGTACCGTAGTACCAGTTGAGAATTTCGCCGGTCTTCGACCTGAAGCAATGCTTTTTCGCTACTTCCTCATGTGTCCACGTTCCTTGTAGCCCAATATCCTCAATGGCCTGCTGAAGTTCTGCCAGCTCGCGATGGAATTTCATTCTCGTAAACCTCCTTTCACGACTCAACCCCCGAGCAGCGTCGGTATGTCGAGCAGCCGGAAGCCGCAATAACTCAGTGCGCGTCGAAGACCGCAAAGTCACGCTACCTTGTCCATTGGCGCGATTGCGTTTGGAGCCTTCGCGCCCGCGATCATGCTAGCCACCGATACGTCCTCGTCGATGTCCGGCCAGTGCACGCCCATCGGGCTCAGCTCATAGTTCGTTCTTTCTTTGGCGCTGGCGTTCTGGAGGCGAGGGTACCACCACAGCGGGATGCCTATGCTTCTGCCGTCATGCAGGCGGACAAAAAAACGTTCATCCGTGAACCACACTTCCGCAGGCTCGTCTGGTGCGATGTCGTCTACTTCATCCATGTTCATCACCTTACGAAGAATGCATTCCAGGCATCCAGGAACTCTTCGCGATGCTCGCGGGTCACCTCGACCAGCTCACGAAGTTCGCGGTCCGAGTATCGGGTATTTGCCGCCACGGAGCAATCGAGCAGCCATATCTTAGCTTCCTTGCGGCCTTTCCTCACATGAACATGCGGAGGCTCGCCAGTGTCGCCCGAATAGAAATGGAATCGATGGCCATGCCAGTCCAGCAGTTTGGGCATTAACCGCTCAACCCGCCAAACAGCGTCGGCATGTCCAGCGGCCTGAAGCCGTAGTGCTCCAGCCAGCGCACGTCCGCGTCGAAGAAAGCGCGCAGGTCCGGCATGCCGTATTTCAGCATGGCGATGCGGTCGATGCCCATGCCCCAGGCAAAGCCCTGATATTCGTCGGGATCGAGCCCGCCGTGGCGCAGCACGTTGGGGTGCACCATGCCGCAGCCCAGAATCTCCATCCAGTCGTTGCCTTCGCCGAAGCGCACTTCGCCCGGCCGCGAGCGGTCGCACTGGATGTCGACCTCGAGGCTCGGTTCCGTGAACGGGAAGTAGCTCGGGCGGAAGCGCATTTTGACGCTCGGCACCTCGAAGAAGGCCTTGCAGAACTCTTCCAGCACCCAGCGCATGTTGGCGACATTGGCCGTCTTGTCGATCACCAGGCCTTCGACCTGATGGAACATCGGCGTGTGGGTGGCGTCCGAATCCATGCGGTAGGTCTTGCCGGGGATGACGATGCGGATCGGCGGCTTCTGCGCCTCCATGGTGCGTATCTGCACCGGCGAGGTGTGCGTGCGTAAAAGCTTCGGCTGGTTCGACCCCTCCGATTGCAGGAAGAACGTGTCGTGCATTTCGCGCGCCGGATGGCCTTCCGGGAAATTCAGCGCGGTGAAATTGTAGTAGTCAGTCTCGATGTCCGGGCCTTCCGCGACGGAGAAGCCCATATCGGCGAAAATGGCGGTGATCTCGTCGATGACCTGGCTGATCGGGTGGATGCGGCCGCGCTCGGCCGGCGACTGGCGCACCGGCAAGGTAACGTCGACTTTTTCCGCCACCAGCCGCGCGGTGATCGCGACGTCCTTGAGTTCGCTCTTGCGTGCCGCAAGAGCCTCGGTCACCCGGTTCTTCAGCCCGTTGATTGCCGGGCCTTTGACCTGCCGTTCCTCAGGGGTCATGGCGCCTAGGGTCTTCAAAAGCTCCGACACCGAGCCCTTCTTGCCGAGTGCGGCGACCCGGACGGCCTCGATACCGGCTTCGTCCGCAGCAGCGGCAATGTCCGAGAGCAGGGCGCTTTCCAGGATTGTCAGTGTATCGCTCACGATCGTCGTTCCATCTACTCGGGTCGGGCTGCACAGTTTACTTTTTTCCGCAGAAAGGCCGGGCAGCTTCAAGGCTGGTGTTGGCGGAAAGAAAGTAAACTGTCCCCTGGGCAAACATAAAAAAACCCGCGCCAGCCCTGCCAGCGCGGGTTTCCCAAATCAGACTTTTGAATGCTTGGGAAGGCGCTAGCCTAGGCTACCGCGCTTTCAAAAGCATTCGGGGTGGTGTTCTTGAGGTACTCCAGCGCGGTCTTCGACTGCGCCACGATCGCGGCGAAAGCCTGCGGCTCGTGGATTGCCATGTCGGACAGAACCTTGCGGTCGATCTCGATGCCGGCCTTGGTCAGGCCGTCGATGAAGCGGCCATAGGTCAGGCCATGCTCGCGAACGGCGGCATTGATGCGTTGGACCCAGAGCGCGCGGAAGTTACGCTTGCGCACCTTGCGGTCGCGATAGGCGTACTGCAGCGACTTCTCGACCGCCTGCTTGGCGATGCGGATGGTGTTCTTGCGACGGCCATAAAAGCCCTTGGCGGCTTTCAGGACCTTCTTGTGCTTGGCGTGCGAGGTGACGCCTCTCTTGACGCGTGCCATGTGATGATCTCCTTAAAACGCTTGATCCGAACCGGGGCCTAGAGCGCCGCCGTTAGGAAGGAAGTTCTTGATGACCTTCTCGCCGTCTGCTTCGGCGAGAACCATCGTTCCGCGGGCATCGCGGATGAACTTGTTGGAGCGCTTGATCATGCCATGGCGCTTGCCGGCGGCGGCGGATAGAACCTTGCCGGTGCCGGTGATCTTGAACCGCTTTTTGGCGGCCGATTTGGTCTTCATCTTGGGCATTTTGCTTCCTTTCTGGTGCGGCCTTTTCCGGCTCGCTGTTGTTGCTTCAGGCCGACCAAAGCCCGAAAAGCATAAAAGACCGCCACGGCATGCCCTGCCGGGCGGCTTTTTTCATTGACGGGGGCTCTACAGCGGAGCCCGGCCAAAAGCGCAACTGGTCGGTCAGCTTTGTCGCGCTACCCCACGATCGTCAGCTCGCGCGGAAAGCTCGTCAGCGAGCGGCAGCCGGTCTCGGTCACGAGCACGTCGTCCTCGATCCGCACGCCGAAACCACCCTCGCGGTAGAGACCGGGTTCATCCGTATAGACCATGCCGGGTTCGAGCACCTGATGATTGCCGCGCATGATGTAGGGTTCCTCGTGCACCTGGCGGCCGAGGCCATGGCCGGTCTTGGTGCGGATGCGGTCGCGATAAGGTGAGGCTTCCAGGATCGAGATGACGGCGTCGTCGAGTTCGTGCGCGGTGATGCCAGGCCTTGTGATGTCGCGCGCCTTCTGGTTGGCCGCCAGCACCGTGGCATAGACGTCGCGCGCCTCCTGGAGGCCTCGCCGACAAAGAATGTTCGGGTGATGTCGGCGCAGAAACCACCCCAGGCGGCGCCGAAATCGAGCAGCAGCGCGTCACCCTTCCTGATCTTGTAGTCTGTGCGGGCATGGCCATGAGCGCGCGCCGAATTGTCGGCGGCAACGACAATGGGATTGAACGCGTGGGTTTCCGCGCCATGCGCGAAGAGCGCCTGCGTCAGCAGCATCTCGACATCCTTTTCCGACATTCCAACCCTGACCTTGGCGATAACGTCCGAAAGCGCGGCCTCCGATATCCTTGATCGCCTTTTCCAGGATCGCGATTTCGTCGGGCGTCTTGCAAATGCGCAGGCCTGAGATTTGCCGCTCGCCGTCGACAATGCGAATGCCGGGATTGGCTGCGGCCAGCGCGTGATGGACGAACACCCGCATCACCTGTCCTTCGGCGGCAACCTTGCCCAGTGGCATATGCCCCCCAGGGCCTCGAACGCATCCGATATCCGGTCTGGTCCCGCCAATCGAACACCTCGCCCTCGAAATTCAGCAAGGCGAACGAACTGAGTTCGAGGTTGGGAACGATTGCGGCCGGTGGGCCCTCCACTGGAATGACCAGCACCAGCGGCCGCTCGTGGTGCCAAACTGCGCGTGCATCAGCCGCGCGAAGTTTGGTCCCGGAACAAGCGCGAGCGCTTCCACGCCCAGCTTTTTGGCAACCTTGCGATAGTCAGCGTAGCGGTCGGACATATCCATCTCCTGTGGTATCCGGCAGCTATCGCGAGACCACTTGCCGGTTCAATCCGGCAGGCGACATGTTCGGTTAGGGCACGCGCAGCAGAACCGGCAGTGCGCCCGACACCTGTGCATGGTCGATGAATTCGAACACCGGCATCGCCACCAGAAAGACCAATCCATCCAGCAGTGTCATCAAAAGCCGTTTCGACTGGAACCCTTCGGCCGTGCCTTCCTGATAGGCCGCAATGTCGGGAAAAACCGCGGCACACGCTTGCAATAGGCGTCGTAAGGCTCGCCGAATGTGGCCGAAAGGAACTTTTCTTCGCGCAGGATGACGAAATGAAAGGCGATGGCGCAGAGCACAAAGAAGGCAACCATCGTCGTCAGGCTGCCGACCTGGGCGCCGACGCCGGCGGCAGCGATCGCGGAAAAGAGGTAAAGCGGGTTGCGGGTGATGGAGTATGGCCCGGACGTCACCACCATCGCCGACTTCTTGCCGCCGATATAGAGCGTCGACCAGAGCCGCCCGACAATGCCGAGGAAGATCAGCACGATGCCGGCCATCTCGATGCCTTCGTGCATGGCCGTTTCCGGCAGAAAAATAGACTGCACGAAAAGCAGCAGGACGACGAGCACGACCAGCAGTGTGCCGATGACGATACGGCGCAGCTTTTGATAGGCGCTCAGTGCTTGCAGTGAATTTCCGGACAAGCGACCCTCAGCATGCCCGCTGAATGGGGCCGCATGTCCTGCGCTGGCGATTGTGAAGAAAGTGTGGGCGCGCGCGAAATCAGCGCGGCGCCAGCACCATCATCATCTGGCGGCCTTCGAGCTTGGGCTCGGCTTCCACCTTGGCGATCGTTGCGGTTTCCTCGCGCACCTTGTTCAGCAATTGCATGCCGAGTTCCATATGCGCCATCTCACGGCCGCGGAAGCGCAGCGTGAGCTTGACCTTGTCGCCTTCCTCGAAAAAGCGCCGTACCGCCCGCATCTTCACGTCATAATCGTGATCGTCGATGTTGGGGCGCATCTTGATCTCTTTGATCTCGATGATTTTCTGGTGTTTGCGCGCCTCGGCAGCCTTCTTCTGGTTGGCATATTTCAGCTTGCCCAGATCGAGGATCTTGCACACCGGCGGAATCGCGTTTGGCGAGATCTCAACGAGGTCGAGGCCGGCCTCTTCGGCCGCCAGCAGGGCTTCGTTGATGGATACATCGCCACGGTTCTGGCCGTCGGCATCGATCAGTTGGACGCGTGGAACGCGAATATCGAGGTTGGAGCGGGGGCCGTCCTTGGTTGGAGCGGCGGCTTTGAATGGTCTGCGAATGGCTATTGTCTCCTTGGCCGTTGATGATGGCGCCGAGCCTATGTGGCGGCGAAGCGGCGCGAGTCAATAGCACAACCCGCGCGAAAAAACAGCCGCCTTGTCCGTATGGCGCAGTTTCATTTGCCCTTTAGGGCAGGCGCTTTTCGCCGGGGCTTGCCTGTGGCAAGAGGCGCATCGAACAGGATTGTGCCGATGTCGATCGAGCCGAAGCAGGAAATCGAGGTGGACGGTGTTTCGATCGCCTTCCGGCGTATCGAAGGCCGCGCGCCTGGCGTCGTCTGGCTCGGCGGCTATCGCTCGGACATGCTAGGCACCAAGGCCGAATATCTGGCCGAATGGGCGCGCGCGAACGGCCATGGCTATTTGCGGCACGATTACTCCGGCCATGGCGAGTCGGGCGGCGACTTCGCCGACGGGACGATCTCAAAATGGCTGGCGCAGAGCCTGGCCGTCTTCCAGGCGTTCACGACAGGACCGCAGATACTTGTCGGTTCCTCGATGGGCGCCTGGATCGCGCTGCGTCTGATTCAGGAGTTGCGCAAGGCAGGCGAGGGGAATCGGATAGGCGGCCTCGTGCTGATTGCGCCCGCGCCGGATTTTACGGTGGAACTGGTCGAACCCGCGCTGACCAAGAAGCAGAAGAAAGCCTTGGCGGAAAAGGGCTATTTCGAGGAGCCCTCGGATTACGACAGCAACCCTTACATCTACACGCGGGCGCTGATCGAGGATGGCCGGTTGAATCGCGTGATGGATCGTCCGATCGATACGCATTGCCCGGTGCACATCCTGCAGGGTTTGAAGGACCCTGACGTGCCGCCCAGCCATGCACTGAAACTGGCCAGCCTGATGCCCGCCGACGATGTGACGATGTCGCTGATCCCAGACGGCGACCATCGCCTGTCGCGGCCGCAGGATCTGGCGATGCTGGCCAAAGCGATCGAGGCGATGGTTGGGCGTTTGTAATGATAGCATAACGTCTGCAGCGGCCCCCCTTTGTCCGGCAGGACAGAGGGGGTCAGTTCAGACAAGCATATTTTCGCTTGGACCTGTCGGGCCCGGCGGTGCCGAGACGTTCTTGGCGCATCGAAACCGAATACAAGGAAATTTTCCGATGCAAACCAAGAGCTGGAAAGAGGGCGACCGCGAGCTCGTCCTGACCAGAACCTACAATGCCCCGGCCGCCGCGCTCTACAAGGCGTGGACCGATCCGGAAGTGGTGAAACAGTGGTTCACGCCCAAGCCATGGTCGACGACCCGCGCCGAATTTGACGTGCGGCCCGGTGGCGCCAGCCTGGTCGTCATGGCGGACCCGGACGGCAATGAATTCCCGAATCCGGGTCAATATCTGGAGGTCGTGCCGAACAAGAAGCTGGTGTTCACCGACGCCTATCTCGGCGATTGGACGGCATCCGAAAAGCCGTTCTTCACCTGCGTACTGACATTTGAGGAGAACTGGCGACGGCACAACGACCTACACTGCCCGCGCGCGCCACTGGACGGTGGAAGACTGCCAGAAGCACGAGGAGATGGGTTTCCACCAAGGCTGGGCGATCTGCGCCGAGCAACTTGCGGAGGTGGTCGAGAAGAAGTGACGGCGATCAGGCGCTTTTCCGCCTTTTGACCACGCAAGATTAAGGAACCAGTCCTGACATCACATCGTTTTCGCACTAGTGTGCGGACCAGGCGAGAGTGATTCATGGTTGAACGACCCGGCCCTGGTGACAAACTGGATGCGGCGGCGGTTGAGCGGGAAGCTCGCCCGCCTCGCACGTTGAACCTGCCACGTTCCTTGATGACCGCGTTGCGGCGCAATGGCTCGCGTTATGTGCACGCCGCCAAGGATGGCGATGCCTGCGCCACCATCGCCTCCTACAACATCCACAAATGCGTCGGCATCGACGGCGTCTTCGACCCGCAACGCACTGCCAAGGTGGTTGCCGAGATCGGCGCCGATGTGATCGCCCTGCAGGAAGCCGACGAGCGGCTGGGCGATCGCAACGGCCTGCTCGATCTCGCCCTGCTGGAGCGGACAGCCGATCTGGTGCCGGTGTACTCGCCGGAAAACCGCCGCAGCCATGGCTGGCATGGCAATCTGATCCTGGCGCGGCGCGGCGTGATCCATGACGTGCATCCCCTCAAGCTGCCCGGCCTGGAGCCGCGCGGGGCGCTGATTGTCGATCTGGAGCTGAAAGGTGTGTCGCTGCGCATTATTGCGGCGCATCTCGGGCTTGTTGCGCCGGTCGCGCTCGAAACAGGCCGACGTTTTGCAGCAGGCGGCGCATTCGCAACGGCCGACCATCGTGATGGGCGATCTCAACGAATGGCGCGTGAATACGCGCTCGTCGCTGCTCAGCCTGATGCCGGATTTCGGGCCGCTCGAGGCTGCCGTGCCCAGCTTTCCGTCGAAATTCCCGCTGCTGGCGTTGGACCGCATCCTGGCGCGCCCCTCCAAGCTGATCCTCGACATCGAGGTGCACAATTCGCCGCTCGCGCGCGTCGCTTCCGACCATCTGCCGATCAGCGCCCGGCTGGACCTCGAGCAGGTGCGCCAGACGCAAGCCAGCGAGAGCATCGCCAAGGCCTCCTGATGAGCAGCGGGCTGCTGCTGATTGTCGATAACCAGGACGCTTTCGCGGTGCGCGCGCTCATGGCGCGCGAGGCGACGAGAAGCCTGGACCTGATGTATTACATCTGGCGGGCGGACCGCACCGGCAAGCTGCTGGCGCATGAAGTGTTCAAGGCGGCGGATCGCGGCGTCAAGGTGCGCATGCTGCTCGACGACATCAACCCGTCGAACAGCGATGCCGACCACCGGGCGCTGAACAACCATCCCAATATCGAGCTCAGGCTGTTCAACCCGAGCAAGGCGCGGCACGGCAGCTTTTGGCGCTTCATCGAGCTGGTCGCCAACCGGTTGCGCCTGACACGCCGCATGCACAACAAGGCGTGGATCGTCGACGGCAAGCTGGCGCTGATCGGCGGCCGCAACGTCGCCGACGAATATTTTGACGCGGCCGAAACCAACTTCCGCGATCTGGACGTGTTGCTGCAGGGGCCGGCGGCCGAACAGACGCAGGCAATCTTCGACCTGTTCTGGAATTGCGGCGGCGCAAAGCCGCTCAGCAAGACCGACCCCCTGCCGATCGGCAAGGTCGTGAAGTGGCTGAAGCCGGATCGGCGCGAGATGGACAATAAGCGCGTCCAGTCGCTGCGGCAGCGGACCGACTCGCTTGGCATCGCTCGAAAGCCTGATTGAAGACAAAGGCGGCATGCGGCAGGCCGACATGGCGCGTGTCGTTTCCGATCCGCCGGAAAAGGCGCTCGGCAAATTGCGAGAGAACTGGCTGATGGCCGAGCTACTGCCGGCGGTGCGCTCGGCGCGGCAGACGGCTGGAAATGACCTCGCCCTATTTCATTCCCGGCAAGCGCGGCGTGGCGCTGCTCAACGAACTCGTGGAGTCCGGTGTCGAAGCGACAGTGCTGACCAACTCGCTCGCGGCAACCGACGTCGCGGCGGTGCACGGGCGTTATGCGATCTATCGCCGGACGCTGCTCAAATGCGGCGTGCATGTGCACGAGCTGCAGCCTTTCGCCCGGCGCCAGCGCATTTCGGTATTCGGCTCCAAGGGAGCGAGCCTGCACGCCAAGGCTTTTACGGTCGATGGGCGCGCCGGCTTTGTCGGCTCATTCAACTTCGATCCGCGCTCGGCCTCGCTGAACACCGAAATGGGTGTCTTCTTCGAAGACGCCGCGCTGGCAGGCGAGTTGCAGGCCCTCTTCCGCCAGGAGATCGCGCCGGACACGAGCTATCATCTGTCGCTCGAAAAGGGCCGGATTCACTGGCGCGGCGAGGATGAAGGCGCTCTGCGCGACTATACGCATGAGCCGGAGGCTTCCGTCTGGCGGCGAATGATCGCCCTTCTGGTGCGCTATCTGCCTATCGAATCGCAGCTGTGACCAGTTCGCCTTCCGGGGCCGGCACATCGAGCTTCCACCACAACGCCTTTTCACCCAAGCCTTCGACAAGCCTGGCATGGGCGGCGTGCTCGGCTTCGGATAGTCGTGGCGCCAGGGCGGTGGGGCGACGCTGAATGATCGCCGCGATGTTGCTGGCGCCGCCGCGGGCGGCGGCCTGGCTCGGGCCGGCATCCAGAACCAGCGCCGCCTGCCTGCCTCCGGCCAATTCGATATAGACTTCGGCCAGCAGTTCCGAATCCAGAAGCGCGCCGTGCTTGGTGCGGTGGGTGTTGTCGATGCCATAGCGCTTGCACAGCGCATCCAGCGAATTCGGTCCCATCGGATGCTTGCGGCGCGCCAGCGCCAGCGAATCGATCACCCGCACCTGTTCCACGTCCGGCTGTCCAAGCCGCTGAAACTCGGCATTGATGAACGACACGTCGAAAGCCGCATTGTGGGCGACAAGCTTGGCCCCGTCGATGAACTCCAGAAACTCGACGACGATCTCCGCAAACAAGGGCTTGCCCTCAAGCTGCTCGGGGCCGATGCCATGCACCGCCAGGGCTTCCGCATGGATCTTTCGACCCTGCGGGTTGATATATTTGTGGAACGAACGGCCGGTCGGAAACCGATTGAACAGCTCGATTGCACCGAGCTCGATGATCCGATCCTCGCGAAAATCCAATCCGGTCGTTTCGGTATCGAAGATGATCTCGCGCAACGAATCAGGCTCCAAGGCTATGCTCGTGCCCAAAGTGGAACCTTTAGAGAACGAAAACAAGTCAGGAGTCTTTGCGCCGGCGCGTTTTCCCACGCAGATCCGCGATGATGGCGGCCACAGCCTGCCTTGCCGGCTCCATGCCCTGGCTGGTGTCGACGACATAGTCTGCCAGTTCACGCTTTGCCGCGTCCGGCACCTGCTTGGCCAGAATGGCTTCGAACTTTTCCACCGTCATGCCGGGACGAGACAGAACCCGCTCGCGCTGCACCTCGGCCGGCGCGGTGACGACGACGACCTTGTCGACGCGGTCGCGCCCGCCGGTCTCGAACAGCAGCGGGATGTCGAGCACGGCGATGTCCGCACCCGCGGCGCGATGCTTCTCCAGAAAGGCATTCGCGTCGGCGCGCACCAGCGGATGCACGATCGCCTCCAGACGCTTCAGCGCCTCGGCGTCGTTCAGCACACGCGTGCGCAAGTTTCGTGCGGTCGATGACGCCGTCTAGGGTCGTTCCGGGAAACGCCGCTTCGACCAGCGGGGCAGCCTTGCCGCGATAGAGACGATGCACCGCCTCGTCGGAATCGTGCACCGGCACGCCGGCCTCCACGAACATCTTTGCCGTGGTCGATTTGCCCATGCCGATCGAACCGGTGAGGCCGAGCACGATCATGCGCGGCCCTCGATGTCGGCCACGATCATGGCGTGGAGTTCGTCGGTGACCTCGGGCTTTTGGCCAAACCAACGCTCGAAACCCGGCGTGGCCTGATGCAAGAGCATGCCCAACCCGTCGACAGTTTTCAGGCCTCGCCTGCGCGCGGCGGCAAGCAGCGGCGTTTCCAGCGGCACGTAGACAATGTCGGTGACCAGCGCAGCATCCGGCAACCGCGCGACATCGATCGGCAGCGCATCGTCAGCGCCATGCATGCCGAGTGAGGTCGTGTTGACGACCAGGCCGGCATCGCCGGCCAACTCGTTCGCCGCGCCTGAGCGGATGCGCCGACGTCTTCGGACCGAAGGCCCGGGACAAGTTCCGCGCGCGCTCGACCGTGCGGTTGAGCAGGCGGATGTCGTCGAAGCCGCGGGCTTTCAACGCGTGCACGATCGCGCGCGATGCTCCGCCGGCGCCAAGCACCAGCGCGACCTTGGCGCGATCCCATCCCGGCGCGCGCTGGTCGAGATTGGCGGCAAAACCGTAGGAGTCGGTGTTCGATCCCCACAGCCGGCCGTCTTCGAACCACAGCGTATTGACCGCGCCGATCTCTTCCGCCGCCTCATCGCGCTGCTCGACCAGCCGGAACGCCGCTTCCTTGTGCGGAATGGTGACATTGCCGCCGACAAATCCGTTGGCACGCAGCTGCGATACGAATGCAGGAAAATCGTCTGGCGCGACGTCGACCGCCTCGTAGCTGCCGGCGATGCCGTATCGCTTCAGCCAATGGCCATGGATCTTCGGCGAGCGCGAATGCGCGATGGGGTGGCCGCAGACGAACGCCTTTCTGAGCGCCTCAGCCATCGATGGCTCCGAGACGGCGCAGTTCCTTCAGCACGTCGAGCAGCGGCAGGCCGACGATGGTGAAATGATCGCCTTCGATCTTTTCGAAAAGCTGGATGCCCGGCCCTTCGATCTGATAGCCGCCGACGCTGGTCAGCGCCTTTTCGCCGACCAGGGCAAGGTGCCGGCCGACGAAACCGGGGTCCAGCTTGCGCATCGTCAGATGCGCCACGCCGACATGCCGCCAGATCGCCTCGCCATTTTTGGCCAGAACGGCGGCGCTGTTCAGTTCGTGCGTCTTGCCGGAGAGATGCAGCAGACGCTGGCGCGCGGCTCTCCATGTCCTCCGGCTTGTGCAGCAATTCGTCGCCCAAGGACAAGGTCTGGTCGCAGCCCAGCACCAGCGCATCGGGAAAGCGTTCGCTGACCTCGACGGCCTTGGCCTCGGCGAGGACCAGGGCGACATCGCCCGGCGATGCGCCGCTGTCTTTCAGAGGCGCTTCGGCGGCGCGCTCGTCGATATCCGGCTTGACAGCTTCGAAGGCGAGGCCGGCGTCGACCAGCATCTTTTTGCGGAACGGACTTGTGGAAGCGAGAATGAGTTTTTCGGACATGAGGCGCTCCGCAGGTTTTCTGTCGGTCGCATAGACCATTCCAGGCCGAGCCGACACTGGTTTTCGTACATACAGCCGCCTGCTTCGTCATTCCTCAGAGTTGATGACGGACATGTTGCGCGCCAACAAAAAAGCCCGGCGCGATGGCCGGGCTTCTTGAACCTGTGATTCCGCGATCAGGCGACGGCGCCGTTGATCCAGTGCGACAGAGCCGTTTTCGGCAGCGCGCCAACCTTGATGTCGGCCACTTCGCCGCCCTTGAAGATCATCAGTGTCGGGATCGAGCGCACGCCGAACTGCGCGGCGATTTCCGGATTCTCGTCGATGTTCAGCTTGGCGATCTTCGCCTTGCCGCCCAGTTCCGAAGAAATCTCCTCGAGCGACGGGCCGATCATCTTGCACGGACCGCACCATTCGGCCCAGAAATCAACCACGACGGGCTCTGCGGCGTCGAGCACATCTGCCTTGAAATTCGACTTGTCGACCTTGACGGTGGCCATGCGAAAAATCCTTTCGATTACGAAGTTAGGCTAAATGTGGTGGCGCACCGGCCGCCAATCAAGCGGATTTTGTGTCACGCCTGCGTGAGTTGAGCAAGCGAATCCAGAAGGGCCCGTTCCGGAACCTCGATCAGATGCGGCGCCTCGGTGAAAAGCAGGGCCGCGCGAACCGTTTTGTCGGGGTAGAGCGGCCGCAGCAGCTCCGCATAGAGCGCAAGCTGCAGGACATAGGCTGCCGGCACATCGGCCAACGCCCTGGGCGGCGGGCGGTTGGTCTTGTAGTCGACGATCAGCACCTCGCGATCCGTCACGGCCAGCCGGTCGATGGTGCCGGAAACGATCCGTTCCCGACCGCGAATGGTGAGCTTGCCCATGATCGCAACTTCGGCGCGCGAACCCTTGGCGAACAGCGGCGCGAAACCGGGGTCGGCCAGGATGCCCTCGACCGCCCGCCAGGCAGCCTCGCGCTCAGCCGGCCGCCAGGCGCCGGCGGTCAGATCCAGATAGCGCATGGCGGCGGTCCTTCGGGCGGTAACCTCCAGATCGGGCAGGAACTGCAACATCTTATGGATCGCCAGGCCGCGGGCGATGGCGAAGCTTGGCTCATCGTCATGGTCCAGCACCGGCGACAGCGTGGAGACCGTCGGCTCGGATGCGTCATCGATCAACAATGACGCGCCGGACGGCGATAGCGGCTTGGGCAGATCGTCTTCCGGCGGCAGGGCGGCGAAGAGTTCCGATGGCAGCTTGGAACGGATATCCGGCGGCACAGCCTTGACGTCTTCCGACAGCAGCGGTCGATCGCTGGTGACCCGGAAACGGTGCACGATGTCGGCCGGATCGGCGGCGACCGGGTGCGGCAGCGTCTTGCTCTCACCGGCTTCGGACAGAGCGCGCGACACGATCGAATGCCAGGTGCGCGGACCTTGCGCGCGCACGCCGTGGTAGCCGCAGATGATCAGCCTGTCTTCCGCGCGCGTCATGCCGACATAAAGCAGGCGGCGGTATTCGTCGTCCGCGCGATCCTTAAGGTCCGCCAGCAGCGTATCGGAAAAGCTGTTTTTCACCTCGGCCGCCGAGCGCCAGAGATAACCCTGAACGTGCTTGAACTCGCCCTTGCATCCGAAACGGCGTCAGGCGCGGCATATGCTGGTCGATGACGGAGGCGCTGCCGCTGTCGACCAGAAAGACGATCGGCGCTTCGAGGCCCTTGGAGGCGTGCACGGTGAGGATACGCACCTCGTCGCGCTTCTGGTCCATCTCGCGCTTGATCTCGGGGCCAGCCGTTTCGAGCGTGACGAGGAAGGCTTCCAGGCCGTGCTGGCCGGCGCGCTCTTCCGCCAGGCAGAAGGCCAGGAACTCGTCGAGGATTTCGCCGGCTTCGTGGCCGAGCCGGGTGATCAGCTTCTTGCGCGCGCCGTCGCGCCCGAGCACGCCTGCGTAAAACTCGAAGACCGGCTTGAAGGCGGCCTCGGTTCGCCCAGCGGTCGAGCAAGCCGTCGATTTCCTTCAGCTTGTTGTTGCCGCCAGCGCTGTTCGCGCAGCGACGCACGAAGCGATTGCCGTGCGCCGCGCTCCGCCGCGAGCGCGTAAAGCTCCTCTTCGTTGAGCCCGAAGATCGGACTTTTCAACACGGCCGCGAGCGACAGGTCGTCCTCGGGCTGGATGAGACAACGGCCAAGCGCAATCAGATCCTGGATGGCGATATGGCTGGGCAGACGCAGCCGGTCGGCGCCGGCGACCGCGATGTCGCGGTTCTTCAGGGCGCGCGAGAGCGCGTGCACAAAGCGGTCGCGCTTGCGCACCAGGATCATGATGTCGCCCGGCGTGATGCGTTTGCCCGTGCCTTCGACGATGTCGCGCGCCTTCAGCCAGCGGTCGATGGTGGCGGCCACGCGCTCCGCCAGCCGGACGGCAGGCGCGGTGGCGTGGTCGACCGCCTCGCGCCAGTCTTCCGGTTCCGTGATCGTCTGCGGCGCCGATCGACGGCCACAGCTCGACATAACCCGGCGCGCCGGCACGGATCGCCTCGTGCTCGATTGGATCATCGAACTGCGAAAGCCCGCGACGGGCGTCCGGGTCAGCGAAGATGCGGTCGACCGCACGCAGAACGTCGTTGGTCGAGCGGAAGGAAAGTTTCAGGTTCACGCTCTCGAAATTGCGGCCCGCGCCTTCGACGGCCGATTTGAACTCCATGCCGCTGACGGCGAAGCTTTCGGGCGATGCGCCCTGGAAGGAGTAGATCGACTGCTTTTCGTCACCGACCGCGAAGATGGTGCGCTCGACATTTTCGCGCGCTCCGTAGCCGGCAAAAAATTCGGCGGCGAGATATCGAACCACGTTCCATTGGTCGGGGCTGGTGTCCTGCGCCTCGTCGAGCAGGATGTGGTCGATGCCCTTGTCCAGCTTGTATTGCACCCAAGGTCCGGCATCCTGACGCGCCAGCAGGCGCACGGTGCGGCTGATCAAATCGTTGAAATCGAGGAAGCCGCGCCCGGCCTTCAGCTGCTCGTAGCGCGCAATCAGCCAGTCGGCGACGATCAGCGCGGCTTGCGTGCCTTCCACCATGCGGTAGCGGGCGAGCGCGTCAGTGGCGCGCATGATCGCGGCGGCGGCCGCTGCGTAGCGCTCCGGCAGGTCGGGCATTGCCGCCAGCAGCTTTTTGCCGAACAGCCAGCCGGGTTTGTAGGGCTCGCCCTTGGCGCTGAGGAATGCGGCCTGAAGCTTGGCAAGTCGGCTTACCGGCTCGGGATCGGCAAAGGCGAGTGCCGCCGGTGCAACGAGACTGTCGCGCGCTCGCGCCGCGCCCACGGCCAGGCAGGCCCTGTCGATGGCCGAGAGCAGGCTTGGCGGAAAATCCGGCAGCGGCCAGATCGAGGCGGCAACGGTTTCGGCCGTCTCATGACCCGCAAAGCCAAATTCCTCAAAGAGCGGCTCGAACGGGCGATCGCTGGACCTCGTCCCGAACCGTACAGCGTCGACAAAGCGTCGGAGGCCGTCTCGCCTGTTGACGATCTCCTTTAGCAACTGGTCGAGGCCGAATTCGCCGGCGCGCTCCAGCACGGTGGCAAAGGCTTCGGTGAGTTCGGGGCGGCCATGGCTGGCCGCACCCGTGATCATGTCGCGCCGCGCTTCGGCGAACAGCGCCTCCTCCATGCGAGGGTCGAGCATGGCGAAATGCGCGGCGATGTTCGCTTCCAGCGGAAACTGGTGCAGCACCGATTCACAGAAGGCGTGGATGGTCTGCACCTTCAGGCCGCCCGGCGTTTCCAGCGCGCGGGTGAACAGTTTTCGCGCCCGGGCGAGCTTCTCGGTCCTCGGCCGGTCGCCTTCGAGTTCTTCGATTTTCCTCGCCAATTCCGCGTCCGGCAGCATGGCCCAGGCCGACAGCGTCTCGAAGACGCGGTTCGACATGTTGGCGGCCGCGGCGCGCGTATAGGTGAGACACAGGATGCGTGACGGGTCGGCGCCGCCAAGCAGCAGGCGCACCACGCGCTGTGCGAGCACATGCGTCTTGCCGGAACCGGCATTGGCCGAGACCCAGACCGAGTTGCGCGGGTCCGATGCCGTTGCCTGCTTGCGCAGCGTGTCGGGCGGAATCTGAAGCGGGCGCTTCATTCCGTTTCATCCCCCTCGTCGCCGCCGGCCGACCATTCCAGAACGCGGGCGAGATGGTCGTAGTCGCCATCGACATCGCCTTCACGGAACGGCAGGGCGCGCGATTTGTAACCACGCGACGGGTCATTGTAGGCGGTGAGCAACTGCTCCAGCCGAGCCCAGGCCTCGCCGCCCAGATCGTCTGCGCTGCGCACCGAGCCTTTGGCCTGGAGGATCGACTCGGGCTCGACATCGCCATTGGCGCGCAGGCGAATGAAGGCAAGGTTCGCCGGCTCACGCTCGCCGACCGCGAAGGCGCCGCGCCGCAGAAGGGCGGCCTCCAGCGCAAGCTGCGGTGCGAGCAGCGTGTGCGCCTGCACCTTGGAGGGCGACGAACCCGTCTTGTAGTCGAGGATGTCGGCCATGCCGGCCGGCAACAGGTCGATGCGGTCGGCATAGCCGGACAGCGTGACACCGGTGCCGCCGACTGCCGTGCTTGCAGCGCGCGCCTCGGCGTGACGCGCCAGAACATCGCTACGGCTTCTTCTCCCATTCGAGGATGTTGATCGCGAGCTTCTCGAAGCGCGGCCACCAGACCGCGTCGACGTCCGGGGGCAGTTCCGCAGCATCGAATGAGGCCCGGCCGATCTCGCGCAGGCGGCCGAGAGCGGAGGGGTCATCCGCGGCAATGCCAGCAACCGAAAACCGGTGCAGGATGTCGTGGAAGAGCGAACCACGCTCGGCCGCGTTGGGGTCGCGGATCAAAGGGTCGATCGGCTGAAGTTTCAGGATACGGCGCGCGTAGACCGCGTAGGGGTCGCGCCGCAATGTCTCGATCTCGGTGACGGAAAAATGCCGAGGCCGGGCTTCAAGAGGAGGCGCCGGCGCGGGACGCGGTGCGAAGGCCGCCTTCTCGCTTTCGTCGAGCTGGCGCGCCCAGTCGAGCAGCTCGTTGCCCCGCGCGCGCATCGCTTCCGTCTGCTGCGGTCCGGCAAAAGTGGTGAGACGCTGCAGCCATCGCGAGGCGACGGCCGGTGCGTCACCGGCGCGGGCGGCGCGGGACAGAACGACATTGGTGGTTCCCATCGCCATCTCGAAATCATGCGCGGCAAGGCCGATCTGACGCTCGGGCGGCTCAAGGTCGATGCCGGTGCGCATGATGCGGGACAGGAAACGATCCGACTCGGCCTTGCGTGGCCAACTGCCTTCGTTCAGGCCGCCCAGCACCAGCGTGTCGACTGTTTGCAGGCGCGCCTCGAGCGCGCCCCAGATGGAGATGCGACGGTCCGCGCCAGTCTTCGGCTTGACCGTCTCGGTGGCGATCAAGGCTTCCAGTATGTCCGGCCACTCGTCCGGCGCGAAGCTGAAAGGCGCCGTTGCGCCGACAAGCCCGCGTAGGAATTCGGCCAGCTTTTCGCCGGCATCGCGGCTGTAAAGCTCGGCGACACTGCCATGCTCGTCGCGACCCAGCGCCTCGAAGGCGCGGATGGTTGCCGTGACCTGCTCGTCGAGGTTTGTGGCTTCTTGCGCGCGCAGGGCAAGGCAGGGGCCGAGTGCGTCCGCCAAGCGGTTCAGAAGATCGCGAACGGCAGTGAGCGATGTGTCCGTCAGCCGGCTGAACCAGCGCGCGGCGTGGCGATCGTCAGCCAGGCTCGCAAAGCGCCTTTCAAAATGCTCGGCCAGCGTTGCGATGTCCGGGCGGCCGGTGCCGCCGCGCAAGGCCACCAGCTCGATGATCTCGGCGGCGGAGCGCGCGGTCGCGCGGTCGAGGCCAAGCCGCACCAGCGGGTGCTTGATGAGCGACAAGATCACAACCGGATCGCCTGGTTCGGCAACCGCCCGCGTCATCAATTGCAGCAGGGCGGCTGGCGGGGTCGAGGCCAGCGGCGTGCCGCCGGAATCGTCAGCCTGGATGCCGAAGCGCAAGCAGCTCGGATGACACACGGCGCGCGAGATTGCGGTCGCCGGTGACCAGCGCCGCCGTGCGTCCCGGATCGATGACCGCGCGGCGCAGAGCGATGGCGATCGCCAGCGCCTCGTCACGCTCGTTGGCGGCTTCGATGAGTGTGACGCCGGAAAGCGCCGCCGTGACATTCGGCTCAGTCGAGTCGATTGCGCGCTTCCAGCCAGGCGTCGGTCGTCTCCGCCGGGCGCAAGGCGTCGCTGACCAGCCTGCGCGCGGGCAGACAGAGCATCGCTGGCGCTGCCGAGTTCGACAATGTCGCGGCGGTCGACGCCGAGTTTTTTCATCAACCGCGCGAGGCCGTATTGCGGATGGCCGACGACCGGCGGTTCGGGCTTGTCGCGTGCCACCTCGGCCCACGAGGCCTCGTCCATGCCGCAATCCAAGCCCGGGCAGAACGACCGCGCCGTTCGGCAGGCGTGCGATGACGGCAAGCAGCGCGGCCGTCGCGGGAATCGAGCCGGTGGAGCCAGCGGCGATGACCGGCCCGTCGGAAGCTTGGCGCCTGAGGCGCTCGGCCTCGAAGGCGATCAGCGCGTTGCGATGCGCGGCCGGATTCGACTGGCCACGCTCGATCAGACGCTGTGGCCAGAAATCGGTGACGATTTCGAGGAATTTCAGCGTGACCTGCCACCAGCCGGCATAGTCTTCCGACACCAGCGAGGCCAGCTTCGCCCAATCCGATTGTTCCGTCTCAACGTCGTCCATCAGCCGCGCGAGATCGCGGGCCAGCCAAAGCGAATCGGCCGTCGAAACGGGGACGACCACCTCTTCCTCGAACATCTTGGCGACATGGGCGGGAAGCTGGCGCTTCCATGCCTGCACGACCGGCGCCAGCAGCAGCAGGCGGTCGAGATCGCCGATCGGCGGAGCGAGATCGAAAAGGGCAGCGCTTTCGGCATCGAAGGCGGCTTCGCCTTCGTCGAACTCGCCAAGCGCCTTGATGGTCGGCAGGATTGCCGGGCGGCCGCCTTCCTGCGATGCCAGCACAGCACGCAGCGCCCGCGCGGCGCGGCGGGTCGGCACGTAGATCGTGGCGCGCGACAGCGCCAGCGGGTCGGCGGCGAGATCGAAGCCGGGGACGAGGCTGCCCGCCTTCAGCGCCTTGGCCAGGGTCGGCAGGAAGGGCGCGCCGGGCGGGATGGAAAAGACGCGTGCGCTGTCCTGTCCGCTGTCGCGGATGCTCATCCCGCTTTGCCCAGCGCCTTGGCGACGGCGGCTTCTGCAAGCGGAATCGCGTCCGGCGTGCCGACGGTGATCCAGCTGCCCTGCATGCGCATGCCGTAGAGCCGGCCGGAGGCGATGGCGCGGTCGAAATAGGCATTCAGCGAATGCGGCGTTGCCGATGCGCCTGCGAAGATGGCCGGGTCGGCAATGGCCGCGCCCGCGTAGATCAGGCCTGACGGATCGCCCTTGGCGCGCGTCAGGCGGCCATCGGGCGCGACGAGAAAATCCGTCGAGCCGCTATGGCCGGTGGCTGAGTCGAGATCGGCAAGCATCAGCAAAATATCCATCGCCCCCTGCCGCCATGCAAGGGCAAGGCGATCGAGATTGGACTTGTCGTCGCCGGTTTTGGCATCGATCCAGAAAGTATCTGCATTGACGATGAAAAATGGCGTTTTGCCGAGCTCGGGCAAGGCTTTGACAATGCCGCCGGCGGAATCGAGCAGTTGGGCGCCTTCGTCGGAGATGACGACGCGCGGCCCCTTCCTCGCCCTGACGTGGTCGACGATCTGCTGCGGCAGATAGTGCACGTTGACGACAGCCTTGGTCACGCCGCTGGTCGCCAGGGCATCGAGGCTCCAGTCGAGCAGCGTCTTGCCCGCTACCGGCACCAGCGGCTTGGGAATCGTGTCGGTGATCGGCCGCATGCGCTTGCCGAGGCCGGCGGCAAGCACCATGGCGGTCTTGGGGTTGGCCTGGCCCGTCATGCGTCGATGAAGCCTTCCGCGACATAAAGATCGCGCAGGGCCGCGAGATCGGGATGAGCCAGCGCGCGTTTGAGATAATCGCGGATACGCGGCAAGAGTTTCAGATATTGCGGCTTGCCGTCGCGGCGATCGAGGCGAACGAAAATGCCCAGAATCTTCGAGTTTCGTTGCGCTGCCATTGTGGCATAGGCCAGATCGAAAGCCGCGCGGTCGAAGCCGGTCGAACGCTCGCGCGCCGCGCAATAGGCGGCGACCGTGGACGCTTCGATGTCCGGCGAGATCGTCACACGCGCATCCATGGCCAGGGAAGCGACGTCATAAGCAGCAGGGCCGCGCATTGCGTCCTGAAAGTCCAGCACGCCGAGGCGGTCATAGCCGGCCTTTTCCGGACGCCAGATCAAATTTGGCGAGTGATAGTCGCGCAGCAGGATGGAGGTCTCGGTCGAGGCAATGCGATCCAGCGCCCAGTTCCAAAGCCGGCTAAATTCCTGCCGCAATTGCGGCGAAGCAGCTTGGCCGGATACGTAGGGAACATACCAATCGACGCAGCAGCTCCACCTCGATCATCATCGCAGCGCGATCGAACGGCGGCAGGACTGTGAGGCGCGCCGCCTATGACCGACATTTCGTCCGGCCAGCTTTTCCCGTGCATGAAGGCGAGCAATTCGGCGGCGGCGGCATAACGTTCGGCTACCGGCTCGCCATCGCTCAGAAACGATTGGCTCCCCAGATGCTCGATCAGCAGGAAGCCATTTTCGAGGTCGGATGCGTAGATGGTGGGCACGGTCACGCCATTGGCGCGCAGCGCACCGCCGACGCCGACGAAGGCGGCAACAGTCTGCGCCGTATGGGCGATGACCGCATATGGCTTGCCGTCACGCACCGGCGGGCCGAGCACCAGCCTAGGCGAATTCATGACGATGCGGACCGCTTCGCCGGGAAGGCTCGCGGTCTCGTAGGCTCGGGCGGACGCATCGCCTGTCAGATGAGCGCGCTGTGCGTCACCCCAACCCGCACCAGCGAGAAATTTGCGGATCGCGAGGGAGCGTCTGATGCGATCGAATGCCGGGCCAGCGCCCGAAATCGACGCTTCACGTCCGCTCCCGACATGCGTCAATTCAATCGTCACGGCGCTTGCCGGAAAACTTCCTTCCGCCCGCTCCGGCCATTCGACCAGCACGGCGGCCTCCTGCAAGGCCTCGTCCAGACCTAGCTCCTGAAGCTCATCAGGCGAGGATAGACGATAGAGATCAAAGTGCCGGACCGGTACACGCGTGTCGTAGGCCTGCACGAGGGTAAACGTTGGGCTTGGGACTTCGAGGGCCGGGTCGTCGGCCAAGGTGCGGATGATGGCGCGGGCCAATGTCGATTTGCCGGCGCCGAGATCACCTTTGAGCAGCAGCACGTCGCCGACGCGCAGGGCCATGGCGATGTCCTGGCCAAGGCGCTGGGTCTCAGCCTCGTCCTCCAGTGCAAGCCGGATGGTGTCGAGCCCCACGCCTACTCCGCCGCGTCGCGCAGACTGCCGAGTTTCGGCTCGGTCGGGAAAAAACAGGTAACGGTGGTGCCTTGGCCCGCACGGGTGTCGATGCGCACGGTGCCGCCGTGCAATTCGACAAAACTTTTTACGATTGCCAAGCCGAGCCCGGCCCCGCGACGACGGCCGCCGTTGCTGCGGGCTTCAAAGCGGCCGAAAGCCTGGTCGAGCATATCCTGCGGCATGCCAGGACCATCATCGTGCACGGAAAATTCCGTACCTCCTTCCACTGCGCGGCTGGTGAGCCGCACCGTCGACATGGCCGGGGCGAAATTGGCGGCATTGGCCAGCAGATTGGCCAACACCTGACGGATGCGGGTTTCGTCGCCCTTCATCATGTGTGGGCCCTGTTCGCTGTCGACAGCGAGCGCCACCTTATTTTCCTCAAGCCGTTCCGCGACCAGTTCGGCCGCGCCGGCCATGGTCTTGGCGACATTCATGTCGGTGATTTCGAGCTGCATGACGCCGGCATCGACGGTCGCGAGGTCGAGGATGTCGTTCACCACCGTGAGCAGGATGGAAGACGACGTGCCGATATGGCCGACATATTCGCGCTGCTTCGGCGTCAGCGGGTCGGAACCCGGCAGGCCCAGCAGTTCGGCAAAGCCGATGATGTTGGTCAGCGGCGAACGCAGCTCGTAGGAAACGTGCTGCAAGAAATTGTTCTTGAGCTGATCGGCGCGCTGCAAGGCGTCGTTCTTTTCCTTCAACGCCCGCTCGACGTTTACGCTGTCGGTGATGTCGACGAAGGTCATCATCACCTGGCCGTTCGGCAGGTGAATAACGGCGTAGCGCAGCACCTGGCCATTCTTGAGTTCGGTCTGGCCGTGCAGATCGTGCCGCTCATCGTCGAAGCCGGTGACCGCATCGACGAAGGCATCCCAGGGACTATCCTGAGCCGCCTCGATGCAGGCATTGCGCAACGCGGCGATGTGGGTGTTCGGACCGATGGTTTGCGGGTCCAGTCCCCACAGCCTGACGAAGGCCGGATTGAACAGCCGTGCGCGGCCGTCCGGACCAAACACCGCTACGCCCTCGGCAAGATTGTCCAGGGTCTCGCCCTGCACACGCACCGCGGTGTTGTAGCGGCTTTCGAGATCGATCTTTTCGGTCAGGTTCTCGAAGACCCAGGTGACGCCGCCGTTCGGATGCGGGTTGGCGACAACGCGGATGGTGCGACGGTCCGGCAGGTGCCAGGAGTGCTCCTGCGGCTCGATTGCGCGATAGGCGGAGAGGATTTTCTGTTTCCATTCGCGCCATTCCGGCTGTTCGGCAATCTTGCCGTCGCTGCGCAGCCGATCGAGAAACAGCGTATTGTCTGGCGCGCTCTCGAGAAACTTGGCGTCCAGCTGCCAGAGCTTCTGGAACGCCTGGTTGAAGAAGCGGAGCTTTTCGTCAGCATCGAAGATCGCAACGGCCGTGGTGAGGCGGTCGAGCGTGTCGGCATGGCTGCTTGCCATGCGCGCGATCTGCTCCTTCGCCTGTTCGACCACGGTGATATCCACGGCAATGCCGACCGAACCCCCATCGCCGGCAAAGTCCGTCACCTGGAAGGTATGACGGTCGCCACCAACGACGGTCGTCACAGGTCCGGCATAGACCGGCGTTGAATTGTGAACGCCGGCGATTTCCTCACGAGCCTGGGTGCCAAGGATTTCAATGCTTTCGCGTATCACCGTGTCCGGGGTATCCGCCTCGACGGCGCGGACGAAAGCGCGATTGACCCAGCGCAGCCTGCCGTCGGAACCGCGCATCCAGAATGGCAGATCGATGCCGTCCATCAGGCCCATGAAGTTGTCGAAATCGGTCGAAATGCGCTGGTTCTCGAGTGTCAGCCGCGCCTGGTTCCGTTGGGTTTCCGACAAGGAGACAAAGCGCAGGAACGCGTGCGCGGCATTCTTGCGACCCTGCACCTCCAGCGGCGAACCGCGATGGGTCTCCACGACCAGATCAAAGGCGCGGCCATGACCGCGCAGCGCGGTCGTCGCATTGTCGAGTGCGCCGGCTGAGCGCGGCGAAAGCCAGCGGCCAAAGGCCAGGAAATCGGCCCGCTCCTCGGGCGCACCGCTTTCGGGCGGCAAAGCGCCCAGCAGTTCAGGTTTCGACTCCTTGTCCGACCACACGACGACGCGCTGGTCGCGCAGATTAAGCAGACCTTCGGAGCGCTGCAGGCCGGCGTTGAGATCCGCAATGACGGCGCGCAACTCGGCGTTTTGCCTGGAAATGCGACCGCGCTCGCGGATCAGATAGATGGCGCAGAACAGCGCGGAGCCGATGACGCCGGCGAAAACCGCCAGTTGCACCACTTCGCCGGTGCCGACGACCTGGCCAAACGCAAATCCCGGTTCCTGCGCATAGGCCGCGCCGGGAAAAACCGTTGCCAGGCAGGCGCCAATCTTACGAATACCCCGACGTGCATCGCGCCGGCTCGCGAAGCCGTGATCTGAATCCATGCAGCCGCCGGAAACCGCATGTTCCGGCCTAGGCGGGTCGTCCCCCGGCATGATTTCCTCTCTGCCGCTGTGCGAGACCATCCCAGACGCATCCACTGCCGGTCCCCACCGCAAGCCGAATTGATGCGAATCACTCCACAATACCGGCTTCAAGAATCGCTGAGAAGAAGTTTCACGCGCAAAAATGAGGCCGGGCAAAAGTCAATTGCCCGGCCTCAATATGTTGTAAGTATCTTGGGCTAGATTAATAGCGATAGTGTTCCGACTTGAACGGCCCCTGCGGCTTCACGCCGATATAGGCGGCCTGCTCGTCCGAGAGGTCGGTGAGCTTGGCGCCAAGCTTGTTGAGGTGCAGACGGGCGACCTTCTCGTCCAGATGCTTCGGCAGCACATAGACCTCGTTCTTGTAGTGACCCGGCTTGGTCCAGAGCTCGATCTGGGCCAGCGTCTGGTTGGTGAACGAGGCCGACATGACGAAGCTCGGATGGCCGGTGGCGTTGCCGAGATTGAGCAGGCGGCCTTCCGACAGCAGGATCATGCGCTTGTTGTCGGGGAAGGTGATCATGTCGACCTGCGGCTTCACGTTCGTCCACTTCAGGTTGCGCAGAGCGGCGACCTGAATCTCGTTGTCGAAGTGGCCGATATTGCCGACGATGACCATGTCCTTCATCGCGCGCATGTGGTCGAGCGTGATGACGTCCTTGTTGCCGGTGGTGGTGATGATGATGTCGGCGTTCGGCGCGGCATCTTCCAGCGTGACGACCTCAAAGCCGTCCATGGCGGCCTGAAGTGCGCAGATCGGATCGACTTCAGTGACTTTTACGCGCGCACCGGCGCCTGAGAGCGAGGCGGCGGAGCCCTTGCCGACGTCGCCATAGCCGCACACGACGGCGACCTTGCCGGCCATCATGACGTCGGTGCCGCGGCGGATGCCGTCGACCAGCGATTCCTTGCAGCCGTATTTGTTGTCGAATTTCGACTTGGTGACCGAGTCGTTGACGTTGATCGCCGGGAAGGGCAGCAGACCCTTCTTCTGCAACTGGTAGAGCCGGTTGACGCCGGTGGTGGTTTCTTCGGTTACGCCACGGATGGCGTCGCGCTGCTTGGTGAAGAAGCCCGGTGTCGCGGCCATGCGCTTCTTGATCTGCGCGAACAGGATCTCTTCTTCTTCCGAGCCCGGCTTGGAAAGAACGTCCTCGCCGGCTTCGGCGCGTGCGCCGATGAGGATGTACATCGTGGCGTCGCCACCATCATCGAGGATCATGTTGGAGAGGCCGCCATCGGCCCACTGGAAGATCTGGTCGGTGTATTCCCAGTACTCATCGAGCGACTCGCCCTTGACGGCGAAAACCGGAACGCCGGTGGCGGCAATCGCCGCCGCGGCATGGTCCTGCGTGGAAAAGATGTTGCAGGAGGCCCAGCGGATGTCGGCGCCGAGCGCCTTCAACGTCTCGATCAGCACCGCCGTCTGGATGGTCATGTGCAGCGAACCGGAGATGCGCGCGCCCTTGAGCGGCTGCTTCTCGCCATATTCCTCGCGCGTCGCCATCAGCCCCGGCATTTCGGTTTCGGCGATATCGAGTTCCTTGCGGCCCCAATCGGCAAGTCCGATATCGGCGACCACATAATCCTTCTTGGCCATCATCATCTCCAACGCGTTGCCGGGCGCAGCCATTTGCTGGCGCGCCCGGTATGAAAGGTGTCGTCTGACTAGCAGAATGCGCCGCAGGCGGCAACGGGATATAAGGAAATCTTTATCTGTGCATGTCGATGTCAGGCCTGATGGCCTACATTTCCTCGCCGAAGCGGGCTTCGATCAATTCGACCAAGGCATCAAGGGCGGCTGTTGCGTCCGCGCCGGAGGCCGACACCTTGATCGTGCAGCCGGGGCTGGCCGCCAGCATCATCAGGCCCATGATCGAGGTGCCACCGACCTTGATGCCGTCCTTCTCAACGTGAATGTCGGCCTGATACTGGCTGGCAAGCTGAACGAATTTGGCCGAGGCGCGCGCATGCAGGCCGCGCTGGTTGACGATGCGCACATAGCGCACATGTTGATCTTCCGTGGCCACCGTCATTTCACGCTGCCACTGAGGAACTGGCTTGCCACATTGATGTATTTGCGGCCGGCGGTCTGGGCTTCCTCCAGCGACTTCGCCAGATCATCGCCCTTGCGGATGCCGGAGAGGCGCACCAGCATCGGCAGGTTCATGCCGGCGATCACCTCGATGCGGCCGGTTTCCATCACTGAAATGGCAAGATTTGAAGGCGTGCCGCCGAACATATCGGTCAGAACGACGACGCCAGAGCCTGTGTCGGCGCGCTCGACAGCGGCTACAATGTCGCTGCGCCGCTCTTCCATATTGTCGTCGGCGCCGATGCACACCGTCTCCAGATGAGGTTGCGGCCCGACGACATGCTCTAACGCATTGCGGAACTCATCAGCCAGGCGGCCATGAGTTACCAGCACCATTCCGATCATACCGGCTTGGCTCCCATAATGGGCCCTGAACGCATTGCGGAACGGTCTCCCTCACGCCCTAAAACGGCAGGAGCGCTATCTTGTCGACGGCTAATCGGTTGACAAGCCCCAATATGCTCAAAAATTGGCCATTTTGACGCATCGCAGCATCAGCGGCAACGCTTGTTGCCGGTTAAAGGGCGGCCAGCCGAACCGTGCGGCGATTGCGAGCGCCGACTGAACGGCATTACGCGCCGGCAAAATGAGTTGATCGCACGCTGGCGCCGCCGAATTCGAACCTTTGCGGCTCGGCCATGCGTGGCGCGTTGCCGGGCGCGTCCAGCGCGACGGCGAGATCGATGACGGCGGCCGGCTCGGTGAGAACTGGAGTCGGACCAAAGCCGCGGGCTTCGGCCAGTCCTGCAATGGTGGCCGGGGTACGTGCGACCAGTCGGCCGGCGGAGGTCGAAAGAAAGATCTGGTCGTCGGCAACCAGGCGGGCGAATCGGCCTTCGCTTGCGGCCTGCCGGACAAGCATCAGGGCCAGCGCCGTCTTGCCGGAGCCGGAAGCACCGATGATCACAATGCCGCGATCGGCGACGATCAGGGCCGAGGCGTGCAGGTTCGTCGCGGTCACGCTTCGGCCGGGAAGGTCGCGGTAAAGCGAGCGCCCCTGATGTCGCCCGGTTTCGTGCCGGGGATGTTCTCGGCAGTCAGGGTGCCGCCATGCGCCTCGACGATCTGCCGGCTGATCGAGAGGCCAAGGCCGGAATTCTGCCCAAACGCCTCGCTCGACGGGCGGTCGGTGTAGAACCGTTCGAAGATGCGGTCGATATTGTCGGCGCGAATGCCGGGGCCGTTGTCCTCAACGGTGACGATATTGAATTTGCCGGCGCGCTCCAGCGAAATGGCGATGTGGCCGGTCTGCTCCGGGCACGAAGGAACGGGCGTTCTCGATCAGATTGGTGATGACCTGGCCGAGGCGCAGATCATGCCCCTGGACAAAATAGCCTTTCGCGCCCTGTGGCAGCTTTGCTGGCTTGAATTCGATGGCGACCTGCTTCTTGTTGCGGCCGACATCCTGCGAAACGGCGACCAGATCGCCGATGAACTTTCTCAAATCGACCTTGGCGGCATCATCGCGCGCCAATTCGGCGTCGAGCCGCGAGGCGTCAGAAATGTCGGTGATCAGCCGGTCGAGCCGGCGCACATCGTGCTGGATGATCTCCATCAGGCGGCTGCGCGACTTCTCGTTCTTGGCCAGCGGCAATGTTTCGACAGCGCTGCGCAGCGAGGTCAGCGGGTTTTTCAGCTCGTGCGAGACATCGGCGGCAAAACTTTCGATCGCCTCGATGCGCGCATAAAGCGCGTTGGTCATGTCGCGCACGGCGACGGACAAATTGCCGATCTCGTCCTGGCGGTCCGAGAAATCAGGGATTTCCTCGCGGTTCTTGACGCCACGACGCACACGCACCGCCGCAGCCGCCAGCCGGCGCAGCGGATTGGCGATGGTCGAGGCCAGCAGCATCGAGAGCACCGCGTTGGCAAGCGCCGCAACGCCGACGACGCGCAGGATGGCGCGCCGCTCGCCCGCGACGATGCGGTCGATGTCGCCGCCTTCGGTCGACAGCATCAGCACGCCGAGCACGGCGCGGGAGCGCTGGATCGGCACCGCGACGGAGACGATCTGCTCGCCTTGCTGCGAGACCCGCACGATGGTCGACGGACTGCCGGACAGGGCGTTGACGACCTCCGGGAAGGCCGCGCCGTTGCCTCCGGGCTGCTCCTTGTAGATCGGGTAGTCGGCGTTGCGGAAGAAATCGAACAGCTTCTTTTCCAGCCAGTCGACGAAACCCTGGTCTTCCTCCTCCACCGGGCGGAAGGTCGTAGCGCAGGATCTGCCCTTGCGAATAAAGATGCCGGGAGTCGAGCAGCAGATTGGCGTCGCGGTCGTAGATGCGGGCGCGCGTGCGCGTCGGCGAGATCAGCCGCCGCAACAATGGCGCGACGCGCTCGGGATTGATCGGAAAGTCGAGGCTGTCGAGCTGGTCGGAGCCCGGCGGCAGGCTTTCGCCTGCCTGGAGTTCCAGCAGCTTTTCCGGATCGATGATGATCGAATCGGTTTCGACCGTCGCCGACGAGGCGATGGCGCCGGAAATAATCTCGCCCTGCGTCATCAGGCTTTCGATGCGCGCTTCGATCAGGCCGTCGCGGAACTGGCTGAGGTAGAGTATCCCGACGGCCAGCACGGCAAGCGCCGCGAGATTCAGGAACAGGATGCGGCGGGTCAGGCTGGAAAAGACGTAATGGCCGACGCCGCGCCGCAGCGGGACGATGAAGCGCCGCAGGAAGGGAATGCATCGCGCGACGCTGCGGCTTGGCCGCCAGCGTCCGCTTGCTGATTTCCACTTCAATTGCCATCAAAAACCGACCCGGACTCGATTCCGTCAGCCAGCTATCTTAGCGGCTGGTCGAAAATTCGTCCACGCGATGGCGAAAACGGCTTTTCTTCGCGTCGGTGACGCAAATGCAACGATGCCGGCTTGCGCCGGCATCGATCGAAGTTCTGGTGAACTAGGCATTACGCTTCCTTGAAGCGGTAGCCGACGCCGTAAAGGGTTTCGATCATCTCGAAATCATCGTCCACGACCTTGAACTTCTTGCGCAGGCGCTTGATGTGGCTGTCGATGGTGCGGTCGTCGACATAGACCTGCTCGTCATAGGCCGAGTCCATCAAGCGCATCGCGGCTTTTCACCACGCCCGGGCGCTGCGCCAGCGAATGCAGGATCAGGAACTCGGTCACCGTCAGCGTGACCGGCTCGCCCTTCCAGGTGCAGGTGTGGCGCTCCTGGTCCATGACCAGCTGGCCGCGCTCGAGCGAACGCGACTGCTTTTCCGGCGATTTGGCCGCCGCCTCGCGGGCGCTGGCACGGCGCAGACACCGCGCGGACACGCTCGACCAGCAGGCGCTGCGAGAAAGGCTTGCGGATAAAATCGTCGGCGCCCATCTTGAGGCCGAACAATTCGTCGATCTCATCGTCCTTGGACGTGAGGAAAATCACCGGCAGATCGGTTTTCTGGCGCAGCCGGCGCAACAGCTCCATGCCGTCCATGCGCGGCATCTTGATATCGAGGATAGCAAGATTCGGCGGCCGCGAGGCCAGCCCCTCCAGAGCGGAGGCGCCATCGGTATAGGTTTCGACGCGATACCCTTCGGACTCCAGTGCAATCGATACTGAAGTCAGGATATTCCGGTCGTCATCGACGAGCGCGACAGTAGCCATATCAATTGGCTCCCTCATGAGCGGATGTCCCTTCCGTTTGGGACGCGCTTCTGCAGTACAAATTAGGTACAAATTGTGGCATAGACGTCATCTCCTCTAAGCACAACCCCATGGCGCGATTGGTTAACAGGCTAAGCCGCCGATGAGTTGCCTCGAACAGTGAGACGAGGCGGCTTTGCGAAATCCTTGGGTCCTCCCCATCATATAAACGATTTAAACGATTCTCAAAATCTTTAAATCGATTAATGATTTGATATCGTTTGGCTTTTCTGTTTGTGGACCAGTGAGCCCCTGACAGAAGGGGATTTGACTTCAGGCCAAATCAGTCTCTCACGAGGGGTCTTCCATGCAGGAATACGGCAAGCGCAACCCGGCATACGGGCTCGATCAATTCGGCCTGAAAACCTGCGGGCACGGTTCGCTACAATCTGTCTGAAGCAGCGCTTTGCGAAGAGGCGATCCGGCGCGGCGAGGCCCGGCTGACCGCGCATGGCGCGCTGGTCGCCTATACCGGCCAGCACACCGGCCGTTCGCCCAAGGACAAATTCGTGGTGCGCGACGAGGCCACCGAGACCCATGTCTGGTGGGACAACAACAAGCCGATGACGCCGGCCGCATTTCGACACGCTGCTGGCCGATTTCCTGGCCCATGCGGCCGACAAGGACCTCTATGTGCAGGATCTGATCGGCGGCGCCGACCCGGCCCGCAACCTGCCAACCCGCGTGGTGACCGAATTTGCCTGGCACTAGCTGTTCATCCGCAATCTGCTGATCCGCCCGGAGGTCGAGGCGCTGGACGGCTTCGTGCCGAAGATGACGATCATCGACCTGCCGTCCTTCAAGGCCGACCCGGCGCGGCACGGCTGCCGCACCGAGACGGTGATCGCGGTCGATCTGACGCGGCTGATCGTGCTGATCGGCGGCACCTCCTATGCCGGCGAGATGAAGAAGTCGGTGTTCACCGCGCTGAACTACCTGCTGCCGGCGCAGGGCGTCATGCCGATGCACTGCTCGGCCAATACCGACGACGAGGGACGATTCCGCCGTGTTCTTCGGCCTGTCCGGCACCGGCAAGACCACGCTGTCGGCCGATCCGAAACGCACGCTGATCGGCGACGACGAGCATGGCTGGGGCGCCGATGGCATCTTCAACTTCGAAGGCGGCTGCTACGCCAAGACGATCAAGCTCTCGGCCGAGGCCGAGCCGGAGATTTTCGCCACCACGCAACGTTTTGGCACGGTGCTGGAAAACGTCGTGCTGGATGAAAAGCGTGTCCCGGACTTCAACGACGGCTCGCTGACCGAAAACACCCGCTGCGCCTATCCGCTCGACTTCATCGCGAATGCGTCGAAGACCGGCCGCGCCGCGCACCCGAAGAATATCGTCATGCTGACGGCCGATGCCTTCGGCGTGATGCCGCCGATCGCCAGGCTGACGCCGGCGCAGGCGATGTATCATTTCCTCTCCGGCTACACCGCGAAAGTGGCCGGCACCGAGAAGGGCGTGACCGAACCGGAAGCGACCTTCTCGACCTGCTTCGGCGCGCCGTTCATGCCGCGCCATCCGTCGGAATACGGCAATCTGCTGCGCGCGCTGATCGACGAGCACAAGGTCGATTGCTGGCTGGTCAACACCGGCTGGACCGGCGGCGCCTACGGCACCGGCCACCGCATGCCGATCAAGGCGACGCGGGCGCTGCTCGTCGGCCGCGCTGGACGGCTCGCTGAAGAATGCCGAGTTCCGCACCGACGCCAATTTCGGCTTCGAGGTGCCGGTGTCGGTGCCCGGCATCGACGCCAAGCATTCTCGATCCGCGCTCGACCTGGGCGGACAAGGCGGCCTACGACCGCCAGGCAGCCAAGCTGGTGGGCATGTTCATCGCGAACTTCGCCAAGTTCGAGACCCATGTCGACGCCAAGGTGATGAGCGCCGCGCCGCAGATCCAGCAGGCGGCGGAGTAGGCTTAGGCCGCTACTGGCGCGCGCTTGGTCGATTTCGCGCGACGTGGCGCCAGGCGCTTCGGAGACGCACGCAGCAATACCGGCTTCTCGTCGGCAAACCCGCTCTTGACGGCATCGACGATCGTGACCGCGACGAAGTCGGCGTTCAGATCGTCGGCCGAGACCGGCGAGACGTTTGGCGTCGAGGTCGCGACAGGCATGAAAACGCCGACGCGCAGTTTGCGCTTGAGCCGCTTCAGCCGGCGCACCGCATGACGCGCCTGCGCCGACGACGCCGAATTGAGATAGGTCAACACGACCGTATCAACCTTGTCGAGGTCGAGCTGCCGCAACTGCGCTAGGCCCAGCGTCGTATGCGCGGCGCGCGCGACGACGGCGCCCTGAATTTCCATCACCTGGGCCAGCATGACCGCGGCCGCGTCATCGATCTCGCCGCGCCCCCCAATGCAGACAAGCGAACGTCCGTCGCCGTCCGGCAAGTCATCCGCCAGCGATTCGTCATCGTCTTCAGCATTGTCGTTGTTGGCATTGTCGTCTTCTTCATTATCGGCAACGTCCTCCAGATCGTCGACGAGCGAGAGCACGGACGTTGCAAACTGCGATTGTTTCTCGTCCGGTCAACACGCCGCGCTGGCGGTCCTGCTCGGCCAGCATCAGGGCCGGAATGCCGACCTTGTCGTAGAAATCGACGAGATAGGCGTCTTGGAGAAACTCTTCGGCATAGTCCGCAGCTTCGTCGGGATCGCCGGCGATCAGACGCTGATAGACGCGGGCATGCGGTTCCAGCACCGGTTCGTTGCCGAGCAGCACGTTGAGAAATTCGAACTGAGGCACATGCCGGCCCAGGACGACGAGGCAGACAGTCAGCGGCGTCGACAGGACCAGGCCCAGCGGTCCCCAGAGCCATGCCCAGAATATGGCGGCGACGATGATGGCGAGCGGCGAAAGGCCGGTGCGCGAGCCGTAGAGCCAGGGCTCCAGCACATTGTTGCTGATGAGTTCCATGACCACGAACAGCGCGGCGGTCCACAACAGCGGCGCCCAGCCGGGCGTGACGGCAAGGGTGACCATCATTGGCAGCAGCATGCCGATGGCCGGACCGATATAGGGCACAAAGCGCAGAACAAGCGTGAGCAAGCCCCAGAGCAAGGCATTGGGAATGCCGAGCAGCCACAGGCCGGCCGCGATGGGAATGGCGTAGGTCGTGTTGATGACAAGTTGCATCAGAAGGTAGCGGCCGACCCGCGTCCCGGCATCTCGCAAGGCCTCCGTCGTGGTATGCAGGTCGCCATAACCAGCGAGGCGGATGAAGCGGTCGCGGAGCGCTTCGCGCTCGAGCAGCATGAAGATGACGACGACGATGATCAGGCCAGCCGTGGCAAACGGGCTGATCAGCGGCACGACGATATTTTGCAGGATGTCGAGCGGCGTCTGCTGCGAAACGATCTCGACCGGCAACGGCTTGGGCTGTTCGGGTGTGCCGACCGGTCCGGCAGGCTGGGTGCCCAGGCGCAACTCCTCGCCGACCCGTTCAATGACACGCGTCAGGTGATCGATTACGCCGCCGCCTGCACCAAGTTCGCGCAGCGAACGGACCTTCTCGACGATGTTGGTCTGATAGACCGGGATGTTTTGCGCCAGATTGCTGACTTGCGAGGCAACCAGAAAACCGAACACCGCCATAAAGGAAAAGGCGATGAAGACGGTCATGATGACCGCCAGTATCTTGGGCACGGCGCGCCGGCGCAAGAACGAGACAATCGGCGCAAGGGCAAACGTCAAAAGCAGTGCGATCGCAAAGGGCAGAAGCACATCTTGCCCGAGATACAGGATGGCGGTGACGCCGGCGATGGTGATGAGCGGTGGCAGCGGCGCCCGTGGCAAGCCCGTCGCCGGTCGAACCCGGGACGGTCAATGGCGCCCTATCGGTGCGCCGCGGGTCCAGGTCCATGTCCATTGTTTTGCAGCGCTTCCGATCCATTTCGACGATCTATAACAGGACAGGAAGCATTTTGTTGCCGGCAAACAGGCAAACTTACAGTTGTTCATGCAATTTGATCGGTAATTCCTAAGGTTCGCCAGCCCCTCACCAGGTTAGGCGCCCCACGGTCCGTGGAATGCGCCCTGCTCGCCGATCCGTTCAAAACCGTGCGCGCCGAAGAAATCGCGTTGGGCCTGGATCAGGTTCGATGTGCCTCGGCCCTGGCGATAGCCGTCGAAATAGGCCAAGGCCGACGACAGTGCCGGTACGGGAAGACCGGCCTCGGCGGCGAGCGCAACGATGCGCCGAAGCGACGGATGCGCCTTCTTCATCATGTCGATGAAGGCCGGGGCCATCAAAAGATTTGCCGGCGTCGACTGCGAGAAGGACTCGGCGATCTGGCCGAGAAACTGCGAGCGGATGATGCAGCCGGCACGCCAGATTTTCGAGATCGTCGGCAACGGCAGGTTCCAGCCAAACGTCTTCGAGGCGGCGTCCATGACGGCGAAGCCTTGCGCGTAAGCGGCGATCTTGCCGGCGAAGAGCGCCAGTTCGAGATCCTTCAGCAGGGCAGATCTGGCTGATTTCAAGCTTCGGCTTCTTCGGCTTTGCCATAGGCCTTTTCGGCAGCCTCACGCTCGCCTTCATCGACGAGATGACGCGAGCCGCCACGGCCGCCTCGATCGCGGTCGCCGGCACGCCGAGCTTCTGCGCCTCGATGGCCGACCATTTGCCGGTGCCCTTCTGGCCGGCGCGATCGAGGATGATGTTGACCACCGGCTTCTTGGTCTTCGGGTCGGACGCTTCGAGCACCTTGGCGGTGATCTCGATGAGATAGGAGTTCAGCCGACCCTTGTTCCATTTGGCGAAGACCGGCGCGATCTCCTTCGCCTTCAGGCCCAACCCATCGCGCAGCACGCCATAAATTTCGGCGATCATCTGCATGTCGGCATATTCGATGCCATTGTGGATCGTCTTGACGAAATGGCCGGCGCCGTCGGTGCCCAGCCAGGCCGCGCACGGCTCGCCCTCATATTTCGCCGAAATCGCCGTCAAGACGTTTTCGACGCGCTTCCAGCTCTGCTCGGTGCCGCCCACCATGATGGACGGGCCGTGGCGCGCGCCTTCCTCGCCGCCCGACACGCCCATGCCGATGAAGGTCAGGCCCGAGCCTTCCAGCTCGGCAAAGCGGCGGCGGGTGTCGTTGAAGTCGGCATTGCCGGCATCGATGATGATGTCGTTGGCGGACAGCACTTCACGCAGCGCCGCGATCTGCTCGTCCACCGGCTTGCCGGCCAGCACCATGACGATGATCGGGCGCGGCGGGCGGATCGCCTTGGCGAGCTCCTCCATCGAATGGCACGGCACGATCCTGTCGGCCAGCTCACCGGCTTCGGCCTTGAATTCATCGACGCGCGATACCGTGCGGTTGAAAACCGCGATCTTGTGACCCTTCTCGGCGATGTTGAGCGCCAGGCTGGAGCCCATCGTGCCCAACCCGATAAGACCGATTTCGGCTTCAGCCATCGACACATTCTCCTCAAACTTGGCGGGTCAAACCCAGGCCGGCAAAGCTGCGCCATTTGACGCGAACTGCATGCGCGGTCAACCGCTGTGGCAAATCTCGCACATGCCGGCCGCAATCACAGGTTGGCCCAAGCTTTCTCACTTGATGACCCTCCGGTATCCGCGCCATGTACGCGTACGGCAACCCTCCCAAGCTGCCTGCATAACTGAGACGAGGACAATTCGATGACTTCCACCCGACTGCTGGCCGGCTTTGCCGCCATCCTTTCGTCAACTGTAACCGCCTTCGCCGCCGATGCGGTGGAAGTGATCGCCGAACCCGAACCCATGGAATATGTCCGGGTCTGCGACACCTACGGCACAGGATTTTATTACATCCCAGGCACGGAAACCTGCCTGCGAGTCGGCGGCTATCTCCGCTACGACATCGGCGTTGGCATTTTCGGCCATGAAGACGTGCTCGACAAGCTAGACCTTGCTGCCGGCATCATCAACACCAACGACACCTACTACAAGCGCGCTCGCGCGGCGCTTCAACTCGATGCCCGGTCAGAAACGGAGCTCGGGACACTGCGCGCCTACATGCAGATCAATTTCAACTGGGACACCGACACCGTCACGGTCTTTGATGATGCCAACGGCAACGGCATCAACGAACCGGGCGAAGAGATTGGCGATATTACGACCACTGGCCAGGACACGGACATCGAACAGGCCTATATCGAACTTGGCGGCTTCCGCGTCGGCAAGACGGACTCGCTGTTCGTCAGCATCACGAACTTCGCCGGCAATGTCGTTCAGGACGATCTGATCGACTACGAGCCGGATCGCACGCATCAGATCTCTTACACCTACGCCGGATCGAATGGCTTCACCGCAGCCATTGCGCTCGAAGAGGGCTCGGGCGATCTCTACACCATCGACAGCTATGTTCCGCATGTCGTCGCCGGCGCGGCGCTGACGCAAGGCTGGGGCAGCATCTCAGGCGCTGTCGGCTACGACTCGGTGTGGGAAGAGTGGGCGGCGAAACTGCGCCTCGACGTCAAGGCCTCGGAAAACCTGTCACTCTTCATCCTGGGCGGATACAGCTCGACAGACACCGGCAGCTACTACGCCACATGGGACGGCGACTGGGCCATCTGGGGTGGCGGCACCTACACGGTCAACGAGAAGACCGACGTCAATGTGCAGCTTTCCTATGACGATTCCGAAGCCTTCGCCGCAGTGGCCAATGTCGCCTACGAGGTCGTGAATGGCCTCAAGGTCACGCCGGAAGTCGGCTATTACGACCCAAATCTCGGCGAAAGCGACAGCGACGACGGGTTTGGCGGCTTCTTGCGCGTCCAACGCAATTTCTGACCGCTTAAGTCGGCTGGAATGTCGCGCCGGAGTTCAGACTCCGGCGCGAGGCTCTATTTATTGATCGAGGACCATCTGACCGCCGCGCACCTCGAAGCTTCTGAGTTGCTTGAGGAAACTCATGCCGATCAGGGTTCCTGGCAGAGCGGCATCGTCGAGCACGACGGCCGGAACATTTTCGATTGTGATGCGCCCGATCTGAACGGATTCGAGGATGATCGGCGCCGCCGCCACAACGCCGTTCGCCGTTCCCACCTTGCCGGTGAAATGGCTGCCGTGTACGCTTATTCCAGCCCGGCGCGCCATCGATTTGTTGATCGCGATCACCGTCGCGCCAGTATCTACCATCGCCTGGGTCTTGCGCCCGTTCAGTTTGAATTCGCCGAAAAAATGCCCTCGATTGTCGCTTTGGAGGGCAACCGTTCCGCGCGCTCTTGTCACCTCGGCGCGCGCAATCGTCGTCGCGAGGGATCGTTCGAACTCGACGGCCGGAGGCTCCGCCGGGCTGATCGAGAGGTCGATCGGCCCGAAAATCAACGGATAGACCGCAGCGCCAATGACGAGCGCACTGAACATCAGGACTTTTGGCAGCATAGGGTGCTCCGAAAGAGCTCCCTTGGTCGCAAAACGACGTTAATGCTTGATTTCAATGATCGGGCTACGCGCTTGATGCCGCCGCTTGTGATAAACAAACCCTCAATACAGTTGGCCGAAGGCCATCAATTCGCACATACTATTTCGTGCCGTACATGCGGTCGCCGGCGTCGCCCAGCCCCGGCAGGATGTAGCCCTTATCGTTGAGCTGCCGATCGATCGACGCGGTGAAGACGGGCACGTCCGGGTGGGCCTTGGTGAAGCGTTCGACCCCTTCCGGCGCGGCCAGCAGACACAGGAAGCGCAGATTGGTTGCGCCACGCGACTTCAACTTGTCGATCGCGGCGATGGCGGAATTCGCGGTAGCCAACATCGGATCCACGACAATGACCAGACGGTCGGACAGATCGCTTGGGGCCTTGAAGAAATACTCGACTGCTTCGAGTGTCTCATGATCGCGATAGAGCCCGACATGCGCCACGCGGGCCGCAGGCACCAGATCGAGCAGTCCTTCAAGCAAGCCGTTGCCGGCGCGCAGGACCGAGGCGAAGACCAGCTTCTTGCCCTTCCAGGATCGGCGCCTCCATCGTCTCCAGCGGCGTCTCGATCGTGGTCGTCGTCAGTTCGAGATTGCGCGTCACCTCGTAGCCGAGCAGCAGTGAAATTTCGCGCAACAGGCGGCGAAAGCCGGCCGTCGAGGTCTCCTTATTACGCATGATAGTAAGCTTGTGCTGCACCAGCGGATGGTCGACAACGGTGACGGTCATTCAAATGCCTCTCGATCAATCTGCCGGATCATAAGGATCGGGGGCGACGAAAAAAGCCGCCACGCCTGCACAATCACAATTTTGTTCGCTGCTCTAGTGCTTTGCCGCCTTTTCGGCCTGGTCGAGCCTGGCCAAAAGCGCCTTCTTCGTCCTGCTATCGACAAAGGCAGCTTCCAGCGCCGTGCGCGTCACCGCATTCAGCGCCTTGTCGCCCATGCCCCAATGTTCTCGCGCAATGTCATATTCGTGCTTGAGCGACGTCCAGAAATACGGCGGGTCGTCTGACGACAGCGTGACCTTGCAGCCGGCATCACGAAGTTTTGGAAACGGATGCTCGGCAAAGGACGGGAAGACGCTGAGCGCGATATTCGAGCCGGGGCAGACTTCCAGCACGATACCTTGGTCGGCAATCTTCTTCACCAGGTCCGGGTTTTCGATTGCGCGAACGCCATGGCCGATGCGGCTCGGCCTGATGTGCTTGATGGCCGACGCCACGCTTTCCCATCCACACAGTTCGCCGGCATGGATGGTGATGCCGAGACCGGCTTCCCGCGCGATCTCGAAGGCGCGAACATAGTCTTCGAAATCGCCCATGCGCTCGTCGCCGGCAACGCCGAAACCGGTCACCAGCGGATGCTTGCATCTGGCGGCGAAGCGCGCGGCCGCCTCGATTGCGTCGACGCCGACATGGCGCACGCCAGTGACGATCATGCGCGCCTCGATGCCGGTCTTTGCCTTGGCGCGCATCATGCCTTCGCCGAGCGCGTCGGTGTAGGCCTGCGGCGACAAGCCGGCGCGAATCGCGTGGTCTGGTGAGGTGAACGTTTCTGAATAGATCGCGCCGTCGCGGGCGAGGCTGGTCAGGTAATGATCGGCCAGCCGGGCATAATCTTCCTCGGTGCGGAACAGGTCCGCCGAAAAATCATAGGCTGCGAGAAAACTGGTGAAATCGTGCCAGACAAATGAGCCGTTCTGAATGAAGGGCGACCAGTCCTTGTTATATTTCTGCGCCTGCTCGATGACCAGTTCCGGTGCGGCCGCACCCTCGATGTGACAGTGCAGCTCGGCTTTCAACAGCATGAATTCACTTTCCTCGTTCCGCATATGAGGCGCGATCCTTGACCGCACCCGTGACAATAGCGCCCGACATGCCGATCGGCTATGGTCGCGCCGAATTTGAGACAGACGGCTGAAAATATGTCGGAATATCGAACAACGGCAGCGGGCGGGATGGAGACCTCCTACGGTTTTCGCAACGTCGCGCTGCGGGCGAGAAGCAGCCGCTGGTCGATGAAGTTTTTCATCGGGTCGCCAAGCGATACGACATCATGAACGATCTGATGTCGGGCGGGTTGCATCGGCTTTGGAAAGACGCTGTGGTGGCCTGGCTGAACCCGCCGAAGCGGCCGGGCTGGCGGGCGCTGGACGTGGCCGGCGGCACAGGCGACGTCGCCTTTCGCATGGTCGACGCCAGCGGCGGCAACGCGCATGTGACCGTGCTCGACATCAACGGCTCGATGCTGAGCGTCGGGCGCGAACGCGCCGAAAAGCGCGGTTTCGCGGACAATGTCGATTTCGTCGAGGCCAATGCTGAAGAGCTGCCCTTTGCCGACGACACGTTCGACGCCTACACGATCGCCTTCGGCATTCGCAACGTGCCGCGCATCGAGGTGGCGCTGGCGGAAGCTTTCCGCGTGCTGAAGCCTGGCGGCCGCTTCCTCTGCCTCGAGTTTTCGGAAGTCGACATGCCGCTGCTCGACAAGGTCTATGAAACATGGTCCTTCCGCGCGATCCCGCAGATCGGAAAGGCGGTGACCGGCGAGAGCGAACCTTATGAATATCTCGTCGAATCGATCGCCAAGTTCCCCAATCAGAAGAATTTCGCCGCGATGATCGAGCGGGCTGGCTTCGAGCGCGTGTCCTTCCGCAACTATACTGGCGGGATCGCGGCGCTGCATTCCGGCTGGAAACTTTGACGGCGCCGCATGAGTGATTTCGGCGCAGCGCTCAGGCTGATCAGGGCCGGCTGGATCATGACGCGGGAAGGCGTCGTGGCCGCCCTGCCCGGAGATGAACTCCCCGGCCTGCCGAAATTCGGCTGGCGGGTGGCGAAGCTGTTTACGCGCCGGCGCGCAAGACGCCACGGCCGCAGCGAGCGCCTCGCCGACGCCGTGACGCGGCTCGGCCCCTCCTATGTCAAGCTCGGCCAGTTTCTGGCGACGCGGCCAGATGTCGTCGGCGCCGACATCGCGGTCGACCTTGCGCAGCTCCAGGACAAGATGGCGACCTTCCCGCAGGCCGCGTCGATCGTCGCGATCGAAGGCTCGCTCGGCCGAAAGATCGACGACCTCTATGCCAGCTTCGGCGAACCGGTCGCGGCGGCGTCGATCGCCCAGGTGCACCCGGCGGAGGTCTCGACCGAGCAGGGCCGCGAAAGATGGCGGTCAAGGTGATCCGCCCCGGCGTGCGAAAGCTGTTCTTCCGCGACCTCGAGAGCTATTTCCTCGCCTCGCGCCTGCAGGAAAAATACATTCCGGCGACGCGCCGGCTGCGCCCCGTCGAGGTGACGCAGACGCTGGCGCAGACCACCAAGATCGAGATGGACCTGCGGCTGGAAGCGGCGGCGCTTTCCGAACTTGGCGAGAACACCGCCAACGATCCTGGCTTCCGCGTGCCCTCCGTCGACTGGGAACGCACCGGCCGCGACGTGCTGACGATGGAGTGGGTCGACGGCCTGAAGCTGAACGACATCGAAGGCCTGCGCGATGCCGGTCACGATCTCATCGGCATCGCCGCCCGTCTGGTGCAATCGTTCCTGCGGCATACGCTGCGCGACGGCTTCTTCCATGCCGACATGCACCCCGGCAACATGTTCGTCGATGCCGACGGAACCATCGTCGCCGTCGATCTCGGCATCACCGGACGGCTGGGCAAAAAGGAGCGGCGCTTCCTCGCCGAGATCCTCTACGGCTTCATCACCCGCGACTATCGCCGTGTGGCCGAAGTTCATTTCGAGGCTGGTTACGTGCCGCGCATCCATCGCGTCGCCTCCTTCGCGCAGGCGATCCGGGCCATCGGCGAGCCGATCCACGACCAACCGGCCGAGACGATCTCCATGGCGCGCCTGCTGACGCTGCTGTTCGAGGTGACCGAGCTGTTCGACATGGAGACGCGGCCGGAACTGATCATGCTGCAAAAGACGATGGTCGTCGTCGAAGGCGTGGCGCGCACGCTCGATCCGCACTTCAACATGTGGAAGACGGCCGAGCCGGTGGTCGGCGACTGGATACGCGATAATCTCGGGCCGCGCGGCATGCTGGAAGACGCCCGCGAGGGCATCTCGGCGCTGACCTCGCTGGCCCGCCAAGCGCCGGACCTCGCGGCCCGCACCGAGCGCCTGTCGCGCGAGATCGACGCTGATGGCCGAGCGCGGGCTGCGCTTCGACGCCGAGACGGCCAAGGCGATCGGCAAGGCCGAAGCGCGCTACAGCCGTTCGGGTCGGCTGGCGCTCTGGGTGATCGCGGCTGGCGGCGGTGTACATCGCCTGGGTCGTGAGCTGAGCGCTTTCCATCGCCCCGGAATTGCTCCATATCCTTGTGATGACGGAGTTTTTACCGCGGGCATGATAAGACGGCGGCGCTATGACCCTTTCCGGCAAACGCATCCTGCTGATCATCGGCGGCGGCATTGCGGCGTATAAGTCTCTCGACCTGATCCGCCGGCTGCGCGAACGAGGTGCTGTGGTGCGCTGCGTGATGACGCAGGCGGCGCAACACTTCATCACGCCGCTGTCGGTCGGTGCGCTGACAGGCGACACGGTGTTCACCGATCTGTTCGACCGGCAGGCGGAGCACGATGTCGGCCACATCCGCCTGTCGCGCGAGGCCGACCTGATCGTGGTGGCGCCGGCGACGGCCGACCTGATGGCGAAGCTCGCCAACGGGCTGGCCAACGATCTGGCGGCGAATGTGCTGATCGCTTCCGACAAGCCTCTCCTGCTGGCGCCGGCGATGAACCCGAAGATGTGGGCGCACCCGGCGACGCGGCGCAACCGCGCGACGCTGGCGAGCGACGGCGTGATGTTCGTCGGCCCGGCGCGCGGCGAAATGGCCGAAAGCGGCGAGGCCGGCGAGGGCCGCATGAGCGAGCCGCTGGAGATCGTCGCCGCGGTCGAGGCCCTTCTTTCGCCGGCTAAGGGTCCGCTCTCCGGGCGCAAGATCATCGTCACCTCCGGCCCGACGCATGAGCCGATCGACCCGGTGCGCTACATCGCCAATCGCTCCTCCGGCAAGCAGGGCCACGCGATTGCGGCCGCGCTGGCGACGCTCGGGGCCGACGTGCGGCTGGTCTGCGGGCCGGTGTCGATCCCCGATCCGGCCGGCGTGACGGTGACGCATGTCGAGACCGCGCGGCAGATGCGCGACGCGGTCGAGGCGCTGCTGCCTGCCGACGCCGGCGTGTTCGTGGCGGCGGTGGCGGACTGGCGCACGGAAGGCGAGGCCGGCAAAAAGATCAAGAAGGTGGCCGGCGAAGGGCCGCCCGCGCTGCAGATGGTCGAGAACCCCGACATCCTGGCCGGCATCGGCCACCACAAACAGCGGCCGTATCTGGTGGTGGGTTTCGCCGCCGAGACAGCCGATCTGGAGAAAAACGCGCAAGCCAAGCTGAAGAAGAAGGGCGCGGATTTTATCGTGGCCAATGATGTGAGCCATGGCTCCCTCCCCCTCGAGGGGAGGGTGACGAGCGAAGCTCGCCGGGTGGGGTCGGTCCCGTTCGGTGAAGGAGAAGAGACGAGGTCGCGCGCTGCCGAGGCAACCCCACCCGGCGAGCTTCGCTCGCCACCCTCCCCTCGAGGGGGAGGGAACCCCGACGCCGTCGCCGGCGGCGTGATGGGCGGCGAGCGCAACCGGGTCAAGATTGTCTCACGCGCCGGCATCGAGGCCTGGCCGGAAATGAGCAAGGCCGACGTGCCGAGCGCCTGGCGGCGCTGATCGCGGAAAAGCTGAAGACGATCGTGGTGTAGCGCCGGGTTTACCCTCCCCCTTGCGGGGGAGGGTCGATCCTGAGCGAAGCCATGGATCGGGGTGGGGGTGGTCCTGATAGTGGGATACTGCTCGATCACCCCCACCCCGCTTCGCAGTTTCCGCTCTGCTCCAACTGCTCATCGACCCTCCCCGCAAGGGGGAGGGTAAACCGCCGCCGCCTGCTCCGCCTTGTGCCTCGCCGCCACGAACTTGATCTCCTCCCGGATCGCGTCGAAGAAGCTCATGACAATCTCGCGGTCGTCAGGCACGCAGGGCGGGAAGAGCTCCCAGAACCAGCCGACCTCGCGACGGTCGCGCTGGCCGCAGCAGCGGCCCTTGCGCCGGCACAGCCCCCTGCGGCAGCGGCGGTGGATGCCCAGATGCGTGGCCAGCACCTGCGCCAGATGGTGGATCAGCATCAACAGATTGACGTGATGCTGCTCGACGCCGCGCCGCCAGATCTCGTACTGTTCCTCTGTTTCGTGCGGCCCCTTGCGGGCAATGTAGAGCGGCAGCACCGGCCGGCCCTTTGGCACCGTCGCATAACGGAATTCGGTGATGCGCTCGCAGCGCGACAGGTCTTCCCGCCAGGGCAGTTGGACGGGACAGAAGCCGTCGGGCGAAAAGTCGAACCGGATCGGCTTCAGCCCCAGCGGAAAGGGGTTTCCGTCATGCGAGATCAGCGGCTGGTCGTCAGTTTCGGTTTGCACATGCGTCTCCGTAACCGCGCCCTTTTGGGGCCGGTTTGTTGAAGAAGTCCGGGAGGGCGGCGGTCTGCGGCTCGCTCCAAGATTTTTTATTCTGCGATCCGAAGACCGCCGCCCCGGCGATTTCTGTTCCCGCCTGTTCCTCTAGGCCCCTTCATCCTTTCGGACTTCGGGGTTTATGCGCCTCATCCGGCGCGCCGGGACCGTAGTGTCCCGAGGGGAACCTCTCGGCGGAACCTCCCCAGCCTTGGCTACGTCAGCCGCGGCGGAGGCGCCGATCTCTTTCCACCAACCCGCCGTCGCGATCTGGCGTCCCGGCGAAAGAGACGAGCGGAATTATGATGGCGGATTGGGGGGTGTGGACGAAAATGCGAAAAGCGGAGGTAAAAATTACGGAAGTGATTGATTTTGTTGGGGAGGGGGTTGGAGGGAGCGCAACAGTTTTGGGCGCACGAGGACAAAGAATTTCAGTTGGCGAAATGTTGAGCGCCCCCTCACCCGGCCCTTCGGGCCACCCTCTCCCCGCTGGGGAGAGGAGGGCGCGCCGTCAGACGAGTTCAACTGTTTAGCTTGAACGGGAGGCCCGACGTTGAGGAGAATTCAACCGCTTTATTATCGAATCAATCTTCGTTGCAATTTGTGAAAATAAAACCTTTTGAAACCCGCAGGTTGGTCTCTTTCGTGTTCCAATTACCATACGTCCGCTAATGATCTATTCTAGCCTCAGCCTTCTCCCTTGCAATCATTGGCGAAATGGCCGACTTAATTGCCCTATCTTTTATCTACAGGAAATCGAATGAAAGAAATATTGACTAGTCGATATTTGATCCCTATATGTTCTGTCATTTGGGAGTGAGCGACATGGCAAATAGTGAAGTCTATTTGAAGGCAATGATGTCGTTGGTGGCAAGACAAACATTTCCGCCTGACAAGTTGGCGCAGATAGTGTCGCCGCTCTCAAATGAGAAGTTGATCGAGGCATACAATCAGTGCGACGGCACTCGAACACAGGCGGAGATAGTTGCTCAGTTAAAGTTGGATGCGAGCAACTTTAGCAAGCAGTTAAAGAAGTGGATTGACGAAGGCGTTGTTGTCCGAGTCACAGACGACGGGGCAGTTCGGCCTGTCCATGTCTATCCCCTGGCCGATAAGTTTTTAGCCCCCAAAAAGGGAGGAGTGAAGAAGGATGGCTGACGACCTGTCTGCAAAGCTTGATACCTTGATACGACTTCAGGCACATCTTGCTGTTTCCGGGTTATCCTCCCAGAAGGAGAAGATCTTATTTCTAGGACGAGTTGGACTGCTCGCGAAGGACATTGCTGACATTCTGGGAACGACAACAAACACGGTAAGCGTGGCACTCTCTAATGCGCGAAAGGAAGGCAACATAAAGCGAGGAGGCTCTAAGCAATCATCGCAGGAGAGAGGGTCTGATGGCTAAAGACAGTGATGTCGGAAAGCTCAGCTCTGTTGAGAAGCTATTGGTCCTTTCCCTCATTCGACAGGGACTAAGGCAGGATCACGTGGCCGCCGCTTTGGGCATACATAGAACGAGTCTAAGCAGACTATTCCAAAGGGCGTATTGGCGGAGGTGAGCCGCTTGGCTGGTATAAAGCAGGATTTTGATGATGGACAAGAAACAGGCTGACGATCTTATCAGCGAGATGCGCGCAATAAAGAAGCTGCTGATTTTGCAGTTGTTGAAGGCGGAGGTACCGCAGAAGCAAATAGCCTCGATGCTGGAGGTCAGCGAAGCCACGATGAGTCGCATGATCCCCAAAGTACCAAACAAGGCAAGGAAGGCCTCTACCGGAAAGGCAGAGAATCTGGAAGGAAGGTCAAATGGGTCCTAGTGATACGAGGTTACTGATGAGTGAGTTGGAAGCCTTAAAGAAATTAGCGATCCTAGGTCTGTTTGACAGGGGATATACCCAGAAACAAATCGGTCTCACGCTGGGCATTAGTCAGGGTACCGTCAGCAAAATGTTCCCAACCGGCGCGCTTAAGGCGAGAGCAAAAGAAGCAAATGCCGAAGCCGATTAGTGTCACTGACCTGAATTCGAACTATGAGGAAAACATTCAGCGCTGGGCTCTGGAGCTTTCAAGGAGCTCGCGCAGGTTGAAGACATTCGAAGCACTGTACGCTGGGCGCAAACAGTCGAAGGCCGTCTCGGAGATTGCCAACATCGCAGGCTTGCCCGAACAAGCGGTTCGAGATGAGGGTCATAAGCTGCGAGCGCTTGGCCTCTGCGGCCATGAGAAAGCCGAGGGCGAGCGTACGTTCTTATATACGCGTCTTCCACATATATCTTCTATCAGAAACCGGATATCGAGGCTGGCTCGAAATCCGTCAAGGATTGCAAAGCTGCCAACTAAACGGCGACCAACTCCAACCAACGCTGCCATCGCGTCCTTTTCCAAAAGACAGCCTAAGTCATCCATTAGATCGGGCCGCGCTGCCAAACCATCGACGCCGACAGCAGAACTAAGGATCGTATTTTTGGCTGCTAATCCAGATGGGGATTTGAGAACGGATATCGAAATGCGAGATATCCAATCTGCACTTCGTCGGACCTTGTTTAGAGACAAAGTAACTTTGAAACATATCCCGGCGGCTCGCCTGAGCGACCTTCTGGCGGAACTGAACGATTTTCGTCCAACTATCGTTCATTTTTCGGGGCATGGCGGGGATGAAGCTGTCGTTTTCGAGAATGAAGTTGCAAGACATGGCGGCGTAGTGATCGACTATGGGCTCGTTGCAAATTTCATTGAATTTACGGACACTCCGCCGAAGGTTCTATTTTTGAACGCCTGCGATACGTACGAGGGAGCGGAGGTATTTCTAGATTTTGTGGAAGTAGTCGTTGCGATGCTGGATTCCGTTGACGATGCGGCGGCCGGATATTTTTCAACGCAGTTTTATTCAGCGGTAGGCAGCGGCCAATCTGTTGCGTCGGCTCTAAAGCAGGGCAAAGCGGTACTCAAGGCGGGCGGATTTTTAGACGCAGATCTGCCAATTGCACTTGCCAGAAAGGATATCAAATTGGATCGCTACAAGTTGATAGGTTGATCGCTAGGCATCCCATCTTCAACGCAACACACTTCGCTTGGGTAATATCCACTTTCCCAATCTGTTGTATGCGCTTTTGCCCATCCCGCGCACCGGGGGACGCCAGCGTCAGGCATCCCCCATCTTCAGCGCTTCGATAAACGCCGCTTGCGGGATATCCACCTTGCCGAACTGGCGCATGCGCTTTTTGCCCTCTTTCTGCTTTTCGAGCAGTTTGCGCTTACGCGTCACGTCGCCGCCGTAACATTTGGCCGTCACGTCCTTGCGCAGGGCGGAAATGGTCTCGCGGGCGATGATGCGGCCGCCGATGGCGGCCTGGATCGGGATCTTGAACATGTGCTGCGGGATGAGCTCTTTCAGCTTTTCGCACATCTGCCGGCCGCGCTTTTCAGCCGCCGTGCGGTGGACCAGCATGGAGAGCGCGTCGACCGGCTCGTCGTTGACCAGGATCGACATCTTCACCAGATCGCCTTCCTTGTAGTCGGTCAAATGATAGTCGAACGAGGCGTAACCCTTGGAGATGGATTTCAGCCGGTCGTAGAAGTCGAACACCACTTCGTTCAGCGGCAGGTCGTATTGCAGCATGGCGCGCTTGCCGACATAGGAGAGGTCGACCTGCACGCCGCGCCTGTCCTGGCAGAGCTTCAGGATCGAGCCGAGATAATCGTCCGGCGTCAGGATGGTGGCGCGGATCCACGGCTCCTCGATCGAGGTGATTTTCACCACGTCCGGCATGTCGGCCGGGTTGTGCAGCTCCTTCAGCGAGCCGTCGATGAGGTTCATGCGGTAGACGACGGACGGGGCGGTGGCGATCAGGTCGAGGTCGAACTCGCGCTCCAGCCGCTCCTGGATGATCTCGAGGTGGAGCAGGCCCAAAAAGCCGCAGCGGAAGCCGAAACCCAGGGCGGCGCTGGTTTCCATCTCGTAGGAGAAGCTGGCGTCGTTGAGCCGCAGCTTGCCGACCGCGGCGCGCAAATCCTCGAAGTCGGCGGCGTCGACCGGGAACAGGCCGCAGAACACCACCGGCTGCGCCGGCTTGAAGCCGGGCAGGGCCTGCGGCGTCGGGCGGCGGTCTTCGGTGATGGTGTCGCCGACGCGGGTGTCGGCCACCTCCTTGATCGAGGCGGTGATGAAGCCGAGCTCGCCGGGGCCGAGCTCGTCGGACTGGATCATCTTTGGGCGTGAAATAGCCGGTGCGCTCGACCGGATAGCGCGCGCCGGTGCCCATCATGCGGATGTGTCTGGCCCTTCTTCAGCACGCCGTCGATGACGCGCACCAGAACGATGACGCCGAGATAGGCGTCGTACCAGCTGTCGACCAGCATGGCCTTGAGCGGCTTCGACGCGTCGCCTTCCTTCGGCGGCGGCAGCTGGTGGACGATGGCCTCCAGCACCGCCTCGATGTTCAAGCCGGTCTTGGCGGAGATCTGGACGGCCCGGCTGGCGTCGAGGCCGATCACCTCCTCGACCTGCTCCTTGATGCGCTCGGGCTCGGCGGCGGGCAGGTCGATCTTGTTCAGCACCACGACGATCTCGTGGTTGGCGTCGATCGCCTGGTAGACATTGGCCAGCGTCTGCGCCTCGACGCCCTGCGAGGCGTCGACCACCAGCAGCGAACCCTCGCAGGCGCGCAAGGAGCGCGAGACCTCATAGGCGAAGTCGACATGGCCGGGCGTGTCGATCAGATTGAGGATGTAGTCCTCGCCGTTTTCGGCCTTGTAGTTGAGGCGCACGGTCTGCGCCTTGATGGTGATGCCGCGCTCGCGCTCGATGTCCATATTGTCGAGCACCTGCTCCTTGCCGGCCATCTCGCGCGCGTCGAGCCCGCCGGTGAGCTGGATCAGCCGGTCGGCCAGCGTCGATTTGCCGTGGTCGATATGGGCGACGATGGAGAAATTGCGGATGTGGGACAGCGGAAACGTCATGGTGAGCGGCGTTTAGGGGCGCGGGGGAGAAAAGGCAAGGGAGTGGGGCTGGCTGCGGCGGTTTGGGCAACGCCATCCTCCAACGCGCCGCGAAGATTGGAATGGCGTTCCTTACCGGCTTGCGGCGCGGTTCCTATCTCTTGGGGGATTTCAACTTCACCCTGCCAAAGGCGCTTCCATGTCCACGCTTTTCGATCCGGCCAAGGCCGGCAGCCTGTCGCTTTCCAACCGCATCGTCATGGCGCCGCTGACGCGCAACCGCTCGCCCAAGGCGGTGCCCGGGCCGCTGGCGGTCGACTATTACTCGCAGCGCGCTTCCGCCGGGCTGCTGATCACCGAGGCGACGGCAATCAGCCACCAGGGCCAGGGTTATGCCGACGTGCCCGGCCTTTACGCAGCCGAGCAGCTCGCCGGCTGGCGCAAGGTCACCGACGCCGTGCATGCCGCCGGCGGCAAGATCGTCACCCAGCTCTGGCATGTCGGGCGCATTTCGCACACATTCGCTGCAGCCGGACGGCGGCAAGCCGGTGGCGCCATCGGCCATCCGGGCGAAGTCGAAGACCTATCTGGTGCAGCCGGACGGCAGCGGCACGTTTGCCGAGACATCCGAGCCGCGCGCGCTGGAACTCGGCGAGCTTTCCGGCATCGTCGCGGCCTATGCCAGGGCGGCGAAGGCGGCGATCGAGGAAGCCGGTTTCGACGGCGTCGAGATCCATGCGGCCAACGGCTATCTGATCGACCAGTTCCTGCGCTCCGGCTCGAACAAGCGCGACGACAATTACGGCGGCAGCATCGAAAACCGCGCGCGCTTCCTGTTCGAAGTGGTCGAGGCGGTGACGGACGCGGTGGAGCCGGGCCGCGTGGGCATCAGGCTGTCGCCGGTGACGCCCGCCAACGACGCTGCCGACGACAAGCCGCAGCCCTTGTTCGACTATGTCGCGCGTGGTCTCGGCAAGCTGGGCCTCGCCTATGTGCATGTGATCGAGGGTGCTACCGGCGGCGCGCGCGATTTCGTGCAGGGCGACAAGCCGTTCGACTACGACGCGTTCAAGGCCGCCTACCGGAATGCCGGCGGCGCGGGAGCGTGGCTGGTGAACAACGGCTATGACCGCCAGCTTGCCGAGGCAGCGGTGGAAAGCGGTCGCGCCGACCTCGTCGCCTTCGGCAAGCTGTTCATCGCCAATCCGGATCTGGTCGAGCGCTTCCGCACCGGCCTGGCCCTGAACGAGCCGGACAAGGCGACGTTTTATGGCGGCGGCGCGCAAGGATATGTGGATTATCCGCGCGCGGCGTGAGTGTCGTTCGGCAAAACTCGACAGATTCCGTCCAGCCTGGCGGAGGCGACCCCACCCGGCTCTTCGGGCCACCCTCCCCTCAAGGGGGAGGGAGCCTACCTCACCGCCGCGACCAATTCCTTGTCCGGAAAGCAAGTTGGCGCCTGGCCATTCTTGGCCTGCCAGTCGCCGATCGAGCGGCGGGTCTTGAAGCCGGGCAGGCCGTCGGCGCCGCCGACGTCGTAACCCTTGGCTTCCAGCGCGCGCTGGAGGCCGGCGACGTCGGAGCGCATCAGCCCGCCGACCTGGCCCCATGAGCCGGCGAAACGTTTGTCGCCGGAAGCTATGCGGTCGGCGCCGTGGCCGATGAAGAGCGCGTAGAGATCGCTCTCATTGTATTCCTTCAGCACGTAGAAGTTCGGCGTGACGATGAAGGCCGGGCCATGGCGGCCGGCCGGCATGAGCAGAAAACCTTCCTTGCCGAGTTCGCTCTTCGGGAACGGTTTGCCGTTGACGCGGACGATGCCCATGGCAACCCAGTCGGAGATCTGTTTGCCCTGGTCCGGCCCTTCCAGCGCGCAGGAGACTTCTGCCGGCACGTTGACCTCAAAACCCCAGTCGCGGCCTTTCTGCCAGCCATAGTCGACCAGATAGTTGGCGATGGAGGCCAGCGTGTCGGGTTGCGAGTTCCAGATGTCGGCGCGGCCGTCACCGTCGAAATCGACGGCGTGCTTGAGGAAGGAGGTCGGCAGGAATTGCGGCTGGCCGAGCGCGCCGGCCCAGGAGGACTTCATGGCACTGCGCGGCGACGAGACCCTTTTTCGACCATCTGCAGGCCGGCGATGAGCTCCGATGCGGAACATGTCCTTTCGCGTCGCGAGCCAGGCCTTGGTGCCGAGCACCTCGAAGGCGTCGTAAGGCATTTTTGCCGCGCCGAAGCCGGATTCGCGGCCCCAGATGGCCAGCACGACTTCCGCCGGCACGCCGTAGCGCTTTTCGACCGCGGTCAGGGTTTTGGACAGCGAGGCGGAACGTGAACGGCCGCCCTTGGTGACCGCGCCAATCGTCTTTTCGGCGAAATAATTGCCGGGCGAGGAGAACTCGGCCTGATGCTGCTTTTTCGAGGCGACGGTCTTTTCGCCGGGCAGGATGAGATCAGGCAGTTTTGGGTTGGGTTTTACGCCCTCGAAGGCTGCGTCGAAGGTGGCTTTGGAGATGCCGGCGGAGCTGGCCTCGGGCCACAGGGATTTGGCCAGCCAGGACTGGAATTGGGTGTCGAGCGATTGGGCGGCGGCGGGGAGGGCACTTGCGAGACGTGAGCGCGAAAGCGAAGCCTATGCAGGCATTAGCTAGCTTTACGTCGCCCCCCTCTGTCCTGCCGGACATCTCCCCCTCAAGGGGGGAGATCGGCCAGCTTCTGGGCTTCGCCAAGCACCAACGGCAAGGTGAGCGCCCGGCCGACGCGTGATCTCCCCCCTTGTGGGGGAGATGTCCGGCAGGACAGAGGGGGGCACGTAGCGCACTCGAAACGGTGGATAGAAGCGGCGGTCAGACCTGTCCATCGATAACCTCCCTCAAAACACCGTCCTTGCCTTCATCGCCGCGGCGAGTGTGCCTTCGTCGAGATAGTCCAGCTCGCCGCCGACCGGCACGCCATGCGCCAGGCGGGTCACCTTCACTTCGAAATGCGTCAATTGATCGGTGAGATAATGGGCGGTTGTTTGGCCCTCGACCGTCGCGTTGACGGCCAGGATCAATTCGGACACGCCGCCGGCCGCGATGCGTTCGACAAGCTGTTTTATGGTGAGTTGGTCGGGGCCGATGCCATCCAGCGGCGAGAGCGTGCCGCCGAGCACATGATATCTCGCGTTCATCGCTCCTGCCCGCTCCAGCGCCCAGAGGTCGGAAACGTCTTCGACCACGATGATCGTCGCGCCGTCGCGGCGCGGGTCGGTGCAGATCATGCAGGGGTCGGCCGTATCGACATTGCCGCAGGTCGAGCAGACGCGCACCTTCTCCTCAGCCTCGGCCATGGCCAAAGCGAGCGGCCCGAGAAGCTGCTCCTTCTTCTTGATGAGATGCAGCGCGGCGCGGCGGGCCGAACGCGGGCCTAGCCCCGGCACCTTGGCCAGAAGCTGGATCAGGCGCTCGATTTCAGGGCCGGCGATTCGCTTCGACATGGAAGCGATATAGAGCGAATAGGCAGTGGGGAGTAGGCCCCTACTGTCCGAGGTCCTGTTGCTGCAAGATGAGTTCGCCGACCTCGCCAGCCTGGTCGGGGCTTGCCTCATAGGACATGGTCGGGCGGATGCCGGCGTCTATGGCCTCGGCCTGCGCGTCGAGGGTTTGCGGTGCGGCTGGGCCGCCAAAACGCTCCGGCGCGGGCTCACCCATGGCGACGACCGGCTCCTGTTCCTGCTGCACGGGGCGGGGTTTCGGCGCGATGGCCAGGAAGATCGGTTGCGGCTCGCTGCGTGAGCGCTTCTTGGCCGCCCGAACCGGCTGCTCGTCGCGCGTCGAGGCACTGGCCATCATCACGCCAGGCTTGCCGGCGGCTGGAGCGCGCGGCGACCGCGTTGGAGCCATCGCGGCTCCTGGCGGTCGGTAGCAGGGCCGTCGCGACGCCGGGCACCGCATCGTCGGCGGAGGCGATCATCGTGTCCTGCGCCATTGGTTGCTCAAGCTGCGGCCCGCGACGGCGGCTCTTCTTCTCATAGAAGGAATTGCCACCGGCAACGACGGTGTAGTGCATGTTCTTGTAGGGGAATTTCAGGCCGGCCGTGTGGAAGAACATCACGTTCTGATGGACTTTCGCATGGCGCTTGCCCTTCAACACGGTATCGGCTGCAGCCATGACATCGGGCAGCGCCTTGGAGTTCATGGGGCGGGAAAGCACGCCCGGCGCGAACTGGCGATTGGCGCCGACGACGCTGCAGATGTCGTTGCCCCATTTGCCACTGTCGCGGCGGTTCATCACCACCGAGCCGACAGCGACCAGGCCATCCTGGCTGGAACGGTTGGATTCGAAGAACATGGCGCGGGCCAGACATTCGCGCTCGCGCGCCGAGGCGCGATAGGTCTTGCCGCGCGTCGAGCCAGGCACGCTGGCGCGCCCGGGCAGCATGTTCGCCACCGAATTGATGCCAAGGCCATCGCCAAGGCTTCCGGTTTGAGAACAGCCGGCCATCAGGCCGAGAGACAGGAGGGCGGCGGACGCCGCAGGAACTCTACGCAAAAAACTCAACAGACGGCCTCTTCGGTCCCCCGACCGCTTTGACAGTGCGGCCAGAATGCGGACGTTTTCGGCGAAAGAATGGCGCTGATATGGTGAAGGAAGGGTAAGCGGCGCGATTGCCGGCCGCAAACCTCAGTTTTGCAGCACCGGCTTGAGCACCCGGCCGGACTTGCCGGCGACGGGCTCGACCGGGTCGCCAAACCGCGCGGCGGCGGGTTGAGCCGATGCTGGAGCAAACGATGCAGGCTGCACGGCAAGCGGCGCTGAGACCGCCACCGCCGGCACTGGCCGGGCCTCGTCAACGGTCGGCGCAACCGGTTTGCGTTTCGCCGCACGGCGGACGGCGCGTTTCAGCGGCGTGTCCTGAACCGACGCGCGGGCCGGGTTCGCGGCAACCAGCACGGCCGATTGCGGCGTGTTGTTCATGCCGCGCATGCGGCGGCGCTTTTCGTAGAAGGAGTTGCCGCCCGCGACTACGACATAGTGCATGTTGTCATAGGAGTAGCGGTAACCGGCGGTGTGGAAGAACATGACGTTCTTGTAGATTTTCGGGTGCCGCTCGCCCTTCAGGACCGACTGCGCAGCCTCCATGACGTCCGGCAAGGCCGCCGAATCCATGCGGCGGCTCAAAACGCCCGGCGCGAACTGCCGCGGCGCGCCGACGACGTCGCAGACCGTGCTGCCCCAGCGGCCATCTTCGAGGCGATTCATCACCACAGAGCCGACGGCGATCAGCCCATCGCGGCTGGAGCGGTTGGATTCGAAGAACATGGCCCGCGCCAGGCATTCATGGTCGCGCGACAGGAACGCCGCGCCGCGCGTGTTGGGGTCGGGATATGAAAAAGCGGCCGGCGCCGCGCCAACGCTTTCGGCCACGCCGGGCAATGGCACCGATGGCGACAGCGAGGCGACCTGAACAAGCTTCTGAGAGGATTCTGTCGTGTCGCCAGCCGGCGCGAAGGCCGGGGCAAGTGCTGCGTCCGCGTCGGCCATCTTCGGCGAGGCGGATGGAAGCGGGATCGGCGCACCGGACTCGCTCGTCGCGGCAGCCATGGCGGTTTCGGCAAGAGCGTCAGTGGAAGCGAGTTGTGTCGAGGTTGGCTGCGCGGCGAAACCCATCCCCTGCTGAACGCCGGGAGATTGCGTGGTGCAAGCCGCGCCGAGCAGCAGCGGCGCCATCATCGCCAAAAGTTGCAGCTTCGCGCCAGCCGTCACGATTCTCGCCTCATGGTCCCCCCGACCGACGCCACGTATGCGGCTAGATTGCGAGTTTCGCGGCCAAAGCGTGGCGGAATTATGGTTAGCGTATAGTTAACGCCTATTTTTGTGCCCCCCGCCGTTGCAAACAAGCGGGCATTCTCCTCAAAGCCTAATGTGACGCGGGTCCAATTTCGATTAACTTAGTCGCTCAAAATGTCACTATCTGCGGTGGCTTTCGCACGGGCTCTATCGTTTTCAGCCGCCGTGCGATCGCGCCACCCAGGCGCTGCGCCACGCCGGAGCTGGATAAGAATCCGGCCAATATTCCGTGATGCGCGTTATGGCCTGGCTGGTCGTCTCGAAGAAGGTGATTGCGGTCGCCTCGACCTGGCCATCGGTGACGTGGACATCCGTCGCGACACGATATCCTTCGGCAACAATTGAGCGGATGGCAAACACCCATCGGCCGTGGGCGGGATAATTTGCGTTGATGGCGACGAAAGCCGCGCGGGTCGGGATGATCTCGCCGGATTGCGGCCAGACGAACTGGAAATCGTCGGCGAACAGCGCTGCTGCATCCGCCCAGTCGTTCGCATTCATGCGCTCGAAATAGGCGCGGACCAGCGCTTCCGCCGAAGGCATGGCTAAAACGGCAGCTTCATGCCGGGCGGCAGCGGCAGGCCGGCGGTGAGCGCCTGGGTCTTTTCCTGGATCTGCTGCTCGAGCTTTTTCTTCGCCTCGTTGTGCGCGGCAAGGAGGAGATCTTCGAGGATCTCGACCTCGGATTCCTTGAACAGCGACGGGTCGATCTTCAAAGATTTCATGTCGAACTTACCCGATAGCGTGACGTTGACCAGTCCGCCGCCGGCCTGGCCGGTGGCTTCGAGATTTTGCATCTCTTCCTGCATGGCCTGGAATTTCGCCTGCATTTCCTTGGCCTTGCCCATCAGGCCCAAGAGATCCTTCATCGCATTGTCCTTCGCTAGAGCGAGATAAAGTCAGATTTCGTCGTCGTCTTCGATCGGCGGTTCCGGCGGCAGATCGGCCGGCTGATCGATCTCCGCAACTTCCGGGCTGTCCGGGATCCGAACATCGATGATCTTCGCGCCTGGGAACCGCGCCAGCACCGCCGCAACGGCCGGGTCGCTCTTCGCATCGAGGATGGCGTTTTCGCGCTTGGAGGTTTCGACCTCGGCGAGCGTCTGGCCGCCGGCATCCTTCGAGACGGACACCAGCCAATTGCGGCCGGTCCAGTTTTTCAGCCGCGTGGTGAGGTCGCCCAGCAGGGTTTTCGGCGCGCTGTCGGTCAGGCCAACCTGGATATGGCCGGGATCGACGCGAACCAGGCGGACATGGGTCTTCAAATTGACCTTGAACAGCCTGTCGCGGTGGTGGTCGGCAAGGGCGGCGATATCAGCCAGGCTGGTGATCGGCACTTCAGGCGCCGATGGCTCCGGCGTCGGCGCGACATAGGCCTTTTGCTCGGGCGCTGCCTCGACCAGCCGCATCGCCGGCGCGGCGCTGCCGCCGGCCGACATGGTGGTGCGGGAGATGGCCTGCGCGGATGCGCTCGGGCCATTTGAGGCTGGCGAGCCGTTGGGACGCGCGGATATCGAGGCGCCTTGCGGCGCGCCTTCCAGCGATCTCAGCGCTTCGTCGAGCGTCGGCAGGTCGGCGGCGTGGGCCAAGCCGGATCAGCACCATCTCGGCGGCGCTGACCGGGCGGTTCGAGGTCTGCACCTCGGGAATGCCCTTCAGAAGCATCTGCCAGGCGCGCGACAACACACGAACGGACAGCTTTTCGGCGAAATCCAGGCCGCGCTTGCGCTCGGTTTCGGTCAAGGCGACATCGTCCGCCGCCGAGGGCACGAAGCGGAAACGGGTGACGAGATGGGTGAATTCGGCAAGGTCGGTGAGCACTGCCGCCGGGTCGGCGCCGGTGTCGTATTGCGCGCGCAATTCGGCCAAAGCCGCGCCGGCATCGCCTTTCATGACATGCTCGAACAAGTCGACCACGCGGGCGCGGTCGGCGAGGCCAAGCATGTCGCGCACGGCAGCGGCGCTGACCGTGCCCGCGCCGTGGGCGATCGCCTGGTCGAAGATCGACTGCGCGTCGCGCATCGAGCCTTCCGCAGCGCGGGCGATCAGCGCCAGCGCCTCGTCGTCGACCGATATGCTTTCCAGGCCGGCGATACGCTTCAGATCGTCCTTGATGACGCCGGCGTCGATGCGGCGCAGGTCGAAACGCTGGCAGCGCGACAGCACCGTGATCGGGACCTTGCGGATTTCGGTGGTGGCGAAGATGAATTTGACGTGCGGCGGCGGCTCTTCCAGCGTCTTCAGCAGGCCGTTGAAGGCCTGCGTGGACAGCATGTGCACCTCGTCGATGATGTAGACCTTGTAGCGGGCCGAGACCGGCGCGTAGCGGACGCGGTCGATGATGTCGCGGATGTCGTCGATGCCGGTGTGGGAAGCGGCGTCCATCTCGATGACGTCGGGATGGCGGCCTTCCATGATAGGACGGCAGTGATCGCCCTCGATGGTCAGATCGACCGAGGGCTTGTCGATATCCGGCGTCTTGTAGTTGAGCGCTCGCGCAAGAATGCGCGCAGTGGTTGTCTTGCCGACGCCGCGAACGCCGGTCAGCATCCAGGCCTGGGCGATGCGGCCGGAGGCAAAGGCATTGGTGAGGGTGCGCACCATCGGCTCCTGGCCGATGAGGCCGGAAAAGTCCTTCGGGCGATATTTGCGGGCAAGCACGCGGTAGCCGCCGCTCTGGACTGCCTTGTCGGCGCTTTCGCTTGCGTCGTCGGCCATCATTCCTCACCGTCACGAGCCGCCAGTTTCGCCCGCGCGGCAACGCTGCGTCAACCGAACCGACGGCCAAAATCGAGGGAAAGGCGGGAGGCTGGCACGGCGACCCGTGCCCGGCTCGTTAGGGCTGCTTCCTTCCGGACCTGACCCGGTTGGCGAGTGGCGACGTCCACCACCAACCTCCCGCGGCTCATATCGGCGAAGCCGGCGAAGATTGCAAGGGTGCGCCTGAGGATTCGCTTGCCGCAGGCCTCCGCCAGCATTAGCGTCTCTTTAAATGAGGGGGAGCCGCCGATGCCATCGGCCGGAAAGAGCGGGTTCGAACTGGACGCGCGGCTGGATGCGGACAGTGAGCCGCTCCAATGGCTCGGCCTATGCGAACTCCGGCTGATGAATGACAAGCGCTGGCCCTGGCTTATTCTGGTGCCGCAGCGGGCCGAGATTTTCGAGCTGCACGACCTGACGCCGCTCGACCAGGCGATGCTGACCTTCGAGACCAATCTGGCGGCCGAGGCGCTGAAACGCGTGACCGGCTGCCTGAAGATCAATACGGCCGCGCTCGGCAACGTCGTGCGGCAATTGCATGTCCATGTCATCGCGCGCGACGAGGGCGACGAGAACTGGCCCGGGCCGGTGTGGGGCCATGGCATGCGCGAACCGTATCGGCGTTCGGACCTGCACGGGCTGATCGAGAAGGTTCGGGCGGCGTTGTAGAGTTTCCTGGCTGGGCCAATGCTTCTGAGGCTCGTCGCACTGTTGATGAATTGGTCATGGGCTTGATACGAATGGCCATCATGTCGGCCGTTCGCGCCGCCCCTCATCCGCCTGCCGGCACCTTCTCCCCGTAAAGACGGGGAGAAGAACGATGCCACGACCGCTTTCGCCAAACGTTGGCGTTGACGAAACCAAGTCGGCCGGCGTCTCTCTCCCCGTCTTTACGGGGAGAGATGTCCGGCAGGACAGTGAGGGGCAGCGCGAACGGTCGCACTGCGACGAAATCGATTGGACTAACAATGCCCTTTCCTCTCTTCGACCTTCCTGAGCGCGAGCCGAGCTCGTTCATCGGCTTTGCCGGCAACCGGCTCGACCGCCAGTCGGAAAAGCGCAACGACGACACGATAGCGCTGGCGCTGGCGGATCCGAACGCGCGGCTGATGTTCATGGCCGGCGGGCGTACATTGTTGAAGCTCAATGGCGACGGTTTCGATCCACATTTTTCGCCTGACGAGCTGGCACGCTTTGCCGGCGATGCCAGTCAGGCCGTGCTGCTGGGGATCGATGCCGACGGGCCAGTGCTGGCGCTGATGTCAGGCGCCGACCTCGAAGCGCTGCCCGAAGGCGTCAAGGCGATCGACTACCGATCAATCAACATCCAAAGCCTGCTCGACCCGGAGCGGCTGGGCGCGATGGCGCAGGGCGCGGCATTGTTGGCCTGGCACGGCACGCACAAATTCTGTGGGCGTTGCGGAACCGAAACGCGGATGGCCGCCGGCGGCACGAAGCGGGTCTGCCCGAACTGTGGGGCGGAACACTTCCCACGCACCGACCCGGTGGCGATCATGCTGGCGGTGACCCGGGATCGCTGCCTGTTGGGACGCGGTCCGCATTTCGGACCGGGCATGTTTTCCGCGCTGGCGGGTTTCATCGAGCCGGGCGAGACGATCGAGGACGCGGTGCGGCGCGAGACTTTTGAGGAGAGCGGCATAAGGTTGGGACGTGTATCCTATCACGCCAGCCAGCCCTGGCCGTTCCCCTATTCGCTGATGATTGGCTGTTACGGCGAGGCGCTGAACGAGGACATCCAGCCCGACCTCACCGAACTGGAGGCCTGCCGCTGGTTCGACCGGGAGGAGGTGATGCTGATGCTCGACGGCAAACATCCCGACAGCCTGTTTGTGCCGCCGCGCGCGGCGATCGCGCATCACCTGATCCGCAACTGGGCGGAGACGGTTTAGGCCTGGCCAGCCACATCGTAGCGCAGGATGAGGCCGCCATTCTGCAGCGGCCGAGACTCAACCAGCTTCAAGTCGCGCGGCGAGCCGGGCTTAAAGAGCGGCGTACCCTCGCCAAGCAAGCCGGGCACGATGCAGAGCATGATCTCGTCCACCAATCCCTGCTCAAGCAGGGAATGCATGAGTTCGGCGCTGCCGAAGACATAAAGGTTCTTCGACGACGATTTCTTCAGCCGCTCGATTGCTGGGCCGATCTCGGCGGTGATCGTCGTGTTGTTCCAGTCAGGCTCGGTGATCGTGCGCGACGCGACCAGCTTCGGCAGCGCGTTCATGAAGCTCGTACATACTGCCCGGCTCCGCGGTCTTCCAATAGGCAGCCATGCCCTCATAGGTCTTGCGGCCGAAAATCAGCACCTCGGCCTTTTCGCCGAACTCCTCGCTCAATTTTTCGAGTTCTGGCCCCCAGGCCTTGTTGTGAAAATCGAGGTCCCACGGCTTCGAGCCCTCGAAATAGCCGTCCAGGGAAACGAGATTCCAGACAATGAGCTTGGACATGTTTTCACCTATACTGCTTGCTATATGCAAGCAGTATAACTATCCAGTTCATTTTTGCAAGCAGAATTTTCGGGCGCTGGTTTCGGCAAAAGCTCCTATCGCTCGGCCTTGATCAGGGCCGCATCACCGCGCAAAAGCAGCGCATTCGCCGACAGGACTGCCGGGCGCTCTGCGCAGGAAGACCATAGGCCGTCGCAGCGCGTCCGCAGCCAGCGCCGCACGAGCGTGGCCCGCGAGGCGGGAAGCCGCGCCGCGCCAAGCAACATTTCGCCGAGATAGCCAATCGAGGCGTTGGGCGAGAGTGCCGAATAGTCCGGGTCGAAATTCACCCCTTTGACGCGGAAATAGGTCATCAGCCGCGTCTCGGTGGGATTTTGTTCGCGAAAGTCGAATGCGCCGCTGCCGGTGAAATAGCCGTCCGTGATCTTTGGGTGATGGTCGCCAAAGCCGACGAGCAGGAAATGCTGGTCGGGGAAACGTTGCGCCAACGCAGCCTCGAACCAGCGCAGATCGTCGGCGGCGATGCGCTGGCGGCGGGCGAACTCGGCCGGAGGGTTGCCGGGCATGATCTCGGCTTGTCGGAGGTCCGGGAAGGCAGGCTCGTCGTACGGATAATGCGTCGCCAAGGTCCAGACCAGCTGAAAGGTCGGCCGGTGCGGATCCTGCTCGATCGAGGCGGCGAGCCGCTTGAGCGCGAATTCGTAATAGTCGCGATCCCGGTTGGTCTCGATCGGCTCAGCGCGCTGCACCGATTGAAAGCCGATCGACTGGTAGAAGCGCTCGGTGTTCTGGAACGACAGGGCGCTCGGATAATTGGCTGCGACGAGATAACCCTCGGCGCGCAAATCGTCGACCAGCGTGTGCTGAAACCTGTCGATGCCGATCATGCCCAGAAACGCGCCGACGCCAGGCAGTTGATCAAGGTCGAGCCCCAGCAGCAGGCCATGCTCCGACATCCAGGTGTTGCCGCCATAGGTGTTGACCAGCAGCCGGCGACGCACGCCATCGCCCGACGTGAAGAAGTCGGCCGGCACCTCGTATTGGCGACCCTGGAAATAGATGGCCGGGTCGACTGAGGATTCGTGCAGGACGACAATGATATGCGGCGGCTTGGCCGAGACCTTCGGTTGAGCGGCCTGCATGGCGTCGAGCGCGCTGTCGAGCGTCGGATCGGGACCGCCAGCGTGCGGCAGCGAGAGCGGCGCGCGCATCAGGTCGGAAAAGAACAATGTCGAGATGAACAGGTCGGAGAAGAAGCGCTCATCCCGGACCGAACGCCAGAAGACGTTCTGCTTCAGGCCCGGCGGAATGGCAGAGACATAGGCGGTCGTGGCGGCGGCCGCGGCGACGATGAGCGTCACCAGTCCGATCACGCGGGCGCCGCGCGAGGCCTCCTCCACGCGCCACAACAGCCAGAGGGCCACCGCGGCGGCAGCGACGAATGCCACGGTGCCGACGACGATCTCGGAATAATGGCCGACGAGAAATTCCACCTCCGACCAGTCGCGAAGGCTGAAATAAAGGTCGGTGAAAAGCAGCTTGTTGTGGAGATAGCCGTGTTTGGTGGCGGAGACCAGCAGGATGGCCAGTGCGGTGAGGTTGGCAAAAGCCAGCGACACCGCCCAGCGGCCCGACAGCAGAAGCACGAGACCGGCCAGGCCAAAGAACCAGAGCGCCGACCAGACGATCAGGCCAAGGCGCGGAAGGCTGTCCAGCTCGGCTCGTTCGGCCAGCACGCTGTTCGAAAGATGCAGTTCGCCCAGCACGACAATGCAGACAAGCGATATCGAAAGGATCGTCGGAAGCGCCTGCGGCCAAGCGCGCCGCGCCGGCGTGACGATTGTTGAAAGCTCTGCCAATTCGAAGCCTCGTTCGCCGACCAATAATATGTCGGCAAAGCTTCGCCAAGTCAGGGCTGTGTTTTTTGCGGCCTATGATGGGCGGCGAACGGCCTCGCTTCTGAGAAAAAGACGCGGACCGCATGGTAGCGCGATGCTAGGTTCTGATGGCCTCGTCAATGACCGCTATCGCGTCGACCTCGATGAGGTAGCCTGGGGACATTATCGCTACCCCGACCACCACATTCGCCGGTTTGTGATCTCCAAACAGCGAAATCTGCGCTTCTTCGATGATCGGAACGTGTTCGTCGCGATCATAATCGACAATGTAGATGGTGATCTTGCAGACTTGATCGGGCCGTGCGCCTGCCGCACGAGCGCCCGGCCGAGATTGCCGAATGCCAGGCGCGCTTGCGCCGCAAAATCACCATGCCCAACGAGCTTGCCGTGAATGTCTTCGGGCTGCTGACCTGAGACGAATACCAGCCTGGTTCCCGTCGCGACGACGACCTGTGTGTACATCTCCGGCGTCGGCAGATCATCCGGGTTGATGAGTTCGAGCGACATTCAAAATCTCCTGTTGGTCGACGAGCGGCTGCGCCCGCGCCAGCTGGCGACCAAGCGCTTGAGCAATTTTGAAAACCGGCTCTCGATACGACCCCTCAGTCCGCCATCTTCCATTCGTCGCGCTGGTCGCTCTTCGGGTAGACGCCGAGGATGCGCACTTCCTTCGAGAAAAAGCGCAGCTCCTCCAGCGCGTTCTTGACGCTCGGGTCGTCGGGATGGCCCTCGATGTCGGCGTAGAACAGCGTCGCGGTGAAGGCGCCGAGCTGATAGCTCTCCAGCTTGGTCATGTTGACGCCGTTGGTGGCGAAACCGCCCATCGCCTTGTAAAGCGCCGCCGGCACGTTGCGCACCCGGAACATGAAGGTCGTCATCATCGCCGTCGTCGGGCGTCGGCCGCTCGACCCAGGCTTTCGACCTGGTCAGCACGACGAAGCGGGTGACGTTGGATTCGGTGTCCTCGACGTTCTTTTCCAGCACGTCGAGATTGTAGAGCTCTGCGGCGAGCGGCGGCGAAAGCGCGGCCATGGTGCCGGTCGCCCTTTTCGGAAACGAGCTTCGCCGCACCCGCCGTGTCGCCCGCGACCATCGGCTTCCAGCCGTTCTTGCGGATGTATTTGCGGCACTGGCCGAGCGCATGGATGTGGCTGTGCACGGTCTTGATGTCGCGCGCGCTTCATGCCCGGCAGCACCATCAGGTGAAAATGGATCGGCAGAAAATACTCGCCGATGATGTGCAGCTTCGATTCCGGCAGCAGATGGTGGATGTCGGCGACGCGGCCGGCGATCGTGTTTTCGATCGGGATCATGGCGAGGTCGGCCTTGCCGGTCTCGACCGCGTTGAAAGCATCCTCGAAGGTGGCGCAGGGCAGCGGCTGCATGTCCGGGAACATGTTGCGGCAGGCGGTGTCGGAGTTGGCGCCGGGCTCGCCCTGGAAGGAAATGCGGTTGGTCGGAGATGGGGACATGTTTCGGCCTTCAGGAAAGCAGTTCGCGGGCGCGTTCGAGATCTTCGGGCGTGTCGACGCCGAGCGGCACGGTGGCGACGATTTCGGCGTCGATGCGCATGCCGGCCTCCAGCGCGCGCAGTTGCTCGAGGCGTTCGCGCGTTTCCAGCGGCGAGGGCTTTAGCGCGACGAAGCGCTCCAGCGCTGCGCGGCGATAGGCGTAGAGGCCGATGTGGTGATAGAGCGGGCCGTCGCCCCAGGGCGCGGTGGCGCGGGTGAAATAGAGCGCGCGCAGGCGGGTTTGCGATAGCGGCGAGCCGACGATCTTGACCACATTGGGGTTGGTCTTTTCCTCGTCGCGGACGATTTCCACGCCGAGCGTGGCGATGTCGACGGACGGATCGTCGAACGGCCTGAGCGCCGCCTGCACCGTTGCCGGGTCGATGGTCGGCAGGTCGCCCTGGACATTGACGATGGTTTCCACCTTGCCCTGCGGGTCGAGCGTCTGCAGCGCCTCGAAAATGCGGTCCGAGCCGGAGGCGTGGTCGACGCGGGTCATGACCGCCTCGAAACCGTGGCCGCGCACGGCCTCGGCCACTGCTTCGCGTGTCGGTCGCCACGACGACCCGGCCGAGCCCGCTTTCGGCGGCGCGATCAGCGACATGCACGATCATCGGCTTGCCGGCGATGTCGGCGAGCGGCTTGCCCGGCAGGCGGGTGGAGGCCATGCGGGCCGGGATCAGGATGAGGACGGACATGGCGATGGCGGGAAATAGCAGTGGATGAAAGTGGCAAAAGGTCTCACTGGAAGCGCTCTTATATGAGTTGCGTGGCTCTCGCAAAAGACCTAGACGAACGCAAGTGTGCACTCAGAATTGACCGGCTCTTGCAGGGGATGCAGGATACGGGGCGATAACTCATCAGTACGCGGCTTTGCGACAGGCAGGGCCGGCCGGAACAGGAGCCAAGGGCGGATGGACTCATTTGAAATCAACAAGCTGATCGGCGGCTTTCTGGCCACCTGCTTTGTGGTGTTTTCGCTGAGCCTGGTTTCCGATGCGATTTTCGCGGCCCCGGCGCCGGAAAAGCCAGGCTTTGCCATTGAAGCTGCCGAGCCAGAAGCTGGCGGCGAAACCGGCGCGCCGGCCGAGGAGTCGGCCGTTCCGCTGCTGGCCAGCGCCAATATCGAAAACGGCGAAGCGCAGGAGAAGAAGTGCCTGGCCTGCCACACGAAAGAGAAGGGCGGCGCCAACAAGACCGGCCCGAACCTCTTCGGCGTCGTCGATCGGCCGATCGCCTCGCATGAAGGCTTCGCCTATTCCGCCGCGATGAAGGATTTTTCGCAGGGCGGCTCGGTGAAGTGGGATTACGAGCACCTCGACAAGTTCCTGACCTCGCCGAAGGGCCTGGTGAAGGGCACGGCGATGGGCTTTGCCGGCATCAAGAAGACGCAGGACCGCGCCGACCTGATCGCCTATCTGCGCACGCTGGCCGACACGCCGGTGCCGCTGCCTGCAGCAGGCGCTGCGCCAGAAAATGCATCGGCGCCTGCCGAAGGGGCTGGCCGCTCCGGCCGAAAAGCCGGCCGAGGGTGCGGCTCCGGCGGCGCCAGCTGAAGGCGCGGCTCCGGCTGAAGGTGCGGCTCCGGCGGCACCAGCCGAAGGTGCTGCTCCGGCGGCGCCAGCCGAAGGCTGCGGCGCCCGCTGCGCCGGCCAACCCGAACTGACCGGGCGAGCCGCATTACTGAAATTTAATGGAAAAAGCCGGGTTCAAGCCCGGCTTTTTCCATTTTCATGGCGTATCTCAAGCGTGATGATAGCGTGATCGCGATCGATCGGCCGACCTGCTAGGCTGAAATCGCCCGCCAGTTTGAAAAGGATGCCGTGACCTGATGCTGTTCAAATCGACCGGGGTTCGTCTCTTCCGCCATCTTGCCGTTGGAGCGGCACTGCTGGCGATCGGAACACTCGGGGCCGCCGCGCAGGAATGGCGCACGACCGACACGATGGGCGAGCATCCAAATACGGCAAGCAATTTCCAGCATTACGACCATGTCAACGCCGAACGCGCCGAAAGGCGGCACTCTGAATACCGTCGTGTCGGGCACCTATGACAGCTTCAATCCCTTCATCGTCACGGGCACGCCCGGCGGCGGGCCTGAACCATTCAGCGGCGGCCTGCTGTATGACACGCTGATGGCAAAGTCGCTGGACGAGACGAGCGACCAACCACGCGCTGATCGCCGATGCGTTCAAATATCCTGACTGATTTTTCCTCCGCCACCTACCGGCTCGACCCGCGCGCCAAATGGCATGACGGCACAGCCGATCACTGTCGACGACATGATCTGGTCGTTCAACGTGCTGAAGAAGAACAGCCCCGATACAACCGCTACTTCGAGAATGTGACCGAGGCCGTCGCAGTGAACGATCGGGAGGTCGAATTCCGCTTCGACCAGAAAGGCAATCGCGAACTGCCGCAGATCATGGGCGACTTGCCGGTGCTGCCAAAGCATTGGTGGGAAGGCACGGACGCCAAGGGCAAGAAGCGCGACATCACCAAGCCGACACTGGAGCCGCCGCTTGGCTCAGGCGCCTACAAGATCGAAAGCTTCAAGCCGGGCTCGGAAATCGTCTGGACGCGGGTACAGGACTATTGGGGCGAGAAACTCGCCGGTCAACATCGGCCGCAACAATTTCGACCGGCGCACGCTACATCTATATCCTCGACGACAGTGCCGCATGGCAGGCTTTCACCAAGGGCGGCTACGAAGACATCAGCGTCGAAAACCAGTCGCGCGCGACTGGATGACGCAAGTACAAGTTCCCGGCGCTTCGAGGCGGGCGACGTCATCAAGAAGGAGTTTCGCCGACACGACCGGCGCGCCGATTTCAGGGTTCGTCATGAACACGCGGCGGCCGCAGTTTCAGGACCGCAAGGTGCGGCAAGCGCTGACGCTTGCCTATGATTTCGAAACGCTGAACCGCACGATCATCGTTCGGGCTGAACAAGCGCATCGAACAGCTATTTCGAGGCGGCAGGAACTGGCGTCCAGCGGGCTGCCGCAAGGCAAGGAACTGGAGATCCTGACGCCTTCAAGCGACAAGCTGCCGCCGGAAGTTTTCACGCAGGAGTTCAAGCTGCCGGTCTACGACACGCCGCAGGAGAGCGCACCCATCTGCGCGAAGCGATCAGGCTTTTCGGCGAGGCCGGCTGGACATCAAAGATGGCAAGATGATCAACGACAAGACAGGCCAGCCGTTCCGACTTCGAAATCCTCGGCAATGACGACGGCGATCGAGACGACGTTCAACGCCTTCATGCAAACGCTGCGCAAGATCGGCATCGACGGCTCGCTGCGGCATCGTCGATACGTCGCAATACGTCAACACGGCTCAACAATTTCGATTTCGACATGATCGTTGCGCGCTTCAGCCAGTCGACCTCGCCCGGCAATGAGCAGCGCGAATTTCTGGAGTTCGAGGCGCTGCGGACACGCCCGGATCCCGCAACCTGCTGGGCATCAAGAGACCCGGTGGTCGACGCAGCTCATCGAGCGGGTCGTTTTCGCCACAGACCGCGACGATCTGGTGGCCGCCACCCATGCGCTCGATCGCGTTCTGTTGTGGAACTACTACGTCGTGCCGCAATATCACAAGCCGGAGATCTGGCTTGCCTAGTGGAACAAGTTCGGCATTCCGGAAAAGCAGCCGAGCTATGATCGGCGTCGACATCGATTCCTTCTGGATCGACGCCGAAAAGGAAAAGGCGCTGGCGGCAAAATACAAGGGCGTGAATTGATCGTCTTCGGGAGGGTTTTGTGATGCGACCTCTATCCAACCCAAGGATCGGCCGCCGTTCCTTCCTCGCCGGCGTCGGCGCACTCGCCGCAGCGCCGGCCTTGCCCCGAAAACTCTTCGCCGCCGCGCCGACCGGCCAGAAACTGCACGGGCTGTCGGCCTTCGGCGAGCTGAAATATCCTGCCGACTTCAAACATTTCGACTGGGTGAACGCGGAAGCGCCCGAAGGGCGGGCGGATGAATTTTTCCGTGCCGAACTGGCTGTACAATCAAAGCCCGCTGACCTTCAACACGCTCAATGCCTTCGTGCTGAAGGGCGAAGCGCCGCCGCGCACCGAGATGTGCTTCGATTCGCTGATGACGCGTTCGCTGGACGAGCCCGATGCTTGCTACGGGCTGCTTGCCGATGGCGTGACGATCTCGGACGACCGCAACATCTTCGAGTTTTCGATGCGGCCAGAGGCGCGCTGGCACGACGGCACGCCATTGACGGCCGAGGATGCCGCCTTCAGCTACAACCTTCTCAAGGAGAAGGGCTATCCGGACTTCGCACTGCCGCTGGCCGAATTGAAAGAGGCGGTCGCGATCGATCCGCGCACGCTGCGGCTGACCTTCAGCGGCAAGCAGGCCGAAATGCTGGTGTTGACCGTGGTCTCGATGCCGATCCTGTCGAAGGCCTATTACACGGCCAACGACTTCGAGGCGTCCTCCCTGACGCCGCCGCTGGCATCCGGCCCCTACAAGTTCGGCAAGATGGCTGCCGGGCAATGGATCGAATATGAGCGGGTGCCGGACTATTGGGGCATCGACCTGCCGGCGAACAAGGGCCTCTACAATTTCGACGTCATCCGCATCGACACCTATCAGGAACGTCAGGCCGAGTTTCGAGGCGTTCAAGAAGGGCGAGATCCATTTCCGCCAGGAATTTACGTCGCGCGTCTGGGCGACCGGCTATGATTTTCCGGCGCTGAAGGACGGCAAGGTCGTCAAACGGGAATTTAACGAGGAGTTGATCCCGCAGTTCCAGTGCATCGCGCTCAACCAGCGCAGGCCGCAGTTCAAGGATGCGCGCGTGCGGCGCGCCTTTGCGCTGTGCTTCAATTTCGAATGGATGAAGCAGAACCTGTTCTTCGGCTCCTATGCCCGCTCGCAATCGACCTTCGAGGCGTCGGAGTTCAAAGCGGAAGGCATGCCGTCGCCGCAGGAGTTGGCTCTGCTGGAGCCGTTCCGCAGCGAACTGCCGCCCGAGGTCTTTGGCGAACCGGTGACGGTGCCGCCTGGTGAAGTGAGCGGCAACAACCGCAAGAACCTGTCGGAGGCCGCAAAGCTGCTCACCGAAGCCGGGTGGAAACGGCAGGGCGGTATCGGTGGTCAACGACAAAGGGGAAAAGCTGGTCTGCGAAGTGCTGGCTGACGACGAAGGCGCCGTTCGTGTGTTCACTCCCTGGGTCGAGAGCCTGCGCCAGATCGGGGTCGACGCTTCGGTGAGGCTGGTCGATGCGACCCAGTACGAGCAGCGGCAGCAAGGTTTCGATTTCGACGCCAACTGGTTCGCGGTGAGCATCGGCGGCACGCCAACGGCGGATTCGCTGGAAACGCTCTACCATTCGCGCGCCGCCAAGCGGCCCGGCACGCGCAATTTCCCAGGGACGGAAAGCCCGGCGATCGACGCGCTGGTTGCCGCCGCCGGCAAGGCAAAGACGCGCGACGAGCTGGCGACCGCCATTCGCGCGCTCGACCGGGTCTTGCGCGCGCGGCAAGACTGGATTCCAACGTATTATCTGCCGAATCACCGGGCAGCGTTCTGGGATATGTTCGGCTTCAAGGAGCCGAAACCCGACTACGGCTTTCCGGTGGAGGCGATGTGGTGGTTTGACGAGGCAAAGGCGAAGACGATTGGGAAGGGTTGACGTGGCACGGCGCCTTAGCCTCCCCCTTGCGGGGCAGGTCGGCGAGCCCGCTCTTCCTGCGCGGACAAGTGCCCGTCAAGGCGGGAGATCGGGGCTGGCCAAGACCTTCCACGCCTCGAGATTCCGTCGCCACCCCCACCGGCCGATCCTTCCCATGCTCAGGGTCGAGCCTCCCCGCAAGGGGGAGGAGAGTACAACTCGGGCGCTCTAATGGCCACTTATATCCTCCGCCGCATCCTTTTGATGATCCCGACGCTGTTCGGCATCATGGCGGTGTCGTTCCTGGTCATCCAGTTCGCGCCGGGCGGGCCGGTCGAGCAGGTGATCGCCCGCATTACCGGCCAGCAGGGCGGCGACGCGATTTCCGGCGGAGGCGGCGATGCCGGGGCGGGCGGCAATTTCGATGCCGGGGCCGAAAGCTACAAATATCGCGGCTCGCAGGGGCTCGACCCGGAATTCATCAAGAAGCTGGAAGTGCAATTCGGCTTCGACAAGCCGCCGCTCGAGCGGTTCGGCATGATGCTGTGGAATTATGCGCGCTTCGACTTCGGCGACAGCTATTTCCGCGACATCTCGGTGCTGGAGCTGATCCTGGAAAAGATGCCGGTGTCGATCACCATCGGGCTCTGGATCACGCTGATCTCCTACCTGATCTCCATCCCGCTCGGCATTCGCAAGGCGGTGAAAGACGGCTCGTCCTTCGACGTGTGGACCAGCGGCGTGGTGATTATCGCCTATGCGATCCCCGGCTTCCTGTTCGGCATCATGCTGATGGTGCTGTTTGCCGGCGGCTCGTTCTTCGACTGGTTTCCGCTGCGCGGACTGACCTCGGACAATTGGGACCAGCTGTCCTGGCCGGCGCGCATCCTCGATTATCTCTGGCACATCACCCTGCCGCTGACGGCGATGGTGCTGTCGGCCTTCGCCACCACGACGCTTTTGACCAAGAACTCGTTCCTCGACGAGATCAAGAAGCAGTATGTGGTGACGGCGCGGGCAAAGGGGCTGTCGGACCGGAAAATCCTCTACGGCCACGTGTTTCGCAACGCGATGCTGATCGTGATCGCCGGCTTTCCGGGCGCCTTCATCGCGGCGTTCTTCTCCGGCTCGCTGCTGATCGAGAATATCTTCTCGCTGGACGGGTTGGGCCTGCTCGGCTGGCGCTCGGTGCTCGACCGCGACTATCCCGTGGTGTTCGCCACCCTCTACATCTTCTCGCTGCTGGGGCTGGTCGTCAGTCTGATTTCGGACCTGACCTATACCTGGATCGACCCACGCATCGATTTCGAAAAGAGGGACGTCTGATGTCGGCGGTTTCCGAGGACGTCCGTCCGGCCAAACGGCCATGGCTCTCGCCGCTCAACCAGCGGCGCTGGGCGAATTTCAAGGCCAACCGGCGCGGCTACTGGTCGCTCTGGATCTTCCTTGTCCTCTTCGGCTTGTCGCTGGTCGCCGAGTTCATCGCCAACGACAAGCCGGTGTTGGTCTCCTACAAGGGCGAACTGCTGGTGCCGGTGCTGGTCGACTATCCTGAGGAAATGTTCGGCGGCTTCCTGGCGGTGACCGACTACCGCGACCCGGTGATTCAGGACGAGATCAAGGCCAATGGCTGGATGATCTGGCCGCCGATCCGCTATTCCTACCGGACCAGCAACAACGAAATCCCCGAGGCCGCGCCGGCCAAGCCGTCATGGATGTACTCGGCCGAGCAGCGCTGCGCGCGCTATCCGCAAGGCGCGGCGGATGTGAACTGCACGCTGGGCAACTGGAACTGGCTCGGCACCGACGACCAGACCCGCGACGTGCTGGCGCGGGTGATCTACGGGTTCCGCATCTCGGTGCTGTTCGGGCTGATCCTGACGCTGGGCTCGGCGGTCATCGGCGTGGCGGCCGGCGCCGTGCAAGGCTATTTCGGCGGCTGGACCGACCTTTTGTTCCAGCGCTTCATCGAGATCTGGACGGCGATCCCGGTGCTTTACCTGCTGATGATCGTGGCGGCGATCCTGCCGCCCGGCTTCTTCATCTTGCTCGGGCTGATGCTGCTGTTCTCCTGGGTGGCCTTCGTGGGCGTGGTGCGGGCCGAATTCCTGCGGGCGCGAAACTTCGAGTATGTGAATGCGGCGCGGGCGCTCGGCGTATCGAACCGCACGATCATCTTCCGCCACATGCTGCCCAACGCGATGGTGGCGACGCTGACCTTCCTGCCGTTCATCCTGAATTCGTCGATCACCACGCTGACCTCGCTCGACTATCTCGGCTTCGGCCTGCCGCCCGGCTCGGCGTCGCTGGGCGAATTGCTGAAGCAGGGCCAGCGCAATCTGCAGGCGCCGTGGCTCGGCATTTCGGGCTTCGTGGTGATGTCGGTGATGCTGTCGCTGCTGATCTTCATCGGCGAGGCGACGCGCGACGCGTTCGATCCGCGGAAGACGTTCAAGTGAGTGATGCAGAGTGCATATCTCGGCTTCACGTAGCTGGTGCAATCTGCTATGATTTTGCTATGAAAAGCATAGGTGAGCTCTTCGATCTGTGGCCGAGCATGGCACGACGTGGCCAGGGATACTCGACCTGCCGTATCGCAACGGTCGCCGCCTGGAAGCAGCGCGGCTCCGATCCCGGTTGGCTATTGAGCGCGGCATCATAAGCGGCGGCACAGAAGCGAGGGCATCGGCAGGTCAACGGTGACTAGCTCGTCGCCTTGCATGACGATGCTCGAATGCCGAGCGTAGCTCCGCCCGGCTTTGCGGAGGATGCACCACCGGCGTCATCAGTCCGTCCAGCTGAAGACGATGTGCAGCCTGGGGCATTTTTCCCGCTGGAAGCGCTTGCGACGCTTCACACTTCTGCGACGACCGAGGAGATTGCGGACCACATCGCGTCGCGATTGCGCTCGAGTGGGATCGCCGGTGACGACGACCGCGCCGCGCGTCTATCTGGACTCGAATGTCTTCATTGCCGCCTTCGAGCATGCGGGCGCGCATTCCGATCACGCGTGGTGCGATTGCTCCATGCGATCGAGCAGGGTGAGATCATCGGGATGACGAGCGAGATGACCCTGGCGGAGATTCTGGTGAAGCCGATCGAAAAGGAGCGCAGGATATCGTCGACGGTTACGACCAAATCATCACGCCTGGACCGAATGTTTGAGGTTCTGCCGGTCCGACGCGATGTCCTATGTCCGCTGCCGGCATTCGGGCAAAGCGCTACGTCAGTCAAGCTACCTGATGCTATCCATCTCGCGATCTGCGCTTGCGCTGGGCTGCAGCTGCTTCGTGACGCGACGATCGACGTTTCAATGCGCCGGAAGGAATGACGATTGTTCGAAGTGAACCCCTTGACGCTCGACGATCATCATGGCGATGCAGCCTTGACCGAACCTCTCCTCTCCGTTCGCGACCTCTCCGTCGCCTTTGCGCAAGGCGGCAAGGTGTCGACGGCCGTCGACCACATCTCCTTCGACATCGGCAAGGGCGAGACGGTGGCGCTGGTGGGCGAATCCGGTTCGGGCAAGTCGGTGTCGGCGCTGTCGGTGCTGAAGCTCCTGCCCTACCCGGCGGCCAGCCATCCAAGCGGGCAAATCCTGTTCGAAGGAAAGGACCTGCTGAAGGCCAACGAGAAGCAGTTGCGGCAGGTGCGCGGCAACAAGATCACCATGATCTTCCAGGAGCCGATGACCTCGCTCAACCCGCTGCACACGATCTCGCAGCAGGTGATGGAAATCCTGAAGCTGCATCGCGGCATGGGCGAGAAGGCGGCGCGGGCGCGGACGCTGGAACTCTTCAAGGAGGTCGGCATCCGTGACCCGGAAAAGCGGCTCGACGCCTATCCGCACCAGCTCTCCGGCGGGCAGCGCCAGCGCGTCATGATCGCCATGGCGCTGGCCAACGAACCCGAGCTTCTGATCGCCGACGAGCCTACGACGGCGCTGGACGTCACCGTGCAGGCGCAGATCCTGGAGCTGCTGGCCGGGCTCAAACGCAAGATCGGCATGTCGATGCTGTTCATCACGCATGACCTCGGCATCGTGCGCAAGATCGCCGACCGGGTCTGCGTCATGACCAAGGGCAAGATCGTCGAGACCGGACCGACGAGTGAGATCTTCGCCAACCCGCAGCACGAATACACCAGGAAGCTGCTGGCCGCCGAGCCCAAGGGCAAGCCGCCGGTCGCGGACGACAGTGCTGCGACCGTGATGAAGGGCGACGACGTCAAAGTCTGGTTTCCGATCAAGGAAGGCTTTTTCCGGCGCACGGTCGGCCATGTGAAGGCGGTCGACGGCATCGACGTGACGGTGCGCGCCGGGCAGACGCTCGGCGTCGTCGGCGAATCCGGCTCGGGCAAGACGACGCTGGGGCTTGGCGCTGGCGCGCATGATCTCCTCCCAGGGCGATATCCATTTCAACGGCAAGGACATCGCAAAGCTGTCCTTCGACGGCATGCGGCCGCTGCGCAAGGAATTGCAGATCGTCTTCCAGGACCCGTTCGGGTCGCTCAGCCCGCGCATGTCGGTGTCGGAGATCATCGAAGAGGGCCTGCGCATTCACGAGCCGAAACTTTCCGCCGACCAGCGCGATCGGCGCGTGGTCGATGTGCTGAAGGAAGTCGGGCTCGATCCGGAAACGCGCTTCCGCTATCCGCACGAATTCTCCGGCGGGCAGCGGCAGCGCGTCGCGATCGCCCGCGCGATGGTGCTGAACCCGCGCTTCGTGATGCTGGACGAGCCGACCTCGGCGCTGGACATGAGCGTGCAGGCGCAGGTGGTCGACCTGCTGCGCTCGCTGCAGGAAAAGCACAACCTCGCCTATCTCTTCATCAGCCATGATTTGAAAGTGGTGCGGGCGCTGGCCAATGACGTGATCGTGATGCGCAACGGCAAGATCGTCGAATACGGGCCGGCGAAGCAGATCTTCGAGGCGCCGCAGGATGATTATACGCGCGCGCTGATTTCGGCGGCGTTCCGCATCGAGACGGCCCCGGCGGGCGTCGTCAACGAATAGTTGCGAGGCCATATTCGCGAACCGTATGACTCCCCTCATGGACAAGGGTCGCATTCTACTCTCCGTCAACGGCATCAACCCGCGCCGCTGGCATGAATTCCTGTCGGCGGAGCGGGACGTGGTGCTGGAGCCTGATCGGGCCGGACGATCCGTCAATCACCTATGCGGTGGCGTGGAAACAGCCCGCCAATGTTTTCAAGAAATTGCCGAACCTGCGCGCGATCTTTTCGGTTGGCGCCGGCGTCGACCACGTGCTGAACGACCCCGGCCTGCCGGATGTGCCGATCGTGCGTGTCGTCGACGCGAACCTGACGCAGCATATGATCGAATATGTGGTGTGGCGCGTGCTCGATCATCACCGCCAGGGCACGTTGTATCGTGCGCAGCAGCCGAAAAAGATCTGGCACGAACCGCCGCAGCGCACTTCGGCCGACATTTCCGTCGGCATTATGGGCATTGGGGCGATCGGCACGGTGGTGGCCGAAGCGCTGCTGAAGCTCGGCTTCGTGGTCAATGGCTGGAGCCGGTCCGAGAAGGCCGTCACCGGCGTGACGGGGTTTTCCGGCGACAAGGGACTGATCCCGTTTCTCAACGCGACCGATATTCTGGTGGTGCTGCTGCCGCTGACCCAGGCGACGCAAGGCATCATCAACTATGGACTGTTGAAGCAACTGAGGCGCCGCAATGGGCTGGGTGGATCGGTGCTGATCAATGCCGGGCGCGGCAAGCTGCAGAAGGACGCGGATATCGTCCGCGCGCTGGATGACGGCACGCTGAAGGAAGCCAGCCTCGACGTTTTCGAGGTCGAACCGCTGCCGCGCACCAGCCCGCTATGGATGCATCCAAAGGTGTTTGTGACGCCGCACGCGGCCGCGACATCCGACCCGGCGCGCCTGGCGACGCCCATGTTGAGGCAGATGGATGCCTTCGAGCGCGGTGAGCCGCTGCCGAACCTGGTGGACCGCAAGGCGGGGTATTGAGGGCTGGCCGCAGCGGATACCGACACGTCGCTCCGGCTCCACCGCTCACGCTTCGCTCGACCCCACTCACAAGGGGGGAACAGGCAGCCAGCGCAGCGCCTTCTGTCAATCGCCGACGCGCAATTGGCGCGAGCGCTAGCCGCGGTGGGCATTTGCCGCTGTGTCTTTGCCTCAACTCTGCCCGCATTTCATGCGAGTGGGCCGCATGACGCTCGACATCAAAATATGCGGCCTCAAGACCGATGAGGCCATGAGCGCTGCGCTGGCTGGCGAGGCGTCGCATGTCGGCTTTATTTTCTTTGCCAAAAGCCCGCGCTACATCGCGCCCGCCGACGCGGCACGACTGCGCGCTCTGGCGCGTGGCAAGGCCCTCGCCGTTGCCGTCACCGTCGATGCTGGCGACGCTATGCTGGACGAGATCGTAGCCGCGACGCAGCCCGACATGCTGCAACTTCACGGCAAGGAAAGTCCTGAGCGCGTGGCCGCCATCAAGGCGCGCTACAATTTGCCGGTTATGAAGGCTCTCTCGGTTAGCGCACCGGCCGATCTCGCTCCCATCGATACCTATCGCGGCATAGCGGACAAATTTCTGCTCGACGCAAAACCGCCTGCGGGTTCTGAGCTGCCGGGCGGCAATGGTGTGTCGTTCGACTGGACAATCCTCGAAACGCTCGACCCGAATGTCGATTACATGCTCTCTGGCGGTCTGAATGCCGGCAACGTCCATGAAGCGCTGCGCCTGGCCAATCCACCGGGCATCGATGTCTCGTCGGGCGTTGAAAGCGCGCCGGGCGTCAAGGATGTGGCGCTGATCGAGCAGTTTTTCCGCGCCGTGCGGGCCGCGTAGGCCAGAAACGCTGCCTGAGGCAGCCGGAACGGCGCGCAGGGGACAGTTTACTTTTTGCCCCCGCAAGGCATAAGCATCGTCGAAGTCCCACCAGGGGCAAGAAAGTAAACTGTCCCAGGGCGTTTCCATGAACAAGCCGATCGAGCCCAATTCCTTCCGCACAGGTCCCGACGAGCAGGGCATGTTCGGCATTTTTGGCGGGCGTTTTGTCGCCGAAACCTTGATGCCGCTGATCCTCGACCTGGAGCGGCACTGGAACGAGGCCAAGGACGATCCGGCCTTCAAGGCAGAGCTGCAAAACCTGTCGACGCATTATGCCGGTCGCCCGTCAAAGCTCTATTTCGCCGAAGGGCTGACGAGGCATCTTCGTGACATTTCCTCGGCAAAGGGCCTCGGGGGCGGCGCAAAAATCTATTTCAAGCGCGAGGACCTGAACCACACGGGTTCTCACAAGATCAACAATTGCCTCGGCCAGATCCTGCTCGCCAAGCGCATGGGCAAGAAGCGCATCATCGCCGAGACAGGCGCCGGCCAACATGGCGTTGCCTCAGCGACGGTTTCGGCCCGGTTCGGTTATCCTTGCGTGGTCTATATGGGCGCTACCGATGTTGAGCGGCAGAAACCGAACGTCTTCCGCATGAAGCTGCTCGGCGCGGAGGTGCGGCCGGTCAGCGCCGGTCATGGCACGCTGAAGGACGCGATGAACGAGGCGTTGCGCGATTGGGTCACCAATGTCGAGGACACCTACTACCTGATCGGCACCGCTGCCGGCCCGCATCCCTATCCGGAACTGGTGCGCGACTTCCAGTCGGTGATCGGCTCGGAGGCGCGCGCGCAGATCCTGGAACAGGAAGGCCGCCTGCCGGATGTCATTATCGCGGCCGTCGGCGGCGGTTCGAATGCAATCGGCATGTTCCACCCGTTCCTCGACGACAAGGATGTGCGCATTATCGGCATCGAGGCCGGCGGGCGTGGATTGGACGGCATCGAGCATTGCGCCTCGATGAATGCCGGCAAGCCGGGCGTCCTGCACGGCAACCGTACTTACCTCTTGCAGAACGACGACGGCCAGATTCTCGACGGCCATTCGATCTCGGCCGGTCTGGATTATCCCGGCGTGGGGCCAGAGCATTCGTGGCTGCGCGACACCGGCCGCGTCGAATATGCGCCTATCCTCGACGATGAGGCGCTGGACGCGTTCCAGCTTTGCACCAAGACGGAAGGCATCATCCCGGCGCTGGAATCCGCCCACGCCATCGCCCACGCGATCAAGATCGCGCCGGCTATGAGCAAGGACGAGGTCATTATCGTCAACCTCTCCGGCCGTGGCGACAAGGACGTGCACACGGTGGCGAGCATGATGGGCATGGAGATTTGATGAGCGTCATTCTACCGGCGGCCCGTATATGCTAGCTTTTGATACCCGACGGTAGAGGATCGGATCATGGGTGAAATTCCGCTGTCACTGCATGTGGAAGCCGAATTGAAGCGCAAGCTCGACGATGAAGCGCGTCTCCAGAAGATTTCTGCGGAGACTGTCGCTGAACACGCGATCAAACGCTACCTGGAAATCCGCGAATTTGAGCGGGGGATCGTCCGCGAACGGATAGCGGAAGCGGATAAAGG
>CAVQCL010000010.1:0-196828 GCA_963710935.1 uncultured Alphaproteobacteria bacterium | reverse complement strand
GGTGGGTCGTTGCAGGCAATCGTGTTCGAGTAATTGCGCGTCAGGTTGCATTTTTGGGGAGGCGTCGATGGCGCCGGACAATCCGGTCGCCGTGAGCGAGGCCGCCCACCAAACTAGGGAATGCGGCGAAAGCTCGTCGGCCGGCCGTAAAGGTAGCCGATGCGCTCGATCGCAACGTCGAGCCGCTCGTGCGACACCAGCATGGTGTGACCGTTGGCGTGGACCATGTTTTCGGCGTCGGTCATGATGGCGACATGGCCCTTCCAGAAAACCAGGTCGCCGCGGCGGACATTGCGAAAGTCAGCGCCTGCATCCAGCGGCTCGCCGATGCTTTGCTCCTGCATGTCGGTGTCGCGCAGAACATCCATGCCGCACATGCGCATCGAAAGCTGCACAAGCCCGGAGCAGTCGATGCCGAAGCCGGACGACCCGCCCCAGAGATAAGGCGTGTTCAGGAACGTCTCGGCGACCGCGACGTAGTCTTCTGCCCGCTCGCCGCGAGGGCGAAGGTGCTTTTCAATCAGCGCCTCGCCACTTGCCAACATAGCGTAGCGGGTTCCACGTGTTTCGGCGTGACCGACGATCGCGATGCCACAGCCCATCGACAGGGCCTCCACCTGCGGAAAGCGCAAATCCGGCCCGGAATAGACAAAGGTGCGGGGTGCGGCCACGACGTGGGTAGCGGTTTCGTGGCGGTCGGTCAGCGAGCCTACATTGACATAGCCGACATAATCGTCGCGGGCAGCCTGGACCCAGGCCCAGCCCTCGCGCATCTCGAACACCGAAACGTCGTCGCCGAGCAGGAGCTGGGTGTCCAGGCCGGAATGACTGTCGGGCTTGCGGCGCACATTAGCCACCGGCACGGCCACACGCGCCGGCTTGCCTTCGACATAGCGCTCGGCCGAAGCTTTTTGCTTGAGGCTGATGTCGGCGAGGTCTGGGCGAAAGGCGTTGAGGCGGGAATTCAGGGCAATCAAATCGGCAAGTCCTTGGCTTTGACGATGATAACATCGCCAAGCCGCTCGACATAGAGCGCGCCCTCCAATGTGCGCCGCACCAGCACATTGCGACGGTCGCTGGGGTCACGCTGGCGCGAAACCAGCTTCATGACGCCCATCGTGTCGAGCGCGCGGCTGATCACCGGTTTGGTGACGCCGAGCTTTGCGGCCAGCCCGCGCACAGTATGCGGCGGCTGCTCCAGATAGACGGTGAGCAGGATCGCGGCCTGGCGCAATGTCAAATCGGCCCCTGGCCCGCGCACCTCCGCGAGGGTTACCTGATGCCAGAGCTGCAGCGCCTGGCTGGGTCGCAAGACTGTCGACATTCTCATAAAATTAGCCGGAAATCGTTTCGTATCCGTTTCGTTGCCGGCAAGAGGTTTTCCCCGCCAAAATGCGTCTATTCGGGCTTTACGGTCGGTTTCCCAGCCCATAACACCGTCGGCCATGGAACTCTGGATACCCATCACCATCGCGGCCGCGTTCCTGCAGAACTTGCGCTCGATGGTGCAAAAACATCTGAAGAATGTCATGGGCACGACCGGCGCGACCTTTGTGCGCTTCGGTTTCGGGATGCCTGTCGCGCTGCTTTTCGTGGCATTTCTTCATTATGGTGTCGGTTATGCGATGCCGCGGACGAACAGCGCATTCTACCTTTGGGCGATCATCGGGGGCGTCGGCCAGATCGTAGCGACTTTCCTGCTGGTTCATCTCTTCTCGTTCCGCAATTTCGCGGTCGGTACGGCCTATTCCCGAACCGAACCGGCACAGGCAGCCCTGTTCGGACTGATGTTTCTCGGCGAGCGCGTAACGGCCGGCACGCTGGCGGCCATCGCCATCAGCGTTTTCGGCGTCATGCTGATCTCCGTTGCGCACATGGCGATCGGGTGGCGCAGCCTGTTCACCTCGGTGCTTAGCCGCAATGCTTTGATCGGCCTGGCGTCGGGCACGTGTTTCGGCATCTCGGCGGTCGCCTATCGGGCGGCTTCGCTGGCTTTGGGCGGGCCGAACTTCATCATGCAGGCGGCGGTGACGCTGGGCTTCGTGATCGTTTTCCAGACAGTGATCATGTTGATCTGGATGCTGGCCAAGGACCGCGCAGAGATCGGCCGCATCCGCCGGGCCTGGAAACCGGCGCTGTTCACCGGGCTGGTTGGCGCCTCGGCATCATTCGGCTGGTTTTCGGCGATGACGCTGCAGCAGGCGGCGGTGGTGAAGTCGCTGGCGCAGATCGAGATGCTGTTCACCTTCGCGTCGTCGGTGTTCTTCTTCAAGGAAACGATCAACCGGTTCGAGGTCGCCGGCTGCGTGCTGATCGTGTGCGGGATATTGATGCTGATTGCCGTGGGATAGCGACGGCAGGCCGGTTTGGCGCTCATTCGAGGCCGATCATTTACGAACTGTTAGTGCTGTTTGAAGCCGACCCACCTCTCCGGCCCCCTCGACGCCTTGCTGGAACGAAGCTTGCTTGGTTGACCGTGCGGCACGACGGGATGGGCGGGGCGTGCCGCATTGAAACAAATGCGGCCGGAGACAGACCATGGACGACAGAAAGCGGAATACAATTTCGCGGCGAAGCCTCTTGTTGCAGGCGCTGATGGTCGTGCCGTTATGGCACTCGGCCCAGCTTCTGGGATCGACGAGCCTCACCCCGCCTCAAACCGCACCAGCTGCCGACGAGTTCGTCGAAGTCAATGGCTGGATCCTGCGCCGGAGTGAAATCGCATGATTTTCGAGACATTGGCGGATTTCCGCGCGGCTAGCTTTGCCCCGAAGGTTTCCATCGTCGGCTCCGGTCCGGCCGGCATCACAATCGCCCGCAAATTGGCCGCGGCCGGCATTCCAGTCGTCATTTTCGAAGCCGGCGGAACCGATTTCACCGAGGATTCGCAGGCGTTTTATGCCGGCAAGACGGTCGGCGACACCTATTTCGACCTCGACATCACGCGGCTGCGCTATTTCGGCGGCTCGTCGAACCATTGGGCCGGCTGGTGCCGGATCATGGACGACATCGACTTCCAGGCCAAATCCTGGGTTCCCGACAGCGGGTGGCCGATCCGGCGCATCGACATCGACCCCTTTCTCGACGAGGTGCACTACATCCTCGACCTGAAACAGTTCGAGCAATGACATGCCGATTTCGGACGATATTCGTTGGGTTCAGTTGATCAAAAGCCCGGCCGTCCGGTTCGCGGAGCGGTTCCGCAGCGAGATCGAAGACAGCGACCGGATCGCGCTGGTGCTCAATACTTCTGTGCGCTCGCTCAACGGCAACGGCACGGCCGTGACCAGCCTCAATCTGTGGGCCGACGGCGCCGACCAGGGCACCTATTCGACGGATTATTATGTGCCCTGCACGGGCGGGCTTGAAAATTCACGACTGCTCCTGTGGTCGAACGAGCTGACGCACGGAGCCGTTGTGCCCCAAGCGCAGGCGCTCGGCCGCTACTGGATGGAGCACCCGCAGTTCGAAGGCGGCAATGCGATTCTGGCCGACCAGGACGAATTCCCGACGGACGAGAGCGGCGAGGCGTTCTTCTCGCCGACGCTGGCGGCCATGGAACATCGCAAGATCCTGAATTTCGGCATCAGGCTGATCAAGATGCCGTATCAGGGCATGAAGGGCCTGGTGGCCGATCTGGCTTGCGTGGCGCCCGACACTGCGGAGTGGGTCTCCGAGTCGCTCGGCCAGCGACTGCATTGCGCGGCGCAGCTCTATGTTGGCTGGGAACAGTCGCCGGTGGAAAGCAATCGCGTGATGCTTTCAACGAGCGATTTCGATGCCGCCGGCACACCACGCATCGAGCTGCACTGGAAAAAGGGCGACATCGAGCGCCGCACCGTCACCGAAGGCATCCGGCTGTTCGGCGAAACAATGGTGGCCAAGAACCTCGGCCGCGCCAAGCTGGCGGACTGGATCGTCAACGGGGAAGATTATCCGACCGATCAGGAACTCGCCGGACACCACCATATGGGCGGGACGCGCATGCATGACGACCCTGCCAAGGGTGTCGTCGATCGCGATTGCAAGGTGCACGGCATGCGCAATCTCTATGTCGGCGGCTCGTCAGTTTTCACGACGTCGGGCCAATGCAATCCGACGACGACGATCGTCGCGCTAGCCTGCCGGCTGGGCGACCACCTGGCGCGGGAGATCCGGAGCCATCAGATGGCGGCGGCCCCGCGATCGGCGGCACTGGAAGGCGTGCACTAGAACGGTTTGCACCTGGATTGGAAATTGCTTTAGGCTGAGTTTTCGTTGAAGCGGTAGCTTGCTACCGCTTCCATCTTTGTGAGAATGCGGAGGCGCAGGTTCTCAAATGATCGACGAAACAACCGTTCGAGCACTGTTTGCCAAACTCGAACACGGCGCTGGCGATGCGTTCTTCGAGCATGTCGCCGACGATGTGGATTGGACCGTCATGGGTACCCACCCTCTCGCCGGGCGCTATCACTCAAAACAGGCTTTCCAAGCGGCGACCTTCGCCCGACTGAACAAGCTGCTGCCCGGCGGAACGCAGCTTCACGTGACCAACCTCTTGATCTCGGGGGATACGGCAGTCGTTGAACTTGCGTCCAATGCGACAGCAAAAAACGGAATGCGCTTCGACAATCATTATTGCTGGATCGTGCGGTTTGCGAGCGAGACCATCGTCGAAGTGCGCGCCTACCTCGACTCTGCCAAGGTCGCGCGGCTCATCGAAGAGAACGAATAGCCGGCGCGTCCCCACAATGATCCCGGTTACGGCACGATCAATGTGCCGGCGCCATGTTCGGTGAAGAGTTCGAGCAGCACGGCGTGCGAGGTCTTGCCGTTGAGGATGACGACACCTTCAACGCCGCGCTCGATGGCCTCGATGCAGGTCTCGACCTTCGGGATCATGCCGCCGGAGATAGTGCCGTCCTTGATCAGCTTCTTCGCCTGGCTGACGGTGAGTTCCTCGATCAGCTTCTTGTCCTTGTCGAGCACGCCCGGCACGTCAGTCAGGAACAGCAACCGCGTCGCATTGAGTGCGCCGGCAATCGCGCCGGCAAAAGTATCGGCATTGATGTTGTAGGTATGGCCGTCGCGGCCCGGCGCAACCGGCGCCAGAACGGGGATCATCTCCGAACGGGCCAACAGATCGAGCAAAGTGCGGTCGACCTCGACCGGCTCGCCGACAAAGCCGAGGTCGAGAACCCGCTCGATGTTGGAATCCGGATCGGTGACGGTCTTCTTCGCCTTTTCGGCAAAGACCATATTGCCGTCCTTGCCGCACAGGCCGATCGCCCATTCGCCCTCGGCGTTGATGAGGGCGACGATCTCCTTGTTGATCGAACCGGCCAGAACCATCTCGACGATCTCGACAGTCTTCTGGTCGGTGACGCGCAGGCCGCCCTCGAACTTCGATTCGATACCCATCTTGGTCAGCATCGCGCCGATCTGCGGGCCGCCGCCATGCACGACGATCGGGTTGACGCCCGATTGCTTCAACAGCGCGATGTCGCGCGCGAAGGCTTTGCCCAACTCGCTGTCGCCCATGGCGTGGCCGCCATATTTCACGACAACCGTCTTGTTCTCGTAGCGCTGCATGTAGGGCAGCGCGCGCGACAGCAACGCTGCCTGGGCCTCGGGCGTGCCGGCAATATCAGTGTGCATGCATTCCTCGCAGTCAAAGTCGCGCGCGTATTAGCGGGAAACAGTGCGACGGGCAAATGACCGCGGTTCTGAATCAGTAAGGCAAGCCGACGTAATTTTCGGCCAGAACGGTGGCGGCCGCGGGTGAATGGGTGAGATAGTCGAGCTCCGCCTCCTGCACCTTCTGGTCGAAGGCGCTGGTGTCGGGGAACCGGTGCAGCATGGTGGTCATCCACCAGGAAAACCGGACGGCTTTCCACACCCGCTGCAAGGCTCGGGCGGAATAGGCGTCGAGGCCGGCGTCGGACTTTCCGCGATAATGTTCGACCAGCGCCTCGAAGAGGTAATGCACGTCGCTGGCGGCGAGGTTCAGCCCCTTGGCGCCGGTCGGCGGCACGATATGCGCGGCATCGCCGGCCAGAAACAGCCGGCCGAACCGCATCGGTTCGGCAACGAAGGAGCGCAGCGGCGCGATCGATTTTTCGAAGGACGGACCGGTGATCACAGCTTCGGCGTGATGTGCCGGAAGGCGGCTGCGCAGTTCGTCCCAGAAGCGCTGGTCGCTCCAGTTTGCAACATTCTCGCTGGCCGGCACCTGCACATAATAGCGGCTGCGCGTCATCGACCGCATCGAACACAGGGCGAAGCCACGTGGGTGATTGGCGTAGATCAGCTCGTGACTGACCGGCGGCACCTCGGCCAGAAGCCCCAGCCAGCCGAAAGGATAGACCTTTTCGTAGGTTCGGATCGCATCGGCGGGCGCGGCCTTGCGGCTGACGCCGTGGAAACCGTCGCAGCCGGCGATGAAATCGCAGTCGATGCGGTGCTCGACCCCACCCTTGCGGTAGGTGACGAAGGGCGTTGCCGTGTCGAAATCGCATGGCCGAACGTCTTCGACCTCATAGATGGCTGGCGAGGCCAGCCGCCTCGCGCGCATCGATCAGGTCGCGCGTGATCTCGGTCTGGCCATAGACGGTGACATGCTTGCCATGGGTGAGGCTCTTGAGGTCGATGCGGTGGTCCCGCCCATCGAAAGCTAGCGAAAACCCGTCATGGAGAAGCGCCTCGGCATGCATGCGAGCGGCAGCTCCCGCCTGATCGAGGAGACCCACCGTGCCCTGTTCGAGCACGCCGGCCCGGATGCGGCCGAGAATGTGGTCCTTGCTGACGCGATCCAGAACAACGTTGTCGATGCCGGCTTTCGACAGCAATTGGCCAAGCAGCAAGCCCGACGGACCGGAGCCGATGATGGCCACCTGTGTTCGCATCGGCGCCCTCCACCTATTGCGGCATTGAACGTACCCGCTGCACAGGCAATGCGCGCGCCCGAAACGCCTCGTACTTTAGTCGAACGTCAATGTAAGTGACGACTTACCGGAAGTTGAAGGCGAGGCGCCCTCAGTTCAGCCGCGACGCCTCGAACTCGGCAAGCTGCATGCCCATGGCGACGAAATCCGCCAGCACAGGTCCACGGTCGGCAAGAGCGACCCGCGCAAGACCGGCGAGAATGCCTGTATTGACCGCCCGCGCCGTGCGGCTGTTGCTATGCGGCGCGCCGTTCAAGACGCCGGTCGTCTCGCTCCAACCCGCTGCAAGTGCAAGCCACACCGCCGGCGAGCGCTGCTCGGCCGCCAGCGCTTCCTCCAGCACCACGAAGCGGCGATACTCGCTCGGGTCGCTGACCCAGCCATGGACGAAGCCGAGCATGCGGAAATCCTGCTCGTCCAGGCCGGACGACATGTGGACCAGGCATTCGTGCCCCCACCAGACAGCGACGCGGCTGGGAAGCATGTAGGCGCAGAAGGTGATCGCTTCTTCCGGGATGCGGCTGGCGACCAGCGAACGGCAGAAGATCAAGGACGGTTGATTGGTCGGAACGGCGCGCATGTCTTCAGCTGCCGCCGGAAAGGCGTCAAACAGGTCTCGCGCGGTCGAAAATCGGAACCCGTAGCCCATCGATGATCGCCTCTTTCGCCTCGACGAGGCGATGTCCAGCCGCCCGCCATAATCTCGCGACGACCGGCATGCGGCAAGAGCTATTCGTGTGGCGTGGTTTCCGCCCGGCGGCCAAGGCCGAAAAACTCGTCGGCGATGACGAAGAGGGCGCCGACCGTGATGAAGGCGTCGGCGAGGTTGAATACCGCGAATGACCACACCGGCGTGTGGAACAGGACGTAATCGATGACGTGACCGAAGACGGAGCGGTCGATGATGTTGCCGATCGCGCCGCCGATGATGAGCGCAAAGCCGATGCGGGCAAGGAAGTGGGCAGCCGCCGTGCGCGAGGCGAGGTAGAGCACGAAGGCGATCACCCCCAGCGAGACGAGGATCAGGCCCGTGTCGCCGATCCAGGAGAACATCGAGAAGGCGACGCCGGTGTTGTAGGTGCGGTAGAGCGCCAGGAACGGCAGCACCTCGATCGGCTCGTGCATCGGCAGGGTCGCCTCGACGAGTTGCTTGATCCACTGATCGAGCGCGACGGCCACGGCGACCAGCGCCGCGTAAGGAGCAAGTGCGCGAAAATTCATGCGGTTTCGTCGTCGGTGAGGCGGAGCGCCGAACGCCTTATCTCGAACAGCATGACGCCGGTGGCCACCGCAAGATTGAGCGAGTCGGCGCGGCCGGCCTGCGGGATGCGAGCCAGCCTGTCGCAAGCCTCGGCCAGATTGTCGGGCAGGCCCTGCTGTTCGTTGCCCATCAGAAGCAAAGTGGGGCGCTCGCCATAGGGGATCGTGCGATAGTCGACCGCGCCCTTGAGATGCGTTCCGACGACCTGGCCCGAGAAGGATTTTCGCCAGGCGAGGAATGCCTCCGTCGTCGCCTTGGCTACCGGAACGGAGAAGATCGAGCCCATCGTCGCCCGCACGGTTTCCAGCGAGAACGGGATCGGTCGTGTCGCCGACCAGGATCACGCCCTTGGCGCCGACCGCATCGACGGTGCGGATGACGGTGCCCAGATTGCCCGGGTCGCGCACGCGGTCGAGCGCCACCCAGACATCGGCGTTTTGCGCGCGAATATCCTTCAATGTCAGGTAGCGCTGACGGAACACCCCGACCACCATCTGTGGATTGTCGCGGCGGGTGATGGCGCCGAGCACCTTTTCGCTGACCTCCAGCACCAGCCCGCCGGCAGCGACCGTGCGCGCCGCGACCTTCTCGACCGCAGGATTGGAACGCGCCGATTTGGCGAAAACCAGCGTCCTGATCGACCAGCCGAGCTCCAGCGCATCGATGACCAGCTTCAGCCCCTCGGCCATGAAGGCGTTTTGCTGGTCGCGGAATTTCTTGAGCGCCAGCGCCTTGATGTCCTTCACCAGCGGATTGGCGAGGCTGGTGACCTCTTTCACCTGGCCGGGCGCGCCGGCATGCCGCTCGCTCATCTGGCCACCCAGCGCGAAAAGAGCGAGGTGGACAGAGCGCGGCCGGCCGCCTGTTCGCGGATGACCAGCTCGCCGGATTCGACAACACCGCCCATGCCGGCAAAGGCATCGCGCATCAAAGCGTGAATGGCGAAGAAGGAGGCGCGGATCGAATAGGCGGTGAGCACGACCGCGAGTGGCTTCGGCGTCAGGATGGCACGGCAGGTTTCGACCATGGCCGGCAGATTGTCGAACAAGCTGCCAGACCTCGCCTTTCGGCCCGCGGCCATAGGCGGGCGGATCGAGCAGGATGATGTCGTAGCGGCTGCCGCGGCGTTCCTCGCGCTCGACGAACTTCATCGCGTCCTCGCAGATCCAGCGGATCGGCTTGTCGCCCAGGCGCGCCATCTCCTGGTTCTCACGCGCCCAGCCGATCGCCTTCTTCGAGGCGTCGACATGGGTAACCTCGGCGCCGGCGCGGGCGGCGACAAGCGAGGCCAGCCCGGTATAGCCGAACAGGTTCAGCACCTTCACCGGCCGTTTGGCCGCTTCGATCAGGTTTGCCATGTGGTCCCAGTGGGAGGCCTGCTCCGGGAAGACGCCGACATGGCGAAACGAGGTGAAGCGGCCGAGATAATCGATGCCCTGATGCTTCATCGGCCAGGTTTCGCCGAGCGCGGCTTTCGGGAAGCGCCAGCGGCCCATGCCTTCCTCGTCGGTGTCGCCGGTGAAGATGGCGTCGGCATTTTGCCATTCGCGCTCGCGACAGCGACGGTTGCCAGATCGCCTGTCCCTCGGGGCGAACGATGCGATACGGCCCATATTGCTCCAGCTTGCGGCCGGCGCCGCTGTCGATCAACGCGTAGTCCGCATTGGGCAGCACTTCGAGGATGAGCGGCAGGCGCTCGGCTGGCAGCGGGCCGGTCGGCCGGGGCCGTGGCTCGGATCTTGGCGCGGTCTCCGCAGCGGGAGCCGGCACGGGTCTCCGCGCGTCCTGCGGGACAGGCCGGCGCTCGTCGCGGCGGAAGGGGCGCTTGTCGCGCGAAGGTTTCAACGGTTGCGGCTCCAAAATCGCGCCGCTTCTGCCATAGCGGGTGCGGGCAGGCAACAAGCGGAGCGCGCGTCAGCCGCTCACTTTGGCGTAAACGGCGGTGCGCGGCGGCAAGATCTTCGAGCGCGGCGCCGACCGATTTGAACAGGGTGATCTCGTCCGCGCCGCCGCGGCCCGACTTCTGGCCGCGCGCCAGTTCGTGCAGATCGGCGACGATGGCATCGGCGCTCAGGATGCCGGAGGCCAGCGGCTGAACGATGTCGCCGGCTTCCTTGGTCGCGCCGGCGCGGGTGTCGACATAGACGCGGGCGCGGCGGATCGCTTCGTCGTCGGCCTCGCGCATGGTCGGCGTAAAGCCGCCGACCAGATCGACATGCACGCCCGGTTTCAGCAACGCCCCCTTGACCAGCGGCTGGGTCGAGATGGTCGCCGAGGAGACGATGTCGGCCTCGCCAAGCGCCGCATCGAGGTCGCTCGCCGCCGTTGCGTTGAGACCATCCTGGCGCAGCGCGGCGGCGGCCTTCTCGGCATTTTCCTGCGTGCGGTTCCAGATACGGATATCGCGGATCGGACGAACCGCCGAATGCGCCTTGGCGAGGAACGGGCAAAGCGCCCCTGCCCCGATGATCAGCAGCTTCGAAGCATCGTCGCGCGCGAGATAGCTGGCGGCGAGCGCCGAGGCGCAGGCGGTGCGCCATTGGGTCAGGCGCTGGCCGTCGATCAGGGCGCGCGGTTCGCCGGTGCGCCGTCGAGCAGCAGATAGAGCCCCATGACGGCCGGCTTGCCGAGCGCATTGTTGTCGGGCGACACGGTGACCACCTTGACGCCGACAAAGCCGCCGGCGGAGGTGCCCGCTGCGTTGAAATCGGTCCACGCCGGCATCAGAAGCAGTGTCGAAGCCGCGCCGTCCGGCCGTTCGATCGTGTGGTGATGCCGCACGGGCTGCACCGCGCCTGCCCTGAACGCGTCGCGCAAGGTCTCGACCAGACCGGCGAACGTCAGGGCGCCGTCAACGTCGGCAGCGGAAAGATTCAGCATGATGGCAATCCAGACGTTGGGCTATGGGCGCGGTAGCGCCGGCGCGCCGGAGGCAGAGGCCGGTGGCGTCTTGGCCGCGCGCGCAGCACTTGCCCGAGCCGCATCGGCCTCGATGCTCCGCTGGCGGGCGATCCTGCGGTAGCGCCCCTGCTTGAACCAGGTGGCGAGGCTGCCGAGGATCATGCCCAGCGCCAAGCACAGAAAAGAGCAGGACAGAACAGCGGGACATTGATCGTAAGCGCCGGGTTACCGGGATTGAAAGGGTCCAGCGTAAAAGCGGTCAAGCCGCGATTGGCGACGGCCAGCGCGATCAGCACGACAGCGATCGGGATGACGATGACGACGATCAGGAACCGGTTAAGCATGGCCGAGTTTCTCGTTCGATCAAGCGGCCTTGTTGTCGTTCAGCCGCTCGCGCAGTTCCTTGCCGGTCTTGAAGAAGGGCACCCACTTCTCGTCGACGGAGACCGATTCGCCGGTGCGCGGATTGCGGCCGGTGCGGGCCGGACGGTTCTTCACCGAAAAGGCGCCGAAGCCGCGCAGTTCGACGCGATTGCCCGTGGCCAGCGCGTCGGTGATCTCGTCAAAGATGGCGCTAACGATGTTTTCGACGTCGCGCAGGAACAGATGCGGGTTGCGATTGGCAATAATCTGCACCAGCTCGGACTTGATCATCGCATTTCCCTCGTGACGGTGACGCCTAGGCGGATGTTTTTGCTTGCTTATTTGGCTGGCCGAGCCGCGATGTCAGGTTGCCAGACTGACACCAGCCCGTCAAGGAAGATGCGATCAGCTCCAAGTTCGGCGAGCAGACCCGCATAGAGTCGCTCCAATGCCCAGAACGCCGGCGATGCGCTCAGCGGTGCTACCCAGAAAATAGGAGGCGCTGCTCGACTTCGGCTTCCACTCGACAATGGCGAGTTTTTGGGCGACGCCCTTGCGTCTCCAGCCATTTGACGGCTTCCAGCTCGCCGCCGACCTCGTCGATCAGCTTGCGCTGGAGCGCCTGGCGGCCGGTGAAGACCGAACCGTCGGCCAGCGCGAGCACCTGCTGGCGATCCAGCGGGCGGCGCTCGTCGACCAGGCCGACAAACCAGTCATAGCTGTCCATGATCATGGAACGCATCATCGCGCGCTCCGGCTCGGTGGTCGGATTGAACGGCGACGGTTCGGCCTTCAGCGGCGACGATTTGATCTCGTCCAGCGTCACGCCGATCTTGTCCATCAGGCCGCTGACATTGGGAAACTGCACCAGAACGCCGATCGAACCGACGATGGACGATTTGCGCGCCACGATATGGTCGGTCGCGCTGGCGATCATGTAGCCTGCCGACGCCGCCAGCGTGCCGACCTGGGCGACCACCGGCTTGGTTTCAGCCAGAGCGGCGCACTTCGTCGAAGATCGCCTCGCCGCCAGCCGTCGTGCCGCCGGGCGAATCGATCGAAAGGATCACGCCCTTGACCGACGGCGCCTGCCGGATGTCGGCCAGCCGCTCCAGCAGATCCTCGTCCTCGGTGATCGTGCCTTCGATCTTGATCTTGGCGATATGATCCTGCGAGCGAGAGGCGAATTCCTCGTCGTACATCCAGACGGCGCCGACGACGATGGCGACGGCGGCGATCAGAAAGGCGACCAAACGCCAGAACGTGACCTTGCGCCGCAGCTGGCGGCGGTCGATCATTTCGTCAGCTCTCAATGCCATTGTTCACCTCGATGCCATCGCTGGCTCGGCGCTGCGCGATCACGGCTTTCTAGAGCACCGCTCGTGCTCTGACTATCTGTTTTGCCGATGCCAAAAGCGCGCAGCCGACATCAAATGGCCTTTGCTGCATTGCACAACGGACCTAAAATTACCATATTGGATGGAAATATATCGTGATCGAGAGCAAATTCGTGTATTAAGCTGGCGTTTGCCGACGGGCAGCGGTCATCCGAGCACGGCAGGGAAAGTGTTTTGACGATAGCTGCCATGTCGCGTCGAATGCGCTCAGGGACCTTAATGCAGCTTTGTGGCGAGCCTATCGCGGGGGCCGCGCAAGGCGAGAGATGGGCAAGAGGTAATTCTTGATGCTGGCCGGATCGGTTTCCGAGCAGACGCCTGGGCGTCCTGCGGCGGCAAAAAAGAGCGGACGCGACGCCTTCCGCAAGGAAGCGTTTGCCACCGCCTTGAAACATTCGCGCCGCGTGCGCGCGCTCAAGGTGATCGTGCCGACGGCCGCCGTCCTGATGGCAGGCGCTTTCGCCGCCGCATCCTATGCGCTGACGCCTGCCAAGGTGAATGTCGCGACCGACGACACCGCCTACGCCAACGGCAAGCTGGTGATGGCCAATCCGAAACTCGAAGGCGTCACCAAGGACAATCGTCCCTATACGATGAACGCCATCCGGGCGATCCAGGATCTCAAATCGCAAGACGTCATCGAGCTGGAAGATATTTCTGCCAAGCTGCCGATGAATGTGCAGGACTGGGTGTCGGTCGACGCCAAGACCGGAACCTATGACCGGCTGGCCAACACGCTGAAGGTGACCTCGCCGCTGACGGTCAAGACGACCGACGGGATGACGGCGCAGTTGACATCGGCCTTTCTCGATATCAGCAAAGGCAATCTCGAGACCGCTGACCCGGTCGAGATCGTGATCAACGGCACGCGCGTGCAGGCCGACTCGATGAAAGTTTTCGAAAAAGGTAAGGTTCTGGTGTTTGAGAACCGCGTCAAGATGCATATCAGTGCAGAACAGCTGCAAAAGATCAGATCGAGTAACGGGGGTTGAGATGGGCGTTCGCGTAACGGGAGCGAAACTGGCTTCAGCCCTTGCAGGTATCGTTCTGATCGTGGCCGCGCCGGCTATGGCGCAGCAATCGTCGACCCAGCGGCTCGGGCTCAAGCTTTCCGGCGACCAGCCGATCCAGATCGAGAGCGACCGGCTCGACGTGAACGAACAGGAAGCCAAAGCGGTGTTCGCCGGCAATGTCAGCGTCGTGCAGGGCGCGACGATGATGAAAGCCGCCAAGATGACGGTCTTCTATGTCAAGCAGGGGGACTCGAAGACGCCATCCACCTCGTCCAACATCGAGCGGCTGGAAGTCGACGGCAAGGTTTACCTGAAATCGGAAGCGCAGGTCGCGACCGGCGATCGCGGCACCTTCGACATGAAAACGGAAGTGCTGACGCTTTCCGGCGAAAAGGTGGTTCTGTCCGAAGGACCGAACGTCCTGATGGGCTGCAAGCTCACGGTGCAGATGAGAACCGGCGAAGCCAAGTTCGAGGCTTGCGGCGGACGTATCAAGACCTTGCTGACGCCAGGCTCGCAGACAAGTCAGTAAGGCATGGCGGATAATTCGACGTTTTTGACGCGGACCATGCGCCGTAAGCAAGTGGCTATCGCGCCCGATACCTTCGCCGAAGCGGTGAAGGGCACGCTGATGGCGCGCGACCTCACCAAGAGCTATAAGGGCCGCCAGGTGGTGAGCGGCGTTTCGTTCGGCTTGCGCGCCGGCGAAGCCGTCGGTCTGCTGGGCCCCAACGGCGCCGGCAAGACGACCTGCTTCTACATGGTGACCGGGCTCGTGCCGGTCGACCAGGGCCGTATCCTCATCGACGGCTTTGACGTCACGCATATGCCGATGTATCGCCGCGCGCGGCTGGGCGTCGGCTACCTTCCCCAGGAAGCCTCGATCTTCCGCGGGCTCACCGTCGAGCAGAACATCCGCGCCGTGCTCGAAGTGATCGAAAAGAGCCGCAAGGAGCGCGAGCGCAGCCTCGACGCCCTGCTGGAAGAATTCCACATCACGCATCTGCGCAAGGCGCCGTCGATTTCGCTGTCGGGCGGCGAGCGGCGACGGCTCGAGATCGCGCGCGCCTTGGCGACGCGGCCGAACTACATGCTGCTGGACGAGCCTTTCGCCGGCATCGACCCGATCGCGGTGACCGACATCCAGCAACTGGTGCGGCACCTGACGGCGCGCGGCATCGGCGTTCTGATCACCGACCACAATGTGCGCGAGACGCTGGGCCTGGTCGACCGCGCCTACATCATCCATGCCGGCGAAATGCTGACCCACGGCAACCCGGAAGAGATCGTCGCCAATCCGGACGTGCGGCGGCTGTATCTGGGTGAGGCGTTTAGCCTCTAGAGCCTCTCCGCTTTTCTTCAGAATAGCAGAACGTCTCTAGCTCTTGTTTTGTCGCAATTCCGACGGAAAACCGCGTTCCACTTTTCCTGGAATTGCTTCTACCGCGTTTCCTTGCCCACCCGCGCCAGCAGCGCGACCGGCAGGATGCCGATCACCACGATGATCAGTGCCGCGATCGAGGCCTCTTCGTAAGTGCCGCGTGACGCTTCGCCGTAGAGATGCGTGGCCAGCGTCTCGAAATTGAGCGGGCGCAGGAGCAGCGTCGCCGGCAGCTCCTTCATGCAATCGACGAACACCAGCAGCCCGGCCGCGGCCAGCGCAGTCTTGGAGAGCGGCAGGTGCACATGGCGGAACGTGCCGGTCGAGGTGTGGCCGAGCATGCGGGCGGCGTGGTCGAGCGAAGGCGAGATGCGGCTGAAGCCGGCCTCGATGCCGCCGGTGGCGATGGCCATGAAGCGGGCTGCGTAAGCGTAGATCAGCGCAGCACCCGAGCCGAGCAGCAGCAGGCCGGTGGAGATGCCGAAAAGGTTTTCGGCGGCCGTGGCAAAAGCCTGGTCGAACAGGCCGATCGGCGTCAGCAGGCCAATGGCCAGCACGGTGCCGGGAACAGCGTAGCCGAGCGTCGAAGCGCGGGCGACGAGATTGACCGCGGGGCCGTTGCGCAGGCGCGCGGCGTAGGCGACGATCAGGCCACAGCCCAGCACGACCAGCGTGGTGATCAGCGAGACGACGACGGAATTCATCGTCTCGGCGGCGATCCGGGCGGAAACGCCGGCGAATTGGTAACGCTTGAAGGCTTCCGACACGAGATAGGTGATGGGAGCGACAAAACCGAGCAGGATTGGCGCCGCGCAAACCGCGAAGGCAAGGATGGCGCGGCCGCCGGTCAGCCGTTCCGGCTGCATGACGCGCGGCTTTTGCGCGGCGGTGTTGTAGCGCTGGTGGCGGCGCGCCCAGCGCTCGAACAGCACCAGCGCGACGACCAGCGCCAGCATGGCGAGCGAAATCTGCGCCGCGCCCGGCAGATCGGTGCGGTTGATCCAGGTCGAATAGATCGCAACGGTAAGCGTGCGCGCGCCCAAGAACTCCGACGCGCCGATGTCGTTCAGGGTTTCCATCAAGGCGAGGCTGACGCCGACGGCGATGGCCGGGCGGCCGAGCGGCAGGCCGACACGCCAGAAAACGGAGCGGCGGCGGCTGCCCAATGTGCGCGACACCTCGACCAGATTTGCCGCCTGGTTGAGAAAAATCGCTCGCGTGGTCAGGTAGACATAGGGGTAAAGCACCAGGCCGAGCAGCACCACGCAGCCCCACAGAGAGCGGATTTCGGGCAGGCGAAACTCGGCCGGGCTGGCGTAGCCGAACAGGCCTCGGATCGCGCCCTGCACCGAACCCACCGGGTGCAAGATATCGAGATAGGCATAGGCGACGATATAGGTCGGCACCGCGAGCGGCAGCAGCAGCGCCCATTCGAGCAAAGCGCGGCCGCGAAAATCGTAAGCGGTGACGATCCAGGCCGTGGCCGTGCCGATGACCGAAACGATGGCGCCGACGCCGAGCAGCAGGATCAACGTGTCGCGCGTGGCGACCGGCAGCACATAGGCCAGCAGATGCGGCCAGAGCCCGGTGCTGCCTTGCAGGGCGATGACAACCAGTGCTGCGATCGGCAGGCAGACCAGCGCGGCGATCAAGACCGCGCCAAGAGACCACCCCCAGCCGGACAGGGGGCGGCTCCAGGACCTTGCAGTGTCGGGATCTGCTGGGGACATCAATTTCGAGGCGCGGCGCAGAGCGCCGCGCCGTTGGAGATCAGTTGTCGAAGCCGACCTTTTCGGCCAGTTCGCTCGCCGTCTTGCGGAAAGACGCGACCTTCGTCAACTCGACGCTGTCCGGCTTCAGCGTGCCAAGCTCGGCGATCAGGGGATCGACGGCGGCGTTGGCATTGACCGGATGCTCGTAGTTGGCCTCGGCGTAGATCTTCTGCGCCTCGTCCGAAACGAGATATTCAAGCAGCTTGACGGCGTCCGCCTTGTTGGGCGCGTTCTTGGCGATGGCCGCGCCCGACACGTTCACCTGCGTGCCGCCATCCTTGAAGGTCGGCAGGATGACCTTGATGGCCTTGCCCCATTCCTGCTGCTCCGGGCCGCCCTTGCCCGAGCGCATCAGGCCGACATAGTAGGAATTGGCGATGCCGATCTCGCACAGGCCGCCCGTGATGTCGCGCGCGACGTCGCGATCGCCGCCGCCGGCCTTGCGGGCCAGATTGTCTTTCACGCCGGTCAGCCACTTTTCGGTGTCGGCTTCGCCATGATGGGCGATGTAGGAAGCAACCAGCGCGACATTGTAGGGATGCTGGCCGGAGCGGATGCAGACCTTGCCCTTCCAGGCCGGATCGGCGAGCTGCTCGTAGTTGAAAGACGGCGAGGTCGAGATCCTTCTTGGCGTAGAGCACGCGGGCGCGCAGCGACAGCGCAAACCAGTTTCCATTGGCATCGCGCAACTGCGCCGGAACGATCTCGTTCAAGACGTCGGACTGCACAGGCTGGGTCAGGCCCTTGTCGACCAGATCGACCAGGTTTCCGATGTCGACGGTCATCAGCACGTCGGCGGGCGATTTGTCGCCTTCCGAGGCGACGCGCTCGGGAATGCCTTCCTTCAGGAACACCGTGTTGACCTTGGTGCCGGTCGAGGCGGTGAAGGCGTCGAGCAGCGGTTGAACGAGGCCCGGTTCGCGGGTGGTGTAGAGATTGACTTCAGCGGCGTAGGCGGCGGACATGCCGGCAGCAATCGCAATGACCGCACAGGCGCTACGGCGAACAACTGACAATAACACGATAATTCTCCCCTCTGATGATCAACAATGTCTCGTCTAGCCGAACCGCGAAGCGGTTGCGATCACTTACCTGAGTATCTGAGTAAAGATTTAGTGAGCGGCAATTCGCTCAGAAGACAAACGCTTCTTCAGGCCTGACCGCCACACGGATTTCATCGCCGGTGCGAAGGTTGCGGCGTTCGGTAGAGCGAACCCGCAAGGGTTCCGGCAGGGACTCCACCGCGAGCAGGATCTGTTCGATTTCGCCCATCAGGGCGCAGGAGACGACCTTCGCCGCAACGCCCGAACCCTCGTCGACGATGCGCAGGCATTGCGGGCGGATATAGACCACGGCCTGGTCGCCGTCGGCATAACCTGGCGCATGGAAGCTACCGAGCGGGGTCTCGGCGTGGCTGTTGCGGCAAGCGCCGTGCACCTTGTTGAATTTACAAAAGAACTCGGCGGCGTAGGCGCAGGCCGGGCGATCGTAGATCTCGCTGCCGGTGCCGGACTGCACGATATGGCCGGAACGCATCAGCACAACGCGGTCGCCGACGGAGAGCGCCTCTTCCGGATCATGCGTGACGATGATGACGGTGGTGCCGAGTTCCCGCAGCAGCGCCAGCGTCTCGTCGCGAACGCCGTCGCGCAACTTGCGGTCGAGATTTGAGAAGGGTTCGTCCATCAACAGGACGCTGGGTTGCGGCGCCAGCGCGCGAGCCAGCGCCACGCGCTGCTGCTCGCCACCCGACAGCATATGCGGGAAGCGGGCCTTCAGATGCGAAATCCCGAGTTTTGCGACGATCGCCTCGCAGCGCAGCAGCGCCTGGCCGCGCGGCAGCTTCTTCAGGCCGAAGAGGATATTGTCGACGACATTGAGATGCGGAAACAGCGCATAATCCTGAAACATCAGGCCGATGCGGCGCTCCTCGGGCTCGCGATAGGCACGCGGACCGGCGATCTCTTCGCCATTCAGCACGATCCGGCCCGCATCCGGGCGATCAACGCCGGCGATAACGCGCAGCAAGGTCGACTTGCCGCAGCCTGACTGGCCGACAAGGCTGACGATTTCGCCGCTGGTTACAGACAGGGAGATCTTGTCGAGCGCAACCACATCGCCGAAACGCCGCGAGACGCCTTCCAACTGAAGGCTTGCATCCGCGGTCGCGGAGGTCGCTGCCGAATGTGCTGAAACGTGCCTGTTCAAACCCAGAGCCTTTGCCTGGACAAGTAGCAACCGCAATTTGTGAAGTAAATGGTAAGGATTTAGCGCGTCGCAACGATGCCGCACTAACCAGCCGGTAAGCAGCCGCTGCTAATGGTCCGGGTTGACAAGCAAGACGCGGGCCAATTTGTAAGCACCGTGTTAGATTGTTGGCTCGCTGGCGGTCGTATCGGCCGCCATCACGGGACATCGGGAGAAACGAAGCCTAGCATGGCACTGGCAGCCAAACTGCAGTTGCGGCAATCGCAATCGCTGGTGATGACCCCCCAGCTGATGCAGTCGATTCGGCTGCTGCAGTTTACGCAGGCCGAGCTGGAGCAGTTTATCGAGCAGGAGATCGAGCGAAACCCGCTGATCGAGCGCGCCGACAGTTCCGACGATGGCGGTCCGACCGAACCGTTCGATGAGCCTGCGGCCGAGACCAATGGCAGCGCCAGCGACGACTGGTATGAGACCGATTCCGTGCCGAGCGCGGAGGCAATGGCCGAGCGTTTCGATACATCGATGGAAAACGTCTTTCCGGATGAACCGGGGTCGAGCGAGCAAATCGGACCCAGCCTTGGCGAGAACTGGAAATCCGCCGGCAAGGGCGCGACGAGCGCGCAGTCGGGCTCCGACGGCTTCGATTTCGAGGATATTGCGTCCGCCAAGGTTACGTTGCGCGAGCATGTGACCGAACAGATCGCGTTCACCTTTGCTAGCCCGGCGGACCGGCTGATTGCGGCGGAACTGGCCGACGAACTGGACGAGACCGGCTATTTCCGCGGCGATACTGGCGACATTGCCGAACGGCTGGGTGTGAAACGGCGCGAGGTCGACCAGATTCTGACCGCATGCCAGACTTTTGAGCCGACCGGGCTCTTTGCCCGGGATCTGGCCGAATGCCTGTCGTTGCAGCTTGCCGCACGCGACCGGCTGGATCCGGCGATGCGCATGCTGATCGCCAATCTGCCGCTGCTGGCGCGGCGGGATTTTGCGTCGCTGCGCAAGCTTTGCGGCGTGGATGACGAAGACCTGCTCGACATGGCGGCCGAGATCAAGATGCTCGATCCGCGCCCGGGCTCCGGCTTCACGGCGGGCGTCGCCGATCCCGTGGTTCCCGACGTGATGGTGCGCGCCGCCAGCGATGGAAGCTGGATCGTCGAGCTAAATAGCGACACGCTGCCGCGCGTCCTGGTCGACAATATCTACTACACGCAGGTGCTGGCGAAAACGAAGCAGCCAACGGAGCGCGAATTTCTCGCCGAATGCATGCAAAACGCAAACTGGCTGACCAGAAGCCTCGACCAGCGCGCCAAGACCATCCTGAAGGTGGCGATCGAGATCGTGCGCCAGCAGGACGGGTTCATGGCCTATGGCGTGCGCCATTTGCGGCCTTTGAACCTGAAAACCGTGGCTGATGCGATCGGCATGCACGAATCGACCGTCAGCCGCGTCACCTCCAACAAATTCATGCACACGCCGCGCGGCGTGTTCGAACTGCGCTATTTCTTCACAGCGGCGATCGCCTCGGCGGAGGGCGGCGAGGCGCATTCCTCTGAAGCCGTGCGCGACCGCATCCGCGAACTTGTGGACGGCGAAAAGCCTGATGACGTGCTCTCGGACGACGCTGTCGTCGACATATTGAAGCAGGGCGGCGTTGATATCGCCCGCCGCACAGTGGCGAAATACCGCGATGTGATGAATATCCCCTCTTCCGTGCAAAGGCGGCGCGAAAAGCAGGCCGTGGCAGCCGTGGGACGCTGAAAACCGGATATCCGTAGCGGAATATTGGTCCCGATTGACAAGCAGAGGGCAACTGTCTAGAAGCCCGCCCGCATGAAGCGTGGACATGATCCACGGAGATGTACCGCTGAAGGGCGGACTGTGTTCAACCCAAAAGTTCGAGACTGAAAACGGCGCTTTAGACGCCTGAAGCCTTGTACCCTGTGGTAGCCGGTATAAAGTCCGGAAGGGCTGAAATTCGAAAAAGGAAGGTCAGTTTCCGATGACCCTGCGCATATCGGGTAAGCACATGGAAATCGGCGATGCGTTCAGAACACGCATCACCTCTCGGATAGGCGAAGCGGTCAGCAAATATTTCGACGGGGGCTATTCGGGTCATGTGACCGTGCTGAAAACCGGCAGCCGCTTCAGTGCGGACTGCATGGTGCACCTCGACAGCGGGCTGGCGCTCCAGGCCAGCGGCGGCGGCCAGGAGCCGGTCGCTGCCTTCGAGGAAGCGGCCGACCATTTCGAAAAGCGCATGCGCCGCTACAAGCGCAGGCTGAAGTCGCACGGCACGGGCTCCGGCAATGGCGATGCGACCAGCATCGCCTACACGGTGGTGTCGGCCGTCAGCGATGAAGAAGACGAAGTTCCCGAGGATTTCGCACCCGCCATCGTTGCCGAATCAACCATGGCATTGAAGACGATGTCGGTCGCGTCGGCCGTCGTCGAACTGGATACCAAGGACAGCCCGGTATTTGTGTTCCGCAACGCCGGCAACGACAGCGTCAACATCGTCTACCGCAGGCCGGACGGCAATATCGGCTGGATAGACCCCTCCACGGCAAGGTCGGCGCAGAGCTGAACAGCGCCACGTCCCGCCAGGCGCGGATGACGCCGTCGGCTCCAACAAAGGAAATAATCATGGACTTGAGCGATTTGATCGAAGCGTCGGCGGTTATGCCGGTGCTGAAGGCCAATTCGAAAAAGCAGCTCCTGCAATTGCTGGCCGAGAAGGCCGCATCGATCACGGGCATACCCGAGCGGGAAGTCTTTGACACGATCTTGCAGCGGGAGCGGCTCGGCTCAACCGGTGTCGGCAACGGCATCGCCATTCCGCATGGGAAGCTTGCCGGCGTGAAAGCGCATCACCGGCATTTTCGCCCGGCTGGAAACGCCCGTCGATTTCGAGGCTTTGGATGATCAGCCGGTCGACTTGCTGTTTCTGCTTTTGGCGCCGGAAGGCGCCGGCGCCGATCATCTGAAGGCTTTGTCGCGGATCGCGCGGGTTTTGCGCGATCCCGATACGGTCAGGAAAATCCGCGGGACGCGGGATGCGCCAGCCATCCACGCCCTGCTTTCCACCGCGCCGACCTCGCACGCCGCCTGAGCGGCGCGGCTTATCCACTTAGTGGATAGCGACCGGAGTCAGGTCGTTCTCAAAAGCGCCAGCCAGAGCGCGTTCGCGCGCATCCGACAAAAGGATTGGCTGGCCATTGGCGGCAAACAGAGCCCACAGACGCGTGCCGGGCGCGATTTCCGGTAGACCCGGAAACTTGCCCTTCAGCTCGTCGCTCTGCATTTCGCGCAGATAGGCAACGACACCCTCGCCGATATGGGCGAGCTGGTCCTGTGTGACAGTGATATTGACTTGGTTACTGGTCATATTGGCCTCCTTCTGGCGGGCCTTCCAGGAGAACAACCCGCACGAGAGCTTGCTGTTCCGGTGAACCGACCTCAGTCTTTCACCGAAATGTTTATTTTCCGTACGAGCCTTGCCGGCTCCGGACGTTCGAGGTCGATCGACAAAAGTCCGTTTTTCAGTTCAGCTGCTTTCACCAGCATGCCATCGGCGAGCACGAAAACACGCTGGAACTGCCGCGCGGCGATGCCGCGATGCAGGAATTCCCGCTCGGCCTCGTCTTCCTGGCGGCCACGCACGACGAGCTGGTTCTCTTCGGTCGTAATCTCCAGATCCTGCTCCTTGAAGCCGGCAACGGCGAGTGTGATGCGCAGGCGCTCGGCCTGACCGTCGGTGGCGCGGATACGCTCGATATTATAGGGCGGATAGCTGTCGCCGGTCTTGGCGAGCCTTTCGAGCGTCTTTTCCATGGCGTCAAAGCCAAGCAGCAGAGGGCTCGAAAATGGCGTCATTCTGCTCATGTTACCTTGTCCTCGTCCGAGCGACATATTGGGGAAAAACCCGGATGGCATTTTTCCCTCGACCATTGATATGGTCCGGCCCGCCGCCGAATTCAAGGCGATTCCAGTAAGCGTTCAGAGTCCCAGTAAGGAATTGAAATGCCGCAGAAAATTATCATCGACACCGACCCGGGGCAGGACGATGCCCTGGCCATACTGCTGGCATTCGGCAGCCCCGAACTGGAGGTGCTTGGCATTACGGCGGTTGCCGGCAATGTTCCGCTCAAGCTGACGCAGCTCAATGCGCGCAAAATCTGCGAGCTTGCGGACCGTGCGCAGACGAAGGTCTACGCCGGCGCGATCCGACCGCTGGTGCGGCAATTGGTGACCGCCGAGGAAGTGCACGGCAAGACGGGCTTGAACGGCCCGGACCTGCCGGAGCCGAAAATGCAGCTCCAGAAGGGCCATGCGGTCGATTTCATCATCGACACGCTGATGCGCGAGGAGAAAGGCACCGTCACGCTTTGTGCGCTGGGACCGCTGACCAACGTCGCGCTGGCGCTGATCCGTGAGCCGAAGATCGCGCCGCGCATCAAGGAACTGGTGCTGATGGGCGGCGGCTTTTTCGAAGGCGGCAATGTCACGCCGACCGCCGAGTTCAACATCTACGTCGATCCGCAGGCGGCCGACGTCGTGCTCAAGGCCGGCATCCCGACCGTGATCATGCCGCTCGACGTCACGCACAAGGCGCTGACCACCGCGCAAACGCATCCAGGCCATCCGCGCGCTCGGCACCAAGGTCAGCAAGGCGGTTGTCGACCTGCTTGAGTATTTCGAGCGTTTCGACGAGCAGAAATACGGCACCGACGGCGGCCCGCTGCACGATCCGTGCGTGATCGCCTACCTGTTGAAGCCTGACCTCTTCAGAGGCCGGCAGTGCAACGTCTCAGTCGAGATGGCGTCGGAGCTCACCATGGGCATGACCGTGTTCGACTGGTGGGGCGTCACCAAACGGCCGAAGAACGCGATGGTGATGCGCGAAATCGACGCTGACGGGTTTTTTGCCCTGCTGACGGAGCGGCTGGGACGGCTGTAAGCCGTCTCACGCTGTTCCAGCCAAAGCCTCATCAACCTCCTTGGCCAGCGGGATCGCCGGCTGCGCCCCGGGTTTCAGGCAGGCCAGCGAAGCGGCGACCGAGGCGCGCTTCAAGGCAGCCTCCAGCGGCAAGCCGGCCAGCAGTGCCGCGCCAAAATAGCCGCAAAACGTATCGCCGGCGCCAACCGTATCGACGGGCGTGATCTTCATCGCCTCCACCGAAACGATGCCTTCAGGGCTGGCGGCGACGACGCCTTCGCCGCCGAGCGTGACGACGATGGTGCGGCCGGTCTGGCGGGCAAAATCCTGCATGCGCTTTTGGCGATCGCCGGTTAGCTTCAGCGGCTTGGAGTAGAGATCGAACTCGGTTTCGTTGGCGATCACATAGTCGGCCTTGGCCAACAGCGGCGCCGCATCGTCGCGGGCCGGCGCGGTGTTCAGCACCGAGATGGCGCCTGCCGCGCGTGCCGTGTCGAGCGCCGCATCGACCGTGGCGATCGGGATTTCGTGCTGGAGCAGCATCACATGCCCCTTGGCAAAATCGATGCGGGCAAAATCACCCGGCTGGACCGCCGCATTGGCCCCAGGAATGACGGCGATGATGTTTTCGCCGGCTTTCTCGACCATGATCAGCGCGGTGCCGGTGGAGGCATGCGATTCATGCACGCAAGTCAGATCGACGCCGCCACTCTTCAGCAAGGCCAGCGCCTCACCGGCAAAGCTGTCCTTGCCGACCGAGCCGATCACACGCACCGGCGCGCCGGCGCGCGCCGCCGCCAGTGCCTGGTTGGCGCCCTTGCCGCCGGGCGCTGTCTTGAAAGCGCTGCCGGACACGGTTTCGCCGGGCCGCGGCAGGCGCTCGACATTGCCGATCAGATCGAGATTGATGGAACCAATGACTGTAATCAAAATGCGCCTCCTGAACGAAGGCGCACGCTAGCTTGGCGGAAACGATTCCGCCAGCGCCGCGGTGGCTCAAGCCCTTGCGAGAGGGCTGGTTTGCCCGGCTTCCCAGCCCAGAATGGCGCGTTTGCGCGTCAGGCCCCAGTGATAGCCGGTCAGCGCGCCCGATTTGCCGAGCGCACGGTGACAAGGCACGACGAAAGAGAGCGGATTGGCGCCGACCGCGGCCCCGACCGCCCGGCTGGCCGACGGCGAGCCGATCTCACAGGCGATCGAGCTGTAGGTGCGCGCCTTGCCCATGGGGATGCGCAGCAGCGCCTCCCACACCCGCACCTGGAAGTCGGTGCCGATCATGACGACGCGCAGCGGCTGTTCGGAGCGCCATTTGGCCGGATCGAAGATGCGGGCGGCATAAGGCGCCGTCGCCGACAGATCCTCGACATAGGTGGCGTTCGGCCAGCGGCCGGACATATCGGCGAAAGCCATGCGCTCCTCGCCCGGATCGTTGAACGACAGGCCGGCCAAGCCACGGTCGGTGACCATGATCAGCGCGATGCCGAAGGGCGACAGATGATAGCCGTAGCGGATCGTCAGCCCCTCGCCGCGCGTCTTGTAGTCGCCGGGCGACATCGCCTCATGCGTGACGAATAGGTCGTGCAGACGGCCGGGGCCGGACATGCCGACTTCAAAAGACGTCTCCAGCAGCGGCATACCGGCATCGAGAAGCTTGCGGGCATGGTCGAGCGTGACTGCCTGCAAAAATGCCTTCGGCGACAGCCCGGCCCAACGCGTGAACAGCTTTTGCAGGCCGGTCGGCGTGTCGCCAACTTCTTCGGCCAGCGTTTCGAGCGACGGCTGGTCGCGATAGTCCAGGCTGATCTTCTCGATCACCCGGCGAACGATGTCGTAGTCGCCGCCTTGCGGCGTGATGTCCTTCTGGAGGATGGCGGTCTGAGCGTTCATGACAATCTCCTATGCCGCCAATATGGGCCTTAGAGGAGGCTGCCTCCACCCGATTCTTGACAAGTGTTTCAGGCCCTCTTGGCGGTGGCCAGCGCCGAGGAAAACGCCTTGGCGAAGCTTTCGCGATCATCCGGATTGAGGAAGGCGCCGATCGGCACCGATTTGCCCTGGCCCTCGACCGCCATCGCGGTGATGCCGATCATCTCGTGCCGGGCCACCGAGAATCGCGTCCAGAACGGATTGAACCGATGCGCGGTGAGGCGGCCGGACGGCGCATATTTTCGAACGTCCAGCGCGGTGCGGGACACCGAAACTTCCTCGCGCGCGCGGGCGGCGCGGTAGTTGGCGCGGAAAGCAAGGTAAACCAGCAGCACATCCAGGCCGAAGAAACCGAAAACCGGCCAGGCGCCCGTGGGCGAGGAAGAAGATGCCGGTGACCAGCCAGCCGAACAGCAGCGCCGCCATCAGGATCAGGAAACCGGTGCGGCCGAGCGAGCGATGGGGCCGCAACAAGGCCTTGAAGAACGGCTGGTCGGCAGGAGTTGACGTTGTCTCGCCCATGGCGGGCATTATAGAGGGGCAATGGCCAAATCACAAAAACTTCCAGCGGGTCGGCGCGACGGATCGAGCGTCAAGGGGCGGCCACGGCCGATGCGGCCGCATGACCGCTACACGCCGGCCGAAGTGCGCGAGATTTTCAGGCGCTTCGCGGTGCAGCGGCCGGAGCCGAAGGGCGAACTCGAGCACGTCAACGCCTTCACGCTGCTGGTGGCGGTCGTGCTGTCGGCGCAGGCGACCGATGCCGGGGTGAACAAGGCGACGCGGCCGCTGTTCAAGATCGCCGATACGCCGGAAAAGATGCTGGCGCTGGGCGAGGAGAAAGTGAGCGAGTACATCCGCACCATCGGCCTGTGGCGCAACAAGGCGAAGAACGTGATCGCGCTGTCCGCAGGCGCTGCTCCGCGATCACGGCGGCGCGGTGCCGGACGACCGGGACGAGCTGACGAAACTGCCCGGCGTGGGGCGAAAGACCGCCAATGTCGTGCTCAACATGGCCTTCGGCCAGCCGACCATGGCGGTGGACACGCATATTTTCCGCATCGGCAACCGGCTGCACCTGGCGCCTGGCGCGACGCCGGAACAGGTGGAAGCTGGGCTGGTCCGCATCATCCCGCCGGAATATATGCGCCACGCCCACCATTGGCTGATCCTGCACGGACGCTATGTCTGCAAGGCGCGCAAGCCCGAATGCCCGCGCTGTGTGATCGCCGATCTCTGCAAGGCCGAGGAGAAGACGACGTCGGTGCCGGCGCCGCTGGTCGAGCTGACGCCATTGTCCGATGAGGCCGCTCAGTAGCCGATGCCGCGCGCCATCGCGGCGGCGAATATCGGTATCAGGAAAAAGACCCAGCATTGGGCGACGACCAGCCGGTGCGCACGGGCAACCTCTTCAGCCGACGCGACAAAGTCGGATGCGCCTGCCGCCTGTCTGCGCCACGCCGCGATGCGGGCCGTCGGGTAGCCGGAGAGCATGCCGACGGCCAGAATGGCCGCCATCTTGGCCCAAAAGGCCCAGTTGTAGACGTAGAACTCCCAGCCTTTCAGGCCGAACAGCACCCGCCCGATGCCGATCAGGATGACCGCGCCGGCGCTCGCGCCATAGATCATGTCGGCGCGGCTGAGTTTTGGCAGAGTTGCGTGACCAACCTCGCCTCTGAGCAGCACGAATTCAACCGCAAGAGCTGCCGCCAGGAGAAAAATGGCAACGTGGTGCGCACAGGCGAGAATGAAGTCGATGAGCATTGTCGTTTTCCCGACGTGGACCTCACGGAAGGGTAGACCGTCATATCAGGATTGATTTCGACACTTTCAACTTCGCGTTGCACCAGGCGGCGTTTCGCGACGTCTGAAAAGCAGATGTACGAGCGGAATTTGCCGTTTGCATAAAATTCGAAGGATCGGCCAAAATCTTCCCTAAGGCGCGGCCATGTATTGGGCTGCGTATGAATGCGCCAATTGCAAAGCCGGAAGCCGTCGCGGAGCAAGATCGTCGCGTCGAGTGGGCGTCGACCAACCCCGACGAGGAACTCACCAAGCCGCGACAGGGCAGCAGGCTCGATCACCGGTTGTTGCGGTATGTCGGCCCCGTGTCGATGTTGATGGGCGCCGGTCTGGCGCACCTGACCGGCGCGCCTCCTTTCATTCCTCTGGGACTGGTAGGGCTCGGCCTGGCCAGCTTCGGGCTGACGGCGCAATCGGTAAGGCTCGACCGGCGCAAACGCTCGCAGCTCGACGAAACGGCGGCGCGCAGCCGCGCCGAGATGGAGCATCTGGCCGACCGCGTCTGGGAACTGCAGGAAAGCGAGGAGCGCTTCCGCGGCCTGATCGATACGCTCGGCGATCTGGTGATCCATCGCGACCGCGCCGGGCGACTGGTCTATGCGAACAAGGTGTTTGCCGACGTCATGGTACGCGAGCCGCGCGACCTGGTCGGCAAGACGCTGGACGAGCTCGGCATCAATATCGGCGTCGTGCCGGACGCAGCCTTCGCCGGCGGCGATTATCTCAGTTCGACAGACGTCGAAATCCAGACCCCCAGCGGACCGCGCTGGTTTTCGTGGATCGAGCTGTCGGTGCGCGACAAGGAAAGCCACATGGCCTCGCATCGCGCGATCGCGCGCGACATCACCAGCCGCAAGCGCGCTGAAAGCGCCATGCTGCGGGCGCGCGAACGGGCCGAACATGCGAGCCAGGCCAAATCCCGCTTCCTCGCCACCGTCAGCCACGAGATCCGCACGCCGATGAACGGCATCATGGGCATGGCAAAACTGCTTGGCGACACCAGGCTTTCGCCCGAGCAGCAGACTTACGTCTCGGCCGTGAAGACGTCGGCCAGCTCGCTGCTCGCCCTGATCGAGGATCTGCTCGACTATTCGAAGATCGAGGCCGGCCGGTTCGAGCCGGAGCCGCAGCCGATGTCGCCGCGCGAACTGGCCGACGGCGTGGTCGAGCTGCTTGCGGCGCGAGCCTATGAAAAAGGCATCGGGCTTGCCTGCTATGTTGCGCCCGACATGCCGCGGCTGATCTCCGCGGACCCAGGACGGGTGCGCCAGGTTCTGCTCAACCTGATCGGCAATGCCATCAAATTCACCGATGCAGGCGGTGTCGCGGTGTCGGTGTCGTTGCTGCGCCAGGAACCGCCGATGGTGCGATTCGCGGTGACCGATACCGGCGAGGGCATATCGGAAACGGACAGGGATCGTATTTTCGAAGAGTTCGAACAGGCGGACAGCACCTCGACGCGCACCCATGGCGGGGTGGGCCTTGGGCTCGCCATATCGCGCAAACTCGTCCAGTCGATGGGCGGCGACATCACCGTCGAAGCGTTGCCCGAAGGCGGCTCGGCGTTTTCGTTCACCGTGCCTGCGATCGAGGCCGTGGAAGTGGCGGACCACGCGCAACAGGACCTGGCCGGCCGCTCCTACCTGATCCTGTCGCCGAATACGGCCGAAGCCGGCGTCGTTCGCCAGACGATCGAGGCTTGCGGCGGCGCCGCCCATATCGCCGCCACGGCCAAGGAGGCCTGCGCGCTCGGCGTCAGCTTCACGGCAGTGCTGGTGGACGCCGCTGTGGAGAGCCGCCGCGGCAGCGTGCTTGCCCATCTGCGCAAGCGCGGTGTCGGAGTCGGCCGTGCGATCATCATGATCTCGCCGTCGGAGCGACCCTACCTCACCGACTACAAATTGCACGGCTATGCCACATTCCTGGCGCGGCCCATCCGCAGCTCGACATTGATCCGCGTCCTGCGGTCGGCTCAAGACCTTGAGCCCATCAAACCAAGCCAGACAAGAGCCAAAACGTCCGGCAGGGCCGCCGGGCAGAACAAACGCGCCTCGCGGCCGCTGCATATCCTGCTGGCCGAGGACAACGCGATCAACTCGCTGCTTGCCCGCGCGGCCCTGACCAAGGCCGGCCATCGCGTGGCGAGTGTGGCCGACGGCAAGACTGCGGTGGATATGGCGACCAAGGGCGCCGGCAAGAAACATTTCGACGTCGTGCTGATGGACCTGCACATGCCGGTCATGGATGGCATGGACGCCATTGGGGCCATCCGCGCCTACGAGAAGCGAAAATCCATCAAGTCGATACCGATCGTGGTGCTGACCGCCGACGGCCAGGAAGCGACGCGACACACCGTTCTGGCGCGCGGCGCAACCGGATTCGTCTCCAAACCTATGGATCCGGACGCGCTGGTGAGGGCCGTCGAAGACCACGCCGCCAGCTAACGGCCTTTCACATTCTTTTTAGCGAAAAGCTGCCGTTACGGCATGGACATGCGTCACATTGGTGTTGCACTCTTTTAATATCCGTGAGGTGAGAGGGCATTCGCGGGAGAATCGCTCATGCAGACTGAGAAGCGACGCGCCAGCCCGGCACCTTCGGCGCTTTTCACCCAACTACCGGGCCAGCCGGCATTCGACGTGTTGGGCCGGATCGGCAGCCTTGAAGTGCGCCTGGCCCGCAGCGCGGCCGAAATCCGCGCCGCGCAAGAGGTGCGGTTCAAGGTGTTTTTCGAAGAACTCGGCGCGACCGCGCCTGCAAGCGAGGCGAGCGAGACCATCGACGCCGATGGTTTCGACGATGCCTGCGACCATCTGATCGTCGTCGACAATGCCTTGGCCGAATCCGAACATCGGCAGATCGTCGGTACCTACCGGCTGCTGCGGCAGGATCAGGCTGCCTTCAGCGGCGGCTTTTATTCCGAGGGCGAATTCGAACTCGGCAAGCTGGTTGCGCGGCACCCGGATTTGCGCTTCGTCGAACTCGGCCGTTCCTGCGTTTTGCCGGCCTATCGCACCAAACGCACCATCGAGCTTTTGTGGCAGGGCATCTGGACCTATCTCAACCGGCACCGCATCGACGTGATGGTGGGCTGCGCTTCGTTCCATGGCACGGTGCCCGCGCTGCATGCCGAAGCGCTGTCCTACCTCGCCCACAATTGCCGCGCCTCGGGCGACTGGGAAATCAGGGCCAATGCGGGTCGCTACCAGGCGATGGATCTGATGCCGGCGGAAGCGGTCAGCATGCGCTCGGCGCTGCTGGCCATGCCGCCGTTGATCAAGGGATACCTGCGCGTCGGGGCCAAGGTGGGCGACGGCTGCGTGATCGACCGCGAGTTCGGCACGGTCGATGTGTTCATGATCATGCCGGTCAAAGAGATCGGCGCGCGCTACATCAGCTATTATGGCGGAGAAGGCCAGAAGCTGGTTGCGTGAGTTGAGTAGTAGGGAGTAGGGAATAGCGAGTAGAGTTCTGTAGCCCGTCGGCTTGATGGGCTTGCAATGAGTATCCTCCCTATTCCCTATTCCCTATTCCCTATTCCCTTATTCCCTATTCCCTATTCCCTGTTCCCTATTCCCTATCCCTCACGGAATATCCTCCGGCCTTCGCCCTGGCCGGCTCTTGTAGGGCGCGAATGTCCAGCCGAACCAGAGCGCGCCGCCGCGCACAACAAACGCCACGATGAAGGCAATCGTCGCCGAAACGTTGGGCGCGGCGAGCATGCTGTCGGCCAAGACATAGGCGCCAGCGCCGGCGCCAGCCGCCGTGATGTAGATTTCCGGCCGCAATAGCACCGAGGGCTCACCGGCAACGATGTCGCGCAAGATGCCGCCGAAAGTGGCTGTCAGCATGCCGGTGATGATGGCCACGACCGGAGAGCCGGTGATGGCAAAGCCCTTGGCAGCGCCCATCGCGGCAAATGCAGCCAGACCAATGGCGTCGAGCCAGAGCAGCCATTTCCAGCGTGAGGCGACCTTATGCGCCGTGAAGAAGACGAAGATCGCAGCCGCGGTGCAGATCAGCACATAGTCGGTGTTGCCGACCCAGAACACCGGGATGTTCAGGATAACGTCGCGCAGCGTGCCGCCGCCGATACCGGTGATCGCGGCCAGAAAGATGAAGCCGACGATATCGAGCTGTTTTCGCGAGGCCGACAAAGCCCCGGTGGCGGCAAACACCGCGACCCCGGCGTAGTCGAGGAGCGTGATCAGGTTCATGCACGAAGGGAATAGGGAAATACGGCAGTAGGGCAATAGGGATTGAACAACTAAGCCGGGGCTAGGCTAATGGCGCGTCTATTCAATCGGGGAAATTTTCGAGGCGCTGGTCATAGGCGTGGAACCCAGCGCTTTCGTACACTGCGCGCGCATGCGGATGGTCGTTGGTGTCGGTATGGAGCCAAATCCGCTTTGGCGATCTGGACCAAGCCTCCTGCAGCGCAATGGACAGGAAATACTTGCCGAACCGCTTGCCTTGAGCGGTTGGAAGCAGTCCAAAATGGACAAGTTCGATCTCTGGTGTGCCTACCCCATCGAATTCGCAAAGGCCGATCGGCTCGCCGGCGTTGCGAAGGATGAGGATCAAGCTTCGAGGCGACTTTAGCCAGTCTTCAAGTGCGGTCTTGGGCATTTTCAACCGCGTGTCCCACTGCACCGGGCCGCCTATTGCGCGATACAGTTGCAGATAGGCGTCGACACTGGGACGCTCAGTTTCGCTACTGAGCGTTGGCGCTGGTGACGAGACTATCGGGAGCGAGACGGCCGCCTTCATCTCCAGATAGGTGACAAGCAGTTCCATAGCGGCGGACTATTGCGCCTGTCGGCCCTAAGCGTCCTTCTCCGCCTGCGCAGTCGACAGGGCCCGGCTCCGGCGTGTTGCCATTGTCGGCGGCGACCTTCGCGCCGCCCTTGGAGACGCCGACCATCGCGGGGCGCAATACACGCTCACCAATGGAATAGCCCGGCTGGACGACCTGAAGCACGGTATTGGCCGGCACGTCCGGGTTCGGCACCTCGAACATCGCCTGATGGAAGTTCGGGTCGAACTTTTCGCCTTCCGGGTTCAGTTTCTTCACGCCGTGGCGTTCCATGGCGGTCTGCATGGAGCGTTCGGTCATTTCGACACCTTCCAGAAGGCTCTTAAGGCCGGCGTCGTGGCCCTCTTTCGCCTCGGCGGGCACGGCATCGATTGCGCGGCGCAGATTGTCGGAAACCGACAGCATGTCGCGGGCAAAGTTGGCGATGGCGTAGGCGCGGGCGTCGTGAACGTCGCGCGCGGTGCGGCGGCGCAAATTCTCCATCTCGGCGGCCACGCGCAAGGCGCGATCCTTCAGCTCTTCGTTCTCCGCCATCAGCTTGGTCAAGACCTCAAAGTCGCCAAAATCGCCGTCGGACGTCAATTCTTCGGCTGGCGCTTCACCGCCTGCTGCCGCGATTTCGTCTTCCAGCTCATTCCTCGGGTCGCCGCTCGTCATGTCATTCACCTAGAACGATTCCAAATTCGCGCCCGATATCGAGGTTCGGCGGCCAAAAATCAAGGCTTGGCGGAATTAGGTCCGACCAAGCGAAACGGAGGAGAGGCCAGTCCGTTCGATCAATATTTACGCAAATTTTACCCAGTTCCCGACTTTTCGCCTGCGACACTACTGCTTTGGAACCTATGCCGGCATACTGAATTCCTGCTTTCCGAAGGGAAAGAAAATGCGACGGGCGACGGCAAATAAGAATGCAGCCTTGGCTGCGGAGGTAAAACGTCAAGCAAGTTCCGGCTTGCTGCAACGTTACGCGACAAGTCTGCCGCCTTATAAGGCATCGCAGGACCTACCGCGATACTTTGTCGATATGCTGGAAAAACTAAAGGCGGCCGAAAAGCAAGCCCAACGTTAATGGCTGGACGGCGTTCGCCGCCAGGAATATTTTTTATCCGCTTTCGCTGATTTGACCGACGGCTGATAATACATCGGCAGCCCGTCGAGACGGCCTTCTTCCAGGCGCTTGAGCAGGACCGGGTGCGAGACCTCGAATTCGTCGAAACCAACCCGCAGCATATGCGGCAACTGGTCGACCAGCACCTGGCCGACGGCGCGCACAGCGCCGGCGAAGCCATAACGGCGCCGCAGGATTTCGGCTTTCGAAAAGCTGCGGCCATCGCTGAAAGCCGGAAACGACAGCCCAACCAGGGACAGATCGCCCAACAGGTCGGCGATCTGCTCGACCGGATCACCGGGCATGAGCAGAACACCGAGCCGCGCCTTGGCGTTGGCGCGCGTCTGCGCATCCAGCCCAAGCACGACCTGCAGGGGCAGGATCACCTTGGTGTTCGAAGCCAGCGCCTCGGCATCCTCGCCGTGGCGCCATTCGTCGTCGCGAAAACCCTGCGGCGTCCACAGGCGCGTTTCAGGCGCTGTCGTTTCAGTCATGTCTAATTTAAAGAATACCTAGAGCGATGCGTCGGTCAGCGACTGTTCGAGACCGGAGAGGTGAATACCGCATTCCACCTTGGCTTGACCAGCCCACCGGCCGGATCTCGCATCCTCGCCCGGTTGCACCGGCTGCGTGCAGGGAAAGCAGCCGATCGACAGATAGCCATAGGCTACCAGCGGGTTCTCGCGCAGCGCATGGGCGCGCATGTAGTCGGCGAGGTCCGATGTCGTCCAGCGGGCCAGCGGGTTGATGCGGATGCGATCGCCGACCGCCTCGAACGCTTCCAGCTTCGAGCGGGTCGCGGACTGGAAGCGCTTGCGGCCGGTGAACCAGGCCGCATAGGGCGCCAGCCCGCGCGCCAACGGCTCGACCTTGCGGATTTCGCAGCAGGCGTCGGTGTTGCGCTGGTGCAGCGTGCCGTCCGGATCTCGCTCGGCGAGCAGCAGCCGGGTCCGGATGCAGCACCTGCAGGTTACGCAGGCCGAAATCGGTGACCAGCGCATCGCGATAGCCGAGCGTCTCCTCGAAATGCTTGCCGGTGTCGAGAAACAGAACCGGCAGGCTGCGGTCGACCTGCGGCGATCAGGTTCAACAGCACGGCCGAATCGGCGCCGAACGAGGACACGGCGGCGATGTGGCCGGCAAACTCCTGGTTGGCGGCAATCTCGATGATCTCTTCGGCCGAACGCTCGCCGTAAAGCGCGTTCAGTTCGGCAGCCTGAGCGATACGCTGCTCGGCAAGATCAAGCGGCTTTAGCTTCGCTAGCATAGAGCGCCTCCTTGAACGGCGCGGGCCCGACGCGACGATAGGCGTCGAGGAATTTTTCGGACCTGTCGGCACGGATGGCGAGATAGGTGTCGACGATCTTCTCGATCGCGTCGGTGATCTCGTCCGGGCCGAAGCCGCGGCCGATGATCTCGCCGATCGTCGTGTTCTCGTCGCCCGGACCCGCCAAGCGTGACCTGGTAGAGTTCGGCGCCCTTCTTCTCGACGCCCAGGATGCCGATATGGCCGACATGGTGGTGGCCGCAGGCATTGATGCAGCCGGAAATCTTCAGCTTCAGTTCGCCGATGTCGCGCTGGCGTTCCAGATCGGCGAAGCGCTTCGAAATCTCCTGCGCGACGGGGATCGAGCGCGCATTGGCCAGCGCGCAATAGTCGAGGCCGGGGCAAGCGATGATGTCGGTGATCAGGTTCGAATTGGCGGTCGCCAGCTCGATTTCGACCAGCCGGTCATAGACGGCGCGCAGATCGGCGCGCGCGACATGCGGCAGGATCAGGTTCTGCTCGTGGCTGACCCGCAGTTCGTCGAAAGCGTATTTCTCGGCAATATCGGCGACCGCATCCATCTGGCTGTCGCTGGCGTCGCCCGGCACTTCGCCGATGCCTTTCAGCGAGATCGTCACCGCCGCATAGTCGGGATGGCGGTGCGTGATGACGTTCTGGTCGAGCCACTCGCCAAAACTCTTGGAATCGAGCCGTGCCTCCTTGACCGCCTTGTCGCCTTCCGGCCGCGCGGGCAGCGCCGGCGGCGCGAAATAGGCGTCGATCGCGGCGATGTCGGCTGCGGGGAGCGTCAGCTCGCCGTTCTTCAAGTCTTCCCACTCGGCATCGACCTGGCGGGTGAATTCCTCGACGCCGGTCTCGTGGACCAGGATCTTGATGCGCGCCTTGTACTTGTTGTCGCGGCGGCCGTAGAGGTTGTACACGCGCAGGATCGCCGTGCAGTAGGAGAGCAGGTGCTCTTCCGGCAGGAAGTCGCGGATCTTCTTGGCCACCATCGGCGTGCGGCCCTGGCCGCCGCCGACATAGACCGCGAAGCCCAGTTCACCCGCGTCGTTCTTCTTCAGATGCAGGCCGATGTCATGCGTCTGGATCGCGGCGCGGTCGCGCTCGGCGCCGGTGACCGCGATCTTGAACTTGCGCGGCAGGTAAGAGAATTCCGGATGCACCGACGACCACTGGCGCAGGATTTCGGCATAGGGGCGCGGATCGGCGACCTCGTCGGCGGCCGCGCCGGCGAAATGATCGGCGGTGACGTTGCGGATGCAGTTGCCGATGTCTGGATGGCGTGCATCTCGACGCTGGCGAGGTCGGCCAGGATCGCCGGAATGTCGGACAAGCGCGGGCCAGTTGAACTGGATGTTCTGGCGCGTGGTGAAATGGCCGTAGCCCTTGTCGTATTTGCGGGCGATGTGGGCGAGCATCCGCAGCTGCTTCGAGCTCAGCGTGCCGTAGGGCACGGCGATGCGCAGCATGTAGGCATGCAACTGCAGATAGACGCCGTTCATCAGCCGCAGCGGCCGGAACTGGTCCTCGGTGATCTCGCCGGCGAGGCGGCGCTCGACCTGGTCGGTGAACTGCGCCACGCGGGCGTTCACAAAATCCTGGTCGAACTCATCGTAGCGGTACATCTTCGTCTTCCGTCGGGTCTAGATTCACCCAGCTTGCTTCAGTCTTCTCGGGCGGGCGCGCCTGCTTGCCGAGATCGGTGCGGTTGGTCGGGCCGGCGGCGCGGATGCGCTCGCGCAGCCTGACCGGCACGATCGCGCCATCGACCAGGTCGACATCGATCAGCTTGACGTCGACCACCTGATTGGCGGCGAAGGCGGCCTTGCCGATGGCTTCCAGTCTTTCCTCATGCGCCTTGTCGTGTCGCGACCTCGGCGTCGGCGATGGTCTCGGCCCAGTGCCGACCCGCGGCGTACCAGACGGCTTCGCCGTCGATCAGCCGGTTGGCGGTGAGCACTTTCATGCGTCCTCTCCGAGATAGGCCGAGAGTTCGATATGGCGGCCGGCGGCGAGCGGCTCGGATTGTTCGAAATTGGCGCCGGCAACCGCATCGCCGATGATGGTCATCACCGGGCCGGTGAGGTCGGTGCGCTCCTCGAGCGAGGGCAGATCGGTCAGCGTGCCGTGGAAACGGCGGCGTTCGCCGAGGCTGGCATTCTCGACCACCGCAACCGCCGTGTCCGGCGACAGGCCGGCATCGATCAGGCGGCCGGCAACGTCGGCAGCGACCGTGCGGCCCATATAGACGGCGACCGTCGCGCCGGAGATGGCGAGCTTCGCCCAGTCCGGCAGCGCTGCGCCCTTCAGATCGTGGCCGGTGGTGAAGACCAGCGAGGAGGTGACGCCGCGCAAGCGTCAGCGGCAGTTCGAAATCGGCGGCGGCGGCGAAAGCCGACGTGACGCCGGGCACGATCTCATAGGAAATGCCGGCATCGCGCAGCGCCTGCATTTCCTCGCCGGCGCGGCCGAACACCAGCGGATCGCCCGACTTCAGCCGCACGACGCGCTTGCCCTCGCGGCCGAGCTTGACCAGCAGATCGTTGATCTCGGCCTGGCTCTTGGAATGGCAGCCTTTGCGCTTGCCGACCGGCAGCCGCTCGGCGTCGCGGCGGCCCATGGCGACGATCGCCTCCGGCACCAGCGCGTCATAGACGATGACGTCGGCTTCCATCAGCTGGCGCTGGGCGCGCAGCGTCAGAAGGTCTTCGGCGCCAGGACCGGCGCCGACCAGCGCGATATGGCCTTCGACAGCCTGGCGGCGGCAGCAGCAGTTCGGCTGCCGCCTCGCGCGCCTCATCGATAGCTGGCCGATTTCCAGTTGCGCGGGCCGGCGCGCCATTGAAAAAATCGTTCCAGAAGCGGCGGCGGGCGGTACCCTTCGGCAGCAGCCGCTCGGCAGAACCGCGGAACGTTTCGGCCAGCGACGCCAGCGCGCCCAGCGACGGCGACAGCATGCGGTCGATGCGGCGCGCGGATCTGCTGCGACAGCACGGGCGCTGCGCCCTCCGTGCCGATGGCGATCGCAGACCGGCGCGCGGTTGACCAGCGCCGGCGTGAAGAAATCGCAGAGTTCCGGCCGGTCGACGGCGTTGACCGGTCAGGCCGAGGCGGCGGGCATCTTCGGACACGCGGCGGTCCAGCGCCTCATCGCCGCTGGCGGCAAACACCAGCACGCGCGCCGGCGAGATGCGAGGCATCGTAGGAGGCGGCGATGTGCTCGGCGCCGCTGTCGCGCAGCCACGCCGCAAGAGCAGGCTCGACATGGTCCGCGATGACGCGAATGCGCGCCGATCGACTGCGCGATCAGCCGCGCCTTGGCCAGCGCCTCGTCGCCGCCGCCGACGATGGCCACCAGCTTCGCCCTCGACCCGCATGAAGACGGGGAAGGCGTTGAGCTTCTGGGCAGGTTCTGGCGGGCTTGGGGCACGCGGGTACGGTCTCCTGGATGTCCGCAGTTTCTACCCGTGGGCGACAGTTTTCTGAAGGAAAGCCGTCGCGCCCAGCCGAAGGGCGGGCAATCTGTTTTGCGCCGCAACATGAACCGGGAGAAAAATATTCTCCGGTCTCAGCGCCGACCGCTGGCGAGGCACGGAACCAGCCTGAACGGCCGAGCGTTCAACCATTGCAATGACTTGTAAGAAACTGAGAGCAGAGGAGCCGTCACGATGACCGGATTGCGCTTGAAACATGATTGCTGGGTTCTGGTGGCCGATGGCGAAAGAGCGCTGTTCCTGAAGAATGACGGCGACGCCACCTATCCGAACCTGTCGGTCGTACAGCGAAATGCAGGAAGACGAACCCGCCGACGCGCGAGCAAGGCAGCGACAGGCCCGGGCGCTATCATGACGGCCCGAGCGCGCATCGCAGCGCCGTCGAGGACACCGACTGGCACCGTCTCGCCAAGGAACGTTTTGCCGACGAACTGGCCGAAAAGCTCTATCCGCTCGCCCATGCCGGCGAGATCAAGGAACTCGTGATCGTCGCGCCGCCGCTGGTGCTGGGCGAACTGCGCAAGAAGCTGCACAAGGAAGTGGCCGACAAGGTGCGTGGCGGAGTTGCCGAAGACGGTGACCAATCACCCGCTGCATCAAGATCGAGGAGATGCTGCTCGCGGCTTGAGACAGTTGACGCTGGCACGTCATCTCGACATGTCCGGATCGGCTTCCACGATCTCAGAGCTTCGATAGTTGACCGAAAGCAGATCGCAAGCCTAATCGTCAGTGCAGCCCCGTTCCAGGCCGCTAGATGTTGTCGCCTCACTGACAGAAAGATGATGTCGGCCAGTCATTTCCGCCAATCCACCGGTAGCGCATGCGGCAACGTTCCTTCAAAGTAGCGCGATCGCAACTTTTGAAGGAACCGAGCCCTGACATGCCGCATGACACGCCGCTGATCGCCACCATCGTCGCCGGCCTTTGCCTGGCCTTCGTCCTCGGCGCCATCGCCAACCGCTTCAGCATGCCGCCGCTGGTCGGCTATCTGGTCGCCGGCGTGATGGTCGGACCGAACACGCCGGGCTTCGTGGCGGACCAGAGCCTGGCGCTGGAGCTCGCGGAAATCGGCGTCATCCTGCTGATGTTCGGCGTCGGCCTGCATTTCTCGCTGAAGGACCTGTTGTCGGTGCGCGCCATCGCCATGCCGGGCGCGATCGCGCAGATGGCGTTGGCGACGGCTCTTGGCGCCGGGCTCGCCTGGGTGCTCGGCTGGTCGATGGGCGCGGGGCTGGTGTTCGGCCTGGCGCTGTCGGTCGCGTCGACCGTCGTGCTGCTGCGCGCCATGCAGGAACGGCGGCTGATCGAGACCGAAAAGGGCCGCATCGCCGTCGGCTGGCTGATCGTCGAAGACCTCGCCATGGTGCTGGCGCTGGTGCTTCTGCCCGCGCTGGCCGGGCGTGCTCGGCGGCACTGCGGCGGACGCCGAACACGCAAGCAACGGCACGCTTGCGGCATGGCTGGGCACACGGCGTCTGGAGCGTCGTCTTCCTGACGCTGGCCAAGGTCGCGGCCTTCGTCGTCGCTCATGCTGGTCGTCGGCCGCCGCGTCATTCCCTGGGTGCTGCACTATGTGGCGCATACCGGCTCGCGCGAACTGTTCCGGCTGGCCGTGCTGGCGATCGCGCTCGGCGTCGCCTTCGGCGCGGCAAAACTGTTCGGCGTTTCGCTCGCGCTCGGCGCCTTCTTCGCCGGCATGATCATGAGCGAATCCGAACTCAGCCACCAGGCGGCCGAGGAATCGCTGCCGCTGCGCGACGCCTTCTCGGTGCTGTTTTTCGTCTCGGTCGGCATGCTGTTCGACCCGTTCAGCCTGATCCAGAATTTCTGGCCGGTGATGGCGACGCTGGCCATCATCATCTTCGGCAAGTCGGTGGCGGCGTTCCTGATCGTCGTCGCCTTCCGCTATCCGGCATCGACGGCGCTGATCATTTCGGCCAGCCTCGCGCAGATCGGCGAATTTTCCTTCATCCTGGCGGAACTCGGCGTCGGCCTGAACCTTTTGCCGGAAGAGGGCCGGGACCTGATCCTGGCCGGCGCGATCCTGTCGATCGTGCTCAATCCGCTGGTGTTTGCGCTGGTCGACAAGATCGCGCCACAGCTTCGAGGCGAAGACTGTCAGTCAGCCCACCTGTTGAAGCGGGCGCCGACGCCAGCAGCGACGCCCCCGGCAGGAAGACGCCGAGCCGCCCGACGACGCTTACCAACCACACGATCCTTGATCGGCTATGGGCGGGTCGGCAGCCTGGTCGGCCAGACGCTGAAACAGGCCGGCTCACCGTTCCTCGTCGTCGAGGACAGCGACAAGACGCTGGCCAAGCTGCGCGCCGAGGGCGTCGATGCCGTGTCCGGCAACGCGGCGAATGAGCGGACATTCGCCTTGACCAACGCGCCATCCGCCAAGCGGCTGATCCTGGCCATTCCGAACGCTTTCGAGGCCGGGCAGATCGTGCTGCGCGCCCGCGCCGCCAGCCCCGACATCGAGATCATCGCCCGCGCCCATTCCGACGCGGAGGTCGAGCATCTGAACAGCCTCGGCGTGAACGCTGTCGTCATGGGCGAGCGCGAGATCGCGCGCGGCATCGTCGAACAGATGCAGATCGGCTCGGCCGAGCCGAAGCTGGCGGATGAGGTGGCTGATCCTCCGGCACAATCTGAGCCGTTGGCTGGGCAAGACACGGCCGATAACGCTAACGGGACTCTGACGTCGCCGCTACACGTGCTGGCCGCCGTTGATGTGGATCTCCGAGCCGGTGACGTAGGACGCCTGGCCCGAGCACAGGAAAAAGATGATGTCGGCGACTTCCGCCGTGGTGCCCAGCCGGCGCAGCGGGATCGTCTCGACGATCTTGTCGGTGCCGGGCGACAGGATCGCCGTATCGATCTCGCCGGGCGCGATTGCATTGACGCGGATGCCGTGCGGCCCGAAATCGTGCGCCATTTCGCGGGTCAGCGAGCCGAGCGCCGCCTTCGACGTCGCATAGGCCGTGCCGGCGAAGGGATGGACACGGGTGCCGGCGATCGAGGTGACGTTGACGATCGAGCCCTTCGCGGCAGCCAGCTCCTTGAACAGGCCGCGCGCCAGCATGATCGGCGCGAAAAAATTGACCTGGAAAACGTCGCGCCAGACATGCATCGGCGTGTCGATGGAGTTCATGCGGCGACCGTCGGTCATCTTCGGCGAGATGCCGGCATTGTTGACGAGCGCGGTGAGCTTGCCGTCATTGGCCTCCAGCCGGTGACGGATTTCGGAGACGGCGATGCCGACATCTTCCTGATCGGTCAAATCGACCTTGATGTGGTCTTCAGGCCCGGCGGGCCAGGGGCAATCCTCGGCAAAAGCCTGACGCGAGCAGGTGATGACCCGCCAGCCCTCGCGCGAAAACCGCTTGACGGTCGCATGCCCGATGCCACGGCTCGCGCCGGTCAGAACCAGGGTATTGCGGGTGTCTTTCTCAGCCATCCAAACCTCTCGCTGCTCTAGTAGCGGAGGCTGGAGAGGAAGGCGAGGGGTTACATGCTATGTGACCCTATCGCGACAATTCGGTTTCAACCGCCTCTTTCAAGGTCTGTAGATGCAGTTTAACCGTGTCCCACAAGATCCGGGGCGAGACGTCCTCATAGTCGTGCCGGTAGATGTTGCCGGCACCCGCGATCTGTCGCCAGGGAACCCCAGGATATCGAGCCTTTGTCGCGACCGGCAGTCCACGCGACGCTTCCGAAATGATTTCAAGGCATCTGGTGACGGCATATAGCGTTCGCTCATCCGCCGCGAATTTTTCATAGGACAGCTGCTCAACAAACCGATGCGCCAGCCTGATGTTATGATCGATCGCGATCAGAAACCGCTCGGTCTTGTTAGAAGGCATAGACCGCGTCGGCCAGTGCTCCGGGCTTTACAAACGGTTTCAAGCCGTCCTTGTTGACGACGTCCACGGGACCGTCAAACAGACCGGCTATAAAGTCCTTCACGTCAACGTAGTCAAAAACACTCAGGTGCGCCTCGGGGTCGAGGTCGACGAGGATATCGACGTCGCTCGCGTGTCCCGATTGACCGCGTGCAGTCGAGCCAAAGAGAGCTGCATGTTGTACGCCGAGGCGTTGCAACTCAGCTTGGTTTGCTTTCAGCTTGGCTAGAATATTATCTTTTTCCATGTTCTGGAACATAGCTCACGGCAGCCAAGCTTTCCAGCTACGCTCAATTTCCCATGATGATGTCGAGGATCGATGTGTCGCGCTTGACCTTTGGGCCGCCGACATCGGCGGACGGCCGCTTGATCGAGCCGGTCTTGATATCGCGCGCCACCGGCGGCGGCGGGAATTTGTCGGCGCGGACGGTGCGTTGCGGTTTCTTCGCGGGCGGCAGCTGCGACAGGCTCACCGCCGACATCCGCAGGCGGCAGGGAGACCGGCTGGACCGGCGTCGTGTGGTTGTAGTTGCCAGGCAACGGCCGTTGCGGAACGCCCTCATGGGCGGCCAGCATGAAATCATGCCAGGCGATTGCGGGCAGCGAACCGCCGGTCAGGTTCTTCGTCGGGCTGCCGTCATCGTTGCCGAACCAGACGCCGGTGGTGAGGTTCGCCGTATAGCCAATGAACCAGGCGTCACGCGATTTCTGGCTGGTGCCGGTCTTGCCGGCCGCCGGCCACCCGAAAGCCGCCTTGCCGGCTGTGCCGCCGGTGATGGTCTCGGTCATCATCGCATTCATCATGCCGACGGTTTCAGAGCGCAGCACGCGGGGACGATTGCCGCGTTCATGCTGGTAGAGCAGCTTGCCGCCGGTTGTCTCGATGCGGTTGATGAAATGGACATCCGCCCGATAGCCGCCATTGGCGAACGGCACATAGGCAGCCGTCAGCTCCAGCGGCGTGACCTCCGAGGTGCCGAGCGCGATCGAGGTATTGGCCTCGAGTTTCGATTCGATGCCGAGCCGCTGCGCCGCCTCGACCACCGCCGCGGGGCCGACCTCCATGGCAAGCTGCGCCGCCACGGAATTCAGCGATTTCGCGAGCGCGGTCGTCAGCGTGACCTTGCCGTAGAATTTGCCCTTGTAGTTGTCGGGGGTCCAGTTGCCGATCTTCACCGGCGCGTCGTTGCGCACGCTGTCGGGCGTGCGGCCCTGTTCCAGCGCGGCGAGGAAGACGAACGGCTTGAAGGCGGAGCCTGGTTGGCGGCGGGCTTCGGAAGCGCGGTCGAACTGGCTGTTGGCGTAGTCGTAGCCGCCGACCATGGCGCGCACGGCGCCGGTGTTGTCGATCGACACCAGCGCGCCCTGGCTGACGCCGACCTTCTTGCCATTGTCCTGGATCAGCGTGCGGATCGACTTTTCGGCCAGCTTTTGCAGTGTGAGATCGACCGTCGTATCGACAATGATGTCGGTGCGAACATCGCCGATCAGGGCTGGCAGCTCTTCCATGATCCGGTCGGCGACGTAGTGTTCGGAACCGGTCCAGTAGGAGGCGGCGCGGGTCGCGGGCGCCTTCATCGCGACGTTGAATTCCTTATTGCCGATAAAACCTTGTTCGCGCATCGCGGCGAGCACGAGATCGGCGCGGGCGCCAGCGGCTTTCGGATCGCGCGCCGGCGAAAGCTTGGATGGCGCTTTCAACAAGCCGGCGAGAAGGGCGGCCTCAGACAAGCTCACGTCACGCGCGGACTTGCCGAAATAGCGGCGCGACGCCGCCTCGACGCCATAAGCGCCCGAACCGAAATAGACCCGGTTCAGGTACATTTCGAGGATCTGGTCCTTGCTGTGCTTCTGTTCCAGCCAAAGCGACAACAGCACTTCCTGGACCTTGCGCTCCAGCGTGCGCTCTGGCTTCAGGAACATGTTCTTGGCGAGCTGCTGGGTGAGTGTCGAGCCGCCCTGCACCATGCGGCCGGCAATCAGGTTCGAGGTCATTGCGCGGGTCAAGCCGATCGGGTCGACGCCGAAATGCGAATAGAAGCGGCGGTCCTCGATGGCGATCACCGCCTGCGGGATATACGGCGACATTTCATGCAGGCCGACCGCCTCGCCACCGGTCAGGCCGCGATTGGCGAGCAGTTTTCCATCCGCCGAAATGATCTTCACATTGGGCGGGCGATCCGGCACCGACCAGTCCGCGACGCTGGGCATCTGCGCGCCGTAATAGGCGGTGATGCCGACGCCGGCGATGCCGGCCCAGATGCCGAGCACGATGCACCAATAGGCGAGCCGGCCAAAGAGCCCCGCCTTGCTGCGGCGCGAGCGTCCGCGCTTCCTGCGGCTGGAGGACTTTCGGCTGGATGGCACGACACGATCCTCTTCGCTGACGGAAAAGCCGGCGGCCGCTGCCGCCTCGAAGGCCGATCAAAAGTCGGCTCGATCCGCTGCCGTCCGCCCTGCTTTCCCATGCTGTCCCGTCGCGCCGATTACCCAGCTGTCCCACTGGCGCGTGGGTGTAGAGTAAATGCGGCCTTTTAAGGGGGGGTAAAGACGCGCTTGCGGGACGTGTTTTGCGGTCGCGGCTCCAGGCAAGACCGTGTTTGGATCGCATCCAAACGTTAACAGGTTGGTTAACCGGCTGGCAAAGTGGGGGCGAATACCTTAGAAACTGCTTATGGCGTTGGGGGCGCCTGCAAGGGGACAGCTGTTGCTATTGCTGAGGATGTTGATCGTCTGCGTGCTGCTTGGCGGCTTCGCGCTGGCGTTCGCCGAGGTCGCAAAGCACACGAAATACTTCCAGCCGCAGCCCCCTTGCTCGGATGGAACGTCCACCTGCATGGCCGACCAGCGCTAAGGTTGGCGAAACGCGTCCACAGCCCTACATTGACCGCATCAAGAATCGGCTGGGATCGAACGATGCGGACTTTCGGACTTGTAGTGGGAGCGCTCTGCCTGGCCGCTCTGGCCGGTTGTCAGACGACGATGCCCAGGACCTATAATCAGATCACCTGCACAGACAGAGCCTACGGAGCAGGTCTTTGTGATCAGGACACCAATTTCCGGCTCTTTACGCCAGAAGGTCCCCTGCACGACGGTCGCCGCTGGTAGCTACTCGTCCTCGTCGTCAGCCGACGACGGTCGCCAGCTTGAAGGCTCGATCTTCTTCTGGGTGCTGCCGTCGGTGTAGGCCCACCAGGCATTGTCCTCGGCGCTCCAGCGCGCAATCGATTCGTTCATGACGCCATCGCCGTCGGTCCAATAGACCGTGACGCGTGTGCCATCCTTCGGTGCGGTGGAAATGGGCTGTCGTTCGGCCATCGTGCGTCTCCTGTTCCGTCCAGTCGCAATCCCATCAGGATTCTGTCCGGATCGTCGCTGCGCCTTCGCTGCCCGCAACAGGTCCGGCAATCCATCGTGCGGACCCAAAGGGCGCTGCGGGTGATCGTCCCACCAATCCTTGCGCAATGGTCGACGTTCCGGGTTGCGCGGGTAGACGATGCGATTTTCCGGCTTCGGCCGCTCGCCGACCACGAGCAGACGCACCTCGGCATCGGTGTTGTTCATGAAATTATGCGCGATGCCCGTGCCGGCGGGAAACCCAACCGCGTCGCCCGGCTTCAACCGATGGAGATGACCATCGAGCCACACATCGGGTTCGCCTTCGATCACGTAAACGAATTCCTGTTCCTCGCTCTCCGCGTGTGGAAGGGAGGTGCGACGACCCGGCGGCAATCTCTCGTGATGAATGCCCAGTCGCGTCAGGCCGAAAAATGCGCCCAGCGGCGCGCCGATGCTCATCAACTCGTCGGCGCCCGCATAATGCGGCTCGTCCGGTTCCTCGACCTCGCTCCAATGGGCGATGCATGATGGACGTTCTGTCGTGCTCATCCGGCAAATCCTAGCTATGCGCGAAGATATCCTCTTCGCCCCAGCCCATGAGATCGAGTTTCGCCCGCGTCGGCAGGAAACGGAAGCAGGCTTCGGCCTCCCTGGAACGTCCGTCGCGGACAAGGCGAGCGGTCAACACCTCCCGCAGGCGATGCAAATGGAGCACGTCGGAGGCGGCATATTCGAGCTGCTCCGGCGTCAGCGTCTCGGCGGCCCAATCGGACGATTGCTGGATCTTCGAGAGCGTGACGCCCAGCAATTCCGCGGAAATGTCCTTCAGGCCGTGGCGGTCCGTGTAGGTGCGGGTGAGCCGCGAGGCGATCTTGGTGCAGAACACCGGCTCCGGCATCACGCCGAATGAGTGGTAGAGCACGCCCAGATCGAAGCGGCCGTAGTGGAAGATTTTCGTGATCTTGCGGTTGCGCAGCAGCGCGGTGAGGTTCGGCGCCCGCTTCTGGCCCGGCGCGATCTGGACGACATCCGCGCTGCCGTCGCCGGGCGATAGCTGGACGACGCAGAGCCGGTCGCGCAGCGGATTCAGCCCCAGCGTTTCGGTGTCGATGGCGACCGCCTCGACATCGTAGTGGCGAAGATCGGGCAGGTCGCCTTTATGGGCACGGATCTTGGTCATGGTCTTCGCCAGTGCGTCGAGGATGCGCGCCCAGGAGCGCTGTCCCTTGTGGAAGGAATCGAGATTGTATTTCTCGTTCGGCGAGTGGATGCGGTCGTCGTCCAGGCCGAAGCCGACCAGCATCGATTCCATGCCGAGATAGGTCTGGAAATCGCCGACGACGGGAATAGAACCGCCGCTGGCGATCATCACCGCGGGCTTTGGCCACTCGTCCGACAGCGCGTTCTTCGCCGTCACCAGGAACGGCGAATCGTAGGAAAGCTGGATCGCCGGCCCGCTGCCATGTTCATGAAACTCCACCGAGCAATCGGCCGGAATGCGCTGCGCGCACGAATTCACGGAACGCCGCGCGGATTTTCGCCGGTTCCTGCTTGTGCACGAGGCGGAACGAAACTTTCGCCATAGCCTCGGCTGCGATGACCGTCTTGAAACCCTTGCCGGCGTAGCCGCCGCTGATGCCGTTGAACTCGGCTGTCGGGCGCGCCCAGATCAGCTCCAGCACCGAACGACCCTTTTCACCTGACGGGATCGACAGGCCGATGGGGCCAAGGAAGGTTTCGGCGTTTTCGCCAAGGCCGTTCCAGGAGTCCAGGATCTGTTTGGGGGTCTCCTCGACGCCGTCATAGAAGCCGGGAATGGTGACGCGGCCGGTCTCGTCATGCATGTCGGCCAGGATTTTGGCGAGTATCCGCACCGGATTGGCGGCCGCGCCGCCATAACCGCCGGAATGCAGGTCGCGGTCGGCCGCCTTGACGATCACTTCTTCGCCGACCAGGCCGCGCAAGCCGACGCAGATCGCCGGCGTTTCGGTGTCCCACATGCCGCTGTCGCAAACCAAAGCGAAATCGGCCTTCAGCTCGTCGCCATGCGCTTCGAGGAAAGGTTTGAGCGATGGCGAGCCCGATTCCTCCTCGCCTTCGAAGAAGATCGTCACTTTGCAGGGCAATTTGCCGTGCACGGCCTTGTAGGCCCGGCAAGCCTCGACGAAGGTCATCAACTGGCCCTTGTCGTCGGCCGTGCCGCGTCCGGTGATGATTTTCAGGCCGGTTTCGCCGGTCTTGATCTTCGGATCGAACGGGTCGTCGTGCCACAGCTCCAGCGGATCGACCGGCTGGACGTCGTAATGGCCGTAGAACAGCACATGCGGCGCATCCGGCGATGGGCCTTCGTGATGGGCGACCACCATCGGATGGCCGGTCGTGTTCCTGACACTGGCCTCAAAGCCGATCGTCTTCAAATCTTCCGCCAACCATTCGGCCGCCTTGCGGACATCGTCCTTGAAATCGGGGTCGGTCGAGATCGACTTGATACGAAGCAAGCCGAACAGCCGCTCCAGGCTGAGATCAAGCGATTTGTCGAGATGGTCGAGAACAGGATTTAGGGCAAGCATCGGTACGCCTTCATGAAATGCGGCGCACCGTAGAGCAAGCGTAAGGCGAAAGGGAAGCCCGGCAAGATGCCCGATCGGCTTGATCCACTCGAAAAGCGGGCAAAAAAATGCCGCCGTGGCGGAGGGGGAGAACCACGGCGGCTTATTATCAGTTGCGGCAGCCCGGAGAGGGGGATGAGGCTGCCGCAGCAGTCCGGTATAGGCGGGGGACGGGCCTTGCTCCGGACTCGACGAAATACCGTCGATGACAGCTATCTGGGTGCCGGAACGTGGCGATTCAAGGGCGATCTAGATTACAAGTTTGTAACATGCGCGTGAGAATCGGTGCAGTTTAGAGCCACTCATTGGGCCAGGCGCTGGCCGGTCGTTGGGACGGCGGAAATTAGCTTCGACCGGCCGCTTTCTCGATCAAAAAAGCGTCAACCTCAGCGCGCGTCGGAGCCCCGGAACGTCCGCCATAGCGCGTGCATTTGATGGCTGCGGCAGCGCTGGCAAAGCGCATGGTCTCTCCCAACGGCATCTTTTCGGCCAAACCGACCGCAAATGCCCCGTGGAAGACGTCACCTGCGGCGTTCGTATCGACGGCGTCGACCTTGAAAGCGGGCGTGAAACTGTCGGTCTCGTCGCCGGCATTGCGCCAGACGACGCCGTTTTCCCCATCCGTCACGGCAATCGCGGCGCGATAGGCTGGCTGCAAGCGCCGCGGCAACGTCCGAAATGTGCTGCCTTCCAGTCAGAATCCGGGCGCCGGCCAGCGACGACACAATGTGCGTGGCGCGATCTGCCAGATGCGCCAGCGCCTCCCGCGGACCGACGTCAAGGTCGAGGATCGCAGGAATGCCGGCCCCGCGCGCCTGTTCGAGCGCCATGGCGGCGGCGGCAGGCCAACGGACATCGACGAGAACGGCGGAAAACTTACCCTCCGCGATGTGTGGCGCGACCGTCGGCGCCGACAGCAATGCCGGATCATAGAACGGTACGACCGACCTTTCGCCGCGTTCGTCGACGACGATCGCAGCCGTCGCGGATTGAGCGCCGGGAAGCCTTCGGATCAGATGCGTCCCGACGCCATCGCGCGCGAGTTCCGCAACGATGAAATCGCCGATCATGTCATCGCCCGCCGAAGCCCAAAGCGAAACAGGGTGGCCGAGCCGGGCCACGGCGGTCGCCGCACTCGCCGCCATGCCGGCGGCCACCATGGCCGAGCGGCTGGCGAGGAATTTTCCCGGGCCGGCCGGCAGTTCCGGCACCTGCAAGACCAGATCGCAGGTGAACGCGCCGACGCAGAGGATGGATTTTTCCGACATTGCACTGACATGGCCGAGGCGAAGCCGCGGCGCAAGTTCGCCCGCCTTCCGGGACGTTTCAAAACTGGCAGTTGGCTTCGCGGTTCGGGCGTGCTGGCGATGGACAGGCTTTGGCTGTCGCTGTAACCCTTCGGCCCATGAAAAAAGGCGACCACCTCTTCCTCGTCGACGGCTCCGGCTACATCTTTCGCGCCTATCACGCGCTGCCGCCGTTGAACCGCAAATCCGACGGGTTGCCGACCAACGCGGTGCTGGGCTTCTGCAATATGGTGTGGAAGCTGATGCAGGATGCGCGCAACACCGATGTCGGCGTGGTGCCGACGCATTTCGCCGTCATCTTCGACTATTCGGCCAAGACGTTCCGCAGCACGCTCTATCCCGAGTACAAAGCCAACCGTTCAGCCCCGCCGGAAGACCTGATCCCGCAGTTTGGCCTGATCCGGCAGGCGACGCGGGCCTTCAGCCTGCCTTGCATCGAAACCGAAGGCTTCGAGGCCGACGACCTGATCGCCACCTATGCGCGGCTGGCCTGCGAGGTTGGCGCCGACACCACCATCATCTCGTCCGACAAGGATTTGATGCAGCTCGTCGGTCCGACGGTGACGATGTACGACCCGATGAAGGACCGCACGATCAAGGAGCCCGAGGTTTTCGAGAAATGGGGCGTTGGCCCTGAAAAAATGATCGATCTGCAGGCGCTGACCGGCGACTCGGTCGACAACGTGCCGGGCGTTCCCGGCATTGGGCCGAAGACGGCGGCGCAACTGCTTGAGACGTTCGGCGACCTCGATACGCTTTTGGCCCGCGCCGGCGAGATCAAGCAGGAGAAGCGGCGCGAGACAATCATCGCCAATGCGGATGCCGCGCGCATTTCACGCGAACTCGTCCGGCTGAAAAACGACGTGCCGATCGCCATCGGCGAAAAGCTGGAAGATTTCGTTCTCCAGCCGCCGGACGGGCCGAAGCTGATCGGGTTTCTCAAGACTATGGAGTTCACGACGCTGACACGCCGCGTGGCGGAAGCCACTGGCGCCGACGCCAGCGCGGTGGAGGCTGTCTAGCGTGAAGGTCGACACCACCGATATGCATGGACCGGATGTTGGCGCGTGGTTCCCTCCGCCTCAGGGGAGGGTGGCCGCGAAGCGGCCGGGTGGGGTCGCCGATGAAGACCTCAACAGGGTGCAGCGCACTGCATCGACGACCCCACCCGGCCAGCCTTCGGCTGGCCACCCTCCCCTCAAGGGGGAGGGAACTACTCCGGCCGCGCTGGCTTCGGCGCGGGCGCAATCGGCGGCGGACGGCAAGTTCGACGTGAGCGCCTACGTCGCCATCCGCGACGCGCAGACACTCGCCGATTGGGTGGCCGAAGCAACCGCGGCCGGCGTGGTTGCGATCGGCACGGAAGGCAGTTCTCCCGATCCGATGTTGGCCGAGATCGTCGGCATATCGCTGGCGACAGCCCCCGGCCGCGCCGCCTACGTGCCGCTCAGCCACCGCTCGGGTGTCAGCGACTTGCTCGGCCACGGCGTGATGGAGGACCAGATTCCGCGGCGTGACGCGCTTGCCCTGCTCAAGCCGCTGCTTCAGAACCCGGCCGTGCTGAAGGTCGGTCACAACATCAAATATGACGTCGTGATCATGAGCCAGCTCGGCGAAGAGTTGAGCGGCGCGAGCATCTCGCTGGCGCCCTTCGATGACACGATGCTGATTTCCTATGCGCTCGATGGTGGCACCGAAGGTCACCACGATACCGACCACCTGGCCGAGAAATGGCTTGGCCACAAGGTGGCCACGCATCGCGAGGTTGTCGGCGGATCGAAGGCCTCGTTCGACATGGTCGAGATCGATCGCGCGGCGCGCTATGCGGCGGAAGATGCCGATGTGACGCTGCGGCTCTGGCGCGTGCTCAAGCCGCGCCTGGTCATGAAGGGGCTTGTATCGGTCTATGAGCGCCTGGAGCGCCCGCTGGTGCCGGTGCTGGCACGGATGGAACGTCGCGGCGTAATGGTCGACCGGCAGATCCTGTCGCGGCTTTCCGGCGAGCTGGCGCAGGGCGCGGCGCGGCTGGAGGACGAGATCTACGCCATCGCCGGCGAGCGGTTCACCATCGGTTCGCCCAAGCAGCTCGGCGACATCCTGTTCGGCAAGCTTGGCCTTGCCGGTGGCGGCAAGACCAAGACCGGGCAATGGTCCACTTCGGCGCAGATCTTGGAGGAACTGGCGGCGGAAGGGCATGAGCTGCCGCGCAAGATCGTCGACTGGCGTCAGATGACGAAGCTGAAATCGACCTACACCGACGCACTGCCCGGCTACATCCATGCGGACACGAAGCGCGTGCACACCTCCTACGCGCTCGGCGCGACCACCACGGGCCGCTTGTCGTCGGTCGAGCCCAATTTGCAGAACATCCCGATCCGCACGGCCGAGGGCCGCAAGATCCGCACGGCCTTCATCGCCGATCGCGGCAACAAGCTGATCTCTGCCGATTACTCGCAGATCGAGCTGCGCATCCTGGCCCACGTCGCCGACATCCCGCAGCTCAAGGCCGCTTTTGCGAATGACGACGATATCCACGCCATCACCGCGTCCGAAATGTTCAACGTGCCGGTCGAGGGGATGCCGCGTGACGTGCGCAGTCGCGCCAAGGCGATCAATTTCGGCATCATCTACGGCATTTCGGCCTTCGGCCTCGCCAATCAGCTGTCGATCCCACGCGAGGAAGCCTCCGACTACATCAAGAAATATTTCGAGCGCTTTCCCGGCATCCGCGAGTACATCGAGACCACAAAGGAGTTCGCGCGGCAAAACGGCTATGTCGAGACGATCTTCGGCCGTCGTGTCCACTATCCGGAAATTCGATCGCCCAATCCATCGATCCGGGCCTTCAACGAACGCGCCTCCACCAATGCGCGCCTGCAAGGCACCGCGGCCGACATCATCCGCCGCGCCATGGTCAAGATGGATGGCGAGCTGGCGGCTGCCGGCCTGCCGCATGTGCGCATGCTCTTGCAGGTGCACGACGAGCTGATCTTCGAGGCCTCGGAGGGCGATGTCGAGGCGGCAATCCCGGTGATCCAGCGGGTGATGGAGGATTTGCCCGCACCAGCCGTGGCGCTCACCGTGCCGCTGAAGGTTGATGCGCGCGCCGCCAACAATTGGGACGAGGCGCACTAGGGCGTCTGAAATTTGCCTTCGGCCGGCCACCAAGGTTCCGCAGACTTGACTTGATGTCTTCAAACTCGTTTCGAATACTGGCAAACTGATATTTGGCGGCGCATGCGGGGCGACGCCTTGCCGGGCTTGGGAGACTTTGCAGCATGATCGTATTGACACGCCGTGGCGTATTGCTGGGCGCGACGGCCCTTTCGGCCGCCGGACTGATCCGGCCCTTGGCCGCGCAGGAGACGGCGCGCACGAACCACGCCGTTCTGGTGGCCTGCACGGCGTATCCGAACCTGCCCAAGCGCATCTCGCTGATCGGCCCGAACAACGACGCCACCATGGTGCGCGAATTCTTGCAGCAGAGCGCGCCGGTGAAATTCGCGCCGGAGAACATCACGCTGCTCGCCGACGGCATCGAGGGCGCCGCCGGCTCGCCGACGCACAAGAACATTCTGGACACGCTGGCCGTGACAGCCACAAAAGCGAAGCGCGGCGACTTCGTCTACATCCATCTGTCCGGGCATGGGTCGCGCCAGCCGGCGGTCGATCCGAACTCGGAAACCGACGGCATGGACGAAATCTTCCTGCCGGCCGATACGGGCGTCTGGGCCGATGCGGCGCATATCCCGAACGCCCTGCTCGACAACCAGATCGGCGAGGCGCTCGACGCGATCCGCTCGACCGGCGCCTTCGTGTGGTTCGTGATCGACGCCTGCCATTCCGGCACGGCGACACGCGCGGCGGCGATCGACGAGGATTTTGCCGTCGAGCGGCAGGTGAAACCGGAAGACCTCGGCATTCCGGGCGACAAGCTGGCGGCAGCCGAAGCATCCGGCGGAACGCGGTCCGTCGGCGACGGACCTGCCAAGCCGGCCTTCGGCGCGACGGCGCCGACGGGCGCGGAAGCGGTCGGCAAGGGCGGCCTGGTCGGCTTTTATGCGGCGCAGACGGTCGAGACGACACCAGAAATGCCGTTGCCGAAGGGCGCCGAGGACGCGACCCGCTACGGGCTCTTCACCTACACGATCTTTTCCAAGATCGCCGAGAGCCAGAACCCGGCGATGACCTATCGCCAGCTCGGCCAGGCCGTGCTGCAGCAATATGCGGCCGACGCGCGCAACAAGCCGACACCGCTGTTCGACGGCGATCTGGACGCGCCGGTGTTCGGCACCAAGGAAGGCAATGCCGCCCTGCAATGGCCGCTGACGGTGAAGGACGGCGCGATAACCATCAATGCCGGACTGTTGCACCGGCTGACGCCTGGCGCCAAGCTGGCGATCGTCGCCAAACCGCAGGACGCGACCGATGCGGCCATCGGCATGGTCGAGGTGACGTCGGCGAAGAATTTGACCAGCCGGTTGAAGGCGGTGGCGAATGGCGACAAGCCGGCGCTCGCCATCGACGCGATCCCGCCGAATGCCTATGCCCGCGTGACCGACCTGGCGCTGAATTTCGCATTGACCGTCGCGCGGCCTTCCGAGACCGAAGGTCTGGGCGAGGAGGTCAAACTGGTCAACGCCATGCTGGACGAAGTCTCGACGCGCCAGGGCAAGCGCTACAACGTGACCCTGGTCGAGCCCGGCAAGGAAGCCGACATAAGGCTGGCGGTGATGCGCGAGAACGCCATTGCCAATGCCGCCAAGGACGCCACCGACAAGCCGGCTCTGTGGTTCCTGTCCACCTCGGGCGATATTGCGGCCAATGGCGATGAGCGGCCGCCGCTCGTCGCGATCGACAAGGCCAATCCGCAAAAGCTGGCCGATGCGACGGCAGCGAATTTGGAAAAGATCTTCCGCGCGGTCAGCCTGTCGCGGCTGGCCTCGGCGTCCGACTACCGCAACGATCAGGTGAGCGTGGCGTTCAACATCCGCCGCGAGGGCAAAGACGCGGAAGAGCCGCTCGATGCGTCTACCGTGCCGGCCGTGAACCCGGGCGATATCGTGACCATCGCGGCCAAGAACCTGTCGTCCAGCATGGTCGACATCAATGTGCTTTATGTCGGCAGCGACTATTCGATCACCCATATGGGCGCCAACCGCATGGAGCCCAACGGGGCGCTCAATGAAGACCTGCTGATCTTCACCGACGACAGCTTTGGCATGGAACGGATGATCGCGGTGCTGACCGAAGCACCGCAGATCAGCGAAATCGCCGATCTTTCGTTCCTGCAGCAAGGCGGCGTGCCGGCCGCGTCGCGCGGCGCCGGGGATGGCGGCGACTTCATGGGCATGCTGACCGACATCGGCAACGCGCCGGCAACGCGCGCTGCAATCAAACTCGGCAGCAAGGGCGGCCAAAAGGGCGCGGTGATGATATTCTCCGTCCAGAACGTGCCGCGCAGCAGTTAAGATTGGTGTGAGGGTAAGGGCATGAACAAGGCTTTGAACATCGGCGCGCGCCTCGCTGCGGCGTCGGCCTTTCTGCTTGTTGCTTCGACGGCGATGGCCCAGGAGGCCTGCGGCCTGTGCGAAAAGGAAATCACGACCAACGCCGATCTCGCCCAGTGCTTTCTGGAAGAGTACGACACGCTGGCGGGCCAGACCGGTGCGGAAGTGGTCGTGGATCTCAACAGTTGCGAGGCGTCGCGCGGCGTCGTCGAGGCGCTGCCGACACCAAACGCCGGAACCGCCCCTCCCGACCTTGAGTTCATGATTTCGCGGGCACAGCTGGAGTGCCTCAAGCGCAAGTTGGAAGAACCCGGCCTTGTGCTCGATCCCAGCATCACGATTTCGCTGGACAGCTGCTCATGAAGAAGCCGGACGAAGCCTCAGCCGAGAATCCGGTTGATTTTCCGACAAGCACGCCGACCAGCTCGCCGGTCTTTTCGGCAGCCAAGTCGAAGGTCAGCATCGAGCCGTTCACCGAGCCGAGCCCCCAGGAAATCAAAAAAGAAAACAACCCTTTCACCGAATCCGACTGGCGCATGTGGACTTACGCGTGGTCGGGTTTTTTGCTTCGCCTGATGCTGGTCTTCGGCGCCAGCTTCTCGGTCTACCAGTATCTGGTGCAGCGCGAGGAAAAGCGCGTCGAGCGCACCTTCGCTCTGATCGAGCTGTGGGAGCGGGCCGAATACCAGGATGCGCAAAAGGCCCTGCGGCAACGGCTGGTGCAGGTGCACGATCGGCTGAAGAGCCAACTCAGCGCCACGCCGACGCAGGCACAGCTTGATTTCTACTATCGCAAGGTTGGAACCGAAGCGATGACGGCTGCTGACAGCGCCACGCCGTTGGCCGACGTGCAGGCGAATTTCGACCGTGTGCTCTATTTTCTCAATCGGGTGTCGTCCTGCACCACCACGAACCTTTGCTCCAAGTCGGTCACCGACGAGTATTTTCGCGACTACGCGCAAACCTTCTGGAGCTATTTCTCCGGCTATATCAGAAGCCAGCGCCGCGCCGGCTCGACGACGCTGGCCGAGTCGCTGGAGACGTATCTGAAGGCCGATGCGCCTGCGAGCGCGCCTGCCGACCCGGCGGCGGCAGCGCCCAAATAGGGTCAGCAGCGACCTAGACCTATGCGGGGCGGATTGATCGCAGGAATGCTTCGAGATCGTCAGTGACGAAATCGACGGCGTCCTCAAATTCGGCGTCGCGTTCCCAAATCTCGGAAAAGGTCGGTTCGAAATTGCGCGGCACGATGAGCACCGTCGTCATGCCGAGTTGCTTCGGCACCGTCAGGTTGCGCGCGAGGTCTTCGAACATGGCGGCGTTCGAACCCACGACCTTATGCAGTTCGACGAAGCGGTCATAGGTTTCGCGCGCCGGCTTCGGCGTCAGCTTCGCCGCGATCAGATCGAAAATGTCGTCGAACTGGTCGAGGATGCCGAGCTGCGTCGCGGTGCGCTCGGCATGGGCGCGGTCGCCATTGGTGAAGATGAATTTGCGGCCCGGCAGCGCCTTGATGGCTTCGCCGAGCGACGGGTTCGGCGCGACCCAGGAATAGTCGATGTCATGCACCTTTTCGAGGAAGTCGTCGGGGTCGATACTGTGGCGCAGCATGAGGCCGTTCAGCGTCGTGCCATATTCCTTGTAGAGCTCCTTTTGGAGAACACGGGCGTCTTCGCGCGACAGCTTCAGCAACTCCGCGACATAGGCCGTCATCTTGACGTCGATCTGCGAAAACAGGTTCGAGTGATGCGGGTAAAGCGTGTTGTCGAGATCGAACACCCAGTCGCGGATCGACTCGAAACGCTGCGGGTCTGGAGCTGGCGCTCATCCGTAGCGGTCCATCAAGACGTGGTGCAGGGCGCGGATGCATTGCGCCTCCCCGCCAACCGGCGACCACGGCTTTTCGGTCGGGTTCCAGCCGTAGATGTCGAAATGGGCCCAGCTTGTCGGCCTTCTCGACAAAGCGCTGCAGGAACAGCGCCGCAGTGATGGAGCCGGCAAAACCGTCGGTGGTGACGTTGTTGGTGTCGGCGACCTTTGACGACAGTTTCTTGCGGTAGGGCGCCCACAGCGGCAGACGCCACATCGGGTCTTCGGTGACGATGGATGCGGCCGCAAGGTCGGACGCCAGCTTCTCGTCGTTGGTGTAGAAGGGCGGGATGTCGGGACCAAGCGCCACGCGGGCGGCGCCAGTGAGCGTCGCCATGTCGATCAGCAGTTCGGGCTCCTCCTCGTCGGCCAGCGCAAGGGCGTCGGCCAGGATCAACCGGCCTTCGGCGTCGGTGTTGCCGATCTCGACGGTGATGCCCTTGCGGCTCGGCAGCACGTCGCCCGGCCGGAAGGCGTTGCCGGCGATGGCATTCTCGACCGCCGGGATCAGAACCCGCAGGTTGATGTCCAGTTTCGCAGCCATCAGCATCGAGGCGAGACCCAGCACGTTGGCCGCGCCGCCCATGTCCTTCTTCATCAAAAGCATGCTGCTCGCCGGCTTGATGTCGAGACCGCCGGTATCGAAACAGACGCCCTTGCCGACCAGCGTCACCTTCGGCGCAGTGCTGCGGCCCCAACGCATATCGATCAGCCGTGGCGCGATGGTCGAAGCGCGGCCGACAGCATGGATCATCGGAAAATTCTTCTTCAGCAGATCATCGCCAGCGATGACCGAGACCTTTGCCCGATGGGCCTTGGCCAAGCGTCCGCGCGGCAGCTTCGAGGTCGGCCGGGCCCATGTCATTGGTCGGCGTGTTGATGAGGTCGCGCGCCAGCGTCACGCCGGAAACCGTGCGCTCCACCAATGCCGTGTCCGCCCCTTTCAAAGGGTCGAACCGCGCAGCGCTTTTGCTGGGTGAACGATAGCGATCGAAGCGATAACTTCCGAGCGCCAGACCGATTGCGGCAAGGACGGGTTCTCCAGCGACGTCGCGACGTGCCATGCGCCGTCCGGCAATTCCTTCGCCAGGCCGCCGATTGCCAGGCCGGCTACGATCGGCCGCTTCGCCCTCGCCGAATAGTGCGCCGACCGCATTGCCGTCGGCATCAGGCAAAACCAGCATTTGCCCGGCCTTGCCGGTGAAGCCGTTCGCGTCGGCCCATTTGCGATGGACGTCGCTGATCGGCGCACGGTCAAGGCCACCCTTCGGCACCAGATGGACCGGCCGCGATTTGCCCTGACTGCGTTTGGCCATTTCCGGTCTCCAATTAACACACGGCTCGGCCGTCTTAACCATCCGTTAGGGTTAACTGAATATTATTCGCCCTAACGGTGGGCCCCTGAATGGCCCCGATGCGTGGAGGCCCGTTGCCGATGTCTACCAAAGCGCCGAGGAAGGCAATGGCCTCCAAAGCCGCACTGGGCGTCGCAATCATCGCGCTGGCGACAGCGCTCGGCGGCTGCGCCGACCGCAAGCTGACCACCGGTTCGATCGGCGGTCGGGAAATCGGTCGACCAGATGTCCTCCTCCGAGGTGCAAGGCGCAACAGCCAAGCTCGGCGACGCCTATGCACGCAACCCAAAGGATAGCGCGGTGGCGATGCGATACGCCTCTCTGCTGCAGACCGAAGGCCGCAGCGACCAATCCCTGGCCGTGATGCGCAAATTGGCGATCGACTATCCGCGCGACCGCAAGGTGCTCGCGGCCTACGGCAAGTCTCTGGCGGCAGCGGAGCAGTTCGAACCGGCGCTGGACGCCATTCGCCGCGCGCAGACGCCCGAATATCCGGACTGGAAGCTCTATTCCGCAGAAGCCGCCATTCTCGACCAGGTCGGCAAATCGGACGAAGCGCGCTCGATCTACCGCAAGGCGCTGGATCTCCAGCCGGACGAGCCGTCCGTCCTGTCCAACCTCGGCATGTCCTATGTGCTGAGCGGCGACCTGAAGACGGCGGAAACCTATCTGCGGACGGCTATCGATCGCCCGAACGCCGACAGCCGGGTACGGCAGAACCTTGCGCTGGTCGTCGGTTTGCAAGGCCGCTTCGAAGAAGCGGAAAAAATTGCCACGCACGAATTGTCGCCAGACCAGGCGCAGGCGAATGTGGCCTATCTGCGCACCATGATGGCGCAACAGAACGCCTGGAGCCAGCTCGAGAAAGAAGAAAAGGCGGCCAAGGAAGAGGTCTCGACGAACTGACCGATCTTCACGTCGGCAATGACAAATCGCCCGCCAAGCTCGTGCTTGGCGGGCGATTTTGCTTCTCGCTCAATTCAATCCCACCGTCGTAGCGATCACGTGCCTCGGACGACGTGCCTTAACCGCCGCCGAAAAGGCCGCCGCTGCGCGCTGATCTGAATGCCGGCCGGGCCGAGAATCACCATGAACAGAACCGGCAGGAAGAACAGGATCATCGGCACGGTCAGCTTCGGCGGCAGTGCAGCCGCCTTCTTCTCTGCCTCATTCATGCGCTGATCGCGACTTTCGCTTGCCAGCACGCGCAGCGCGTGAGCGACCGGCGTGCCGTAGCGCTCAGCCTGGATAAGCGCCTGGGTCACCGACTTGACCGAATCGAGGCCGGTGCGCAGGGCCAGATTTTCATAGGCCTGGCGACGTTCCTGGAGGAAAGAAAGCTCGGCATTGGTCAGCACGAACTCTTCGGCCAAGGTCGACTGATTGCGCGCCGATTTCTTCCGCGACCTTGCGGAAACGCGGCCTCCACTGACATGCCGGATTCGACGCAGATCAGCATCAGGTCGAGCGCATCCGGAAATGCGCGCTGGATCGACTGTTTGCGTTTGGTCGCACGGTTGTTGACGTAGAGAATCGGCGCATAGAAGCCGGCATAGGCAGCGATCGACGCAAATTAACACGCGGACGAAAGTCGCCTGGTCCGCGAAATTGCCGAGACCGAATACGTAGACAACCGCGAGCAGCCAGAAAGACGAACGGCAGGACGAGGCGGAAGAAGAGGAACCTGGTCAACGGGTTCTGGCCGCGAAAGCCCGCCATCCTCAACTTGGCCAGCGTCCCCTCGTCCGCCAGCGCACGCCTCAGATCGAGCCGCTCGACGATGCTCTTCATGCCCATGGACTGTTCTTCGCGCAGGCCGCCGCGGCGACGGTCAGCCTCGGACGGCCAAGCGAGCACGTTGTCTGGCGCGCAGTTCGTCGCGCTCGAGCGCGACGGATTTCATGCGCGACTTCAGCGGATTGCCGCTGAGGGCAGGCAAAGCCGTATACAAGGTCGCGAAGACCGCTACCGCCACCAGGATCGCCATCAGGAAACCCGGATCGGTCAATGTCCTCATGACCAGGTCGGTCATCGGGTTTGATCCTTAATCAGACTTCGAAATTCACCATCTTGCGCATCACCAGGATGCCGATCGACATCCAGAACAGACTGACGCCGATGATGATGTTGCCGGTGGTCGTGGTGAACAGCAGTGAGATGTAGGCGGGGCTGGAAAGATAGATCAGGAACGTCACGATGAAGGGCAGCGCGCCGATGATGGCGGCCGATGCCTTGGCTTCCATCGACAGCGCCTTGCACCTTGGCCTTCATCTTCTTGCGATCGCGCAAGACGCGAGACAGGTTGCCCAGCGCTTCGGCAAGGTTGCCGCCGGCCTGCGACTGGATCTGGATGACGATGCCGAAGAAGGATGCTTCCGGGCACGGCATGGTCTCGCTCATGCGCATGGTCGCTTCCGGAATCGACAAGCCGACCCGCTGCGACTTCGACAATGCGGCGGAACTCGGAGCGCACCGGCTCCTGCGACTTCGTTGGCGATCAGACGGATGCCGTCATTGAGCGGCAGGCCCGACTTGACGGCCCGGACGATGATGTCCAGCGCATTGGGAAACTCTTCCAGAAATCGTCTTACGCGGGCCTTGCGGCGCATGATGATGAACCAGCGCGGCAAGCCGATGCCAGCGATCAGCAGAACGCCAGGCAACACATATAGCGGCGCACCGCCATGAAAGCGCCGATGGTCGCCACAACGGCGAAGATGGCCGAATAGACATAGAAGCGCTCGACCGAGATCTTCATGCCCGGCCTGCCTGATCTGGACCGACAGCGGCGGCTTCGTGGTCTTGCCTTCGCGGATGGCCTGTTTTGCATCCAGCTCCTTCAGGCTGTCCTGCACGGTCTTCCGTCGCTTCGCCGTCTCGGCCATCCGGTCGCGGAAGCCTTGACGACGCTGCGATCCGTTCGGTCTGCTTGACCTGACCGAAACGCCGATCCCGGCCTTTTCATTCTCCAGATTGTTGAAGAGGAAAGCGTAGGCGATGCCGCCCGCGCTGAAACCGGCGAGCAGGACAAACGCAATCACCATCGGATCAATGCCGAACATACGCACCTGCCAGTGGCGCACGTGCGCCAAGCTGTGACGCGAGCCGACCGGAGCCAGTTTCACCTTGCCGTCGCGCTCAGCCATAGCCGAGCTATTCCTTTTCCATGGCTTCAAGAGCGACAGCCAAACGGGCCTCCTCGCCGTAGTAGCGCGCCCGCTCCCAGAAGTGCGGCCGACCGATGCCGGTGGAAACATGCTGGCCCATCAGCCTGCCGGATGCGTCTTCACCCTTGAGGTTGTAGAGGCACGAGGTCCTGCGTGATGACGACGTCGCCTTCCATGCCGATGACTTCGGTGATGTGCGTGATGCGGCGCGAGCCGTCGCGCAAGCGGGCGGCCTGGATGATGATGTCGACCGAACCGACGATGATTTCGCGCACGGTCTTCGGCGGCAGCGTGAAACCGCCCATGGCGATCATCGATTCCATACGGTTCAGGCATTCGCGCGGGCTGTTGGAGTGGATTGTGCCCATCGAGCCGTCATGGCCGGTGTTCATGGCCTGCAGCAGGTCGAACACTTCAGGTCCGCGCACCTCGCCGACGATGATCCGCTCGGGCCGCATGCGCAGGCAGTTCTTGACCAGGTCGCGCATGGTGACCTGGCCTTCGCCTTCCAGATTCGGCGGGCGCGTTTCAAGCCGGACGACATGCGGCTGCTGCAATTGCAGTTCGGCCGAGTCTTCGCAGGTGATGACGCGCTCTTCGCGGTCGACATAGTTCGTCAGGCAGTTGAGCAGCGTCGTCTTGCCCGAGCCGGTGCCGCCGGAAATGATCGTGTTGCAGCGAACCCGGCCGATGATCTTCAGGATCTCGGCGCCTTCCGGCGAAATCGCGCCGAAACGCACCAGCTGATCCAGCGTCAGCTTGTCCTTCTTGAATTTGCGGATGGTGAGCGCCGTGCCGTCGATGGCCAGCGGCGGAGCAATGACGTTGACGCGGGAGCCGTCCGGCAAGCGGGCGTCGCAGATCGGAGACGATTCGTCGACGCGGCGACCGACCTGGCTGACGATTCGCTGGCAAACATTGAGCAGCTGCTGGTTGTCGCGGAAGCGGATATTGGTCGTTCCACCTTGCCGTTCACTTCGATGTAAATCTGCTTGGCGCCATTGACCATGATGTCGGCGATGTCGTCGCGGGCGAGCAACGGTTCGAGCGGACCGTACCCGAGCACGTCGTTGCAAATGTCGTCGAGCAGTTCTTCCTGCTCGGCGATCGACATCGCGAAATTCTTGATCGCGATGATGTCGTTGACAATGTCGCGAATTTCCTCGCGCGCATTTTCGGGCGACAGCTTCGAGAGTTGCGACAGGTCGATCGTGTCGATCAGCGCCGAGAAGACCTGGCTCTTCGTATCGTAGTACGCTTCGCTGCGCTCACGCGCCGCAGCCTTTTTCGGTTCGGGATGGCGTGCCGGGCCGCGGCGTTTCGCTGCTGGCCAGGCGCTGGCGCGGGCTGTGGGCCGCGCCGGATTGTCACCTTTGGCTCGACCGGCCGTGCAGGTTCGGCGGCCGTGCCGCCGGTTGGCTGACGGCAGGGCGGCAAGCCGCCGCGTCTCGAGCCCGTCTTCGTTGCCTCGCTTGCCAAACATTGTCGATCTTCAATCCTGAGATTGGAGACGTCTACTTTTTCTTCTTCATACGCCAGTTTGCCCAACAGGCTGTTAAGGCCGGCTTTCTTTTTGACCTTGATTTCGGCCCGGCCGGTCAAGATGTGCGCAATTTCGTTCAACATGTCCGACGATCGGGTTCTTGGCATCCATCTCGCCCAGCATGCGGCCGTTGTTGGAGGCGTTGCCGAAGACCTGCGGATCGAATGGGATCACGGCCATGGCGTCAGCCCAGCGGTTCGGCGAAATCGGCAGGCGAGATTTCCGGCCGCTTCGGTATGCCGGCCTGGTTGAGGATGAGCTTCGGCGGCGCATCGTTCGGGCGAAGCTTTTTCAGCGTGTCGACCAGGTTCTTGGTATTGCGCAGATTCGCCAGCTCCGGCGTCGCCGTGATGACGACCTCGTCGGCGCGCACCAGGGTGGTCCTGGTCCAGCCGTTCCAAACATGCGGAACGTCGAGAACAAGCGTCGGCGCGCTGCGCTGCGCCGTGTCGATGATCTCGGCGAAAGCTTCGGGATCGAAGTCGTAGACCCGGTCGAGGGTCGATGGAGCAGCCAGCAGAGAGAGATGCTCCGCGCATTGCGCCAACAGTCGGTCAAGATAGACTTCGTCGACACGCTCCGGCGAAAACACCGCTTCGGCGATACCCTGTCCCGGGATCCTGATCGAAGTTGATGTTGGCCGTACCGAATGGCGAGATCCATGTCGGCAACGACGACTTCCGACTTGAACAGCGACGACATCGTCCAGGCGACATTGTGGGCGATTGTCGACGATCCAACCCCTCCCTTGGCGCCGACAAAGGCGATGGAGCGGCCGATCGGAGCCGCATCCGGATCGACGAAGATGGCCGAGATGACGGCCGACGATTTCGGCCATCGAGATTGGCGCGACGATATATTCCGAGATGCCGGCGCGGATGAGGTCGCGATAGAGGCCGACATCGTTGTAGTGGCCGATGACGACGACTTTCGAGGCCGGATCGCAATATTCGGACAGACTGGCCGAGATCCGCCATCAGCTCGCGCGGCTCGGCGCGCGATTCCAGCATGATCAGATTTGGCGTCGGGGCGGTCTGATAGAAATCAACCGCCGTCTGAACGCCGCCCATGTGGACCTTCAGATGCGTTTTGGCCATCCGACGGTCGTCGGCCGCCCGCTCGAGCGGGTTGGCTACCGCGTCGGTCTCGCAGAACGCCTGTATCGAGATGCGCGGCAGAGGCCGGATAGCCTGAAAGGCGAGGACTGCGCATCGTCCGCGCTCGGCATCCGCCTCGGTGTCAAAAGCAACATTTGTCATTGTGACGCCCCCCGTTTCGGACCTCGATCAGTCTTCAGTTGCCGGCGCCTCAAGATCGGTTACGGCTTTCGCGGTAGTCGTCGATCACTCCGCTGCGATCTGTCGGCGTCGATCTCGCTCGGTTTGCGCGGAACAATCAGATCATTCGGATCGGCGATCTGCGCCGCCAGATTGTTCTGATAGGAGCAGCCAAAATCGGCATAATGCTTGTTGGCGCGATTGCCCGCCAGAATGTCTTCAGGCCAGCGGCCGCATTTGTCGGTCTGCGCCGCGATTCCGGTAAAGGCAAGCCTGCACTGGAGCGGCCACTTCCGCCGAGCCGGCCTGATAGCCCGTAACGACGACGCGGCTGTCCGGCACGCCATTTTGATGTGCGATGCGGGCGAAGTCGCGAGCCGCCTCGCTGGCGGCTGCTGAATTCGACGCGCCGTCGGGCACCATGATGTTCAGCACAGGCGCGGCTCTCTTGTCGTAATTGTGTCAGGAAGCCCTCGATCGCTGAACGCTGCGATCGCGTCGCGCCGCGGTCGCGACGAGCCGACCGCGAGATCAAGCGTGCGTTCCTTCTCGCCGATCATGATCGGATGATTGGTCCGGTAGTCGTCCGGCGTGGCGCCGACGTGGACGCTGTGCCGCTTGGCGCATCCGGCAAGCAGACCAGCCACGGCGAGGCCAAGGATGGCATGCCGGCCCAGACGAAGAAAGGTTCGTGTCGATGACATGGCTCGTGGCCCCGCGGTTACTTGTAGATGAAGCCGACGACGCCATGGTAGCGGCCATTGGGCTTGTTGGTTTGCATGGTGCCGTACACGCGGTTGATGCGGCCGAGGAAATAGCCGGCGCCGTCGCCTGTCGGGTTGAAGTTGTCGTCCGGCTTGGCAAGCTCGGCGCGCGCTACCGGCTTCGTCAGATACGGCGTCACCAGGATGACGAGCTCACTCTCGTTGCGGACAAAGTCCTTGCTTCTGAAAAGCGTGCCCAGAACCGGTATCTTCGCCAGGCCCGGCAGGCCATTCACCGACTGTCTGACATCGTCGCGGACGAGGCCGGCGATCATCATCGAACCGCCAGACGGAAGCTCGACGGTGGTGTCGGCCAGGCGCTTGCGAATGGAAAGGGATTGCATTCCGAGTTCCGGCCCCTGCCGCCTGGAAGGCTCGCCGACCCTTCAAACGTCGGCTCCGATACGGAGGTTCTGACCTTCAGGCTGATGCGGCCTGGCGACAGCACCACCGGCCGAAACTGAAGCATGATGCCATATTCGAGCTTTTCGACCGTGTAGAGCGTTTGGCCGGTTCGATTGTCGTCGGTCACTGCCGAGGAGCGGCCTGTCACGCATATTGAACTCGCCGCCGACGCGGAACTCGGCCGGCTCGCCGGAAACCGCCGTGAGCGTCGGCTCGGCCAGCGTCTTCATGACGCCAGCCTGTTCCATCGCATTGATGTAGGCGTCGATCAGCGATCCGCCGATGCTCGACGCGGAACCCATGGGTGCTGCCCAAGCCCGAACGGATGGATCGCTGATCGCGCCCCAGCGAGATGCCGTCGACGTTGCCCGTGCCGATCAGCTTCGACGCCGAGCTGCTTCATCACCGATCGGCTGACTTCCGCCACCGTGACCTTCAGCGTCACCTGATCCTCGCCGATGATCTTGATCAGATTGACGATCTGGCTGGTGCGCCGCGTCGCGTCGGGATTGTCGATGGCAACGCCGCCGTCGGATGCGCCGCCGTTTGCCGTCTGCGAATACTGGCCCGTCGTCGCTTCACCGCCGGACACGAAGAGGTTCGCCAACTCGGCGGCGCGCTTGGCATCCAAGGGCGTTTCCACCGTGCCGGTCAGAACCACGTTGTCGTTGATCAGCTGGACTTTGACCTCGGATGTCGGCAGGAACTGCTTGATGTAGTCTTCCAGGCCCGCGACATCCCGTTCGATCGCCAGGTCGAAACTCGCGATCTGTTCGCCGTTCTGGCCAAACACAAAGACGTTGGTTTCGCCGACCGCCTTGCCGAAGATGTAGAGGCGGCGCGACGTCCGGGTGATGGCGTCGGCAACGGCCGGATTTGCGACGAGAATGTCGTAAGCGTCGGCCGGCAGGTTGATGATGAGCGACTTGTTGAGACCAAGCTTGTAGCGCTCGCTGGTGGAAGTCGACGTCACCTGCACACCGGCGGCGTCCGCCTGTCTGGATCGGCGGCAAGGCCGTGACGCCGATGGTGAAAGCGGCCGCGGTCAACGCCAGCTTCATTGGTTTGAGGACTCGATAGCTCGGCATGGCGGCGTACTGCCCAAAGCTTTTATTCGCCTTCATTTCCGAGTCCCCACTTCGCTGACTTCACCCGACTTGATCAGCCGTATGGTGCCGCGTTTGCCGTTGCCGTTGATTAGGTAGTCTGCTTCTTCCTGCGCCTCTTGCGTGTCGGTGATCGAGCGCAATGACAGCGTGAGGCGATCAGCCATCTGCTGCGCTACCGTGATGATCTCAGCTTGCTGCGGCGTCAGCTCGAGCGTGGCGGTCTCGCCAACCTTGACGCGACGACCCTCTTCGTCTTCCTGAATGGCCTGGTCGATAGCCAGAACCTTGATGTTCTTCAGGATGGTCTCGGTGATGAAACCTTCCGCCTGGGTGCCGCCCTCGGCCGGTTTGCGGCGGGTCATGATGATGTCGACGAAGTCGTTGGGCAGAATGAAGCCGCCAGCAGAGGTGTCGGCCGCAATCTGCGTCGCCACCGCCCGTCGTCCTGACGGCAGGATGGACGACATGAAGCTCATGCCCTCGCCAACCAGTTTCGCCTTGCGAACCGGCTCGCCGCTGTAGAGCGAGACACGGGCAAGCGCGCTCTTGAACTTTTCGAGTGCTTCCGGTTCGTCATGCTTGGTGATGAAGCCTGTCGGGGATCCCGCTGCTCGGCCATGTCCTGCCACGCGATCTTGCCGTCGAGCGGCTGGCCCATCGGCACATCGCCGGTCAGAGCCGAGCACTTCGTGTGGTCTGAACGGCGGGACCGGCCGGCACCTCCACAACCTCTGGCGGTGGCGGCCGCATCCAATTCATGGCCAGATAGCCGGCGCCGCCAGCGGATGCTAGCGCAACTGCCATAATCACCAGTCTGGAAGCAGGCATTGCTGAGACCTCTACGCGGGGCGGATCACCTCGTTGGTCCCGAAAATGGAGCAGCAATCGTCAAATTATAGTTAATGCAGCCACTTACAAACGTGATTAATTTAATCTTTATGAAAACGCCGCCGGATCGTGGCGGCCACTATCGATGGTTGTATCGGCCTGGAGCGACGCGCTGCAGGTCCGCCACGGCGATGGTTGCAGAGCGAGCAGCGTTAACCGACTCAAATGGCGAGTCAGTTGCCGTATCGCCCATTCCATCAGTGGCGTCTCCGGATAGACCAGCAGGCCGGCAAGACCAAGCGCAATGCCATAGGGAACACCTTTGGCGTCCGAGGCAAAATTGCGCAGGAACCGATTGCGGCTGGTGTAAACTTGCAGCGCAGAACTCGGTAGAGCAGGACCGAGAGCGTAAGCAGCCCGCCGATAAAAGAAGCGGCGAGCAGATAGGCGATCAGGTCAAAGCCGAAGCCCATCCAGACGGAGGTTGCAGCCAGCAACTTGGCGTCGCCGCCGCCCATACCGCCCAGGGCAAACAAGCCGAGGGTGATAGAAAGAACAATCGCGCCGGCGGCCAGATGCCAGCCGAACGTCTGCCAGTCCATGCCCGTCAAAGGCGCGACGATCAGGAAGGTTGCGACCAGGACGATCGACACGCGATTGGCAATCGTCATCGACAACATGTCGGAGACGGCCGCAAAGAGCATGCAAAAAGGGAATACGATGAGTATGACAGCTTCGAGCATCAGTTTACCCTGAGCGATCCTGACGAGCTTGCCCTTCTTTTAGGCGTCCGAGCGTTAAGGATCGGTGCCGGATGCGCGAGAGCAAAGTCGCCGACAATCTCCGCCATCGCTAGAAATGACGAAAGCCGCCCGGAGGCGGCTTTCAATCGACGCATTGCCGTAGCGACTAACTTACGGAGTCGGTGCGTTCTCACCGCGTTGCCGACTGTCGCTGAACTTGTCGTTCAATTCGTTGCCGAGGTAGCCGGCGCCAACGATGATGGCGACAGCGACGAGAGCGGCGATCAGGCCATATTCGATAGCGGTAGCGCCAGATTCATCCTTCATGAAACGTGCGATCAGTTTAGACATTATGAGAGCTCCTTACTCCACATGTTACAGCACTCCGTCAACTCTTCTTGGGCGTCGATCGGATGGTTGCAACTTATGCGGAAGCTGTTGCAATCGACTTAAGAAACAGCCTTACCGATTTCTTTCCAGAAACCGAGCGCCGGCTTAGTTAACCGGAGCATAAGAGGATGCGGCACAATGTCTGGCATTTTCCTGCCTCCTCTCGATCGCCGTGTGCACTGAACTCGCTGGAACGAATCCGAGGCCGCTCGACGGCTGGTTTGCATATATTAATGCGCTCAGGGGCGAGAGGCGATCGTCTTAACGGTTGGTTCACCAATCTTGTACATTTTGTCGCCAGCACATCTGGAGAAGCGCCATGGCGATACTGGTTCCGTTCCGAGCGCTGCTTGCCGGCTCGTTGCTGGCCGCCAGCAGTCTTTCGGCGTTTGCCGGATCGACCATCGACGTCGAAATCAACCAGGCCAAAATTCTCAAGCTATCGCGTCCGGCAGACACAGTCGTCATCGGCAATCCACTGATCGCCGACGCATCTGTCCAGGATGCGAGCACGATCGTGCTGACCGGCAAGGGATTCGGCCAGACCAACCTTGTTGTGCTCGCGGAAGACGGCTCGCCCATCGTCGATCAGCAGATTTCGGTATCGCGCAACTCAGCCTCGACCGTTCGCATCTATCAGACGCGCGGAGATCCAGACCCTCTACTGCGCGCCCTATTGCGAAAGCCCGTTCAAGACGGAGTCTGAGAAGCAAATCCGACGCCGAGATGGACCAGTCCCAATAGGGCGCGCGTGCGCCCGCTCCAAGGGATTAAATCCGCGTAAACAGTTGCGACGCATTTTAACGGTTCCGCCAAACCGTCAGTCAATCTCTTGCGTGTAACGTCACAGTCTAATTGGCCAAGGGTACTGGGCATGAGCCGAAGCGACATGAAACCAGCCGAGAGCCGGGTACTGCGCGTGCGACGCGCCTTTGCGCGTTTTCAACGGAATCGAGACGGTGCGACCGCCATCGAGTTCGGGCTGCTCGCCGTTCCCTTCTGCATGCTCCTATTTGCGATCCTTGAAAGCTGCATCTCGTTCGCCGCCCAGCAGGTCATGTCCAATATCACGGACGACATTGCGCGCGAAATCAGAACCGGACGATTGCCCGCCGCCGCAGAACAACAAGACTGGAATAGAGACCAAGATCTGCACGCGACTTGCGATCATTGTGGCAAGCTGCCCGGGTACCAATCTCGCCGTCGATTTGCGTAGTTTCGCTGACATACGGTGCGGCAGCTACTGCCGCACCAATCAAGCTCACTGGCACCGGAGCGAGTCGAGATATCGACACGACCGGTTTCGCCGTGCAAGCCGGCGGCGCCCAGACGATAAACATGCTGCGCGTTTTCTACCGTTGGCCTGTCATGACCGATATCGTCCGCTTGTCGATGTCTAACATAAGAAACCGCGAGACCCTGCTTTTCGCCACCGCAGCCTGGAAGAACGAACCTTTTTGAGCTGCTTCAGATCGTATGAGAACCGAACCAAAGACCATGGCTGTATTGCGTTATCTGTGTTCCGTTTGCGCGAACTCGCCTGAGAGACCTGGCTCGGGACAGGCGAGGCATCGCGGCGGTCGAATTCGCCATTATCGTGCCGCTGCTTCTGGCGATGTATTTCGTCACGATGGAAGCCGGACAGGCCCTCGAAACCAACAAGAAGGTCGGCCGTGTTTCGTCAACGGTCGCCGACCTTGTGACCCAGGAACAGAGGTTCACGGCGGCGCAGCTCAACGCGATTCTGCAAATCGGCGCCGCGATTATCCAGCCCTATAACCGCAGCCGACCGAGCATCTATGTAGCCGGCATACAATTCAACGCCAACCCCGCGAATCGAAACCGTGGCCTGGCGCAGATCCCTGATCAATGGCTGCGGCGGGCAATGTGGCCGCACCAGCCAATCGCGTCGCCGACCATACCGGCCACGCTCAGGGTGGCCAACACATTCCTGGTGCAGGTCCACGTGATCTTGGACTACAACCCAGTCATCGACTGGGCGGGACAAGAATCCAAGACCGGCTTTCATTCCCCGTTCACGTTGGACTTTCCGATGACCGAAACATATTACCTCCGCGCACGCAACGGCCCGACCGTTACCTGCACAGGCTGCTGAGAAGCGTCGTCAAGGGTCTGACGTCCTGATCGTTCGGACGATGTCGCGGACGGGGCATAGTTTGAATCGTCGACGGCGACAAAACCTCCGGAATGCCCGCCGGAGAGCAGGTCATATGCCTGTGGGTCGGCCGCGTGGAGACCCGTCAGATAGCTGGATAAGATCCTCTTGGCCTCAGGATCGAGATCCTTGAGAACGACGTGTGGCCCGTAAGGAATGATCGGCGATACCCAGACCCGCTGAAGGCCGCCGATATCGACGCCGGCGCGGCGAAGCCGATCGATAGTGCCGCCTTGCAGCAGTGCCTCGCCGCTCGATGCGACGCGCTCCCAGCCGAGCATTGCGCCGGCATCGCCTCTGGCAAAAATAGCCTCGGCGTCGAGCACTGACGGAGCGACGGTGATATACGGCTCGTCGCCGCGCAATGTCAGGCCCTGGCTGGAGAGCAGGAGAGCGGCGCAAGCCAGCCCGAAACATCGTCTTTTGCCGGCACGACGAGTTTGACCTTGGGCAAGTCGGACACGCTGGCAATCTCGCCTTTTCGCGCCAACAGGATCGACCGGATGCCCAACTGCGCCGTCGACATCTTTCGGGGCGACAACCGGCTCGACGCATTGGCACAGTTCGGCGGCGGTCGCGTAGGCCGTGGCCGAATAGATGGCATACTCGACGCGCGACGTTGCCTGCGCGTCGATCAGCTGGGCAAAATCACTGGCAATGAAAAAATCCACCGGCATGCCGAGTGCCGCCGAATAGGATCGTCGCAATGCCTCCATGCCGGCCGTCGTGGGAGCGCTCGGCGCAACCATGCCGACGCGAAACGTGCCGATCTCCTGACGCCAGTCGGCGCCCCAAGCCGGGACGTTGCCCAACAGACAGAGCGCAATGGCAATCAAGACGGCAATGCGATGGGCCAAGTGTTTGATAGGGAGCTCCGGAATCGACGCATGCGACAGGTAACGCAGCATGCGACGCGAGGTCCACCACGGCAAGCCGTACGGGTTTGCTTTGCCGCCCTGCGCGGCCTATCTCTTTCTTCGGCAACGAAAGGAGGTCGTGCATCGATGGCCAGGGCATTTCTGTTTGTGCTCGATTCCTTCGGCATTGGCGGCGCGGCCGATGCGGCGGCTTTCGGCGACGAAGATTCGGACACCTATGGCCACATCCTCGCGGCCTGCGCGGGCGGCCGAGGCGATCGCGACGGGCTGCGCGCAAGGCCATCTGGACTTGCCCGTCATGCGGTCGCTGGGGCTTGGCGCGGCGGCCCAGCACGCGCGCGGACCGCATCCGGATGAACCCTCGACGAAACTGGCTGCCGCATCCTTTCACGCTGCGGCGCAGGAGGTGTCCAGCGGCAAGGACACGCCATCCGGCCATTGGGAGATCGCGGCCGTGCCAGTGCCTTTCGACTGGGGCTATTTTCCCAACACGGTGCCGACCTTTCCGGCCGACCTGACCGAAGCCGTCATTCGCGAGGGCAAGCTGCCGGGCATTCTGGGCGATTGCCATGCCTCGGGCACCGACATCATCGACCGTTTTGGCGAGGAGCACATCCGCACCGGCAAGCCGATCTGCTACACCTCGGCCGACTCGGTCTATCAGATCGCCGCGCACGAGACGCATTTCGGCCTCGAACGGCTCTACGACCTTTGTCAGACGGTGCGGCGGCTGGTCGACCCGCTGAACATCGGGCGCGTGATTGCCCGGCCGTTCGTCGGCGAAAGCCGGGCGGATTTCGCGCGCACCGCAAACCGTCGCGACTACGCCGTGCCGCCGCCGGAGCCGACCCTGCTCGATCGGCTGACCGCGCGGGGCAGCAAGGTGATCGGCATCGGCAAGATCGGCGATATCTTTGCGCATCGGGGCGTCAGCGAGGTGCGCAAAGGCCCGAACAACGACGCGCTGTTCGACAAGGCGCTCGGCGCGATGGATGACGCCAAGGACGGCGACCTGGTGTTCGCCAATTTCGTCGACTTCGACACGCTCTACGGTCACCGCCGCGACATCCCCGGTTATGCCGCCGCGCTGGAGCAGTTCGACCGGCGGCTGCCGGAAGCGATCGCCAAGCTGCGCGCTGGCGACCTGTTGCTTCTGACTGCCGACCATGGCTGCGATCCCAAGCTATCGCGGCAACGATCACACACGCGAGCGCGTGCCGGTGATCGGCGTGTTGTCAGGAGGCAAGGGCGGCGACGCGGGATTGCGCTCGACTTATGCCGATATCGGTGAAACGGTCGCCGAGCATCTCGGCCTGCCGCCCGGCCGGCACGGCAAATCCTTCTACGCAGAGATCCGATAGCCCCTATGCCTGAACTGCCCGAAGTGGAAACCGTGCGGCGCGGATTGCAGCCGGTGATGGAAGGCGCGCGGATCGTGCGTGTCGAAACGCGCCGGCCGGATCTGCGCTTTCCGTTGCCACAGGACTTCAGCGGCAGGCTGGCGGGCCGGACGATCAGCCGCGTCGGACGGCGGGCCAAATATCTGATCATCGAAGCCGACGGCGCGCCGAACCTGATTTCGCATCTCGGCATGTCCGGCTCGTTCCGCATCGAGACCGAGGATCAAACCGCCACGCCCGGCGATTTTCACCATGAGCGTTCCAAGGACAGCGCGCATGACCACGTGGTGTTTCATCTGGAAGGCCCGGGGGCCGAACGGCATCGCGTGGTCTACAACGATCCCCGCCGCTTCGGCTTCATGCTGTTCGCCGACGATCGCGGCGAGCATCCCATGCTGGCCGATCTTGGCGTCGAGCCGGTGGGCAACGCGCTGAACGGGCCGGTGCTGGCCGGGCTGCTGGTGGGCAAGAAGACGCCGCTGAAGGCGGCCCTGCTGGACCAGACTCTGATTGCGGGACTCGGCAACATCTATGTTTCCGAAGCGCTGTGGCGCGCCGGCTTGTCGCCGCGGCGCGCAGCGGGAACGATCACGCGCAAGGATGGCAAGACCTCCGACCGGGTGGAGCGGCTGGCCGGCGCCATTCGCGCCGTGATCGCGGATGCGATCGAGGCCGGCGGATCGTCGCTGCGCGACTATGTTCATGCCGACGGGTCGCTGGGCTATTTCCAGCACAGTTTCTCCGTCTATGACCGCGAAGGCGAGCCGTGCCGGAAACCCGGCTGCAACGGCGTTATCCATCGCATCGTGCAGAGTGGCCGATCCACTTTCTTTTGCCCGGTCTGCCAGCGCTAAGCCGGTTGTGCGCGGCATGCCGTTTCCCTGACGGCGAAAGCGCGGTAGAGCCGTGATCAGCGATAATTCCGGAGGGACACCATGGCGTTTGAAACCATCATCGTCGACACGCGCGGCAAGGTCGGGCTGATCACGCTCAACCGGCCGAAGGCGCTGAATGCGCTGAACAAGCAGGTGCTGGACGAGTTGCTTGTTGCGCTGACCGCCTTCGAGACCAATGCAGGCGTCGGCGCGACCGTGCTGACCGGATCGGAAAAGGCCTTTGCCGCCGGCGCCGACATCAAGGAAATGCAGACCAAGAGTTATGTCGACGTCTACCTCGAGGACATGTTCGCCGGCTGGGAAGGTTTTGCCCGCATCCGCAAGCCGGTCATCGCCGCGGTGGCCGGATATGCGCTGGGCGGCGGCTGCGAGGTGGCCATGATGTGCGACTTCATCATCGCCGCCGACAACGCCAAGTTCGGCCAGCCGGAAATCACGCTCGGCGTCATGCCCGGCATGGGCGGCTCGCAGCGGCTGACGCGTTTTGTCGGCAAGTCGAAGGCGATGGACATGTGCCTGACCGGCCGCATGATGGACGCGGCGGAGGCCGAGCGCTCCGGCCTCGTGTCGCGCGTCGTGCCGGCGGGCGACCTGATCGAGGAGACGCTGAAGATCGCCGCCAAGATCGCCGACCTGTCGGGGCTGGCGGTGATGATGAACAAGGAGGCGGTAAACCGCGCCTACGAGACGACGCTGGCCGAGGGCCTGCGCTTCGAGCGGCGGCTGTTTCACGCAATGTTCGCGCTGGAAGACCAGAAGGAAGGCATGGCTGCCTTCGCGGAAAAGCGGCAGGCGAATTTCCACAACAGATAGTTGTGATCACATTGCCGTGCGCGGCTTCCGCCATGTCAAATCTCATAGCGGAGCCCTGCGGAAAGGGATAATGTCCCGCGCCTGGGGTTACAAGGGTGGGCTCTTCCTGGAGGAGAGTCGCAATGTCACTGATACGCCGCTATGTCGAGCATTGGTTGCCGATGCTGCAAGAGCGCATGCACCGGACGGAACGCCTGGAACCGCTGATCAAGCGCGAGGCGAAAGCCGCGCCGCGCACCAAGGAGCTGAAGTTCCCGGGTGTGCGCGCCGCCTACAAGCCGAAGCCCAAAATGCTGGATTATTCCTCGCACAGCTAGCCGGCGAACGCTCGCGCCGGCGACCCTGCCTTTCGCCCATCGAAAACCTGCCGCTGGCGGGCGGTCAGGACGTGTCGCGGCGTTCCAGCGCAAACACGGCCAGCGCGTGGGCATGAGCCAGGACCTCGTCGACTTCACGGATATTACGCCGGCGTCGAGCGAGCGGATCGTAGCGAGACAGCCGTCCGCCGGGCGGCCGGCCAGGGCGCAACGGCCATATGCGGCGAGGCCGCGCCCTATGTCGCGCGCATGCGGCATCGCGGAGCGCCTCCCAGCGGGCGAAGCGGGCGGCCTGAGCCGGCAGGTCATCCAGCACCGAAGCCAGCGCGGCAAGACGCTGGCCCAGATGCGTCGCGTCGATCATATCGTCGGGTGAAGGCTGCTTCGGCGGCGGGATGGCGCGCATTTCGGAGACGCCGAGGAAGGAAATGCGCGGCACGCTGCTGGCCGCCACCCACCTGCGGCGGCACGGGTTCGGCAGGGGATCGAGCAGCGGAAAACTGAGCCGCGCGGAAGCGGATTTTTTAGCCGGCGGCGCGCCGGGCCGAGCCCACAGCGGAATGAGGATGCCGGGCTGAACGGCGGGCCGCAGCACGACAGCGCCGACCCTGACTTGGTCGGACGGACAGGCAGCGCCTTCACGGGCACGGGAGGCAGATGGCGCGCCAACACGATGATCAGCCGCCGCGCCGCCGACTCGGCCGGCCGCAGCAGGCGCAACACAGCGACATAGAGGTGGCGGGGCAGAGTAAGCGCCGGTTTTTCCGCCGGCCCTGAAGCGACGACCTTTCCGCGGAAACAAAGCAAGTTGTCCCCCGATGGCCAACCCGGCGGCCGCCTCCACCATGGCGACAAGACCAGCCAGGATGCGCCTCAACGCCGCGTGGTTGTAATCTATCGCTGCCCGTCCATCCATCGCTGCCGCCTCTTCACGCATGGCGGCAGTATGATGCGGGGTCGGAGGGGGTGGACGAAAAAAATGAAAATATGTAGCGCGCCCCTTCGCGACCGCTTTGCGACTATGTCGGTCACATGAGTTTGCGATTGACCGAAAGCGGGCGCTGCCAACTGCGCCAGAACAGCCAGTCTCGAAATCTGAGGTAAAAGCGGCCGACGGTAGCCTTACGTTCGGCTGTGTCAGTCGCATGGTGGATTTCGTTCCCAACCCTCTGCACTTGCACAGCATGGTCTGCTATTCGATCCGCTCGCAAGTGCAGCAAAGGGCGCGTAGAGATGGGGCACGAGCTATCACTCTTCCTGGGTACGTTTGCTACATTGCTTGCGATCATCAATCCCCTCGAAGTCCTTCCCGTCTACCTAAAGCTATTGGCCGACAAGGACGCCGCGACGCAACGTGCGGTGGCGTGGAGGGCATGCCTATATTCGCTGTTGCTCTGCTTCTTTTTCTTCATTTTCGGTGCATTCATTCTTCGACTGTTCGGAGTTCCGCTCAGCATGCTTCGTATCGTCGGTGGGATCATTCTTATGAGGATTGGGTTCGAGCTGTTCATGCCCAAAAAGTCGGGCGGCGACTTGGACCTGTCCACCGCGAACGCTGGAGGTGCCGACATTGCCTTTGTTCCCTTAGCAATGCCGCTGATGTTCGGCCCGGGAGGGATCGCCACGATTGTTGGAATGACCGCGACCGTTAAGGATTCCTCGTCCGAAATCAGCTCGCTCGTCGCTATTTCGGCAGCCATTGTGGCGACTATGGGAGTTACTTACCTGTGCCTGGCTTATGCTGAACGACTGACGAAGCGCGTAGGACCGATGGGCATTGATGTGACTACCCGAATTGTCGGAGTCTTCGTTTCCGCAATAGGTGTCGGCCTTATTTTCGATGGCGTGATAGAGGCCCTAGAAGTGCACGGGTTCACATCCCTGCACTAATGTGCTGCCGCGTCCACCGCTGCGAAGGCGACGACCGCAGGTCCCGCTATCGGTCTTCGTCCATTCGAAGATAACAAACCCGGCCTGCTTGATATCGCCAATCACGGTGGGGATCGGCTCATGAGGCGGCAAACATTACGGCGATGCTTACAACGACGATGGCAGCCCCAAACTATGCCGGCCAAGGCGGACGCCGCGCTTGGGCTCAACTTGGCCGGGATTCGATCGGGACGAAGCGAGGCCTACGTCGCCCCACTGTGATCGGGAAAGGGTTTGGACAATCCGGTGTGCCGGGCGTATCACTTTCCAATACGCATGATCAGTACCTGAGAGGTCTCTCCCTAGAAGGGAGGAGAGTATCGATGCGCCCGTTGACGATTTCTCGTCGCACACTTCTTGCAAGCGCGGCCTTGTTGTTCACGCTATCGGGGCGTTCGACACATGCGGAACCCCTGCCGTTGATGGGAGTTGCAGCGACTGTCGTACACGGTTGTCTGAAGTACCAGCTGAGAGGAGGAGATTTCGCCCACAAGCACGAAGTGCTCCATACCGGGTTGGAACAGATCCTTTACAATCACAGGGTCCTTCTGGAACGCATCTCGGAAGCGAATCCCCTCCGTGCAAATGGTCCTGCGTTCTGCGTCCGTCACCCCGGAACCGACTGAATTTCCGAAGCATTTTCGTGGAGGCCCGAAGAATTTATGAGCGGTTGGCAGACCTCATGGGAGACCTCGCTGAGGACAACGGAGACAGTTCAGGTCACGAAGAATTGGCATCGCTCACTCAGGAGGCCAAGGCTGTTGCGAAGAGCCTGAGCAATGACGCGTCAGCCGCACCGGTAACCACCGAGCTTGCTTTTGCATGTGAGTGCCTGAACGCCGTCCTTTTTGTATTGAGCGCGCGGAATTACGCGGTGCGCGAGAGAGCATCCCTTTTCGAGACCAGTGTTTCTCTATTCGAGGCATACACGTCGTTGACGCGAGATGACGCAATTCAAGAATCGAACGCGCCTCCCATACGATCCCGGTTGCACGAGGTCGCCACTCTTATCGATCAGCATCCCCTCCGGAGTATCCTTCCGCCGAATTTCAGCGCAATTCCTGAGAGTTCCGCAATCAATGAATTGCGGCGGGCAAATATCTGTTTGAAAACGACTGTTACACAGAAAGAGATCGACAAGGATCGAATCTGGCGGGACGTTGAGACCGAAAACGGCAAATCCTTAGAGCAAGTCGGCGAGCGGGTGACGATCGACGAGGTCACGAGGCTCGCGTTTCCACAATTCAAGCTGGAGGCAATTCGACTGCAGAATGGACGATATTGCTACGTTGTTCAAATGGACGACCCATCCTTGTTCGAGACAAAACGATGGACAAGGCGTATCGTCAGATCATCGATTTTCGGCCGCACCAAACAGAGCGTCGAACGTTCTGACGATGCAGGGATAATTGCTCCGTGTATCAAGCTGGGGGGCGATGAAGCTTTTGTGCCCGATGCGGATTTCGATTCATTTGTTGCTCTCGTTGGGCGGTATGACGCGCTGGTCGCTTCCGAATCGAGAATCCTGTGCCTGCAATCCGCCTGCGCCCGAAGCAAACAAGAGGTTCAAAGCTTGATGGCAAAGCTCAAGGGCTAGTTGTCCGCGTTTGGACGGCCCATTTTTTGGTAATCTCTCACTTCTCAAACCTATTCCAACCAGATTTGACGGCGACATGACCCGAAGCCGGTAAGATCCGTGATTCTAGCCGCAGACGTGGTGGGCTACTCGGCTCTGTTCGAGCGCGACGTGACCAGTAGCTTAGAGCGTCTTCGTGCCGGACGCAGGGAACTTCGAACCTGAGGTAGCCCGCCCCCACGGCCATTCTTCAAACTGATGGGCGGCGGGATGTTGGCCGAATTCGGCGGTGTTGTCGACGGCGTCGCAAAGCCACCGTTCGGATAGCTCAAGAAAAGACCCGCCGAGTTTCCTCGGCGGGTTTTGTGTTTCAATTATCATTTGAAGCGGGTTGCACCCATCCCGGACCTGCGGTCCGACCCTCCCCCTCAAGGGGAGGGCAAGGCGGCAGCGTTTAGCTGCCCTGCTTCTTCAGCGCGGCGCCGAGGATGTCGCCCAGCGAAGCGCCGGAGTCGGTGGAGCCATACTGGGCGACCGCTTCCTTCTCTTCGGCGATTTCCAGCGCCTTGATCGACACCTGAACCTTGCGGGTCTTCTTGTCGTAGGCGATGACGCGGGCGTCCACCTTCTGGCCAACGGCGAAACGCTCCGGGCGCTGCTCGTCACGGTCGCGCGACAGGTCGTTGCGCTTGATGAAGGATTCCAGACCGGAATCGACCAGACGCACTTCGAGGCCGCCATCCTTGATGCCGGTGACTTCGCAGGTGACCACGGCATTCTTGCGGAGCTCGCCGGAAGCGGCGGCGTCGCCGGCCACATCCTTGCTAAGCTGCTTGATGCCTAGCGAAATGCGCTCCTTGTCGGTGTCGACGTCGAGCACCTGCGCCTTGACCATCTGACCCTTCTGGTACTCCTCGATGACCTGCTCGCCTGGACGCGTCCAGTCGAGGTCGGAGAGGTGCACCATGCCGTCCACGTCGCCCTCGAGGCCGATGAACAGGCCGAACTCGGTCTTGTTCTTGACCTCGCCCTCGACGATCGCGCCAACCGGATGGCTGCGCTGGAAGGCTTCCCACGGGTTCTCCAGCGTCTGCTTGAGACCCAGCGAGATGCGGCGCTTGGCCGGATCGACCTCAAGCACGACCACATCCACCTGCTGCGAGGTGGACAGGATCTTGCCGGGGTGCACGTTCTTCTTCGTCCACGACATTTCCGAAACGTGGATCAGGCCCTCGATGCCCGGCTCCAGCTCGACGAACGCGCCGTAGTCGGTGATGTTGGTGACCGTGCCGGTGATCTTCTTGCCGATCGGGAACTTGGTGCCGATATCGCCCCACGGATCCGACTCGAGCTGCTTCATGCCGAGCGAGATGCGGTGGGTTTCCTGGTTGATGCGGATGATCTGCACCTTGACCGTCTGGCCGATGTTGAGGATTTCGGTCGGATGGTTGACGCGGCGCCAGGCCATGTCGGTGACGTGCAGCAGGCCGTCGATGCCGCCGAGGTCGACGAACGCACCGTAGTCGGTGATGTTCTTGACCACGCCGTCGACCACCTGGCCCTCTTCGAGGTTCTGCACGATCTCCGAGCGCTGCTCGGCGCGGCTCTCTTCCAGAACCGTGCGGCGCGAGACGACGATGTTGCCGCGGCGGCGATCCATCTTGAGGATCTCGAAGGGCTGCGGGTTGTGCATCAGCGGGGTGACGTCGCGGATCGGACGGATGTCGACCTGCGAACGCGGCAGGAAGGCCACGGCGCCGTCGAGATCGACCGTGAAGCCGCCCTTGACCTGGTTGAAGATGACGCCTTCGACGCGCTCGCCCTTGGCGAACTTCTCTTCGAGCTTGCCCCAGCTTTCTTCGCGGCGGGCCTTGTCGCGGCTGAGCATCGCTTCGCCCAGCGCGTTTTCGATGCGCTCGACATAAACTTCGACGGTGTCGCCGACCTTGAGCTGACCGTCCTTGGCCTTGGCGCCGAATTCCTTCAGCGGCACGCGGCCTTCGACCTTGAGGCCGACGTCGATGATGGCCATGTCCTTCTCGATCGCGGTGATGATGCCGCGTACGACCTGGCCTTCGCCAGAATGACCGTCGGAAAAGGATTCTTCCAAAAGCGCGGCGAAATCGTCGCGCGAGGGATTTGCTGCAGACATACGTTCTCCTGAAAGCCCCGCTTCACTCTTCCAAAGAGGGGCAGGGCGGGTGCGCCGTGGTTAGCGTTGCGTTGGCCTGCCGGCGTTCCGGACAATCTGTCCTTGTGCCGCTTTTGAGCGGCGAAACCGGCGCAAAGAATGCTGGCAGGCTGGTTAAAACGGCCAGATGGGGTGCGAAGCCTTCAATTTCAAAGGCGGCGACCGATCAGGCCGGGGTTTCGTTCCGCTTGGCCAGGACGTCATCAACGATCGTCCGGGCCGCCTGGAACGCGGCTTCTATAGACATATTGGACGTATCGAGCAAGTGCGCATCCGGCGCGCGGGCGCAGCGGCGAGTCGGCGCGGCCCATGTCGCGCTCGTCGCGCTTGACGATATCGGCAAGGATCGCGGCATGATCGGCCTGGCCGCCGCGGCCTTCGATGTCGCGCACCCGACGGCCGGCGCGCACCTCGGGGCTGGCTGTTATGTAGAGCTTCACGTCGGCGTCGGGGCAGACCACGGTGCCGATGTCGCGGCCGTCGAGCACCGCGCCGCCGGGCTGGCGGGCGAAGGCGCGCTGCTTTTCGACCAGGATTCTCCGCACCTCGGAAATGACGGCGACGCGGGAGGCGGCGTCACCGACGGCATGGGCCGAGAGCGCGTGCTTGTCGAGATTGGAAAGATCGATCTGGCGGGCGGCGGTCGCGGCCGCGGAGGCGTTGTCGAGCGGCAGGCCGTGGATGAGCAAACGATGCGCCACGGCGCGATAGGTGAGACCGGTGTCGAGATGCGGCAGGTGGTAATAATCCGCCAGCCGGCGCGCCAGCGTGCCCTTGCCCGAGGCGGCGGGGCCGTCGATGGCGATGATCAGGGGTGCAGTCTTCGGGTGCATGAAGCCGCCATCGACGCGCAGGTTCAACCGCGCTTGACCACGTAAGTATCCAGCGACTTGAGCAGTGCCGCGCCCAGTGCCGACTTCAACACGCCGCCGATGATGAAGGGAACCACGCCGACCGCCACGGCCTTGGTCGCCCCGATCCCGGCGGCCAGCCATGCTGCGCCGAGCACCAGGCAGAGCGCATTGCCTATCAGCATCGCGGCGAAGGCAAGCCCAACATTTTTACCGCTCCAGCCACGTGAAGCCAACCAGCCGACAAACGCGCCGACAAACGGGAATGCCAGCAAATATCCCGCGGTGGGACCCATGAACTTGGCGAGGCCGACGGCGCCGGGAGCCAGTACTGGCATGCCGGCCGCGCCAAGCGCGAGCCAGACGACGATCGTCGCCGCGCCCAGCCGCCAACCGTAAAGCGCGCCAATCATTGTCACCGCAAAGGTCTGCATCGTGACGGGAACCGGATACAGCGGCACCGACAACCTCGAGGAAACGGCTAGGAAGACCATTCCGAGCACGAGCGCCCCGGCTTTCCATGCCAACGCGGCGTTCTGCACCCCGAGTGGATCGAACTCTGCCTTGGTGGTTTGAATTTCGGCCTGGCTCATCGAAACGGTCCCTCATATGCTGGAAGCGTCCTCCTTGATAATTTGCAGCCGGGCATCCGTCGACATCTAAGATGCTAAAAACGCGGAATTGGCCGCGGCGCGCCAACAGGAGGGAAGGTTGCGGCAGACCATCCGCCAGCCCGCGCGCCAGTGTGCCCTTGCCGAGGCGGCGGGCCGTTGATGACGATGAGGAGACCGTCTTTCATAACGGCGCTTGAAGCCGAGAATGACGGCCAATGCAATACACGGCCCGAAGTCGTGTAATTCGCTTAAAGGTCGCGAATCACCGCGCCAGCTCACCGCCAGAACGGCTTGCTGGCCTTGAACTTGCGCCACTGGCCCCTGGCATCGCGCCAGGCGATTTCGGCACGGGCCTGGCTGGCCCCAATCACCCATCCAACGGCGCGTTGCGCCTGCGAATCGGCCTGCGGAGCAAGCTCCGGCCGCTCGAGGATCGTGCGCGCCATTTGCGCATCGTTCAGCGCGCCAAAAATCTCCTGCAGGCCTTTCATGCGGCGAAGCAGCGGCTTCACGCGTTTTGTTTTGTAGAGGCTCGAAAAGAACTCGATGGCGTAGCGCAGCTTCTTCAACTCCTTGCGCAGTTCATGCCGCTGCTCGACAGTGAGTGTCCTGAAATTCCTGCCGCGCTTGCGAACCTTCCGCCATCTCCTCTCAAGGGCTGCGTCAGCAAAATCGCGGACGGGCATGGCAAGCTGTGTCCTTTGCATCAGGCTCATGGAAGCCAACCATCCTCGCGTCTCGACGAACTTCACGAGATCAAGGAGGAAAGCCTGGACACGCGGCGTAACCAGGGCGGCGCATAGACCTTCCCGGCGAGCGATTGCCTGCGCGCCAATTGTCGCAGTGAGCAACTGGCAGTGAGGCTTCGTCGCCATGTTGTGTGGCCTCGGCCCCCACGATCTCATCGCGGATGACATCAAGATCGCGCAATTCGCCGGCCTCCCGCGCCAGCCAGCGCGCCTCGGCGGTCAGCCGGTCGATCTCGCCGCAGCGCGCGATATTGGCGAAGATGGCAAAGATGCAGCGCAGCCGCCTCAAGCCGACACGCAGCTGGTGCGGCCCCTCGGGATCCTCCGACACCCACACAAATTCGATGTTGGCCGCAATCTGGTCGGCGCATTCGCGCAAGATTTCGCGCACCGCCGCCTCGACCGTCATCCTTGGTTTCAAGCGAATACGGCCGGCTTCGCGCGCGGCAGGCAAGTTACCAGAGGCGAGTCGGGAAGGCCCAGGCGGGCATGGCAGCCCGCCAGCGATTGGCCCATAGGCATAAGCTTCGCGTTCAACCTCGGTCATGCTGCTGTTAGCCTGCGCATCCTTTCCGGGGCAGCGGCTTCAGTCCGATCGCCAGATATAGCATGGCAGCTTCGCGCGTGGGAGACCATGGCCACAGCTGTCACCCCGACCGAAAGGCTCGCCAAATCGGCGTCGGTCGTCCAAAAACAAACGATCCGCTCAATCGATCTTCGCCCCCAAACCCTTCATCAATCCCATAAATTCCGGGAAGCTTGTCGCGATCATGGTGGCGTCGTCGATTGAGACGGGCTTTTCGCTCGCCAGACCCATGATGAGGAAGCTCATGGCGATGCGATGGTCGAGATGCGTTTTGACCGTACCTCCGCCAAGCCCCTTGCCCTCTGGGACGCCACGTACGGAAAGCGTGTCCTTGCCTTCGGTGCAGTCGACGCCGTTGGCTTCCAGCCCGCGCGCGACGGCGGCGAGGCGGTCGCTCTCCTTGACGCGCAGTTCTTCGAGGCCGAGCATGACCGTCTCACCGTCCGCAAAGGAAGCCGCGACGGCCAGAACCGGATATTCGTCGATCATCGACGGCGCACGTTCCGGCGGCACGGTGACGCCTTTCAGTCGGGAGGCCCGAACGCGCAGGTCGGCGACATCCTCGCCGCCGGCGGAGCGGGCGTTCAACACCTCGATGTCGCCGCCCATTTCCTGAAGCGTCAGCAGCAGGCCGGTGCGGGTCGGGTTCATCAGCACGTTTTCGATGACAATGTCCGAACCCGGCACGATCAGCGCCGCGACCAGAGGAAAGCCGGCCGAGGATGGATCGCCCGGCACGGCGATGATCTGACCCGTCAGCTTGCCCTGCCCTTCGATGCGGATGTGGCGCACGCCGTCTCTGTCGGTCTCGACTTCCAGATTGGCGCCGAAACCTTTCAGCATCTTTTCGGTGTGGTCGCGCGTCATCACCGGCTCGATGACCGTTGTGATGCCCGGCGTGTTGAGACCCGCCAGCAGAACCGCCGATTTCACCTGCGCCGAAGCCATCGGCACGCGGTAAGCGATCGGCGCGGCATGTTTCGGCCCGCGCAAAGTGAGCGGCATGCGGTCGCCGGGTGCCGCCTTGACGATTTGCGTGCCCATTTCGCGCAGCGGATTGAGCACGCGCGCCATCGGGCGGCTTTGCAAGGAAGCGTCGCCGATGAAGGTCGTCTCCATGTCATAAGTGCCGACAAGGCCCATGGTGAGCCGCGAGCCGGTGCCGGCATTGCCGAAATCGAGCGGCGATTCCGGCTCAAGCAGGCAGCCATTGCCGACGCCCTGGATGATCCAGGTGTCGCCATCCTTCCTGATATTGGCGCCCATGGCCTTCATGGCCTCGCCGGTGCGCATCACGTCCTCGCCTTCCAGCAGGCCGGTGATGCGGGTTTCTCCGGAGGCCAGGCCGCCGAACATGAAGGAACGGTGCGAGATCGATTTATCGCCCGGCACGCGGGCGGTTCCGGACAGCGCGGATGAGCGCCGCGCGGTTGCGGGTTGGGGTTTGGCGTCATGCGCCATGGCAGATGTCCTGAGATTTTGCGGCATGTCCGTCCTTTTGACGGAAACTTGGAGCCGCGGTGGTCGTTGGTGCATTTTTGTCCTAGCATGAGAAAATCCAACGGTCATCCACCAAAATCGTCGCAAAAGAGCCAGATTCGGGCAGTTTGGGCAGCTCGGCATTTAGCTTTGACAGGGCGATGATCTGTGGGTAAGGGGACCGACACTTTTTGGACGAGGCAGCAGTGGCTAAAAATGAACTTGGCGCAAAGCGCATAGACCCGGAAACGGGGCGCAAATTCTACGATCTGAACAAGGATCCGATCGTTTCGCCCTATACGGGCAAGAGCTATCCGCGCAGCTATTTCGAGACCGGCAACGAAAAGGCGGTCGAGGAAGAAGAAGAAACCGAACAGCGCGAACTGGACGCCGAGGAAGAGGCGCCGGAGGTCGTGTCGCTGGAAGATGCCGACGAAGAGGCGGCGGGCGCAAGCGAAGATCTGCCGGATATCGACGAGGACGACGATGTCGATCTGGGCGACGACGATGACGACACCTTCCTGGCAGAAGAGGAAGAGGATGAGGACGACGTTACCGACATCATCGGTGTCGGTGACGACGACGACGAAGTCTGAGCCAGCTGTGCGCCCGCTGCGGCAAAGATGCGGGCGGATAGTGCTTGATCTTGTTTCTGGGGCGGTTTAGAAGCCGCCCCAATGACGCGCGGGCAGCCGCGCTGAACCTCTTCGCCGGAAACGGCGCCGGCCAGGCCGGATGTGGGGCCATAGCTCAGTTGGGAGAGCGCTTGAATGGCATTCAAGAGGTCGTCGGTTCGATTCCGATTGGCTCCACCATTTTTTCTCTGATAAAATCGCTTGCTCGGTCAGAGGTCTCAATCGCGCCTCTTGTGACCTCAACTATTCGGGCAGCACCTGGGCAGCACCGCAGGCTTTGAGCTTTGACGGGGTCATTGGTACTGAGCAATCGCGTGGACAAGCCGCGACCGGGCGTCTTCGCCTGAGGTAGGTTGGCCTCAGGCGGGACTTGGTCCAATTGCATTAATTGGAGTGCGGTTTTTAAGCTCCGCACTCGGCTCTGCTACATTTTGCCAGCGAGGCCGCAGAAGTCTTTCAATTTGTCGGACTCGGGATTCTTGCACTGCTCCTTGGCCGCCGCTTGGTTGTCGGGAGCCATCTTTGCCCAAGCCATCTTGAATTCCTCGACCGGCAGCAGCGTGGTCATGTCGTCGTCAGAATAGAAGGGCCGCATTGTGGTTGCGTCGTCAGTGATCGCGGGTTGCTTGTCAGCCGCGTTCGGATCGCTGCTCTTGGCTGCCGGATCGGTTTGAGCGAAGGCTGCGCCGCCCGCCATCATCAGCACCAGCGCGGCTGTTGTGATCAGTCGTTTCATGACAAGTCTCCATGGGATATCCCTCGGAGTATCAACGGGGAAAACGCGCTGGAGTTCCGGAACGAGCTGGTTTAGCAGCCGGCCCTAAGTCGGCCTGTAATGGTTTGGGCCCGATAAGCCGGCGTGTCCCGGCTCCCGTCGGCGGCGTTGGCGGCTCCATGGAACAAGACTGCCCGGCAGATGTTGCATGCCTAGCGCTCCACCCGGCTTTTGACACGGAGCACCCGGAGATTCACATGGATACCACCACGCTTGTAATCGTACTTGTCATCATCGTCGTTATCGGCGGTGGCTGGTTCGGACGGGGTCGCTGGTACTGACCGCCTCGCAGGCCGATTTTTCCAGGCGCAGAGCGGCAAAGCCAAATGAGACCCGAACAGACAACATTCGTTCTTTTGGGCCGCGTTGATCAGGCTTGGCGGTGTTCCTTATCTCTGGCCAACGAAATGGCAGGCGAGCACAAATCCCGCACGGTCCATGGCTCTCTGGCCATCTCGATGCAAAATGCATGAAGTCTCTCCAGCGGCCGTTGTCAGACGAATCGACTGATGGTTTCACGGCGTACGCGACTGGCGTTCTCGACTGTCGGGGTGGGATTCGTGTAAACCACCTTTATTCACGCAAGTTTAAGTCGGCTCCACTACTCCTCGAAGGTAGAAACCATTGAGGAGCAACAAAATGCTGACAAAGATGAAAAAATTCATCGCAGATGATAGCGGTGCCACGGCTATTGAATATGGGCTCATTGCAGCGCTCGTAGCTATCGCCATTATCGTCGGCGCGGGCTATCTCGGCAACGAAATGAACGAAAAGTTCAAAGAAGTTGGCGACACGGTGAAGAACGCATCGTGATTTCGACGCGGCGGCAGCAATCATCTTACATGACGAAGCGCGTCGCTTACCAACGGGTGCAATCAGGCGGTGACATTAGCTGCTCTCTTGATCCGCGCCTGCCTCTTCCTGGTCGCGGCGGAGTTTATTGTTAGTCTGTGAGCCGCAAAGCTGCTTGTAAATCGACAACGCGCACTAGTTCGAACTTGCTGGCTACGCCGCTCTCGAATGCCTCAAGCAGGGCTGTCGCGATGATGTCCGCGTCCTCGCTTTCGCGAGTCAATTGTGACGGACTAGCTAAGCTTCGAAACACTCTTGAAGCAGAACCAGCGCAGTGGGGCCAAGAAATTGAGAACCCTTGCGACGTTTCATTTTGGCGACCTCTCATCTGTCGAAGGCAGATCTACCTGGACTCCTGAGCATGCCAAGGGACCAACCAGATCGCGAGCACGACGAGCAAGTCGATAGTGCAGTGAAAAACAATCAAAAGCCAACTCAATTCTGGACCAGACACACTGGCGACCGGTGCTAGTCTGCTCTCCAGCATAACGAGTTTGAGCAGCTCAACTCGCTGCATGTTTGTCTGTAACAACGCTAGCAGGTTCGATCCTGCGAAAATCACGAAGCCCAATGTCAGCACAATTTTGACCCGAGCTGATCTCGTGAATGGCTTCGCCGAAGCCATAACGCCGATGATGCCTAGCGCAACCGCAATATCGATATTCCAAAAGGAATTTACAGCGTCAGCCCGATCAAACGCTAGTTGCAGATACGGGTGATAATCATTCATCATGCAGGTTCCGACTTCGCGCACAAATCGATGAATGTATCGGCGCTAAAGGCGTTGTCAAAGATGGCATTCTCTTATCAGGCTCGCCGATTGCTCAGGCTATTTCTGGACGACTGAAGACTCCGCCACAACGAAACCAATGGGCGCTTCTGGCAGCGCTTGGTCTGGTGCGATCTGCCGAATTGTCACGCCCTTTTTAGGCAGGCGCGCGCCCTTTTCTGCTTCATGGCAGGCAGGATTGATGAACCGGCTAAGTTTTTCAAGGGTGCAACGGATGGAATGCTTAGCCGCTACTGGGCGCAGGCCGGCGGCAGGCTTCGCTTGTCATGTTGTCACAATCGCCGGGTTGAGACGTCTCCGAGATGCCAACCCAAATCAGATAGCCAAGCGCCAGGACCGCAACCGAAGCGATCAATAGGTAGGCTAGCCGCCTGTTCATTTGCTGGTCCTGCAATCCGGTCATCACAGGATCGCGCAATGCCGGAGAGGCGTCAATCAGGGCGTGGCCAGAGCGATATCTGGCGGCTATGGTCGCACATGAAAGCGAATTCGCCGCCCGCGCAGCAATCCCGGAAACCGCCGATGTCGAAGCCGATACCACTGACCAAGCTCGCCGGCGGCGAAGCTGTGCCTATGCTGGGGCAAGGCACCTGGATGTATGGGCGAACGCGGTTCGCGCAGGCGCGAGGAGGCTGACGCGTTGCGGCTCGGACTCGATCTCGGCATGACCTTGATCGATACGGCCGAGATGTATGGTTCGGGCGGCGCGGAAGAAGTGGTGGCGGACGCCATCGCCGGGCGGCGTGACGAGGTATTTCTGGTTTCGAAAGTGCTGCCCTCGAATGCGTCTCGCGCGGGCGTACCGGCCGCCTGCGAGCGCAGCCTGGCGCGTCTCAAGACGGATCGCATCGACCTCTACCTCTACCACTGGCGCGGCGGCACACCGCTTGCCGAAACTGTTGAAGCGCTCGACCGGTTGCGGCGGGCCGGCAAGGTGCGCCATTGGGGCGTCAGCAATTTCGACACCGACGACATGCAGGAGCTCGCCTTGCTGCCCGCCGGTGACCAGTTGCAGACCAACCAGATACTCTACAATCTGTCGCGGCGCGGTCCGGAATTCGACCTCCTGCCTTGGCAGAGCGAGCGGCAAATTCCAACCATGGCCTATTCGCCGGTCGAGCAAGGTTCGCTGACCAAGGATCGTCGGCTGGACGCCGTTGCCGACCGCCACAATGCCACGCCGGCGCAGATCGCGCTCGCCTGGACGATGCGCAACGGCGACGTGATCGCAATCCCGAAGGCAAGCCAGGCGGCACATGTGCGCGACAATCGCGCCGCGGTGGACATCAAGCTGACCGAGCAGGATCTTGCCGAACTGGACAAGGCCTTTCCGCCGCCGGGTCGCAAGCGATCGCTGGAGATGATCTGAGCAAATGTCACCCGCTTCCCATGCAGCCGCCCAAGCGTGCGAGACCGGCCTGATGACCGACCTTGCACTGTCCTCGCCGGGCAAGAGCCAGCGGTTGAGGCTGAACACGCTGATCCGGCTGCGCTGGCTGGCGATTGTCGGGCAGAGCGTGACGGTGCTGGCGGTGGCCTACTGGCTGGATTTTCCGCTCAGGGTCGGGGCGTGTTTCGCGCTGATTGCCTGTTCCGCATGGCTCAACCTGTTTCTTGCCTTCCGTTATCCGGCCGCTCAGCGGCTCGGGCCGCATGCGGCGCTCGGCATCCTGCTCTTTGACAGCATGCAGCTCGCCGGGCTGCTGTACCTTACCGGCGGCCTGACCAATCCGTTCTCGCTGCTGATGACGGTGCCGGTCGTGATTTCGGCGACATCGCTGCCACTCAGGCTGACGGCCGTGCTGGCCGGCGTGGTGCTGATCATCGCGACGCTGCTTGCCTTTTTCCACGAGCCGCTGCCCTGGGTGGCCGACCAGCCGCTCGACATGCCTTTCATCTATGTCGCCGGCATCTGGATGGCTGTGTTTTCCAGTATCTCCTTCACCGCGCTTTATGCTTTTCGCGTCGCCGAGGAAGGCCGCCAGCTCGCCAATGCGCTGGCCGCCACCGAACTTGTGCTCCAGCGCGAACAGCATTTGTCGGCGCTGGACGGCCTGGCGGCAGCCGCGGCGCATGAACTCGGCACGCCGCTGGCGACAATCTCGCTGGTGGCGCGCGAAATGGAGCGCAGCATAGACGACCCCAAGTTCAAGGACGACGTGGCGCTGCTGCGTTCGCAAAGCGAGCGCTGCCGCGAAATCCTGAAACGGCTGACCAGCCTGTCGTCGGACAACGAGGCGCATATGGCGCGGCTGCCGCTGACCTCGCTGATCGAGGAGGCGACGGCGCCGCACCGCGACTTCGGCATCACGATCAAGATGGTCGAGGGCGAGCGCATCGGCGCGGAGCCCGTCGGCCGGCGCAATCCCGGCGTTATCTACGGCATCGGCAATCTGGTCGAGAACGCGGTCGACTTCGCCAAGACGAGCGTCACCATCCGCTGGCGCTGGGACGAGCATAGCGTCGCGATCATCGTGCTCGACGACGGCGAGGGCTTTCCGCCGGAGATCATCGACCGCATCGGCGAACCCTACATGTCCACGCGCCAGGAAGGCAATTCGAGCGGCGGCGGACTGGGCCTCGGCCTGTTCATCGCCAAAACGCTGCTCGAGCGCTCCGGCGCGACGCTGACTTTCCGCAATGCCAGCGGGCGCGGCGAAGGGGCGATGATCATCATCGAATGGCCGCGCGAGCGGTTCCTGAGCGACGCGAACGCGCTGGGCATCGAAATGGAGCCGGTGCGATAACCCAAAAGCTCAAAAACTGTGCCAAAACATGGTTTTCCGCTTTGACGGCAAGTCTTGTAAGGATAGGACAAGGAAACAGGAACCGAAACGGCCATGGCCTCCGAGACCGCACCCGCCCCGGCTATTCCCGGCGATGATCCGTCGCTCTTGATTGTCGACGACGACAAGCCGTTCCTGACCCGTCTCGCTCGCGCCATGGAAACCCGCGGCTTCCAGGTAGAGCAGGCGGAAAGTGTGGCCGAGGCGCTGGCAAAAGTCCGCGCCAAGGCGCCGGCCTATGCGGTCGTGGACATGCGGCTCGGCGACGGCAACGGGCTCGATGTTATTACCGCCATTCACGACAAGCGCGCCGATGCGCGTGCAATTATCCTGACCGGCTATGGCAACATCGCCACCGCCGTGACTGCGGTGAAGCTCGGGGCGATCGACTACCTGTCCAAGCCGGCCGACGCGGACGATATTTTTGCGGCGCTGACCGGGACCGGCGGCGACCGCAGCGCTCTGCCTGAGAACCCGATGTCGGCCGACCGTGTCCGCTGGGAGCATATTCAGCGCGTCTATGAAATGTGCGACCGCAACGTCTCGGAAACGGCGCGGCGGCTGAACATGCACCGGCGCACCTTGCAGCGCATCTTGGCCAAACGCGCGCCCAGGTGACCGGCGCGGCCTGCGCTTGTCTGCGAGGAACCTTTTAGCCGACTGAGCCGTTTGTCCGCGAGCCATGGAGGGTCTGCTCGTGAACAACATCATCTACATCGTCGGCTTAGTCGTCATCGTGCTTGCGATTCTGTCGTTCTTCGGATTGCGTTGATCGGCAAGACGGGCGTGCGATCATTTGCCAGCGCCACTATCGTGGCGCTGCCGCAACCGACGCACGCACGATCAATTCAACCGGCCAAATTTCTCCGCGCGGCTCCGTCTCGGTCCCCGCTATCCGTGCGGCAAGCCGTTCAGCCACGCGTGATGCCGGCAGCGCGGATCGACGATCGAGTGGTCGTCAGGGGGACGGAAAAGTTCTCCGGTTTCACCCAAGGGAATACGTCATCGTGAGCGATCACGGAGAGATCGTCCGGGATCTTCAGATTGAAATCTCGCGCGGCCCGGAAGATGCCGAGCGTCATGATGAGGCTTGAGCTTATGATCGCGGTGGGGCGTTCGGACAATTCAATCAGGCTTCGCGTGGCGCGATAACCCGCTTCATCGGTCATGCGCTGGGAGCGAACCATGGACGCCGGCAGCGTCAGCCCGGCGGTCGCCATCGCCTGGCGCAGTCCGCGCTCGCGGAAAATGGCGAAGGTTTCGCGCGTTTCGCCGTTGATCAACCCGATCCGCCGATGCCCAAGCTGGAGCAGCAGCCGGCCGGCATCGCGAAAGGCGGCCTCGTTGTCGATGTCCAGGTATGGATAGGCGAAATCCAGCCCCTCGCTGCGGCCATGCACAAGGTAGGGCAGGCCCAGCTGTTGCAGCAGCGCGATGCGACGGTCAGCGGGGCGCGGCGCGGAGACGTAGACGGCGTCGACCTGCCTGTTGGCCGCAACGCGACGGTAGGTGGTTTCCTCGTCATCGGCGTCGGTCGGCGACAGCACGAGGTCGAGTTCATGGCTGCGGGCGTAGTCGCCCAGCCCGGACAGAAACTCGACGAAATGCGGATCGATATCGACCGCCGATCCTGTCGGCATGATGTAGCCGATCATGCCGGCCTTGCCGGTAGCCAATCTGCGAGCGCTCGGATTGGGCCGGTAGCCATGCCGCTTGGCCGCGTCCATCACACGACGGCGGGTCTCTTCATTGACCTCGGGATAGCCGTTCAGGGCGCGGCTGACCGTGGTCTGCGACAGCGACAGCATGGCCGATAGCTGTTTCAGGTTCACTGACAAACAAATCCCTCAAAGCGCTTTCAAAGTTTGTGCGAAGCGCTGCCCGCGTTTAAACGTCACTTAAATTATGCCAATTCTGGCCGGCCGCAACTCAAATTGCCGTCTCGATGCGCATTTTTCCTTTCAAAACAATGCTGGTTGAAAAAATTCAATCGATTTGCGTACTCACCTATTGACTTTAGCAGCATTCGGTGGCTGTTATCCGATCGACCAAAGCGCTTTGGATTGACCGCTCGTCAAGACGGTTGCGCACTGTGCCTCGATGGGGCAGAGTTCGAAAGGCGTTGGCGGAGGGCGGAGTGGAGGCTTCGTCCATAAAAGTTTAGCCGTTGGGAGGAAATCACATGAAGAAAAGCCTTTTGATGGGTGCCGCATTGTCCGTGCTGGCCCTGTGTGCGCCTGCATCCGCGGAGCTGAAATTCGCGCCCGGAGAAGACGCAGAAGTTCAACTGGGCCAATTTCGAGGAGTTGAAGAAGACTGACCTCAAGGGTGAAACCTTGACCGTCTTCGGCCCCTGGCGCGGTCCCGACGAAGCGCTGGTGCAGTCGGTGCTGGAATATTTCCGTGAAGCCACAGGCGCCACCGTCAACTATTCGTCGTCCGAGAATTACGAGCAGCAGATCGTCATCGATACGCAGGCAGGCAGCCCGTCCAACATCTCCATTCTGCCGCAGCCGGGCCTGATCCAGGATCTGGCCTCCAAGGGTCTGCTGACGCCGCTCGACGACGCCACCGCCGCCTTTGTCAAAGACAATTACGGCGCCGGGCAATCCTGGGTCGATCTCGGCACCTATGCCGACAAGGACGGCACGAAGAAATTCTTCGCCTTCCCCTACAAGGCCGATCTGAAATCTCTCGTCTGGTACTCCCCGGAAAACTTCGAGGAGAACGACTACAAGGTTCCGGAAACCTGGGAAGACATGATGAAGCTGTCGGACCAGATCGTCGCCGATGGCGGCGTGCCATGGTGCATCGGCCTGGGTTCGGGCGGCGCGACCGGCTGGCCGGCGACCGACTGGGTCGAAGACATCATGCTTCGCACCGTGAAGCCGGAAGTCTATGACCAGTGGACCAAGAACGAGATCCCGTTCAACGACCCGCAGGTCGTCAACGCGATCGACATCTTCGCCAAGATCGCCACCAATGCGAAATATGTCGACGGCGGCACGGCGGCGGTAGCCGCGACCGACTTCCGCGACAGCCCGAAGGGTCTCTTCGACGTTCCGCCGAAGTGCTACATGCACCGCCAGGCGTCGTTCATCCCGTCCTTCTTCCCGGAAGGCAAGAAGCTGGGTGAAGATGCCGATTTCTTCTACCTGCCCCCGATGGCCGCGCATGCCGATCTCGGCAAGCCGGTGCTGGGCGGCGGCACGCTGGCCATGATCACCAAGGACTCCAAGGCGGCGCGCGCCTTCATCGAGTTCCTGAAGATGCCGCTGGCGCATGAAATCTGGATGGCGCAGTCGGGCTTCCTGACGCCGCTGAAGACGGCAAAGCCCGAGGCTTATGCCGACGACATCCTGCGCCGTGAAGGCGAGGTGCTCGTCGAACGCCTCGACCTTCCGCTTCGACGGCTCCGACCTGATGCCGGGCAAGATCGGCGCCGGCGCCTTCTGGACGGGCATGATCGATCTTGTCGGTGGCAAGGCGCCTGACGCGGTGGCCGGCGACATCCAGAAGAGCTGGGACGCGATCAAGTAGTCTGATCCTCTTTGGGCGCTCCCGGATCTGTCCCGGAGCGCCCGCCGGACAAAGCCACTCACCCGGTCCAGCTCGAGCCACCCTCTCCTACGTGGAGAGAGTTGAAGGCGACGCTGGTTCCTTCGGACCCACGCGGTAGAGGGTCGCCCGAAGGACCAGGTGAGAGGCATTCTTCCAGGCCTGATTAAGAAGCCTACAAAAGGCAAAGCCCGAAATACGGGGAGGGAACTTTGGCTTCGCAGATCATCTCGGCCATTCTGGTCATCATCATCGGCGTCGGCGGCTGCGTCGCCTATTTCTGGGGCGCCAACAAGCTCGTCGACCTCATCTTCCCGTCGCGCGGGGTTAAAGGCCAGGCGGCCATCGTCAACCTTCGCCGACAGGGCCTGGTCAGGCCATGGCTGTTCATCGGCCCGGCGCTGCTCATCCTGATCGTCTATCTGATCTATCCGGTCGTCAACACGGTGATCACCTCGTTCCAGGACAAGTCGGGACAAGGCTTCGTCGGCCTCGCCAACTATCAGTGGGCGTTCGGCGACCGCGAGTTCCAGAACTCGATCCTGAACAATGCCATGTGGCTGCTGGTCGTGCCGGCCGCGTGCACCTTCCTCGGCCTGATCATCGCGGTGCTGACCGACAAGATCTGGTGGGGTACGATCGCCAAGAGCTTCATCTTCCTGCCGCTCGCAATCTCCTTCGTCGGCGCATCCGTCATCTGGAAATTCGTCTACGAATACCGCGGCGAAGGGCAGACCCAGATCGGCATCCTCAACGCGATCGTCCAGTGGTTCGGCGGCGCGCCGCAGGTGTGGATTTCGATGCCCTTCTGGAACAATTTCTTCCTGATGGTCATCCTGATCTGGATCCAGACCGGCTTTGCCATGGTCATCCTGTCGTCGGCGCTGCGCGGCATTCCCGAAGAGACGCTGGAGGCCGCGACCATCGACGGCGCATCGCCGTTCCAGCAGTTCTGGAAGATCATGATCCCGCAAATCTGGGGAACGATCATGGTCGTCTGGACGACGATCACCATCCTTGTGCTGAAGGTCTTCGACATCGTGCTGACGATGACCAACGGCCAATGGAACAGTCAGGTTCTGGCAAATCTCATGTTCGACTGGATGTTCCGTGGCGGCGGCGATTTCGGCCGCGGCGCGACCATCGCCGTCATCATCATGCTGGCCGTGCTGCCGATCATGATCTGGAACATCCGTCAGGCGAACAAAGAGGGAGGGCTCTAAGATGGCACAAGCCAGCGGACATTCGGCCGGCAAATCCTCCTTCGGGCGCTGGGGCGTTCACCTCGCCGTCCTCTTCTTTGTCGTGTTGTGGACCATCCCAACGCTCGGCATTCTGGTGACGTCGCTGCGCGACAAGGACCAGATCATCGCCTCGGGCTGGTGGAACTCCTTCTTCTCGTCGTCGCAGACCGAGGCTGGCCGCCTCGCCGGCGCCGACAAAATGGTGGAGAAGGACGGCAAGTTCGTCATCGAGGGCAATCTGTTCGAGGGCGTGGCGGCTCGCACCATCAGCGCCTTCGGCACTCGCTCGGCACAGCCGACGCAATATCCGGCCGGCACGGTCGCCGACCTGGGCGAAGGCGAAACGCTGCAGATCAATGCCGATGGCACCTATGTGCACGCCGCGACCAAAGCTTTCGAAGGCGACCGCGGCCAGCGCGTCTATTATGCGTCCGAGGCGCCGCCGAAATTCACCACCGAAAACTACGGCACGGTGCTGTTTTCCGAAGGCATCGGCCGCTCGTTCCTGAACTCGCTGACCGTCACGATCCCGGCCACCATCATCCCGATCATGATCGCCGCCTTTGCCGCATACGCACTGGCCTGGATGCGTTTTCCGGGGCGCTCGCTGCTGATCGCCGTCATCATCGGCCTGCTCGTCGTGCCGCTGCAAATGGCGCTGATCCCGCTGCTCGAGATCTACAACGGCGTCGGCAATCTGTTCGGCGTGCCGTCGAAGACCTATCTCGGCATCTGGCTGGCGCATACCGGCTTCGGCCTGCCTTTCGCCATCTACCTGCTGCGCAGCTACATGGCCGGCCTGCCGCGCGAACTGATGGAATCGGCGCGCATCGACGGCGCCAGCGACTTCGAGATATTCATGAAGATCGTGCTGCCGCTGTCGTTCCCGGTGCTGGCCTCCTTCGCCATCTTCCAGTTCCTGTGGGTCTGGAACGACCTTCTGGTGGCGATGGTGTTCCTGGGCTCCGGCGCCGACCAGCTGGTGCTCACCGGCAAGCTCAACGCGTTGCTCGGCTCACGCGGCGGCGATTGGGAAATCCTCACGACCTCGGCATTCATCACCATCATCGTGCCGCTGATCGTGTTCTTCTCGCTGCAGCGCTACTTCGTGCGCGGCCTGCTCGCCGGTTCGGTGAAGGGGGGCTGAGCTCGTGGCGAGCACGCAACGCAAAGAAAACCCGGCGCCAGCCCTGGCGCCGGATCCGGACTGGTGGCGCGGCGCGGTGATCTATCAGATCTATCCGCGCAGCTTCCAGGACTCGGACGGCGACGGCATCGGCGATCTGAAGGGCATCATCCAGCGCCTGCCCTACGTCGCCGAATTGGGTGCGGATGCGATCTGGATTTCGCCCTGCTTCAAGTCGCCGATGAAGGATTTTGGCTACGACGTCTCCGACTATCGGGCGATCGATCCGATGTTCGGCACGCTGGAGGATTTCGACGCGTTGATCGCCGAGGCGCATCGGCTCGGCCTTCGGGTGATGATCGACGGCGTGATCTCGCATACGTCGGACGAACATCCGTGGTTCGCCGAGAGCCGCAAGAACCGGACCAACGCGAAAGCGGACTGGTATGTCTGGGCCGACCCGAAACCGGACGGCACGCCGCCCAACAATTGGCTGTCGATCTTCGGCGGCTCCGCCTGGGCCTGGGATGCCCGGCGCATGCAATATTACCTGCACAATTTCCTGGCCGAGCAACCGGACCTGAACTTCCACAACCTGCAAGTGCAGGACGCGCTGCTTGACGTTGCGCGGTTCTGGATGGATCGCGGCGTTGACGGATTCCGCCTCGACACGATCAATTTCTACTTCCATTCGAAGGGGCTGGAGAACAATCCGCCGCTGCCGCCGGAAGAGCGCAACGACCAGACCGCGCCCGCGGTGAACCCCTACAATTTCCAGGACCACATCTACGACAAAAGCCGTCCGGAAAACCTGAAATTCCTGGAGCGGTTCCGCGCCGTGCTGGACGAATATCCAGCCGCCGCGACGGTCGGCGAAGTGGGCGATTCACAGCGTGGGCTCGAGGTCGTCGCCGCCTATACCGCCGGCGATAACCGCGTGCACATGTGCTACGCTTTCGACTTCCTGGCGCCCGAAAAGATCAGCGCCAAGAACGTCAAGAAGGTGCTGGAAGACTTCGGCCGCGTTGCGTCCGACGGCTGGGCCTGCTGGGCCTTTTCCAACCACGACGTGATGCGCCACGCGACACGCTGGGGCGCCGGCGAAAAAGATCGCGACGCCTATCTGAAAGTCGTTTCGGCGCTGATGATGTCGCTGCGCGGCTCGGTCTGCCTCTATCAGGGCGAAGAACTCGGCCTGCCGGAAGCGGAGCTGAAGTTCGAGGATTTGCAGGACCCCTACGGCATCCGCTTCTGGCCTGAATTCAAGGGCCGCGACGGCTGCCGCACGCCGATGGTCTGGGAAAAGACCCAGGCGAATGGCGGCTTCTCGTCGGCAAAACCCTGGCTGCCGGTGCCCCAGGACCATCGCGGCGCGGGCCGTCGATACACAACAAGGCGAGAAGAATTCGCTGCTGGAACATTATCGGCGTTTCATCGCGTTCCGCCGCAATCATCCGGCGCTGGCCAAGGGCGACATTGCATTCCTGGCCGCCGAGGGCGACGTCGTCGCATTCACGCGCAGCGCCGGCAACGAGCGGGTCGTCTGTGTTTTCAACCTTGGCGCAACACCGGCAGAACTTGATGTTGGCGGCATCGGCGAAGAATTGACGGGGCATGGTTTTGCCGGCGTCGCCCAAGGCGGCAAGATCAAACTGAACAGCTACGGCGCCTGGTTCGGGCGGCTCGGCGGATCGGAAAATTGAGGATCGAGGGAGGACAAAATGGCTGATCTGGAACTGCGGGATGTCAAGAAGGCGTATGGCACGCTGAACATTCTTCACGGCATCAATCTCGACATCAAGTCGGGTGAATTCATCGTCTTCGTCGGCCCGTCGGGCTGCGGCAAGTCGACCCTGCTGCGCTCGATCGCGGGCCTGGAGGAGATCACAGGCGGCTCGCTGAAGATCGCCGGCGAAGTGGTCAATGACGTGCCGCCGTCGAAGCGCGGCATCGCCATGGTCTTCCAGTCCTACGCGCTCTACCCGCATATGACGGTCTACGACAACATGGCCTTCTCGATGCAGATCGCCAAGGAGAGCAAGGCCGAGATCGACAAGCGCGTGAAGCAGGCTGCCGAAATCCTCCAGTTGACGCCTTATCTGGAGCGTCTGCCCAAGGCGATGTCGGGCGGCCAGCGCCAGCGCGTCGCCATCGGTCGCGCGATCGTGCGCAACCCGAAGGTCTTCCTGTTCGACGAACCTCTGTCGAACCTCGACGCAGCGCTTCGTGTCGCCACCCGCATCGAGATCGCCAAGCTGAAGGAATCGATGCCGAACACGACGATGATCTACGTCACGCACGACCAGGTGGAGGCGATGACGCTGGCCGACCGTATCGTGGTTCTGAAAGCCGGCAAGATCGAGCAGGTCGGTTCGCCGATGGAACTTTACCGCCGCCCGGGCAATCTGTTCGTCGCGCAATTCATCGGCTCGCCGGCGATGAACATCGTGCCGGCAACCGTCGAGAGTACTGGCAAGACGACGGAGATTTCCCACATCGGCGGCCGCAAGGTTTCCGTGCCGATCGCGTCGCCGGCCAGCGCGCAGGGCACGACGATCAGCTTCGGTGTGCGGCCAGAGGACCTTCGCGTCGCCAAGGGCAACAATTTTCTGTTCGAAGGGCCGATCGACTACATCGAGCAGCTCGGCGAAGTGCAGCTCGTCTATGTCGATATCGGACGCACCGACCAGCCGCTGACGGCAAAGCTTCCGGGCAATGCCCAGATCAAGCGCGGCGACATCCTGAGGCTCGATGCCGATGGCGGCGATTTGCACATCTTCGATGCGAACGGCTCGTCATTCGTCGCGCACGACCCGGAGCGTAAAGCGGCCTGAGCCGTAGCCACAGTTTGCAAAGGGGGTCGGCGAGATTTTCTCGCCGACCCCTTTTGTCTTCCGGAACCAGGCCGCTCATGTCGGTTTTATGCCATCCGGCTTCGCAATAAGACAGATCGCGGCTTGATGTCATCCGCGGTTTGACTGCACTGCATTTGCAACTCAATCGCAGCTGGCGCATAGTCGTCTGCATGAAGGGAAAGCCGACCCGCAAGCCCGACTATCTGGCGCTTTTGAGCAAGGCTGATGTGCGCGTGACACGGCCGCGCAAAATCATCGTCGGCATCTTGTCGAGCTGCGAAGACCACCCCGATGCGCTGGAGATTTTCCGGCGGGCCTCGCAAATCGATTCGACGATTTCACTGGCAACGGTCTACCGAACGATGAAGCTTCTGGAGGGTCTGGGCGCCATCCACCGCCACGCATTCGAGGGCGGCCCGTCGCGCTTCGAGCAGGCCGGCGGCGAGCACCACGATCACCTGATCGACCTCGACACAGGCGACGTCATCGAGTTCAAGTCGGACCGCATCGAGCAGCTTCAGGACGAGATTGCGAAGTCGCTCGGCTATGAGATCGTACACCATCGGCTCGAGCTCTACGGGCGCAAGCGCAAGGCAGGTTGACTGTGTCCATCCACGTCAGGTGGACGGCAGCACACGCCGCACGACGACTTTGCCCGCGGCCGGGCGTTTCGCGGTGATCGTGTAGGCGGCCCGAACCGCAGCCTCGGCCTTTTCCGCACCCTCGGCCGTCCGGGCAAGGACGAAGCCGAGCGGCTCGCCCTTATCGACTTCAGCACCGATCGGCAAAAGCCCGGTGAGACCAACAGCATGATCGACCGGATCCTGCGGCCGCGTGCGGCCACCGCCAAGGGCCACGACAGCAACGCCGATCTCTCGCGTCGCAATTGCGCCGACAAAACCTTTCGCCTCGGCTTTGATCGGCACCCGCACAGGCGCCGGCGGCAAATATTTGCGGCAATCGTCGATGAAGTCTTTCGGACCGCCGAGCACCGACACCATGCGGGCAAAAGTCTCGGCGGCACGCCCGGAGCGCAACGCGTCTTCGGCCCTGGCCAAGCCTTGTTTATGCGAAGCGGCGATGCCGGCCGCGTGCAGCATGTCGGCGGCGAGCGCCAGGGTCACGCGCTCCAGCCGTCTGTCGGTCTTGCGGCGCGTCAGGAAATCGACCGCGTTTTCGACCTCGACGGCGTTGCCGGCGGCGGAGGCCAAAGGCTCGTTCATGTCCGTGAGCAGAGCCGATGTCCTGAGACCCGCGCCGTTCGCCACTTCTACAAGACTGGAGGCGAGCGCCGCAGCGTCGCGGCTCTTCTCCATGAAGGCGCCATTGCCGACCTTCACGTCCAGCACCAGCGATTGCAGGCCGGCGGCGAGCTTTTTCGACAAGATCGAAGCGGTGATCAGCGGCACCGACTCGACCGTCGCGGTAACGTCACGGATGCCGTAGAAGCGCTTGTCGGCCGGCGCGAGATTGGCCGTCTGACCGATGATCGCACAGCCGGTCTCAAGCACCGCCTTGCGGAACAGTTTGTTGTCCGGCTGGCTGACATAACCGGGGATCGAATCCATCTTGTCCAGCGTGCCGCCGGTGTGGCCAAGACCGCGCCCCGAGATCATCGGCACATAGGCGCCGCAGGACGCCACGATCGGCGCCAGCATCAGCGAGACATTGTCGCCGACGCCGCCAGTCGAGTGCTTGTCGGTGACCGGGCCTGGCAGGTCCGACCAGTCGAGCACATCACCAGAGTCGCGCATGGCAAGGGTAAGCGCCACCGCCTCGTCACGGCTCATGCCGTTGAAGAACACAGCCATGGCGAGGGCCGCTACCTGGCCTTCGCTTACTGCGCCGGAGGTGATGCCGGCGACGAAGGCGGCGACGTCATCCTTCGACAGCGGTTTGCCGTCACGCTTGCGGCGAATGATTTCCTGGGGGAGCATATCTATGCCTGCCGTGCTGCTTTCTCGACAACGTCCGGCGCGGCCTCGATGACCTGAAGCAGGAGCCTGCCAGCAGGATCGGGCTTGCGGCGGCCTTGCTCCCAATTGTTGACGGTGGCCGCGGGAATGCCGAATTGGCGTTCAAATTCTTTCGCGGATTTGGCAACCTTCTTGCGAATTTCCCTGATCCGCTGCGCCGGCATCGGATCGATGTTGACCACCTCCAGAGCCAATTCGCCACGTTTCCATGCCAAGGCCTCCGTCAAGCCTTCCTTCAAGGCTTCGCCCAGATTGAAATCCTTATCGGCCATCCTCAAAGTCCTTCAAAATTGCCAGCAGCGCTCGCCGCTGATCGTGGGTTAGATCGCCCTGCTCGTTCTTCGCATAGGCAAGCAGCAGGATGGCGACGTCATCGGCGATCATCAGAAAATAGATTGCCCTCCCGCCTCCGCTCTTGCCTTTGCGACCAAGCGCAAATCGCAGTCTCCGTAGTCCGCTCAATCCTGGAATGACGTCGCCCGCACCTGGATTGGATGCGATGGTTAACTCGATTGCGTCAGCTTCGGCCGTGGTCGCGCCAAGGCGCTTGAGATCCTTCAGGTATCGCTTGGTCCGAACAATCTGCACGACAAAACTACGCCAATGGCGTAAACTGGTCAAGCAAATTATACGCCAATGGCGTATAATTGACCGACGCTCGACTAGACATCCGCCAAGCCGTCCTCGAACATCCGGCGCAGCACGGTTGCCAGTTTTCGGCCGCCCTGTGGCGCAACGTCCTTGGTCTCCTCATGCGACAGCTCATCGCCGGTCATGCCCGCGCCGTAGTTCGTGATGACCGAGCACGCAGCCGCACGCAGACCGCAGAAGCGCGCCAGGATCACCTCCGGCACCGTCGACATGCCAACCGCATTGGCGCCGAAACCGCGCGCCATGCGGATCTCGGCTGGCGTCTCGAAGGACGGACCCGAGAACCACATGTAAACGCCCTTGTGCAGTTCGGTCTTGGTAGCTTCAGCCGCCTTCTCGAAGGCAGCGCGCATCGGCGCGTCATAGGCTTCGGTCAGCCCGACGAAGCGGCGGTCGGTCGGCTCACCGATCAGCGGATTGGAACCCGAGAAATTGATGTGGTCGGTGATCAGCATGATCGAGCCGGGCGGCATTTTTTGGTCCAGCGAACCGGCGGCATTGGTGAGGAACAGCTTTTCAATGCCGAAGCCGGCCAGCGCCTCGATGACGGGGCGCATCACGGAGGCATCGCCATGCTCATAATAATGCGCGCGGCCGGCGAGCATCAGCACCGGCGTGCCGGCAAAAATGCCGGCCACGACTTCACCGGCATGGCCGGTAACGCCGCTTTTCGGAAAGCCCGGCAGGTCGCCATACGGGATGCGCGTGGCGTCCTCTACCTCACCGACCAGGCCACCGAGACCGGAGCCGAGCACCAGTGCAATCTTGGGCGCCAAGCCGTTGAGGCGCTCTACCAATATGTCCACGGCCTGGGTCATTTCAGAATGTTACCCTGGAACCCGTAAGGCAGCATCAGGCCCATACGTACGGTTTCGACGACTCCCGACCTGTCGCAGAGATGCAATTTGGTTTCGGGCTCCGCAAACTCGGCCAGCCGCTGCCGGCAACCGCCACAAGGCGTTACCTTTGCCATTCGCTCCGCAACCACCGCGATCTCGGTGATCTTGCCACCGCCGCCCATAATGTAGTGCCCGAGCGCAGTCGTTTCGGCGCACCAGCCCTCGGGATAGGAGGCAATTTCGATGTTGCAGCCAGAATAGATCCGGCCATCAACTGTGCGGATTGCGGCGCCGACCGGAAATTTCGAATAGGGAGCATACGCCTTGGCCATGGCGGCCGTGGCGGCCTCGAACAGATCATGCGACATCGAGTATTAGCGCTCCTTTACATAGGGCACGCCGCCGGCGCGGGGCGGGATCGCCTTGCCGATGAAGCCGGCGAGCAGGATGACGGTGAGGATATAGGGCAGCGCCTGAATGATCTGCACCGGCACGATCTGCGATAGCTGGCTCTGCCAACGGATCGCCGCGGCGTCGAGGAAGCCGAACAGCAGGCAGGCGAACATCGCGGGGATGGGCCGCCACTTGGCGAAGATCAACGCGGCGAGCGCGATATAGCCTCGACCCGCCGTCATGTCCTTCACGAAGCCAGCGCCCTGCGCCATCGACAGATAACAGCCGGCGATGCCGCACAGGATGCCGGTGCAGATAACCGCGCGGTAGCGCAGCCAGACGACCGACACGCCTGCGGTATCGACTGCCGCCGGGTTCTCGCCGACCGCGCGCAAGCGCAGGCCGAAACGGGTGCGGTAGAGCACCCACCAGGTGATCGGAACCATCAGGAAGGCGACATAGGTCAGCAGCGTCTGGCCTGAAATGATCTGCGAATAGATCTGGCCAATCAGCGGCACGTCGCGCAGCGCGTCGGCGAAAGGCAGGTGGATGGCCTCGAAGCGCTGCTCCGCGCCCAGCGCCGGCGTGCGCCCGCCCTGCTGGAACCATGCCTGGCCAAGGATGATGGTCGAGCCGGCGGCGACAAAATTGATCGCGACGCCGGAGACAATTTGATTGCCGCGATGGGTTATCGAGGCAAAGCCATGCACAAGCGCCAGCGCGGTCGACACCAGAATGCCTACAGCCAAGCCGAGCCAGGCTGAGCCCAACACGGCGGCGGCCGCCGCGCCGGCAAAGGCGCCGGCCAGCATCTTGCCTTCAAGGCCGATATCGAAGACGCCGGCGCGCTCGGAATAGAGGCCGGCCAGACAGGCAAGCAGCAGCGGCGTGGAGAGCCGTATGGTCGAGGTGATGACCTGAATGAGGGCGTCGACGAATTCCATCTCACGCGCCCCCGCTCTTGGCCGGCGCCAGCCCGACCGACTTCGGACTGAGGCTGGCGAACAATGTCTGTATCTGCGGCCTGAACATATGCTCCAACGCACCGGCGAAGAGGATCACCAGACCCTGGATGATGACGATCATGTCGCGCGTGATGTCAGGCATCTGAAATGAGACTTCCGTGCCGCCCTGATAGAGCGCACCGAACAGGATCGCGGCGACCACGATACCGGCCGGATGTCCGCGTCCGATCAGCGCGACGGCGATGCCGACAAAGCCGGCGCCGGCGACGAAATCCAGCGACACATTGTGCTGGTCGCCCATGGTGGGATTGAGCGCCATCATGCCGGCCAGCGCACCGGAGAGAAGCATCGTCACGATGACGATGCGCTTCTCCGAGATACCGGCATAGCGCGCTGCCTTGGGGCTATGGCCCAGCGTGCGCAGTTCGTAACCGAACTTGGTGCGCCAGATCAGCAGCCAGATCAGGAACGCCATCAAGAGCGCCAGCAGGAAAGTGATGTTCAGCGGCGAGGAGCGCACATTCGCGCCCAGCAGATTGAAGACCCAGTTGAGCTTGGGCAGTTGCGCGCCGGCCTCGAACGACCGCGTTTGCGGAGCCATCGATCCCAAAGGCTTGAGCACATTGCTCAGCATGAAGACCATCAGGCTGCCGGCGATGTAATTGAACATGATGGTGGTGATGACGATGTGCGAGCCGCGATAGGCCTGCAGATAGGCTGGAATGAAGGCCCACAGCGCGCCGAACAGCGCCGAGGCGGCAATCGCTATCGGGAAGGTGATGTACCACGGCACGACGCGGTCCAGCGCCAGCGCGACGATGCCGACGCCGAGGCCGCCGACGAAGGCCTGGCCCTCGCCGCCGATGTTGAACAAGCCCGCGTGGAGCGCGATCGCCACGGCCAGGCCGGTGAAAATGAAGAAGGTCGAGAAATAGAGCGTATAGGCGATGTTGCGGCCGCTGCCGAACGCGCCCTGGATCATCGCCCATGCTGCCTGCAGCGGGTTCTCGCCGACCAAGAGCACGACGATGCCGGCCACGATGAAAGCGACCAGAAGATTGAGCACCGGGATCAGGCCGTAATCGACCCAGCGCGGCAGTCTTGCGAAGGGAGTGCTCATTCCGCGGCCTCCTTGTGCTCGACGCCGGCCATCAGCAGGCCGAGCTCGCCCTCTGTCGCATCCGGTCCGCGCTCGCCGACAACGCGGCCGGCGAACATCACCAGGATGCGGTCGGACAGCGAGCGTATCTCGTCGAGTTCGACGGAAACCACCAGCACCGCCTTGCCGGCGTCGCGCATGGCGATCAGCCGCTTGTGGATGAACTCGATGGCGCCGACATCGACGCCACGGGTCGGCTGGCCAACCAGCAGAACGCCGGGATCCTGTTCGATCTCACGCGCCAGGACGATCTTCTGCTGGTTGCCACCGGAAAAGTTGGCGGTCTTCAAATGCGGGTTGGCCGGGCGGATGTCATAGGCCGCGATCTTGGCCTTGGCATCGTCGACGATGGCGTCGAGTTTCAGGAATGGGCCGTTCAGATAGAGCGGCTTGTCGTGATAGCCGAGGATCGAATTTTCGTTCTCCTCGAACGGCAAAACCAGACCCACATGGTGTCGATCCTCCGGCACATGCGCCAGCCCTCTGTCGCGCAGTTCTCCGGGGTCGGCGATGCCGATGACATCGATCTGCTGGCCGTCCATCGTGACCGAGCCTGAGACGGCGCGGCGGATACCGGAAATCGCCTCGATCAGCTCCGACTGGCCATTGCCGGCGACGCCGGCGATGCCGACGATCTCGCCGGCGCGGATGTCGAACGACACATCGTCGACCATCGTCACTTTTCGCGAGTCCTTCACCGTCAGGTTCTTCACCGACAGCTTTATCTCGCCGGGGTTAGCTTCGCCCTTTTCGACGCGCAGCAGCACGCGGCGACCGACCATCAGTTCGGCCAACTCGCCGACCGTGGTTTCCTTGGTCTTGCGGGTGGCCACCATCGTGCCCTGACGCATGACCGAGACGTTGTCGGTGATGGCCATGATCTCGCGCAGCTTGTGCGTGATCAGCACGACCGTCTTGCCCTCGTCCTTCAGCATCTGAAGGATGCGGAAGAGGTGATCGGCCTCGGCCGGCGTCAGCACGCCGGTCGGCTCATCAAGGATCAGGATGTCCGCGCCGCGATAAAGTGCCTTCAGGATTTCGACGCGCTGCTGCAAGCCGACCGGCAGCTCTTCGATCAGGGCGTCAGGCTCCACCTCGAGGCCGTATTCATGCTCCAGCCGTTCCAGCTCCGAGCGGGCCTTGGCGATCGAGGATTTGAGCAGCGCCTCGCCCTCGGCGCCCAGAATGATGTTTTCCAGCACGGTGAAATTGTCGACCAGCATGAAGTGCTGGTGCACCATGCCGATGCCGACCGCGATGGCGTCGTTTGGCGTCTTGATCGAGGCGGTCTTGCCATCGACTTTGATCTCGCCGGAATCGGCCTGGTAGAAGCCGTAAAGGATCGACATCAGCGTCGACTTGCCCGCGCCGTTCTCGCCGATAATGCCGTGGATGGTGCCTTTGGGAATTTCGAGATTGATATCCCGATTGGCATGCACCGGGCCAAAGCTTTTGTTGATGCCGATGAGCTGGATTGCAGCTTCCACCATACGTCCCGCCTCATCTTTCGGCCTGGCTCTTTCGGCCGGCTTTCAGGCGGCATCCGTCTCCCCGAGATGCCACCCAAGGCGCACTCTCGACAATTCCGGTAGTGCTTGTCAATTTCGAAGGCGAATGGCGGAAGCTTCTACCGGCGAAACCCGCCCCGCCTGCCGTGGAGTTGCAAATGGTCATGCCCGCCGACAGGCTTACGACGCTCGAAATCCGCAACGCGGAGCAGGAAAAGACCATCGAGGAATTGTCCGGCCAGATCGCCGAGCAATGGAAGCTGATCGAGCGAATGGAGAAGAAGCTATCCGCGCTGACCGACCGCTTCCTGGCGCTGGAGGAGCAGACCGCGCCGGGGCACGAGGCAACCAAGCCACCGCATTACTAGGCGCTGCTCGCCGCCGGTCCGCTCCTCCCGAGCGCCAAGGGCAGGATGGCCAGTATGCCGAACCCAGCGGCAAGGCTCAAGAACACGCCAAGGCCCGGCCACGACCAGCCTTCGATGATCCAACCGGCCAGCGGCGGGCCGATCAACGTGCCGATGCCGCCAGCCTGCGCCACAAGGCCGATGGCGATGGAAACCGAACCCGTGCGCGGCACGAAATAGGGTATCGCGGCAAACAGGGCCGACGCCACCACACCGCCGGCGATGGCAACGATGCCGGCGCAAAACGTCGCGATGGCAGGGGAGGTCGCCGAGAATGCAGGAACCGAGAAAAGAACCGTGGCGAGAAAGCCGATCGCGGTCAGCCGGGTCGCGAAGCGTCCATCCTTGCCGTGCAAGAGCAATCCCGCCAGCACATTGCCGCCGGGCACCAGCAGGGCAATGACGCCCGCTGAAATCAGGAAACGGCCACCTGTTTCGGCGACGAAGGTCGGCATGAAGGTGAAGAAGCCAATCGAGGAAATGACATAGAAGCCGAAGGCCAGAGCGAGCAGCCCGATGTCGCGGGTCAAGGATTGCACCAATGCGCCGGACGGCTTCTCGCCGGCAGCGAGGGTCTCGAAATCCTGGACCGAGCTCAGCAGGAACGCCGCCGGAATGGCGAAAACGACGAACAAACCAACCGCCCACAGCAGAAAGGCGTGCTCGCCGGCGGACGGTATGACCGAGGCGGCGAGGAAGTTGGCCACCGCGAAACCGATCGGGACAAATCCGCCCCATACCGCCAGCACCGGTCCGCGCCAGGCCGGCGGCGACATGTCGCTGAGCAACGCCGGGACGGCGATGACAAGGGCCAGATAACCGACGCCTTCGACCAGCCGCGCCGCCAGCACCAGCCAAGGCGAGCCGGCTAAGGCCAGGGTGATGCCGCCGGCTGCAAGCACGATGAATGAAAAGATCGTTGCACGACGCGTGCCAATGCGGTGGATCGCCCATCCCGCGGGTAGAGCCGCGACGGCGACAAACACCGCGATCAGGGCCGCCAGCCACCCCACCATGACCAATGAAAAGCCCGCGTCGGAGCGATACCAGGCGACCAGCGGCGCGATTTTGCCAAGCTGCGCTCCGGCCAGGATCCCGGCGGCGAGGAGCAAGATGATGGCGGCAAGTCTCATGGGGACGGATTGGAGCGTGAGCGAGGCAGGTGAAAGTGCGGGGCCGCAGAGACCGCCCACACATGGCTAAAGAAAAAGCCGCCGGATTGTGGTCCGGCGGCTTTATTACGAACGGCTCTAGCCGATCAATACGGACAGGCGTTGTCCGACATGTAGTCGTGCACCTTGGTGGTGCCGGCGATGATGTCAGCCTTGGCCTTGTCGACCGCGGCGATCATCTCCGGCGTGACGAGCGCCTTGTTGTTGTCGTCCATGGCGACGCCGACGCCATCTTCCTTGAGGCCGAGGACGTTGACGCCAGGAGCGAAAGCACCGTCCTTGGCGGACTTGAAGGCGTCATAGACGGCCACATCGACGCGCTTCAGCATTGAGGTGAGTATCTTGCCGGGCAGAAGGCCGTTCTGGTTCGAGTCGACGCCGATGCCAAGCTTGCCGGCGTCAGCCGCCGCCTGCAGCACGCCGACGCCGGTGCCGCCGGCCGCGGCGTAGACAACGTCCGCGCCCTGATCCATCTGCGACTTGGCGATCTCGCCGCCCTTCGTCGGGTCGTTCCAGGCCGCCGGCGTGTCGCCGGTCATGTTCTGGATGACGTCGGTCGCGCCGGCCGCCTTGGCGCCGCCGACATAACCGCAGCCGAACTTACGGATGAGCGGAATATCCATGCCGCCGACAAAACCGACCTTCTTGGACTTCGAGGCCATCGCCGCCATCACGCCAACGAGATAAGAGCCCTCCTCTTCCTTGAAGACGACGGACTTCACGTTTGGCTTCTCGACCACCATGTCGATGATGGCGAATTTCGTGTCCGGAAATTCTTCAGCGATCTTGGTCAAAGAATCCGCCCAGGAGAAGCCGGTCATGACGATCGGATTGCGGCCGTCCTCGGCGAAACGGCGCAGCGCCTGCTCGCGCTGCGAGGCGTTCGAGACTTCGAACTCGACATATTCGGTGCCGGTTTCGGTCTTGAATTTCTCAGCGCCGTTGAAAGCGGCCTCGTTGAAAGACTTGTCGAACTTGCCGCCAAGATCAAACAGCAGCGCCGGTTTGTCCTGCGCATAGGCCGATCCGGCAATCGCAACCGACGCCAGAAGGCCAAGAACGAGTTTTTTCATGTGATCCACACCCTGTAGGTTGTTGTTGTCTTCCCCTGCCTCCCGCCCGGCTTTGGACCAAACGGGTGCGTCGCAGGCCTTTTCGATGCCCGCATGGGCCGCACTGTTGCACGGCCCATTTGAAATTTCACGGGAAATTTTGACCCTTTGGAAAAGTCTCCCTGGTGTGGTCAAGAAGACTTTTCCAGATCAATCAGGCTGACGCAGCGGCGGGAATGGCGCAGGAGACGCCAGTGCCTTTCAGGCCGCAGTAGCCGTAGGGGTTTTTCGCCAGATATTGCTGGTGGTCTGCTTCGGCAAAGTAGAATTCCGGCGCTGGCGCAATTTCGGTGGTGATCTTGCCCATGCCGGCCTTCTTCAGCGATGCCTCATAGGCGTCGCGTGAAGCAAGCGCCGCCTGCATCTGCGCTTCGCCATAGGTGTAGATCGGTCGAGCGGTAGGTGGTGCCGACGTCGTTGCCCTGGCGCATGCCCTGCGTCGGGTCATGCGCTTCCCAGAAGATTTGCAGCAAGGTGTCGTAGGACACGATCTTGGGATCGAACACGACCAGAACCACCTCGGCATGGCCGGTCAGGCCGGTGCAGGTTTCCTGATAGGTAGGGTTCGGCGTCACGCCACCAGCATAACCGACAGCGGTCACCCAAACGCCATCCATCTGCCAGAACAGGCGCTCGGCGCCCCAGAAGCATCCCAGACCGAACAGCGCGGTCTCCAGACCTTCCGGATAAGGCCCCTTCAGCGGGCGCTTGGAGACGAAGTGCTTGGTCGATGTCGGGATGGGCTGATCGCGGCCCGGCAAGGCTTCGCCTTGCTTCGGCAGATGCAGCTTCTTGTTCAGCATGTCGCTCAGAAAGAACATGAGATTTCCTTTCGTGCATCGGCCCGAGGGCGAGACACTTTTTAGCACGGGCCGAATGGGGACTGAAGCCGCACGATTGGCGGCCTCGATGGGCTATTCGTCGAAGACCCGGCGTTTGTTACATATGGGCTAGCCGGGCTATTCATCAATGACAAAACGGCCGATCTTGCGTTGCGGACGGCGTCCGATGGCATAGAGCAGGAAGGCCAGGAGAGCGAAAACGGCAAAGCCGGGCAGCCCTAGCACTGTGGTTGCCACCGGGTCCCATGCCAACGGATGGATACCCTGTTCCAGAAACGCCCTGAATTGCGCCAGTTGTTGCGGGAAGGTCTTTTCCCAGCTCGTCAGCAAGCGGCGTCATGACCAAGGTCTTGGCCGCGACCGTGCGCGTCGCGTCCAGCACCGCCATGATGACGGCAATGGCGAGCGAGATGGTGGCCAGGAATCGGAACAGAAAACGGATCATGCGGTCGGCAAAATAGGCGGCGCGCCTGGGATGAGCAATCCACCATGGCCAAGCAAGAAACTGGACCTCCACCGCGTTTAACTTGACTACCGAAGTCCGCAAATTAAACATGCATGTTCGCGTTGCCAGCCGCACGCTGCGCCAATGCGAGCGATTTGAGCGAGGATTCAACATGATGTCGTGGTTTCAAAGGCTCGGGCTAGTCCTGACGCTGGGTCTTGTGCTTGGCGGATCCGCGATGGCGCAAGATTCAGAAGGCATCGTCGTCTACAACGCCCAGCACGACACGCTCGCCAAGGAATGGAGCGCAGCCTTCACCGCTGAGACCGGCATCAAGGTGACGCTGCGCAAGGGTTCGGACCTCGATATGGCCAACCAGATTGTGGCTGAAGGTGCGCAGTCGCCCGCCGATGTGTTTCTCACCGAGAATTCACCTGCGATGGACGTGGTCAACGCCGCGGCGCTATTCGCGCCGGTCGATGCGGACACGCTGGCGCAGGTGCCGGAAGCCTATCGTCCTGCTGACGGCAAATGGGTTGGCATTGCCGCCCGCGCCACAGTCTTCGTCTATGACAAGACGAAGCTCACCGAGGACAAGCTGCCGAAATCGGTTCTCGACCTCGCCGATCCGGCCTGGAAGGGACGCTGGGCTGCCTCGCCGAGCGGGGCCGATTTCCAGGCCATCGTCGGCGCCATGTTGGCGCTGAAAGGCGAAGAAGCGACGGCCAATTGGCTGATAGCGATGAAGGAAAACGCCTCCATCTATCGCGGCAACAACAATGTGCTGAAAGGCGTCAACAACCACGAGGTCGAAGGCGGCGTCATCTACCATTACTATTATTTCAACGATCAGGCGCGCACCGGCGAAAACTCGAGCAATGTCGCATCCTATTATTTCCGCAACCAGGATCCGGGCGCCTTCGTCAGCGTCTCAGGCGGCGGCGTGCTAGCTTCCAGCAAGCATCAAAAGGAAGCGCAGGCCTATCTCAAGTGGATCACCGGAAAGGGCGGCCAGACGATCCTGCGCGAAGGCACGTCCTATGAATATGCGGTCGGCAATGGCGAGGCCTCGAACGCAAAGCTGGAGCCGCTCGACAAACTCCAGGCGCCGCTGGTCGATCCGTCCAAGCTCGACTCGAAAACGGTCACGCGGCTGATGACCCAGGCCGGCCTGCTCTAGGTGGCCCGAGTCCCTGCCCGCCAGCCAGCGCCATGACCTCGTCGCAAGCCAGCCAACCTCTTTCGCCTGCCCTGAACATCCGGCGCGAACAGTCCCGCGCCTCTCAGCGGCCCTATCTGCCGGTCGTTATCACGGCCGGCATCGTTTCACTGGTCAGCCTCATTCCGCTTGGTTTTGTCGTCTGGGTGGCGATCCAGACAGGCTGGGCAACGATCGTCGAACTGGTGTTCCGGCCCCGCATCGGCGAGCTGCTGCTCAACACGCTGTTTCTCGAACTGCTCGCCCTGCCATTATCCATCGCTTTGGCGGTGGCGTTGGCCTGGCTTATCGAGCGAACCGATCTGCCGGGGCGCTCCATCTGGGGCGCGCTGGCGGTGGCGCCGCTCGCCATTCCCGCCTTCGTGCACAGCTATGGCTGGGTTAATGTCATTCCGACGCTGCATGGCCTTCCAGCGGCAGTGCTGGTTTCTGTGCTCGCCTATTTTCCCTTTATCTATCTTCCGGTCGCGGCGCAGCTCAGGCGTCTCGACCCGGCAGTCGAAGACGCCGCTGCCTCGCTTGGCAAGACGCCTTGGCAGGTGTTTTTCCGTGTCGTGCTGCCGCAATTGCGGCTGGCCATCCTTGCCGGCGCTCTGCTGGTCGGACTGCATCTGCTGGCCGAATACGGGCTCTACGCGATGATCCGCTTCGACACGTTCTCGACGGCGATCGTCGACGTGTTCCAATCGGCCTACAACAGCCCGGCGGCGAACATGATGGGCGGCGTGCTGGTGTTGTGCTGTCTCGTGCTGCTTTCCCTCGACGCCTGGCTACGCGGCGGCGAGCGCTACGCCCGTGTCGGCCCAGGCGCACAACGGCCGCCGACTCGACAGCGGCTGGGCACGCTGACCGCGCTAGCGCTGCTTCTGCCGCTTGTCACCGCCATACTCTCGCTCGGCGTGCCGTTGGCAACCGTACTGCGCTGGGTGGCCTTCGGAGGCTGGAACGTGTGGCCGGCAGCCGAGATCGCGCCTGTCTTCCTGGAAACATTGGCGCTCGCTGTCGCTGGCGGCCTGCTCGCGACGCTGGCGGCGGCGCCGGCCGCATGGCTGGCGGTGCGCGCACCCAGTCGCCTCCAACGCTTCTTCGAAGCTTGCAACTATTATGTCGGCTCGCTACCCGGCGTCATCGTCGCGCTGGCGCTCGTCACTGTCACGGTGCGCCTTGTGCTGCCGCTCTACCAGACCTACGCAACCTTGCTGCTGGCCTACATGATGCTGTTCCTGCCGCGCGCCATGGCGGGCTTGAGGGCAAGCCTGGCGCAAGCGCCGCTTGAACTCGAACAGGCGGCGATGGCGCTTGGCCGCACGCCCTTCACCGCCATCCGTCGCGTCACCCTGCCGCTCGCCGCGCCCGGCGCGGCAGCCGCGATCGCGCTGGTCGCGCTGGGCATCACCAATGAGCTGACGGCGACGCTGATGCTCTCGCCCAATGGCACACGCACGCTGGCGACCGAATTCTGGGCCTACACTTCCGAGCTTGATTACGCCGCCGCGGCCCCCTATGCGCTGATGATGATCGTGCTCTCCTTGCCGCTCAGCCTGCTGTTGCACGCGCAATCCGGACGGTTTGCCGGCCAATGACCCTGCTCAGCGTCGAAGGCGCATCCAAGCGATACGGCCCCGTTGCCGCGCTCGACAGCGTCAGTCTTGAGGTGCCGGCCGGCAGTCGCATTGCGATCGTCGGCCCGTCCGGTTCCGGCAAGACGACACTCTTGCGCATCATTGCCGGCTTTGAACCCGCCGACGCCGGAACGGTCACGCTCGATGGCGAACGATTGTGTGACGGCCGCTACGCGACGCCGGCGCACCGCCGGCAGATCGGCATTGTCTCGCAAGACGGGGCGCTGTTTCCGCATCTTTCGCGTGCGCGACAATATCGGCTTCGGCCTGAACGGCGACGCCCGCGACCACGATCGCCGCATCGATGAGTTGCTGGCCATCGTCGACCTTGACTCGTCGATGGCCGAACGTCGTCCGCATCAATTGTCAGGCGGGCAGCAGCAACGTGTGGCGCTGGCGCGCGCGCTGGCGCGCAAGCCGAAGCTGATGCTCCTGGACGAGCCGTTCTCCGCGCTCGATGCCGGCCTGCGCGAACATATGCGGCGCGCCGTGGCGCGCCTGCTGTCGGATGCCAACATCACGACGGTGCTGGTGACGCACGATCAGGGCGAGGCCCTGTCCTTTGCAGATCAGGTGGCGGTTCTGCGTGACGGTCGGCTCGTGCAGGCCGGCACGCCGCAGGACCTGTATTTCCGGCCGCGGGACGAGCAGACGGCCTTCTTTCTTGGCGAAGCCGTTGTTCTCGACGCCGACATAGAAGGCGACGCCGCCGAATGTGTGCTCGGCCGCATCAATCTCGATGCAAGGCACCCTTCAGGCCCGGCGCGGGTCATGATCCGGCCTGAGCAGTTTTCCATGTCCGATACAAAGTCGGAGAAGATCGGCTCGGTCGGCTGCCCGGGCGAGATCACCTACGTCGAATTCAGCGGCGCGGCCTGGACGGTCAGTGTTTCCGTCGCAGGCGGCCCGCCAATCACGGTCAAGGTGAACAGCGCCCTTGTGCCTAAGGTCGGCGACCGCGTGCGCATCGACGTGACTGGCAAAGCGCATGTGTTGAAGGGGTGATTCCTACAGCAGCCCCACCTTCTTGGCCTCGGCCAGCAAATTCTCCCTTGGACGAGGGCCGATCTGCTGAATGCACAGACCTGCGGCTAGTGAGCCCAGGTCGCCGCAAGTCTGCAGGTCGAGACCCTGCGTGTAGCCATGCAGCACGCCAGCCGCATAGAGGTCGCCCGCACCGGTCGAGTCCACAACGCGTTGCACCTTGATCGGCTTGATCTCAAACGTCTCGTCGCCGCGCACGATGACCGAGCCCTTTTCCGAGCGGGTGATGGCGGCGATGCGGCAATCCTTGCGGATCAGGTCAAGCGCGGTCTCGAAGGACGACGTCTCGTAGAGCGATTTGATCTCATGGCTGTTGGCGAAGACGATATCGACGGTCTTCGAGCGCATCAGATCCAGAAATTCGTCGCGGTAACGACCGACGCAAAAGGAATCCGACAGCGTCATCGATACTTCGCGGCCGGCTGCGTGAGCGTGCCTGGCGGTAAGGCGGATGGCGTCCTTGGCGCGCGGCGGATCCCAGAGATAACCCTCGAAATAGGTCACCTTCGCGCCCTTGGCCTTGTCCTCCTCGACATCCTCCGGGCCGAGTTCGACACAGGCGCCGAGATAGGTGTTCATCGAGCGCTCGCCGTCCGGCGTGACAAAGATCATCGAACGCGCCGTGGGCGGCGGACCGTCCAGCGGCTGCGTCGCGAAGGCAACACCGATCGCCTGGATATCATGCGCGAAAATTTCGCCGAGCTGGTCGGCGGCGACCTTGCCGAAGTAAGCTGCGCGGCCGCCAAAGGACGCGACGCCGGCCGCGGTATTGCCGGCGCTGCCGCCGGACGCTTCGATGGCGGGACCCATTCTGGAATAAAGGTCAACTGCCCGCTCCATGTCGATCAGGTTCATCGCGCCCTTGATGATGCCGTTGTCGACCAGGAATTTCTCGTCGCTATGCGCGATGATGTCGACGATCGCGTTGCCGATGCACAGCACGTCGTATTGGCTCATGAAGCTCTCCGCCTGATCCCGAAAGGCCGGGCACGCCGGCCCGTCTAACGGGTTGGAGCCGTTTTCGCAAACCGCAATTTTGGCTGATGCTTCGGGCTATTGCGGATCGAAATTGATGATTATCTCGCGCCAGCGCTCGTAAGGATGAGTTAGCAGTACTCCATAAGGCGCGCATTGTAGCACTGCCCTTACGGTGCTGGCGGTAAAGGCGTCGCCGCCTTCGCCTTCAGCCTTCGCAACGACTTCCGGATCTCCGCTGAGCGTGGCGTCGGCGTTGAACCTCACCTTGAGCTGGGCATGCGGACGCGAACCCTGTCGGATCACCGGCATCGCCCAGCATTTCTGGATGGCCGGCACGATGGCCTTGATGATTTCGGGACCGGTCGTGTCGGGCATCGTGTCATGCGCGCTCGCCGAGCCTGTGACGCAAAGAAGGCCGGCCGCGAGAAGAAATTGCTTCGGTCTCATCTGAGCAGGAACCCTTGTCCCAGCGTATCGTCCGGCTTCCAGCATAAACTCGGCCTTGCCGCTGTAAAAGGCGCGGCCGCCCACCCGCGCGGTCACGGCTGCGTGCGGCCCGCAGGTCGTCGTTCGCTCAACCGCACCGGTGAACTGCGAGCCGACGATGCTTTCGAAGACGCGCGTTTCGCCAGGACCAATCTGCCCCTTGGCGTGCATTGCCGCCAGGCGCGCTGTGACGCCGGAGCCGGTTGGCGAGCGGTCGACCTCGGCATCGGCGAAGACGCAGACATTTTTGGTCGCGTGCCCGTCCGAGCCGTCGCCTTCAGTGAGGATCGAGCCATAGAGAAAGCCCAGATCGTCGGCGTCAGGATGGCTGATCTTGAATGCGCGTTTGACGGCGTCGCTCAGCGCGGTTGCCGCATCGACAAAATCGCGCACGCGGTTCTTGCCAAAGGCCAGCCCAAACTGCCCGCAATCGGCCAAGGCATAGAACGCGCCGCCATAGGCGATGTCGAAGCCGATTTCGCCATGACCCGACAGTTGCAGGTTCTGGTCGCGGGCGAACAGGAAGGCGGGCACGCTCTCGAACGACACCGCGCCCGCCTTGCCGTTTTCCACTGTCACCCTTGCGATCACCAGCCCACATGGGCATTCGATCCGGACCGTCGTGAACGGCTCCTGCGCTGCGACGATGCCCTGGTCCACAGCATAGCGGCCGAGCGCGATTACCGCATGGCCGCACATGGTCGAATAGCCTTCATTGTGCAGGAACAGCACCGCCAGATCGGCGGCCGGCAGGTCCGGCTCGACCAGCAGCGCGCCGTACATATCGTAATGGCCGCGAGGCTCGAAGATCAGAAGCTTGCGCAGATGGTCGAGATTATCGCGAACATAAGCTCGCTTCTCCAGAATCGTTCCCTTCGGGATCGGCGGGTAGCCGCCAGTGATGATGCGCACCGGCTCCCCGCCTGTATGCATGTCAGTGACTGTAAGCATCATGGTGCTCGCGCATTCGAGAACATGCCTTGCAACGTCGCGAAGGATGCCACTTCGCCGATAAAGGTGAACGTGCCCTTGTCGAGGATTTCGCGCGCCGCCCGCTCGACCGCGCCGAACATTGCCTGGGTCAAGCGCGGGCCGGTCGAAATCCGCTTGATGCCGACTTTGGCCAGCGCTTCCACAGAGGAATCCTTCGGCGAGATGACGCTGACCGGTTTGCCTACCGAGGCGCAGAGCTTTGCTAGTGTCGCCTCGTCGGAAATGCCCGGCGCAAAAAGCACGTCCGCTCCCGCCTTCTCGAAAGCTTGCAGGCGCTTGATCGTGTCGTCGAGATCGGGCCTGCCGTGCAGGAAATTTTCGGTCCTGGCGGTGAAGACGAAATCGCGCTTCAGCGCGCGCACCGCTTCCACCGCCGCCGCGACACGCTCCACCGCGTGATTGAAGTCATAGATCGGGTTCGCCTCGTCGCCCGAAAAGTCCTCGAGCGAGCATCCGGCCAGACCGGCGGCTTCGGCGGCAAAAATGGTCTCCGCTGCACTTTCAGCGCTATCGCCCTTGCCGCGTTCGAGATCGGCCGACACCGGCAGGCCGACGGCTTGCGCCATTTCTTTGCAGTGAGCGATCATCGTCTCGAAATCGACGCCACCGTCCGGCAGGGCGCGGGAGAAGGCGAAGCCGGCGCTGGATGTCGCCAGGGCCTTGAAGCCGGCCGCCTCCAGAAAGCGGGCGGTGCCGATATCCGACGGGTTCGGCATGACGAATGTCTTTTCGTGCAACTGGCGAAAGGTGGCGCCCTTGTCCATGTATCTGCTCCGCAATGATGATTGCGGGCGACCTTAAGGCGTCCGGGCAAGGCCAGCAAAGGTGAGTGGCTGGCGCAGATGCGCCTAGCTGACATCAATCGACAATCCGCAATGAAAAGGCTTGGTCAGCCTGTGCCCGTGGAGCCGAAGCCGCCAGCACCGCGCGCTGTCGCCGCCGTCTGCGAGCGTTCTTCAATCGCCATGCGTTGCACGGCGGCAAACACGATTTGGGCAATACGCATGCCGCGCGTGACGACGAATTCGATATCGCCCAGATTGGCGAGCAGCACCTTCAATTCGCCGCGATAATCGCTGTCGATCGTGCCCGGCGTGTTGAGGCAGGTGACGCCATGCTTGAAAGCGAGACCGGAACGCGGCCGAACCTGGCCCTCGAACCCATCCGGTATTTCGACAATCAGCCCTGTTGGCACCAGGGCGCGTTTGCCGGGCAGGATGTAGAGCGGCCGGTCTTCCGGCACGGCAGCGCGCAGATCCATGCCGGCCGCCCCCGCGGTCTCGTAGGACGGCAAGGCGAGACCTTCGCCATGCGGTAGCCGCACGACGCCGATGGTTGGCTGATTGCCACGAACGATCTGCATGGCGCGCAATATGGTCCGTGCCCGCCCTGGGTCAACCGGATTCCGCATCGGATGGGGCGATATCCCCCACCTTCGAACACAGTTTTACCATTTGTTACCCATAACGCCCCAGACTCGACGTTCGGGACAACGTGGGGAGCTTTCATGTGCCGGTGGGCCGCCTATATCGGCGACGAGATTTTTCTTGAAGACATCGTTGCGGCGCCCTGCCATTCGCTGATCGCGCAGAGTCACGGGGCGTTGGAGGCCAAGACGCCGACGAACGGCGACGGTTTCGGCGTCGCCTGGTATGGCGCGCGACCTGAACCGGGCCTCTATCGTGACATTCTGCCGGCCTGGTCGGACCCGAACTTGAAGAGCCTTTGCCGACAGATCCGTTCGCCGCTGTTTTTGGCGCATGTGCGCGCCTCTACCGGCGGCGCAACCAGCCGCATGAACTGCCATCCGTTCGTTGCCGGACGCTGGTCGTTCATGCACAACGGCCAGATTGGCGGCTTCGATCGTCTGCGGCGCAAGCTCGAGAGCGAGATATCAGACGAGCTCTACGACCGCCTTGAAGGGACGACCGATTCCGAACTGTTTTTCCTGCTGATGCTGCAGGAGGGTCTTGACGACGATGCCCATCGCGCCGTTACCCGTGCTGCCGGCTACATCATCGAAGCGTCCCGCACCGCCGGGCTTGAACCGCACCTGCGCTTGACTGCCGCATTCTCCGACGGCGAACATTTGTATGCTGTCCGCTACGCAACGGATGCTTACGCGCCAACGCTTTACACCGCTGAACTGCGCAGCACGGCCGGGCGGTCCCTGGTTTCAGAACCTTTCGACCGTGACGACTGCGCCTGGCAGGCCATTCCGCCGAGCAGCTTCGTCACCCTGACAAAACAAAGCATGACGGTGAAAGCGTTCGAGCCCATCGCGGGGGACAGGCTTGATCGAACGCAATCGATGCTGACCGGCTGAAACCGGGGGCGCGACGCCGTCAGTCCGCAGCCGTCGATACGCGACCATGCCAGACAGTCGCTATGGCTGGCGCGGAATGTTTCTAGGCGGCCCGGGAGAGCGCCAGTGCGTCTGGTCCTGCCGGGAAGCGCAGGGTACCCGTGCTATCGTTGACGGCCCGCCAGACGGCCTCGGCCACGTCGATCTCCCTGGTGGTCAAGGCCGGGCGCGCGAATGTCTCGAAGATCGGACTTGCGAAGTTTGCGTAAGCTTCCGGAATAAGATCCTCCACCCGGACAGAGGTATTTGCGGCGAATTTGGTGGTCGGCGCATAGCCCGGCTCGACCAGCTTGGCGTGGATGTTGAAGTACTCAAGCTCGTGCGCGAGAGAGCCGGTGAAGCCCTCAATGGCCTGTTTGCTGGCGGTGTAAGCTGCCGCCAATGGCATAGGAGCGAGGGTAGCACTCGAGGTGACGTTGACGATAACGCCGGACCGACGTTCCCGCATCTGCGGAATGACGGCTTGTGCCATAGCCATCACGCCGAAGGTGTTCGTGTCGAAAACCTTGCGGATGTGCGACATGGGTGTCGCTTCAAATGCGCCGACGACCCCAACGCCCGCGTTGTTTACCAGTACATCGATCGGTCCGGCGGCTTTGATGGCCTCCGCGATACTGCCTTCATCGGTAACGTCCAAGGGCAGGATGCGCAAAAGCGTCGAGTGCGGCAGGATACCCTCGCGCGGCGTGCGCATGGTGGCGACGACACTCCAGTGCTGTGAGAGGAAATGGCGAGCCGTCTCAAGGCCGTAGCCGGAAGAGCAGCCGGTGATCAGTACGGTTTTCATGGTTCATCTCTCTTTTGACATGTCGATGTACCACGCTAACTCGGCTTCTCAGGACTATCTACAATTGAAAGTCCATATTTTGTTCGCCATAGTCCATGAATGGTCGATCCTCTCTCCGACGTCATAGCGTTGCTCCGCCCACATGCCGTGTTCACCAAAGGCATTAGCGGCGCCGGGGCGTGGGGCGTGCGCTACGGGGATTTCGGCCACCCCAGCTTTGCTGTCGTGATCGAAGGTTCCTGCCGTTTAGCAGTCGACGGTCAGACGGAATTGGTTCTGAACGCGGGCGACTTCGTCCTGCTACCGACGACGCCGGGCTTTACGATGTCGAGCTTTGAGCCCGTCGTTGCGGAGCTCATTGATCCTCACGCAGCGGCAACCGCGACCGAAGAGGTTCGCCATGGCAGGCAGGACGGCCCGCCAAGCGTTCGCCTGCTGGGCGGCTATTTCGTCTTCGGTAGCGAGGACTCCGGCCTTTTGTTGTCGCTGTTGCCAGAACAGGTTCATGTCCGCGGCGTGGAGCGACTGTCGACTTTGGTAAAGTTTCTGGTCGACGAGGCCGCATTGCAGCGTTCGGGGCGCACCTTGGTGCTGACCCGCCTTGTCGAGATTTTGCTCGTCGAAGCGTTGCGGCTTACGCAGGCACCCGACGCTCCGCCGGGATTGCTGCGCGGCCTGGGCGATGCCCGGCTGGCGGAAGCCATCAGGCAGATCCATGCAGAGCCTGAGCGTCGCTGGACAGTAGCTCGGCTCGCTAAAGAGTCGGCCTTGTCCCGCTCTGCGTTCTTCGACCGTTTCATGCGCAATGTCGGCGTTCCGCCGATGGAATATCTACTGGCATGGCGGATGGCGCTGGCAAAGGACCTGCTGCGCCGACACGAAATCGATATCGCGGAAGTAGCCGCACGAGTTGGCTACGGATCGGCGAGTACGTTTAGCACGGCCTTCAGCCGCCACGTCGGCCAGCCACCTGGCCGGTATGCCCGCAATTCGGGGAACCAGGCCAAAGGTTCCCAGTCTCGTTCCGTACAGAAGAGAAATCCGGTGCGAGATCAATAGACTAGAATTGGCGCGCCGCCTCGGTCAATTCAGTGTCCGTGTCTTGGGTGCGTTGGTACGCCCAAGCATCAACATTTGCCGGACCTGCGAGAACGGGAGCCCTCTTGGCGGACCCATCCGTGGCTGCCGCAGTGACGGCTACCAACTGCGACGACGCCGATATCTGATGCGTCGATCTCGGCAAGGATTTGAGCACTGTGCGCCGACGCACCGCCTCACCACTCGGCGAACGATCCGTCCTTATGCCGCCAGACCGGCGAGCGCCAATTGTGGCCCTCGACAGCACGCTCGCGCACATAGTCTTCGTCGACCTCGACCCCAAGTCCGGGGCCGGAGGGGATTGCGACATATCCATTCTCGTAGTGGAAGACGTCCTTGTTCAGGGCATAGTCGAGCACGTCGTTCGAGCATTGTAGTGAATGCCGAGGCTCTGCTCCTGGATGAAGGCATTGTAACTGACGGCATCGACCTGCAGGCACGCCGCCAGGGCGATCGGGCCCAGCGGGCAATGCGGCGCCATGGCGACGTCGTATGCCTCCGCCATGGCCGCGATCTTGCGGCATTCACTGATGCCACCAGCGTGCGAAAGGTCGGGCTGAATGATGTCGACCACGCCTTGCTCGAACACGGATTTGAAGTCCCAGCGGCTGTACAGCCGCTCGCCGAGGGCAATGGGCGTCGAGCCGAGCGCCGCGATTTCCCTGAGCGCCTCGCGATGCTCGGAAAGCACCGGCTCCTCGATGAACATCAACCGGTAGGGCTCCAGCTCTCTCACCAGCATGCGGGCCATCGGCCTGTGCACGCGGCCGTGAAAATCAACCGCGATCCCGACATGCGGCCCGACGGCCTGGCGCACCATGGCCACGCGTTCGACCGCGGCGTCGATCTTGTCGTGGCTGTCGATAATCTGAAGCTCTTCAGTCGCGTTCATCTTGAGCGCCTGGAAGCCCTTCGCGACCATGTCCTTGGCGCCCTGCGCCACTTCGTGCGGCCGGTCGCCACCGATCCAGGAGTAGACCTTGATTTTGTCGCGCAACTTGCCGCCGAGCAATTCGTGGACAGGTACGCCCAGCGCCTTGCCCTTGATGTCCCAGAGCGCCTGGTCGATGCCGGCGATGGCGCTCATCAAGATCGGCCCGCCGCGATAAAAGCCGCCACGATGCATCACGGTCCAGTGGTCTTCGATGAGGCGCGGGTCCTTGCCGATGAGGTACTCTCCCAGCTCCTGAACCGCGGTTTCGACGGTTCGCGCGCGCCCCTCGACGACGGGCTCGCCCCAGCCCGCGATGCCTTCATCGGTCTCGATCTTCAGAAACAGCCAGCGCGGCGGAACGACAAAGGTGTGAAGGGCGGTGATTTTCATTCCGGACTCATCCTGCGATCAGTTCTTGCTCTTGCGTCCGGCGAGATCGATATCACGCGCTGCCTGATCCAACAGGCTCAACGCCGCGGCCGCGGCCGCATCCTTGTCCCGCATCCGCAACGCCTCGACCACGGCGCCATGCCGTTTCACAGCCTCGTCGCGGTCGAAAACGGTCTTGTTGGACGTTTCAAAGGAATATTTGAGCGCGGCGTCGATCAGTGTTCCGATCTGGCGGATGACCGCATTGTGGCTGGCGCGATAGAGGACGCGGTGGAACTCCACATCCGCTATCGAGAACGTGTCCACATCTTTGCTGGATGCGGCCATCCGCCGCCAAGCAGCATCGAGGTCGGCGATCTCCTGAAGGCTGGCTCGTTCGGCAGCGAGCGACGCCGCTAGCGGTTCCAGCGCACGGCGCGTTTCCAGCACCGCCTCCAGAAGATTTCGGTCAAAAAGGGTCGGGCCGTGCCAATCCATGACCTGCGGATCGAGCAGGCTCCAATTGTCGGGTTCACATACCATAGTGCCGATGCGGGGCCGGCTGTGCACCAGGCCTTTTGCAGCCAGAACCTTCAACGCCTCGCGGATGACGGTCCGGCTCACGCCGTAGGTGACGCCGAGATCGTTCTCAGTCGGAAGGGTCGTGCCGGAAGGATAGCGACCAGAAAGAATTTCGCCGGCAAGAGCGCGGGTTATGTCGGGCGTTACACGTGGACGACGCACTGGAGGTTCTTCCCCGCGTTCTGCTTCCGCTGCGCCCGTCATCTGCTCCTCCCGGCCCGGTGATGCCTGCATATTCAGGCCAGTTGCATACCTATACAACCAATGATATCGGGCACACCTACTCCATTTATCATACCAAGACAATTGACTGGTATGATAAAACGTGCGAAGCGATCATCGGCCGGTGTCGCTTGCCGGCGGTGTTGTCCTTTGGGAGGAATCATGAAAATTTTGAAAGCGGCGCTCATCGTCGGCGTGGCAGTTTTCGCCGCCGTATCGAGTAACATGAGCGCCTTCGCACAGGAAACCAAGATCGGCTTCATTGTGAAGCAGCCGGAAGAACCGTGGTTCCAGGACGAATGGAAATTCGCCCAGCAGGCAGCGAAGGAGAAAGGTTTCACACTCGTCGAAATAGGCGCTGCAGATGGCGAACAGTTGATGTCGGCGATCGACAACCTCGGCGCGCAAGGCGCCAAAGGCTTCATCGTCTGCACGCCTGACGTGAAGCTCGGGCCTGGCATCGTCGCCAAGGCTGAAGCCAACAGCCTAAAGCTGATGACGGTCGACGACCGTCTCGTCGACGCGAACGGCGCTCCCATCGAGTACGTCCCGCATATGGGCATCTCGGCGACCAAGATCGGCGAAGCCGTGGGTCAGGCCATATCCGATGAAATGAAGGCGCGCGGCTGGAAGCCGGAAGAGGTCGGCGCGATCCGTGTCTCCTACGATCAACTGCCGACGGCCGTGGATCGCGTCGAAGGCGCGATCTCGGTGCTGAAGGCTAACGGTTTCAAGCCCGAGAACATCTTCGACGCTCCCCAGGCCAAGACTGACACCGAGGCAGCGCTCAACGCCGCAACGGTTGTCCTGAACGCCCATCCGGACATCAAGAAATGGATCGCCTTCGGCCTCAACGACGAGGCGGTGCTGGGCGCGGTTCGTGCGTCGGAGAGCGTAGGCATTCCGGCGGACGGCGTGATCGGCGTCGGCATTGGCGGTGCAGAGTCGGCCATCAACGAGTTCAAGAAGGCTGACAAGACCGGTTTTGTCGGGACGGTAATCATCTCGCCAAAGCGCCACGGCTACGAGACCGCGCTCAACATGTTTGACTGGGTCGCCAACAACAAGGAGCCGGAAAAGCTCATCCTGACCGCTGGCGCGCTGGCCAAACGGGATGATTATGAGAAGGTTCGCAAGGACCTCGGCATCGAGTAAATCCTCCCAAGGTGGCGGTGGGTGAACGTGTCGCCCGCCGCTGCCGCGTAGAAGGACGGAACCCGGTGTCTTTCCTGCAATTTTCCGACATCACCAAATCCTATCCTGGCGTGAAGGCGCTTCAGGAGGTGTCTTTTGGCGTTGAAAAGGGCGCCGTGCATGGCCTCATGGGCGAGAACGGCGCAGGCAAGTCGACGCTTATCAAGATATTGTCCGGCGACCAGCACGCCAATGAAGGCGAAATCCGTATTGACGGCAAAGTCCAGCGCTACACGTCGGCCAAGGACGCCTTTGACAACGGTGTCGTCGTCATACACCAGGAGTTGCAGCTAGTACCCGAACTGACCGTTGCTGAGAATTTGTGCCTTGGCCGCTTTCCCGCGAGCGCAGGCATTATTGATCGTCGTCGCATGTTCGACGATGTTGCGGCCAGGCTCAAGGACGCTGGCATCGACATCGATCCGCATCGCAAGATCAAGACGCTCTCCATCGGCGAACGCCAGATGGTGGAGATAGCCAAGGCGATTATGCTGGAGGCACGGGTCATCGCCCTCGACGAGCCGACGTCCTCGCTTTCCTCTCGGGAGAGCGAAATCCTGTTTGCGCTGATCGAGAAACTAAGCGCCGCAGGCAAGATCATCATCTATGTCTCGCATCGCCTCGACGAGGTTTTTCGCCTTTGCAGCAGCCTTACCATGCTGCGCGACGGCAAGCTTGCCGCCCATCATGAGACGCTTGCCGGCGTTACGCGCGACCAGGTTGTGGCCGAGATGGTGGGGCGCGAGATCTCCGATATCTGGGGTTACAGGCACCGCGAGGCGTCGTCGGTCCGGCTGAGGGTAGAGAACGTCACCGGCTCGAAATTACCGCAGCCGGCGAGCTTCGAGGCGCGCGCCGGGGAGATCGTCGGATTCTTCGGCCTGATCGGCGCCGGACGTTCGGAGCTCATGCGGCTCGTTTTCGCCGCTGACGCACGCCACGGCGGCGCCGTTTCGGTCGATAGCACACCGGTCAATGTTGCCGATCCGCATGGTTCGATCCGCGCCGGCATCGTGCTGTGCTCGGAGGACCGCAAGCACGACGGCATCATCCAGGGGCGCTCCATCGAGGAAAATATCAACATCTCTTCACGTCGTCATCATGCCCGCTACGGCGTGTTGAACCGGGCGAAGGAGGTTGAGACCGCGGAGACCTTCATCAAGAAACTGAACGTGCGAACGCCATCGCGCAAGCAGGATATCGTCAACCTGTCCGGCGGCAACCAGCAAAAGGTCATCCTCGGTCGTTGGCTCTCCGAGCAGGGCGTCAAAGTGCTGATCGTCGACGAACCGACGCGCGGCATCGATGTCGGCGCCAAATCCGAGATTTATGAACTGCTCTACCAATTGGCCGAGGACGGCCTGGCCATCGTCGTTGTGTCCTCGGAACTGCCCGAGGTGATGGGCATCTGCGACCGGATCCTCGTGATGTGCGGGGGCCGCATCAGCGCGGAATTGAAGCGGGACCAATTCGCCGAGAAGGCCATCCTTGCCGCCGCCTTGCCCGACAAGAAGACGCCAGACGCCATCGCGTCCTGAAGGATCATACGATGACCGATCAGCTCAAAAAGATCCTCCTTGGCGAACAGGGCCTGGTCGTCATCTTCATCCTTGCGTTCGCGCTTGTCGGGTTGTTCGTCCCGAACTTCCTGACTGAACGCAACATGCTCGGCCTGCTTCAGTCGGTCGTGACCGTCGGTATCGTCGCCTGCACCATGATGTTCTGCCTGGCGGCGCGGGACTTCGACCTGTCCGTGGGCTCGACCGTCGCTTTCGCGGGTATGGTCGCTGTCATGGCCTCCAATGCGACTGGCTCGATTGTGCTAGGTCTGCTGGCGGCAATCGCCTGTGGTGCGATTGTCGGGTTCATCAATGGCTTTGTCATCGCGAAGTTCCACATCAACGCGCTGATAACGACACTTGCCACGATGCAGATCGTGCGGGGCATGGCGCTGATTTCTTCGGACGGCCGCGCGGTCGGCATCAATGACGCGAATTTCTACCAGCTCGCGCTGTCGAAATTCCTCGGCATTCCGACGCCGATCTGGGTGCTCCTGGTCCTCTTCGCTATCTTCGGTTTCGTGCTGAACCGCACAGTCTTCGGCAAGAATACGCTAGCGATCGGCGGCAATCCGGAAGCCTCGCGGCTGGCGGGCGTCAATGTCGATCGCACCCGCATCTGGATCTTTGCGCTGCAGGGCATCGTTTGCGCTATTGCGGGCATATTGCTGGCCTCGCGCATCACGTCCGGCCAACCGAACTCGGCCGTCGGGCTGGAGCTGTCGGTTATCTCGGCTTGCGTGCTGGGCGGCGTTTCGCTCGCCGGCGGCCGCGCGACCATGTCCGGGGTCATCGTGGGTGTGCTCATCATGGGCATTGCAGAGAACGTCATGAACCTTCTCAACATACCGGCCTTCTATCAGTACATTGTGCGCGGCGTGATCCTGCTGCTTGCGGTGCTGCTGGACAATCTCCGCTCCAGCGCGTTGGGACGGCGCTGATGGGCCGCCTTGAGGGCAAGCGCATTTTCCTAACCGGCGCGGCGCAGGGCATCGGCTACGCTATCGCCGGGGCCTGCCGGCGGGAAGGCGCGCAATTGTTCCTGGTGGATCGCGACGGCGGTTTGCTGGGCGAAAGCGCGGCCCGGCTCGGCAATCTTCCTCATGTCGTCGCCGACATTGCTGACGCCGCCGCAATCTTGGATGCGGTCAAGCAGGCAGACCGAACAATTGGGCCGGTCAATGCGCTGATCAACAATGCCGGCGTGAACGTCTTCCGCACGCCGCTCGATACCACCGAGGACGAATGGTATCAAACGCTCGACGTCAATGTGAAGGGCGCCTGGAATTGTTGCAAGGCGGCGCTGCCCGGCATGATCGAGGCCGGCGGCGGCACTATCCTGAATATTGCCTCGACGCACAGCTTCACGATCATTCCCGGCACCTTTCCCTATCCGGTCGCCAAACATGCGCTGCTCGGCCTGACGAGATCGCTAGCGCTTGAATATGCTGGGAAAGGCGTGCGCGTGAACGCACTGGCGCCGGGCTATGTCGAGACGCAGAAGGCTACCGAGTGGTGGAACGGCTTTCCGGATCCAGCCGACGCCCGAGCCAAAACGATGGCGCTGCATCCTGGCGGGCGCATAGCGACATCCGAGGAAATAGCCATGGCGGCGGTTTTCCTGATTTCGGACGAATGCCCCTTCATCAACGCCGCATGCCTGGTCGCCGATGGCGGCCTCAGCGTGCTGCAGCATGCTTGAATTGAGTGCGCTAGAAACACGTATCCTTCTTGCGCAGGTGGCGCGAACATGACTGATTTGACGATCGCCAGCGACGGCATCGAATGTGTCGTGACCACTGCGGGTGGCGCGATCTGGCGACTGGATGCCCTCTCGACCGAGGGCGCGAAGATACCGCTTTTGCGAAGCCCACCATCGGGGCCTGCACGGGATGCCTTGCACGCAGCCTGCTTCCCGTTTGTGCCCTTCGGAAATCGCGTTGCAGGCAACAGCTTCCGATTTCGGGACAAGACATATCGTCTCGAACCGAACACCGCCCGCGACCCCCATTATCTCCATGGTGATGGTTGGCTCGGGCAATGGAGTGTACTCGACCACGAACCGCACCGGGTCCGTCTTGGCTTTGCATACAACGGGTCAGTTTACCGCTACGAAGCGCAGCAGACATTTGCCGCGGACGCGCGCGGGCTGACAGCCACTCTCGCCGTCACAAACATGGCCGATGATCTTTTGCCGTTCGGCGTGGGCTGGCATCCCTTTCTCCCACTCGGCCCGCAAACCACGCTCAAGGCGTCGGCCACCAGCTATTGGACCGAGGGCGCCGGCTTCCTGCCCGATGCGCAGAAGCCAATACCCACCGAGCTGGATTTTTCGGCTCCCCGCGATATTCCGCGCCACTGGGTCAACGGTACTTTCGAAGGTTGGGATGGCAGGGCGCGGATCGATTGGCCCGAGCGGGGGATCAGCTTGGTGATTTCCACCATCCCCACGCTGAGCCGCTACGTCATCTTCGTGTCTGACAAGACTTTCGATCCTGCCTATGCCGGCGACTTCTTCTGCTTCGAACCGATGAGCCACACCGCCAATGGACACAACCTTGCCGACCTGGGTTGTCTCACGGCGCTTGCGCCCGGCGAAAGCCTATCGGGCTCAATGCGATTGGCGTGGGGCGAGTTTGCAGGGGCGCCGCAATCATGACTGGGTCCGGGAAGACGATCGGTCTCAGGGCAGGCTGCGAGAAATGACCCACGGTGGCGGCCCGCTTTGGGACAGAAATGTCACCAAATCTGCGGCGGGCCACGCCCAACGCGTCATATGCAAAGTTGCTGGTATTTCTCGAAAGGCTCAAGCAGTATGTGCGGTGATGGCGGAGCCATCGCCCGGGAGGGGCTGCAGCAAAGAACAGAGATGAACCGAATGTCCGAATTGTCGGACATGCTAGGAGGAGAATCTTATGGCTTACAAGAAATTACTGACCGCCTTGGTTGCCGGCATTCTTCTTACTGGGCCGGCGGTTGCTCAGGAGAAAAAACAACTCGCCTTTGTGGTCAATGCGTCGTCCGACTTTTGGAAGCTTGCCGAAGCAGGTGTGAAGAAGGCGCAAGGCGAACTAGGCGACGGCTATGAATTGCAATTCCGCTATCCCGCACAGGGGACGGCGGCACTGCAAAACGCTTTGATGGACGACCTAGTGGCCGGCGGCACCGACGCGATCATGATCTCGTCCGCGGACCCGAAGAACTCGATCGACGCGTTCAACAAAGTGGCGGCGCAGGTTCCGCTCTTCACGACGGACTCTGACGCACCACAGTCCAAACGTATCGCATATCTCGGCTCGTCTAATACGGCGGCTGGCATTCAGGCCGGCGAAGAAATGGTCAAGGCGATGGCGGGCAAGGAAGGCAAATGCATGGGCTTTGTCGGCTTCCTCGGCGCGGACAATGCTGTCGAACGCATCAACGGGTTCAAGCAGGCGATCGAAGGCAAAGGTATCGAGCTGCTCGACGTTCGAGGCGATGACGTCGATTTCGCCAAAGCACGCACCAATGTCGACGATGTGCTCGTTGCAAACCCGGAGGTCAACTGCATGGTTGGCTTCTATTCGTACAATCCGCCCAAGATCTACGAAGCCCTGCAGGCTGCGAGTAAACTCGGTCAGATTACGGTTGTCGCTTTCGACGAAGACCCAGTCACGCTCGGCGCGGTCAAGGAGGGTAATTTTGCCGCAACCGTCGTGCAGCAGCCTTTCGAATGGGGTTATCAAGGCATGAAGCTGATGGCGGCTTACCTCGGCGGCGACAAGTCGATGGTGCCGGCCGACGGGCTCATCATCGTACCCACGGCTGTCATCAACAAGGAGAATGTCGACGCCTTCTCTGCAGATCTGAAAGCGAAGATCGGCAACTGAACAGGCATGCGTCAGATGGGGCGCGACTCGTCGCTCCCCATCTGTCCTGCGTCGCGTGAACGCCTCCCAGCCCAATTCCGAGCCGATTAGCGTCGCTCCGCCGTTCCTGCGGCTGAGTGGCGTGCGCAAGGTCTATCCCGGGGTTGTCGCGCTGGCAGGCTTCGATCTGGAGGTGCGTCCAGGCGAGGTGATCGGCATCGTCGGCGAAAACGGCGCCGGCAAATCCACGCTGATGAAAATCATGGGCGGCGTCGTCACCGCCGACAGCGGCATCATCGAAGTCGACGGTGTGGTGCAGGAGTTCTTCACGGTCACCAGTTCGATCCGCGCCGGCATCGCTTTCGTCCACCAGGAACTCAACCTTTTTGACAATCTCGACGTTGCCGCAAACGTCTTGATCGGAAGAGAGCCGCGCAAATACGGTCTGTTGAATATTGTCGACAGAAAGCGGCAAAATGCTGCCGTTGCGCCATTGCTGCATAGACTTGGCGCCAATTTCGGGCCGCAGTCACAGGTACGCAAGCTGTCGCTCGCTCAGCAGCAGATCGTCGAAATCGCGAAGGCGCTCAGCTACGATGCGCGCCTGATCATCCTGGACGAGCCGACGTCCAGCCTGCCGCTCCAGGAGACCGAGAAGCTGCTGGAAGTCATTCGCGGCCTCGCAGCCGAAGGCATCGCGGTCATCTTCATCTCGCATCGCCTGCATGAGATCGAACGCGCCTGCGACCGTGTAATCGTGCTGCGCGATGGTGAGTATGTCGGAAGCGTCGATCGCAAGGCAGTCACCTACCAGAAGCTGGTCCGAATGATGATCGGACGTGAGCTTAAGGTGGTTTACACGCCGCCATCGACGCAGCGCGGCCCGGCAGTCTTGTCGGTACGAAATGTCCGGACGAGCACCTATCCCCAGCGATCAGTCAACCTGGATCTCCATAGCGGAGAAATTCTTGGCTTGGCCGGATTGGTCGGCGCCGGCCGGAGCGAGCTTGCCCGCGCCATCTTTGGGATCGATCGGATTCTCGGCGGGGAGATCATTTTCGATGGGGCGCAGCTCAATGTCAGGAACGCCGGAGACGCGGCAGCGCGCGGCATTTTTCTCGTTCCCGAGGACCGTAAGGGCGCGGGCATTCTGCTGGACCTGTCGATCGCGCAAAACATTACGCTGCCCAATCTGAACGCTTATTCACGGGCCGGCATAGTCGTTCCGGCGGCCGAGATCGCGCGCGCGGAGCGCAGCAAGGCAGACCTGGACATCCGTGCACCGAATGTCGGCGTGCGAACCAGCGCCCTGTCGGGTGGCAACCAGCAAAAGGTCGTCCTCGCCAAGTGGTTGGCGATGAAGCCGCGGGTGATCATTCTGGACGAGCCGACCCGAGGCATCGACGTCGGGGCCAAGTTCGAGATTTATCGGCTTATGAGGGGCCTTGCGGATGCCGGTGTGGCGATTTTGATGATCTCGTCGGATATGGAAGAGGTCATCGGTGTGTCGGACCGGATCGCTGTGATGCACGAGGGCAGCATTTTTGGAACGCTGACGCGAGACCAGTTCAGCGAGGAGAACGTGCTGATGCTTGCTGTCGGAAAAAGCATAGACGGGGCAAGCGCGTGAACAAGAAAGACCTTGGCCTTCTCGTTCTGATCCTGGTGGTTGGCCTTTTCGTTTACCTGCGTAACCCGCTTTTCCTGTCGCCAAACAATCTGGCCAATACCGCAAACCTGATCGGCCTGTTCGGACTGTTCTCGATCGCGCAGGGTTTTGTCATCATCACCGGCGGCATCGAACTCTCGGTGGGATCGATGATCGCACTGCTCGGCGTGCTCTTTGTCGACATGGTTGGTCGGCTGGGCGTCCCCTGGCCGATTGCGGCTGGGATCGTCATGCTTCTCGGCTTTGCGATGGGGCTCGCGCATGGGCTGCTCATCACCAAGCTGCGCATGCAGCCATTTGTCGTGACACTGTGCGGATTGCTGATCTACCGCGGCGTTTCACGCGGTTACACCGCCGACGCGACCGCAGGCTTTCCATTCGGCAGCACCTACCCAGGACTGGACTTCTTTGTAGCCCGGCCTTTCGGCATTCCAACGTCGGTGTATGTCCTGTTCGTGGTCGCGATCGTCGCCTGGATCGTGCTGCACAGGTCGGTGTTCGGCCGCTACCTCTATGCGGTTGGCAAGAACGAGGAGGCGGCCAGGTTTTCGGGCATTCGCACAGACCTTGTCGTCATCGCGGCCTACGTGATTTGTGCCGCACTGACGGCAATCGCCGCTATTTTTTTCGCCATGTACACACGTTCGGTCCAGCCGTCTGGGCATGCGAACTTCTACGAACTTTATGCTATCGCGGCCGCCGTGCTTGGCGGCTTTTCGTTGCGTGGCGGCGAAGGTTCCGTCATCGGCGTGCTTTCTGGGCACGGTGCTCCTGCAAATTCTCCAAAACCTCGTCAACCTATTGGGAATTCCATCATCGCTGAACTTCGCGGTGATGGGTACCGTGATCCTCGTTGGTGTGCTCGTCGATCAACAATGGGACGAGTTTCGCCAGCGACGACGCATCCGCGCCGCGGCCCGCGCGGCGTCTGTCGCGGCGGTCGAAGGACAAGATCAATAAGCGCTGCTTTGGAAACTGGCAGATAGCGCGGTGCAGCGCAGACGTGGATCATTCCCCGTCTTCCGCAGGCCCGTGCAAATTGGCGTTATGAACTGCCAACGCGCGCGAAACAGCCGATGTTCAGCTTAGAAGCGTTGCTTTTGAGGCAACGTAGATGGCGAAAGACTGAACTTCCCAAGAACACGAGAATTCGTGACTTTAGCGTCGCGAGTGAAACGAGTTGCCTCGCAAGCCGGAGAGGCTAAATGGCCTATGTCATCCTCGAACCATGCATCGATGTGAAGGACGGCGATTGCACGACCGCGTGTCCGGTCGATTGCATCTACGAAGGCGGCCGGATGTTCTACATCCATCCCGACGAGTGCATCAATTGCGGCCTTTGCCTGTCAGTCTGCCCGGTCGACGCGATCGCATGGGACGAAGAGATCACAGCCGAGAGACGGCACTGCATCGACGTGAACCGTCAGTTCTTCGAGGATACGGTCACCGGCATGGGCTCGCCGGGAGGCTGGGACCGAAGCCGTTCCACTGTGCTCGACCATCCGTTCGTCAAGACATACGTTTCCCGGTCACATGGCAGGATTGAAGGAGCGGATCGCCCATGAACACCAGTATTCGCGGCGTCATTCCCGCTGTTCCCACACCCTTCTCTATGGACGGCACCATCCATTTCGACGCCTTTGTCGAGCATGCTCAATGGTGCCTGGACAATGGCTGCGACGCCCTCAATGTGCTCGGTACGACGGGAGAGGCGAACTCCTTGTCCAAGGCACAGCGCAGCGCCTTGATGGAGGCGGCGGCGCAGAGGCTCGATCGCAGCCGCCTCATGGTGGGGACAGGGACGCCCGATCTGGAGGCGTCCGTCGCGTTGACGCGGCAAGCCTCGGCTCTGGGGTTCGCGGCCGCATTGGTGCTGCCGCCCTACTATTACAAGCCTGTCTCGGAAGACGGCATCTTCGGCTGGTTCGAGGCCCTGATCGCAAGGACGGCCGACCAGCAGATCGACATTTATCTCTACAATTTTCCCCAGCTGACCGGCATCGAATTCAGCCCCGGTCTTGCCGCCCGCCTGCATGCCACATTCCCGGATCGCATAAAGGGAGCCAAGGACAGTTCCGGAAACCTGGACTACGCGCGCAAGCTTGCCGGCATTCGGGGCTTTGCTGTTTTCCCGAGCAACGAAGTCTCACTCGCCGAGGCCGGGCAAAGTGGATTTGCCGGCTGCATCTCGGCGACGGTCAACGTCGATCCTCGATTGTCGGCTGCCCTGTGGCGCGACCAGGGCAACGCCATCTTGAAGGCCAGGGTGCAAGCCGTCCGGCAAGGCGTAGCCGCGCACCCGCTCGTCGGAGCGGTCAAGTATTTGGTCGGCAGGCGTAGCCTGAACGATGCATGGAACGAAGTGATTTTGCCCAACCTCGGGATCAAATCCGCTTCGGCCCGGGCACAACTTGACGCGATCCAGGATGCGACACGCCTGGCGGCATAAGGCTAGGCTGTCAGCCGTCACCCTGCAGCGGCGCTGGAGATAAGATCAGCGTATCGCTTCAATTCCGCGCTGAACATTTCGACTGCCGCAGCAGTCGCATGCGTGAGCCGGCGACGGCGCCGGACCAGGATCCCGACATGAAGATTCTGCAAGCGCGAGCCGACAAGTGGTACTGCCACGATCTCGCCGCGGGCAATCTCATCCAGGAAACCCAGTGGCGTAAAGAAGGCCACGCCGTCGCCCGACAGAATGAAATGCCGGATCAGGGTCTGGCTGTTCGACATGATGAAGTTGCGGCCGGTGCGCTGAAAGACCGAAAGCTCGATCTCGATGAGAGATCGTATCGGCTGCGTGTCGAGCTGAAGCAGAAGGTTGAACTGTGCGCACTCTTCCAGTGTTACCTGCTTCAGTTTGGTGAGCGGATGCCCGGCGCTGACGAATGCCGACAGGGGCATGGGCACGCTGAAGATCATCTCGGTGTCGTCGGGCCGCGCGAGGTCGAATGTCAGCCCGATGTCGACCTCTCCCGCTGCCACGATGTTCGTGATCTGCCCATGACCAGCCGTCTGGACAAAGAAATTCACGGACGGGTGCTGCCTGTGAAATGCCGTTATCTGTTCGGGCAGAAACTTGACGGCAAGGCTGTCCAGGCAGGCGACGCGCACCCTGCCGGTCTTCTTGCCCTGCAATGCGCCAAGATCGCTACGCAGCAATTCGAAATCGCGCAGGGTCGAAGTTGCATGCCGCAAGACCTCCTCGCCGGCGGCCGTCAACCTCAAGCCGGTGGACGATCGATCGAACAGGACGATGCCCAGTTCCAGTTCGAGGTTCTTGATCTGCCGGCTCAGGGCGGACGTCGCGACATGGACTTCCTCCGAGGCCTTGCGGATGGAGCCCGAGCGTGCCACGGCAACGAAATACCTCAGAATGCTGGCATGCATCGGCGGCCTCCTGGCGAGACCCTACCGCACTCCCGCCAACTGTGTCACCGCCCGGCCCAGACCGGCGTTCGCTTCTGCTGGAAGGCGGCGACGCCTTCGATCGCATCCTCGCTCTGCAGCGCCCGCACGAGCGCTGGCGTGCGCAAGCCCTGCGCCTCGGACGGCGAAAGGTGGGCGGTGCGGTTGACGGTCTGCTTGATAGCCCTGATCGAGAGCGGCGCGCAGGCGACGATTTCGGCCGCCCAGCGGTCGACTGCCGCATCGAGGTCGCCGACCGAAGTGACTTCATTCACAATGCCGTAGGCTGCCATTTCCGCCGCACTGAATTTGCGGCCTGTCATCAGCACGCCCATGGCGAGGTTGTAAGGGATCTTGCGCTGCAGCAGGATCATGCCTCCGTCGAGCGGCATTCGCCCGACGCGCGCCTCGGGCAAGCCGAACCGGGCAGTGTCCACGGCAATGACGATGTCACAGCCAAGCACCATCTCGAAGCCGCCGCCAAGGGCGTAGCCATTGACGCGGGCGATGACCGGCACATCAAGGCTTCGGCGGTAGGCGATGCCGCCAAAGCCGTTGGGGCGATCTTCGGCCCAATACTCCAGGCCGGTTTTCTCGACACCCTTCATGTCGGCGCCAGCGCTGAAGGCTTTCTCGCCGGCGCCTGTGAGAATGACGCAGCTGACATCGGCGCGGCGTTCGACGTCCTGCCAGATGCGCTCCAGTTCGCGCTCGGTTGCGAGATCGACGGCGTTCATGCGGTCCGGTCGATTGATGGCGACGCGCGCGATGCGACCCTTGACCTCGAACTCGACGCTCATGCGGCGTCCCCCTGCCGCACCTCGATCGAACGCAAGATCTCGTCATTGTGTTCGCCGAGGCGTGGCGGCGCGATGCGCACCGAAACCTGCGCCGCCGACATATCGATCGGCGAGCCGATCAGACGAATGGGGCCAGCATCGGTTTTGCCCGCCTCGATGATCATCTTGTTCATCAGGGTTTGTTCGTCGACGAGAACCTCCGAAATGTGGCGCACCGGCGCGCAGAGGATGTCGACTTCCTCCAGCCGCCCGATCCAGTGCTGCTTTGTGTTTTTGCCGAAGTTCTCGCGGAAGATCGCCTGCAGCTCTGGACGGTGCTCCATCTGCGCGTCGAAGTTTGCGTAGCGGGGTAAAGCGGAGAGATCGTCGATCTCCAGCGCCTGGCAGATATCGCGCAGCGGGTTCTCCTTGAACGCACCCACCATGACGATCGCGCCGTCAGTCGTATCGAAGACGCCGGTCAGTGGGAACGCACCCCAGTTCAACTCCTTGCCGCGCATCATGTGCACAGCGCCTTCCTGCATCTGCATGGCAACCATCGAGTTGTAGAGGCTGACAGCGACCTGCTGGCCTTCGCCCGTCTTCGCGCGCTGCAGCAGCGCCAGCAGGATGCCTTGCACCAGGTGCATGCCGGCGGAATAGTCTGCCAGCGGCGTCGAATAGATGGAAAGGGGATGCGCCTCATCCGACTTGCGGCGCATGACGCCGCTCATCGCCTGCGCAAGAACGTCCTGGCCGCCCTTGTGCTCGTAGGGCCCCTTGAGGCCGTAACCCGTGCCTACTGCATAAATCAGGCCCGGGTTGCGCTTTCTCAGATCGTCATAGCCGAAGCCCATGCGTTCCATCACGCCGGGCCGGAAATTGTTGACGACGACATCGGCGGTGTCGATCAACGCCAGCACCTGGTCACGCGCCTGCTTGCTCTTCAGGTCGAGGGCGAGGCTGCGCTTGTTGCGGTTGAGCGAGCAAAACACCGGGTTGTTCAATCCGTCTGGATCCGACCCCAGTGACCAGCGGGAGAGATCGCCGATCTTCTCTTTTTCGATCTTTATGACATCGGCGCCATAGTCGGCCAGCGTCTGCGTGCAGCATGGGCCGAGCATGACCTGAGTGAAATCAATGACGCGGATTGCATCGAGCGGTAGGGTCGTCATTCCGCGGCCTCCAGGTAGGTTGCATTGTCGGAAGGTATGTCGCCGGGATCGGCCCCCTGGGCGCGCATCTGCTTCTGGATCGCGCGCACGTCTGCTTTTCGCACCGTCGTGCCTGCGTTGAGCGCAACGACGGCAGCAACGCCGGCCGCCTCGCCCATTGCCATGCAGGGCGGGATTTCGCGGCTCGACTTTTGCGCCTGAGGCGTCGCCGAATAATGGCGGCCTGCGACGATGAGCTGGTCGACCGTCCTGGGGAGCATGGCGCGGTACGGCGTATAGTAGTCGCGGCCGCGGCATACCGTATCGGTAAAGTGGCGGCGGCTTATCACATCGTCCTTGGTCACGACATATTCGCCTTGAAGCAGGCGTGACTGGCGCACGCCAGTTTGTGGCGCGAAGTCGACGACAAAGGCTTTCTCAAAACCCGGCAGCTTCTCACGCGAAAATTCGATCAATCGGGCCATGCGCTTGCGGCCTTCCAACTCCGCCGCCGTCAGGTCCTCGACCTTGAGGCCGGAGAGTTTGGGCATGTGCGGGCAGTTCAGCCAGACCACACCGGGCAGCGGTGTTTTCAGCCACCAGAAGGCCCAGCACCCGCCGATGAGGCGCTTGGCTTCGTGGTCGAGCTGTTTGAAGCGTTCCGGTTCCTCGAACTCGAAGCGCTCGGCCGCATCGGTGTTCACGCCACCCCAACGCGACACCGTGGTCAGGATGAAGGTGTCGTCGACGAAACTGGCGCCCGCGCTTGTCGCGACGTCGAGGTCGCCGGTGGTGTCGATCACCACGCTGCCCATGATTGCCTGCAGGCCGGCCTTAGTCTGGCAGACTACGCCCCTGATCGCGCCGTCCTCCACGATGGCGGAGGAGAACCAGCTGTGCGCACGCAGTTTGACCCCGCTCTCGGCGAAAAGGTCATACGCGGTCTGCTTGAATGCGTCGGGGTCGAAAGCCGCTGCGTAGCAGATGGGGTGAGGCATCGATTGCGTGTGGAAATCGAACACGCCCCAACGCGCCCAACGCCGCCATGTCTCCGGCAGTTCGCGTACGTCAAGCTGGCGGTCCTTTTCGTCCGGCACCACGCAAAGCCCGGCCTTCTGCATCCGGCCGATCATCTCGGTGCAGATGCCCTGCACGGTGATCTCTAGGCCGTTGATCATATCGTCGAGAACCAACACCATGCCGCCGGCCGCCAGACCGCCTACATAAGGATATCGTTCGATCAAGGTGACGCTCGTGCCGTTGCGCGCCGCCGAGACGGCAGCCGATATGCCGGCCGGTCCGCCGCCGACAACGACGACATCGGAACGATCAACAATCGGGACATTGCCCGCGGCAATTCGGATTGTATCGGACATGGTTTTTCCTCCTGTCGCAAACCGACCAGACAAGCGGCCACCGCACGGCGGCCGACGGTTTCAGGGCTATGGTCAGTCGTGGGCCGTCGGCTTCCAGCGAACGATCCTGTGTTCGACCATCGAAACGAGGAAGAACAGGACGACTGCCATTGTCGCGGCGATCACAACCGTCGCGTAGAGCAGGGGCGAGCGGAAATTGTAGGTCGCGTCGATAATCAGCGCGCCAAGCCCGAAGCTCGATCCAATCCACTCGGCCACGATCGCGCCCATCACACAGCTCGTCGCGGCGATCTTGAGCGCGGCGAACAGGAAGGGAAGCGACGCCGGCAGGCGGACCTTCCAGAATATCTCCGAGTTGCTGGCCGACAGCACGCGCATCAGGTCGAGCATGGCCGGGCTGGCGGACTTCAGACCCTGCACCATATTCACCAGCGTCGGAAAGAAGCAGATCAGGCCGGCGATGATGACTTTAGGCGCATACCCGTTGCCGAACAGCAGGACCAGGATCGGCGCCAGCGCGATAATCGGGATGGACTTGATGATGACGGCGATCGGATAAAACGCCCTCTCCGCGAGCGGGCTGTAGACAAACCAGATGGCCAGCAGAATGGCGATCAGGTTGCCGAAAATGAAGCCGAAGAACGCCTCCAGCAGCGTCGGCCAGATGTTGCGCAGCAGGATGCCGGCGTTCTCCTGGAAGGCGCCGAGCACGTCGAGCGGGCTTGGCGCCATGAAGGTCGGCACCTCGAAGAACCAGACGATGAATTGCCACAGCAGGATCATGCCGACGATCGCCAGGATCGCCGGCGTGTTGCGAGCGAGTCCGTCGAAAAACGGGCTCGGAGCCTGTTCGCGCGCAGCGACTTCACGCAGGGGGACCGTTGACGTTGCCATCAGCATTCCTCCAGCAAGGCGCGCAGGTGCGCTGTGATACGGATGAACTCGACGGTGTCGCGCATCGGCAGCCGGCGCGGATAGGGCAGGTCCACCTTCATGAATTCCTTGACGCGGCCCGGGTGCGACGCCAGCATGAGCACGTGTTGGCCAAGGAACACGGCCTCGGGAATCGAGTGGGTGACGAACATGATCGTTGTCTTCGTCTCTTCCCAAAGGCGTAGCAGTTCTTCGTTGAGCTTGTCGCGGGTGATCTCGTCCAGCGCGCCGAACGGCTCGTCCATCAGGAGCACTCGCGGCTGCGTCACCAGTGCACGCGCAATCGCCACACGCTGGCGCTGGCCACCGGAGAGCTCGTGCGGCAGCGCCTTCTCGCGACCTTTCAGGCCGACCAATGCAAGCAGCGCCTCTGGGTCGGCGAACGTAGCGCCGGCGGTCCGTTTGCCGACCTCCGTCGGCAGGCGTACATTGTCGATGGCGTTGCGCCAGGGCAGCAGCGTCGCGTCCTGGAAGACGAAGGCGAAGTCGCGACCCTCGCGGGCTTCCCGCGGCGATTGCCCGAGCACGGACACTTTCCCGTCGCTGATGCGCACCAGGTCCGCGACCGTCCTCAACAATGTGGATTTGCCGCATCCCGAGGGGCCGAGCATGGTGACGAGCGACCCCTCGGGGATTTCGACGGAGATGTCCGACAGCGCGGTAAACTGCGACTGCCCCGCGCCGAAGCGGATGTCGAGGTTGGCCACAGAGACGGCTGACGCCGCCCCGTGGCTGTGATGCTGCAAGGCGGCCAGCATAGCGCTCACCCTACTTGTTTGCGGATGTCGGCAGTGGCGTCGAGGATCGCAAGCGACACAACGTCATCGACGGTCGGGACCTTTTCCTTGAACTGGTCAAGATCGGCGTAGGCCTTGATCTGGGCTTCCCAGTTGGCCTTGGACATGGCTCCCCAGCCGTCCGCCTTGGTCGTCTCGTTGAAGACGAAATTCATGAGCGGCGCGATGGTCTCCATCTCGCTGGCCTTGTCGAGGTTCGGATAGGCCTCGAGAAGGATGTTGACTGCCTCTTCCTGGTTGTCGCGGGCATAGCCCCAGCCCTTGGCCGCGGCGGCCATGAAACCGGTCAGTTCTTTCGAGTGGTCGGCAAGCTGGCTATCGGTGGTGTAGTAGACGTTGGCGTAAAGCTGCAATCCCGCGTCCCATAGCGTCATGTCGACACGATCGTCTCCGAGAACCTTGAGTGCGGCGGTGTTGGTGAGCCAACCGACCACGACGTCGGCCTGGCCGGTGACCAGCTGATTCATGTCGGCGCCCATGTTGACGACCGTCACCTGGTCTTCTGGAATGTTGTTCTTGGCCAAGAGCGCACGTAGCAGGATCGCGCCGGTCGGCTGGATCGCCACGGTCTTTCCGATCATGTCCTTCGGCGTGGCGACCGGTTTGGCCTTGCGGGAGAAATAGGCATAGGGGTGTTTCTGATAGCCGGCGGCGATTGCCTTTATCGGTATGCCCGCGCCGCGGGCCATCATGACCGAGGGACTGGAAGAGACCTGGCCGATGTTCGACTGGCCGGCGGCGACGCCGGCGACGCCATCGACGTTGGGTCCACCCGGAACGATTTCGAGCTCGAGCCCTTGCTCGGCGAAATATCCCTTCTTGATGGCCACCACTTCGCCCAGCAGGCCGTTGGACGCAAGCCAGCCCAACTGCATGCGGATATTCGTCAGCTCTGCGGATCGGCTGGGTCCGATCGTCAGCAGCGATTGGGTGGCTGCCAGGCCAGACATCAGGGCGGCATTCTTGATGAGACTGCGTCTGTTCAGCATGAAAGATGACATCCGAGTTCCCCTGGGTTTGCGTTCTTGATCTTATTGCCTGCCGTAAGATCACTCCATTGAGCGTTCGAATAAAGAACAATATTTCAAGAGTTAGAGTTGCCTTTTCGGCAACACTCAAGTCGCGGATTGACCTATCTCAGGTGTTGTCTTCTGGTCTGCGCACGAGACGTAATTCTAGCGAGTATGGCGGACAGTGGAGGGTAATCGCGGAAAATGGCGCGCCCGAAGAGATTCGAACTCCTGACCCCCAAATTCGTAGTCTGGTGCTCTATCCAGCTGAGCTACGGGCGCACTGTGCCGGCAAACGGCAGCGGCCTGCGCACGAGCGCCGACCGCGAATGGAGCGCTACCTAACGATTGAGCGGTCGAATTGCAAGCCGTCGCGAATCGAAACTTTGACGCAGTGTCCAGGCGGGCGAGCCTTTCCTCGCTCCGCTGGATGACACAGCACGAGCGACACGATCGCCTTCCATGCCGTTGGGCTGCAGCATTCGCGGTGCTAGGCAGGCCGGCGAAGCGCGCGCCGCGCGTCGGACAGCTTCACCGGCTGATCCGGGATGGTGACCGCAAACACCGTGCGGCCGCCGGCGCTTTCCACCAGTTCCAGCGTGCCGGAATGCGCGCGTACGAGCTCCTGGGCAATGGCAAGCCCAAGGCCGGTGCCGCCGCTGCGGGCCGAGCCCTTGAAGGCGGTGAACAGGTTTTCGCGCGCCTTGGCCGGCAGGCCCGGGCCGGTGTCCTCGACCAGCACCCGGCTGACGCTGCCTTCGCGCTCGGCAGTAATGGTCAGGCGGCGAACCATGGTCGACTCGCGCTCGCCGCCCATGGCCTCGACGGCGTTGCGGGCTCAGATTGGTCAGCACGCGATAGAGCTGCTCGGCATCGGCGTCGATCTCGAAGCCATGCTCGACGGCGTTGACGAATTCGACATCCGACGGGTCGACGCCCAGCAGTTCGTAACACCTCGTCGACCAATTGCCTGAGCCGAAGCTTGCGGCGCGACGGCGGCGCTTCCTGCGTGCGGCCATAGGCCAGCACGCCCTTGGTGTAGGAGGCCGCGCGGTCGATGGCGCGCAGCAAGCTTTGGCGCGAAGGCCTGCACGGCCGGGTCCTTCACCTGGCTGAGACGGTCCGACAGCAACTGCGCCGACGCCAGCGTGTTGCGCATGTCGTGGTTGATCTTGGAGACCGCGAGGCCAAGATCGGCCAGATGCTTCTGCTCGCCGAGCATTTTCTGCAGGCGGCCCTGCATTTCGGCCAGTTCGCGCTCGGCGACGCCGATCTCGTCGGTGCGTGCGCCGGTCTGGATCAGCCGGGCGGGATCGTCGGGCGCCTGGCTGAAGGAGAGCATAGACTGCGTCATGGCGCGGATCGGCCGGATCATGATGCGATCGATAGCGGCATAGACCAGCGCCGCGGTGAACAGGGAGAGCAGCAGCGAGATGATCGCGACGTTGCGCGAATATTTCAGCATCGCATTGCGCAGCCGGTAGTCCGGCATGATGACTTCGAATTCCTTGCCGCTTTCGCTGGGCTCGCCGTAGACGCGCAACATACGATTGCCGCCGAAGATCAGCGTATCGAGCGCACTCGACGTGGCCTCCAGCATGCCGGTGTTGGACACGTCGACATGTTCGTCGACCTCCGCCGGCATTTCGGCGATGGTGAGCAGGCGCGAGACGTTGCCGTCCCTGACCGCGATCGCCTTGGCCCCGATCGACATCAGCACATTGTCCTGAGCGACGCGCGTCAGGTCCTTCGGGTCGACTTCGACCAGCAGCGAGGAGACCGCGGCGGCGGCCATCAGCCGCTCCTCCAGCCAGCGCAGCCGGAAATTGGCGATCGACGGCACGAAGATGACGATTTCCGCAAACAGCACGAAGGCGATGGTCAGCAGCAGCAGCTTGGTCGACAGGCCGCGCGACAGCGGCACGTCAAGCACGCTGTTTTCCTTAGTCTTCTTCGCGTTCGGCCTCGCCTGCATCCATTGATCAGGCCCTGTCAAAACCCGCGCGGGTCCGCATCTCAATGCCTCGCAACCTCAATTATGGCAAGAATAGGCCATTTGCCCGCCTTTTGCCAAATTCGGCGCAGATTTGCGCCCTTTTGCCGCCTGCGATTGACTCGGGCAAACCAGCCTTTCTATAAGCCCGCCCACGCTCGGGCCGACCGTCCGGCGCGCTTATGCGTGCCGTGGATTGCCCAGCCAGCTCCTGTTCAAGCAACAGAACCAAGAAGGGCCGCACACCGCGGTATCAAATAAATGAAGCGCACCTATCAACCCTCCAAGCTTGTTCGCAAGCGCCGTCATGGTTTCCGTGCCCGCATCGCGACCAAGGGCGGTCGGGCCGTTCTGGCGGCTCGCCGCAACCGTGGCCGCAAGCGTCTGTCGGCTTAAGACCGGGATCCGGCGAAGTGTCGAAGCGCGGCGCTTCGGCCGTGCAACTCCCGCGCAGCCTGAAGAAGCGGGCCGAATTTCTGGCTGTCCGCAACGGCGAGAAACGCCGCGGGCGGCTGTTTCTGCTTGAGGTTCTGGGGCGCGGCGACGTGGCCCCGCGCACGCTTTGGCCTGACGGTCACCAAGAAGTCCGGCAACGCAGTGCAGCGCAACCGCATCCGCCGCCGTCTGCGCGAGGCGGTGCGCGTTTCAGCCGCCGCTGACATGGCGACCGGCAATGACTATGTGATCGTTGGCCGGCCGGAACTGCTCGCCGGCACGATTCGATGAGATCAAGGCCGAACTATCGGCTCGCCTGCGCCGCCGGCGCTAAGACGACCTTCAAGGGTTTCTGATGGAAAACAACCGCAATTTCCTCATCACCATCGCCTTGTCGGTGCTGATCCTGACATTGTGGCAGGTGTTCTACATGAACCCGCGCATCGAGACGCAGCGCGAGGCCGCGCGCATCGAGGCGGAGCGCGTCGAGGCCGAGAAGAAGGCGGCGGACGGCAACCAGACAACCCCCGCGCCGGATGGGACCGTACCCGCTTTGCCGGGCAGCCACAGCGCCAGGCTCGGTGCCAGGCACCGACGGGACAACCGAGCAAAATCGCGACAAGGCCCTGGCCGCCACGCAGCGCGTCAAGTCGACACGCCGAGCCTTTCCGGCTCGATCAACCTGACGGGCGGCCGCCTGGACGATCTGAAGCTCAAGCAATATCGGCTCACCGTCGAGCCAAACTCGCCGGAAATCGAGCTGTTGAACCCGCAATCGCTGCCGAACGGCTATTTCGCCGAAGTGGGCTTCGTCGCCGCCGGCGACGCCGGCAAGATGCCGCAGCCGGACACGGTGTGGACCGCCGAGGGCCAGCCGACGCTGACGCCGACGAGCCCGGTAACGCTGACCTATACCAACGACAAGAGCCTGACTTTCCAACGCACCTTCTCGGTCGACGCGAACTACATGTTCACCGTCACCGACACGGTGAAGAACGGTTCGGGCCAGCCCGTGAACCTCTCCGGCTATGGCCGTGTGACCCGCTTCGACAAGCCGACCCACGCCTCCATCTATGTGCTGCATGAGGGCTTGATCGGCGTCACCGGCGAAGAAGGCCTGCAGGAAATCAGCTACGCGACGATCGAGGAAGACAAGCAGGCGAAGCCCGGCAAATCCAACGATGGTTGGCTGGGGATAACCGACAAATACTGGGCGGTGACGCTGGTGCCGTCCGCCAAGCAGCCCTTCCAGCCGACCTATTCCTATTTTTCCGACGGCCGCCCGCGCTATCAGACCGATTTCATCACCGATCCGGTCGCCGTCGCGCCTGGCGCCGACGCCACCTTTGAGACCCAGGTGTTCGCCGGGGCCAAGGAAGTCAACAAGATCCAGGCTTACGAGACCGACCGCAACATCCGGCAGTTCGACCTTCTGATCGACTGGGGCTGGTTCTATTTCATCACCAAGCCGATGTTCCGGCTGATCGACACGCTCTACAAATTCCTCGGCAATTTCGGGCTGGCCATCCTCGCCACCACCGTCATCGTCAAGGCGATCTTCTTCCCGCTCGCCAACAAATCCTACAAGTCGATGGCGAAGATGAAGATGGTGCAGCCGAAGATGCTGGAAATCCGCGAAAAATATGCGGACGACAAGATGAAGCAGCAGCAGGCGATGATGGAGCTCTACAAGACGGAAAAGATCAATCCGCTCGCCGGCTGCTGGCCGATCCTGATCCAGATTCCGGTCTTCTTCGCGCTCTACAAGGTGCTCTACGTCACCATCGAGATGCGGCATGCACCGTTCTATGGCTGGATCCAGGATCTGGCCGCGCCCGATCCGACCTCGATCTTCAATCTGTTCGGGCTGATTCCCTTCACCGCCGCCAGCCATGCTGATGCTCGGCGTGTGGCCGCTCATCATGGGCGTCACCATGTTCCTGCAGATGCGCATGAACCCGACGCCGCCAGACCCGACCCAGGCGATGATCTTCAACTGGATGCCGGTGCTCTTCACCTTCATGCTGGCGTCGTTCCCCGCAGGCCTCGTCATCTACTGGGCCTGGAACAATCTGCTCTCGATCATCCAGCAGGGCGTGATCATGAAGCGCCAGGGCGCCAAGATCGAACTCTGGGACAATCTCGTCGGCCTGTTCAGGAAGGGACCAAGCCCGGCGGAGTAGCATCACGCTGATCCATCAAGCCCCGCTTCGGCGGGGCTTTTTCGTTGACGGCAGCGGCGCTTAGGGCGTTTATCGACATGTCAAACATTGCACAGCAGGCATGCCATGGACGGCCCCAACCCCGATCTCAAACACCCTATCCCGATGCACAAACGGGTCGGCTATCTGAAATCGCTGATCACGGCTGAGAATATCGAAGTCGGCGATTTCACCTACTACGACGATCCGGAGGGTCCCGATCAGTTTCAGACCAAATGTGTACTGCACCATTATCCGTTCATCGGCGACAGGCTGATCATCGGAAAGTTCTGCGCCATTGCGGAGGGCGCGCGCTTCATCATGAACGGAGCCAACCATGCGCTGTCGGGCTTTTCGACCTATCCCTTCAACATATTCGGTCACGGGTGGGAACGCGGCTTTGACGTCAGGACCTGGGAGCGCGAAATCCGTGGCGACACGATCGTCGGCAATGATGTCTGGATCGGCATGGAGGCGGTGATCATGCCGGGCGTGACGATCGGGCACGGGGCGATCGTCGCGGCGAAGTCCGTCGTCACCCATGACGTGCCGCCCTATGCCACCGTCGCCGGCAATGCGGCCAAGGTGGTGAAAATGCGGTTCGATCGCAAAACGGTACAGCGGCTGCTCGATGTTGCCTGGTGGGACTGGCCGGTCGGGAAGATCACGCGCAATCTCAACGCCATTCGCGGCGCGAACATCGTCGAACTGGAGGCCGCCCGGTGATGGCTGAGCGCACCGAGGCGTCGCAGGGCGCCGGCGCTGCCTTTGCGCGGCCGTTCACCTTCATCCGCGGCGTGCCGGCAATGAAGTTCCTGCCGCCGGAAGGCCCGCCCGAGGTGGCTTTCGCCGGACGTTCCAACGTTGGCAAATCGTCACTGATCAATGCGCTGGTCGGCCAGAAGGGTCTTGCCCGCACATCGAACACGCCGGGCCGCACGCAGGAGCTCAACTATTTCGTGCCCGACGGCTTTTCGGGCGAGGCGGGCGATCTTCCTCCCTTCGCGTTGGTCGACATGCCGGGCTACGGTTACGCCAAAGCGCCGAAGGAACAGGTCGACGCCTGGACGAAGCTCGTCTTCGACTATCTGCGCGGCCGCTCGACCCTGAAGCGCGTCTATGTGCTGATCGACGCCCGCCATGGCATCAAGACGAATGATGAGGACGTGCTTTGCCCTGCTCGACAAGGCGGCCGTCTCTTACCAGCTTGTGTTGACCAAGACGGACAAGATCAAGGCGGCCGGTTTGCCGAAACTCGTCGAAGCGACGGCCCAAAAGATCAAGAAGCGCCCGGCTGCCTACCCGGAGATTCTGGCGACATCGTCGGAAAAGGGCGAAGGGCTGGAGCCGCTGCGCCAGGCTATCGAAAAAGCGATCGAGAGCAGGTGACGCCGGCCGCATTACGGCGTTGGCAGATCGGCCTGCCGAAGGAATTCGGCCTTGGAGTCCAGGCTCTCGAACAGAGTCCATTCGGTTTGCTGGACGAACGCAGCCTTGCGAAAGCGCTTGAACGCGACCTGGTGCCGCAGATCGAGCCAAGTGTAGAACAGAGCGTTCTGATCAGCGAACCAGAACGGCCTCCCATCAGCGAAAGTGCGGGCAAGGGATTCTTCGAGATAGGCGGATAGCGCCGCGCTGAACCGGCGACCTTCGTCCGTGGATCGGATGAAGAGCGAGTTGGCAGTGACCGCCTCCCATGGCAGCCGGAAAAGTTGTCTCTGTTCTTCCAGCACACGCGTGCCGAGGGCGATGTCGGCAGCACCGAGATCGGCCTCGATCGTGGCAATGTCGCGCAGGACGAGACCATCGGCATCCGTGACATAGACAGCCTCATAGAGGCGCAGATATTCCGGCAGATGGATGTACCGCGCCGAGGCGTAGTAGCCGGCGCGCTCCAATGGCTCGAGCGCCGATACATCGCGAGGATCGACCGTGAGACCGATCGCCACCGGTACATCCCAGGTCCCCAGTTCATTCGTGGGATCGAAGCCGACGCAGTGAAAATGCAGACCGTTGTCCCGGTTGATCTGACTGTAGCGCTCGGCAAACAACCGGGCGAACCGATCGAAGTAGATGCGGTCAAGCGAGATCAACGTTGCCATTCGGCGATGCGCCGGGCGGATGACAAGATCGGACGCCGTCGGAATGCGGACTGCCGGACTTTTCAGCACATGACGCAGCGCCGACAGAGGCGACACGAAGTCATCGGCCGTGATGGTTGTGAAGGCCGTCCTCGCTTCGTCGAAGTTTCCACCGACGTGATCAACCATGGCGCGGTAGGCGGCGAGATGATCCGTTGCGGATGTCCAGGATGCGCCAAGCAGATTCAGGATTCGCTGTGCTGCCGCAACGAATCCGTCACGGTCCTCTCCTGCCATGATTCGATCCATCTGCAGGCGATAGAAGGCGAGGAAATAGATGTCCGCGACATGGGACTCCAACTCGCCTCTTGCCTGGCCGTCGATCGCTTCGATGAAGCGGACGATAGGCGACCATGCACGCTGCGAGAACAGGAACCAGATATATTCGGTGCGTAGCTGGGGCGTGGGGAGATCGTCAGGGTCGATGTCGCCTGCGCCCAGCAAGGCGTCTCGCAATTCGACAAGGTGGATCCGATGCCGTGCCGCCAAACCAAAGGCGGCGACGCGCCAAGCTATGGGGCGATCTGCGAAGGCGCCGTCGACTGTTTGGCTGGCTGGCCAGGTTCCGCCCTTGTAGCAGGCGGCCAGGCTCTCCAGCGTCTGATGTTCCAGATAGGCAAAGACATCGTCGCCCAGCAGCGCCTCGACATCGGTCGTCTTGTTCAACTCGTCGTCTCCAGGCCTTGAACGTTGGGCTGCGTTCATTCGCCGGATGATCTAGTCGACCCGTCATGGCCTGGCAATCGTCGGCATCGCTCCTACGCGTTGCCCGGCACGTCGATGGCGCCGCCAAAACAAAAACCCGCGCCAGCCTGAGGGACGACGGCTGACGCGGGACCGGGCGAAACCCGAACGATGCCCTATCTTCGGGCTTCGCGGCGATCGTTACATTTTCGGCAGAAGCACCTTGTCGATGACGTGGATGACGCCGTTCGACTGGTCGACGTCGGCGATTGTGACGTTGGCGACGCCACCGTTTTCGTCCTCGATCGTCACCTTGCCGTCGGCATATTTGGCGGTCCAGGTGCAGCCACCGACGGTCTTGACGGGGTGTGCGCCCTTGTCATCGTCGACCATCTTCATGATGTCCTTGGAAAAGGCTTCCGCGGCCACGACATGGCAGGTCAGGATCTTGGTCAGCTGATCCTTGTTTTCAGGCTTGAGCAGCGTCTCGACCGTGCCGGCCGGCAGCGCGGCGAAGGCTTCGTTGGTCGGCGCGAAGACGGTGAACGGGCCAGCGCCTTGCAGCGTCTCAACGAGACCGGCTGCCTTCACGGCCGCCACCAGCGTCGTGTGGTCCTTCGAATTGACGGCGTTTTCGACGATGTTCTTTTCGGGCGGCATCGGCGCGCCGCCGACCATCGGATTGGCCGCATAGGCGATTGCCGCGAAGGCCGAAAGGGCAACGGCGCCAGCGCCTAGAGTCGAAAGGAATTTCCGCATGTCAGTTTCTCCCGTGATGAGCCCAGCGAGTGGGCGAGACATTGGGAAACACGGGTCTTCGGCACGGGTGGTTTCGCTTCTGGGTGGAACTATATTTTTGCCCCGATACGAAACTTTTGGCGATGTCGGGACGTAAGAGGCGCGAACCTCGGACGACGACAAGATATTGTTTTATTTGCTGTTTTTCCACGCGCGAAGCGCTACCGCCCGCGCAGAGCGCGGGGCAATGTCATCCTAAGCGCTTCGCCTTAGATGCTGCTCAGCGGCCCAAGCGCCACGACCGGACCGGTCGGCAGGCCGGTCGGTGAGCCACCGGTCGGCTCGAGGCTGATCGCCAGCACCGAACCTGCCGCCAGCCTTGCGCGGTTTGCTTCGTTGACTGGCAGGCGCACTGATGCGCCGGCCGGGATGACGCCCATCGACACCGGTGCGTTCTGGCCCTCGATCACCCAAAGCTCGTGGACCTGATTGGCGCCGGGCTCACCGGAAACGCGTGACAGCCCGACTTCTCCCGTGGCGGGATTGTAAAGCGCGACAACACGCACGTCGCTGCCATCGGCCGCCAGCGAGGCGACCAGTTGCTGCGCCTGCGGTTGCACGGCTGGTTCGCGGAGCATCGTCGCGCCGGCATAGATGACCAGTGCCGCGAGCGCGGCCGTTGCCAATCCGCGCCAGAAGGCAAGGCTCGCCCACAGTCCGGCCGACGGCACCTCGACCGCTCCAGAAGATGGCGCAACGCCGCCTGCAAACAGTCGCCGGTCGATCGCAGCTTTTGCGGAAGCCGGCGGCTCGACAGCGGCATAGGCGGACGCCAACGGCGCGAAATAGACCTCCCAGGCATCGACCAGACGCGCAAAGGCCCCGTCGCGCTCGATGCGCTCCGACGCTGCCCGCCGTTCGTCGGCCGGCAGAACGCCCACGACATATTCGGCGGCGAGTGCGTCGTCGCCGTTCATGCCGGGGCCATTGTCGTCCACAAGCGTCATCGCTCGAGGCATTCCTTCAATTTCATCAGGCTGCGGCGCAGCCAGGTACGCATTGTGTTGAGCGGCACTTTGTGACGCCCTGCCAGATCGGCATAGGATTCGCCGTTGAGGTAGGCGCCCCGGACGGCCGCCGCCCGGTCTTTGTCCAATTCATCGAGGCAGTTGTAGATTCGTTCGTTTTCGCCACCCGCCACTGCCGTCGCTTCCGGGTCGGGCCGCTCGTCGGCGATGTCCCTCGCCGCATCAAGCTCCGCCGCCGGCATTTTTCGCGCACGGATGCGATCGATCGCGTGATTGCGCGCAATCGCCACCAGCCACGAGATGGGGCTGAGCTCCGAAACCGCAAAACGGTCGGCCTTCGTCCATATCTTGACGAAAACCTCCTGCAGCGCTTCCTCGGCTTCGCTCCGATCGTTCAAGACACGCAGGCAGACGCCGAAGAGTTTCGCGCTGGTCTGCCTGTAAAGCACGTCAAACGCCGCCCGATCCTTCATCGAGGTGCGCACGATCAGCTTTGTGATGTCCTGCGGCGTCATCGACGCACAAATTACGGCCTTGCCCGCGATTTGCAACTGGGCAGCGAGTAGAAGGCGCGCCAAAGGTCAGGCTTTGGCAGGCCCTGTGGATGCCCGCCGCACCAGCGGACCGTCGATCTTGATTGTCATCGGCCGCATCGTCCTTGCCGTGCACGGTGATGTCGAGCAGCGCTTCGGCCGCGCGCTGGCCCATCTCGTAGTTGGGCAGCACCAGCGTCGACAGCGGCGGGTGGGTGTAGCGCGCCAGTTCCTGGTCGTCATAGCCCATGATCGAAAGCGTCTTCCGGCACGCGGATGCCCATTTCGCTGGCCGCCTCCAGCGCGCCGATCGCCATCAGATCGTTGCCGCAGAGGATCGCGGTCGGCGGCTGGCTCGAGCGCCAGCAGCTCGCAGGCATGGTGATAGCCGGTCAGCGGCAGCCAGTCGCCATTGCGCACCAGCGCTTCGTCGAAGGCGATATCGGCGGTGGCCAGCGCCTGGCGGTAGCCTTTCAGCCGGTCGACTGCGACGCATCCATCCACGGCTCGCCATTGATGAAGCCGATGCGCCGATGGCCGAGATCCGGTCAGATGCGCGGTGGCGGCGAACCCGCCGGCAACCTCGCCGGGCACGATCGAGATATGCTGGCGCGGCTCGGCATAGCAATTGAGCAGCACGGTCGGAATGTCCTCCAGCGACGGCGGCAGCGTGACGCTGCGCGTGAAGATGGTCGAGTAGATGACGCCGATCACCGACTTGTCGCGCTTGATCGCGGCGATCGTCGCCTCCTCCAGCTCGGGGTTCGAGCGCGTCACATGCGCGGCGACCAGAAAGTCCTGCTCGAAGGCAAAGTCGCGCGCGCCATCGAGATTGACCACCGGATGCGGGCTGGTCGAGATTTCGTCGACCAGATAGGCGATGGTGCGTGCGCTCCGATGCCGTTGAGCGTCTCGCGCCGGATGGCCGGCAGCGCGTAGCCGATCTGCCGCGCCGCCTCGAGCACGCGCTGCTGCGTGTCGGCCGAAATGCGCGCGCCGGTCATCTGGTTGAGCACCAGCGAAACGCTCGACTGCGAGACGCCGGCGATGCGCGCGACGTCGGTCATGGTCGGCCTGCCGCGCTTGCCGCTCCAGCGCGCTGCCACGCCCGTTGCCCTCGGCCATTCTCGCCACCTCGCTTCTTGCCGCGTCGCTGACGGTACCTTAGGCCGCCCGTGCACGTCAAGCGGCGTGCTCATAAAATTCCCCTTGACTGCTAATATTATTAGCGCAAGATTTCCGAATGTGAAGCGAATTCGTTCGCTTCCATCCGGCCGCGAGAAGCCGGACCTCTGGGAGGAAAGGAAACGTCGATGTACTCTGATGACACGCCGCACGCTTCTGCTTTCCGCCAGCGCGCTCGGCGCCGTCGGCCTGACCGCCGGCTTCGCCTTCGCGCGAGCTGCCGCCGCTCGCCAAGAAGGACACCTACAAGGTCGGCTTCGCGCAGACCGAATCCAACAATCCCGTGGCGCATCGCCCAGACCAAGAGCATGCAGGACGAAGCCGCCAAGCTCGGCTACCAGCTGGTCTATACCGACGCCGCCGGCTCGGCCGCCAAGCAGGTCGCCGACGTCAACTCGATGATCGCCCAGGGCGTCGACCTGATCTTCCTCGCCCCGCGCGAGGAAAAGCCGCTGATCCCGGCCGTCATGGCCGCCAAGAAGGCCGGCATCCCGGTCATCCTGCTCGACCGCAACGTCGACCAGTCGCTCGCCAAGGCCGGCGAAGACTATGTCACCTTCATCGGCTCGGACTTCATCGACGAAGGCAAGCGCGTCGCCGAATGGCTGGCCAAGAACGCCAACGGCAAGTCGAAGATCATCGAGCTCGAAGGCACGACCGGCTCGTCGCCCGCCAACGACCGCAAGAAGGGCTTTGACGAGGCGATCAACGCCGCCGGCGGCTTCACGATCCTCGCCTCGCAGTCGGGCGACTTCGCCCGCGACAAGGGCCGCCAGGTGGCGGAAGCGCTGCTGCAGGCGCATCCGGATGCCGACGTCATCTATGCCCACAATGACGAGATGGCGATGGGCGCCATCGCGGCGCTCGAAGCCGCCGGCAAGACGCCCGGCAAGGACGTGATCGTGCTGTCGATCGACGGCGGCAAGGAAGCCGTGCAGGCGGTCGTCGACGGCAAGATCGACGCCGTCGTCGAATGCAATCCGCGCTTCGGCCCGAAGGCCTTCGAGACGATGGCGCGCTATGCCAAGCGGCGAGAAGATCGAGGCCTGGGTCAAGAACGATCGACAAGTTCTACGACCCGTCGAACGCGGCCGCCGAACTGCCGAACGCCTACTGATCTCTTCCCCGGACCGGCCGGCCGCCGACTTCGGCCGGGCCGGCATTTCTTGCGTTCGCCAGGCTGCCATTGCGCCGCGCAACGCTCGCTCAGGCATGATGCGCGCAGACGACGGGAGGGATTGACTTGCTGCTTTCCATGAAGGGCATCGACAAGAGCTTTTCCGGGGTCAAGGTGCTGACGCCGGCGTCGCTCGACGATCGAGCCGGGCGAGGTCATGGCGCTGGTCGGCCAGAACGGCGCCGGCAAGTCGACCATGATCAAGATCCTGACCGGCGCCTATTCGCGCGACGCCGGCACGATCGACTTTCGACGGCAAGCCGGTCGACTTTCGCTCGACCGCCGACAGCCAGGCGGCCGGCATCGCCACGATCTACCAGGAGATCAACCTGGCGCCGCACCGCTCGGTCGCCGAGAACATCTTTCTCGCCCGCGAGCCGCGCACGCATTCGGCCTGGTCGACCGCCGCGCGCATGCGCGCCGAGGCGCGCGCGGTGCTGCAGCGCTTCAACCTCGATATCGATGTCGACCGCCCGCTCGAGGATTTCGGCGCCGCGACCCGGCAGATGGTGGCGATCGCCCGCGGCGTCACCCAGAACGCCCGGCTGGTCATCATGGACGAGCCGACCTCCTCGCTCGACGAGCGCGAGGTCGCGTGCTGTTCGAGACGATCCGCACGCTGAAGGCCGACGGCGTCGCGACGCTCTTCATCAGCCACCGGCTGGACGAGCTCTACGCGATCTGCGACCGCGTCACGATCATGCGCGACGGCCGCACGGTCGCCGTCAGCGCCGATGAAGGACATCTCCAAGCTCGAGCTGGTGCGCACCATGCTCGGCAAGGAACTGACCGCCTTCACCGCGAAGCGCGCGCGGCCGCGACGAGCGCCGGCGGCGCGACCGTTCGTCGAGGCGAGCAACCTGTCGGCCGGCGTGCGCGTGCGCGACGTGTCGCTGACGATCGGCCAAGGCGAGATCGCCGGCCTTGCCGGCCTGCTCGGCTCGGGCCGCACCGAGACGGCGCGGCTGATCTTCGCCGCCGACCGGCGCGACGGCGGCACGGTCACGGTCGACGGCGAGGAGCGCAGCTATGCCGAGCCGGCCGACGCGATCGCCGACGGCATCGGCTTCGTCTCCGAAGACCGCAAGGTCGAGGGCATCATTCCCGAGATGAGCGTGCGCGAGAACATGACGCTGGCGCTGCTGCCGCGGCTGACAGAAATCCGGCATCGTCGACCGCGCCGCGCAGCAGGCGATCGTCGAGCGCTACATCAAGGCGCTCGGCGTCAAATGCGCCTCGCCCGAGCAGCCGATCCGCGAACTGTCCGGCGGCAACCAGCAGAAGGTGCTGCTGGCGCGCTGGCTCTGCATGGACCCGCGCCTGCTGATCGTCGACGAGCCGACGCGCGGCATCGATGTCGGCGCCAAGGCGGAGATCCTGCAGGCTGCTGCGCAGCCTCGCCGACGAGGGCCTGAGCGTGCTGATGATCTCGTCCGAGCTCGAGGAGCTGATCGCCGCGGCCGACCACGTCACCGTGCTGAGCGACGGCCGTATCGGTCGACGACCTCGCCGCCGGCGAGCTCAGCGAGGACCGCGCTGATGGCCGCCATGGCGCACCAGGACGATGCGGCGGCATGACGACGCTCGAACCACCGCCGCACGCCGCAGCAGCGGCCGCGCCGCGGCGTCGCTGCGGCTGGCATCAGCCGCTACGGCACGCTGGTCGCCTTCCTGCTGCTGATCGCTGTTCAACATCGCCGTCACGCCGAACTTCCTCTCCTGGCAGACGCTCAACGTGAACCTCACCCAGGTCGCGACCATCGTCATCGTCGCGGTCGGCATGACGCTGGTCATCGCCACCGGCGGCATCGACCTTTCGGTCGGCTCGCTGATGGCGATCTCCGGCGCGCTGGCGCCGATGATCTTCCTCGGCACGATCGTGCCGATCGCCAGCCCGGTGCTCGGCGTCGCGCTCGCCTTCATCCTGCCGGTGCATCGCCGCGGCGCTGCTCGGCTGGTTCAACGGCATGCTGATCACGCGCTATTCGATCCAGCCGATCGTCGCCACGCTGGTGCTGTTCATCGCCGGGCGCGGCATCGCGCAGGTGATGACCAACGGCAATCTGCAGGTCTTCAAGAACGAGGCCTTCCAGTTCATCGCGCTCGGCCGCATCTTCGGCATCCCGGTGCAGGTCGATCATCATGGCGATCGATCGTCGCCGGCGGCGGCCTTCCTGATCCGCCGCACCGGCGCTCGGCCGGCAGATCATCGCCGTCGGCGGCAACGAGAAGGCGGCGCGGCTCGCCGGCATTCCGGTCAAGCGCGTCAAGCGGCTGGTCTATGTCATCTGAGCGGCGCGCTGGCCGGCATCGCCGGGCTGATCGTCGTCGCCCGCAATTCGGCCAGCGACGCCAATCTGGTCGGGCTCGGCATGGAGCTCGACGCCATCGCGGCGGTCGCGGTCGGCGGCACGCTGCTCACCGGCGGCCGCGCCAACATTCTCGGCACGCTGCTCGGCGCCTGCGTCATCCAGCTGGTGCGCTACACGCTGCTCGCCAACGGCGTGCCGGATGCCGCGGCGCTGGTCGTCAAGGCCGGGCTGATCGTCGCTCGCCGTCTTCATCCAGCAGCGCGCCGACAGGGGCTGAGCGATGAGCCGGCATCCGCGCCTCGCCTTCCTCGGCCCGCTCGCGCCGCGCTCCAACATCGACCTGGCCCGCCTCGGCGTGATCGCGGCGCTGATCGGCGCTGATCCTGTTCGGCGCGCTGCGCTACGACAATTTCCTCTCGCCCTACAATGCGCTGTCCTTCCTGCGCTACAATTCGATGTTCGCGCTGATCGCGCTCGGCATGGCGCTGGTCATCATGACCGGCGGCATCGACCTGTCGGTCGGCGGCACCGCGGCGATGGCGAGCGTCGTCGCCGCCTATCTGTCGCCCTATCACTGGGCGGCGGGCTTGGCCGGCGGCGCTGGCGGCGGGCCTGGCGGTCGGCCTGATCAACGGCGTCGTCATCACGCGGCTGCGCATCCAGCCCTTCATCGCCACGCTGGCCACCATGCTCGCCGCCTACGGCACGGGCCTGCTGCTCGCCGGCAACCAGTCGGTCTCGGTCTCCTATGACAGCGGCTTCACCGAGATCGGCCAGGGCGATTTCCTCGGCTTCCCGATCCCCGGCCTGGATCGCGCTCGCTCGTCTATGTCGTCGGCTGGATCGCGCTGGAGCGCCACCCGGTCGGCCGCCGCATCCTCGCCATCGGCGACGGCGAGGCGACGGCCAAGCTGATGGGCCTGAAGGTCGAGCGCACGCTGATGGGCGTCTACATGACGTCCGGCCTGCTGGCCGGCCTGGCCGGCGTCATCCTCGCCTCGCAGTTCGGCGCCGGCCAGCCGACCGAGGGCGTCGGCTGGGAGCTGTTCGCCATCGCCTCGGTGGTCGTCGGCGGCACGCTGCTGACCGGCGGCGTCGGCTCGATCGGCGCGACGCTGGCCGGCGCGCTGCTGCTCGCCATGGTCTTCAACATCCTGAATTTCGAGAACGGCCTCGGCTGGATCTCGCTCTCCGCCTATTGGCAGTCGGTCATCCGCGGCCTGTTCCTGCTTGCCGTGGTCATCCTGCAGGCAAAGCTCTCCGGCAGCCGTGACGATGCCTGAGTCAACTCGATTTCGCCGGCAAGTCGGTGCTCGTCACCGGCGCAACCAAGGGCATCGGCCGCGCCATTGCGGTGATGCTGGCGAAGCGCGGCGCTGCCGTCGTGGCGATGGGCCGCGCCGACGGACGACCTCGCGTCGCTAACGACTGAGATCGGCTGCCGCACCATTGTCGTCGACATGGCCGATGCCGATGCGACACGCGCCGCGGCCAAGGAGGCGCTGCCGCTCGACCTATCTGGTCAATTGCGCCGGCACGACGACGCTGGAACCGTTCCTCGACGTCACGGTCGAAGCTTTCGATCACCTGATCGCCGTCAACACCCGCGCGCCGATGATCGTGGCGCAGGAATACGCGCGCGACCGCATCGCACGCGGCGTTGGCGGAGCGATCGTCAACGTGTCCATCGCTGTCGGCCCTTACCGGCTTTGCCGACCACGCCGCCTATTGCGCGTCCAAAGGCGCGCTCGACGCCATGAGCCGGGTGATGGCGGACGAACTCGGGCGGCAGGGCATCCGCGTCAATTGCGTCAATCCGGCGGTCACGCTGACCGACATGGCGCGCAAGGCCTGGAGCGATCCGGCAAAAGGCCGAGCCGATGCTGTCGCGTATGCCACTCGGCCGCTTCATCGAACCGGAGGAAGTGGCCGAGGTCGTGCTGTTCCTGCTGTCCGATGCCGCGTCGATGGTCAACGGCGTCAGCGTGCCGATCGATGCTGGTTTTGGAGCGGTTTGAGTATGGCTTTCACTTGGCTGAACGAGCCGCCCGCGTGGAAAGGCGACGCCTCGCGGCTGGAACTCACGACCGGCAAGGACACCGATTTCTGGCGGCACACCTTCTATGGCTTCGTTCGCGATGACGGCCATGCCTGGCTGTCGCCCGTCGAAGGCGACTTCACCGCCTCGGCCGTGGTCACAGGCGACTATCGGCACCTCTACGACCAGGCCGGGCTGATGCTGCGCATCGACGAACGCAATTGGATCAAGACCGGCATCGAGTTCACCGACGGGCTGATGCATTTCAGCGTGGTCGTGACACGCGACGTGTCCGACTGGTCGGTGATCCCACTGCCCGACGCGAAACCGACTGACGAGCTGCGCGTTCGCCTGACGCGTCACGACGATGCGGTGCGTGTACAGTACGCGCTCAACGACGCGCCCTGGCAGATGGCGCGGCTGGCGCCGTTCTCCGCCGCGCCGGCGCGTGTTGGCGTCATGGCCTGCTCGCCGCAGCGGGAAGGGTTTCAGGCGACCTTTCGCGACATCACGGTCGGCCCGCCAATTTCGCGGGAGCTGCACGCAGATTCCGGTTGAACCGTGTTTCCGCGTCGCTAGGTTCGATTCTGGTTGAACCGAGGGGTCTTGCGTGACATTCGACATTCTCATCAAGGGCGGAACGCTTGCCCGACGGCCGCGTCGCCGACATCGGCATCGCGGGCGGCAAGATCGCCGCGATCGAACCGAAGATCGAGGCCGAAGCGGCTCGCGTGATCGACGCGACGGGCGATCTCGTCTCGCCGCCCTTCGTCGATCCGCATTTCCATATGGACGCGACGCTGTCCTACGGCATCCCGCGCATCAATGCGTCGGGCACGCTGCTCGAAGGCATCGCGCTGTGGGGCGAGTTGAAGCCGCTGCTGACCCATGAGGCGGTGAAGGAGCGCGCGCTGCGCTATTGCGACTGGGCGGTGTCGATGGGCCTGCTCGCCATCCGCACCCATGTCGACACCTGCGACGACCGGCTGCTGGCGGTCGAGGCGCTGCTCGAGGTGAAGAAGCAGGTCGCGCCCTATATCGACCTGCAGCTCGTCGCCTTTCCGCAGGACGGGTTCTACCGCTCGCCGACGGCGAAGCAGAACACCATCCGCGCGCTCGATCATGGGCGTCGACGTCGTCGGCGGCATCCCGCATTTCGAGCGCACCATGGCCGACGGCACGCGCTCGGTGACCGAGCTTTGCGAGATCGCCGAAAAGCGCGGGCTGATGGTCGACCTGCATTGCGACGAGACCGACGATCCGCTGTCGCGCCACATCGAGCAGCTCGCTTACGAGACGCAGCGCCTCGGTCTTGCAGCGGCCGGGTGGCCGGCTCGCACCTCACCTCGATGCACTCGATGGACAATTATTACGTCTCGAAGCTGCTTGCCGCTGATTGCCGAGGCGCGGCGTCTCGGCCATCCCCAACCCGCTGATCAACATCATGCTGCAAGGCCGCCACGACACTTTCCCGAAGCGGCGCGGGCTGACCCGCGTGCAAGGAAATGCTGGCGCTACGGCATCCGCGTCGGCTGGGGCCAGGATTGCGTGCTCGACCCGTGGTATTCGCTGGGCACCGCCGACATGCTCGACGTCGCCTTCATGGGCCTGCATGTGGCGCAGATGTCGTCGCCCGACGACATGCGCCGCTGTTTCGACATGGTGACCAACGTCAACGCCGCGATCATGGGGCTCGACCATCTCGGGCTGGAGGTCGGCAAGACGGCCAGCCTGGTCATCCTCGACGCCGGCGATCCCGATCGAGGCGATCCGCCTGCGCGCCGAGCGGCTATGCGTTATCGCCAGGGGCAAGGTGGTCGCGGAGCGCGAGAAGCGCCAGACACGGCTTTCGATCGACGGCCGGCCGGCGGCGGTGAGCCGGCGGCACACGGTGGGCGAACGGTAGTCCGATCAGTCTGCGATTTGGCGGGCTACCCTACCGTCCTGCCGCTCGCATCGAACCGGTATGTCCGCTTCGGATCGGGCGTCGCGTAGATCACCGAGCCCGGCTCGGCGCTGTATTCGCCGAACAGGCGCACCGTGATCAGACCGGCCTTTTCGGTATCGAGATAAAGGTTGGTGTCGGCGCCGAGATGTTCCGCGTGCACCACCGTGCCTTTCCAGTCGCCTTTGCGGGCATCAACCAAAATGTGCTCGGGCCGCACGCCTATGGTCTTGGCCGTTTCGCCAAGGCGCGTGCCGTCGACCAGGTTCATCTTCGGCGAGCCGATGAAGCCGGCCACGAACGTGTTGGCAGGCTTGTGGTAAAGCTCCATCGGCGCGCCGACCTGCTCGATCCTGCCCGCGTTCAGCACCACGATCTTGTCGGCCAGCGTCATGGCCTCGACCTGATCGTGCGTCACATAGATCATGGTCGCGCCGAGCCGCCGGTGAAGCTGCGCGATCTCCAGGCGGGTGTTGACCCGAAGTGCGGCGTCAAGATTGGACAGCGGCTCGTCGAACAGGAACAGCTTTGGCTCGCGCACCACGGCGCGGCCAATGGCGACGCGCTGGCGTTGGCCGCCCGACAGCTCTGCCGGCCGCCGCTCCAGATAAGGTTCGAGCGACAGCATGGTGGATGCGATCTTGGTACGCCGCTCGATCTCGCTGGACGGTTCGCCAGCCTGCTTGAGGCCCAATCCCATATTGTTGCGCACGGTCAGGTGCGGATAGAGCGCATAGGTCTGGAACACCATGGCAATGCCGCGCTTGGCCGGCGGCACGTCGTTGACACGCTGGCCGTCGATTTTCACGCTGCCGGCAGTGGCGTCCTCCAGCCCGGCGATGATGCGCAGCAGCGTTGACTTGCCGCAACCTGACGGGCCGACGAAGACAACGAATTCGCCGTCCTTCACCTCAAGATCGATGCCTTTCAGCACATCCGTCTTGCCGAAGGATTTCTGGACGTTTTCGATTGCTAGAGAGCCCATTCGATCGCCTTAGCTGTCGGTTCCAAACTCGATTCCATCATCACAACCGCACCGCCTTTCCTGTGCGCACGCTCTCGTCGGCTGCGAGGCATACCGCCAGCGACTTCACCGCATCGTTCATATGCCGCGTCAGATCGATGTCTTCGCGGATCGCTTTCAGGACAAAGGCCTGTTCGAGATCGCACAGGCCCTGATGGTCGGGCTCACCCTGCATCGACAGCATCTCGTCCGCGCGGACGAACTTGCCGTCCGGCCCGGTGGCGGCGCGATGCAGGCGGATGCGCGAGGTCTTGGTGTGCGTGTCGATGTCGTCGGATTTCGCGCCCTCGTCCATGACGATGGAGACGCAGCCGTTCGGCGACATGACGTCCTTCACGAAAAAGGCGGTCTCCGAAATCATCGGCCCCCAGCCGGCCTCGTACCAACCGGCCGAGCCATCCTCGAACAGCACCTGCAAGTGACCGTAATTGTACATCGAAGGATCGATCTCCTCCGACAGCCGCAGGCCCATGCCGCGAACCTCGACCGGCTTGGCGTCGGTGATCTGGCACATCACGTCGACATAATGCACGCCGCAATCGACGATCGGCGAAGTGGTCTTCATGAGCTGCTTGTGTGTGCCCCAGGTCGCGCCGCTGGACTGCTGGTTCAGGTTCATGCGGAACACGTACGGACCGCCCAGCGCACGTGCCTCGGCAATCAATCGCACCCAGGATGGGTGGTGACGCAGAATGTAGCCGACAACCAGCTTGCGGTTGTTCGCCTTGGCGGCAGCAACAACGCGCTCGGCGTCGGCCACGGTCGTCGCCAGCGGCTTTTCCACGAAGACGTGGCAGCCGGCTTCCATCGCCTTGACCGCATAGTCGGCATGGCTGTCGGAATAGGTGGCAATTGCAGCCACATCCGGCTTTTCATCACGCAGGGCGTCGTCGAACGACCGACGAATATCGTGGCGCTTCAGCGCGTCCGGCAACGGCACGTCCGACCGGTTGACCAGCGCGGCGATCTCGAAACCTGGATTGGTTTCGTAGGCCAGCGCGTGGCTTCGGCCCATATTGCCAAGGCCGGCAACGACAACGCGAAGTGGTTTTTGACCGGTCATTTCACAGCTCCCGAGGTGATGCCGCGGATGAGCTGCCGCGAAAAAATGAGATAGAGTACCAGCACCGGCAGGATTGCCAGCGACAACGCCGCCAGCACGGCGTTCCAGTTCGTAACGTACTGGCCGATGAATATCTGCGCCCCGAGCGTTACCGTTTTCGTCGCCTCGGACGGCGCCAGGATCAGCGGGAACCAGAGGTCGTTCCAGATCGGGATCATGGTGAAGACCGCGACGGTCGCCATGGCCGGGCGCACCAGCGGCAGGACGAGGCGGAAGAAGATGCGGTATTCCGACAAGCCGTCGATCCGGCCCGCATTCTTCAGATCGTCCGACACCTGCTTCATGAACTCCGAGAGGATGAATACGGCGAGTGGCAGGCCCTGCGCGGTGTAGACCAAGATCAGCGAGGTCAGCGTGTTGACCAGTCCGCTGGCCACCATCAATTTCAGGATCGCCACCGTTCCGAGGCGGATCGGGATCATGATGCCGAGCGCGAGATAGAGCCCCATCAGCGTGTTGCCGCGGAAGCGATATTCGGAGAGCGAAAAGGCCGCCATGGCGCCGAACAGCAGAACCAGGAACAGCGAAACGACCGTGACGATCAGACTGTTGGAAAAATAGGTGACGAAGTCACCCTGATTGAGCACGGTCGTATAGCCAATTGGATCGAACGTCTCCGGGCCGGGCGGCGTCAGCGGCGACCGGAAGATCGCGTTGCGCGACTTGAACGAGTTGATGACGATCAAAATGACGGGGAATAGTGCGATCGCCGTATAGGCGATGAGCACCGCATGCGCGGCAACCGAGCGGCCGAGGGAAGAGTTTGCGCGGCTCATTTCACCCTCCTCAAAACTGATACCGTCTCAGCCGCGTCTGGATCGCGAACAGGTAGACGCAAACGCCGGCCAGGATGATGAAGAACATCATCGAGGCGATCGTCGCGCCCATGTTCGGATCGCCGAGCTGCAGCTGGAAGCCGAAGAAGGTGCGGTAGAGGAAAGTGCCCAGAATATCCGTGGCGTAGTTTGGGCCAGCCAGCGCCCCTTGCGCGGAATAGATCAGATCGAACGCGTTGAAATTGCCGACGAAGGTGAGAATGGAAATGATGCCGATTGAGGGGAGGATCAGCGGCAGCTTGATTTTCCAGAACTGCGCCATGCCGGTAATGCCATCCATTTCGGCTGCTTCGATCACCTCGTCGGGGATCGACAGCAGTGCGGCATAGATCAGCATCATCGGAATGCCGACGAACTGCCACACCGAGATCAGCGCCACGGTCGTCAGCGCATACTCCTCCTTGCCCAGCCAGGGCATGAACCAGCTTTTCAGGCCGACCAGATCCATCATCGAGGGCGCCACGCCCCATAGCGGCGAAAGGATCAACTTCCAGATGAAGCCGACGATGACGAAGGACAGGATCGTCGGAATGAAGATCGCCGTGCGGTAGAAGGCCTTGAAGCGCAGCGTCGGACTGGAGAGCAGCGCCGCGAGCACGACGCCGATTGGGTTCTGCACCACCATATGAATGATGAAGAACCAGAAATTGTTGGCCAGCGCATTCCAGAAACCGACCGACCAGCGCGGATCGCCAAACAACGTCCTAAAATTGTCGAGGCCGACGAATGCCGGGCCGTCAGGCCCGGCGCGGAACAACGACAACTGAAGCGTGCCGAACAGCGGCAGGATCATCACCAGCGTGTAGACGATCACCGCCGGCGCCAGAAACACGGCGATGTGCCAGCGGAATGGTCGCCTCGACTGCGCTTCTGTGTTGGCACTGGCCATTGTCATCTCGATTAAAGCCTGTGTCCCGTTTCATCGGGGCGCTGAAGTGTCAGCCCGGTACTCGTCTGCCAGTTCGTAGTGTTCGACGCTCGCAGCTTCGATGAAGGGCCGCGCTTCTTCCGGCATGGTCGGCGTGTGCCGCCAGTCGTCGCCAAGTGCTGCCTGGATTGCCTCGGGGCCTTCCCAGATCTGAACCATGCAGCGCGTGCGTTCGTCGCTGCCGGGAAGCGGCTTGCCTGCATAGAAAGCGACCAGGCCCGGGCGATCCCGCAGCCATGGATGGCGCTTGCTGAAGGCAAACTCTCTGAACTCCGCCTCCCTGCCTGCGACGACCGTGCAGCGATAGACGCGGATGATCATGATGCCACGATCCCCTGAGCAGAATTCTGGAGCGGCAGTCCTAGCCGCCGCCCCAGGTGCGATACTATGACGAGTGCGAAGGCCGGACTAGCCGGCCCGCACAGAATGGCGAACTTACTTCGCCGGTTTGTACCAGCTATCCAGTCCCTTTTGGAGTTTCTCGCCGGCAATTTGTGGCGTATCGGTGCCGTTGACGACGTTGGCGGACTCGACCCAGGTTTCGTTCTCAAGGTTCGGCGTGCCGCGATTCAGGATCTGATATGTCGAGCGGATCGTCGGCTTGCACTTTTCGCGCCAGGCAACGAATTCCTGCGCAAGCGGATCTTCCATTTTCACCGACGTCGACGACAGCGAGAAAAATCCGGGCAGAGCGTTGGCATAGATGGACGCAAATTCTGGCGACGCGACCCATGACAGGAATTTCTTGCCGGCCTCGGCATTCTTCGACTTGGCGTTCAGGCCAATCGCGATGTCGTTGTGGTCCGAGATGTAGCAGGTGTCGCCGGCGGCCTTCACCGGCGGCGCGAAGGCGCCCATCTTGAACGCGCCCGCGATCTGTGTGTTGAAACCGGAAATCTCCCACGAACCGGCCGGGTAGATGGCGGCGCGGCCGAGCGTGAACAGGTTCTGGCTGTCGGGATAGGTCTGCGCTTCAAAACCATCGCCGAGATAAGGCTTCCATCTTGCCAGCGTCGCATAGGGTTCGACCCATTGCGGGATCGGTCAGCTTCTGCTCGCCCTTGATCAGCGCCAGGCGACCCTCTTCACCCTTCCAGTAGTTCGGGCCGATGTTCTGATAGCCCATCGTGGCGGCTTCCCAGAGGTCCTTCGTGCCCATCGCCATCGGGATGTAGGTGCCGTCGGCCTTGATCTTGTCGAGCGCGGCGAAGAACTCGTCCTCGGTTGCCGGGATCGCGATGCCCAGCTTGTCGAAAGCATCCTTGTTGTAGATGAAGCCGTGGATCACCGAAGCCATCGGCACGCAGAACGTCGCCTTGCCGTCGTCGGTCTGCCAAGCGGATTTCGCCACGTCTGAGAAATTCTCCATGCCGGAAACGCTGGTGAGGTCGGCAAGATGTCCCTTGTTGTAGAGGTCAAGGGAAGCGTCGAACGGCCGGCAGGTGATCAGGTCGCCGGCCGATCCGGCATCCAGCTTGGCGTTCAGCGCGGCATTGTATTCCGTCGGCGCCGATGGCGCGAAGGTCACCTTGATGCCTGGATTGGCCTTCTCGAAGGCCGGGATCAGTTTTTCCTGCCAGATGGCGAGGTCATCGTTGCGCCAGCTCTCGATGGTGAGTTGCGCGTCCTGCGCCAGCACGCTGCCGGAGGCAAGGGTCGTGGAGGCCAAAAGCAGGCCGCCCAAAAGTTTCTTTGTCATTGACGTCTCCCAATTTGGACTTTTCAAGTCTCGTAATTCTTGGGCTTCGCTCCTCCGGGCTGCGCACGGCATGCAGCCGCTGCATACTCCGTTGTGAGCAAGCAACCAAAACGATACCAAAAAAATACCACTTGTCTAGGGGGATTAACAATTTTTCTCGGATGCTATCTCGGCCTACGTCATCCTGCCCATTAAATTTCAATGCGTTACGGACCTGAATGGCTGATTGGGGAAGTTAATGCTTGAAAATTGGTATTTTATTGGTATCTTGCTCACAAGGAGGCGCGCGTGGCATTCGTTATCGGCATAGACGGCGGCGGGACGAGTTGCAGAGCGGCGCTTGCAACGCCGGACGGGCGCATCCTGGCGCGCGCCAAGGCCGGATCGGCCAACATCCATTCGGACTGGACAGGTGCACGCGCCAGCATCGTGGAATCCGCCCGAAGGGCATTCGCCGAGGCCGGTGAAAATCCCGATCTGATTGCGGAAACGCCGGCGGTGCTGGGGCTGGCCGGCGCCAATGTCGGCACCTACCAGCAGCAGCTCGAAGCGATCCTGCCCTTCAAGACAAGCGTCGTCGAGACCGACGCGCTGATCGCATTGGAAGGCGCGGTTGGCGCGGGCGATGGCGCGATCGCCATCCTCGGTACTGGCACGGCCTATCTGGCGCGCGCCAATGGCGTGCCGCACGAGATTGGCGGCTGGGGTTTTCTGATCGGCGACCAAGGCAGCGGCGCTCGCATTGGTCGTGATCTGCTGGAAGAAACATTGCTCGCGCATGACGGCATCCGCGCCGCATCCCCGCTTACAGAGAAGGTGCTTGGCATCTATCGCAACGAGCCGCGCGACATGGTCGAGTTCACACTCGGCGCGAAACCCGGCGATTTTGGCGCCTATGCACCGATGGTGTTCGAGCATGCAGCCAAGGGCGATATCGTCGCCAACGCGATCATCGAGCGCGCGACGGCGGCGATTGAGGCTTCACTCGCGGCCTTGAAGCTCGCGCCGCAAAATCCGCTCTGTCTGTTGGGCGGGCTGGCGCCGCTCTTTGCGCCACGCCTTTCGCCCGACCTACCAGCCATTGTTGAGTGCGCCGAAGCAGGATGCGCTGGGCGGCGCGGTGGCAATGGCGGCTCGCCTGTTCGGTGAGGGCACGCATGGCTGAGGCGACGCAGCTCCTGTCATCGCTGCGCGAAGCGACGCGCGGTGGCGGCGCACCGCTTTATCTGCAATTAAAGCGCGGCATCGAAGACGCCGTACTGGCAGGTATGCTTGCCCCGGTGACGCTCTTCCTTCCGAACGTGACCTCGCCGCCGGCGCCGATATTTCGCGTGTCACCGTGCGCAAGGCTGTGCAGGATCTGGTTCGGGGCGGTGTGCTGGTGCAGCGCCACGGTTCCGGCACCTTCGTTGCTCAAAGGGCATCACGGGTCGAGCAATCCCTGTCCCGGCTGACTTCCTTCACGGAAGACATGGCGCGGCGCGGTATGGCGGTGCGCTCCGAATGGCTGGAACGCGGCGTCTTCTCGCCTTCGCCAGATGAGATGATGGTGCTCGGCCTTGCCGCTGACGACATGGTGGCGCGGGTTTGCCGCTTGCGCATCGCCAACGAAACGCCGCTGGCCATTGAAAGGGCCTCGCTCTCCGCAGCCCTGCTGCCTGATCCGGAAGCGATCGAACATTCGCTTTACGCCGCGCTCGAAAAGACCGGCAACAAGCCGGTGCGCGCCGTGCAACGTATTTCTGCCGTGAACCTTTCCGGGTCCGATGCCGCGCTGCTGGAAGTTCCAGAAGGCTCCGCCAGCCTGAAGATCGAACGCATTTCCTACCTGCCGAGCGGTAAGGTGGTGGAATTTACGCGCTCGGTCTATCGAGGCGAGGCCTATGATTTTGTCGCCGAGCTGCGTCTCGGCAGCGTCGATGAAGGAGCCAACGCTTGACCGAAACGACCCATATGCGCCGCGAGATCGAGGAGATCCCGGCGGCCGTCGAAAGGCTGCTGACGCAGGCAAGCAATGACCTTGCCGCAGCTGGCAAGAGGCTGGCCGCGATCGATCCACGCGTCATTGTCACCGTGGCGCGCGGCTCGTCGGACCATGCCGCATCTTTTCTAAAATATGCGATCGAGCTGACGACTGGCGTGCCGGTTGCTTCGATCGGGCCGTCCATCGCTTCGATCTATGGCGCCAAGCTGAAGCTCGACGGTGCTGCCTGCATCTCGATTTCGCAATCCGGCAAGAGCCCGGATATCGTGTCGATGGCCGGACTGGCGGAAGAGAGCGGCGCGTTGACCATCGCGCTGACCAACACGCCAGGGTCGCCGCTGGCGCTCGGCTCCGACCACTCCATCGACATTGCGGCGGGACCGGAACGGAGCGTTGCGGCAACCAAGACCTTTGTGAACTCGGCGGTGGCTGGGCTTGGCGTTCTGGCGCATTGGAGCGGCGATGGGAATTGTTGGCCGCCCTGGATCAACTCCCGGCACATCTGGCGAAGGCCGTCGGGTGTGACTGGTCGCCCTTGGCCGAAGCGTTGGACGGCAAGCATTCGCTGTTCATCCTGGGACGCGGCCCATCCTTTGCCATGTCGAACGAGGCAGCGCTCAAGTTCAAGGAAACGAGCGCGGTGCACGCCGAATCCTACAGTTCGGCGGAAGTCATGCACGGGCCGCTGGCGCTGGTCGGACCGGGCTTTCCGGTGCTCTCGCTTGCGGCGCGAGACAAGTCTGAACAATCGTCGGCCGACGTTGCGGACGGCCTGGCCGACAAGGGCGCCAGCATCTTCGCCACCACTGACCGGGTGACCAAGGCGCGGCGCCTGCCTTTCGCGGCGACAGGACATCCGCTCACCGATCCGCTGTCGCTCATCACGTCGTTCTATGCCTTTGTCGAGGCATTCGCGCGGCGGCGCGGTTTCAATCCGGACGAGCCGAGAAACCTGCGCAAGGTGACGGAGACCGTATGAGTACGACCACCGCCTATACCGGCGCGAGGATTTTCGACGGTGAGGGCTGGCATGACGATGCCTCGCTGCTGACCGAAGGCGATACCGTCGTCGGTATCGTCCCGTCCAACGACCTTCCCAATTCGGCCCAACGCATCGATCTCGATGGCGGCATGCTGGTTCCCGGTTTTGTCGACCTCCAGGTCAATGGCGGCGGCGGCATTATGCTCAACGACCGGCGCGACGTCGAAACGATCCGCACCATCTGCGCAGCTCATGCCCCGTTCGGCACGACAGCCCTCCTGGCGACACTGATCACGGACACGCCCGAGATCACCGCCGAGGCGGTGGATGCGGGGGCGGCTGCGGCCGAACAAGGCGTGCCCGGCTTTCTCGGGCTGCATCTCGAGGGCCCACATCTTTCGATCGCACGCAAGGGTGCGCACGATCCGAAGCTGATCCGGCCGATGAGCGAAGATGACCTGGCAAAGCTCATCGCAGCGCGGCAGCGCGTGCCCGTGCTTCTGACGACAGTCGCGACCGAGTCGGTGACGTCCGAACAGGTGCGTCGTCTGACGGAGGCTGGAGTCATCGTCAGCCTCGGCCATACCGATACAGGTGTAGCCGCCGCCCGCGCCCGCGTTGATGCCGGCGCCTCGGTAGCGACACATCTGTTCAACGCCATGAGCCAGATCGGCAATCGCGAGCCCGGTCTTGTCGGCACGGTGTTGGACGACGGGCGGTTGTGGGCTGGGTTGATCGCCGACGGCATTCATGTCGACCCGGTCACGATCGGCATTGCCTTGCGCGCCAAGCTGGGGCCGTCAAAAATCTTCCTCGTCACTGATGCGATGGCGACGATCGGCACGGACCTGACGTCCTTTACGCTGAATGGCCGCACGATCCGTCGCGTAGGATGGCCGCCTGACACTGGAAGATGGCACCCTGGCAGGGGCCGATCTCGACATGATCTCGGCCGTGCGCTTCGTGCACCAGACTATCGGCCTTGATCTTGCCGAGGCATTGCGCATGGCTTCGCTCTACCCTGCGCAGGCGGCGCGGGTCGACCAGCGACACGGGCGTCTGCGGGCTGGCGCACGCACCGACATGGTGCATCTGTCGGATGAGCTGGATGTCAGTGGCGTGTGGATCGGCGGCGAAGAGGTTTCTTAACGTCCCTTGCCGCGCAGCGCCAGAATTGCTGCTGCGGTTTCCTCGATCGAGCGGCGGCTGACGTCGATCATTGGCCAGCCATGACGGGTGCAGAGCTGGCGGGCATAGGTCAGTTCCTCGGTGATGTGCGCCCGGTCGGCATAGCCGTTCGGATCGAAGCCGGCGCTCGTCCCCAACAGCGCGGTTCTGGCGGACATGCGAGATACGTTCCGCCGTCGCGATCAGGCCGACGATCAGCGGCTTGGTCGCCTCGATCAGGCTGTCCGGCAACGGCACGCCGAGCACGATCGGAATGTTGGCGGTCTTGATGCCGCGGTTGGCGAGGTAGATGCTGGTCGGCGTCTTCGACGTCCGCGAAATGCCGATCAACACGATGTCGGCATCGTCCATGTTGAGCGGCAACTGGCCGTCATCATGATCCATGGTGAAATTCAGTGCGTCGATGCGCCGGAAATATTCGGCATCGAGCTGATGCTGGGCCCCTGACCCGGCGACCGGCCGGCGCGCCGAGATAGGATTGGAAGACACCGAGCACCGGCTCCAGCACCGAGACATAAGGCAGGCCGATGCGCCTGGCAGCGCTGATCGATGATGCTGCGCAGATGGTGGTCGACGACCGTGTAGAGGACGATGCCGGGCTCTTCCTCGATGTCCTCGAATACCTTGATCAGCTGCTTTTCGGTACGGATCAGCGGATAGATGTGCTCGATGGCGCGCGCATCCTTGTATTGCGCCGAAGCGGCCCGGCCGGCGGCGAGGAGAGTCTCGCCGGTCGCGTCCGAAATCAGATGCAGATGGAAGAAGTTTTGCGGCTTGTTCACGCTTTCCTGCACGGGCTGTGGTCAAATGTGGATAAGGCGGGCAGGGAAAACGGCTCCGCCGGCAGGCACTGTATCAGATCGCATCTTGTCCACAATTCGACCGCTGTCGAGCGCCAGACGGCAGGGCTGTGGATGGAAACGTGGACTTCTTACCTTTCTTAACCAAGTTTCGGCGGCTCTGTCGAGGACGTGGGTCAAGCATTGAATCTAAAGATGGATTCCCGGCGTCACCACTATTCACAGGCAGTGATCAGAGCGCCGCGACACTTTGCGGTGTGGCGTTTCGGCGCCGCTGGTCTGAAAACCTTGCGGCCTCGATTCTCACAGAGTCATAGAATTAGAAGAATCTTTCTCTATAGAATTTATTTTTTAGAGAAGAGCCGGGTAAGGACAGCGAATGGCAGTGAAGCGAACCGTTCTCAACGTGCTGAACGGTGAAACTGTCTTTCCGCCGCCGATCTGGATGATGCGCCAGGCAGGACGCTATCTCCCGGAATACCGGGCGACGCGTGCGAAGGCAGGGAGCTTTCTCGATCTCTGCTACAATCCCGATTTTGCGGTCGAAGTGACGCTGCAGCCGATCCGCCGCTTCGGGTTCGATGCGTCGATCCTGTTCTCCGACATTCTGGTCGTGCCGCATGCGCTGGGACGCGATCTGCGCTTCGAGGAGGGGCGTGGGCCGGTCATGACGCCGATCAAGCCGGAAGAGGTCGGCGGCTCGATGGCTCGACGTTTCACGTGAATCTTTCGCCGGTCTACGAGACGGTGCGGCGCCTTCGGGCTGAACTGCCCGCCGAGACGACGCTGATCGGCTTTTGCGGGGCGCCGTGGACGCTGGCGACTTATATGATTGCCGGCCACGGCACGCCGGACCAGGCCCCTGCCCGGCTGTTTGCCTATCAACACCCAGCGGAGATGGCGCAGCTGCTGAGGACGCTGGCAGACTACTCGGCTGACTATCTGATCCGGCAGATCGATGCCGGCGCCGATGTCGTGCAGATTTTCGATTCCTGGGCGGGCGTGCTCGACGAGGTTTCGTTTCGAGCATGCTGCATCGCGCCGGTGCGCGGACATCGTCGACCGGGTGCGCGGCGCGTCATCCCGACAGTTCCGATCATCGGCTTTCCGCGCGGCGCCGGCATGCGCTACGAGCACTACCGGCAGACGACAGGCGTGACGGCGCTGGGGCTGACTGGACGGCGCCGCTGAGCCAGGCGAAGCGCCTGCAGGCACAGGGCGCGGTACAGGGCAATCTGGACCCTATGCGGCTGGTCGCTGGCGGCAAGGCGCTTGCGGACGGCGTGGATACTATCCTCGAGACGCTGGGCAACGGGCCGCTGGTGTTCAACCTCGGTCATGGCATCACGCCGGAAACGCCGATCGAACATGTCGAGGCGATGATTGCCCGGGTCAGGAGCGCGACGCGATGAGCGTCGAGGACAAGGCTACCAGCACGAGGCATTGCCTGGATGCGGATGTTGATCGCGCTTGGCATTCTTGCTGGCTCTGACTGCGGCCCTGTTTCTGGTCGCCGGCGATGGCTTTTATCTCTGGGCAAAGGCAATCCATGTCATCGCGGTCATCTCCTGGATGGCCGGCATGCTCTATCTGCCGCGGCTGTTCGTTTATCACGCCGATGCCGACGAGGGTCGGTGCAATCCGAGACCTTCAAGGTGATGGAACGCCGGCTGCTGCGCGGCATCATCAATCCGGCGATGATCGTTGTCCTGGGTGTTTGGTCTGTGGCTCGCCTGGCGCGGGTTTGGCTTTCAGGGCGGCTGGCTGCACGCGAAAATTGGCGGCGGTCCTTGTTTTGTCGGGCCTGCATGGCTATCTGTCCGCGCGGTTCGCGCTTTCGCCGAAGACCGCAACACAAAGCCGGCGCGGCATTGGCGCATCGTCAATGAAATCCCGACGGTGCTGATGATCATCATCGTTATCCTGGTGATCGTGAAACCGTTCTGATGCTTACAAACCGCCTTGTGCTTTTGGCCGGGCGGCGTTAAGTAGCAGTCCTCTCCCCGCCTTGCGTCGCCTTCTTGCAACCGGCAGCACGCCTTCGGCACTCATCGCATAAAGCCGGTCCTTCCCTCTCCTTTCACGCCTAGAGTCTGCCCATGCAGGAAATGAAACTTACAGAATTCAAGAACAAGAAGCCGACCGGACCTGATCGCCTTCGCCGAATCGCTCGAGGTCGAGAACGCCAGCGTCATGCGCAAGCAAGAGCTGATGTTCGCCATCCTCAAGAAGCTGGCGGCACAGGATGTCGAGATCATCGGCGATGGTGTGGTCGAAGTGTTGCAGGACGGCTTCGGCTTCCTCCGCTCCGCCAACGCCAACTACCTTCCCGGTCCGGACGACATCTACATCTCGCCCTCCCAGATCCGCCGCTTCTCGCTGAAGACCGGCGATACGGTCGAAGGTCCGATCCGCAGTCCGAAAGAAGGCGAACGCTATTTCGCGCTGCTCAAGGTCAACACGATCAATTTCGACGATCCGGAAAAGATCCGGCACAAGATCCACTTCGACAATCTGACGCCGCTTTATCCGACGTCGCGTCTCCGCATGGAGATGGACGTACCGACCGGCAAGGATATCTCGCCGCGCGTCATCGACCTCGTTGCGCCGCTGGGCAAAGGGCAGCGCGCACTGATCGTCGCGCAGCCACGTACCGGCAAGACCGTGCTGCTGCAGAACATCGCGCATTCGATCACGGCGAACCATCCGGAATGCTATCTGATCGTGCTCCTGATCGATGAGCGGCCGGAAGAAGTCACTGACATGCAGCGCTCGGTGAAGGGCGAGGTTGTCTCCTCGACCTTCGACGAACCGGCGTCACGCCACGTCCAGGTCGCCGAAATGGTCATCGAGAAGGCGAAGCGTCTGGTCGAGCACGGCCGCGACGTGGTCATCCTGCTCGATTTCGATCACCCGCCTTGGTCGCGCCTACAACACTGTTGTGCCCTCTTCCGGCAAAGTGTTGACCGGTGGTGTCGACGCCAATGCCTTGCAGCGGCCGAAGCGCTTCTTCGGCGCCGCGCGCAACATCGAGGAAGGCGGTTCGCTGACCATCATCGCGACAGCGCTGATCGATACCGGCAGCCGCATGGACGAAGTCATCTTCGAAGAATTCAAGGGCACCGGCAACTCGGAAATCGTGCTCGACCGCAAGGTCGCCGACAAGCGCATCTATCCTGCGATGGATATCCTGAAGTCCGGCACGCGCAAGGAAGATCTGCTGATCGCGCGTCAGGATCTGCAGAAGATCTTCGTGCTTCGCCGTATCCTTGCGCCGATGGGGACGACCGACGCGATCGAGTTCCTGATCGACAAGCTGAAGCAGACGAAGACCAATGGCGGACTTCTTCGACTCCATGAATTCGTAGTCGCAGATGGCCGCTCGATGCGGCGCAGGCTGATCCATCTCGGCGTGGGATCGATTCTGTATCCGCAACGAAGTCTTCAGCGGTGACTGCGGTGAATCTGGACTGCTGGTTGCGCAATGCAATCGATAGACACGATATTCGCTCTTATCTTCTGGCGCGTTGCCAGTCGGGTGTCGCGGTTGTCCGGATGTCCGGGCCGCACACACGAGGCTGCTTCGAGCAACTTGTCGGCAGCGTGCCCGAGGCGCGATCAGCACGTCTACCGATCGATTCGGAACCGTAAGGACTTAACGCTGGATCGCGGTCTGGTGCTGTTCTTTCCGGGGCCGGCCAGCTTTACCGGAGAGGATTGCGCCGAGCTTCATCTTCATGGCGGCCGCGCGGTTGTTGCCGCCGTCCTTGAAGAGCTTGGTCGGCATCTCGCCGGTATGCGGCATGCCGAGGCGGGCGAGTTCACAAAGCGCGCGTTTCTGAATGGAAAGCTCGATCTTCTCGAGGCCGAAGCGCTCGGCGATCTGATCCAGGCCGAGACAGAGGCGCAACGCCGGTTTGCCATCTCTAACGCTGCAGGGCCGCAGAGCCGGCTCTATGAGGCTGGCGAGCGAGGCTTCTGCATGCACGGGCCATGATCGAGGCGGAGCTGGATTTCGCCGATGAAAGCGATGTGCCCGGGCTCGGTTTCGGACGGTGTTTGGGCGGATATCGGTCGCCTGATGCAAGAGATCGGCCGGCATATGGACGGGTTTCCACCAGGCGGAGATCATTCGCGAGGGTTTTCGCGTCGTGATCCTTGGGCGCGCCGAATGCCGGGAAATCGAGTCTTCTGAATGCGCTCGCACGGCGCGATGTGGCTATTGTAACGAGACGAGCCGGGCACGACTCGCGATTTGATCGAGGTGGCGCTCGATCTGAATGGTTACAAGGTACTGGTGACCGATACGGCCGGCATAAGCGAAGAAGCCGGCACCGTTGAGGCCATTGGTATCGAACGGGCGCGGCAGGCCGGGCAAGTAGCCGATCTTGGCATTGATTTTGGTCGAGCCGGGCGGGAAGCGCCTGAGATTGCAGCTTGCAGTCGGAACAGTTGCGAATTGGAAGCAAGGCCGATTTGGCCGTCGACCAGTCTGGGGTGGACCTGACACTTTCGACGGTCACGGCGAGGGTGTCGGAAAGCTTCTTGAGATCATTGCCGTCAAAGCTGCGGCAGGCAGCCAGTGTGGCGGACGTTCTTCCGTCGCGGGCCCGGCATATGGATCTGCTTGACCGGACGCGGGATAGCTTGGTTGCGGCCCTCGGAGGCGACAGCCTTGGAGTTGCGGGCGGAAGAGTTGCGGAAGGCGGCCGACGAGCTTGGGCGGATATCCGGCCGCATCGATCCTGAGGAATTGCTAGACGCCATTTTCGCGAACTTCTGCATAGGCAAGTGATTCACGTGAAACATGGTCGAAGGGATTCATTGGCGAGGACGCATGTTTCACGTGAAACGCATCTGGCCTATGCGGCGGCTGATTCACGTGAAACACCTGAGCCGCAGGGCTTCCAGGCGAGCACCAACCGCTTCTTGAACTCCTTGGAGAAACCGCAGCACAGAAGCCGGCATGCAAGATTGTCGATGTTATTGTGATCGGTGGTGGACACGCCGGCTGCGAAGCAGCATCGGCGTCGGCTCGGCTCGGCGCGCGCACGGCTTTGCTGACGCTGCGGCGCGACACCATCGGTGTCATGTCGTGCAATCCAGCGATTGGCGGTCTTGGGCAAAGGGCACCTCGTGCGCGAAGTCGACGCACTTGACGGGGTCATGGGCCGGGCGGCGGATGCTGCCGGTATCCAGTTCCGGATGCTGAACAGACGCAAAGGCCCGGCGGTTCGCGGACCGCGCACGCAGGCCGATCGCAAACTTTATCAGACAGGCCATGCTGGCTCTGATGGAAGCATCAGGCCAATCTCGACATCATAGAGGGCGAGGCGGCAGATTTGGAGCTGACCGGGGGCCGAGTTTCGGCGGTGATCCTTGGGGATGGCCGCCGGCTGGGCTGTGGATGCGGTCGTTCTGACGACCGGGACCTTTCTTCGCGGACTGATCCATATTGGCGATCGCAAGATCGTCGCCGGCCGGATGAATGAGCAGGCCAGCCTGGGTCTGTCGGCGACGTTGGCGCGGGCCGGCTTTGCGCTGGGGCGCCTGAAGACAGGGACGCCTCCGCGGCTCGACGGGCGGACCATCGACTGGGGCAGCCTCGAAATGCAGTCGGCGGACGATGATCCTGTTCCATTTTCATCTGCTGACAGATCGAATTGACGTGCCGCAAATCGAATGCGGCATCACGCGGACGACGCCACGGACGCATGAGATCATCCGGCAGAATCTGAGCCGTTCGGCCATGTATTCGGGCTCAATCGAGGGCATTGGGCCACGCTATTGCCCGTCGATTGAGGACAAGATCGTCAAGTTCGGCGATCGTGATGGGCATCAGATATTTCTTGAGCCGGAAGGGCTGGACGACCACACGGTCTACCCTAATGGCATTTCGACTTCGTTGCCGGAGGATGCCCAGCTTGAACTCTTGAAGTCGATACCGGGGTTGGAGCGGGCGACGATGTTGCAGCCTGGTTATGCGATCGAATACGACCATGTCGATCCGCGGGAGTTGGAGCCGACGTTGGAGACGCGACGGGTCGAGGGGCTTTTCCTGGCTGGGCAGATCAATGGCACGACCGGCTACGAGGAGGCTGCCGCGCAAGGGATCATGGCCGGGTTGAATGCTGCCCGGAAGGCGGGTGGCGGCGACGGCGTCGTTCTTAGCCGGACGGAAGCCTATATTGGCGTACTGATCGACGATCTGATTCGGCGGGGTGTCACGGAACCCTACCGGATGTTCACGTCGCGGGCCGAGTTTCGCCTGTCACTGCGTGCGGACAATGCCGACGAGCGGCTGACGCCTTTGGCCTTGAATATGGGGATTGTTTCGGCCGAGCGTCGGAAGCGATTTGAGGCCCGAACGGAGCAATATGACGCGTGCCTGGCACTCGCGAAGGCGCGGACGGTGACTCCAAATGAAGCTCGCAAACACGGCTTGAACATCAATATGGACGGCGTGCGGCGCTCGGCCTATGACCTGCTTTCCCATCCCGACATTCAGATAGACGACCTTGTGGCGATTTGGCCTGAACTATGCCAGTTCGATAAGGCGACCCTGGAACGGCTGGAAACCAATGCTCGCTATGCCGTCTATCTGGATCGCCAGAGCGCTGATGTCGCGCAGATCAGGCGGGAAGAGGGCGCGCGCCATACCGCCAGATCTGGATTTCAGCATAATCGCCGGTCTTAGCAATGAGTTGAAGCAGAAGGTCAGCGATCGTCGCCCGAGATCGATTGCTGAAGCACAGCGACTCGATGGCATGACGCCAGCGGCGTTGGGGCTGATTATCGCGCATATCCGGAATTTCGAGGCCGCCAGCCTGCGCGGGGCGGCGTGAGCCATCAATTTCGACCTGTTGCGCAAAGCAGCTGGGGAAAACGTTTCACGTGAAACGTTCGACCGCTTGACTCGCTTTGAACAGCGGTTCCGCGCGTGGAATGAGCGCATCAATCTGGTCGCTGCCTCGACGCTGGACGATCTTTGGGCCCGGCATATTGTCGATAGTGCGCAGCTCTTCGGGCTGGCTCCGCAGGCCAGATTGTGGTTGGATTTGGGATCGGGAGGAGGGTTTCCTGGTCTTGTTGTGGCGTTCCTGCTGCAACAGGCGGGCGCCGGAACCATCCATTTGGTAGAGAGCAACCGGAAGAAGGCAGCCTTTCTGCAGGCGAGCGATAGGTGAATTTGATCTGCCGGCCAGCGTCCATGCGGTGCGAATCGAGGACGCTGTTGGGCTTGTGCCGCAGCCTGAGGTCGTTACCGCGCGGGCGCTGGCCAATCTTGACCAATTGTTGAGTCTGACCGCACCCTGGCTACTCGGCGGGGCAAGCGGCCTGTTTCACAAAGGCCGGGATTATCGTGCGGAGATAGAAGAAAGTGCTCACAACTGGCGATTCGATTTGATAGAACACCGCAGTGTGGTCGACGCAGAGTCGGTCATTCTTGAGATCAGCGCCTTGAAGCGCGCCTCACGTTGAGACGCATTATGGCGATAAAACCGCGTATCATTACGGTAGCGAACCAAAAGGGCGGCGTCGGCAAGACGACGACGGCCATCAATCTCGCTACGGCACTCGCGGCCATCGGCGAGCGCGTGCTGATCGTTGACCTGGATCCGCAGGGCAATGCGAGCACAGGTCTTGGCATCGATCGGCGCGAGCGCCTCCTGTCGTCCTACGACGTGCTGACCGGCAGCGCCGGCGTCGCCGAAGCCGCGATGCAGACCGCTGTCCCCGGACTTTTCATCGTGCCGTCGACGCTCGATCTGCTTGGCGTAGAGATGGAAATATCGACTGCCCCCGACCGGGTGCTGCGGCTTCGCAAGGCGCTTGCGGCCAACGATGCGGTCGGTGAGCGGTTTTCCTATGTGCTGATCGATTGTCCGCCTTCGCTCAACCTGCTGACGCTGAATTCCATGGCGGCGGCGGATTCGGTCCTGGTGCCGCTGCAATGCGAGTTTTTCGCGTTGGAAGGTCTCAGCCAGCTTCTGGAAACTGTTGAACAGGTGCGGCAGACCATCAATCCGGCGCTCACGATCCAGGGCATCGTGCTGACGATGTATGACGGGCGCAACAATCTGGCCAATCAGGTTGTCGACGATGTGCGGGCGAATATGGGTGAGACGGTTTATGAGACGGTAATCCCGCGCAATGTTCGGGTTTCGGAAGCGCCGTCCTACGGAAAACCGGCGATTCTCTACGATCTCAGGTGTTCGGGAAGCCAGGCCTATTTGCAGCTCGCGTCCGAAGTGATCCGGCGGGAAAGGCGGCTGCGCGCCGCGTAAGGCGCGTGGAATAAGGAATGAATGCGATGACAGAAGACGCTTCCAAACGACGGCTCGGCCGCGGTCTTGCAGCCCTGATCGGGGAAATGGACAAGCCGGCCCCGGCTGCCGCGGACAAGCCGCTGGTGAGCGCCGACCGCAAGGTGCCGGTCGAGTTCATTTTGCCCAATCCACGCAATCCCCGCCGTCATTTCGGCGATGCGGAACTGACGGATCTCACCCAATCGATCCGCGAGCATGGCCTCGTGCAGCCCGTCGTGGTGCGGCCGTCGCCGGCGCAGGCCAGCATGTTCGAACTGATCGCGGGCGAGCGTCGTTGGCGCGCGGCTCAGCGTGCGGGATTGACCGAAATCCCGGTGATCGTGCGCGACGTCAACGACCGTACCGCGCTCGAACTCGCCATCATCGAAAACGTCCAGCGCGCCGATCTCAATCCGGTCGAAGAAGCGCTCGGCTATCAGCAGCTGATCGACGATCACAACTATACCCAGGCCGATCTTGGCAATGTCATCGGCAAGAGCCGCAGCCATGTCGCCAATACGCTGCGGCTCCTGAAGTTGCCGGATGTGATCCGCGATATGCTGGTCGACGGGTCCCTGTCGGCGGGTCATGCCAGAACGCTGGTGACGGCTACCGATCCTGCCGGTCTGGCCAAGAAGATCGTCGAGGGTGGCCTGTCTGTCCGCCAGGCGGAAGTGCTTGCTCAAGCGCCGGCGGAACAGCCGAAGACAAACGGCTCGGCGACCAAGCCGCAAAAGGATGCGGACACGCTGTCGCTGGAGAAAATGCTGAGCGATATCCTCGGCTTAGCGGTTGCAATCCAGCACAAGGAACGCGGCGGCGAGGTTAGGATCGGATATCGTACGCTTGATCAGCTCGACGAACTTTGCCGCAAGCTGAAGGCCGGTTAACAGTCGGCTACACTTATTTCTTTTGCCGGCAAACGTCTTTGGCTACGCCGCTCTTTCCCCGCGACGCGCGCTTTCGATGGCAATAGCCAACAGCGCCTGTCTCGTGACCGCTGCGGCCAAATCCGGGCGGCGGCGGGTTTGCAAAACCGCCGCGTGCAGCCGCTCCAAAGCTCGTGTCAGGAAGGGGGCCGAGAAACGCCGCAAAGCGAGTTCCATCGTCTTCTTACGTGAGAAAAAGATAGGCGGGCGGGCAGCAGCGATGATCTCTCCGGCGCCACGCTTGCCGGCATCGAGATCCGCGCGCATCAACTGCAAGGCCAGCAACTGCCGGCTCATCCCCGAGAGGGCAAGAAAGGTCTGGCCGCCGGCCTGGGCGTGACGCTGGAACATCGCGTCGAAGTCCCGGACCCGGCCTTCCAGCACGGCATCGATCGCGTCGTCGAGAGATTGTTCGGACACATCCCCCGTCAATAGTCGGACGTCGTCGACCGTGACCTCGCCCTTGTCCGTCGCGTAAAGCGCCAGCTTCTGCAATTCGCCACGCGACGCCAGGCGATCGCCGCCGAGGCTGCGCTTCAAGGCTGCGCGCGCATCAAGGCCAATCCTGATGTTCTGTTCGCCAAGCACCTGGTCGATCAATTGATCGAGATCGCGCGATTCATCGCCGTAGCATGGCAGAGCTATTGCAGAGGGGCTTGCTTCGACCGCGGATCGCAGGCCGGCTCCCTTCTTCAGCTCGCCAGCCTCAATCAGGATGATGGCGTCCTTCGGCGTATCTGCACAAAGCACCTTCACGTCGTCGGCGATATTCTTCTGCGCCCCGACATTGCGAAGCCAGAGCAGCCGCTGTGCTGCAAACATTGGAACGGTAAGCGCCTCGTCCAGCAGGCGGCCCTGCTGGTCGGCTTCCGCCGCATCCAATCTGACAACCGAAAACGGGTCGTCGAGCGGCACGCCGGTCTTTTCAGCGAAGGCCTTTGCGCGTTCCGAGACCAGTCCGCGGTCAGGGCCGTACAGCAGAACGATTGCCGTTTTCGGGTCGGGGCGGTTCAACCAGCCCTGAACTTCATATGCCTTCTTCTGAGCCATGCGCCCTGCTAGCACGCCGAAATCCGATGGCAAACCGGTGCCGGCGATCAGACAGCGAGAAAGCTTTCCAGTGCGGGTGACTCGACGCCGGCGGCGCCTGCAATGCGACGCGCGAGCTCGGCTGCGACGGGGCGCATCTTTCCTTCCGGCCGATCCATCCAATAGGAGACCGGGTTCAGCACGGTCCGTTCGTCGACGACAGCAAGCCGCCCGCTTTCCACTTGTGCGCTGACCAGTGGCGGGCGGGCCAAGGCGATGCCCAGCCCGTTGGCGGCGGCATCGAGGACCAGATTGTAATCTTCGAAGCGCCGGTCCTGCGCGCGTGGACGGTAATCGATGTTGGCTGCCTCCAGCCAGGCACGCCAGCCGGTGGCGTCGGAATCATGGATCAGCGGATATTTGAGCAGCCGCGATGGGTCACCTTTGCCGATAGAAACCGCGAGATCCGGCGACGCGATCGGAAAAAGCCATTCCTCGAACAGTCGGAGCGAAACACGACCGGGAATGCCACCACGGCCGCAACGCACCGAAAGGTCGATACCCTCATCGGCCAAATCGTTCTGGCGGATGTCGATATTGAGCACGATGCGCAGCGGCGGTGGCCCTTGTTCGAGCTGTTTCAGACGAGGAATCAGCCACATGCTGCTGACCGAGGGTATGGATGCCAGCCGGACGACGGCCCCGCCACGCGGCTCCGTCCAGCGGTCGGTGTTGTCGGCAATGAGCGCAAAAGCCTCGCGCGTGCGGATGAACAGGCGATTGCCTTCAATGGTCAGCGCGACGCCCCGCGCCACCCGGTCGAAGAGTTTCAGGCCCATCCATTGTTCGAGTTTGGCGACTTGCCGGCTGATCGCGCCGTGGGTGACGTTGAGTTGATCGGCTGCCGCCGAAAAGCTGCCGGTTCGTGCGGCCGCCTCGAAGGCGCGCAGTGCATCAAGTGGAGGCAGGGCGGTCGAGCTGTGAGCCATGCTCACAGCACACCCTCGATTTGGTCGTTTGTCAATCAGCTCGCTCGGCGGCCACATAGATCGCATGACAAGGAGAAATCCGATGACCGCTGCGACCGCCAGCCTGAAGACCACAACACCCATCGACGCCGTCAGCCTGGCTGCCGTGGCGATCACCGTCCTCGGCTGGGCATCGGCGTTTCCGGCCATTCGTGTCGGTCTTGCCACTTTCGGGCCGGCGGAACTCGGCGCTTTGCGCTTCGCAGTCGCTGCCTTGCCAGCAGCGCTGTTCCTGCTGATCACGCGACCAGGATTGCCCCGGCTCGGCGAAGCGTGGCGGTTCGTCTATGGTGGCGCGGTTTTCGTCGCGGCCTATACGCTGTTCCTCAACTATGGCGAACTGACTGTTTCGGCCGGCGCTGCCAGCTTCATCATCAACGTGTCACCGATCATCACAGCTGTGCTCGCCATGATGCTGCTCGGCGAACGTTTCGGCCTGTTCGCCTGGATCGGCACTGCCGTGTCCTTCGCCGGGATCGGGCTCATCGCCTTTGGTGAAGGCGAGGGGCTGAAGCTCGATACCGGCGCACTGTTGATCCTTGGCGCAGCGGTCTGCACGGCCACGACCACGATCGTGCAAAAGCCGTTGTTCAAATCGCACGCTCCCCTGACTGTCGCTGCCTGGAACATGGTCATCGGCGCTCTGCTCCTGTCGCCGGCCTTACCGAGCGGCCTCGCCGAAGCAGCGGCAGCCTCGACAGGTGGCATTGCGGCGGTGATCTATCTCGGGATCGTGCCAAGCCTGGTCGCGTATGGCGCATGGGCGGTCACACTGTCCCGCCTGCCTGCTGGCCGTGCATCGAACTATCTCTATTGCGTCCCGCCGGTGGCGTCACTCATGGGTTTCCTCTGGCTGGGCGAGGTTCCGGGCGCACTGGGCATCATCGGTGGCTTGATGGCGCTGGGCGGCGTTGTCGTCGTCAACCTCAAGAAATAGGCTTTCCCTCAGCACAGCGACCCGGCTCATGCCGGGTCGTTCGCGCAGGTGCGTCGCGTTCGTCAGGTGGATCTCGCAGCAATGGTCGCCATCGCCAACCTGCCATGTACGGTTGGTGAAACAGATGCCCGTCGCCTCGAACAGGCCGCGATCGAAGGCGCCGGCGATGCGGCACAGGGTTTGCAGCCTGCCGTCGCCGACGCCGGCATCGCGCCAGGCATCCTTCAACGGACAACGCTGTACGCGAAATGAAATGCCATCGGCCCGGCGCTCGACTTCGGTCGGATACATCCGGCCACCGTCGGGGCTGACAGCCAGAAATGCCTCGCCGATCTCACGCGCCTGCTGTCGGGCCGAAGTCGCGAAAGGCGACAGCCACCTCCCGCCCGCGCTTCTCGATCGCGCGGACGAGCAGCGCCTCGGCTTCATCCGCCCCCAGCGAAGTCGTCAGTTCGTCGAGAAGCAGCCGGTATAAATCGGCCCGGTTGCGGAACGATGCTTCGAGCTCTGGCTCAGCCTCTCCGCCCGCGATGCGTCGTTGGTCATGATGATTGTCCTTCAGCGCCCCGCAGGCGTGGGATGGCAGCGACCAGCGCCTTCGCCGTCGGCGATTGCGGCGCGTCGATGACTGCGCGTCGCCCGGCCGGTCTCGACGATACGTCCCGGCATCCATGATGGCGACGCGGTGCGCAATGGCGCGAACCAGCGCCAGATCGTGCGAGATGAACAGAAAGGCGACATTGTGCGTGGCCTGCAAATCAAGCAGCAGGCGCAACAGCTCGCCACGGACCGAGCTGTCGACCGCCGACAGAGCCTCGTCGAGTACGATCAGCGACGGATTTGTCGCCATGGCCCGGGCCAGCGCAACCCTTTGGCGCTGGCCGCCGGAAATTTCATGAATGGTCCGGCCGGCGAGGTCAGGCGAGAGACCAACCTGTTCCAGAAGCCGCGCAATGAGGCGCGGTCGCTCGTTCTGATTTGCGATGCCATGGATGCGCAACGGATCGTCCAGCGCCCGCGCCACCGTCGAGCGGGGGTTGAAGGCTGCGGTCGAGTCCTGAAAGACCATCTGGAATCCAGCGCGGGCGCGGCGCAGGTCATGCGGAGGCAGATCCAGCAGCTCGCGACCTTCAAACAGGATACGGCCACTGTCAGGCCGCAAGAGCCGCATGATCAGTCGCGCAACCGTTGATTTGCCGCTGCCGGAGGGACCAGCCAGCGCCAGTGTTTCGCCCGGCATGATCCTGAACGACACGTCGTCGACCGCGGCGATGTTTCGGCCACCCCGGATGAAGTGTTTCGTCAAGCCGGCAACGTTGAGCAGGGGCTGCGTCACGCCGCACCTGCCGCGAGATCGCTGCTCAGCGCTTTGACCAGCGGGGCGGCGTCCAGAGCGATGTGAGATCGCACGAGTTGGCGCGTGTAGTCTTGAGTCGGGCGCGAAACGATTCTCGCAGCGCTGCCGATTTCAACCAGTCGCCCATGGCGCAGCACGGCAATGCGGTCGCCGATCGTCGAGGCAAGGGCGATGTCGTGGGTAATGAAGATCAGCGAAAGCCCGTCTTCACGAACAAGCGTTTCGATCAATCGCACGATTTCGGCTTGGACGACCGTATCCAGCGCGCTCGTCGCCTCGTCGGCGATCAGCAGCTTTGGCTTGGCCGCAATCGCGCAGGCGATGGCGATCCGTTGCCTCTGGCCGCCTGAGAGTTGATGCGGATAAGCTGCGGCAATCGCCGTGGGATCAGGCAAGGCGACGCGGTCAATCAGCTCCAGCGCTCGCGCCTTGGCGGCGTAGCGTTGCATATCGAGATTGGCGCGCAAAATCTCGGCGATCTGGTCGCCGACACGCATGACGGGATCCAGGCTGCCCGAAGGATCCTGAAAGACGAAGCCGATGTCTCTGCCGTTTCGGGGTTGGCGGCCGTCCAACGCTGGCCACGAAATCTGGCCGGTTACTGTCGAGCCGGGCGGCTGAAGATTGCCTAGGGCCAGCGCCAACGTGCTTTTGCCGGAGCCGCTCTCGCCGATGACGGCTAGGCGCTCGCCTTGTCCAAGATCAAAGGAAAGACCGACCAGCGCATCGACAGTTTCGCCATCGCGTCGGTAGCGCACGCCAAGATCGCGGACGGTGAGCAGGGGGTTCACAGGAACCTCCGCTTCACGGCCGCAGCCTCGATCGTGCCTTCGCCGACCAGATAGACGCCGAGCACTGCCAGCACCAAGGCGATACCCGGAAAAATCGAAAGCGATGGTGCGGAACGCAGCACCGCCCGGCCTTCGGCCAGCATGCCGCCCCAGGTCACGCGGTTCGGATCGCCAAGGCCAAGGAACGACAGGGCAGCTTCGATCAGGATTGCGGCGGCAACGATGACCGACGATAGAGCAAGCACGGGCGGCAAGGCGTTTGGCAGGATTTCGCGATAGGCGATTTCGATTGGATGCATGCCGATGGTGCGCGCGGCGGCAACGAAATCGCGCTCGCGCAAGGACAGCACTTCGGCGCGCGCCACCCGGGCTGGTCCGGGCCAGGCTCCCAGAGCAATCGCCAACACGACGACCGGCAACGATGGTCCGACAACACTGACCAACGCCAGCGCCAGCAGGAAGCCGGGCACGGTCTGGAAGGCGTCGGTGATGCGCATCAGGATCTCGTCGATCAACCCGCCGGCAAACCCTGCCGCCGTTCCGATGATGGCGCCCACGAACAGCGCGGTCGCGGCGGCGGCAAGCCCGACGGCAAGTGACGTTCGTGCGCCGTGAACGATGCCGGCCAGCACATTGCGGCCGAGCCTGTCAGTGCCGAGCGGCAGCGACCAGTCCTGGAAGGGCGGCAGCATGGCCGGGCCCGCGATCGAGAGCGGGTCGCGCGGAAACAGGATCGGGAGCAAGCAGCGCGGCCAGAGCCAGCACTCCGAGCAAGGATGACGCCGACCAAGCCCTCAGGTGTTGTGAACAAGCGGCGGAACACACTCATGCCGCCTCGCTCGCGCCGATGCGCGGGTCAAGCCAGGCGTAGGCGAGGTCTACCGCAAGGTTGATCAGGATGACCAGCACGGCGCCAACGAGGATCACGCCGAGCAACAGCGGCGTATCGCGCGAGGCGACGGCCTCCTGCGCCAGCCGGCCGAAGCCGGGCACGGAAAAGACGCTCTCGATGACAACCGAGCCGCCCAGCATCGCGGCGGACTGCACGCCGAGCATGGTGACCAGCGGCAGCAGCGCGTTGCGGGCGACATGGCGCACGACCGTCCGACGCGGCAGGCCACGCGCCCGCAAGGCGCGGACAAAATCCTGACGCCAGACTTCCGCCATGCCGGCGCGCATCACCCGCAGATAAAGCGCCAGATAGATCACGCCGAGCGACGTCACCGGCAGGACGAGATGCGCGGCAATGTCGGCGGCGCGCGCCAGGCCGGTTTTACCCGAGGCGATGGTCTCGATACCTGCCAGCGGCAGCCAGCGAAGCTGCACTGAAAAAATGATGGCCAGCACCAGATCCCAGCCAGAATCCCGGCACGGCGTATAGCGCCAGCGATGTCGTCGAGAGCAATCGGTCGCGCCAGCTTCCGGGCCTCGCGCCGGCAACGATGCCAAGCAACGAACCGAGGACGAACGACAGCGCCGTGGCCGCAGTCATCAATATCAGCGTGTTCGGCAGGCGCTCCAGAATGACATCGAGAACGGGCCGCGAAAATGTGACCGACCAGCCGAGGTCGCCATGCGCAAGAGCCCAGAGATAAAGTCCGAGCCGCGCGATGACGGACTGATCCAGCCCCCACTGCTCTCGCAATGCCGCTACAAGCTCGGAGTCGCCGCCCCCGGTCGAAACCAGATAAGCGTCGACGGCATCGCCGGGAGCTGCTTCCAGCAGCAAAAAAGTGCCGACGACAACGATAGCCAGCACGGGAATCGCGCTGAGCAGGCGGCGTCGGATGAGGATGAAAGAGCGGCTCACGCCGATGACTTCAGCACCAGCGTCGCGCTTCACGCAAGTCGTCTTATCCCTCGATCCAGGTATCCGCCCAGTTGGACACGGCCCAGCGCGGATTGTTGGAGACGTTCTTCACCTTGGTCCGCGCCACAGTGATAAAGCCCCATTCGGCGACGTTGATCAGCGGCAGCTCCTCAACCACCTTCTTCTGGAACTCGTAGTAGAGTTCTACGCGCGCCTTTTCGTCCAATGTCCCGGCCGCCTTGTCGATCAACGCGTCGAGGTCCGCATTGGCGTAACCGCCCTGGTTGGAGAAAGGAACGCCGTCCGGCGTGCCGCTCTTCACCAGAATGGTCGTCGAGATCGCCGGATCGCCACGGAACACCGGCGGCGCGACGGCGAGATCGAAGGCATGGTCAGTGTAGACCGCCTTCTGGTGCGCGGCGGAATCGTTGTTGACCAGCTCGGCATCGATGCCGATCTCGGCCAGTGCCTGGCGCAGATAGTCGCCGAACTGTTTCGTTTCATTGAAATAGGGCGCGGGCAGCAATTTCAGGCTGAAGCGCTTGCCGTCCGCGCCACGTTTGTAGCCGGCTTCATCCAGCAGCGCGTTGGCCTTGGCGACGTCGAAGGCGTAGGCCGGGACATCAGCCGTGTAGAATTGCTTGTCATTCTTCGGCACCGGGCCGGTCGCGGAAGCGGCGTAGCCGAGGAAGATCGTCTTGACGACGAAATCCTTGTCGATGGCATGCGCGATGGCCTGCCGCACTTTCAGATCGGCCAGCTCCTTGCGGCGATGATTGATCTCGACGACGAGCTGATAGGTCAGCGCCTCATAACCCTTGGTCACGACCTCGATGCCCTCGACCTTCGAGATGCGATCGAGATCGGCCAGCGGCACGGCCGAAAACGCCGCGAGCTGAATCTCGTCGGCCTCCAGCGCGCCAGCCGCAGCGGCGCGATCGGGCAGGACGCGATAGATGATCTCATCGAGCAAGGGCTGATCCTTGCCCCAGTAGGTGTCGTTGCGCTTGAGCAGATAATATTCGCCCGGCTTGTGCTCGCCGAAGCGGAACGGCCCGGTGCCGACGGGCGCCGTGTTGGCTGCGTTCTCCTCGATCTTGCCCTGCTCGTAAATGTGCTTCGGCACGACGCTAGTCAGTGCCGGTAGCGCATTGCGAACGAGCTGGAAGGGCGTCGGCTTGGCGAAACGGAACACCGCCGTGTGCTCGTCCGGCGTGTCAACCGCCTCCAGGTCTTTGAACACGACGCGGCCGAGATTCTGCAGCGGCTTCCAGATCTGCAAAGCCGAGAAGGCTACGTCGGCCGACGTGAACGGCTTGCCGTCGTGCCAGGTCACGCCGTCGCGCAGCTTGAACGTAACAGTCAGCCCGTCCGCTGAGCCTTCCCAGCTCGTAGCGAGGCGTGGCGCCAGGCCATCGGTCCCTCGAAGGATGCCTCGGCCAGTGGCTCGACCACCTTGCTCGATATGAAGAACACGCCGTTGGACGCGACCATAGCTGGGTTCAGATTGCGCGGTTCGGAGTCGGCCGCGACAACCAGCCTGCCGCCCTTTTTAGGCTCCTGCGCATAAGCGATACGTGGCAAGGCGGTCGATGCCAGCAGAAGAGCCGAACTGGCAAGAAGCTGGCGACGGGACAGGGAAAGGCGGATCATGGCGGTACTCCGGTTCCGCAGGCTGAAAGACGGTCCAAACTATCGATAGCAGCCGCCAACTAGCCAGAGAAGAAGTTGGCGGAGCGGAGGACTGGTCCAGAAAATTGTTCCACGACGGTGGCGTCTTGTGAAACTCGGAAGCGCCTGCTTGCGGTTGCATATCGGTTTGAGACATGGTCTGAGCTTGGGACGTGTTGTAACGCCGTGGAGATTCCAATGGAATATCGTTTGCTTGGCCGGTCGGGCCTGAAGGTCTCGGTCGTTGACGCTCGGCACCATGACGATGGGCGGCCAGGGCAATTTCGCCAAGGTCGGCAATGTCGGGCTTGGTCGAAGCCAAGCGCCAGATCGACATGGTCATCGACGCCGGTGTCAATCTCATCGATACGGCGGACGTCTATTCCACCGGCGGCAGCGAGGAGATCATCGGCGAGGCGTTAGGCGGGCAAGCGGCCGGGCGGCGTGCTCATCGCCAGCAAAGGCGCGTTTTCCGATGGGAGACGGCCCCAACGAGCGCGGCCTGTCGCGGCATCATCTCATCCGCGCCTGCGAAGCCAGCCTGAAGCGGCTGAGGACCGATGTCATCGACCTCTATCAGGTGCATGAGTGGGATGGACTGACGCCACTGGAGGAAACGCTGGATGCGCTCGATACGCTCGTGCGGCAGGGCAAGGTGCGCTACATCGGCTGCTCCAACTATTCCGGCTGGCACATCATGAAGGCGCTGGGCGTCAGCCAGCGAGAGATGAAGCAGCGTTTCGTCAGCCAGCAAATCCACTACACGCTGGAAGCGCGCGAGGCGGAATACGAGCTGGTGCCGATCTCGCTCGACCAAGGTCTTGGCATTCTCGTGTGGTCGCCGCTGGCCGGTGGGCTGCTGTCGGGCAAGCATCGGCGAAACCAGGCAGCGCCTGCCGGCAGCCGGCAACTCGCGGGCTGGGATGAGCCGCCGATCCGCGACGAGGATCGCCTTTGGGCCATTGTCGATACGCTGGTGTCGATCGCCGACGACAAGGGCGTTTCAGCGGCGCGCGTGGCGCTGGCATGGCTCCTCGGCCGGCCGGCGATCACTTCGGTAGTCATCGGCGGCCGCACGGAGGCGCAGATCAAGGACAATCTGGGCGCCGCGGATGTAAAGCTGACCGACGAAGAGCGCACTCGTCTGGACGATGTCAGCGCGCCGCCGATTCTCTACCCCTACTGGCATCAGATGCGGACAGCGCACGACCGGTTGAGCACTGCGGATCTTTCGTTGCTAGGCCCTGCGCTCGCCAAACGATAGTCGTCGGCCTGCTTGCAGGCAGCGTCGCGAACAGCCGGGGTCAAATGCTCTCGGGCAAATAGAGTTCGAACGGCAGGAAACAGTCCGCCGGCCGACCGCCGTCTGCCGCAAGCGTCTCCGACATCAGGCGCACCACCTCGCGGCTGATGCGTGGGAGCGGGGTGTTGATCACCATCGTGATGACCTTGTCGGCAAGGGCGGCGCTCGAGCGTGGCCGTCAATTCGTTGCAGACCGTCACCGGGCGCCGTTGTGGTGCGATTTCTCGCATGGCCGACACCGCGCCTTCCATGCCACCACCAGCGACATAGCAGCCGACGAGGTCCGGATGCTTGCGGCTGAGATCGAGCAGCGTGTCGTGCGTGATCTGTGGCTCCTCGAAATTGGTGAAGGTTTCGAGCACGACAAAGTCCGGCGCTTCCTCGCGGAAGTAGGCGCGAAAGCCCATTTCACGTGCCTCGTGGCCATGAAAGCGGTGGCTACCGACAAAGAGCGCTACCTTGCCGGGTCGCGGGGCGCTGTTGGCGATCATCCAGGCGGCAGTGCGGCCGACTTTGCCGTTGTGAACGCCGACATAGGCCTGGCGCGCGCCAGCGGCAAAATCCGACAGCAGCGCAAAGACGGGGACACCTTGTTCGGCCAGTGCTGCGACAGCCGCGGTCACCGCAGGATGTTCGGGCGCGACGACTGCAATCGCATGGCAGCGCTCCGCGAGTTCATGCATCTTTGCGGCGATTTCATCGGGTTTTCGTGGGCTTGCCCGCTCCAGGCGGAAAACACCGCGAAAGTCAGCGGCCTCGGCGACCGCTAGCGACAATTGCCGCGCGAATTCGCCATAAAAGACCTGGCCGGTCTCAAGCAACAAGAAGCCGAGCCGGTACTCGGGTAGTTCCTCGCGGAGTCTCTGCCCAATGAGGCCGGAGGCGTGGTAGCCGATGCGCAGGGCCGCCTCGTGAACAAGCTTGGCTGTCTTGGCACGTACATGGGCTCGCTTGTTGAGCACACGATCCACCGTCGCGACGCTCACCCCCGCGGTTTCCGCTACTTGTTCGATGGTTGGCCTGGGGGCGATGGCTGCGAACCTCCACGAAGTCTAACGACGTCTATGCCCGATGATAGAAATGATAGAAAACATTGCAAGAGAATTGATGTCTTATCTCATGCCGATTATGGTTCTGGCAAGTCCCGAGCCGTGTTGACGGGGCAAAGAGCAGCAGCCGGGCCATCGAGGAGGATGAGATGACGGCCGTTTCCGCCCAGACCGCGACCATGCCAAAACGCGACTACAGCCTGGTCGGCGAAAGCTCCCTATGGGCGGTCGAGACGGGTCTCGCCTCTGCCGAATGGTATCATTCCGAGATTCCCCGCAAGACCATGAAGGAGCTGATGCAGCGCACCGATGGCCCGGCCATCCGCGACACCGTGATCTGGTTCGCCGCTATCATCGGCTCCGCCGCCGGCGCCATCTATTTCTGGGGCAGCTGGTGGTGCGTGCCGTTCTTCCTGGTCTACGGCGTTCTCTATGGCTCGTCGAGCGACTCGCGCTGGCACGAATGCGGCCATGGCACCGCCTTCAAGACGCGCTGGATGAACGACGTCGTCTACGAGATCGCCAGCTTCATGCAGATGCGCAATCCGGTCGCCTGGCGCTGGAGCCATGCGCGCCACCACACGGATACGATCATCGTCGGCCGTGACGCCGAAATCGCCATCATGCGCCCGCCGGATCTGCTCAGGGCGGCGCTGTCGTTTCTCGGCCTGCTCGACTTCCGCTATTCGCTGCCGGCGCTGTTCCGCCAGGCCTTTGCCGGTTTAGACGCCGAGGAGAAGAGCTACATTCCCGAGATGGAGCGGCAGCGGGCGGTGAAGGCCGCGCGCTGGCATGTCGCCATCTATGTCGTGACGGTCGCGCATTGCCCTCTACAGCTGGTCGTTCCTGCCGTTGATGTTGATTGGCCTGCCGCGGCTCTTCGGCACCTGGCACATGGTGCTCACCGGCCTGCTGCAGCATATCGGGCTGGCCGACAATGTGCGTCGACCATCGGCTGAACTCACGCACGGTGTACATGAACCCGATCAGCCGGTTCATCTACTGGAACATGAATTATCACGTCGAGCATCACATGTTCCCGATGGTGCCGTACCACGCGTTGCCGAGACTGCATGAGCTGATCAAACACGATTTGCCGGCTCCCAACCCGTCGATGTGGCATGCCTATAAGGAGGTGTGGCCGGTGGTGCGCAAGCAGCTCAAATATGAGGACTTCTATCTTCGCCGCGAGTTGCCGGCGACCGCGCGGCCTTACCGCGACGAGTTCCACAATTTCACTGTGCCGGCTGCTGCCGAGTAAGTGACGCCAGACCGGCGGCCCGCCGGTCGACTAGCTAACAGGAGGGTAGCCATGGCGGATTGGGTTGCAGCATGCGCGGCGGATGACGTCGATGAAGAGGATGTTCTTCGCTTCGATCACGAGGGGCGCACTTTCGCGATCTATCGCTCGCCGGACGACGACTATTTCGCGACGGACGGTCGCTGCACGCATGAGCAGGTGCATCTCGCTGATGGGCTGGTGATGGGCGACATCATCGAGTGCCCGAAACACAATGGGCGGTTCAACTACAAGACCGGACAGGCCAAGGGCGCGCCCGTGTGCATCAATCTGAAGACCTATCCGGTCAAGGTCGAAGGCGGCCAGGTTCTGCTGCAGATCGACTGAGGGAGTCAGGCATGGCTGCGGGGCAGAAAGCCGGCATGGTGATTGTCGGTGCAGGCGAATGCGGCGTGCGCGCCGCCTTGGCTTTGCGCGAGGGTGGCTATGACGGACCGGTGGTCCTTGTCGGCTCCGAGCCGCACGCTCCCTACGAACGGCCACCTCTGTCCAAGGAGACGATGGCCGAGGAAAGCCCGCTGCCGAAAACCATCGCCAGCCGCGAAAGTCTCGATCAGGCCGGGATCGAGTGGATCGGCGGCATCGAGGCTGTTGCCATCGATCGTGAGGGTCGACAAGTCGGTCTCGCGGATGGCCGCAGCCTGCCTTACGACAAGCTTCTGTTGGCAACCGGGCGCCGCGCCGCGCCGACTACCGCTGCGACAGGGACTGGGCTGCGCCGTCTATCTGAGATCCTTTGACGACGCGCTTGCGATTGGCGCGCGGCTACGGGCAAAGCAACGGGTCGCGATCATTGGTGGCGGCTTCATCGGCCTCGAGCTCGCGGCCTCGGCGCGCAAGCATGGGTGCCCTGTCACCGTCATTGAGGCGCAGCCGCGAATCCTGATGCGGGGCGTACCGGCCGACATTGCCGAGATAGTTCATGCCGCGCACGCGGCCAACGGCGTCCACATGCTGACGGGCCAAGCCATCGCGGCGATTGAAGAGCGGGGTCAGGGTGGCGTCGTTCGCCTGGTCGATGGCCGGGAGATTGAAGCTGATCTCATCGTGATCGGCATTGGGGCCGTGCCCAACACGCGGCTGGCCGAAACCTCGGGTCTTGCCATCGACAACGGCATCGCGGTTGACGATCGTCTGGTGACAAGCGACCCCAATATCTTCGCGGCTGGCGATTGCTGTTCTTTCCCGCTGGCGCTTTACGACGGCCGCCGGGTGCGCCTGGAGTCGTGGCGCAATGCGCAGGACCAGGGCGCGCTTGCAGCGCGCAACATGCTCGGCGCGGACGAGCCGCATGTCGCGGTGCCGTGGTTCTGGTCGGATCAATATGATCTTAGTCTGCAGATTGCTGGGCTTCCCGACGAAGGTCACACGATCGTTCGCCGTGATCTGGATCACGGTGCGTTCATTCTGTTCCATCTGGCTGCCGACGGCCGCCTGGTTGCAGCCAGCGGCATCGGACCAGGAAATGCCGTGGCGCGCGACATTCGCCTCGCCGAAATGTTCATTGGCAAACGCGCCACGCCGCCGCCAGAACTGCTGGCCGCGCCCGCAACGAAACTGAAGTCACTGCTCGCCGCATAAGGCGGCACGTCAGAGGGCCGCCGGAGCCGGAGCCGCCGCAAGCGCACCGTGCACCATCTTCACCCTCCTGAGAGCGAGTTCACCCTCACGCTCAAGGCCACTTGACTCCAGCGCAAATTCCTTAATAAGTTCGGTCATAGAACGAATTAATGAGGAAGTCGTGATCGACGCGCCACGTATCTCCCGTCAATTCTCGCAGCGCTCCGTCATGGAGACGATCGTGCAGGGCGGGCCTATTTCGCGGGCGTCCATCGCGAAGCTGACCGGCCTTTCCAAGCAGACCATTTCCGAGATCGTTCGCGTGCTCGAACAGGATGGCTGGGTGCAGGAGACCGGCCGCACCAGCGGCCATGTCGGGCGCACGGCAGTAACCTATGAGCTGGTAGTCGATGCGGCCCACATCGTTGCGGTCGATCTCGGCGGCACGAAGGTTCGCGCCGCCATCACCGACCTGGCAGGACAGACGCTGGTAGAAGATGTCGCGCCCACCGATCCGCGCGGCGGGCAGGCCGTCGTCGACCAGATCGTCGAGCTGGCGTTGCAGGCGGCGGCGCACCGCCGTATCGCCCGCAAGAAGTTGCATCTGGCGGTCGTTGGTGTTCCCGGCGCCCCAGATCGTAAGACTGGCCGGGTGATGCTGGCGCCGAACATTCCGGGCTTCGACTCGATGGATGTTACCGCGGCCCTTCAAACCGCATTCGGCTTTCCCGTGATCCTTGAGAATGACGTCAATCTTGCCGCGCTCGGGGAAAACTGGCTTGGCCAGGGGCATGGGATCGACAATCTTGCCTATATTGCACTTGGCACAGGCATCGGCAGCGGGCTGATCGTTGGCGGACAACTGGTGCGCGGCGCGCGCAACGCCGCCGGCGAAATAAGCTTCTTACCGATCGGTGGCGACCCTTTCGCGGCGGAATCCCTGCGTGCTGGCGCTTATGAAAGCGTCGTCGCGACCCACGGCATGGTTGCCCGCTACCAGATCGCCAAGGAGGAGAGCGTACGAGTGTGCCCGTGATCTTCGAACGGGCGGCAGCGGGAGAGCCGGAGGCGGTTTCGGTCATCGACGAGACCGCGCGCTATCTTGCTTGTGGCATCGGCGCGATCTGCGCCATCGCCGATCCGGAAAAGGTGGTCCTGGGCGGGTCTATCGGCATGCGTCCGGAAATGCTGGAGCGCGTGAGGCAGGTTCTGCCGTCCTGCGTTCCGTTCCCCGTAGAAGTCGAAGCCAGTAGCCTTGGCGCGCGTGCTGCGATCGTCGGCGCTACCGCAATCGGCCTTGGCCAATTGCACAACACCTTGTTCGGCGTCGACGCGCCTGCCAGCCGCATCTCGCTGCCGCCGGCCAACTTAGCCACCATTGGGGAGGCTGCGGAATGACAAGGACCAACGACCTTGCCGCACAGTTGGCAGTCGTGCTCGACCGCGACCAGGCCCTGGCGCTGTTTCGCGGCGCGATTGGCCGCCAGAGCATCACCGGCAACGAAGCAAACTTCGTTTCCTACCTCAAAGAGCAGATGACCGCGCTGAAACTCGATGCGGTTCGGACGGCGGAATTCCTTCCCGGCCGGCCGAACATTTGGGGCGAGCGCAGAGGCCAGGGCGGTGGAAAGCGGCTCCTGTTTGTCGGCCACACCGACACCGTCCATGTCGATGGCTGGAGCGAGCATTGGGCCGGCACCGAGCGTGAGGATCCGTTCGCGGCGCCCATCATCGATGGGGCCGTTTGGGGTCGGGGCTCCGGTGACCTGAAGGCCGGCATTAGCGCTTCGCTTGCCGCACTCGCCCTGTTGGACAAGGCGGGCATCAAACTGGCCGGCGACGTCGCCTACGCCTTTGTCGGTGACGAAGAGAGCGGCCAGCCAGGCACTGGCGTCTCGGCGGGCATCAAGGATTATGTTGAGCGCATCGAGCAAGGCGATGTCGCCCGGCCGGACTTCGTCGTGTACGTCGAGCCGACGCGGATTGCGGTCTATCCGGCGCAGATCGGCTTTTTCATCACCGACATCACCATCACCGGCAAGTCTGCCTATTTCGGCGTGCCGGAGTTGGGCAAGGATGCCTTGCGCGCCGCCCATGCGGCCATGAGCGCGCTCTGGCGGCATTCGGACGAGATATCGGCGCGCGCCGAACACAAACTTGTCGGGCGCTCCTTCCTGCTCATCACCGGACTCACCGGCGGGGGCTATATCGCCGTGCCGGAAAAGTGCGAGCTATCGCTAATCCGCAAGCTGCTGCCGGGCGAAGTCGCTGGATCAGGCCGCGGCCGACATCGAAGCGGCTGTGCGCGGCGCGATCACCGATCCCGATATTGCGGTTGAGTTCGCCTACCCCGCCGGACGCGATCACGGTCTGGGTGGCACGGCCGCAGAAATCGACGCGAGCGCGGCGGAGGTCGCCTTGCTGTCGACCGCAATGTCCGAGGCTATGCCGGGGCGTGGCGGTATCGAGGGTGCGCCGTTCTGGTCGGAGTCGCCGTTTTTCGTAAACAGGCTCGGCGTGCCGGCGGTCTATTGCGCACCGGGCGACATCCGCAACTGCCATACTTTTGAAGAGCATGTCGACGTTGACGAATATCTTGCTGGCGTGGTCGGCTTCGCCGCCTTCATCGCCCGCTACTGCGGCGTCGTCGAATAGAACCATCACATCAGTGACAATGGGAGAGTGACAATGATTATGAAGAGATTGCTCGCCGCCGCATTGGCCGGCGGCCTCATGCTCGCGGCCGGCAGCGCCTTTGCCCAAACCGTCGGCCCGCAGGGCGAAAGCGCCACCCCGAGTGCCGATGTCGTGTTGAGCGATGCCGACATCGCTGCCCTGAAAGACAAGGGCTACAAGGCTGCCCTGCTGTGGCATACCTCGTCCGACTTCACCAACGCGGTCGGCCAGGGGGCAACTGACGAGTTCAAGCGGGCCGGGATCGAGGTCGCCGTGACGACGGACGCCGGCTTCGACGCCGCGCGCCAGCGCAGCGACATCGAGACGGCGCTGGCCGTCAAGCCGAATGTGATCCTGGCGCTGCCGCTCGATCCAGTCACTTCGGCCGAAGCGTTCAAGCAGGCGGTCACCGATG